>NZ_JAKUML010000002.1 GCF_022601685.1 Acinetobacter sedimenti
GCGGGAGCTGGATTTGAACCAACGACCTTCGGGTTATGAGCCCGACGAGCTACCAGACTGCTCCATCCCGCATCAACGTGCACAAATTATAGTGCGATTCGAACAAAAGTCAATGTAAACTCTTCTGTTCGAGCAATTATCCAACGATTTAAACAAAAAATAATCTATGGAAAAATTGCTATTCTGGTTTTGGTAGCGGGAGCTGGATTTGAACCAACGACCTTCGGGTTATGAGCCCGACGAGCTACCAGACTGCTCCATCCCGCATCAACCATTCTGCTTGCTTACACCAAAATAAAACCATAAGGCTTTTTTGGTGCGGAAGGGGGGACTTGAACCCCCACGCCCGAAAGCACTACCACCTCAAGGTAGCGTGTCTACCAATTCCACCACCACCGCAAGCAGGCGTGCATAATAGACCTTTCTTTCTCAAAAGAAAAGCCCAATTTCGCTTTATTACGGATTTGCAGGTGTGTTTGATGAAGTTTCAGGCGCTTGAGAAGTAGTCGTTGTTTGAGACGCAGTAGTAGCCGGTGTCGTCGTTACTGCTGCAGGTGTGCTATTCGACAACGGCGCAGGAGCTTGCTCAACCTGCTCTGCACCCGGCAAGACATTGACGCCTTGTGTTTGCTTTTTGGCATAAACCGCCAACGTCAAACTGGTCACAAAGAATAATGCCGTCAAAATCGCAGTTAATCGAGTCATAAAATTACCCGAACCTGATGCGCCAAATACCGTTGCCGCACCACCGCCACCAAACGAAGCACCTGCATCAGCACCCTTGCCATGCTGTACCAAGATCAACGCAATCATTAATATTGCCAATAGAATATGCACGACGAGTACGAAGCTATACATAATATTACCTAAAACTGATTCAACAAATGACTATATCAACGTGACTTAAACGTTGTATTGCGAAAACGCATCAACAATTGCCATAAAACTGTTCGCTTCTAAAGAAGCACCACCCACCAATGCACCATCAACATCTTGACAGGCCGCTAACTGTACAGCATTTTCAGGTTTTACACTACCACCATAGAGCAAACTCAACTGTTCAGCATAAGCCGTATGTTCTTTTAGATACTGACGAATAGTTGCATGCATCTGCTGCGCATCTTCAGGGGATGCTGTTTTACCCGTGCCAATCGCCCAAATCGGCTCATAAGCAATAATAAGGTGTTGCCAATCATCTGCTGTCAAAACATCTTTTAAATCGTTCAATTGCCCGACGACGATTGATTCTGCTTGACTAGCTTCACGTTGCGATAAACTTTCCCCAACACAATAAACCACTTGTAGATCAGCTTGGCGAGCTTGTTTAATTTTTTGTTGTAAAGACGGCGTATCATCAGCAAACAATTCACGACGTTCTGAATGCCCAATAATCACCGAACGCACACCCATATTTTGCAACAAGTCTGCGCTTACCTCTCCTGTATACGCACCAAAACCAGATACAGTCGATACATCTTGTGCGACGACAGACAACTGTTCAACCTGTTCGACAAACATACCTAAATATGGTGCAGGTGGTGCAATCGCAACCTGACATGATGTTTTTTTCTCGCCGAATTGCGTTTGAACCGTTTCGAATAAGGTTTTGGCATCGAGAAAACGTGGATTCAATTTCCAGTTTCCAATCACCCACTGCTGACGCATGTCAATCTACTCAAATTTTAAAATCGCGTAATTTTATACGTTTTTCAGCATAATGATAAGCCGGATCATCATTTTGTCATTATTTCTATTTAAAGCATTTGAAATTCCTGTCATAAATTTCGTTTTTTGTTGGACGGTTATAAAATTGTGATATATTGTTAAATTAGAAAAAACTGCAAAACATAATGAACTATGGATGAGTTGAATTGAAATTATGCTAGCAACAAGTCAAGCACCAACCTTTACCGGTTTTATAAAACGCTTAGTCGCTGATGGGGTGATCAGTGCAGAGTCTATGCAAAAGGCTCAAGACCAAGCGAAGCGAAATAAACAACCTTTAACCTTTGTTTTGGTTGATGAATTTAATGTGTCTGGTTTAAAAATAGCGACAGCGATTTCAGAGGAATTTGCCGAGCCAATCTTTGACTTGGACGTATATGACCCTTCAGCTTTACCAAAAGACGTTGTAAATGAAAAGCTAATCACTCAACATCAAGTTATCCCACTTATGCAACGAAGTGGAATTTTGGTTGTTGCAACTAGTGATCCAACACGTATTGAAGCATTGGAAGCCATTCGCTTTAACAGTAAACTCAACCTACAAAACGTTATTGTAGAACAACAGAAGCTCACTAAGTTTATCGCCACTCACTATCAAGAAGAGGAAAATTTTGATTTTGGTGATGATGATTTTGAACTTGAAGTTGCAGATGACAATGCTTCACTTGACGACACAGATAAAAACGAAAGCCAAGAAGAAGCGCCTATTGTTAAATATATTAATAAGCTTTTGGTTGATGCGATCCGCATGGGCGCCTCAGATTTACACTTTGAACCCTACGAAAAAATGTATAGGGTGCGCTATCGTGTAGATGGTGTACTACGTGAAACTGCCCGACCACCAATGCAATTAGCGAATAGACTAGCATCACGTCTAAAAGTGATGTCACAAATGGACATCTCAGAAAAAAGAGTCCCGCAAGACGGTCGTATTAAACTTAAACTCTCCAAAACCAAAGCCATTGACTTTCGTGTCAACTCACTACCGACCTTATTTGGTGAGAAAATCGTCCTCCGTATTCTCGACCCATCCAGTGCCATGCTCGGCATTGACGCACTTGGCTATGAACCTGATCAGAAGGCGCTATTCATTGAAGCCTTAGAAAAACCGCAAGGCATGCTTCTCATCACAGGGCCGACAGGTTCTGGTAAAACGGTTTCTCTATATACCGGTTTGAATATACTGAATACCGAAGACTCGAATATTTCGACAGCAGAAGACCCGGTTGAGATTAACTTACAAGGCATTAATCAGGTCAACGTCAACAATAAAGTTGGACTCACATTTTCTGCCGCATTGAAATCATTCTTACGCCAAGATCCAGACATTATTATGGTCGGTGAGATTCGTGACCTTGAAACAGCTGAAATTGCCATCAAAGCTGCACAAACAGGCCATATGGTGATGTCAACATTACACACCAATAGTGCACCCGAAACGCTAACACGTTTACGCAATATGGGTGTGCCATCATTTAATATTGCAACCTCTGTGAACCTTGTGATCGCACAACGCCTAGCAAGGCGCTTGTGCAGTCAATGCAAAAAGCCTGCAGATATTCCAAAACCGAGTCTATTAGAGATGGGCTTTACAGAAGCCGATTTAGCCAATCCTGAATGCCACATTTTCGAAGCAGTGGGTTGCCCTGAATGTCGAGAAGGCTATAAAGGTCGTGTAGGTATTTATGAGGTCATGAAAGTTAATGCTGAAATTTCCAAAATCATTATGGAAGATGGTAATGCCCTAGAAATCGCAGACGCTTCCTTACGCGCTGGCTTCAACAACTTAAGGCGTTCAGGATTACTAAAAGTCATGCAAGGGATTACTACCTTACAAGAAGTGAACCGTGTAACCAGTGAATAAATTTTGAAAAATGTTATATAAGGAATCGTCATGGCAGTAAAAAAAGCACAAATGATGCCGACATTTACCTATGAAGGGGTGGATCGTAAGGGGTTAAAAATAAAAGGGGATTTACCTGCTAAGAATATAGCTCTTGCAAAAGTCACCCTAAGAAAACAGGGTATTACTGTCCGTAAAATCGTGCAAAAGCGTGAAATTGAATTCTTAAATAAAATGTTTAAGAAAAAAGTGACCACGCTTGATATCACTATTTTTACGCGTCAGCTTGCAACCATGATGAAGGCAGGTGTCCCACTGGTGCAATCTTTTGAGATTGTTGCTGAAGGTTTAGAGAATCCTGCAATCCGTGAAGTTGTCCTTGGTATCAAAGGGGAAGTGGAAGGTGGTAACACTTTTGCGGGTGCATTACGTAAATATCCAAAATATTTTGACAATCTATTTTGCTCTTTAGTTGAATCGGGTGAGCAATCTGGCGCACTGGAAACCATGCTTGATCGCGTTGCAATCTACAAAGAAAAAAGCGAACTTCTTAAGCAAAAAATCAAAAAAGCAATGAAATATCCGATTTCAGTCATCGTCGTTGCAATCATAGTTACAATTATATTAATGGTTAAGGTCGTTCCTGTTTTTGAAGAGCTATTTAGCTCTTTTGGTGCAGATTTACCCGCATTCACCAAGCTAGTAGTCAACATGTCAGGATGGGTTCAAAATTACTGGTTTTTCCTTTTACTTGGTATTGGAGCAACCGTATTTGGATTTTTGGAAGCTAAACAGCGTAGTAAAAAATTTAGTGATTTCTTAGACCGCTTATCATTAAAATTACCCATTTTTGGTGATTTAGTCTATAAAGCGATCATCGCTCGTTATAGTCGCACGCTTGCCACCACATTTGCTGCTGGTGTTCCATTGATTGATGCGCTTGAATCCACTGCTGGAGCGACAAATAATGTTATTTATGAAAAAGCAGTAATGCGCATACGAGATGATGTTGCGACTGGTCAACAATTACAATTTTCTATGCGTCAAACTCAGCTTTTCCCAAGTATGGCAGTGCAAATGGTTGCTATTGGCGAAGAATCAGGCGCATTAGATGCAATGCTAGACAAGGTAGCAACACATTTTGAAAATGAAGTCGATAATGCTGTCGATGGCTTAACCAGCATGATGGAACCTCTGATTATGGCTATACTTGGTGTGCTTGTTGGCGGTCTAGTGATCGCAATGTATTTACCTATATTCCAAATTGGTAATGTGGTTGGTTAAATTATAAGATTCAACTATATGTATAATTTTATTTTGTTTCTATCAACCAATCTTGCATTGTTCTATTGTACTGTTGCAATATTGGGGCTATGTATCGGTAGCTTCCTCAATGTGGTCATTCTTCGTCTACCCAAGATGATGGCGCAAGAATGGCGACACGAATGTCAACTTTTCTTACATCCTGAACAACCCATAATTGATCAAGACAAGTTGACGCTCAGTCAACCTGCATCGACTTGTCCTCATTGCCAGAAGCGCATTCGATGGTACGAAAATATTCCAGTTGTGAGTTGGTTGATTTTACTCCGTGGCAAATGTAGTCAATGTAAAACGCCGATTTCTTTTCGCTATCCATTTGTTGAAATTTCAACTATGCTCTGCTCTGTGCTTGTTGCATTCAAGTTCGGCGTAAGCGTTGAAACACTATTTGGCTTAATCTTTACTTGGATTTTGATTGCATTAACAGGTATTGATTTTGATACGCAACTTCTGCCTGACCGACTAACTTACCCTTTGATAGGACTGGGTTTAGCGGTGAATAGTTATAGCCTATTTTCTACTCCAACTCAGGCGATATGGGGCTGTTTGCTCGGTTTTTTATCATTGTGGTCGGTATATATCATTTTCAAGCTGATCACGGGCAAAGTAGGCATGGGGCATGGTGACTTCAAACTTCTAGCAGCCTTAGGGGCATGGCTTGGCCCATTACAGCTTCCTTTAATTATTCTGCTTTCCTCATTAGTTGGTGCGATTATTGGCATCATCTTACTTAAAGTCACCAAAGAAAATAAACCATTTGCATTTGGTCCTTACTTAGCCATTGCGGGATGGATTGCTTTTCTTTATGGCGAACAAATCATGAAAGTATACTTAGGTAGTTTAAGCTAAGTATCAAGATCAACGGCATTAATCAATGACTTATATTGTTGGACTCACAGGTGGTATTGGTAGCGGAAAATCTGCTGCCAGTGCATGGTTTGAGCAACAAGAGATTTTGGTTGTTGATGCAGATATTGTTGCACGTGAAGTCGTTGAAGTTGGACAACCTGCGCTGATCGAAATTCAAAAGCACTTTGGCGATTGGGTACTGGATGAGCAAGGGTGTTTAAATCGAAGTGCGCTTCGTGACTATATTTTCAAGCATCCTGAAGCTCGACAACAGTTAGAAGCTATCACCCACCCCGTGATTAGAAACTCCATCATTCAACAATTAAACCAAGCTTCAAGTCCATACGCGATATTAGCTTCGCCACTCCTTTTAGAAACTGATCAGCATTTACTGTGTCAAAGAAACTTACTCATTGATGTGCCTGTAGAACTACAACTTGTACGTGCTAGCCAACGGGATGATCAAAGCCGTGAACAGATTAAACGTATTATCGCCGTACAAATGCCACGTTTAGAAAAGCAAAAACGTGCTCATGACATTGTAGATAATTCAGGCACGCTTGAAGACTTGTACCAACAACTACAACCACTACATAAGCATTACCTTCAGCTCGCCACATCAATCTAGTTTCAAAAACTTTCAAATTTGCGATGTGCTTTTAAGATGAGCAATCCACCGCCACGGTTGTAGTGCACCAATTCCAATTCCAATTAACCCACAAATAATCGCAGGCGATACAGGCTCATTAAGGAGCGGAATAGCGATAACTGCAGCAATAAACGGTGCCAAAGTCACGATGCTTCCTGCTTGAAATGCACCAAGTCGTTTGATGGCTTCAACATATGTAATGGTTGCGACAATGACCACCAACACGCCATGAAATAGCGTTTGGATTGCGATATGTATAGGCTCAGCTTCGGTAAGATGCTTCGGCAGAAAGAACAAATATACTGGTATATACATGACAGCCGACCAAATCGCTACACTACTCATCGCTTGCCAGGCAGTCATATTCGACTCACGAAGTAAGACGGTAAATATCCCCCAACACACTGCACCAAGCACAAATAACACATCACCTACACCAAAAGGTTGATGACTATTCATTGACAGTAAATACGTCATCAAAATGAGCGATATCGACATAATGGCGATACTTGTGCAAACATGTCGATCAAACGGTTGCTTATAAATAACAAACGCAGCTAAAGCTGTACAGACAGGAATAAAACCATTTAAAAAGATCGCCGCATGCGCCGCTGGAGAAAAATAAAAACCACTATAAACCGTGACGCAATAACCAATACCACCAACCAATGCCAAGATAATTGCCTGTTTTTTAAATAAAAATTGATAATTACGCTGATAGAGCAAAATAGGCACTAAAATAGAAAATGCAAAAGCGAAACGTAACGCTGTCAAATCCCACGCCACAATACCCCACTTCGCACTCAATCTTGAAAGAATCGTAAATCCACCCCAAATACACATGGTGATCAAGACAAAAATATAGCCCTGCAATTTCACACGATTCATCAGCGTGTCCTTTTACGGAGTATAGGAGAAATATTTAAAGCAACTTTTCTTCAATAATGACTTTCAATAGTTAATTCAATCGGCGGATTTAATAGTCATCGTTAAAAAGTTAGCTTTCAAATTAAAAAAAGGCATTAGACCCTTGCTAGACGTTGTCGGCTTGCTTCATATAATGCCATACCTGTTGCAACACTGACATTTAAACTTTGTAGATCACCTGCCATTGGGATATACACTTTTTCATCACACTGGGCTTGGTTGATCGGGCGAATACCAGTGTCTTCCGCTCCCATGACGATTACTAAACGTCCTGTTAAATCAGACGATTGAATCGGTTTCGCTGTTTCATCTAGCAAAGTCCCGACGACTTTGACATCTTGTAGCTTCATCGCCGCAAGTGTCTTTCCGAGATTTGTCACTTGTATGAACTTCACTTTTTCAGCACCGCCTGCGGCAACCTTACGAGCTGTTGGTGTCAAACTTGCTGAACGATCTCTTGGCACAACCACTGCATCCACACCCATTGCAGCAGCTGTTCGAATACATGCACCAAGATTATGCGGGTCTGTCACTTGATCTAATGCCAAAATTAAAACGTCTTTTTTTTGTGTCAGGAGTTGCTCTAAATCATCTTCATTCAATGTCGGTTGAGGCCTCACAGCAGCGACCACACCTTGATGAAACGGCAATCCTGCCAATTTCTCTAAGGTATCTCGGCTTGCTTTTTGAACACTGATACCAAACGGCTCAGCAAGTGTACGGATTTTTTGCAAGCGTTGATCATCACGCCCTTTCAAGGTAAATAGCGTCAAGACACGCTCAGGCTCTAGCTCTAGCAAGCTCTCAACAGCATGCACGCCATAATAATGTTCTGCCTTTGCCATGTTCTTCACCTAATATTTACTAATTTTTGAAAAATCATTGAGAAATTTGATTCTTACGAAAAAGAAAAATCCTGTAAGCGACTTACAGGATTGTGATACTAATCGACCCGATCAGTTGCGCTATGCTTAGCCCTCAAAGTGGCAGACATAATCTACGACCACACTGGTTTCGACCTTAAACATACTGTTGGCGCCAATATAGAATGATTGCCCTGCACGGAACAACTCACTTTCTTCACTATCTGCGATCAAAACACGGCATTCGCCAGAAATAATTTCCATCCGTTCAGCGACATGCGTTTCAAAAGTAAGCGGTTGATCCGTTGGCATAATCACGCCAAGCGTCTTTCGTGTCCCATCTTCAAACTGAACAACATGACTTACGCATTTGCCATCGAAATACACATTTGATTTTTTAATCACAGACACATGATCAAACTGTGCTGAACTCATGTAACACTCCAATACATTAGAAGTTTTTAAAAGCTAAAAATTAAAATTTAAGCAAGCTTAAATCTTCAGCGCGATTCCACGCTATGTCATTTTTTTGCATTTTAAAAACGAAATCATCACTTATTTTTTAAAACCTTGCTAGTGTATATCGAGCAAGCATCTTGAATCAATTCCCAAAGTGTTTGCTTTCAAGATAAAATACACAAATTACAGAAAATTAGACTATAGTAGTGCTCTACCTCATATTATTTTAGTGTTTTGCAAGCGACTCACACCCTATTTTTACGACCTCATATTGAAATGTTCAAACCTAGCTTTATAAGATTTATTCCACTTCGACTACTTCGCATATTTGCAAAAATGGTTGCGTGGTTTCTATGTCAAAATGACCGCAAAGGCATGTATTGGAAAACTAAGATCAACTTGACTTTGGCTTATCCAAAGTTAGATGAAAAGCAAATCGAGCGCATGAGCAAATCGAGTGTGCAAAAACAATGTCTATCTTATGCAGAATCCGCAAAATGTTGGGCAATGCCACCTGAGTGGAGTTTTAATCAAATCAAACAAGCACATCAATTAAATATCCTGACAGATGCTTTAGCCAATCCCAAAGGTGCGTTAATTATCACACCTCATCTCGGCACATGGGAAATGATGAATGCGTGGTTACACCAATATGGCACACCAACCATCATGTATAAACCGAGTAAGAATCCAACACTCAATCAGTTTGTACTCGATGCAAGACAACGACTGAATGGCACGCTTGTTCCGACTGATGCGAATGGTGTAAAAGCTCTCTTCAAAACATTAAAGCAAGGCGGTTTTAGCGTAATACTCCCCGATCATGTCCCACAACCCTCAGGTGGTGTGATTGTGCCATTTTTTGGGATTAATTGTTTAACCAGCACCTTAGCCAGTAAAATGGCGCAAAAAACAGGCTGCAAACTCGTTGGGCTAAGTTGTTTCCGCCGTGCGGATGATGAAGAAGGATTCGACGTATATTGTGACGATCTAGAAGACCCAAATCTTTATAGTCCAGATATCCATATTGCAACGACCGCATTAAATCAAGCAATTGAACAAATGATCAATCGCTTTCCTGAAGAATATATGTGGGGATATAAGCGGTTTAAAGGGGTGCCTGATTTACCCAACTTTTATTCCTAATTATAACTTTTTCGTTTAACATTGAATGGTAAATACCCACAATCAAATCTTTGAGCAATTATGATTCTTTTGACCGGCGGACTTGGCTATATAGGCTCTCATGCAGCAACTTTATTAGCGAAACAAGGGCTAGACTTTATTATTTTAGACAATCTATCCAATTCTAAGATTGATGTATTAACACGGTTAGAAAAAATTACAGGGAAACCAATTCAATTTATTCATGGGGATATTCGTGATCGAGCGCTTTTAGATCAATTATTTAAAAACAACCCAATTCAAGCAGTCATACATTTTGCAGGGCTGAAGGCTGTTGGCGAAAGTATGGAGAAGCCACTCGAATATTTCGACTGCAACATTCACGGTAGCATTACGCTTTTTGAGGCAATGGCTGAAGCAAGCATTCATAAACTTGTATTTAGTTCATCTGCTACAGTCTATGGTGAAAATGATAACCCCGAACTTGTCGAAACCATGCCTACTGCGATGCCAACCAACAACTATGGCTATACCAAACTTGTCATTGAACAGATGCTAGAGAAACTAGCTATCGCCAACTCCAGATGGTCTATCGCTATTTTACGTTACTTCAATCCAATAGGTGCTCACCCATCAGGCTTAATTGGTGAAGATCCGCAAGGCATTCCAAACAATCTGTTACCATTTGTCGCCAAAGTCGCTACGGGTGAACTTCCTATTTTAAATGTTTTTGGAGATGACTACCCAACCCCTGATGGCACCGCTATACGCGACTATATTCATGTCATGGATTTGGTCGATGGTCATATTAAAGCACTTGATTATATTCAAAATAAAAGTGGGTGCTTTATTTGGAATCTCGGCACAGGAAAAGGCTCATCTGTCCTAGAAATTATTGAAAATTTTGAAAAGGTGACTGGGCAAAAAGTACCCTATCAAATCGCTCCTCGCCGAGCAGGTGATATTACTGCGTGTTGGGCAAATCCTGAGAAATCCAAACATGAATTAGATTGGCAGGCTCACTTTAGTTTAGAACAAATGATTGAGGATTTATGGCGGTGGACAATGCCTAACAAAAAAGAGGAAAGAATTTAAATGTCGTTAACTACCCCCAAAAAGATATTATTCATTGCTGACCATCTCAAAGGCGGTGGTGCAGAAAATATGCTCCTTAACCTCGCTGAGCAACTTTACGATAGATGTTATGAAATTCATATACTTACTTTATTAAATATTAACAATTATGAAAAACGAACCAAAAACTTTACACTACATTCTGCCGATCTATCTACACAATTTGTTGGTGGGAAACTATTAGTCGAAAAGCAACTTAGTACCTCCGAATATGCCAAACTTACATCCATGATCAACCACATTAAACCTGATGCGATTATTGTCACGATTTGGTACTCATATCTAATTACACCTTATATAAGCCACGAAAACCTATGGATATGGTCTCAAAGTGATATTCTCCCGGAATTTGGAAAAACGCTCAACCCAATCAAGTTTTTACGCAATATCTATAAGAAAATTATTTTCACTCGAAACTTTAAACAATTATTTTCTCATAAAAATATTATTACACTGAATACAGACATAGAAGAGAAGTATAAAAAGCTCTTGGATAACATCAATATCCACGTTATCTATAATGGACTGGCAAATATTGACCAATTTAACATTAGCTTAAATGAAAAAATTTGGGATATTTGCTACGTAGGTAGATTATCACCTTCAAAGCAAGTCGAACATGCGATTATTGCCTTTCATCAATCACAACTCAAAGGTCGGATGGTTATTGTCGGTGACGGTATGAGAAAAAATAAGCTGTTAAAATTGACAAAAAAATTAAACTTAGAAAACCGCATTGTATTTATTGGTTGGGTAGAAGATCCACAAAAATACATTCAACAAAGCAAAGTATTAGTCTTACCGTCTAGTACTGAGGGTTACCCAACTGTTATCGGTGAAGCATTAATAAATCAGACTCCTGTTGTTGCCTACAAATGTACTCAAGGTATTTCACACCAACTATATACTACAGATATGCAACGTGGTTTAGTGCCAACGAATGATATTAATGCATTAAAAAATGCATTAGAAGATATTATCCACGATCCTTATCATATCCCAAGCAATATTTCTGAACGCTATAGCATGGACAAAATGACCCAAGCCTTTCTAAAACTTATTGATTAGTTGAAGGTAATGGGATGCTGCCTTTTGAGGATAAAACTTCTTATCCAAGCCTATCTCGCACTCATGAGAGTTCGATAATGTTTGTGACATCTTGAATGCAAGTGCATTAACATCACCCACAGCAACAAGCTGTTCAGGTGACAACACTTCATTTGGCCCCGATGGACAATCCGTGCTGATAATCGAGGTATTTAACGCCAGTGCCTCTAGAATCGCAATACTAAAACCCTCAAAATCCGAAGAAACCACCATTAGCTTGGCATGTTTGATAAAAGGATAAGGATTCTTTTGAAACCCTGCAAAAATCACTTTATTTTCAATACCCAAGTCTTGTACAAGCTGTTTGGATTCATTCATCAACTCGCCAGTACCAACCAATACCAGTGTTTGAGGAACGTTTGCCTGCGCATATGCTTTGATCAAAATATCATGGCGTTTTTGTGGTTTAAACTTGCCAACATGCACGATGTAATCTTGATATTCAGGAACAAAATCATCAGCTGTTTCTTCAATACTTTCGACATCAATTGGATTATAAATGGTGGTGATTGGCGCATCTTGCCCAAATAGCAATTTAAAATCATCGGTTACACCCTGACTAACACCCACGCACGGCTTTGCTAAATATGTTTTTTTCAGCGTATCTAAGAATGCTGAATCCTTGAGTTGTTCCGCATACTCTTGACTGGTGGTGTTGTGAATCACCATATGCACATTCGGCAACTGGCTATGTGCAAGAATAAAATCAACAGGATAGAGGTTGGATAAAACCATATCAGGCTCACCAACCGTTTTGCGCACGAATTTATCAAATGCCTTTGCAGCAAATTTCGCGCGCATAAATTTGGGAATGGCACGATACTTTTGATAATCAAAAAAGTGTAGTTTGATATTTTCAGGAACTGGCAAGTCTATGATGTTTTTAAAATAAACGATATGCGCCTCATGCCCTGCATCAACCAAACCTTTCGCCAACGTCAATGCAAAACGCTCTGCACCATTACCTTGCAAGGTAAAAATCGCCAATACAACTTTTTTCTTTTCCATAGTGAATGACCTTGCAGAATATTACCACCAACGTGTTTTTTCACGGGTGTGACGTGCTTTAGAGCGTGAATAAATATTATCATTTTCAGACTGTTGTAGACGGTCAAATATTTCAATCACAATCTGACCCAATTCATGTTGTCCGCATACTTTGTCTAAACGCCAACGCATATTTCGAAGACTATCATCTGTCCCAACCGCCAACGCAGAAGTCCCATCAAATAAAGCAACTCGCTCAGTTTGAAGCTTCTGCTTTATCGCTTCATTTTCTTGATAGTGATGTTCGCACAATAAGGCTTCGGTTTCTTGTGCCTTAATGGTATTAATTAGCACCACGGCATTCATCATGATGGCTTGCAAGGTTGCATCTTGATCACAATCAATAAACGTATCACAGGCTGAAATGAGCCATCGTGTATTTAAAGACTTTAATAAAAACTGCTGTTCCGCCAACCACAAGGTTTTAAATTTCTGATAATTTTGCGTTGCATCAACATCCCGACGGATTAACACAATGAGGCTAGCATGATAATGATTCAACTCAGACTGACCAATAAATTCAGCTTTTAAGTTTTCGATATGCGCATTTAAATCTTTTTCAGAACCATAAGTGTAGGTAATCCGCTCGCCTTGAATCATATTCTGCTTGAGCTGTTCAAGCTGTTGATCACCTGCATAGACTTTCTCTGCGCCAAAACGACGTTGATGACGACTGAAAGAAAACCACTGCTCAAATTTTGATTTTTGTCTTGCAGGCATATTCCACCACGGTCAATTAATCGGATTGATCTTGTTGCGCAAACTGCCACAAAATTAAATATTTATCAAAGGTATACCACATCAAAACCACTGACGAGATGAAACCATAAGCAGTATATAAAAACGCACCACGGATTAAATATTCACGGACAAAGGAAAACCATGTACGAAATAATAAACCGATAAGGCTGACTTTCTTGTGATGCTTATGTTTATCCACCGCCCAATCATGGCTATATCGCACACGCTTGACCAAGTAATGATATAAATCTTCACTGGTAAAGTGTAGATGCAAGCCATTCATTTTGACGATTTTTGCATCTTTGGTTTCCACAGACTCATGGACTTCGAGGTCGGAATAACCAAATTGGGTTCTTGCATACAGGCGATGCTCCCAGTCACGATACCAACCTCTTAAATGTGTCGGCACCCCTGAGAAGTAATTGATCCGAGCGAGGCTAAATACCTTATCTGTCTGCACGGGTTGCACCAATAACTCAACGATTGCCTGACGCAAGTCCTGATCTAAGCGCTCATCTGCATCAAGTACCAGAACATAATCACCCGTTGCATAACTTTGTGCGATTTGGCGCTGTTTTCCAAAGCCTTGCCAATTAGTATTGGAATACCACTTTGCGCCGTACCGCTCGGCAATTTGTTGTGTATTGTCGGTACTGCCTGAGTCTAAAAGCACAATCTCATCAACAATATCATGTACAGTATCTAAACATGCGCCGAGATGTTTTGACTCATTTTTTACAATCATCACCAAAGACAAAGTACTTTGTTTTTGGGCTTTGCTAATTGGCTGTAATGTCTTAGAAAGATCAAGTGATTCTTGGAAAGCGTGTTTAGCACGATTATGTTGTAGATCATATAAAATCGCATATTTATTAAAGGTATACTGACAAAATAACAAGGAATAAATCAGTCCATAGCGACCTTGTAAAAACCGTCCATCCATCACATATTGCTTAATAAGCGCCCACAAAGGGTTGGCGATAACTTTAAAAAAACTGGCTTTTTTGCCTTGCTGATGACGATCGACCGCCCAAGCTTTAGAATAGTCTAAGCGTTTCTGAATCCAAAAATACGGTGTCGGTGCAGTATGATGATGTAAAAAACCTTTTAATTTCTTGGTGATTGCATCACCTAAAACCACGGATTCATGTACCAAGTTACTGTCATACTGAAAGGCTTTGGGATATAACCGCCAATGTGCTTTGACTCCCCAATACGGATTATCAATCTGTTTGCCAAAAACAAAATCTAAGCGTTTTATGCCATAGACAATATTCGAGGGTGCATCTTGAATCGCAATCAAAATACTTTGTTTGAGTTGTTCACTAACCACTTCATCAGCATCTAAAGCGAGTATCCAATCGCCTGTTGCATGGCTTTGTGCAATTTGACGCTGTTTGCCAAAGCCTTGCCAGTCGGTATTGATATACCATTTCGCCCCAAAACTTTCAGCAATCTGCTGACTGCGATCGGTACTGCCTGAATCTAAAATAATGATTTCATCAGCAATATCCACCACGCTCGGCAAGGACAATGCCAAGTTATCAGCTTCATTTTTGACGATCATCACCACACTTAGGCGATGTGGTTTAGCTTGATGATTCATCGCAGGAGCATGATCCAAATTTATTGCCATGCTTCTTTGATCCAATCCGACGGCAATACATAACGATACCACTTACCACCACCACCATTAATCGCATCAGGTGGATTAATCTCGCCGTGGAAAATGATAATTTTTACGCCTTCAGGTTTTACAGGTGGCTTGAAATACGCCAGTGGAATCTTCTGTAAGCAATGGTATTTATAGCTTTTACACCACGTATCATTCCAATAGCTCAGCTTGCCTTCTTTGTGCACAAACCACGAGAGGTAGGCTTGTTCATTACGGAATTTCTGACGAATCTCATCAAAGTTCTCACGAAAATACGGCAAAATCTCAGGAAATGCACCCAATTGAAAGCGATACACCGAGCTGTTCCCTGTCACTCGCCACGGACGTTTCCAATCGTGAATAATCAGAAACTCACCTTTCTCTTGGAAAAACGCATCAATATTATCAACAATCACCACATCCAAATCTAAAAACAGCGCATTGCCTTTGAGTCCATATAAATCAGGCTCAAAAGTCGAAAGCTTATTCCAACCACGCTCTGGACTTCCTTCAGGTAAATCTAAAGGCGGAATCGGGAAACATTGTACATTCGGATCAATACCTTCAGTCCGATCGGTCAGACAGACCATTTTAAAGGGTAAAGTGGTATGGCGCTGTACCATGTTATACAGACGATTAACGTATTCTGCACCGTATTTTGTGCCCCACTTCATACACAGAACGATATTTTCTTGAGCGTCTATTGGTTCTAAATCTGGTTGTAAAACATCTGGTTGTAAACCATCTAGTTGTAAACTGTCTTGTTGAAAATCATGCGTTTTATCAGATTGTTGCTGATTATCCATAACGTCGCCTTGAATGAGCAAGCCAATACCCTGAAGCATTTTCAGGTAATTTATGGGACTTATCTTATCATAGACGAAAATGTCTTGTTTATTTGTTTGTACGAATTTATGCCTTTGATTGTGCTGTGATTTATAAACACTTATCCATATTCTTGAAAAGTTTTAATTTACCCCAAACAAATCACGTGTATAGATTTTTTCCATCACATCATTGAACATCGGCGCCATGCGATTGACCACGATTAAGTCATTCTGATGTTTGAATTTTTTCAGGCTTTCTTCAACACGAATCCCCATGTATTCAGTGGCTTTTAACGTTGGCTCATAGATGATGACTTCTACGCCTTCTGCCTTTAACCCACGGATCACATCATGCACCGCAGACTCTCGAAAATTGTCCGAATCGGCTTTCATGGTCAGTCGATAGATACCCACGGTTTTCACTTTTTTTGCCAAAATATCATCAATGATTGCTCGTTTTCTAGTGTCATTCGAGCGAATAATTGCCGAGATCAACTCTTGAGGAATATCTTGATAGTTCGCCAACAGTTGCTTGGTATCTTTAGGTAGACAGTAGCCACCATAGCCAAATGATGGATTATTATAATGCTCACCAATCCGTTGATCTAAGCCTACACCACTGATGATATCCAATGCACTGAGGTGGTTTTTCATGCAATAGGTATCGAGCTCATTAAAGAAAGCGACACGCATGGCAAGATATGTATTGGAAAATAGCTTAATCGCTTCCGCTTCAGTTGGATTAACACATAAAATCACCGCATCTTTTTTTACCGAAGCCTTTAAATACAATTTGGCAATTTTTTCAGCCCGTTCAGACTTCTCACCCATGATAATACGTGAGGGAAATAAATTATCATGCAACGCTTGTCCTTCTCGCAAAAACTCTGGAGAAAAAATCAAATTTTTCAGTTTGAGCTTTTTGGCAATGGATTGTGTATAACCCACAGGTACGGTTGATTTAATAATAATCAGTGCATCGGTATTAATTTTTACAATGTCTTCTAAAACCGTTTCAATACTTGAGGTATCAAAGTAATTGGTTTCGGGATCATAGTTGGTTGGCGTGGCGATGATGATGAGCTTGGCATGTTGATATGCTTTCTTTGCGCTTGTCGTTGCTTCAAGACTTGTTTCGAGTAAATAGTTTTGAATACAAGAGTCACTGATTGGTGAAATTTTCTGATTGATTTGTTCTACACGCTTTTTATCAATATCCAACGCTGTGACTTGATGTTGTTTAGCAAATAATAGCGCATTGGATAAACCTACATAACCTGTTCCGACGACCGTAATTTTCATTCTATCTCTAATTTCATTGCTTTTAGAGAGATACTTTATGAATACAATATTTCGAGACGATGATGATTTTATGATCGTTTTTTTACATTATGCTTTCACTGTTCTGACAATTTCTTTTCATTTTTCTGACAAGAAAAAAGAAGTCGCACATAAAAAATCAGGCGCTTTGCCTGATTTTTTATATAATTTTTATATTTTGACACACGGCACTTATTTTACATAAGTCAACCAATGCGCATACTTTTCACTGCGACCTTGTACCGCATCGAAGAAAGTCTTTTGGATTTCCGTGGTGATTGGACCACGTACGCCTGCACCGATTTGACGATCATCATATTCACGGATCGGCGTCACTTCTGCTGCAGTACCAGTGAAGAATGCCTCATCCGCAATGTAGAACTCATCACGTGTAATACGACGCTCAACCACTTCATAACCCAAATCTTTGGCAATGGTAATCACTGTTTGACGAGTAATCCCATCAAGCGCACCACCTGCAATATCGGGCGTATGCAATACACCATCTTGGATTAAGAAGACATTTTCACCAGCGCCTTGACAGACGTAGCCTTGCGGATCAAGTAACATCGCTTCGTCATAACCTGAATGCACGACTTCTTGATGCGCAAGAATCGACAAGGTGTAGTTGCCCGATGCTTTGGCTTTACACATCGTTGCATTTGGATGGTGATGGGTAAATGATGACGTTTTGACACGGATACCTTTTGCCATCGCCTCTTCACCGAGATACGCTCCCCAACTCCATGCTGCTACGACTGCATGAATGGTGTTATCAGTTGCTGCGATACCTAAACGCTCTGAACCAATAAAAATAATTGGACGCAAGTACGCTGAAACCAATTTATTCTCACGCATTACATCAATCTGCGCTTGCTCTAAAGTCGCTTGATCATAAGGGACTTTCATTTGATAAATTTTTGCAGAATTGAGCAAACGCTTGGTGTGTTCTTGTAAACGGAATATCGCTGTGCCATTTGGCGTTTCATAAGCACGGACACCTTCAAACACACCCATACTGTAATGCAAGGTATGGGTTAAGACGTGGGTTTTTGCCTCACGCCAGTCGATAAGTTTGCCGTCTTGCCAAATAAAACCATCACGATCAGCCAAATTCATGGCGCACACTCCAAATATCATTCATCTTTACAACGTCAATTTTCATTTTTATGCGCTTAAAAATTTGACGTCAAATTACATACCTTCCAAATCCTGTGTTGAACTTGGATCAATTAATCTTTGCCATAACTTGCAAACGCCGAATCGGATATCACGCCACGCTGTTGCATCGACTTGCAAAGATTGGTTTGCAAGCGCAAGACGGTGGCTCATCATTCGTTCACTGAGATAGGCTTGTGTCAATGTTTCGGCATCGACACTGGAAATACACCCTGTTTTGGCGGCATCTTGTAGAATGCGCACATTATCTGAGTAGTGGGCGAGATCTGGATTCGACCCACTCCACGCGAGCACTGCATACTGTGCCATAAATTCAATGTCAACGATACCACCTGCATCCTGTTTTAAGTGAAAAATGCCATCTTTTTGCTGATCTTTACTTGAGCCGAGATGGTCTTTCATCTTTTGGCGCATTTTGATCACTTCTTCACGGACATGCGACTCTTCACGTGGTGTGGTCAGCACTTCAAGGCGGATTGCTTCGATGCGTTGATTTAAATCACCATCGCCTGCAATGGTTCGAGCACGGACTAGGGCTTGATGTTCCCACAGCCAGGCACTGTGTTTTTGATAATGTTCAAAGGCTTTTAGACTGCTCACTAATAGTCCTGCATCACCATTTGGACGTAAGCGACTATCGACTTCATACACTCGACCATCTAAGGTTTGTGTGGTCATTAAAGACAGGAATTTCTGCGCCACTCGCATGGCGAACTCAAGCCCTGAAATTGGTTTTGTACCGTCAGTTTCAGCTTGTTCTTGATAATGGTGTACAAAAACTAAATCCAAATCCGAGCCATAGCCGAGTTCAATACCGCCGAGCTTGCCGTAGCCAATCACTGAAAAGCCGAGATGATCTAAACCACAACGCTGATCATTGACATCCAGTGGATAACCATGACGCTTCGCCACCATTTGATAAGCGAGTTGCAATGCGGAATGCACAGTGATTTCCGCAATATCAGTGAGCACATCAGAGACTCGCATTAACGGACTTTCTGCCAGCACATCGCTGGCTGCCACTGAAAGCACATTGGATTTTTTAAAGAGGCGAAGCACCCGCATCAAGTCTTCCACTTGATCAAGCTCAATGCGCAGTAGCTGTTGACGTAAGGCATTTTCCAAATCTTGACGCTGTGGCAACTCAAAGTCCATCGACAGAAATTCATCAAGCAATACAGGGTAACGACTCAGTTCTTCACAGATCCACGGACTGACACTTGCCATTTTTACTAGACGTTGTAATGCACCACGATTTTCCATCAGCATCACAATGTAGACGCTACGCCGTAGAATCGATTCAATCAGCGGTAATAGACGCATCAAAGCAGTTTGTGTCTGCTCCACATCTATCACCGCTTGCACCAGATAAGGCCAAAAATCCTTTAAGCGTTTGAGTGCTGTACTTGGTAGACGTTGCACGGCATTACTTTGCCAGAATGCTTCGATACGTTGATACGAGCTTTCATCGAGATAAGGTTGTAATTCTTGCAATTCCCCTGAAACGGTTGGCTCATCTCCTGCGTTGATACGCTCTTGAATCAGTGCATCAAAATAGTAGCTGACTCGACTGCGCTTTTGTTTCAGTTCGGTTTGGAAACTATCCCAGTCTGCAAAATTTAACGCAAAGATTAAGCGTGTTCGAAGCTGTTCATCTTGTGGTAGGCTTTGCGTTTGTTTATCTTCGAGGGCTTGAATACCATGTTCAACACGACGTAGAAACAAATAAGCATGTTTGAGCTCATCAAACGCCTGCTGATCTATAAAATTATCATCCATTAAGTGTTTCAGTGCCACCAAACACTGTCGATCTTGTAGCTCAAAACGTGAACCGCCATAGATCAACTGAAACACTTGCACGATAAACTCGATCTCTCGAATCCCGCCTGCACCGAGTTTGACATCTTCTTCGATATTGCGTCGCATGACCTCTTTTTCGATCATGGCTTTCATTTCACGCAAGGCAGCAAAAGCACTGTAATCGACATAACGCCGAAACACGAAAGGTCGAGCCATTTGCATTAAGCTTTCCGCTTTTTTACCGCCTGTAATGGCACGTGCCTTGATCCATGCATATCGCTCCCATTCTCGCCCATGTTGAATGAGGTATTTCTCCAGTGCAGCATGGCTGAGTGCCAGCGCACTACCATCACCCCACGGACGTAGACGCATATCCACTCGAAACACAAATCCATCAGCCGTGACTTGTTCGAGCAATTGAATAATCTTCTGCCCCCAAGCAATACAAAATTGCTGTACATCTACACATTTTCGCCCATTGGTTTCACCATTTTCATCAAAGGCAAAAATCAGGTCGATATCGCTGGAGAGATTCAACTCTTGCGCGCCATGCTTGCCCATGGCGATCACGATTAAATCTTGGACTGTGCCATCATCTTCACCGATCGGTTCACCATACTTGGCGATTAATGCAGGACGTGCAAAATCCTTTGCGACAATCACCGCAAGATCAGCAAAATCAGAAAGCTCACGCGTTAATGTGCGCACATCTGTCAAATTATTACAATCTTGCCAAATCCAGCGCAACATCAGCCGTGCACGAATTTGACGGATTTGACGCATCCATGTCGCTTCATCACTATTCGCATCCAAATTATCTTTAAGAAATGTGGCAATTTGCTGTCGGGTTAGCGGCTGTGAAAATTGGTCAATTTCATAATCTGATTGCCAAATGCCATCTAAGTTTTGCATCACTTGCGTGGCGTATAGGCTACTGAATTGTGTTCTTTCTAGTTGTTGTTGATCCATTGCGAAACCGACCTGTCCTACGAATATTTAAAATAATACGAAAAAAGTTTATATCCGCATAATTACGTAGATTTGATAAGCTTGCAATGCTTTCTTTAATGGTCAAATTTAAAAAAGTGAAATACTCAATGCGCAATAAAAAAGCTTGATGTCCAATACACGTCAAGCTTTCAATTTTAAATCTTCAAGGTAAAAAATATTTAGACTAAATCAATACTTCCCACTGGGATACGCACAATAAATAGTGTGCCTTGATTTTCAATGGATTCTACAGCGATCGTCCCGCCATTATTTTCGACAAATCGCTTACACAGCACCAAGCCTAGCCCTGTACCTTTTTCGCCTGAAGTGCCTTGTGTACTTGGAATAGTGTCTTGTTGAAACAACTTTTCACATTGCACTTCCGTCATACCTACGCCCTGATCCTGAATACGAATCTCGACCCAATTTTGATCTTGATGTGCGCAGATTAAAATCTCTTTATCTGCATTAGCATTGGTAAACTTGAGTGCATTCGAGGTCAGATTCTGAATCACAGAAGTCATCATCCGCACATCACCAAAAGCATAGAGCTGACCTGCAACATCACATTTTAGCTTAATCTTTTTCTTAAAGGCAGATGAGTTGAGTAGATCGAATACCGATTGCACCACATCATTGACATTGAAATGCACAGGCTTAAAGTGAAAACGACCACCTTCAGCCATTGCCCAATTCAACAAGCTTTCTAACAAACTATAAGTGGACTGCGCAGTATCATTAATATACTCGACCAACCGCAGTGAGGCCTCATCGTCTAGCGTGGCACGCTCATGCACCAAGATATCCGCACAGCTTAAAATGCCGTGAAATGGCGCACGAAGATCATGTGCAATAATCGAAAAATACTTGCTACGACTAGCATTGATTTCTTCTAAGTCAGCCAACTGACGATACGCTGTCTTACTATCTATGATCATTTGCAGTGATGAATCGCGCTGTAGAATGTATTCATTTAGACAGTTTTGCATTTGAACTGATATGAGCTGTGTTTTATCCGCACAAAGAATAATGGTTAGCTTAGACTCGGTCGATATAGTTGCATTACCCACCACATAAATCGACTCTGGCGTAAAATCATGTGAATCCTCAAAAACACCCTGTATCGTTTCAAAAATTGCGCTTTCGCTATCGAGTTGTTCACCTTTGCCAAAATGGGCAACTTGCTGACAGATATCTTGAACAATCTCTTGAGCAATGTTTTCTACGGTGCAGTTCGCCACGACCATGTCTTTGTATTGATAATAATAAATGGCGTGACTATAGCGACTCAGTTTACACAATAGGTCAACCGTTGCACCGACATGCTCAGACACAATTTCAGACAACTCCGCCTGCAAACTTGCAGGGGCGGGTGTCGCTGTGTAACTTGAGATCGGCGCTCTAACCGGCATAAGACCTTACCTAATAAAAATAGAATTTAATTTGATAAAATGGTACTGGTTACGTATTTTAACAATTTAACATCAAATTGAAAAGATACCAACCAAAATTGACAGAAGCTGGCAGATTTTTGTCACTTTTAGACGAATGACATTAAGTATTCTCATTGCGCAGGCTTTAAATGAAATTGATTGAAAATTGTAGATTTTTTCTGCGCTTTTTTTCATAAATTGAATAGTTTTTTCATATCAATAAGGACATTAAAGCCTTTACATCGCTTAACTCGACTCAACCTAAAGAAACTCATTATATCTTTGGTGCTATTTAGTATTGCGACTTTGTTTGTGATTTCTTTGGTCGTGAGTTATATCATTCAGCGCAATCAGTTGTTAAATAGTGCGCTTGCCGTGCATGAAGAATATGCCCATAAAATTGCCAGTAGTACCGACTTGCATTTTCACGGTATTCAACTTGAGCTTAAATACAGCGCATCAGTGCTGGCAACTTCACCAAATAATGATCAAATCATCGACCAAGAACTCACACGGATTCTTAAACAATCTCAATACTTTAATAGTGTTAGCTTTGTTAAAGCAGATGGTCACTTGGCAGGCTTTGCCCCGCTTACACTCCCTTTCAAAAAGGGACAAGTTATGAACACCACCGCCACACGCTTATCTTTAAAATATAAAGAATCGCTGATCACACCACCTTATAACTCTGCTTTAAAGAATTTTTTGATTTATATTTCTGAACCTGTTGTCGATGCATCTGGACAATATCTTGGCTACGTCGGCGGTACAATTTATCTAAAAGAACAAAACTTTATTTCCCAACTCTTATCGAGCCAATACGGCTATCAAGACAATTATATGTATGTGCTGGATAGTCAGCAACGGATTATTTTCCACCCCGACCCAAGTCGTATTGGAGATTCTGCAGTCGGAAATACGGGTTTAAACACCTTAATGAATGAACCTTACGGCAATCTGCGTTTGGTAGATACTAAAGGCATTGATAGCCTTGCAGGTTTCTCAAAAATAAGTGCGCCAAACTGGGTCGTGGTTTCACAGCAACCCACCAAACAACTCCTCGACCAAGCATCCAATTTGCTCTACAAAGTCATCTTAGGCATGTTGTTCTTTTATGCGTTTGTGTTCTTTGTGATTTGGCGCTTTTCCTATGTGATCGCACAACCACTCTCAGACTTGGCAGACTCTGCAAGTCAACTCAATCAGCCCGATGCCGAGAAAAATATTCGTAAAATTCGTCCTTGGTATTTTGAAGTCGCACAATTCCAAAAAGCCCTACTGTTCAGCGCAGATCACTTTCAACAAACCGTTGATGAGCTCAACACCATCGTCAAAACAGATCCGTTGACAGGGTTTTACAACCGTCGTGGTATGCAATTGTATATCGACACCTTTGAAAAGCAACAGACTAATTTTGCCATCTTGGCAATCGATATCGACCATTTTAAAACGGTTAATGATCAATATGGGCACGCTGAGGGCGATCGCGTTTTACAACACATCGCTTGGCAAATCCAAGAACAGTGTCGAGATCAGGACATTTGCTGTCGTATTGGCGGTGAAGAATTTATTGTTTTGCTACCCAATGCATCTTACTCATTGGCTCAAAAAGTCGCATCGAGAATCCTGCAAAATCGCACACAAGATAAGATCGCAGGCATCGGTCAGGTGACAGTGTCTATCGGCATTGCGCATTGGCCGACTCACCATCAAAACATTGATCAAACTTTGCAATTAGCGGATCAACGCCTGTATCAAGCTAAAGCGGATGGACGGAATTGTATTCGTTAAATTCTGAGTTTCAACCCAATTTTTAGCATCGAGCTTTTAAGCGTTGAGCTTTTTTACAATCTCAGCTAAACGCTCACCTTGTACGATCGCTAGGCGTTTTTCATCTTGAGAAATCGCTTGATCATGTCGTGAGCCGCTAACATGGCTTACACCGTATGGCGTGCCACCTGATTTTGTATTCGACAACGCTGCTTCGCTATTTTTTAAGCCAAGCAACATCATACCGTGATGGAGAAGTGGCAGATACATACTCAACAAAGTCGATTCTTGCCCACCATGCATTGAACCAGTTGCCGTAAACACACACGCAGGCTTGTCATGCAACGCACCACTGAGCCATAGACTAGTGGTCTGATCCCAAAAATATTTCATCTGACTTGCCATATTGCCAAAGCGTGTTGGGCTACCCAATGCCAAGCCTGCACAATTTTGTAAATCATCTAAAGTGCAGTACACATCACCCTGCTCAGGAATACTACGCTCAGCTGTAGCGATCGCAGGAAATATCTCAGGAACGGTGCGGATTTTTGCAATCAGTCCTTGATTCTCGACACCTTGTGCAATCAAGTGCGCCATTTCACGTGTGCTACCATATTTACTATAATAAAGAACTAAAACATAAGATTGCATCGCAACGTGCTTCCTTGTATTGGGCATCAAATCGAGTGTAAGCATGATACGCAATTTCTCTACAGATTTGCAGAGCTGAATGTAATACGATGTAAATATTGATGTTTTTAAATAGATTATCGTGTTTAATTAAAATATGTGATTTAAAAGACGTCATTTAAAAAATCATGATCAATATCACGCTGTGAGGACCAGACAGCATGCTAGATAAACTCAAAGCTTCAGGAATACTTGAGCAAAAATGGATACAATTTATCCGTTTTGTCTTGTATCGTTTTGAAGCAGATCGTTGTCGAGAAAGTGCAGGCTCACTGACGTACACTACCCTCTTTGCCATTGTGCCAATGCTCACCGTGTTCTTAGTGATTGTGTCCTCAATTAAGGCTTTAGAGCCTGCACGACAGCAGATGCAGACATGGATTTATAGCAACTTCCTGCCAAAAACCTCTATTGCCTTTGATAAAGCCCTCAACGCCTTTACTGAAAACTCAAGCAACCTGACCATTATCGGTATTCTGTTTTTATTCTTTACTACGGTCATGATGCTTTCGAGTATCGAGCTTGCGTTTAATCGCATCTGGCGAGTGCGTCAGGCTCGTGGTGGCATTGTCGGCTTTATGCGCTATTGGACGATTATTTCTCTTGGTCCGATCATTCTAGGAACAGCATTTGTATTATCTTCAACTGTTGCTTCGATGAACTTGCTCAGCAATACCGTTGCAGGCTATCAGTTTGATTTTGCGTATGTTTTACTTTTTATCTCGTTTGCCTTGACCTGCTTAGGTTTTAGCCTACTGTACTGGACGATCCCCAACCGTAGTGTGCCGATCAAGTCTGCTGTGATTGCAGGAATTTTTAGTGGTGTGGTGTTTGAGCTACTCAAAAATCTATTCGGCTTTATCATGAGTAACTTCACCAGTTACCAATTGGTCTATGGTGCGTTTGCAGCATTACCTATTTTCTTATTGTGGATTTATACCTCATGGCTGGTGGTGTTACTTGGTGTACAGATTAGCTATGCCATCACGGCTTTTCATTCAGACAAGACGACTAAGCGCCATCCGATATTAATGCTTCTTGATGTCTTAGAACTTTTTCATCAAAAGCAAAAACGTGGTGGCACAGTATCCGATCGTGAAGCGATGGATATTCTTGGGCGTGGCGAGATTGGGAAATGGCCATATTTCATTGAATTACTTGAAAAGCAAAATCTCATCACACGCACAGATAGCAATGAATTTGTACTGATTCGCAATCTTGAACAAGTCGATCTTTGGCAATTTGTGAAAAATCTACCATATGCACTACCACATCGCAGTGAGCTGAATGACAGCACCCCAAATGATCATGTAATGCAAGTCGTCGGTTCAACTTTGGCAGAATCTGATGCGTACCTCGCACAGAAATTAGCGATTCCTTTAGCGACTATTTTTGATCAAAAAATCTAGGATTCATACAATTTAGAAAAACCATCTTGGCGTCAACGATTATTAATTACTTAGATTAGATGATGCCATTTTTATAAAGAGAACTTGATGCTGAAAGCTATAAACCTTAAATTGATCCTAAGTATTGTCAGTCCGATGTTACTTTTAGCATCAATCTATACTGTGACGAAAATAGTTCCTGATCGCCAAATTTTATGGGGATTTATTTCACTTAAAATCTTGTGCTACTTCTTGATTTTTATTGCTTATATTTTGTTTAACAGATTGATCATCGAAAAAGATCAGATAAAACCGTCAATTATCTATACTTTGAAATTTTCAGGCGCAGTTTTCGGATGTACGACAATCTATCTTCTGTTCAAACACTTTATCCATCAAAGTGACTTACAACATTCTTTCATTAAGCAAATTGTAGATTTTCTCTACATTCCTATTTTAGTAATGATTATCGTGTTCTTTAGCTCTCGTCTTAATAAAAACTAACTGGCTTGAACAACTCATAAATACTATGACGATAAAGCTTTCAATTATCGACAAAACGTCGTCCACTGATGCACATCACCATAATTCAACGTCATCTCAAGCTGATCTTTGACATATAACGCACCAACGCCTGCTGGTGTCCCTGTCATGATCACATCACCAACTTCTAAGCGAAATACTTGGTTAATATCGACCAGTAAAGTCGCAATATCAAAAATCATATCTTGCGTATTGCCCTGCTGTTTCACCACGCCATTTTGCGCAAAGCGAAATGTCAAATGATCTAAATCAATCACAGGATCATAATCCACCCACTCTGCAAGTACGCATGAACCGTCAAATGCTTTGGCACGTTCCCACGGTTGACCTTTATTTTTCAATGTATTTTGTACATCACGCAAGGTCAAATCCAAGCCCAAAGTCACCGCACCGATCGCCGATAAAGCTTCATCTTTATCTGTTACCTGTGACAGTGGTTTAGCGATCTGCAAACATAGCTCACATTCAAAATGACATTCACCCAGATCGGTATTCCACACAATACCATCTTGCAAAGTACGCAGACTACTTGGTGGCTTGAGGAACAGTACAGGGCTATCAGGCACAGCATTACCGAGCTCTTTGGCGTGATCGGCATAGTTGCGACCGACACAGATAATTTTTGAAGGGCTTTGCATGATGTGTCCTTAGGCTAAAGATTTTTAATAGAAGCGCTTTAAACTTGAAAAGCCGTGAATTTGAAAACTGACGAATTAATGTTTACGGAAAGCTGATTCAAACACATCCTGCTTACCCGTCGCCTCAATCGCTGACTTCGACAAAATAATCACCGTTTTATCTTTCAGCTCAATCACATAACTGATTTTACCTTTGATCAATCGCACCACATCACTATAGGCAAAACGATGCTGTCGATCGGCTGCAATCAATACTGCCGAGTCTTGATATAGATCGATACCCTGCTCAACTCGACCATATTGATAACGTTCGTATTGTCGTGAAAACAGCTTCGGTAAAATCACAAAACGCATCAGTAACTGGAGCAATAAAAAAGAAAAACCTAAAATAATATACACCTGACCAATGCCTTGCCATCCGAGATAAAAGCCCCAAATGATAATCCCCACACTCAGTAGTGGTGTCAGATAACGGGTAAATTTCTTTTTGCCAAATGTCGCCAAAGCAAAGCCTTCTTTGGACTCTTCCAAAGTCAGGTGATAACGGCAACTAAAACTCGCTTGTTCAGTCATAATCGCAAATCATTAAAAAATGTCACCTTACTTTAGCAAGGAAGTCTAGACAATACAAAAGCCAAAACAAATTTAACAACAACACTGCATTCGTCTACATTTTATGCATTATTAAAAAGGTAGATTATGATTCAATACTTACTTAAATTCCCAAATCTAGCAAAATTGATGTGTAGTAAATTTGCAGTAAAACAAAAAATGCGAACATGGAGTTCATATGCAAAACCGTTATATGCCGAAATATATCCGCACGTACCTCATTTTCACTATGGCAATGATGCCACTCTGCACTTATGCCAAATTAGTCGATTGGCAAGACCCGACACCGAGCGCACTCACACCTTTCAATAACAGCGCCAAACAAGTGGCAAATGTCGCCAATGACGATATTTTTATTTATAGCCATGTGCCACAAGCGATCAAATATACCGATAAGTCAGGTACTCGTAGCTACAAAAGTGCGCAATATAGCTCGGCTGCACTCGTGGTCAATGCCACACCTGAACAGATCTATAACACTCTAAAAGATTACTCAGGCTATGTCGGACTTTTTCCCACTTTAAAAAAAGCCAAAGTCTTAGAAAGCAATAAAGACGATACCAAAGCGCAAGAAGAAATCAGCCAAGTGGAATATCGTGTCAGCGTACCGACACCAATCAAAGTCTTGAATTTCAATGAAGATGTGACACTACAACATCACTTGACGAAAAACAGCATGAGTTCACTTGTGATCGACTCCTCTTTTCCGCACGGTATGGGCAAGTTTGAATGGTTCGCACTAGGTAACAACAAAACTTTAGTCACGCTCACGCATTGGAATGATCTCGATGTGACCAAAGGTTTTCTCATCACGACTCTACTCAAAGCCATGCCAGAGATCAAAACAGGGATTCCATATGCTGCAAACACCTTTGCTTTAGAGGCTTTGAATGAAAAATTTAACGGTAAAGCCAAAGCAGTTAAACTCGGCGCAGGAAAAATACCTGAAAAACTCACAACCTTGGCAGAATACAAGCACTTGGTACAACTGAGTAAAAAGACCAAACAACCAATTACCTTTGTTCATCGCCCTTATGTCGTACCATACAAACATGGCAAGGAAGATTTGCGCTTTAGTACCAGCTATCAATATTTCTCGGCAAAAAGCGAAAAATCAAAACAACTGCTTTCACCGAATGTCTTTAAAACCCTTTTTAGTAATCAAGTGAAAAGTGTCAAATTGATTCAAAATCAGGATCAATTGAAATCGCAAGATGCGATTTATGATATTCGTGTCGGATTGGGTGTGATTAGCATTCCATTTAGCTCACGGATTCGTTTTGTTGATCTTGCGGAGAATCAAGTCGATATGTATGCGGTGGGTGGTGACGTTAAGTTTATGAAATCACGCATGTCGGTCAAAGACTTTGAGTCAGGCTCAGTCTGGAAAATCACCGCCGCAGGGAAAATCGATGATGATGCGCCATTCTTACTTCGAGCAATGCGTAGCTTGCCTTATCATGATGTGTTGCCGTCCGCAACGATGGCAAGCGTGGTCAGCGCCAAAGCCGAAACAAAACTTGGACTGTAAACGACTACAGCAATAAATTTTAGGCACAAAAAAACCGCTCATCTTGTGATTGCGGTTTAATCGACTTTATCTTTGATCAGTTTTGACTTAAAAGTCTTAATTTAAAAATCTGAACATTGAGATGAATGGTGCGCTCAGAGAGATTCGAACTCCCGACCCCTTAGTTCGTAGCCAAGTGCTCTATCCAGCTGAGCTATGAGCGCATTAAGTGTGGGAATTATACGGATTTTTTCGAGGTTGCATAGTTTTATTCGAATCAATCCATTTAATTGCTCAATTCACATACAATCCATCATAACATGCCGATGATTAATTTCGCACCTATTGCATCTGCTGTAAAAACTTTTCAATAGCTACCAAGACTTGCTGCGTTTGCTCTTGATGGGGAAAATGCCCACAGTTTGGTAAAACCTCCAATTGCTTTTCAACCTGTGCCAAGTGGATAAAACGTCTAGGTTGTGCCAAAGTCGCATATTGATCGTGCTCACCATGAATCACCAAAATTGGCGACTGTATCCGAGCAAGATAAGCATCCAAATTCCACGTGGCAAACTTTGGATCAAGCCATGTTTCCGTCCACGCATCGAGCACCCACTGCGCTTTATCCCCATGATATTTTGCCAGTTTTGCAAGCATCTTTGGTTCAGCAAAGAGTTGTTTAGCTTCACGAATACCATCTAAAGTGATCTGCTCAACTTGAGATTGTGCAGACATAGTGATCACTGCTAGACATTGTGATGGAAACTTTTCTGCGACAGCAACTGCCATTCCGCCACCGACGCTATGCCCCGCAACCACAAACTTCTGGATATTTAACGCTTGAACCAATGTAGTAAAAGTCGTTTTCGCTTCATCAATCACAAAATCTAAATCTAAAGGCTGATTCAACGCAGATGACTGTCCAAAACCCAAGCGATCATAGGCAATTACTTGTCGTTTGGTCTGCTCTGCCAAAAGCTCTGGGAAATTACGCCACTGCGCCACGCTACCCAAAGATTCATGAATCAATACAATAGGCGCAAGCTCAGCTTTGCAGTCTGCAGATTGCCAGGACTTTGCAAAGACTCTGCCTTCTTGATCAGGGAGTCTTGGATCAGAAACTGGAATTTCAAATTCAGTAATGTTCATAAGAAGCTTGATTCTTCATGTTATGAAACATTTTGCATAGATTATCATCCTTTGAAAAGCTGGCTTTTTAGACGCCTCGGTCAACCAATTAAAGCAATCTCTTGCTAATCACTTAAAAATTTTAAGCACAAAAAAACCGCTCATCTAACGATTGCGGTTTAATCAGTTTCATCTTCGATCAATTTTAACTTAAAAGTCTTAATTTGAAAATCTAAACATCGATATGAATGGTGCGCTCAGAGAGATTCGAACTCCCGACCCCTTAGTTCGTAGCCAAGTGCTCTATCCAGCTGAGCTATGAGCGCATTTCAAAATAATGTAGACAGACTTAGATCAATGCAAGGATTGATGGTGCGCTCAGAGAGATTCGAACTCCCGACCCCTTAGTTCGTAGCCAAGTGCTCTATCCAGCTGAGCTATGAGCGCATAAGGTCATGTCAAAAACATTATCTCGTTGGCGGTGAGAGAGGGATTCGAACCCTCGGTGAGCTATAAAACCCACACTTCCTTAGCAGGGAAGCACCTTCGGCCACTCGGACATCTCACCGTAACGAGGTCGCCATAATACAAATTAAATGCGCCCGCATCAAGTGTTGCAATGCTTTTTTTTGAGTTTAGCGCAAGGAAGCCGTGCTTTTTGCGCAATTAATCATCGCCAAGTGATAAAACCCGTTTGGTCATGATCTTGCAATCAAATTTCACACAAAGCGCAACCGACAATATGCTAAACTATTGCTCGATATACAGATTTTGATGAGATGCGTGGGTATATAAATCATGATAAAAAAATGGAACGATCCCGAAGCCTTACTCGAGTCACAGCGTTATGACAACCCGATTCCAAGCCGAACGCTGATCTCCTCACACATTGAGCAAGCAGAACAAGGTCTAAGCTACGACGATCTTGCAGAAAAATTCGCCTTAAATAATGATGACAATCTCGAAGCCTTACGTCGCCGTCTTGGCGCAATGGTGCGTGATGGGCAGTTGCTACGTATCGGTCAGACTTATCAGCTATGCAATGATGATCAAGAGTTTGATGCCACCGTGGAAATAAATCATCGTGGTCAAGGCTTTGCGGTGATTAAAGATCATAATGATTTGGTACTGACAGAGCGTGAACTTCGCCTCGTGTTTCATGGCGATCGTATCCGTGTACGTCCGACCAGTATTGATCGTCGTGGTAAGCAACAAGGCTTTATTACAGAAGTCATTAAACATCAAGTGCAACAAATCATCGGTGAGCTGTGCGAGCATGAAGGTGAGTTTTTTATTCAACCGAATACGCCAAATACGCATCAACCAATTACCTTAGAAAAAGAATTGGTAGAACATGCCAGCCTAAAAATTGGCGATGCGGTGCGTATTGCCATTGATGATTATCCAACCCGTGAAGAATTCGCCACAGGGCATGTGATCAAGTCGATGGCGGATCACGCCGATACGCAAATCATTATTCCTGCAACCATATTGGAATATGGCTTGCCCTATGAATTCCCTGATGAAGTGGTAAAAGAAGCCGAAAGCTACAAAGAACCTTCTGCAAAAGATCGCAAAGGTCGCATTGACCTGCGAGATTTACCCTTAGTCACCATTGATGGTGAAGACGCTCGAGATTTCGATGATGCCGTTTTTGCAGAAAAACGTGCAGGCGGTGGCTACCGTGTGGTGGTGGCGATTGCCGATGTCAGCCACTATGTCAAAGTCGATCAACCGCTCGATGAAGAAGCTCAGCAACGTGGTACGTCGGTGTATTTCCCGCATTATGTCTTGCCGATGTTGCCTGAAGCCTTATCCAATGGATTATGCTCACTGAATCCGCACGTCGATCGCCTATGTATGGTCTGCGATTTGACGCTTTCCCGTACTGGTCGGGTCACAGGTTATGAGTTCTATCCATCGGTAATGCACTCCAAAGCACGTCTGACCTATACTCAAGTCGCTGACTATTTATCAGGAAATACAAAAGCCATTCCTGATGATAAGACAATTCATAAATCAGTAAATACGCTGTTCCAACTCTATCAAACTCTGCTCAATCTACGCCAAGAGCGTCATGCGATGGAGTTTGAAACAGTTGAAACCTATATGACCTTTGACGATAAAGGTGCGATTCAGCAGATTTTGCCTCGTACACGCAACGATGCACATCGCTTGATCGAAGAATGTATGCTCCTTGCCAATGTTGCCGCCGCAGATTTTGCTTTAAAACAAGATGTGCCTGTACTGTATCGTGTGCATGAGCCACCTGAGTTTTCACGGATTCAGAAAGTCCGTGATTTTGTCAAATTGCTGGGTTTAAGTTTCCCAGAACAACCAACCCAAGCCGATTATCAGCGTGTCATCGAAGCGACTAAAGATCGTGTCGATGCCACCAGTATTCATTCGGTGCTGCTTCGCTCGATGATGCAAGCCTATTACAGTCCGAAAAATGCAGGACATTACGGCTTGGCGTATGAAGCATACACGCACTTTACTTCACCGATTCGTCGTTATCCTGATTTACTGTTGCATCGTGCGATCAAAGCCAAACTCGCAAGCAAACCCTATCCGCTACAAGGTGCATCACTGGATGCCGCAGGCGAGCATTATTCACAGACTGAACGTCGTGCCGATGAAGCCTCTCGTGATGTCACCAGCTGGCTAAAATGCCACTATATGCAACAGCATATCGGTGAAGAATTCGATGGCGTGATCACCACTGTGACTGATTTTGGTTTATTTATCACGCTGAAAGACTTGTATGTCGATGGCATGATCCATATCAGTCAGTTGGGCGATGATTATTTTGTTTATGATGCGCCATTGCAACGCTTAGTCGGACAACATCATGGACGTACTTTTGCATTGGGTGACACCATTAAAATCAAAGTCGCTCAGGTGAATTTGGAAGAACGCAAAATTGATTTTGATTTGGTCAAACAACTGACCAGTGAAGGTCGTGCGGTGCGTAGCCGTGCGCCACGAAGCAATCGTGCTGATACTAATAATGCAAGTAATCACTCAACTGGCGAAAATCAAAATAGTAAGCGTCCGACACGTTCAAAATCACCTAGTAATGTAAACAGTAGCAATGCAAACGGTAGCAATCCGACAAGTGCTAGACCAAGTACTACACGCCGTAAAAAACCTGTGTCAGAAGTCTTGCCAAATCTGGAAACAACCGACAAAGCAGAAAAAGATTTAGAACAAATCTTTGAGCAACCAACTGATAAAAAGCCGAAGAAGAAAAAGGCAAAAAAATCAGATGGCGAAGCAGCAAAAGCCAAAGCGAAGAAAAAAGCCAAAGCAAAGAAATCGACCAAGAAATCCAAAAAGTCGAATGCTAAGGCAAGAGAGGAATAATTAAATTGTTTCATCAGGTGTAGGAGCTTTGGTCTCGTGTTTCATGAATCAAAAGCACCTACGCCTGTATGGAAAACCACACCGAAACAAAAGAGCTTTTTGAAAATTTTACTGTTAGTATTGTGCTTAGCAATATTTAAAATGATGTTTTTTTAATCAGTTTATTCCGAATAAAACTGTATCTTTGTTGAGTTTTTATCTATCCACGATACTGTCGTGTTGCTTATTCTTCTGGGCATTTTATCTAAAACACTTCGGTGAATGGTTAAATAATCCTGATCCTAAATTCCATTTCTCACGTCCAATGCAGTTTTTTTGTTGGGTGATTCTCCTGCCGTTTTGCTATACCGCACTATTTTGGATTATTTTTTGTGGCTATATTCCACACTTTTATACTTATGCTTTTGGGCAGAACAGTACAATAAATACTTTCGCTACTGGGGATTTAGTGCCCAAGAGATCATTCTGCAAATATCAGCTCAAACTTGAACAGTCCGATCATCTTCTTTTTGAATATTGCCTAACTCAACATCAGTTCAAGCGGTTTCAACAAAGCGATCAACCCACTGAAATTTTATTGCAGATCAAGCATTCTAAACTTGGTATGATCGTAGGGGATTTTAAGTTTAAACAGCATACAAATAAACCAGACTAGCAGTTAAAAAAGCGAGCCTCGGCTCGCTTTTCATTCTCTTAAAAGATGCTCGATTTGAAAGTCACGGCAAATTAAACCAAATCATTTGACTGTCTTCACTCGCTTCAATCACTGCATTATCTTCAAAGACTAAGGCATCACCCGCTTTCACCGTATGCTCACCGATGTTCACTTCACCTTTGATCAGATGCACATAGTTCACTCGTTTTACCTGATCCACAGTTAGACTTTGCCCTGCGTGTAACATAGCACTGCGAATTTCCGCATTTTGGCGGATGTGCATCAAGGCTTGATCGGTAGTCCCTGCGATGAGATGCCATTGGTTGGGCGCATCATTCGGATCGCACGCCACTTGCTGATACGTCGGCTCGGTATCTTGTACATTCGGAATTACCCAAATCTGGAGTAAATGCACCGCTTCATCATAACGGTTCATTTCACTGTGGCGCACACCAGTGCCTGCGCTCATCAGTTGCCATTCGCCTGCTTTGATATCGCCCTCATTGCCCATGCTGTCTTTATGCGAAATCGTACCTGAAAGCACACAGGTCAGGATTTCCATATTGTCATGCGGATGCGTGTCAAAGCCTTGATTGCCTGCGATATGGTCATCATTAATGACTCGAAGAGCGCTGACACCCATATATTTGGGGTCGTGCCAACTGCCAAAAGAAAAGCTATGTCGTGTGTTTAACCAACCTGCTTGGACATGACCACGATCTTCACTGCGATGGAGATAGGCTTGCATATCATTCACCAATATTAATTTTTCTAACTTAAAGTATATATTCATTAATATTAATTAAAACATTAAAATCAGTATACATTGTATTGAAATTAGAACCATAATTATCTCTATAAATTTTCTAAACATTTCAAGCGTATAGCCCACCAAAAGATAAGCAGAATCGCACTTCCTCTTTGGCTTGAATCGGATTTTTAGTTTTTGGAATGATGAGCTTTTCATCATAGATCATACGGCGAATATCATCATCTCGCACGCTTCCATGTAGGCGTTGCACACTTGGCGCTTCCATTACTTGGTAGACTGCACTCTTGAATAGTTGTCCTTGTCCAAGCTCATCAAAATAATAGATTCGATCTTGATTTCGCCACAACGTGCCCTTTTGCCAAATATCATATTTCACATCTGCGAGCTTGTGCCATGATACTGGCGGTGTATTTTCAAGCCGATTAAGATTGGTGGCAAACCAACAGAGCCGTTGCCCTCGCCGACTACGCACGGTCTTTCTTGCTAGACTTAAAAAATAAGTATCCTTGCCATCGCTATACACGTCTGGCGCAATTTGGATCAGCTTGGAATTAAACGGATTATCGCCTGCACGCTCAATCTTTTGATTGCGCTTATGATAAAAATAGATGCCTTTTGGTGAGAGAAATAGTGCATGGTCAGCGTGATCATCACTTGGATTTAACATTTTGTAAGGTGTATTTTTTGCAGGAAATGCCTGATCTTCCAAATAATAATTCTGCGTTTTGGGATCAAATAGATAATGATCACGAATGCCAAAACGTATCGAAAGTAAATCGGGATTTGATGTTAAATCGAGTAAGCGCTGATCAAAATAAACCTGCTCACCATCACTGGAATAGTGCTCACTAACTCGAGGCAAGGAACGCCCATTGGCTCGCTCTGCGATATAGTACAACTCATCTGCATTCGCCTGTGGCATGAGTTGCCCTTGATAGTAGGTACTCGAACCATTACTGGCGATACCATCTAGCGTGATCTTATATGGGACATTGGTATGATTCAGTTTGACGATCGGATGCCAATATCCTAGTGGTTTGTCCCCCGCCCCTAAAGTGTATAAAACCTCTTGCCAAACTTCTTGTACTGCACTCAGATTTGGATTTTGCTCAGTCATCGGCGCACAATAATAGCTGTGCTTACCATCAGTCAGATAGCCCTGAGCTATCACTTTACTGGTTGCAGGATTTAGCTCAGTAATCGTGTGATTGCCACAATACAGATGATTTTTATCGACTGCGATATGCCGTGCATTATAGTCATTACCGAGCAGTCGGATTGTCGAAATGTCTGCCTGAGCTAAGGGGTAATAGCCACCGCTTGGCACCGCAACAAGCAATTTATCTTGATAAATTTTAAATGCGGAGCGCTCGCCACCAACATCTTGACCATGTTGATCAATCTGATAGCTACTCGGTTCTTGATCGCTTCGAATCAACGCCCAAATCATCAACGGTGCAAATAGTACGGTCAGGACCAAAATGACTTGTACCACACGAATTGTCCATAGCCCAGCTTTACTATAAGGTTGATTCGGTTGCTTCATATGAATGCTCTACATTTGATCACTCATAAAATATCATAAAAAAACCGACCTCTTTCGAAATCGGCTTTTGTTGACTCAAGCAAGTAAAGACTTAGAACATCATTACTTAGCAAATGAATTACTTATCACGGTTACGTTTGCGTTCGTTTTCCGTTAAGAATTTTTTACGGATACGGATCGACTTTGGCGTTACTTCGACTAGCTCATCATCTTCAATGAATTCAAGCGCTTGCTCAAGTGTATATTCAATCGCAGGTGTCAAAGTCAACGCATCATCTGTACCAGATGCACGGACGTTAGTCAGCTGTTTTGCCTTCGTTGGATTCACAACCATATCGTCAGAGCGAGAGTTGATACCCACGATCATGCCTTCATACACTTCAAGCTGTGGTTTAGCAAATAGACGACCACGATCTTGTAGCGTAAATAGCGCATAACCCAAGCAAGTACCTTGTACCATTGAGATCAATACACCATTTTGACGTTTTGCAACAGTACCTTGCTTCGCATCACCATAATGAGAGAAGCTTGACGTCATGATCCCTGTACCAGAAGTCATAGTCAAGAACTCTGAACGGAAGCCGATCAAACCACGAGATGGCACAGTTGCTTCGATACGGATACGACCTTTACCGTCCACTTCCATATTGGTGAGTTCGCCTTTACGGTGACCCATTTGCTCCATGACAGAACCTTGATGTTGCTCTTCCACATCAAAAGTCACGTTTTCATATGGCTCTTGTTTAACACCATTTTCTTCTTTCATGATCACTTGCGGACGAGATACACCCATCTCGAAGCCTTCACGGCGCATGTTTTCGATCAATACTGAAAGGTGAAGTTCACCACGACCTGATACTTTGAAACGGTCAGGACTGTCTGTATCTTCTACACGAAGTGCGACGTTGTGGATCAATTCACGGTCAAGACGTTCACGGATATTACGTGAAGTCACGAATTTACCTTCTTTACCAGCGAACGGCGAATTGTTCACTTGGAAAGTCATCGAAACTGTTGGCTCATCTACAGATAGCGGTGGTAATGCTTCAACATTTTTTGGGTCACAGATCGTATCAGAGATATTCAGTTCATCAATACCAGTGATACATACGATGTCACCTGCAGATGCTTCTTCCACATCAATACGCTCCAAACCGTGATAACCCATGATCTTTAATATACGACCGTTACGTGTTTTGCCTTCTTTGTCGATCACAGTGACTGGTGTGTTCAACTTCACTGAACCACGTTGGATACGACCAACACCGATGACACCCACGAAGCTGTTGTAGTCAAGTGATGAAATCTGCATTTGGAATGGACCGTCCACATCGACCGCAGGCGGTTCAACGATGTCAACGATGGTTTGGAATAGTGGTGTCATGTCGTCTGCAAGCTCATCGGGCGCAGGACCTGCCACACCACGAAGACCTGATGCGTAGACGATTGGGAAGTCTAACTGCTCATCTGATGCACCCAAGTTATCAAACAAATCAAATACTTGATCGATTACCCAGTCTGGACGTGCACTTGGCTTGTCCACTTTGTTGATGATCACGATTGGCTTCAAACCACGTGCAAAGGCTTTTTGCGTTACAAAACGAGTTTGAGGCATTGGACCTTCTTGTGAATCAACAAGAAGTAATACGCAGTCTACCATCGACATTACACGTTCCACTTCACCACCGAAGTCGGCGTGTCCTGGGGTGTCCACGATGTTGATACGATATGTGGTATCAGTACGTTTATCCAACCATGAAATCGCTGTATTCTTTGCAAGAATAGTAATACCACGCTCGCTTTCTAGCGCATTTGAATCCATGACACGCTCAATCTCACCTGCACGATCACCGAGAGCACCTGATTGTTGGAGTAGTTTATCAACCAATGTTGTTTTACCGTGGTCGACGTGCGCAATGATTGCGATGTTGCGAAGATTTTTAATATCTGACATGGAAAAATGCTACTAAAAAATTTGAGGACAAATTATACAGCAAAAGCCTAACATTGAGTAGTGACAGTTTGACGACAAATCCTCTAAGATTTTTTATTTATTTCTTTTTAAAAATCAAAACACTTCTTAAATTTTATACAATTCAAGTTATCCGATTACGCAAATTGATTGGATTTTTTATTGCAATCAGATGACAGATTTTATCTAGGTTTAAGCTATTTATCAGGCAAAGCAATATGATTAACAGCGATCAAACACCCCTGCAAAATAGCCCTTTATCTTTTTTTGTTTGCCTTATTGGTCGAGTCGATTAAAATAGTCGCCTTTTTTGAAATTGTTAATTGTTCATTTCAAGGAACTGATTAGCACAACCCAATATTTGCAAATGAGTATCGCCAATGGATGCAAAAAGTGAAGTGATTCTACGCCACGACCATTGGCAGGGTCGTATCTTATTGGTCAATCCACCACAAGATCAACTTTTTCAATCATTACAAAATGTCGGTGCGACACAAATATCGGTATGGACGTGGAATTTTGCAGATCATAGCTTTTTTAACAATCATCTCGAAAGCACTTTTGATGTTCAGCCAAAAGCAGATGATTATGATCAAATCATTATTTTTATCCCCAAAGCTAAGGCTTTACTCGACTATATTTTGGCGCAATGCATTCGCTTACTCGGCATAGGCAAATCAATTTATCTAGTCGGTGAGAAGAAAGCGGGGATTGAGCGTAGCGCCAAACAACTACAAAGCTTTGGCAAAACCATCAAACTCGATAGCGCACGACACTGCCAATTATGGCAACTGGTGATTGACAAACTGCCAACTGAAAAAGCAAGTCATTTAGAAACTTGGATTAAGCGTTATCCAATTTCAATAAATGATGAAACTTTGCAAATTTGCGCCCTACCTGGGGTGTTTAGCCAAGACCATCTTGATGTCGGTACAGCACAACTTTTACCTTATCTTAAACACGTCAAATCAGGCTCAGTCTTAGATTTCGGCTGTGGTGCAGGCATCATTTCAGCCGTTTTAGCAAAACAAGATTCGTCGAGAAAAATGACTGCTGTCGATATTGATGCTTTTGCACTGTGTTCAACCGAGCTCACTTTTGCAGAGAATCAGCTAAGTGAGCAACTCACGACGCTTGCGATTACCGACATTCAAGACATTTCAGATCAATTCGATGTGGTGGTCAGTAATCCACCGTTTCATCAAGGCATCAAGACCAATTATCAAGCCAGCGAAAATCTGTGTAAATTTGCCAAACAACGACTGCGTCCTCAAGGGGAATTGTGGATCGTTGCCAATCGTTTTTTGAATTACCCTTCCTTGATCGAAGCTCAGTTTGCACAGTGCGTGCAAAAAGCCGACAGTCGGGGATTTAAAGTTTTATATGCTCAAAGCTAAACTTTGTATGCGACTGCAAAGCATTCATGTAAAAAGCACACATGCAAGATGGACTTCATATGCAAAATGACCAAGCAGTAAACACTGCAACACCGCACCTAAAGCGTAAGCTCAGTGCGCGCCATCTGAATATGATCGCCATCGGCGGTTCGATCGGTACGGGACTGTTCCTTGCTTCTGGTGCAACGATTGCTACCGCAGGACCGGGTGGTGCATTAGTCGCTTATGCACTCATTGGGGTGATGATTTACTTCCTGATGACCAGTCTAGGAGAGCTTGCAACACATTATCCAAGCTCAGGCGCATTTTTTACCTATGGTAGTCGTTATGTCGATCAAGGTTTTGGTTTCGCCCTCGGTTGGAACTACTGGTACAACTGGGCGATCACTGTGGCTTTTGAGTTAGTCGCTGTACAGTTCATCATGAAATTTTGGTTTCCTGAAATCGAAGGCTTCTACTAGAGTGCGCTGTTTTTAGCGGTGATTTTTGGCATCAATGCGCTGACGGTCAAAGGCTTTGGAGAAAGTGAATTCTGGTTCTCTATGATCAAAGTAATCGCCATCATTGTATTTATTGCGATTGGTTTATTTACCATTGGCAAAATCATGCTCGATCCGATGCAAAGCATCACCCAAAACTGGGTGACAGGCGATGCGCCTTTTGTCGGTGGATTGCAAGCCATGATCGGGATTGCCATGATTGCAGGATTTTCTTTCCAAGGTACGGAAATGGTCGGTGTGGCAGCAGGTGAATCCAAAGAACCACATAAAACCATTCCTCTAGCGATCAAACAGATTTTTTGGCGAATTTTGCTGTTTTATACCCTGTGTATTTTCATCATCGGTACATTGGTAGCGTATAACGATCCGATGCTCCTACATGCCGCAAAGACTGAAAATGTGGCTTTATCACCATTCACCTTACTGTACGAGAAAGCAGGTTTTGCCTTCGCTGCCAGTGTCATGAATGCGGTAATCTTATCTGCGATCCTCTCTGCGGGTAACTCAGGCATGTATTCTTCAACACGTATGCTCTATGACATGGCAAGAGAAGGACGTGCACCGAAAGTCTTTGCCAAACTTGATCGTCGTGGCGTACCGATGAAAGCACTTTATGCGACGACTGCGGTGGCTGCGCTCTGTTTCCTCACCACATTTATTGGTGAAGAAGCTGTGTTCAATTGGCTGTTAAATACCTCGGGCATGTGTGGCTTTATCGTGTGGCTCGGCATTGCGATTTCACATTATCGTTTCCGTAAAGGCTATTTGAAACAAGGTCATCAACTCAGTGATCTGGCGTATCGTGCCAAATTCTTCCCATTTGCACCGTGGTTTGCATTTATTTTATGTAGTTTGATTATTCTCGGTCAGAATTATCAAGCACTCCTAGGCGGTAAAATCGATTGGCTCGGCTTACTCTCTACCTATATCAGCATTCCATTATTCTTAGCGATTTGGCTCGGTTATAAATTGAAGTATAAAACCAAGCTGATTCCATACTCGAAGATGGATGTACAACCCTTAAAAATTGACGACGACGCGTAATCATCACTCTCGCACAAATGCCATGACCAAATAAGTAATCTCATTACTCAAATCTCATGGCGTTTGAGTGTTTAATTAAACTTTCTGCAAATCAAACTTCGAATGCGCCAAGTCTTCAATCGGCATTGGCTTGGCAAAATAGTAACCCTGCAACTGATGACAGCCCAGTCGAATTAAAATTTCCGCTTGTTGCTCTGTTTCTACACCTTCAGCAGTGACAATCAACCCGAGCTGTGAAGCAAGATTGATAATACTTGCAAGGATAATTTCATCTTTTTTATTTTCACCATCAAGATGACTGACAAAGACTTTATCAATTTTCAACTCATCGATCGGCAAATCTTTGAGATATGAAAAGCTCGAATAACCCGTACCAAAATCATCAATTGCAATCTGCAAACCAATCTGTCTGAGTCGCTCAAATTTTTGTACGCACAGCTTCACATTGCGCATGGCGGTGGTTTCAGTCACTTCAATGATGAGATACTTGGCATTGATTTGGTATTTTTCTAATAACTCATCCAATACTTCGAACAACTCATCATGCTCAAACTGCGATGCAGAAAAATTTATCGCAATCGGTACTAACGGAAAGTCTGATGTCTGCCAAAGTTGAATTTGCTTACAAGCTTGCTCAAGTACCCAATGGCCAATGGACACAATCAGACCCGACTTCTCCGCAAGATCAATAAACTGATATGGTATCAGTAATCCAAGCTTGGGATGTTGCCAACGGATTAACGCTTCCACGCCACAGCATTGCAAATTGGCGTTGTATTTTGGCTGATAATGTAAAACCAGTTGATCATGTGTGATCGCAGTCGTTAAATCATTGATGAGATTATATTCTTGGCGTACACGCTGTGCTTCCAAGTTTTCATCAAAATAGTAAAATCCATTACGACCCTGTGCCTTGGCTTGCAACATCGCAAGATTGGCATTCATCACCAGTTCTTTAAAACTATTGCCGTGCTCAGGAAACATCGCAACCCCGATACTTGCAGACAGTGCAATGGTTTGATCACCAATTCGATAGTTGCGCTTAATCTTAGCATTCACCTGTTTGGCTAAAGCTTTGGCTTCCTCACCCGTCGCATTGGACACCATCATCACCAACTCATCACTACCAAAGCGTGCCAACCTGACATTACGCCACAAGGTTTGCTTCACCCGTTTTACCACCTCGATAAAGAGCTGATCTGCCATTTTGTGCCCATAGATTTCATTGATCATCCGAAACCGATCGAGATCAATATACAAAAAGGCAAGTTGCTGGTTATCAGCACGATGTTGCTGCAATATTTCACCGATACGATTTTCAACAAACAATCGATTTGGCAATTGCGTCAATTGATCGTGGGTATTTAAATTCACAATCTCAACATTCAGGCGATCCACATCTTGTTTCTTGAGCGCAATTTGTTTTTCAAACAATGAAAAGCTTGCACCGACAATAATCACCAAAACCAATAAAAATAGCATCCCCAAGACGAAATAAGCATGATTGGATTGAAATAATTCATACTGCTCCACCTGATCGACACTAACAAAATACACACTTGCCATGCCTGTGTAATGCATTGCCGCAATACTCAAGCCCATCATCACAGCGACGAAAATTCTCGATGAAATATGGTAAGAAGACGTCGATTTAAAACGATGTGATAAATAAAAAGTAACCCCTGCGCCGAGAATCGCAATCGCAATAGAAAGCAACACAATCATCGGCTGATAAATCATGGCATGCTGTTCAAAAATCAGTCCAGCCATACCTGTATAATGCATTGCAGAAATGCCTAACCCCATAAACACTGCACCCAAAATCACACGTGATACAGGAAGGCTAGAGAGCGTATTTAGCCAAAGTGCAAACATCGAAACAAAGGCGGCGATGACATAAGACAACGTGGTATAGGTCACATCAAAGCGATAACCATGTGGCAAATGACACGCCAACATACCGACAAAGTGCATGAGCCAAATCGCCAAGCCAAAAATCATGCCTGTTGCGATATTGATTGGTACGACGAGATGCGTATTTTTTTTATAATACGATAAATTTTCAACGCTAAAAGCAGCAAAGCTTACCCCGATCGCCACCGCAATCGACAATAAAACCAGCAAGACATTATAATCAGCATGCATGTTGCATTGCTCACATTTTAATTTTAAAAACCCCTATATTTTGCGTTATAGCACGATAAAGAGATTCTCTCTAGCCCACTCATTACTTTTTATGACTTTTTAGACTTCAGTTTACAAATTTAGGTCAATTTGAGTGATTTCTCGCACACAGCGCTAAAAAAGCCCTTGTAAAAACAAGGGCTCTTGAAAGAGTATACTAAAACTTAGTTCTTTTCTTTGTCTACGATTTTGTTCGCTTGAATCCAAGGCACGAAAAAAAAATGGGAAAGCACTGCTTTCCCATTTTTTAAGGCACGTAACGCACCCTTAGTTCTTTTCTTTGTCCACGATTTTGTTTGCTTGAATCCAAGGTACGAAAGAAAAGTAAAGCACTGCTTTACTTTTCTTAAGGCGCGTAACTTAGTTCTTTTCTTTGTCTACGATTTTGTTTGCTTGGATCCAAGGCATCATTGCACGCAACTTACCGCCAGTCACTTCGATACCGTGCGCCGCATTTTGACGACGACGAGCAGTCATAGATGGGTAGTTCAATGCACCTTCTTGGATGAACATCTTCGCATATTCACCAGATTGGATACGCTTAAGCGCATTACGCATTGCTTCACGAGATTGTTCATTGATAACTTCAACGCCAGTTACATATTCGCCATACTCAGCATTGTTAGATACTGAATAGTTCATGTCAGCGATACCGCCTTCGAACATCAAGTCAACGATCAATTTCAACTCGTGCAAGCATTCGAAATAAGCCATTTCTGGTGCATAACCCGCTTCAACCAAAGTTTCAAAGCCCATTTTTACAAGTTCTACAGCACCACCACAAAGCACTGCTTGCTCACCAAATAGGTCCGTTTCAGTTTCTTCACGGAATGAAGTTTCGATGATACCAGTACGACCACCACCAACACCTGAAGCATAAGACAATGCAACATTACGTGCATTACCAGACGCATCTTGGTGAATCGCGATCAAATCAGGTACACCTGAACCACGTTGGTATTCAGAACGTACTGTATGACCCGGTGCTTTTGGTGCAACCATGATCACGTCAAGATCAGCACGAGGTACAACTTGGTTATAAAGTACAGAGAAACCATGCGCAAATGCTAAAGTTGCGCCTTCTTTGATGTTCGGCTCGATCACATCACGATAAAGTTGAGATTGGAACTCATCTGGAGTCAAAATCATGACCAAGTCAGCTTGTGCAACAGCTTCTGGCACTTCAGCAACTTTAAGACCTGAGTTTTCAGCTTTTTTCCACGATGCAGAACCTGCACGTAGACCAACAGTCACGTCAACACCTGAGTCTTTCAAGTTCAATGCGTGTGCATGACCTTGTGAACCATAACCAACGATGGCAACTTTCTTAGATTGGATAATTGATAAATCACAGTCTTTATCATAAAAAATTTGCATTTGTGTTCTCCGCTAAAATGCTTTTTTTAAAATCTCCCCGAATACGCTTTCAATGCGTTCAACTTCGGGGGGATTGAGTTAAATACTTAAAACTTTTTCACCACGTGCAATACCAGAAACGCCCGAACGCACCACTTCCAAGATGGTATTTTCAGACAATGCGTCGATAAAACCATCGAGCTTATCAGTTGCACCTGCGATTTGAATGACATAGGTATTCGGCGTCACATCAACGATTTGCGCACGGAAAATATCCGCTGTACGTTTGATCTCGGCACGAGATGCACCTAGTGCACGCACTTTGATCAACATCAATTCACGCTCGATATGCGCACCATCGGATAGATCAACTACTTTCACCACTTCAACCAATTTGTTGAGTTGCTTGGTGATTTGCTCAATCTTGTGCTCATCACCATAAGTCGTCAAAGTCAAACGAGATAAGGTTTCATCATCAGTCGGTGCAACATTTAATGTTTCGATGTTATAACCACGTTGGCTGAACAAACCAACTAGACGTGATAGCGCACCTGCCTCATTTTCAATGAGTACGGAAATAATATGTCGCATTAGGTACGCTCCCCTTTTGATAACCACATATCACGCATCGACTGACCTGCAACCAACATTGGATAAACGTGCTCTGAACGATCGACCATGACATTGATAAATACACACTTATCATTGATCGCCATCGCTTCTTCAAGCTTCGCTTCAAGCTCATCAGCATGGTCGATTTGAATACCAACATGACCGTATGCTTCCATCAGCTTTGGAAAATCTGGCAATGAATCCACATACGAGCTTGAGTGACGACCTTCGTAGTTCATGTCTTGCCACTGCTTCACCATACCTAATGCACGGTTATTCAAGCATAAGATTTTGACATTCATCCCATATTGCTTACAGGTCGACAGCTCTTGGATACACATCTGAATCGATGCTTCACCTGTCACGCAGACCACTTGCTTGTCTGGGAAAGCCAATTTTGAAGCCATCGCATACGGTAGACCAACACCCATCGTACCTAGACCACCTGAGTTGATCCATTGACGTGGGTGCTTGTATTTGTAATACAAAGCAGCAAACATTTGGTGCTGACCCACATCTGAAGTAATGATCGCATCACCATGCGTGACTTTATACAAAGCTTCAATCACTTGCTGTGGTTTCATGCTGTTATCGGTTGCTTCTTTGTAGCGTAAACCGTGTACAGCACGCCAGCCGTCAATCTGCTTCCACCATTCAGCAATCGCTTCAGGATTTGGTTTTGACACATTAAGTTGTTTCATTTGTGCCAACATTTCTTGAAGCACAGGCTCGACTGCACCAACGATTGGAATCTGCGCAGTTATGGTTTTTGAAATCGTTGCAGGATCAACATCAATATGAATGACACGTGCATTCGGGCAGAATTTTGCAGGGTTATTAGTCACACGATCATCAAAACGTGCGCCAATCGCAAAAATCACATCGGCATTGTGCATCGCCATGTTTGCTTCATAGCAACCATGCATCCCTAGCATACCGACAAATTGCGGATCATCACCCGGGAAGCCACCAAGCCCCATCAATGTATTGGTCACTGGGAAATTCAAAATATGTGCAATTTCTGTCAAATATTCAGATGCATTACCTTGTACAACGCCACCACCTGTATAGATCACAGGGCGTTTTGCAGTGAGTAACTCATCAATCGCCTTACGAATCTGACCTGAGTGACCACGTGTTGGTGGTTGATACGAACGCATCTTCACTTTTTCAGGATATTCGTATGCAAATTTCTCAGCAGGATTGGTTGCATCTTTTGGAATATCAACAACGACTGGACCTGGACGACCAGAGGCAGCGATATAAAATGCTTTTTTGATAATGGCGGGAATTTCACTGGCATGACGCACTTGGAAACTATGCTTCACGATCGGACGAGAGATACCGACCATGTCCGTTTCTTGGAATGCGTCTTCACCGATCAAGTGGGTTGCCACCTGACCAGATAAAATCACCATTGGAATCGAATCCATATAGGCAGTCGCAATCGGTGTGACCGTATTTGTTGCACCAGGACCACTTGTGACGAGGACGACACCTGTTTTCCCTGTGACACGAGAATATGCATCGGCCATATGCCCTGCTGCTTGCTCGTGACGCACGAGATAGTGCTCAATCTTGTCCTGCTGAAAAAGCGCATCATAAATATGTAAAACTGCGCCGCCCGGATAACCAAAAACGTGTTCAACACCTTCGTCCGCCAAAGCGCGAACGAGCATTTCACCACCTGATAAAAGTTCCAACGTATTCACCCTAGACTTTCTGGATGCAGTACTCACGTACGTATTTAGATATTCGAGAAACTTCTCATCCCAAAAATACGTGCATCGACTACATCAAATTTAAAAAAACAAATATTCATAAAATATTCGGGCGACATAAAATTGTCGCCTGATATGGGATTAGCTTAACCGTGATGTAAAAATACACATTGCATGGACTACTTTTCCAACAATGACAAGATCGCTTCGGGTGGAAGAAGATCGAGTTCGACGCCCTGCTCGTCTAGAGTTTCAGAGGCTTATCACGGCTATGATATGGATTCGAAGGGTGATCGAATAAATATACATAAACTAAAGCGAGCATTTTTGATGCTATTGCCCTGAAAGTCAAGTTTTCTATGTGTTTTATTCAAAGCTTTTTTTCAAAAAGGTGCTTCCTCTATCAGGAACATCATTTCGTCGTCAAAAGTATCTTTCTAGCGCCTAGATTTTGTGATGAGTTGATTTGCATTTTGGTTAATTTTTCACACAAATATGCTATTTAGATTTAAGATAAGAAAATATCTGTCCTCTTATATCGTCGATAATAGACAGCGCATGGAGCTCAAAATGTTCTTAAATACAAATTTTTTGATTGCTAAAAAACACATGAATATCAAGATGAAAACAAGCCTAGTCTTACTTGCAACAACTCTTGCAAGTACCGCACCGCAAATCGCTCAGGCGCAAAAATTTTACAAATGGATCGATGCTAACGGCTCAACACACTACACCACTACACCACCACCCAAAAATGCAAAAAAACTAGGCAATATTAACACCTACAATGATACGCCGAGTGGTCGTAACCTCACGCCACCACCTCAAGCAAGCAACGCACAAGAAAATACTCAAGCTGCGAACAATGCGAATCAAGCTGCAAAAGAGGCCGAAGCAGCAGCTGATGCCGCTACGAATCAAACCCTACCAAAAGTACCACCGTCTAGCAATAGTGCGCCATCACAATCAAATGAGCGCATCACATTACCTCAAGTTGGTGAAGACCCAACACGCGGACAAGAACAAATCTTAAATACGGGTCGCAACTTGTTATAAATTGCCCCACAAATGCCATCAAAGCACCGAAATTACGCAAATCAATCCACGAAATTTGCGCTTTTTTTTTCAATTTGCGCTATGCTGTGCAACATTAATTTCCCTTATTTTATCACTCAGCGAATTTAGAGTTTTTGAGTTAATTTAACGCCATGACCATGATGTCTTCTACGCCGATTCAGGCTGAATACCAAGCCAATACCATTGAACCACAGATTCAACAGGACTGGGCAACACGCCAAGTCTTTAAGGTTGCCGACCAAGTCGAAGGCAAGCATCGCTACATCCTCTCGATGTTCCCATATCCAAGTGGCAAACTGCATATGGGTCATGTGCGCAATTACACCATTGGCGATGTGATCAGTCGTTTTTATCGTTTGAAAGGTGAAACGGTACTGCAACCAATGGGTTGGGATGCGTTTGGTTTGCCTGCGGAAAATGCAGCGATCGCCCATCAAGTTGCCCCTGCGAAGTGGACTTTTGAAAATATTGACTACATGCGTAATCAACTCAAAAGTCTTGGCTTATCTGTGGATTGGGATCGTGAGATTGCCACTTGTACACCTGAATATTACCGTTGGGAACAATGGCTCTTTGTTCAACTTTATAAAAAAGGTTTGATTTACCGCAAGCTCTCAACCGTGAACTGGGATCCTGTTGATCAAACTGTACTTGCCAATGAGCAAGTGGAGGATGGTCGTGGTTGGCGTTCGGGTGCCTTGGTGGAAAAGCGTGATATTCCAATGTATTACTTCCGCATCACCGACTATGCGCAAGAGCTTTTGGACGATTTAGACCAATTACAAGACGGTTGGCCTCAGCAAGTCTTGACCATGCAACGCAACTGGATTGGTCGCTCGGAAGGTATGGAAATCACATTCCCATCCGCTGATCCGTCGATCTATGCTGATGGCTTAACCGTTTACACTACTCGTCCTGATACCTTGATGGGTGTGACTTATGTAGCAGTTGCTGCCGATCATCCTTTGGCGAAAAAAGCGGCTGAGCTTCGTCCTGAACTAGTGTCATTTATTGAAGAATGTCGTCATGGTTCAGTTGCCGAAGCCGATCTTGCTACCGCCGAGAAAAAAGGCAAGCCGACAGGCTTATTCGTCAAGCATCCTGTAACTGGCGAGCAAGTCGAAGTGTGGATTGCCAACTATGTGTTAATGACTTACGGCTCAGGGGCTGTGATGGCTGTGCCTGCGCATGATGAGCGTGACTTTGAATTTGCCAATAAATTTAATTTACCGATTAAACAAGTGATTGATGCCAAAGGCGCAGATGATGCCGACTTTGACACCACACAATGGCAAGAATGGTATGGCTCGAAAAATGGCACATTGATCAATTCTGGTGAATTTGATGGCTTAACTTTCCAAGAAGCGTTTGATGCGTTAATTGCTAAGCTCGAACCGCAAGGTCAAGCTTTGAAAAAAGTGCAATTCCGTCTGCGAGATTGGGGCGTATCACGTCAGCGTTATTGGGGTTGTCCAATTCCAATGATCAACTGTGCGTCTTGCGGTCAAGTGCCTGTGCCTGAAGATCAGTTACCAGTGGTATTGCCGACCGATGTGGTGCCTGATGGTTCGGGTAATCCATTGGCGAAAATGCCTGAGTTTTATCAAACTACCTGCCCAAGCTGTGGCACAGATGCAAAACGTGAAACTGACACCTTAGATACGTTTGTCGAATCTTCATGGTATTACGCACGGTATGCTTCACCTGACTACACCGATGGCATGATCAAACCTGAAGCCGCTGCATCATGGTTGCCAGTCAATCAATATATCGGTGGTGTGGAACATGCGATTTTGCATCTTTTATATGCGCGCTTCTTCCACAAACTGATGCGCGACGAAGGCGTAGTGCAAGGTAACGAACCATTTACCAATCTATTAACACAAGGCATGGTCTTGGCGGATACCTTCTACCGTGAAGATGCCAGTGGCAAGAAAACATGGTTTAACCCTGCCGATGTTGAGCTTGAGCGTGATGAAAAAAGTCGCATCACCGCTGCAACATATAAAGGCGATGGTAAAGCCGTGGTAATTGGTGGACAAGAAAAAATGTCCAAATCTAAAAACAACGGTGTCGATCCACAGTCGATTATTGATCAATATGGCGCTGATACTGCACGTGTATTTATGATGTTTGCCGCACCGCCTGATCAATCTTTAGAATGGTCGGATGCAGGTGTAGAAGGCGCAAACCGTTTCTTAAAACGAGTGTGGCGTTTAACCACGACCTTCTTGGAAAAAGGTAATACATCTAAAGACATTGATGGTGCAAATCTTTCTAAAGATGCGCAAGATTTACGTCGTAAAGTGCATGAAACAATTGCCAAAGTCGGTGATGATATCGAACGTCGTCATGCTTTTAATACTGCCATTGCCGCACAGATGGAATTACTTAACAGCATCACCAAGTTTGAGGCCAAAGATGACAGCGATGCTGCTGTACAACGTGAGGCAATCATCAGCTTACTCACCATGCTTGCACCATTTGCACCACATTTGAGCCAGACGTTGTTAGCACAGTTTGAGATTGATCTCACGGCGACATCATTCCCTGAAGTCGATGCTTCGGCATTGACTCGCAATACGCAAACCATCGTTGTACAAGTCAATGGTAAACTGCGTGGTAAATTGGAAGTTGCTGTAGACATTGCCAAAGTGGATCTCCTTGCACAAGCTAAGGCATTGCCTGAGGTTCAACAATTCTTAACAGGCCCAACCAAGAAAGAAATTGTGGTGCCAAATAAATTGGTCAACCTTGTAGTTTAAAGCTGTGGTTTAAATCATGTCGTATAAATTAACGATTTGAATGATCATTTTTAATGAATGAATAAGGAAAAAATAATGCACTTGATTCGACGTTTTGCAATCATTGTTCTAAGCTTAGGATTAAGTGCGAGTTTTGTCGGCTGTGGTTTTCAACTCCGTGGCGCACAGATTAAAGCCCTACCGACGCAATACCAGTCGGTACAATTGACGTTGCCTGAAAATGCACAAGATTTGGAAAAACCATTAAAAGTTTATCTCAGTAATCTTGGCGCACAGGTCAACCAAACACATGCTTTGACTCGCCTCAAGGTGACCGATTACGAACTCAAGCGTCGTCAGTTCCGTGGCAAACTCACCGAAGTTCAATTGCACATGTCTGCAACTTTTCAAATCGAAAATATGCAAGGCGAGCCACTGACTGCACCTCGCACAGTCATCTCACAGCGCACGTATCAATATGATATTGCGACTGTCAACACCGAGCGTCAAGAAGAGCAATTCTTTATCAAAGTCATGAATGAAGATATCGCTCAACAGATCATCCGTCAGTTGCACACCAATCGCTTGCCGACGGCTGTGCTTGATCAAGCACCTGAATAATTCATTCATTTAATTTTGATTTTGCCTAGATGAAACTCGACTATCAACAAGCTTTGAGCCGTGTTACTGAGGCGCAAGGTGCTTGGCTTGTGCATGGTGGCGAACCTTTGCTTGAGCAAAACCTGCTATCAGCATTTCGAGAACATTGGCAATCACAAGGCATCGAACGTCAACGTTTTGAATTGCAAAATGTGCAAGATTGGAAGCAGGTTTTTGCTGCGCTAAATAGTTTATCGTTATTCTCTAGTCAGCTTGCCATCGAAGTGCATGGCAACATCAAACCTGATGCGCAAAGCTTAAAACTGTTAAAAAGCTATCTACAAGATCCGATGGATAATTTCTTGCTGATCGTCTTTCCCAAGCAAGAAAGTCAAAGCCTAAAATCTGCATTTTTTCAAGCCATCGAAGCCAATGCTGCTGTGGTTGCGCTAAGTGCTTATGGCGCACAGCAACAACAACGCATCTTACAAATTGAAGCAGAAAAAATCGGTATTCGACTGACGACGCAAGCTTGGCAATGGCTGATTTTTAATCATGAAAATAATTTACTTTCTGCTCGCAATACTCTGCTTGAATTAGCCGATAGCTTTTCTGACCTTGCACAAATTGACATTCCCGAGCTTGAACAAAGCGTACAGGATCAATCTCGCTTTAGCACCTTTGATCTGGGCGATGCCTGCTTAAAAGGTGATTTGGCACAAGCGGTAAAAATTCTGAATTTTCTCATTGAATCAGGCGAAGCTTCACCATTGATTTTTTGGGTATTACAAAAAGAAATGCGTTTGATCTTGCAACTGTTTGAACAACCGCAAAATGCACTGCAACTCGGCATTTGGAAAAATAAGCTGTCACTTTACCAAAATGCGCTACGACGTTTTACACCACAACAACTATTAACATGGTCAGATTTATTACTGCGCACCGATCAAGCGATTAAGGGTTTGGGCGATGAAAATCCTGATGATTTATTATTACAATTGGTTTGTGCGCTGAGTGGTAAAAAGATTTTTGAACATTAAGATTATTTTTGCATTACTTAAATTGTTAAACTTTACTAAATAAGCTCATGATAAGTTACGATAATTTAATATAAATATTCATGTTTTATCCTTAATTCAAACATATACTGATGCAAATATTCTCATTTAGACTGTTTCATCATGCCTGCCAAGTCCAAACGCTCCAAGATTATTTTTACGATTATTGCCATTTTATTCATTGCCTTATTGGCATGGTGGCTTTTAAAACCAAAAGAAGAGCTTCCAAGCTATATCACCGCACAAGTCGAGCGTGGCGATATTGAAAATAGTGTGATCGCAACTGGCTTACTCGAAGCAACCAAAATCGTCAGCGTCGGTGCACAGGCGTCTGGTCAGCTGAAAAAAATGTATGTCGAGCTTGGTGATGAAGTCAAACAAGGGCAATTGATCGCACAAATCAACTCGGTGACCCAAGAAAACGAAATCCAAACTGCACAGGCGAGTATCAAAAATCAACAAGCGCAACTGGCTGTTCGACAAGCGACCTTAGCTCAAGTGCAAGCAGAATATAACCGTCAAAAGAATATGTATGCGCAAGATGCTACTTCAAAAGCCGAGCTTGAATCTGCATTGGCAAGCTATAAAACAGCTCAAGCGGAGATCGTTGCACTCAATGCGCAGATTGAACAATCTCGCTTAACCTTAGCAACTGCACAAGAAGAATTAGGCTATACCCGCATTATTGCACCGATGGACGGCACAGTGGTGGCAATCGTGACTGAAGAAGGTCAAACGGTCAATGCCAATCAAAGTGCACCAACCATTGTCAAATTGGCAAAACTTGACACCATGACCGTGAATGCAGAAATTTCTGAAGCCGACGTGATGAAAGTGGAAAAAGGTCAATCTGTCTATTTCACCACACTCGGTGATAGCGAGAAAAAATACTACGCAACACTACGTCAGATTGAGCCTGCTCCTGAGTCGATCAGCGATGATTCTTCAAGCAGTTCAAGTTCTAGCTCAAGTGAAGCAATCTACTACAATGCACTTTTCGATGTTCCGAATGAAGATGGGAAATTGCGTATCGACATGACTGCACAGGTGTCTATCATTATTGATCAAGCTAAAAATGTGCTGACTATCCCATCTTCAGCGATTGAAACAAAATCTTCTGGCAGCAAAACTTCATCATCAACTAATAAACAATCTGCATCAAGTCAAAAAGACGCTGGTTCAAACACTGGTAAAGATGGCAAAGGCTCAAATCGTCCGACAACATTACAGTTAACCGCTGCTGAACAAGCCCTCATTGATCAAGGCAAAGCGACTCGTGCAATGGTACGTGTCTTACAAGCTGACGGCACTGCAAAGCCAACCCCTGTACTGGTCGGATTGAATAACCGTGTCACCGCACAAGTGCTCAAAGGCTTAAAAGAAGGTGATGAGGTGGTGATCTCAGACAGCGCAGATACTTCGAATGACGCTGCAAAACGTAACAACCGTGGTCCAATGAGAATGTAATCCATGAGTCAGAATCAACAACCTCTACTTGAGGTCAACAATCTGATCCGTGAATTTCCCGCAGGCGAAACTTCGGTACAGATTCTCAAAAGCATTGATCTGAAAATCTATGCAGGCGAATTGGTTGCCATTATTGGTCAGTCAGGTTCAGGCAAATCTACCTTGATGAATATCTTAGGTTGCTTGGATAAACCAACCTCAGGTAGCTATAAGGTCAATGGTCAAGAAACTGGTCAGCTTGAACCTGATCAATTGGCACAGCTTCGTCGTGAATATTTTGGTTTTATTTTTCAGCGCTATCATCTGCTTGGTGATTTGACAGCAACAGGTAACGTCGAAGTCCCTGCGGTCTATGCGGGGGTCAATCCGACTGAACGCCACGAACGCTCATCAAAGATTCTCAGTGAACTTGGGCTCGGTGAACGTCTTGATCATCGTCCTAGCCAATTATCTGGTGGTCAACAGCAACGTGTGTCCATCGCTCGTGCCTTGATGAATGGCGGTGATGTGATCCTCGCCGATGAACCAACAGGCGCATTGGATAAGAATAGTGGCTTCGAAGTGATGCGTATTTTGCGTGAGCTAAATGCCAAAGGTCACACGGTTATTTTAGTCACCCATGATATTAATGTTGCGAAAAACGCTACACGAATTATCGAAATCAGTGACGGAAAAATTATTTCCGACCAACCGAATGAGCCAACTTATCAAGACGATGAACAACCGATCACTGAACGTCAAACCTTAGTTCGTGAAAAGAAAAAGAAATCTTCGCCACTACGTTCATTCTTAGATCGTCTTGGTGAAGCATTCCGCATGGCACTGATCGCCATGAATGCGCATCGTATGCGTACATTCTTAACCATGCTTGGTATTATCATCGGTATTGCTTCGGTGGTATCCGTCGTTGCCCTCGGTAATGGTTCACAAAAGCAAATTTTAGAAAACATCAGCAGTTTGGGTACCAATACCATTACCGTCTATCAAGGTCGGGGATTCGGTGATAACTCTCGAACCGCCTCCAATAAAACCCTTGTCCCAGATGATGCAACAGCACTGTCCGAACAACCTTATGTCGAAGCGGTGAGTCCGAGTGTCAATACCTCCGTGACTGCACGTTTTAAAGAAACGGAAGCCTCAGCAACGGTCAATGGCGTGGGTGCAAGCTATTTCGATGTCAAAGGTTTAACCTTTGCCAGTGGTCAGGCGTTTGATGAACGTAGTACCACGCAAATGAGTCAAGATGTGATCATTGATCAAAATACCAAAGACACGTTCTTTAGTGATGGTACTGATCCGATTGGTCAAGTGATCTTACTTGGTAGTGTGCCGAGCCGTGTGATTGGCGTTTTAGACAAAGAGAAAAGTAGCTTTGGTAATAGTGATAGCTTAAATGTCTACCTACCGTATTCGACCGTACTTAGTCGTTTTATGGGACAATCCAATGTCCGTAGCATCATTGTCCGTGTCAAAGACGAATATTCGAGTGCTGCGGCGGAAAATGCCATCTTAAAATTGATCGTACAACGTCACGGTGCAGAAGATGTATTTACGCAGAACTCTGACAGTATCCGTGAAACCATTGAACAAACCACGCAAACCATGACGCTCCTCGTGTCGTCCATTGCCGTGATTTCTTTGATCGTCGGCGGTATTGGCGTGATGAATATTATGCTCGTTTCCGTCACTGAACGTACTCAAGAGATTGGTGTCCGCATGGCAGTTGGCGCAAGACAAGGTGATATTTTGCAACAATTCCTCATCGAAGCGATTCTGGTCTGTATCTTGGGTGGGATCTTGGGTGTACTCATGGCACTTGGCATCGGACAGATCATTAATAAAATCGCAGGCGACTCATTCCAAATGGCATATTCAAGCACCTCGATGATCGCCGCCTTTGTCTGCTCAAGTATGATCGGGATTATTTTTGGTTATCTCCCTGCGAAAAATGCCGCACAGCTTGATCCTGTCAATGCGCTTGCTCGTGAATAAATAAGGTTGAATTTTATGTTGAACACTTTCCAAGTCAAAGCACTCCCAAAGCTTAGTGCATTGATCATTCTGCCTATTTTATTTACTGGCTGTGTCGCAACAGTAAAAACGCCCTATCAAGCACCGACTACCACTGTGCCGACAAGTTTTGCATATCAAAATACGTCAAATGGTTTAACTGCCGAACAGTGGTCTGACCAATGGTGGACACTATTTAATGATGCACAGTTGAATGCCTTAGTCGATCAAGTCATTGCCAAAAATGCTGATCTTGCAGTCGCTGGTATTGCACTCAAACAAGCACGTTTACAAGCTGATCTCACGGCAAACCAACAAGGTCTACGTGTCGGCTCAAATGTATCGACTGGACACAGTTTTGATTTAAACTCAGGTACTGACAGTGCCAATGGTCTATCGTTAAGTGGCAACGTCAGCTATGAAATTGATCTGTTTGGCAAGCTCGCCAATCAAACTCAAGTACAGCGTTGGGAAGCTCTGGCGACCGAGCAAGATTTACAATCGACTGCACAAAGTCTAATTGCCACGACCTGTAATCTCTATTGGCAATTGGCATATTTAAACGAGCGTATGACTGCTGCCGAACAAAGTCTAGCGACCAGCAACAAACTATTTGATCTAGTCAAAGTACAATATCGAGCAGGTGCAGTATCAGGCATTGAGCTCACCGAAGCGGAGCAATCTGTACAAAGCCAAAAAGCAAGTATTAGCCAACTACGTCAACAAGTCGTTGAGGCGAAAACTGCACTGGCTGTATTACTTCATCAGCCTATACATCTACTCAACATCGACATTCCTAAAAAGCTACCGCAGTCCAGTTTGCCAAATATTGATGCAGGGCTTCCTGCAACATTGATCGCACGTCGACCTGACTTGCAAGCCGCAGAGCTTCGCCTACGCAAAACCCTTGCAACTAAAGATGCGACTAAAGCGAGCTATTATCCGTCGATTAGTCTGACTGGCTCGCTTGGTACAAGTAGCACTTCTTTGACAGAGCTTTTGCAAAATCCAGTATTGGCGCTCGGTGCAAGTTTAAGTTTGCCATTTTTGCAATATAACGATATGAAAAAAGACATTGCAATCAGCGAACTGGACTATGAGTCTGCGATCATTAGCTACCGTCAGACTTTGTATCAAGCTTTTGCTGATGTAGAAAATGCACTCTCAGGTCGTATCGAAGCCAATGCCCAACTTAGCGATCAACAGAAAAATTTAGAACTTGCACAAAAAAGTGCTCGACTGAATGAAGTACGCTATCGCAATGGTGCAATTGCCTTGAAGAATGTCTTAGATGCGCAGGAATCTGTACGCAGTGCAGAAGTATCTTTGGCGCAAACGCGCTACAATCAATACACGGCATATGTGACACTGATGCAAGCTTTAGGTGGTTCGCCAATTCAAGCATTATCGCAATAATTTTAAAGACGCTTCACACGACAAATAAAAGACTGCATGAGTTTTCTGATGCGGTCTTTTTACTTTTTCACAACGACAGTCTAAGATGTTTCATCCATAATAAAATCACCATCCGCATTGAAGCCATCATTAATTTTCTCAAAAAGCATAGCAAGCTCATAGAAAAATCAGGAATGCCTCATGAATTACAAAGAGAAAATCAAAGCCAGTCGCCTACTCAAACAAATTTATGCGCACGATAACGTCAATCTTGAACATCGTTTTGAGGATATTTTTGGCTACCACACCGATTTTCTCACAGCGCAAGACCAAGCACTTTTGGCACGCAATCATCTCCAACCCAATCAATTCAAGCAGTTTGCTCATGATGATTTGGTTGAAGAATTTCTTTCACTCAAACAGCACTCCAAACTGACTTTTGATTTTATTAAGGCGTTATTCTTAAAAGGGCTGACAGGAGAATTCCCACGATTTCGCCAAGCTATGATCAGTTATTTATATCTCCAAGAACTCACAGCACATGATTATGAAAATTCCACAACACATGCACATTGTCAGGTTTGTGAGCTACCTGCGCATGTCAATATTGACACCACCAATATACTCAACACCTATTATTTAGGGCATACGTGGAATGAAATGCCTGCACACTTTGTGGCAGATTTAACCGAGATTCTGGATTATCCGATGCCAAAAATTACCGATCATGAGATTAGCCATTTCAAGAATTTGCTCATTGAGATCAGCAAAGCCGATGCTGACGAAACTGCTTCTCAACTTGCCAAACGTCTTGGTCAAGCAAAGTCACTTCCCAAAACAGATACTTATAAACGCTATGGCATTTTGCAAAGTTTAGCCTTACTAGGGATATTACCGAGTAGCGACGTGTTTTCAGCACAATCAACAAGTACCGAAATCACTTATCCACTCTCTGGTTGGCGTGGAAGTCTTGGCGTTGATTTTGATAAAGCGGATGCACTTTTTCCACGCCAACCAACCGACAAAACATCAACCTAATTACCAATCACAAACATCTGTATCACATCCATTTGACTTATCATGACAGCTTCAAAATTTGGGACAATAATCATGTACAAACTCATCACTGCAACCATTCCTTTTGCTTTACTTGCAGCATGTAGCACCACGCCACAACAAGAAAAACCAATCGGCATGGCGAATCCTGCAAGTGTTTATTGTGCTGAAGTTGGTGGTAAAACCATCATTAAGAAAACGCCTGAAGGTGAAGCGGGATATTGCCAGTTGCCATCAGGGGAGGTAGTGGATGAATGGGATTTTTATCGTAAGCACCTTGCGCAAAAATGATTTAGACCGTTTTTATTTGGAACCTTCAAACGTTATAAACCATTAAAGCAGATAACATTTCCCACATAAAAAAATCCTCACCGAAGTGAGGATTTTTTTACAAGCGAATTTGCTCAATCCAAAGCAAATCTGCTTTATTCAAAGCAACTTTCTCAGCAAGGCAATAATTAAGCCTCAGTTGGTGCAGCTTGCTCTTGTGGAATGTCTTTCATGGTCAATTTGATACGACCACGGTTATCGACGTCTTGTACTTGCACTTGCAAGATTTGACCTTCGCTCAGTACGTCAGACACATTCGCTACACGCTCATTCGAGATTTGTGAGATGTGAAGCAAGCCGTCAGTACCTGGCATGATATTGACGAACGCACCAAATTCAACGATACGAATCACTTTACCAGTGTAAATCGTACCTGGTTCAATCTCAGCAGTAAGTGCTTGGATCTTGGCAACCGCTGCACTTGCAGACGCTTTCGACTCACCAAATACACGTACTGTACCGTTGTCTTCGATGTCGATCGCTGCACCCGTTTCTTCAGTGATTGAACGGATGGTTGCACCACCTTTACCGATCACGTCACGAATCTTATCTGGGTTGATGTTGATCACTTGGAATGTCGGCGCGAACATGTTGATTTCAGGGCGAGCACGTGAGATCACTTTGTTCATTTCGTTCAAGATGTGGATACGACCAGCGTAGGCTTGGTTCAATGCCACTTCCATGATTTCTTCAGTGATGCCTTCGATCTTGATGTCCATTTGCAGTGCAGTAATACCATTGGCAGAACCTGCAACTTTAAAGTCCATGTCGCCAAGATGATCTTCATCACCCAAGATGTCAGAAAGGACTGCGAAACGCTCATCTTCTTTTACTAGACCCATTGCAATACCAGCAACTGGCGCTTTCAAAGGCACACCTGCATCCATCAATGCCAATGATGCACCACAGACTGATGCCATTGAAGATGAACCATTTGATTCTGTAATATCAGACACGATACGAAGTACGTATGGGAAGCGATCTGCCGCAGGAAGGACTGCTTGTACACCACGACGCGCTAGGCGACCATGACCGATTTCACGGCGTTTTGGACCTGTTTCACGACCTGTTTCACCCACTGAGTATGCAGGGAAGTTGTAGTGCAACATGAAGTTGTCAGTTTTTGTCCCAGCAAGGGTATCAACCATCAAGGCATCACGAGTATTACCGAGAGTGGCAGTGACAAGCGCCTGAGTTTCACCACGGGTAAACAATGCTGAACCGTGTGTACGACCTAATACGCCGACTTGTACATCAAGCTGACGAACTGTCTTGGTGTCACGACCATCGATACGTGCTTTACCTGACAAGATATTGTCACGCACGGTACGGTATTTTAGATCTTCGAATAACTCATTCAAATCATCTGCAATACCAGTTTCATCTTCAGCAGGCACGAACTGCGCAACTGCTTCTGCTTGAAGTGCATCAAGTGCTGCATAGCGATCTTGTTTCACTGCAATGGTGTAGGCTTCTGAGATTTTTGCTTCGAAAGCATCTTTGAGTTTTGCACGAAGGTCTTCATTCTTCTCAGGTGCAGTCCACGTAGACGCTGTTGCACCCGCTGCTTTAGCAAATTCTTGAATGGCTTTGATGGCAATTTGTTGCTCTTCATGACCGAACAATACTGCACCAAGCATTTGATCTTCTGAAAGTTCTTTCGCTTCAGATTCAACCATCAATACCGCAGTTTCTGTACCTGCAACCACAAGGTCAAGTGCAGATTCAGCCATTTGCGCATGGCTTGGGTTAAGAATATATTCGCCATTGATCAAACCAACACGTGCCGCACCAATTGGACCACGGAACGGTGTCCCTGCGATTGCAAGTGCCGCAGATGTACCAAGCATCGCTGCAATATCAGCATCCATAGTTTTGTCAGAAGACACTACAGAAGCCGTGACCTGCACTTCGTTAAAGTAACCTTCAGGGAACAATGGACGAATTGGACGGTCGATCAAACGAGAAATTAATGTTTCCGCTTCAGATGCACGACCTTCACGCTTACCATAACCACCTGGGATACGACCCGCCGCATATTGCTTCTCTTGGTAGTTTACAGTGAGTGGAAAGAAGTCTTGACCTGCTTTCGCTGTTGGCTGTGCAACCACTGCAACAAGTACACTGACGCCACCCATAGTGACAAGCACAGAGTTAGCTTGACGTGCAACACGACCAGTTTCTAAAACAACAGTGTGCTGACCATATTGGAATTCTTTACGAACAAGATTAAACATAGACATGTTTTATTTTTTCCTAATTGTTTAATGGGGACTTCGAAAAACAACCTATCTTGGCAACTTTTTCGATCTTCCCTAATACTGGTTTTATCTTTGGTAGAAAGCCCCTAAGGTTTGGCATTGCATCAATCTTTTTTATTTCTATTTTTATCGCGGTAACACACGATATAAATCTCGAAATACTGAATGAAATGCCATGGCAAAGCTTAGAAGCTGTTTTCGACCATTAAAACCAATTTACTTCATACAATGTAAGCCGACTAATCGACTCTCTTTTTTCGCTCAAGATACAAATTTTCATTTGTGGCTCAAGCTTATACGATTTTTGATCAGATAAAAACCCGAACAAAACCTTTCACGACAAACAAAAGAAGAGGCTTATCGCCCCTTCAATTTATACCAGTCTATTCGTCTTACTAAGCAACAGCTTAACGACGAAGACCTAGCTCACCGATCAATGCAACATAACGTGCATGATCTTTACCATTTAGATAATCAAGCAATTTACGACGTTGGTTTACTTTACGAATCAAACCACGACGGCTGTGATGGTCGTGTTTGTGTGATTTAAAGTGACCTTGTAAATCGTTGATTTGAGCAGTTAACAATGCAACTTGCACTTCTGGCGAACCAGTGTCATTCTCAGCACGTGCAAATTTTGCGATGATTTCTGCGCGATCTTGGTTAGTTAAAGCCATCATGTATCTCCGAGATGCTTAAAAGTTCTATTAGCGATATTTCAAGTAGTTCAGATGAATTGAAACGATTCATCAAAAATACCTATGCCGTGCATCACTACAGCAAGTGCGACATTCTAATGTAATTTGGCTTTCTTTGCAAAAGCATTGTGGTAATTTTCCAACATATTTTACGATGCAAAAACAATAACGCCGATCCCTTTCGGAATCGGCGTTATTGTTTAGGCTAACAACATTATTTTATTATTATTTTTTGATCTCATCCCTAAGACCTGCTTTAATTCATCTCTTTTTGTTGTAACACACCCCTGTGTTCTTAAAAAACCAATTTAGTTTTGCTAAATCGATTTGATAGACGCATTTTGTCAAATGACGCGTTGTAGGAATATAAGAAATATTAGACATTAGTTGTAAGCAATTGCTTACAAAAATACAAAATATAATATAATTTCAATAAGTTAGTATTTTTTATTTTTCAAGAATTGTCATTATTTTACTTTTTATGTCATATGATAGTTTTTGACATTTGTCGTAATTGGTCAATAATTTTGGTTAATTTTTATGCAATTTGATGCAAAAATACAGTGGTGCTCATGTGTTTTGGATGACGTTGAATCAATGATCTATTTCAGGCAAAATAAAAGCCCTATAGTCTCTCCCAAAACTATAAGGCTTAAGGTACTGCAATCTCTGCTGAGATAGAGTTTCACTTACGTCACTGTAAGTCCGCAAAGTCTCTCGACCGTTTATATAATTTAGTGCGGTACGCTTAATCATCCATAACTAAGCTGTGAAACCATCATCGCAAAAGCTTGGGTATTCAACTAGAGGTGAATCACCTTGATTAATGTAAGCATTTACTTACATCAATTCACAATCTTTGTACACTCTGCATCTGCCAAAGCACGAATGATCTGCTGACTCAGCCCACTGTGACGCTGTGTCCGCACCGCTAGACTATGTTCAAGCATATCTATCGAACTGAGTACACTCACCATTTTTTTCGATCGTGTAATCGCTGTATAAAGTAATTCTTTCCCCATTAATCGCTGTGCTGATTGATCCAACACCACTGCGACATGGTCAAATTCCGAGCCTTGTGATTTATGAATGGTCAACGCAAATGCAGTTTGGATGCTTTGTGGCAATCTCGCCACGGCGATCCATTTATCTAAACTTGGGAAGTAGACTTCGAGCTGTTCTCGTTTTTCAGGGTGCGGTAGACAGATACCGATATCGCCATTGGATACACCAAGTTGATAATCATTACTGCTCACCATCACCGCACGACCAACAAACCATTCGCTGTCTTGCACCAGATTTAAGGCATGTTTGAGATGTTGAGTCATGGCAAGGTTAATCTGTGCCAAGCCAAGCGCACCATGACGCATCGCCACTAAAATTCGATACTGATCAAAAGTTTGCGCAACCTGTTGATGACTCACTTTAGCTTCAAGATAATCTTTTAAAATCGAAAAATATGCCTGATAGCCAAGTGCCAACTGTCGATAAATGGCTATCAATGTGGATGTGCTGAGTGGTATATTTTCAGATTGCTCCAATGAATAAAATCCCAACCAATCGATATTGACCTGTTTTAAAGTGGGAATCTCATCGCCAAGTTGAAGCATCTGCGGTTGAGCATTTTCTAGAAAATCTGCATAACTCGGGCGGGCTGTGGCATAGATCAACTTAGCAAATTTCCCAATTTTGGCATCATCGACAAAACGGCGACTATGCTTCAATTGCACATGGCACTGTTGCAATGCAGGGACTTGCTGAAAGTCTGCGAGTACATAACCGACATCTACAGATGTAAGCTGATTCGCATCTCCCAATAAAATGAGTCGAGTAGACGGTTCGATCGCATCAAATAATAGCTTCGCCAAATGTAAATCTAGCATCGACGCTTCATCGACCACGATCACATCGTAGCCAAGCGGTCGTGACGCATCAAAACTTGGTACACCTCGATCGCCAATGCCGAGCAAGCGGTGAATGGTCTGTGTCTTTTGATGGGCAAAATCAGGATGATACAACCCCGCATCTAGCAATTTCGGATTTTGAAAGGCTTTTTGTAATGCTTCTTGCATACGTTGTGCTGCTTTTCCTGTCGGGGCAACCATAGCAATACGCATGTCTGGATAGATTCTTTTCAACACCGCAACGATATGCGTCAATACAAAGGTTTTGCCTGTCCCTGGTCCACCTGTGATTAAACTGAATGCAGAATTGATGCCCTGAACCAGTGCCTGCTGTTGGTAATTATCTTCAAATAAGTTCAGATATGGAGCTAAATCTACTTGCTGCACTTGCTCTGACAATAAGCTTGCAATTCGCTGTGACAACGTCTGCTCATACGACCAATAGCGCTGTAAATACAATCGCCTATGATCCCAAAACATCGGTTTTAATTGCTTTAGCGTAGATAAGTCTTGCGCTTGATACTCGCTAACATCGAGTAGAAAGTCATTGATATTTTGTGGTTTTCCAGACAGTGCAATACAGCTATCACCACTTTCTAATGCATCACTTAAAGCAAGCAAATAATTTTGCACAAGTGTTTGATTTTCTTTGCTTAAACGATGATTTTGTGTATTGATTTGAGGTAAATAGCCACTCCACAATGTAGCCCATGTCGGAGTATTTGTATCATCTAAATTTTGGCTTAGGCCTTGATTAATCACTGGATTATCCTTATTTGACATCTGCTTATCCGCATAGTTATTCACATATTTATCTACATGTTTATCAACAAAGCTATCAACAGAGTTATCCACTTGATTGTTCACAACTTTATCCACAAGTTGATATTTCTCTGCAATGAAAGCTCAAATTTCCACTTATACTTCGTTTTTGCACAGGGTTTTACACAAAGTTATCCACAGCACCATTATTTACAACATTGCTGCCAAGCAATTGATCTAACTCGAGAATTAAATCTAAATCCGCTTGCCAATACATCACACCATAGTTTTTTTGTGGATAACTTGATAATTTCGTGGTTTGCATCCCTCGAAGATATAAGTAATTCGCCGAGCCAAGATGATTGTCCGGCTGATAATCCGCTAGATGTGTCAATAGATAACGATGTAATGCAACAAGATAAAGCGATGCTTGAAGCCAATAACTGGAATGACGCATATTTTCACTGATCTGCGGATGATCATAATCTTGCACATATTCGCCTAAGAAATTACTTTTAAAATCAGCAATGTGGTATTTCACACCATCGAAATACACCAAGTCGATTGAACCATTCAGATACCGTGCTGTAACTGCATGATCAAACTCGGGCAAATCTAAACCATGCTTTGCAAAAAGTTGATGAATGCGCTGCGTATCAAAACGTCGATCTGCCAAAGCCAAATAAAATGGAAACTCATGGCTACGATCGCTACGCTGTAATTGATTTAAAGTTAAATCATCATGTAGCGGTGTGGACAACACTTGTGTTATCCACAGGTGTAGTGCATTTTTCAGCCAAGCATTCATTTCTTCCGCATTGCGCTCAGGGAAATCTTTCACGTAAGCATCGCACAGCATAGACCACAAACCGTATTGATTCATCTTGGAGTGCAGTTGTTTCGTCCAATACTGATCATTTTGAAAATCAATGACTTCAAACAATTCATGTAAGCAATTTCCAGCATTAGTGCCTTTGGGAAAATGTCTGCGAATCCAATCGAGTTGAATCAATTCACTAGCTAGCGTCGGTGCAATCGTCGAAACTTCTCCAGCAAAAATGACAAAATTGTCTAGCACAATTTCATCTTCTGCAGGCATTATTTGTAAGGTGTTATCTGCGATTTGATCGAGCAATTGCCCATGACCGCCCTGTTGATGCACAGCAATTGCACTAAAACTGGTGCGAGTCTGCGGATAAAATCGCTGTGTTGGATAATCAATGGCGTTTAAAGTCTGCACTTGATGTTTGCTCGGCTGATAACGCTGTTCCATTATGCCTTGTGGAATCTGGAAATTTTCCGCTTTTAAACTCTCATGCTCAAACGCATCCGCCTGAGCATCAAGCCAAAACTTGATTCCGCCTTTATATTTTTTCGGCTTGGTCATTACAGGAAAATAGGCGTAAAGTCGATAACTCGCTCGGGTAATCGCCACATACCACAGCCGATGATTTTCTGCACAAAACTTCTCAATATTTGCTTGTTGGGCTTCGTCATTATCGACAATCGCCTCTTTGGAAATAGCAATAATCCGCTCTTGCGCTTTGTTGTCTTTTTCAGCGCCGACACCCTCTTTATCCGATTGATAAAAGGCGAGCTTTTGTTTGGACAAGTCGATGGTTTGACTGGCTTTCATCAGAAAAACAATTTTAAACTCCAAACCTTTCGACTTGTGAATAGTCATCAAATGCACACCTGACTCACTGCTCAGCTTGCGCTCAAGTTCCCATTCCCGCTGTGCAGGCGAACCGAGTTGCAGTTGATACCAATGCAACACATGCTGTAAACCGTGCGACTGTTGCCCCGATTGTTGACTGATGAGCTCAACGATATGTCGTGTATTGACGATACTTCGCTCGGCATCCATCCCCATATTCTGGGCAAGGTTTTGCCAAAATTGATACTGCGTCGCCAAATATTGCCATGCCACCAAAAAGCCTTTGCTGAGCCACAATTGTCGAGCTTGACGGAACTGTTGCATGTGTTGACTTAAAGCATCAGCATCATTGGAAAATCGCTGAAAATCTGAAGCCTTTAAACCGATCAATGGCGTCAGTAACGCACGCTTGAGCACTGCATCTCGTTCAGGTCGTTCAATCGCCACCAGTATCGCCGCCACATCTTTTGCCGAAGTACTTTCAAAGACACTGCGCTGTGCAGTCCGATTGACATCAATGCCCAGTTTTTCTAACTGTTTTTGTACTTCGCTGAGTTGATGATGACTATTGGCAAGCACGGCAATATCACTGGCTTCAATCTGTATTTTTGCATCAGCATCTTGTAGAAAGAGTTTTTCTTCTTGCGCATAAATCAACAATTCACGGATTTTATGCGCAATCAAATAGGCTTCATTGGCATCTTTTTCCAACTCGACAAAGCGCAGTGGTTGCAAATCAGGCTTGCCATGTTCCACCAAATAACTTGCGCTATCTTTGCCTGCCTGTGCAGGATAATAATCGATTTCCTCACCAAATTGCATTTGTCGTTGAAACAGCGCATCGACCGCTTCAACCAAACGGGGTGTAGAACGGAAATTGTGCTGTAGCCGATAAAAACTGCCGTGCTTGGAAGCAATATCGTTAAAGGCGTTGAGATAGGTCAGCACATCACCACCACGGAAGCCATAAATCGCCTGTTTCGGATCGCCAACCGCAATAAAACAGCCTTGCGTATAACGTGTCGCATCACGCCACACCGCTTGCAACATATTGTCTTGTTCTTGGTTGGTATCTTGAAATTCATCGACCAAAATAATCGGATAGCGTTGCTGTATCGCCTCCGCCAAGACTTTGCCACGTTCACCTGTTAGTGCATCGCTGAGGCTACGAGTCTGTTGGCTAAAAGTGGTTTCACCTGATTGATAAAGCAAATGGGGAAGTTTTTGTTTGACCTGAACAGTGAGGTAATAATGCAAATATAAATCGAGCTGTGCCAAGTTTTGATGAATTTTTTGGTTTTGCTGACAGAGTGCAAATAAGGCTTGAATCAATGGATTTTGATAAAATTTTTGGGCAACATCTTCAGGACATTTTTTTGAAAAAATGCTTTCCCGCATTTGTCCTTTGGAGTCTAAAAAAACTTGATAAACCTGCCGAAAAGCACTTTGTGCTGAGGCTTGAAAATAGCTTAATGGATAATTCTGATCGAGTTGTTGAATGGCTTTGGGTAACACATCTTTAAATATAGAATTAAATTTATCATTGCGAAAAGACTGCTTGCTGACAAAGGCATAATACTCACCTTTTAAATCAAAATATGGTCGTAACTCAGCCATATTCTCATCATTAAACTGTTTAATCACCTCAGCGACATAGGGCTGAAAACTTGCCAAATCAACCTGCGGTGCATCGACCACTTGCAACTTGGCTTGGTTAAAATTCAAGGTGTTATGAATGGTACTGAGATAATGATCTACCGAACCAAGATGACGGCTCATCAGCAACACATCGACCAATTCTTGTGGCTGATGTTGTAGCCATGCACGTAGCTCGTCATGCACCAGTTGATAGGGATATTGTTTTTCATTTTCAGCAATTTGCCGTATTTGTACTTCACCACTATCAAAGGCAAATTCACGCAATGTCTTTTGAATAAAACTATCAATCGTACCAACAAATAACTCATCTAAGCTATCAATCACCAGTTTTAAACGATTAACTAAATAGACAAAATTATGTGTTGGATTTTCGTCATCTTGCGGATTATTTTGACTTGAATTTTCCAGTTTAAATTGTTGAAAAATAATCTGTGCCAAAGGATCGCTAAGCGACATTTCCGCCTGTGCGATTTGTTCCTCACTGCGAAATGACTGCCACACTTTGGTGTGGCTGTAAATTTCTTGTAGACGCTTACGAATCCGAGATTTTAATTCCGCCGCCGCCGCACGGGTAAAGGTTGTGGCGATCACTTGGCGAGGCAAATATTTTTCCACCAAGATACGCACCATCAGACTAGACAATGTCCACGTCTTTCCTGTGCCTGCCGAAGCTTCGATCAAGTGCAAACCACTAAGTGTTAAATGCTTCAGCGGTTGATCTTGATAGTGCACAGCGGCCTTCATATTGGAAGTCATACGTATTCGCTCCTATGCCGTAATCAATTTAAGATGGTTTAGCATCGGTTTATATAAGCGCACCGCATACTGCTCGGTATGTAGATTGAGCAGTTTTGCCGCCTCATCAGGTGCAATCACCAATGCCCAATCAGGTGACAACGATGAGCCTTGATCGCTATAAGCATTTTCAAAATCAGCGTGATAATAGTTTTGTCCTAACCAGCGTTTTTCGATGTCTTTAAACTTAGCCACATATTCCACGCCGTCATCATCAATTTCAAATTTCAACTGCTTGTCACCAACTTGGGCAAAGATCGCAGGTGGTAAGGTAAAGGCTTGATGTTGTTGCAAAGTCCAAACTTCACGCCAATCTTGTATATATTTCTGCGCATTTTCTTGCGTAAGCCCTGAGAAAATTAGCGTCAGATTTTTAAATAACGAAACGCGCTGCAAATCATCAGATTGATCGGCATAGGCACGCCATAATAAATATTGCAACCAATTCGACAGCGCACGTGCACCATGACAACTTGACGCAGTCAGACTAACCCAATTCGTGGGGGACTCATCACTTGGAATTTGGATATTGAGTTGTAGTTGTTCGTCCAGACGCATAGTTTTAGTGGTTAATGGCGTGACTTGTCCACCAAAATCACTAAGCCGTTCCAGCACTTGATCAAGTTCACTCTGCGCCTGTTGCCATGTAGCATTTTGCATTTTGCCAATCGGCATTTTGTCTTGTAATAACAATAAATCGTTGAATTCTGTCGATAAAACTGCATCACTCTCTAGTGTGTTATTTTCTAAAAAGCATTGCTGTAAATAATCTCGCACTGCATATTTTTGCAAACCGCCCAATTGTAATGGCTCAAAACTTTCAAAAGCGTCTAGACTACCGACATTGGCAATGCCTGCATGACGCAAGAAATGTTGCGCAGGATGTGACAAGTCTTTGATCCACTGCGAGGAATCCATGATTTGTACGTCTTGGCTTGATTCGACAGGTGGCTGATCTAACCAAAAGAATTGCGTATCAGATGGCTGTTGTATCTGCTGTGCAACTTGCCACCATTGCGAGCGATAACGCTGAACTTTTGCATCGGTAAAACCTTTTGGATCAAAGGGTTGTAATGGATGGACTCTATAGATCGAAGATAAATGCCGTGGAATCGACAAGCCTGATTCATCAATGAATTGATTTAAGTTTTTGTCCACTTTTTTAACAATCAGGTCAAGATGTTGCACCAATTCCTGTACGATACTCGACGGATCACGTACCTCGGCATCTTGCACATCAAAGCCATTATAAAACAGCCAAAATTGATCTTGCGCCTGCAACAAGGCATCCAAAAATGCGCCTTGATCATCCTCAAGCCGTGAACGATCACCGAGCTCCGCTTGCAAAAGTTCCATCAAATCAAACGGAATATGTGCATCACGATTTGGAAAGGTGCCCGTATCCATATTCAGACACACCACGAGCTGATATGGCAATGGACGAAGCTGTCCAATCTGCGCAAAGGTAATATGCCCTGTTGGCTCAGTTTGCGACACCTTGTGCGAGAGCGTCGATTCTATTTCATCGAGTACAAAAGACAGTGGCAACCGCACCGACTGCGAATCCGTGACTTCAATAATGCGCTTAAACTGATGCAAGGCATCTTGCACATAACGCCAACCTGTACAGATTTCAAAATCAGCAATATCGGTATCTAATAATGCGACTGATTCTGCCAAAGTCTGTTGTTGATCAATGGCTTGTGGTGTCAGCCAATCACGATGGCTATCTAAATCATGATGGATTTCAATGAGTTTGCCGATCAATTCAAAATCAGCGGTTTGCACGGATTCTAAACTTAAAATTTCATTAAATAACGCATGTTCAGGCATGGCAATCGCCAATGCCAGTCGATCTAGCGCATAACGGAAACTAAAGCGAAAATCTTGATCATGTGGCGCAAGACTTTGTGCAAGATGCGCTTGATCAAAACCACGTTTAAATCCTGCCAATTCAAGCAGTTCCAACATGCGTTGGGTTTGTTCAAAGGTCAGGGAAAAGCGTTGTAAAGTCGCAGGCAAACTCAACCAATCGGCAAAATATTCTAGGCTAAAACGCTGATGCAACAGTTTGTAGCGCAAGGTGATCGATTGCCACAGTTGCAACGCATCTTGAATCGGCACACCTGCGATTTTTACTGGAAGCATCGGCGCAGGAATTAAAGCATCATTTTTAACTGCTGAATTGACGGATAAATTGGCGTAATGCGTTGAATGAAATACGGTGCGAATTTGCGTTTCGATTTCAGATAGATTTGGCACCAGCACCACAATATCACTCGGCTGACGCTTCTGCGCTGAATCGGCACTGAGCCACTGTGTCAGTTGATCTTTTAGCACTTCGAGCTGACGCATGGTCGAATGACAGACGTGTATCTGAATCGAAAGATCATCCTCTGCCAAAGCATAACTATCTGCCACAGGTTCACTTAAATGCAGGATATCGGATTGAATTTTCGAGAGTAAATGCTGTGGTTTAATCTCGACAAAGTGATCTTGCCAATCACCCTCTTCACCGCCTGCAAGCTGACTGAGCAATGCACCAATATCACGGGCTTGCTTGCCGAGCCTGGTCAGTAGCGGATGACGAGATTCATAATACACCGCAGCATCAGGATATTTCAGCTCATATTTGGCTTTCCAGTACGGATCGACGCTGTCCGCCCAATACTCTTGCGACGGCGCATAATGATAAATTTTAATGTGTGTGTACTGCGCCAATCGCCTTAAAAAATTCAGTTGTGACGGAGGCAACTCCAACAAGGTAAAAATATAAATTTGCGCTGGTAAACGGCGAATGGCTTGCTCGGCAAATTCTCCTGTCAACGTCTGCCAAAATGCCTGATCAATGCTTTCAATCTGCTGAAAATCTTCAGCAAACTCCTCATGCCAAATAAAGCGTTGCCACTGTTCCAATTGCTGTGCTTGTTGGATTTGATAATTGACCGCTTCAGGTTGGGCGTGTTCAGAACTTTTCTGTCCTGTTTTTTCAGGATTTCGCAACCATTTCTGTACCAGAATTTCTTGATCATTTCCCCAACGATATAGCCAATTTTGTCGACAACGGCATTGCACCGCACCCGATTTACTCAAGCCGTATGTCTGCTCGCAGTTTTGTACGCACTGACCACGATAGACGATGTAATTGGCAAATAAACGTGAAGTCTGATCGGCAATCCAATACAGTAGATTTTGTTGTTTTAAACTGCGTTGCAAAGCATTTTCGATGGCATCACTGTGTTGTCGTACACGTTGGAATAATCCGTATAAAGCATGACTTGCAGTAATCGCTTTTTCATCTAAACCCTTTGAAAAATATTTATTGAGAAATAGATAAATACGCCACTTCATATTCAGCATTTGCGGTGCTTTTAAAACTGGTTCTTGCCCGAGTACCGCTTGATAGAGTTGCCATTGTAGAGTGCGTAGTTGTTGGAACTCAATATTGGCGCTAATGCCTTGTTGCTCGGCAAGTTGTTGTTGCAACCATTGCCCAATACCATGATTTGGCACCACGATTTGCGTGCTTTGCAAAAGACTTTGTGCAGAAGTTTTCGGCTGAAACGCATCCTGCATCAAAGCGTGGAGTAACACCTCAGGTCGCTGACTTTGCAGAATATCAATGCCCATCTTTTGCTCTATATGTCCTTTGTTTAATTTGAAAAATGACTTGCTTCATCCTAACCAAATTTACAGCAACTGACCATAAGCCAAGCCTAGAATTCATAAAATAAACGACGAACTTTGTCGCTGAAATTTTCCATATATTTTCAGCAGATATCGCGTTCAGATACACATTGAAAATGGAGAAACACTACACATTTGCCTAAAATCATGGCAAAGTAAAAACCATCTAAAAATGTACATTTCGCACAAGGACAGACTTCGTGAAAATCAAAAACACGCCGAATGCTATCGACCCAAACCTTGACCTTGAAAAAGCACGCCAAGACAGCTTAGAACTAATTAATAAGCGTGCTTATGTGTCCGCAGGTGCTGCGATGGTACCGATTCCTTTATTTGATTTGGTGGTCGATCTCGGTGTGCTGAGTACATTATTGCCCGAGATTAATGCGAAGTTTGGACTTGCGCCTGAACAAGTCAGTGTATATGACCCACGCACGAAAAAAGTCAATTGGAAAGAACTGCGTAAACGTGGCTTTGAGCTATCGAGCTTTGTGGTGGCACGCACAGCGGTGAAGCAATCCATCAATGGTCTACTTGGAAAATTTGTGACCAAACAAGTGACTAAGTTTATTCCGCTTGGTGGTTCATTGGTCGCAGGAACACTTGGCTATTTGATCATGAAAAAGATTGCAGAAACCCATATTGAAGATTGCTATGAAACTGCAAAACGATTGCTAGATGCAAGTAATCGTAAAGTGGTCGGCACGCAGTAAATATACCCACAGCCCAACATAAGATGAGTAAAAATCATTAGATACGTGTAGGGCGTCAGTCGCACTGTTCGAGGTCAGAACAACTTCTGTAAAGTGACGTTTTTCAAGGCATTGAATTGATTTTGAAATATGACCGAGTTTGCGACTGACAAATGGTTTTGCCTACTTTTCCCGAAAGAAAAGTAGGTCGAACCGAAGGTTGATCTGTCCATATGACCATAAGCGGTACGACTCCGAGTAAGACTTCCTATTTTCAACCATATAAAGCCAAGATTTTGTCAAACTTACGTTATTTAGAAGCTTTTAATCGCTCTAAAATATGCTCAAGTACCGCAATCCGTGCGCTATTTTTATCATTGGTCGCCACGATATGCCACGGCGCGCAGTCAGTTGAAGTGTGTTCAAACATATCCGCCGCCGCTTGCAAATACTCATCCCATTTTTCCCGATTGCGCCAATCCTCATCGGTGATTTTAAAGCGCTTGTGTGGCGTCACTTCACGGGCTTTAAAGCGTTTTTCCTGCTCGTCTTTGTCGATCGCCAGCCAAAACTTAATCAGTACGGTTTGGTTGTCCATCAAATCTTGTTCAAAACGATTGATTTCGTCATAAGCACGCTTCCACTCAAACGGCTTGGCAAAACCTTCGAGTCGCTCAACCAAGACTCGTCCATACCATGAGCGATCAAAGATGGTAATGTCACCATTTTTAGGTAGTTTCGTCCAAAACCGCCACAGGTAAGGACGACGTAATTCGTATTTTTCAGGAGCACCGATGGTGTAAATATCATATTCACGTGGATCAAGTTTTTTGATGATGCGCTTGATCGCACCGCCCTTGCCTGCTGCATCCATGCCTTCAAAAACGATCACCACATTGCGCTCATCTTGACGCATGGCTTTGGCGACTTTTTTACTTAGTGCTTTGAGCTGATCTTTATAGTCATCTTCAGCGAGCACTTCATCGTCAAATTGGGTCAGTGTTTCTGGAATTTTTGATTTTTTCCAAGGTCCTGTGATGGCATCAGGGGTAATTTCAGATAAGGGTTGCTTTAATGCAGAGAGTACGACTTGGGCAAATTGTTGATCACGCCGTTCTTCATCTTCACCATCAATACAAATCCAATCGTCGGTGAAATGTGAACGCAACTTTTGCAAGGTGTCATATTGCTTTTGACTACGCCAATCTAAACCGTGCAGTTGTTGCCATTTTTGTACGCTTGGATCAAGTTTGTCTAAGCGTTTTTGCAAAGCTTTCCAAGACAGATCAAACCAAATCTTGACCACATGCACGTGATTGGCTTGTAAGTCGAGCTCAAATTCACGCATGTTTTGTACATAATCTTTGAATTGTTCGGTATTGATCGGCTCGGATACGTGCATAGCAGTCGCCAACAGATCACTATACCAATTGCCAAATAGCAACTTCATCTGACCCTCGGCAGGAATAAAACCTGCATAAGGTTGCCAAAAGGGTTGCGATTGCGTCAATGGATGAGGTACTTCGGCTTTCACCATCAGATAGCGTGGATCAACCCATTCACGAAGCTGTTGCACAGCTTCTCCTTTACCCGCAAGCTCAATACCGCTGATGAGAATCAAGACACTTTTGCCTTTGATACTGCCTCGCCCTTCTCGAAGCTGAAACTGTGCTTCGATCAAATCTGCGGAGAGTTCATCTTCATCACGGATTGCTAATTTTCCCAATTGCTCGGCGCTTAGACACGGCATCAACTGTGGCAAGTTTTCTGCGATTTCCCCTTGCCCTGCCTGATCAGCTTGCTTATTTTTTGACGTTGACATGCTGTATTTACTCCGAATCTAAACCCTTGTAAAAATCATCAAAGGACTGGGAAAATATTTGCGCTAAAATTACACTATTGAAATCCCACCACTTTCTTTTATACTCTTTTCAGCCACATGTCATGTTAAAAATATGTTAAAAACTGAACAACTTGCACACTATCTAAAGCAATATAAACAGCTCAGATTTCACCGCTCGCCAAAATTAAAATCATTAACATGGCAGGTTGCCCAGTGGCAAAAGCAGCGTATGCAAAACGTGCATGGCAATTTATTTCAAAATGCGTCTTATCAAGAGCTTGCCGATTTTTTCCAAAGCGAATTGTACAACTTCGATGCCTTAGATGAACTTGCAGGGCAACTTTCACTTATGCTGAAACAAAAGGTGAAACTTGATCGCTGGCTACCCAATGAAATTTTAGAATCTCTCGTCGAAGCGATGCAATTGGCTTTACTCACCATCAAACTCGATCAGCAACTTGCGATACATTTGATTCGCCAAAAACGTGAACTCAACGATGAAAATCTCATTCTCATCTCGCTCGAAGTCAATCAAAAAGCAAATCGCTTACGTCAGCTCAAACTCTTTCAAAGTGTCAGTCACCAACTCTCACGGCATGCACAATCGTTATTGCTTCGTACTTCGCTAAAACTGGCAAAATCCAAACTCAAAGAGCGTGGCTTTGCACCGATGTACCAGTATCTCGATCATGGTTTTCGAGTGATGAGAAGTAATCGCCAAACCAAAGATTTTTTTATTCATTATGCACAACAAGAACAATGCTTTTTAGATTATTTGGTCAATGTCAAACCAACTGACCTCAATGTATATTATGATGCTGCATCTCAGCAAATATGCCGTAAGCACATCGAATCTTCCGCACAGCCGCTTTAAACTTTTTTTATTCTTTTTTTTTGAGGTTTTTATGTCTAAGTTTGACTTTTTACTACAACAACTTACCGATTATCAAAACCTACAAAGCCACCAAGATCAAACTTTAGCGTCGAAATTATTACAAGTCCAAATATGGCAAAAAGCACGCATGCAACACACACATGCTTATTTTTTTGCAATACCTGAACATCAGCCAATGGCTCATTATTTTCTCAATCGTTTGTATGGTGCAGATGACTTCAATGAGTTAGCACGTCAAATTGACCGTTTTATTCGCAACTCACACACTGTAGAAAAAATTATCCCTAAATCTGCCTTACAAACAGGTGATGCAGGCGTTGAACTTGCAATTTTGGCGATTCAGCTTGATGAACAAGTGGCGAAGTATTTATTGGAAAATTATCCTATCGACACCCCACTCAATGATGAAATGATGCGCCGTGCCTATCTCGCAGTCGATCAGTACGCACCTCGCTTACATCAAATGGAGCTATTAGAGCTACTCGGCACGAAACTCGATAAATATGTCCGTTCAACCATGGTCAAAACAGCATTTAAACTGTCTAAAGGCATTGCTTATCGCTATGAAGCAAATACCATTTATGACTTTATTGATGATGGCTTTAAGGCGATGGCACCACTCGGTTCTGCTCAGGATTTCATTGCGACTTTTACTACCAAAGAAAAGCAAATCATTGATGCCGTACATTCAGGACATCCAACGCCATTTCAGCTTTAATCAAAATATTGAGATACGGTCACAGCGATTGATTTTGTCATGATCGTCGTTTACATCAACAACTTGCTAACAGCGCGTAGATTGCTTGCACAAATTTGCAAATATAGGCATGTTGATGGACTTTGATTATGTTATCTTTTCAACATCTATTTATGTCCGTATTAAAAACGCCTGAGGAGTGCGATATGTCTAGCGACAATCAAAACAGCGATAGCCATGATAAAAATAATCAGCAAAAGACCAGTCCATTTCTCACTGAAACACTCCCACAAGGCACACCACAAGGTCAGCAACAAAGCTTAGAATTACTTGGCGGTGTTGGTGAAAGCAAAGCCAATACAGGCTCAATTCCAAAATACAACCTACCTCGTGGTGCCAATACAGGCAATGTCGGTGCAACCACGCACTTTGGCTACAAAACTGTCGATAGCACAGAGAAAGAACAAAAAGTCGCAGAAGTTTTTCACTCCGTTGCCAGTAAATATGACTTGATGAATGACTTGATGTCTTTTGGTATTCATCGCCTGTGGAAACGTTTTGCCATTCAAATGTCAGGTGTCCGTCGTGGTCAGCATGTGCTCGATATCGCAGGCGGTACAGGTGACTTAGCAAAAGTCTTTAGCCGTGAAGTCGGTGAAAATGGTCATGTGGTGCTTTCGGATATTAACGAATCCATGCTCAATGTCGGTCGTGATCGTTTGCTTGATGCAGGCTGTACCAATGTCGATTTCGTCCTTGCCAATGCCGAAACTTTAGAGCCTTTTGCTGACAATAGTTTTGATCTCCTGACCATCAGCTTTGGTCTACGCAACGTGACGGATAAAGATGCAGCACTGGCAGCGATGTACCGTGTACTCAAACCAGGTGGTCGTTTGTTGATTTTAGAATTTTCAAAACCGATCTTTGAGCCATTATCAAAACTCTATGATCTCTATTCATTTACCGCTTTGCCTGTGATGGGAAAATTGGTCGCCAATGATTCGGAAAGCTATCGTTATTTGGCAGAGTCGATTCGTATGCACCCAGATCAGCATACTTTAAAACAGATGATGCAAAATGCAGGCTTTGATCAGTGTGATTATCACAATCTGACCGGTGGTATAGTGGCAGTACATCGTGGCTTTAAACTATAGTCAGAGAATTTAAATCCTGCTACAGCGTTAACCTCGCTTGAAGTACTATCTGTAGACCTTCGCTCGGTTGCCTTGTATCAGAAATTAATTTCATAGACTATATAAATCAACAAGCCATTCCATTCGAAAGGGAAAAAATAAAGACATGTGGTCAATCCTTGCGCTCGGTGCATGTGAAAAACTCATCAATGGCATCATCAATAGTGATGCCATCACCCGACTCAAGCTCGATGCGCTACACGGCCAATGTTTGCGTGTGGTGATCGATCAACCACAGCTCAGCGTCGATACGTTTTTTGATCACGGTAAAATCCGTCTTGAACCGACTGCACTTGGACACGCCGAAAAGCACAGCATATTTGAACAACGCCCATTTGATCATGCGGAAAAAGTCACGGAAGCCACTGCGACTTTGCATGTGAAAAATGTAGTGGAATTGATCAAACTGATCAGCACCGATAGTGATCAACTCGGTACGATTCCGTTGCAGGGCGATTATCACTTGCTCTTTGCTTTAAAAGAAAGCATCGCACAGCTCGATATTGATCTAGCTTCACGCCTCAGTCCGTGGATTGGTGCAACGGCTGCGCATGAGCTCGGCAAAGTGCAGAATGTGCCGAAGCATCTTGTCAAGACATTGAAAAGCGCTGAGTTTATGTTTACTGACAGTATTCGAGAAGATTCGGGCGTATTTGCCTCACGTTGGCAGATGGATGATCTACAGCGAGAAACACGTCAGCTCAATCAATCATTAGACCGATTAGAAGCCAAAATGGCTGAACTGAATGCAGGGTTTTCAACTAACTCTGAAAATAATCAACCCCATTGAAAAAACATTAGACTAGGATTTGCTCGGTATGGTGCCACATCTGACTCGACTTTTAGAACTTTGGCGCATCGCGGCGCATTATCGTTTGGATACGCTGATTCCTGCCGATGAGTTGCCTGCAAAAGCTCGTCCGATCGTCAAGTTGATTCGTGCCAATCCTGCGGCGTGGTCATCTCGTGAAAAGCGTAATCCGCTGAAATTAAAGCAAGCCTTAGAGGATATGGGACCGCTTGCAATCAAAATGGGACAATTGCTCTCGACGCGTCGTGACTTGATACCGCCTGAGATTTTATCGCAACTGACTTTGTTGCAAGATCAAGTCAAACCCTTTGCGGTGGATGTTGCTAAAGCTCGTATTAGCGATGCTTTCAAAGCCGATCTGAATACTTTATTCCAACGCTTCGATGAACAACCATTGGCTGCCGCATCGATTGCTCAAGTGCATACAGCAGCATTGCATGATGGGCGTGAAGTGGTCGTCAAAGTCACTCGACCCGAGATTCGCCAGCAGATTGTCCGCGATTTCGAGATTTTGACGTGGCTCGGTGGCTGGCTGGAACAGCGCCTTGAAGCTGCTCGTGCCTTACATGTCAGCGAGATTATCCAAGAATATCGTGCGGTGATTTTGAATGAGCTTGACTTAACTATTGAAGCGGATAATACCCGCCGTATGCGACATAACTTCACTGGCTCAAGCATGATGTATGTGCCTGAAGTGTATATGGATAGCACTGATGTGATGGTCGCTGAACGCATCACGGGCGTGCCAATTTCTGACACGGAAACTTTTGATCGACTCGGTATGGATCGTGCAGATTTGGCGGAAAAAGGCTTAACTATCTTTTTCACCCAAGTTTTTCGGGATAACTTTTTCCATGCCGATATGCACCCTGGTAATGTCTTTGTTGAAACCTTAAATCCGCAAAACCCACGCTATATTGCGCTCGACTGCGCTATCATGGGCGAACTGTCCAAAGCCGATCAAATGACTGTTGCTCGGATGCTCCTTGCGGTGATGAATAGCGACTTTATGCAACTGATCCAAATCGTGCATCAGGCAGGTTGGATTCCACCTGATACCGACCAAGATGGTTTAGCACGTGAGATGCGTCGCACCGTCGGTCCGATGGTCTCCAAGCCGATGGATCAGCTGGATTTTGCGGGGATTCTACTGCAAATCATGGATATTGCTCGACGTTTCCGCTTGGAAATTCCACCGCAATTGATGCTACTGCTCAAAACTTTGGTGCATGTCGAAGGTTTGGGCACTGACCTCTATCCACAGCTCGACATTTGGAAGTTGGCAAAACCGATTCTCACCGAATGGGTCAAACAACAAATGAATCCTGCTAAGAATTTAAAAGAGCTAGGACAGCAAATTCCTGATCTGTTACTCGGTGCGCAGGACTTACCAAGTATGTTGATCGACGGTGTCAATGGTCTGAAAAATCAAGCGGTATGGCATGATCGCCAAATCCGTGAGCTACAAACGCTCCGCCTACAAGTCGCTCAGCAACAACGTCGCAATTGGATTTTTGGCAGTATTTTTATTTTTCTACTCAGCCTTGCCATGATTACGCCGATTTTTATTGGCATTATTATCTATATTTTGGCGGCATTGGTGTCGATTTGGCGAGTGATGAATTAATCCATCACTTGCCTTTAATCTGCGTTGATGATGTTATTGACCTCACTTTTCAACACCTAAAATCCGACCAATTGCCGTGCTTTAAACTGCAAAATTAACTGCAAGCTGGGGCAGTACACCACACCACCCAAGTTTAAAAAGTCGATCTGTTTGGCTCGCAGAGTATTTAAACAAAATGCTTTGCTTGTGTCATGCGCTAACACTTGTATGAGTTGCTGTTGTTGTAATGCAAGCGGTGACAATTGATGCTGTGAAAGTGGCATGACCTGATGTGAAATTGTCTTGTGTGAAGTGTTGCTGTGCGAACTGATGCTGTGTGAAGTGCTTTGCATGAAATGATTGACGATATGATTCATGGCATTGTCCTTTGGTTCAATCTTGAGGTGTGCTATATGCCGAATTGCTCATACAGCACACGCTTTTTAATTTTGAATTGATGATTTTGGTTTAGTGGTTTCGGTTTAATGATTTCGGTTGAGTAACTTTCGCTTAACCGTTCGACGTCGGATTTTTCAGACGCATCTGATACCAATCCACATTTCGGGTAATAAACATCACTGCAGCCACCAGTACAAAGGCAAAGATCGAACCCATAAAGAAGGTTTTTTCCGCAGATTGTAAGAGCACATACATCACCACATACAGACTGCCCAACAGCACACTAAACAAGATCGCATGAAGCCATTTCCCCATCACAAAGCGCAGATACCAACCGATCAAGCCAATACAGGCAATGGCGGCGATGTAGTAGGCGCTGAGGAAGCTATAATGCTCACTAAAGGAAAGTAACAGCAGAAAAAAAACCGACTGTGCAATACCGACCAATAGATATTGGATCGGGTGAATCGCCAAACCTTTCAGACTTTCAAACAAGAAGAAACTGGCAAAGGTAATCATGGTAATCATCCAGCCGTATTTAATCGCACGATCGGTCTGACTATAAACATTCACTGGTTCGATAAATTCCACCGCAAAACCTGATGCTTTAGACAATACTTCGCCCGTCTTGTCTTCATAGTAATCACTGCTCTGATGATTGTATTGACTACAGTTCATCGCATTCCAACAGCGCATATAGTCTTGGCGGTTTTGATAGCCCAGTGTGATGCTCTGCCATTTGGCGCTAAACTGCTGATCAAATGAACTGTTCTGAGTTGGCAGGCTATCGCCAAAGTATTTGGCATCTGCCCAATTCCCTGTGGCATTAAATGTGGTTTTTTCAGTGGTGGGCACGAGGCTAAATACCTGCAAACCCTCTAGACTCATATCCAACGTAAAATCAAAATCATTCAGACTAAAATTCGGCAAAGCCACGCTCAGATATGAAATGCCACCGCCAGAACCTGTCTGCTGATATTCGGAAAAATCAAGTTGGCGCTTTGCCCCACCAATGGTCAAAATCGGCTTTTGATGCACACCACGTAAATCTTTAATCGGCAACACAAATCGAGCCGACTGCCAATCCAGTGTACGTTGATTTGCCGTGACGACCTGCTCGTTCACATGACGAAATTTCCCCTGACTTTTTAAAGTCGCCATATAGCTGGTGGCAGCATAAATCGTGCGCCGATATTTCTCATCACTAACATCAAACTTGGCATCCCAGTCAATCTGTTCAGGGAAAAACAGTTGTTCGCCTGACTCACGACAGAGCTTATCTCTCAGCGCTGGATTCTCTCGATAATCACATGCCACCATCTGCGTATACGGTACGGTAATAAATGGACTGACCAAGCGCTGTGAGTCGATTTGATTCCGCTCGATCTCCCGCACCACTTGATTTTGATAGCCCTCCCGTTCATAGACAATATAATTGACAAAGCTCAGCCCTAGCGCAAATACACCGAGCAAAGCACCTAAAATTAAGAGCTTTAAAAAGAGTTGACGTTGTTTCATGACACATCCCACTGTATTTATTCGACTTATTTATTGTCTTGATGTGAAATGTGTTTTCTGGGAGCGCTTGATGTGGAATAAGTGAAATTTTGGTGAAGTTTCTGATTTAAGTCATTTGGGTTTAGTAATTTTAGTTTTAGTCATTTTGGGTTTAGATTTTTTTCAGTTGAATCTTCACCAAAACGCCTTGCAAATTTTTAACCTGAATGGCTGAAAACATATGATGATCAAAAGGCAAATCGGTATGCTGTTGCAAGGATGCAACATTTTCAATCTGAATCATTCCACCTAAACCATCTAACACTTGCTGAACAATGGTCAAGCCAATACCAGAACTGCGTTGATGAGTATCGGGACGAGGCAAAGAATAGTAATGCTCAAAAATATGCGTTATGGCAAAGTCAGGAATTAATGCGCCTTGATTAAATAGATCAATCTGAAAATGATTTTCTTGTTCAGTGAGTTGCACGATCACTACGCCTTCATTTGGTGTGAAATCTAAGGCATTATCCAAAACATTATTGATGGCTTGTTTTAACCAAAACGCATCGCTGTGAAGTTCACAATTCGGCTGAATATGTTGTATCAACTGGATATTTTTTTGTTGGATCCGACTACGCTGTGCTTCGATTAAACTTTCGATGAGCACAGAAAGATTCAACCGTTCTCGTTCAAATTTCTTCGCTGATTTTTCCAAACGAGTGAGGAGTAACATGCGATCAATCAGATCACGTAGGCGTTTGCTTTGCTCTTCGATATTTTTGGCGAAATGTTGCTGATCATCGAGTGGTAATGGATCCTGTAAAATTTCGGCACTGGCTTGGATTGCCGTCAGTGGACTTTTCAGCTCATGAGTCAGCGTATTGACATAATGCTCAACATAGGCACGATCTTCGAGTTTCTCACGCATTTCAGTCACAGCTTGGGTGACTTGATTGAGCTCTTTGGCGGAATAAAAATGCGGTGCTTCATTGACAGGTGCAAGTGCCTGCGCATAACGGCGCACCCGATCAATACTACGTCTCAACCACCATGCCACAATACTAGCAAACAGCAGACTGATGATCGCCACCCAAATGGCTTTTTCTAAGAAATGCTTTTGCGCACGACTGATATAAGGCTGTACGGAAAAATTGGGCTTGCCTAGACTGACCACACCGATCAGCTGACTATCATAAATAATCGGTGCCGCAATATACATGGTGCTACTTTGCTCATCATCGACATTGGTACGAGTCGAACGTGCGCCGTAACGCCCTCGCAGGGTCAGATAGACATCATTCCACTGCGAATAATCCTGTCCCGTACCCACACCTGTCGAGTCGTACAGTACAATACCCTTCGCATCGGTAATATAAATCTGCTGATGAATTTGATTTTTGCTGTGTTGCCAAATTTGCGCATGTAGATCACGAGATAAGGCATGTTGAATTTTTACATCAAACTCCGGCGTTTTAACATAGCCCGAATGCACATCTTCGGCGACCAGTTGCGCCACGATATTGGCATTTTCCGCAAGCGTGTCTTCGACCACTTGGCGCACATTGGGTTTAATCTGCTGATTGATGGTGTAGAGCATAAACCACAGCACTACGACCAAAATCAGACTAAAGAAAAACCAAATGCGCACAAAGATCGACATGCTATTTTTCTCGTACTAAGTCATAGTGGTCGGCGTTTTGGGAGCCGAAAAATCACTGAAATTTGCATGACCCAACGCCAAATTCACCGCTACTTCGGCATGAATCTGCGCTGAATCAAAAATCGCTGTATTTAAATCCAATTGCTCAGTCAATAAGACCAACTCAGTACAACCCAAAATGATTCCCTGCGCACCTGGAGCAGTTAAATCGTCAATCATGCTTTGAAATTTTTTTGCAGATTCAGCCAATACTTCGCCTGCATCCTGCCAACGGTTTTGTTGTTGGTATTCAGCGACTTCGGCGAAATTAACACTATTGATCATCACTTTGTCAGAGTTTAAACCACCAAGCTGTTGCTTCACTTTGCGGTTGATAAATTGATAATAGAGCTGTGTCGATTCCCAACTCATTCCGCCAATCAGTCCGATGGTTTTCATGTTTTACTCCATCGCATTGTCAAATCACAGGTAACGCTGAATTATTATTTCGTCCACAATAGCACTGAAACAATTCCCGCCGCAATCAATGGTCCAACAGGCACGCCACGAAAGAAAGTCACGCCAATAATCGTCCCGACCAACAACCCTGTCACCACCGTCGGTTGATCAACCATCAAGGTCACACCTCGCCCACCAAGCCAAGCGACCAATACACCAACGATCACCACAACCATGGTTTTCCAATGGCTAAAGACTTGCATCATATCTTCGGCTTGGATTTTGCCACTGACCAAAGGCGACAACACCGCAATAGTGAGAATAATAATACCAAGATGCAAACCATACTTTTCCATCATCGGTGCATACTGCACCAATGGCGTATGTAATACGATCAGTAAAACTGCCGAAGCAATGGTGATCGAGGAGTTATGGCTAATCACACCCAAAGCAATAAAAACAAGGAGCAACAAAGAGATCGCATGTGCGGAAAGAAAAGACATAATTAAAAAATGAAATACTCAGCAGGAAGCCGATATTATGCGTGAATGCGATCTAAACCGCTATTCGACTTCAGCGTAATACTTTCGATCATATCTATTTTCGACCATATCAAAGGTAGATTAATTCAGTTCTAAACTATAGCCAAAACCCCGATGGGTTTGAATCGGCTCTAGTTCCCTACGGACTTTTTTCAGCTTGGCACGTAGACTTTTGATATGCGTATCCACCGTCCGATCAAGACTATGATCGGGATGCTCCCACACTTGATCCATCAATTGCTGACGACTAAACACTTGCGTAGGATGATCGATCAAAAATTTCAACAAACCATATTCATAGCGAGTCAGTTGTAAGGCTTCGCCAAAATAAAGAATCTGCAAACGCTCAGGCAGACATTGCCAAACGGATTGTTGCGAAGCTTGTACAATATCATCGGCAGTATTTGCGAGCGAATTTGCTGATACAGAATTTTGCGACAGTTGCATGCGTCGCCAAACGGACTTAATCCGAGAAATAATTTCCCTTGCGCTAAATGGCTTATGACAATAATCATCCGCACCAATCTCTAGCCCAACGATCCGATCAATCTCATCATCACGAGCAGTCAAAAATAATAGCGGTGTATGGCAATATTGACGCAGTTGTTTACAGACTTCGAAGCCATCTATATCAGGCAAGCCCACATCGAGAATAATAAAATCAAAAGTGCGAAATTGTGTTTCAGTCAATGCCAACCGCCCTTGACTGACCCAAGTCACTTGCCATCCCTCACGCTCAAGCGCATATTTTAACGGCAAGACGATGGCAGCATCATCTTCGACATAGAGTATCTGTTTGGCAGTGGTCATAAGAGATTTGTTTGAGGAATAATGATTTTAAGATTAAGTAAAACAGCAGGTTTTCACAAGTGATCTTTCTTTTAGAAATTATTTTTTAGAATCAATACGGCTTTTGAGATAACCGTGCCCTGTAAAATCATGACGGGATACAACACAACAATACAGGACGCATTGATCGAGGCGATGGATCAGTCTCAATCACTCATATTCGGATAAAATATGAATGGACTTAGTGTAAGCATTTTTACAAAAAAATCTATGCCAAAATGTAAAATTAAACCGATGGTTTCGCATCTGTTGACATTTCAACCATCGGTTTTGATAAAACTAATCTGCGTTAAGCAATCTTATAATCAATAATCACAGGTGCGTGGTCGCTAAACCATTGTTCTTTATACACCCAAGCATTGACTGTCCGATCTTTCCAATCTGGCGAGCAAGCATGATAATCAATCCGCCAACCGACGTTGTTGGCACGGGCTTGACCTCGATTCGACCACCATGAATACAGCTCCGCTTCATCACGTACCACTCGAAAGGTATCGACATAACCTAAATCATCATAAATATGATCAAGCCACGCACGCTCATGTGGCAGACAGCCTGACGATTTTTGATTGCCTGACCAGTTTTTAATGTCGATGCGCTTATGCACGATGTTGTAATCACCACAGACGATGATGGATTTATTTTGTTTGCGCCAATCACTTAATATTTGTTGATATTGCTCAAGGAAATGATCTTTGCGAGCTTGCGCCTCATCACCCGATGAGCCAGATGGCAAGTACAATGAGCAGATAAAAACATTTTCAGGTAGACCTAAATCAAACTCGGCACTGACAAAACGTCCTTGTGTATCGGCAAGCTCAAAACCTAAACCATTAGTGACGCTGACAAAAGGCAGACGACTATACACCGCCGTGCCTGCATAGCCTGCTTTTTGCGCTTCAAACATGTGCACATGCCAACCCTCAGGTTTAAAGGCATCTGTCCATTGATGTTCGCTAATGCGTGTTTCTTGCATACAGACCACATCGGCTTCGGACTGTTCGAGCCATTCAAAAAAGCCTTTTTTATGCGCAGAACGTAGTCCATTCACGTTGATTGAAACGACACGTAAAATTTTTGTCTCACTTGGATAGCTATCCTTTGGTATCATGCCGAGCAGTATCCTTATTTCAAATTAACATGGTTAAAAACTGGAGCATAGCACATGACAACGACCAATACTTTTCAAGCCCAAGCATTTATCGACTTGGCATTATCTCGTGGTGTGCTCAAGTTTGGCGAATTTACCTTAAAGTCAGGTCGTGTTAGTCCATATTTCTTCAATGCGGGCTTGCTCAATGATGGCGAGGCTTTGGCACTGCTAGCCAGTGGTTATGCTGATCAACTCATGCAATCTGAAGGCGTCGAAGTGATTTTTGGACCTGCCTATAAAGGCATTCCGTTTGTGGCTGCGACCGCTGTGGCATTGGCACAGAACCATCAAAAAAGTGTGCCGTGGGGATTTAACCGCAAAGAAGCCAAAGATCATGGCGAAGGTGGTGTCTTGGTTGGTGCTAGCGTTGCGGGAAAAAAAGTGTGGATCATTGATGATGTGATCACCGCAGGCACAGCGATTCGTGAAGTAGTAACAATTTTGAAAAATGCAGGTGCTGAAATCGCAGGCGTATTGGTGGCGTTAGACCGTCAAGAACGTGGTCAAGGCGAATTGTCTGCGATTCAAGAAGTACAAAAAGAGCTGAACATTCCAGTTCATGCTTTGATTACCATGAAGGATTTAATGGATTATTTGGATCAAAAAGGCGAAACAGCATCTTTGGAAAATATGCAGGCGTATCGCAGCCAGTATGGAATTTAAGAGTTTTTATTTCTAAGAATCAATAATCAAAAAAACCACAGTACGATGAATCGGCTGTGGTTTTTTTTATGCGCTCAACAGGATATTGAGCATTAATTTTGAAAACTTATGAGCAAACAGGTGCCAACTTTTCAACACGCTTATATTTAAGCTGTGCAGATTTACCTTCTGGAAGACTTTGCTCAAGGATCAAATCTGTCGCACTCAAGGTATTAATAGTCAAAGTTTGCGTCACTTCACCATCTTCACGGATTTCGACATTTTTGCCGTTTACGGTGTAGTCATATTCTTCTTGGTCAATGGCTTCGTTTGAGTCATCTTCGCAGTCGAACGCATACATGGTGATTTTACCATTACGAAGCTCAGTCACATTGGCAATGCCATCTTCAACTTTATCAAAAGCCCAATAACCGTCTGCAGCACCTGCGAATGCTTGGTTTGTCGCAAAAGTTACAATAAAAGATAAAGCGAGAGAGAGAAGCGTGTTTTGTTGGAGTTTCATGGCAATTCACCTGACAAGAGTTAGCAATGCTTTAATGATAGATCACTGTGAAAAAATGTCTAGTAATTATACAGAACTGCTTAGTCTGATTTACTTAAAAGTCCTTTCATTTCTTCATCACAGTGAAACAAAATACCCAAACACGGTGGTTTGGGTATTTTGCATGTTCAGCTTAAATCAAATCTATGTTAGAACTTATAACGTAGCGTCAACGCATAATTACGTGGTTCACCATAACGATTCGATGTTGCGGTCACATACGAATAATATTTTTCATCTAAAACATTATAAGCATTTGCAGAAACGGTCAATTTTTCATTGATCGGGTAGCTCGCCATCAAGTTCACTAAAGCAAATGCAGGCTGAGTTGCTGAGATTGCACTATATCTAGAAAAAACTTGCTCGCTCTGATAATTCACCCCTGGAGCTGTATGAAACCCATGCGCCATGTGAATTCAAAACTTTGCGTATTGAACACAGCACACGTCAGCTTTATGTGCTTTTTGAAAATGGTGGCAAAGAACAGATTGATGAAACACATCCTAGATGGGATGAAATCATGGCGCATTTTTATCATAAAAGTTTTGCAAATATTGAAGCAGTTTTTCAAGATAAAGCCAAGCAAGATCATTGGTTAAAAAAAGCAATTAATGATGTTAAAAACCACGAAGAAGGTCAGACGATTACATCACATCATCAAAGTAGCAGTTTTAGCTTTCAATCCGCACAACATGGGAACTCATAGCTTGTGCAACAGCAAGCAGGTGTAGAGGATCTGACCAAATCATCGAGCAAGAAATGGATGATGATCGCTGTGGTGGTTTTCCTTGTTGCAGTGTTATTGGTGATAATGCGTTAAAACACAGAGACTCCAGTTGTAACTCAAATCCCTATATCCGCCAAATTGCCTTTTTGCTCAAGCCACTGCTTACGATCTGGTGCACGCTTTTTGGCAAGTAGCTTATCCAGTAAACTTGCTGTAAAGTGAATATCATCCAAATCCAGTTGCACTAAGCGACGTGTATCAGGATCCATCGTGGTTTCACGCAATTGAATCGCATTCATCTCACCCAATCCTTTGAATCGAGTAATTTGCGGATTTTTATTGCCTTTAACATTTTTTAAGATGTCATCCAGCTCATCATCATCTAGCGCATAATGCACATCTTTACCAATATCAATCCGATATAGCGGCGGCATGGCAACATACAGATGCCCTTCTTCCACTAAACTTGGGAAATGACGCACAAATAACGCACAGAGCAAAGTTGCAATATGCAATCCATCCGAGTCCGCATCAGCGAGAATACAGACTTTACCATAGCGTAGCTCGGACAAATCATCACTACCCGGATCGACACCAATCGCAATCGCAATATCATGCACCTCTTGTGAAGCGAGTACCTCATCCGAAGCGACTTCCCAAGTATTCAAAATCTTACCTCGAATCGGCATGATCGCTTGGAAATTCTTATCACGAGCTTGCTTGGCACTTCCGCCCGCAGAATCACCCTCGACGATGAACAGCTCTGAATCTTCACGAGTTAAGCCTGCACAATCTGCCAATTTCCCTGGTAATGCAGGTCCTGAAGTGATTTTTTTACGTTCAACTTTTTTTGCGGCTTTGAGTCGTCGTCCTGCTTTGGCAATGGCAAGCTCGGCAAGTTGTGTGGCGATGTCAGGATATTGATTCAGCCACAGTGCAAAAGCATCTTTGGCAATGTTCAGTACAATCCCTGCAGCTTCACGGCTCGATAGACGTTCTTTGGTTTGACCAGAGAATTGTGGCTCTTGGAATTTTAACGACAGGATAAAGTTCACGCCATCCCAAACATCTTCAGGGGAAATTTTTAAATTTCTTGGGAGCAAACTGCGCAATTCACAAAACTCACGCAGTGCATCGGTAATGCCCGAACGCAAGCCGTTGACGTGTGTGCCGCCTTGCGCAGTTGGAATCAAATTAACATAGCTTTCTTGAACGGCTTCACCACCTTCAACATTCCAACATATAGCAAACTCACAACTGGATTTATCAACTTTCCCACTCGATACATAGGGAATTTCAGGAAGAATATCTCGGTCTTGCACCTCATCTCGAAGATAGTCGAGCAAGCCATTTTCAAATTGCCATTCGATTTTTTCATTATTAATTTCATCGAAATATTCAATGTGTAAGCCTGCGGCGAGAACAGCTTTGGCTTTGAGATTATGTTTGAGTGCTTTTAAGGCGAATTTTGGACTGTCAAAATATTTTGGATTCGGTAAGAAATGAACCGTTGTACCAGTGGCACGTTTTGGTGCTTTGCCTTCAAACACTTGTAAGGGCTGAGTCGGCTCACCATCAGCAAAATCCATTTTATAGAGATTGCCATCACGCTGAACCGTGACATGGACTTGGGTAGAGAGCGCATTGACGACTGAAATACCAACACCGTGCAAACCACCTGAGAATTCGTAGTTTTTATCGCTAAACTTACCACCTGCGTGCAGTTTGGTCAGGATAATTTCAATGCCACTTTGCCCATATTCAGGGTGAATATCGACAGGCATACCACGTCCATTATCTTCAACGGACAATGAACCATCTGCATGTACCACGACTTTGATTTTATTAGCGTGTCCTGCAAGTGCCTCATCAACCGCATTATCAATCACTTCCTGCGCCAAATGGTTTGGACGAGTGGTATCGGTGTACATGCCTGGACGACGACGTACAGGATCAAGACCAGATAAGACTTCGAGCGATTGGGCGGTATATGACACGTTATGCTTATTCCTTTGAAAGGCGGAAACTGTTTTTTCAATACTGTGCGTATTTTTACAGTAATTTTTAAGCTTTTAAAAGTGTTTGTACGATTTGCTAGTTTTAGCACGACAAATCTTGACTGTTTATTGCGCTTTTTGTCGGTTATTTTTCATTATTGTTCAGGCAAGTTTCTCTTTTTACATAAACACTTTAGTCGAACTTGCCGAAAGCCGAGAACGTGTTATATTCAAGCATATGCAACATATCGCATAGATGTTGATCAATGTAATTTGTCATTTTGACAAGAGATATTGTCTAACAAGAATCACTTTATGATCGGAGTGAATGCGATATAAAAGAAATTGGACAGATCGAAAATAAGATTTGTGACTTTGCATAACGGACGTGCAAAAGCCTCACAAACCGCCGAGGATACACTATGGCAAGCTTAACACCGTTACAAGAAACCTACTGCCGTTGGGATTCTACACCACCACATCAAGCCGATGTACTTGAAGGTTTGGCACAGTTGGTAACGGTGAACTTACTTGGCATTCACGATACTATGCAGATGATCCATCGTGAAGTGTTTCTCAAGACTTTGGGCTTTACCCAAGAACAATCCAACCGAATTTTAGAAAAACCATTAGTACAACAGATGTTTCGTCATGGTTATGGCTTTGCACAAAATTACGGTACGCACATCCTTGCGCCTGCTTTACGTCAGATTAATTTCCGTTTTCCAAAACTCCAAGAAAAAACCATGTCGCCTGCGATGCACTATCTGGTCGGTGCTATCAATGGTGTGATGGGCAACTATCTGCGTAGTCATCACAACCCGATTGCCCTACCGATGGTGTTTTATGATCACTATGGGCAATTGCAAAAAGGTGATTTGAAAGGTCGTGTGGTCATTTTGGTACATGGTCTATGTATGAATCACCTGACTTGGGCGAAAGGTAGCCACGCAGGCATTGGTGAGCACCTACTTGCTCAGCGTGATAACAACACCATCATTTATCTGAACTACAACACTGGACGCCGTATCTCTGCCAATGGCAAAACCTTTGCACGTCAGATCGAAGACTTATTGCAACGCAATCCTGAGATTACCAGTATCGACCTGATTGGTCATAGCATGGGCGGTCTAGTATCACGCAGTGCGCTGTTCTATGGTAAACAAAACGTACACCATTGGATCAACAAAGTTGGCAATCTCGTCTGTATCGGCTCACCGCATCACGGTGCAGTGCTTGAGCGTCTTGGCTTCATGCTTCAAGATCGTTTGGGTCGTTTTCCAATTCTCAATCGTATTGGTCGCCTTACACAGATTCGAAGCGATGGTATTCTCGATCTTCGCTATGGCAGTGTCCGTGATGACGATTGGGAGCACCTTGAGGTCCGTACAGGTACGCTGACTGATGTGCGTAAAACGGCCCCTTTACCAAGCCGTATTAATAGCTTCTTGGTCGCAGGAACCATTGAAACCAAGCCAAAACAATCCAAAGCTTTGGAAGTGGTTGGCGACTATTTGGTGAGTGTCAGTAGTGCGCTCGGCGAACATCCAAATCCGAAATATCAGCTCAATGTGCCTGAGCCACACAAAGCGGTTTTCTATGGTTTAAACCATATGGAAATTCAGTATCACTCACAGGTCGCTGAACAGATCACACGCTGGTTTTATCCTGAGAATTTGTCTGAACCGACAAAACGCATCGAAAATCTCACACAAGCTGATCACGAACATGTGCAAAGCAAAGAAATGTATGAGATGGCAGGAATCGTCGAAACCTAATTCAGTCAATCAAATCAGACATTTCGCCTGATTTTTCTATACTGCGCTTTTTTAGATTATTCCTTTTAAACTGTTCTTTTCGAACAATCATTGATTAGGGTCTGTTGACATTTCACAGATGCTTGCAACAACGGATGTTTTTTAGGCGATACTAGGAATGAATGAAGAAATTTAGTCATTCTAAATGATTCATTCATAACAACGTAGCGTCAAAAAACATCCTTGTCCCGAAGGGTTATGGCTAAAATTGCCATAAACTTCGTTATGAAACTTGACAAGGGAGTGACCATTCTCTGCGTTTCATGCCTCGTTTATGTGATTTTAGCCTATAACGCAATGCATGGTTGAAATGTCAACAGACCCTAAAAGATTACCAAAGCACAGCACAACTGTTGTGCTTTGTTACGCCGTTTACATTTTATATTTTTTAAAACTTTACGATTCCTGTTAGTTTAATTTTTGTACCAGTTGTTTTGTCCCAAGATGAAATGTCTTGGCATTACTTCAACACATTTCTAAACAGTCAATTTTTAACTCATTCTCTGATTTTTATTTTAGATAATGATTTTATTTTTTGATCATAAAACAAGGAGTTGTATCATGTCTGTTGCTAAGAATGTTGAGATTAGTAGTAGCTCAAGCAAGAGTTTTGAAGATGCTATTCAGCAAGGTATTGCACGTGTCAATAAGACGGTGAAAAATGTAGAAGGTGCGTGGATCAAAGAGCAAAAAGTCCGTATCAAAGATGGCACCATCACAAGCTACAATGTGATGATGATCGTTAGCTTCGTGATTGATGGCGATGATGATTTAAAATAAGTTGTACGTGATTTCGTGCTGTAAACTCATAAATCACAAATAATCTAAGCCGAGCACTATGCTCGGTTTTTTTGCGCCCGTATTTGTGTGTGCGGTCTTTTATGCTCATTTTTTATGATTTCAATTTCTCTATTTAAAGCATGATAAAATTTTACCAATATTTCATTCGATCAATGCAATTTCCATTTTAATGTCAAATCCTCTGAATCAGCCCAACAATCCAAATGATAAATTCGCACAGCTTGTTGCCAACGTGACTACAAACAGTGCGAATTATCAGCAGATTTTTAGCCAAAAATTACTGACATGGTTTGCACAGCATGGTCGCCACGATCTACCGTGGCAGGTCAAAGATGATCCCTACAAAGTGTGGGTATCGGAGATCATGCTTCAGCAAACTCAAGTGAAAACCGTGTTGCGTTATTTTGATCGTTTTATTGTGCGTTTTCCGACGGTGCAAGATTTGGCAAAAGCAGAATGGGACGAAGTTGCACCTTATTGGGCAGGTTTGGGCTATTACGCACGTGCTCGCAATCTACATAAAGCCGCTCGACAATTGATTTCGCAAGGGAGTTTGCCACGTGATCTAGACGGTTGGATGGCGCTTTCAGGTGTAGGTCGATCAACTGCAGGCGCACTGATGTCACTCGGTTTAGGACAGTTTGGGGTGATTTTAGATGGCAATGTCAAACGTGTGCTATCTCGTTTCTTTGCCATTTCAGGTGATTTGAGTAGCTCAAAAAATGATAAATTGCTTTGGCAACTTGCCACTGCACTCGTCCCTAAAACCGATCATGCAGTATATACCCAAGCAATCATGGATCTTGGTGCAACATTATGCACACCAAAAAAACCGCTGTGTATGTACTGTCCGATGCAGACAGATTGCCAAGCTTTCGCACAAGATCGAGTGCTTGATTTTCCACAAAAAAAAGTTAAAAAAGCGGTTTCAATTAAACATGCTGATGTACTGATCATCGAGTTTGAGCAACAATGGCTATGGTACAAACGTCCTGAGCAAGGCATTTGGGGTGGGCTGCATTGTTTACCTATCATTGAGCAAAGCAGTGAGAAAACCAATGATCAAAAAGATGAATTTAAAATTCTGATCGGAAAATATAATTTGCAAGCATCGGATACTGTACAGATTAAGCATCAATTTACCCATTTTACTTGGCTTTTGAATTGTCATCGTTTTATGGTTAAAGCGGATCAAGTGAAACAATTACAACAACAGTTTTCAGCGCAATTTTATGCTATACAAGACTTAGAAAGTGTAGCGATTCCTACTGCGATGCAAAAAGTCGTTAATCATTTTAAAATGGTTTATATGGATTAATGCAGTAAAAGAAAAGGATATTTCAAACAATGCCTCAAACTCGTCAATGCAATGATTTCAACATTCTAAAGCGATTGATTCATTTTTTTACAGTTTTTACATTTGCCATATTGGTCGTTGGTTGTGCCTCAAAACCAGTGAAACGCACGCCACTTGATCCATCCAAAGTACAACAACTGCAACGTCAAAACTTGGCAACTCGTCTTCCAGTCCCTGTAAATGGTGTATCTCGCAAAGCATTGCGTGACACATGGGGCGCATCTCGCAGTAGCGGTCGAACCCATGAAGGCATCGACATCATGGCAGAACATGGCACCAAAGTGTACAGCACCACATCGGGCATCATCGCGGATATGAAAGACAATCGCTTGGGTGGCAAAGTGATTTGGATTCGAGGACCTGCGGGCTCGTGGCACTATTATGCACACCTAGAAAAACACAAACGTGGCTTGGAAGTCGGCGATAGCGTGAGCAAAGGTGATTTGATCGGCTATGTCGGGAGTACAGGCAATGCAAGTCGTACTGCACCACATTTACATTATGGGATTTATTTGGGTGGCAAAGGGCGTAATGCTGTGAATCCATATCCTTATTTGCGTTAGTGAGCTTCGGAAAACCACCTGCGTAGGCAAATCTCTATGTTGCTCCTTGCTCGCAATCCTCATGTACGATATTGTACACTGCGGTTGCTGTGCGAGGTGCGCCTTGAGATTTGCTCTACTCACTCAGTTTTACAAAACTCCCTTTAAAGAATTTCCAATTTTTAAAAATCAAACGATATGAATACTGAACAGCTCGTTGAGCGCCTGATTACATTTGCCGAAGCAGGCAACCAACAAAAAATCCAACTGGAAAGTGGCTTGATCATTCAAGGTTGGGTGATGGAGATCACCGACGAAGCCCTACTCATCAGCTCAGGCTATTCGGATAAAGTGGGTAAAGATCAGTGGATCACGCATCAAGACTTAATCACCGCAGAGTTATTCTATTGGGATAATCAAAATGATACCTGGGCAGTTTTTCATTTGAATGATTAAATAAAAGTAACGAATGTAAACATTACTGAGAATTTTTCAAATCTTCACAGCTAGACATATCATTTTTTCAACAAAATACAGTAGTATAAAGTGGTTGGTTTAGGCAGTCTGAACGATTGCTCATCCAAAGAGCTAATCCAAAGACTCACACAATCACAATCCGTATTTAGAAAATTACTCGCCTATGCTTAGCCACATCACACTTATTGATTTTGCCCTTGCCGACCATCTCGAACTTGAAATTCATCAAGGTTTCAACGTCCTAACGGGTGAAACTGGTGCAGGGAAATCTTTATTACTCGATGCACTTTCGGCATGTTTAGGTGAGCGTAGTGATGCCACTCAAGTACGTTATGGCAAAGAAAAAGCTGAAGTCATTGCAACATTTGGCTATCAAGCAAACAGTCCTGAACAGGCTTGGCTCAAAGAGCATGAGCTCGAAGAAGATGAGTCAAATGAGATCGTGATTCGTCGAGTGATCTTCTCTACAGGTCGTAGCAAAGCATGGATTAATGGTCGCCCAACTAGCCTAACAGAGTTAAAAACTTTAGGTCGCCTATTGGTACTTCTATATAGCCAACATAGTCAGCAACAACTGCTCGACCCACCTTATCCGAAGCGTTGGCTTGATCGTTATAGCGGATTGCAAGCACAGGCAACACAAGTGAAAAGCGCCTACCACGCTTGGCAAAAGGCTGCAAAACAATATCAATCTGCACTTGATGCACAGCATACTCGTGCCACGCAGATCGCTCAACTTGAACAACAGCTTGAAGATGTTGAACCGTTATTAGAGATTAATTATCAAGTCATCGAGCAAGAATACGACCGCTTGAGCCATCATGAAACCATGATGCAAGACTGTGCCTCGATCATGTATGCACTGGATGAGTCAGAGCAAAATTTACTCCAAGAACTTGGCAATGTTTTACGCCGTGCCGAAGCGCAACAATCTCGCAGTCCACAGCTTGAACAGGTCTACAACAGCATCGTCAATGCACAAAGTGAACTGGAAGATGCTAGTGCAACACTGCGTCAATTTGTTGATCGGCAGAGTTTCGATCCTGAACGCATGGAAACCCTGAATCAACAGCTTGAACAGTTCCATCGCCTTGCACGTAAATATCGTATTCAACCTGATGAACTCATCGCACAACAAGCGATTTGGCAAGCTGAACTCGAACAACTGAATTTTTTGGATAATCCTGAGAAATTGGCTGAACATGTCGCCGAGCTTGAGCAAAGTTTCTTAAATGATGCTGAACAACTCAATGACGCACGCTTAGCGGTTGCAGATGATGTTGCGCAGAAATTAAGTGAACAAGTCAAACCTTTGGCATTGCCTGAAGCATTGTTCAAATTTGATTTTCAACCTTTTGATACACCAAATGCAGAAGGTCTGAGCGCAATTCAACTGCTCTTTACTGCCAATAAAGGCATTCCACCGCAACCTTTGGCACGTGTTGCATCGGGTGGTGAACTCTCTCGTATTGCGCTAGTGATGCAAGTCATGAACGCCAGCAAAGCGGATGCCGAAGTGTTGGTATTTGATGAGATTGATGTCGGGATTAGTGGTGGGACAGCGGAGATCGTCGGTCGCCTTCTGGCAAATCTCGCTGATCACGTGCAAATCCTTTGCATCACCCACCAAGCACAGGTTGCAGCGCAATCTGATCAACATTTATTGGTAAAAAAACAACAAACCGATCCTGCCAGCAGTACCATTGTCGCTTTGGGTGAGCCCGAGCGAATTCATGAGTTGGCGCGTATGTCAGGTGGTGTAGAGATCAACAAGACCACACTGCAACATGCGAAACAACTGCGTGAGTTGAAATTTTCGTCTTGATTTGACAGGATGTTGACGGATTTTTTCAGACATCCTGCTTTTTTCAGCAAGTTTGCGATTTTATTGCATAAAAATATTGGCTTTCTGTGCTGAGTCAAGTATGTTGAAAGCACAGTTTTTTTAATTCCTATTCAAAATTTTTAATAGTTCATTTTCCTTTGAATATACTTTCCTATTTTTTCAGGAGATTCGATGAGTGGCAAAACAACATTCCAAACAGTTTCCTAAACAATACCTCAGACACCGCTGTTTAATCGCACCGCCACATTTGGCAGATGATTTTTTTGCACACAGTGTGATTTATTTGGCACGTCATGATGCCGATGGTGCACAGGGGATTATGCTCAATCGCCCATCTTCAGTTCCTATTCGTGAACTCCTCAACGATCTTGATATTGACGCTGATCATGTCAATCCACATGCTGTACTGCACGGTGGTCCTATCCGCCCAGAGGCAGGCTTTGTGCTCCATACGGGTCAGCCGACGTGGCATTCTTCCATTGCTGTTGGCGAAAATGTCTGCATCACCACCAGTAAAGATATTCTCGATGCCATCGCTCATAATGAAGGTGTGGATCAATATCAAGTCGCACTTGGCTACGCCAGTTGGGGAAAACAACAGCTTGAAGCGGAAATCGCTCGTGGTGATTGGTTGGTCTGCCCTGCGGATATGGATTTGATTTTTAATCTGCCATATGACCTGCGCTGGAATGCGGCTTATGAGAAAATTGGCGTCAATCCAAGTTGGCTTGCCGATGAGATTGGTCATGCCTGATTCAGATATGAATGCAACTACACAAACCATTATGGCATTTGACTTTGGCACGCAGAAAATGGGCATCGCCGTCGGTCAAAGCTTGATTCAAAACAGCAATCCACTGGCACTTTTCCCGATGAAAGACGGTATCCCAAACTGGGATGAACTATTAAAAATCGTCAAGCAATGGCAACCCGATGTATTCTTAGTCGGCTTACCACTTAATATGGATGATTCTGAATCTGATTTATCTCGTCGAGCACGGAAATTTGCTCGTCGTCTACGCCATCAAACCAATATCGACACATGGATGGTCGATGAACGCCTCACGACACGAGATGCACGCCAAGATTTGATGAATCTACAAGCGCAAGGTCAAGCCAAACGCATACAGGCGGATAGTTTGGCGGCTGGATTATTATTAGAAAGTTGGTATCGTGAGCCACATGGTATTACGCCATAAATGATAAAACTTCATGCCAATTCAAGGCACGAAAGCTCAAATCATTAACACACGATCTTATCAATCAAATGCCCTTCAACCAACTTGACTTCACTTTGATCAGGGTTCATCTGCACCACAAAACGACCATTGGAATAGATCAGATGATCATCTTTAATGACATAACTCATCACGCTTTTTTTCAAAACCGTTTGTGTTCCATCAGCGGAAATTTTTAACAGTTGCCAATTGTTTGGAATCAATCCAGGGAATTTTTCACCTGACTTGGCATTTTGTGCAGTGGTCTGCTGTGCTTTGATCAAATTACCTTCGATAAAAATATCTTCTTCAGATTTTTGCTGTGCCTTAGCAGGGTTTGCACCTGATGACGTTTTTAACGATTCTCCTGTATAACGCTGGGTAAAAAAGTCCAACCAACTGAAAATCGCTTTAAAAATCTTCACAGGAATCAAGGCAATATCTTTTAACGTCCACGTACTGGCTTTGCGATATTGATACGGTCGGCGAAGCACGTACAGATTGCCCTGTGCATCAATCTGCGGTTTAAAATAATCAAACTCAGGCGAGGCAAGAATGCTTTCGAGATCGCCTGTTTTTAGGTTTAGACGACAAATCTCTTTCGGTCCTAGACGCATCGAACCTCGATCATCCGCACCAAAACCACACGAATCATAATAAATCAGATCCGAATTTTGCGGATCAAAGCACGGATGCGCATCCACGCACTCGCCTTCGGTAATATACTGAATCCGATTATCATCAATCGCCAAGATGCTCAGGTGTTGCACATAACTACCAAGCTCCCCACCTGATAGCACAAGCCGTTGATTGGCACGATCAATATCCATATCAAAGGTGATGTAGTCATTCTTACGCAAAACCAGTGATTCAGGCTCATTAAAATCGGTTAATGACTTGGAGTAAATCGCTGTGCCGTCTTGCAAACATGCACTATAAATAATCCGTTCCGATGAAGCGATGAGCACATCTGTGGCAAAAATCATCGCCTCATTATCTTCTTGCTGTGGAAATGCACCCATAAACTGTGCGCCTGCTCCGCTATTTTTCCACGCTTTACGTTGTTTGATTTCTTGCAGATTCTTTTTATATTTGTCGATCGCCTGACACGGAATCACGATGTCTTTTTGATCATAATGATAGTTCAATGCTTTTTTACTGAGATAAAAAATCGGAAACATTAAAACCTCTCAATGATTTAAGTTATTTTTTCTAAAATAATTTTAGCGAATTCTGTATAGCGTACTGTGGTATGACTGTGGCGAAGTATGGTTCAACGCCACATAAATTGCTGTAGATCATTACTGTAGAGCTTTGCTGTAAATCAAGGTTGTTTTAAATACGGCCAAGCCGCTTTAAGATAGATAAACATCGACCACAAAGTCAAAATCACTGCGGTGTAGAGCAAGGTATAAGCAATCCATTCTATCGGTTGCCAATTGAGCAAAAATGCCGTAATCGCAATCATCTGAAAGGCGGTTTTATATTTACCCACTGTAGATACAGCAACATTAGTCCGTGCACCAAGCTCTGCCATCCACTCTCGCAGTGCCGATACAGTGATTTCACGAGAAATAATCACAATCGCCGCAAATGCCATGATAATGGTTGGTTGCCACTGTACAAGGACGATCAATGCCGCAGCCACCATCAGCTTATCTGCCACAGGATCGAGAAAACGTCCAAAAGCCGAGCTTTGATTTAAAGCACGAGCAAGATAGCCATCGAACCAGTCGGTAATCGCAGCAAGCACAAAAATCCCTGTCAATAAACCATGACGGAACATTGTTCCCTCGTGACCATTGATCTCGAGTGCGGGTGGCCAATAGGCGATTAAAAGAAAAACAGGAATAAGGACAATTCGAGCAATAGTTAAGATATTTGGAATATTCAGGATACGACCTGTCATATACACCGCCTGCGACGCCTTCCCCAAGAAAAAATGATGCATGCATTTTCTATCATGCTGTACGCACTCTATACCATATTGATAAAACTGTCGAGCTGTGCACGCTTTGCAAATGATCCGTTTTTAAGACGTCTAATCCATAGATCACGTTTAGATTAGGCAAATACCGTGACGGTTTGACGACTCAGTGCAATCACATTCCCCGCCTCATCCCAAATCTGCGCCTGCTCTGTGGCATAGCCACCTGAGGCATATTCGGTATGCTCACGATATTGTAGCCAAGCAGTGCTCTCTAGGCTGTAATCACTGACAAATGTCAAATGCCAAGTCAATGAATTCGCAGGTGATGGTGTACGACACACCGCTGTGACACCGGGTGGCCAAATATCTGCCAAAGCGATCAAATGTGGTGCTTGCATTGCCATCTGACTCACTTCAGGTTTAAAACGAAACCACCCTCCGAAATCTGCCGACTCATCTGCTTGAAAAGGCATACCGCCTTCTGCCCAATACAGATCATAATGTTGAAAACACTCTGGAATCATGCCTTGGATATAAGGCATTTTCTGTAGTGTACTGAGCTCCGCAAAGTTCGGGATAGAAGGTAACGCATCAATACTTACCGCAGATTGCCGTGCTTTGCCAAAGCTTGCGACCATGATGGTCTGCACTTGATCGTTCTGCCATAGTCGAGCTTCTAGCGTAGTGACTGAACCGCCAACTCGTAAGGTTTCTACCGTGATTTTTGAAATCTGATGCTGTACTGGTCCAACAAAGGTAAAACTGGCACTGAGTGGTTTGCGCTCTGCATCGCCTAATACGCTTTGTGCTCTCGCCATCAATAGCGCCGCAACAAAACCGCCAAATACAGTGCGCCCCTGTCCCCAGCCTGTCGGCATGTCAAATTCTTCATTTTGGGAAATGTATGCTAAAGCTTGATCAAAATTCATAAGATGCTAAAAATAAGTACAACAAAGTGCATAGATAGTGACAATTACCTTGCCATTTGTGAATGATCATTTTGTCTAGATCTATTGAACATTTTGGTCAATACACAGCGTTAAATTAACGCATCATTCATGCAACACTTTATAAATCGTCCGAGCCATCGCACGACCAATGCCATTGACCGCCATCAGCTCTTTTTCAGTGGCACGAAGTACGCCTTGTATCCCCCCAAAATGCGTGAGCAGATCACGACGACGCTTTTCCCCCAAACCAGGGATGACTTCAAGCACTGAACCTGCACGTTTTTTATCTCGTTTGGCACGATGCTTAGTAATGGCAAAACGGTGCGCTTCATCACGTACCTGTTGAATTAAATGCAAGGCTTTATGATCTTCTGCCAATTGGATTTTTGTACCATCGGTGAAGTGTAAAGTTTCCAAACCCGGTTTACGCCCTTCACCTTTGGACACACCGACCATAAAGGCATCTAAGCCTAGATCTTGCATGACTTCCATAGCCATATGCAATTGCCCTTTACCGCCATCAATCAACAATAAATCAGGCAACATATTTTTCTTATAGCGACGAGTCAACGCCTGACGCATCGCCGCATAGTCATCACCGCCTGTAATGTCTTGAATGGCAAACTGGCGATAATCTCGCTTACGTGCCCCACCTTGATCAAACACCACACACGACGCTATCGGCGACTCGCCCATAGTATGACTAATATCAAAGCATTCAATGCGGTCGATCGGTCGATCAAGCACTTGCTCTAGTTGATGGAAGCGCTCATTGAGTTCCAAATGATTAGCAAGTTTACCTTTGATGGCATGTTGCACATTCATCTCGGCGAGCTGTTGCCATTCCGCCCGAATTTCTCGGACTTGATGTTTAATCTGAATTTTTTTATCAAAATGCTGTTTGAGCGCATCTTCTAATAGTTTTTGATCGGGTAACGCCACATTGACGATCAACTCGCTAGGAATTTCATCCGCCACCTGAAAATAGAAATTAGCAATAAATTCGCTGAGGATTTCCGCCTGATCTTCACCTTGAATATCAGGGAAATAACTTTTTCCGCCGAGCATCCGCCCATTACGCACATGCATAACCTGCACACAAACCACACCTGCCTGATAGGCAATCGCTAAAATATCTGCTTCGCCTTTAAGCTTATAGATCGCTTGCTGTGACTGCACTTCACGCAATAATCCCAAACGATCTCGGTAAAACACGGCTTTTTCAAATTCGAGCTTTTCAGCTGCTTGCTCCATGTTTTCGATCAGTTCGGTATTCAGCTCTTTGGTATCACCCTTGAGAAAGCGAATCGAGTTTTGCACATCTTGCGCATAGTCTTCAGGTGATATCAGATCAACGCAAGGGGCCGAACAGCGCTTGATTTGATATTGCAGGCATGGACGTTTGCGCTGTGAAAAATAAGAATTTTCGCATTGTCGTACATTAAATAATTTCTGCAAGCTGAGTAGCATATCTCGTGCGTTATATGCGCTCGGATATGGTCCAAAAAATTTACCGACTTGATGTCGTCCTTTGCCTCGACCACTGGCAATGCGTGGATAGGGTTTATCGGTCGATACAAAGATATAGATATAGGATTTATCGTCACGAAGCATGATGTTATACGGCGGACGATGTTGTTTAATCAGATTTTGTTCGAGTAATAAGGCTTCGGTTTCAGAGCGCACCACCAAAGTTTCAATATCATAAATCCGTGATACCAACGCCTGTGTCTTAGGATGTTCAATGGTTTTAACGAAATAACTGGAAATGCGATTTTTAAGATTTTTGGCTTTGCCCACATACAATAGCACACCGTCTTTATCGAGCATTTTATAAATACCCGGTAATGTGGTCATGTTGCTGAGTAGATTCTCAATATGGGCTTTGGCGTTTGAATTCACAAGTCTTGAATCATAACTAATTTTATCAATCATTATATGCTGTGTTGCGGTGCAACATTCAAGACGTCAGACTAAAAACAATCAAAACTCCGACATAAAAAACTCCGCCGAAGCGGAGTTTTCTTACTGTCGAATCTTGCACGTGGTGAGAATTACTCCACACGTTCGCCATGTTGGCTAAGATCAAGACCCATACGCTCATCGTCAGATTCCACACGGATACCGATGATCAAGTCGATTACTTTCAAGATGATGAAGGTCAATACTGCGCTGTATGCAATCGTTGCCAATACACCCTCAGTTTGTACCCACAATTGATGCATCATATCAGTAGGTGCGTTCTCACCCATGATGAATTCACTTGCAAATACTGCGGTTAAGATCGCACCAACGATACCACCCACACCGTGTAAACCAAATGCGTCAAGCGAGTCGTCTGCTTTCAACAAGCGTTTTAGACCACTGATACCCCAGAAGCACACTACACCGCCGATCAAGCCCATGATTAATGCACCACCAACTGTTACGAAACCAGCCGCAGGTGTAATCACCACAAGACCAGCCACCGCACCAGATGCTGCACCAAGTACAGAACCTTTACCACGTACCATTCGTTCAACAAGCAACCATGATAGTGCTGCCGCTGCCGCTGCAACTTGCGTTACGATGATCGCATAGCTTGCAGAACCATTTGCGCCCAAAGCAGAACCACCGTTGAAACCGAACCAACCCACCCAAAGTAAGCTTGCGCCGACTACAGTTAAAGTCAAGTTGTGTGGTGCCATTGCTTCTTTGCCGTAGCCCATACGCTTACCAAGCATATATGCCGCAACTAGACCCGCTACACCTGAGTTGATGTGTACAACAGTACCACCAGCAAAGTCGAGTGCGCCGTCATTCGCTAACCAACCGCCACCCCATACCCAGTGTGTGATCGGTGCATATACAACGATGACCCAAATGGTGATGAAAGCAAGCCATGCGCTAAACTTCATACGATCCGCAATTGAACCACTGATGATCGCCACAGTGATGATCGCAAAGGTCATTTGGAAGATGACGAATAGGATTTCAGGAATCGTGCCACTGAGTGCATCTGTCGTGATTCCAGAGAGCATCATCTTCTCAAAGCCACCGATAAAGCTGTTGCCTTCGGTGAATGCCAAGCTGTAGCCGATCACAACCCATGCAATACTCACCACAGCAGCAGCCGTCAAGCTATGTGCCATTGTGCCCAAAGCGTTTTTCTTACGCACCATACCTGCGTAGAACAATGCCAAACCTGGAATAGTCATCAAAAGTACAAGTGCTGTAGATGTCAAAATCCACGCTGTATCACCTGTATCAAGTGTTGGCTCTTCTTCCGCTGGTGCAACTTCTTCAACAACAGCCGCTTCCACTGGAGTCGCTTCAACAGCTGCCATTTCTGGAGCTTCTGTTGTTTCAACTGCCAAAACTGTTTCTTCAGTTGGCGCAGTTGTAGATTCGGATTCGGCCCATACTGGAGATGTACCGAGTAGCGCAGTCGATAGACCAAACGCCAGTAGCAATTTATTCATTAGATCCCCCAACCTTCAATTTAAGTTGTGCTGACTTGCTAAGCTAAAAATTCATAAATACAAATTAGCAAATGTCATGCCATTTTGATTTAGACTGCGTCTGGACCAGTTTCACCAGTACGGATACGAATCACTTGCTCTAAGTTAGAAACAAAGATTTTACCATCGCCGATTTTGCCAGTGCTTGCCACACGAGTGATTGCTTCAATGACGCCATCAACCATATCGTCTTTGATTGCGATTTCGATTTTTACCTTAGGCAAAAAATCAACCACATACTCTGCACCACGATAAAGTTCTGTATGACCTTTTTGACGACCGAAACCTTTGACTTCAGTCACAGTGATACCTTGTACACCGATTTCTGAAAGTGATTCACGGACATCATCAAGCTTAAACGGTTTAACGATTGCTGTTACGAGCTTCATGTTATCTTCCTTTGGGTTTACTCATACCAATAGTGGTTTTTACATATCAATTTTCGTGCCAAACTTAAGAAAGGTTGGGGAAATTCCAAAGTTCGCACAATTTAAAGCTATGTTATCCCTACAGTTTACCAGTATTCTTTGAATTATCCATCTTACAACTATCATCTCAGTTACATTTATTGTATCTTGATTTTGAATTGATAAATCCTTGATGAAAAACCATGACTCCTACATTAGATACCTTCGTTCAGGCTTTAAAAGAACAACTTGCTGCACCAAAGGCAGACCTTGAGCACAATATTCGTGCAGTTTTGGCAGAAATGGTGGAAAAAATGGACTTGGTATCGAAACAAGAGCTTGAACGCCAAAAAATTGCACTAGAACAAGCCAACCAACGTATGAATGCACTACAACAGCAAATTGAGTCGTTGCAAAATCAAATCAAAAAATAACAATTGCGCCAACATTGATCAAAAACACAGCATTTTTTATAAAAACGCACAATAATGGAACAATAAATGAGTTTTGCCAAAGTCTATTCCCGCAGTGTACTCGGATTAAGTGCACCGTTAATCGAAGTCGAAGTCCATGCCAGTCAAGGCTTACCTGCTTTAACCATTGTTGGTTTACCAGAAGCTGCCGTTCGTGAAAGTAAAGATCGTGTCCGATCTGCAATTATTAATAGTGGTTTTCAATTTCCCAATAAACGTCTGACCATCAACCTTGCACCTGCCGATTTACCCAAAGATGGCTCACGTTTAGATTTGGCGATTGCGGTTGGGATTTTGATTGCATCAGGACAAATCGCTGATGATCGTATAAGTCAGTTTGAGTTACTTGGTGAGCTTGCCCTAGATGGACAACTTCGTCCAATCTCAGGGATTCTGAGTATTGCCCACGCCTGTAAAAGCTCAGGACGACAACTATTACTCCCTGAACAAAATGCCGATGATGCCTGCTGTATCCAAGATTTAACGGTCTATGCGACCAGTAACTTAAAAACCGTTTGCGATATTTTGACGGGAACAGTACAACAGCCTGCGCACCATTATCAGCCGAATCACACTTTGCTTGATAATTTGCCTGACCTTGCAGATGTCAAAGGACAACTGAAAGCTCGCCGAGCTTTAGAAATTGCCGCTGCAGGCGGACACTCGTTACTCTTTACAGGACCACCAGGGACTGGGAAAACTCTGCTCGCTTCACGTCTGCCAAGTATTTTGCCACCACTCACCGATAGTGAAAGTTTAGAAGTTGCAAGCATTTATTCGATTTCAAACCAAAATCATGCTTTTGGTGTGCGCCCATTTCGAGCACCACATCATACCGCTTCGGCGGTAGCACTAGTTGGTGGAGGCTCCAATCCCAAACCTGGGGAAATCACCTTATCGCACTTAGGTGTATTGTTTTTGGATGAGTTGCCTGAATTTGATCGCAAAGTATTAGAAGTTTTGCGCCAACCTTTGGAATCAAAAGAAGTCGTAATTTCGAGAGCTTCAAGACAGATTTGCTATCCTGCCAATTTTCAACTCATTGCAGCGATGAATCCATGCCCATGTGGCTACGCCTTCCATCAAGATAGTCGTTGCCAATGTTCAAGCGAAGCAATCAAACGCTACAAAAATCGTATTTCAGGACCTTTACTTGATCGGATTGATTTGCATATCGAAGTGCCACCGCTATCTGCGCAAGAGCTTCAACAGCAACAAGCAGGTGAAAACTCTGCGTCTGTACGTGAACGTGTTTTATCAGCCAATCAACAACAGCTCCAACGTCAAGGCTATCTGAACGCAGGACTCACACCGCAACAAATCGACCAACACGTACAGCTCGATGCGCAAAGTCAGAATATTCTTGCGATGGCACAGCAACGCTTACAGCTTTCCGCACGTGGCTATCATCGTATATTACGTGTTGCACGTACCATTGCCGATCTTGCACAGTCTGAGCAAATTAGCACCATGCACATTAGTGAAGCACTATCGTATAGAGCTGCACAATGATCAATCCTGCTCGTGCTGTTGCAATGTATTGACCAAAAATCGTGGAACTATATTTAATTACGTTAGTTTCTTTAGATAAATTTGCTGTTAAAATCACCAATTTGATCATGCAAGATATTTAGTTCACATCGCTTGGCTCGATTATTTGATTGTGGACATTGGCTCTATCACTTGTGCATATGTTGCATCTACGCCCAGTGTATTAAGGAAAATAAAATGTTGGAATCCATGTGGGCTGACTTTCAGCAACATTTTTGGCTGTACATCTCCATCCCATTTATCAGTGGCATCATTGGCTATGTCACGAAAGTGGTGGCGATTCATATGATGTTTTCTCCACTGGAGTTTAAAGGCATCAAACCGATTTTTGGTTGGCAAGGTATCGTGCCACGCAAAGCCGAAAAAATGGCAACCGTTGCTGTCGATCTCATGACCTCAAAGTTGATCAAACCTGAGGAAATTTTTGCTCGACTTGATCCAAAACGCATCGCAAAAGAAATCGAAGCACCTCTTATGGCGGCCGCTGAAGATATCACCCGAGAGGTTGCGCAGGAGCAACATCCGGGACTCTGGGAAGGTATGCCAGAGTTCGCACGTGCAAAGCTGATTAACCGTGTAAAATCACGAGCGCCTGATATCGTGCAACAAGTGATGGCAGAGATTCAAAAAGATGTTGTGCAATATTTCGACATCAAACATATGGTGGTCAGCAACTTACTCAAAGACAAACGCCTGTTAAATGAAATTTTCAAAAAAGTAGGTAAAGAAGAATTTAAATTTTTTATGAACGTCGGTTTTGTTTTTGGCTTTGCCATCGGTTTGGTTCAGATGACCTGCTGGATTGTGACACAGGGTAAATATCCGTGGATGCTCCCAATGTTTGGTGGCTTTGTTGGTTTCTTTAGTGATTGGCTTGCTTTGCAGATGATGTTTCGCCCATTGAAACCTAAGAAAGTCTTAGGCTATACATGGCAAGGTTTATTCTTAAAGCGTCAAAATGAAGTTGCCGCAGACTATGCTGCATTGATTTCTAAACAATTATTAACTTCTCGTCATTTGATCGAAGAGCTGTTTACAGGACCTCGCTCTGACAGCGTGATCAACCTTGTTAATCGTCATGTTCGTCAAGAGATCGACATTGAAGCAGGGATTATTCGTCCGCTCGTGGTATATGCCATTGGCGGTGCAAAATACCAAGTGCTCAAAACCAAAGTTGCTGAGCGAATCATGGAGCGTCTGCCTGAAACGATGAAGTCGATGGAATCTTATGCAGAAGATGCGATGGATATCCGTAATACATTGATCACACGTATGCAACGCCTGACACCAGAAGAGTTTGAGGGCATGCTACGTCCTGCATTCAAAGAAGACGAATGGTCACTGATCATCGTCGGTGCTGTGCTTGGCTTCTTAGTCGGTGAAATGCAAATTCTGTTTATGCTTTAAACTGATCTGTTCATGACATACAAAGGGCTTTTATCGAAAAGCCCTTTGTCAATTTTGAATACGGTTTTATCTATTAGATTTTAGCTTTATCATCCTGTTGATCACTATATTTGATAACACTGCACATGCAAAAACACTATTGTTCTTCAACTCGGCATAGTTCATAATTCAAGGTCATTGTGATCAATCAACACTCGCTTTGATTTATTCAAACTTCATCACTGCGTATTGATCTACATAAAAATTTTTAAATGAAAAGCATCCGCTTCTTAGCGCACGAGCACTCTATTACTGGTTATTACTTTGGGCTCGTCGTCAGCACACTTCGGCTGTGATTAAATAGCTTCGTTTCGGATGTCATTATAGGATCGTGTTTTAAAATGACTCAGCTAGCAACAACCATTCATGGTTCAATCGTCGCAATTGTCACCCCAATGTTAGAAGATGGCAACGTGGATTGGGCTGGGCTAAAGCAGCTTGTAGAATGGCATATCGAACAAGGTACGCACAGCATCGTTGCTGTTGGTACCACTGGTGAAGCATCGACTTTAAGTATGGATGAACACATCAAAGTCATCGCTGAGATCGTTCGTGTTGCAGACAAACGCATTCCTATTATCGCAGGCACAGGTGCAAATTCGACCAGTGAAGCGATCGAACTGACACAGGCTGCCAAAGAAGTTGGCGCAGATGCGGCACTTTTGGTCACGCCGTATTATAATAAACCAACTCAAGAAGGCTTATATCAGCATTATAAAGCCATCGCTGAAGCGGTTGATATTCCACAGATTCTTTATAATGTCCCAGGTCGTACTGGGGTAGATATGGACAATGATACCGTGGTGCGTTTGTCAAAAATCCCTAATATCATTGGTGTCAAAGATGCTACAGGTGATATCCCTCGTGGCATTCAATTGATGCACCACTTAGATGTCGCTGACATGGTGGTCTATTCAGGCGACGATGCAACAGCATGGGAATTGATCCTTGCAGGTGCAAAAGGCAACATCTCTGTGACTGCCAATGTTGCACCTCATGCCATGAGCCAAATGTGTGAAGCTGCACTCAGTGATAACAAAGCTGAAGCACATCGCCTCAATACACAAGTCGCACAATTGCATGACATTTTATTCTGTGAATCCAACCCAATCCCTGTAAAATGGGCGCTACATGAAATGGGCAAAATGGGTACAGGTATTCGCCTTCCATTAACGCCTTTGGCAGAGCAATATCGCACGCCAATTCGTGAAGCATTACAGGCAACGCACATCATTGAGTCTGCATGATTCATGGCATGCTAAGCTGATGATGACCATTGAGTTGATGGCAATTGAATTGCCGTAAATCGAAATAAATAGAGCGAAAAATTATGCAGTTACGTGTTGTAGTCGTACTTGGACTGGTATCTATGAGTTTGTTGGGTTGTTCTCGTTTGGCGATGGACAACAGTTCACTGGACTATAAGTCGGCGAAAACTGTACCGCCGTTAAAAGTCCCTGAAAGCCTACAAATGCGTCCACAACATGCGCTGTATCCAGCACCTGAAGTTGATCCGCGTGCACTTGAGCAAGCACCAAACTTTAGCAATAAAAAAGGTAATCGCTTTGACCTGCCTCGTCCTGAGCCAGTCGCAGAGGCGACTGCAACAAGCACGGGCACAGCACCATCACGTCCACAACTGGTACAAGATGGTAATGGCATTCCATTACTCAAAGTCGATGGTGGCGCCAATCAAGTTTGGGAATATGTCACTGCTGCGGTGAGTGCTTCCAACTTTGAGACTGAAGCAGGTGAAACGCCTAATGTCACGCAAATTCGTTATCAAGATCAAAATTATCAACTTCGTTTGACGCCATCAGGTGCAAGTAACACCCTAGGCGTATATAATACCGACAATAATTTTGCAGATCGCGATGTTGCCAGTGAAATTCTCGCACTGATTTTTCAAAACTGGCCTGCTTAATCTGCGCACTACGAACGCCTCACATATTTAAGGTTCACCCATGTCTAAACAAGCCTTGCTCTACACTGGAAAAGCAAAATCAGTCTACGAAACCGACAATCCTGATCACCTGATTTTGGTGTTCCGTGATGATGCATCTGCATTTAATGGTGAAAAGATCGAACAGCTTGACCGTAAGGGTAAAGTGAATAACCTTTTCAACGCATTTATTATGAAAAAGTTAGCAGATGCTGGCATCGAAACACACTTTGAAGAATTGCTCAGCCCGAACGAAGTTTTGGTGAAAAAACTCGACATGATTCCTGTAGAGTGCGTAATTCGCAACTATGCAGCCGGTTCATTGTGTCGTCGTCTTGGTGTAGAAGAAGGCAAACAATTGACCCCGCCAACTTTTGAGTTGTTCTTTAAAGATGATGCGTTGGGCGATCCAATGGTCAATGAGTCACAAGCAATTGCGCTTGGTTGGGCAAATGAAGATCAATTGGCAAAAATGAAAGAGCTGACCTATCAAGTCAATGATGTTTTGAGCAAAATCTTTGATCAAGGCAACATGATCTTGGTGGATTTCAAACTTGAATTTGGTGTATTCCACGATCGCATCGTGCTTGGTGATGAATTCTCTCCAGATGGTTGCCGTCTATGGGACAAAGACACCAAGAAGAAGCTCGACAAAGACCGTTTCCGTCAAGGTTTAGGCGGTGTAGTTGAAGCTTATGAAGAAGTTGCAACTCGTATTGGGATTGATTTAGCGGATATCTAATTCGATACCGATCAGCAAAACAAATATGTAAAAAACCGAGCAAATCGCTCGGTTTTTTATGGATTGAATTTAGTAATCGGTTTCTTAATAATTTAACCTCGGCTCGATGAAGTTTTTGTTGTACTTCTTTGAAAAAGAAAAGTATTTTTAGACAAGGTCTTGCAGTGTATAGTCATATTTCGGGATTAACCTTCGGTTCGACTCACTTTTCTTTCGGGAAAAGTAAGCAAAACCATTTGTCAGCCGCAAACTCGGTCATACACTAAAATGTATCCGATACCTTGAAAAACGTCATTTTGCTAAAGCTATTCTGCCCTCGAACAATGCGACTGACGCTCCCACGAATCAGATAATTTTTACTCATCTTATGTCGAAGTAAGGTTGCTTAGTACTTAAAGTTTAAGCTTAAGCGGAAAGCACGTGGATCACCCCAATTAACCAATTGTGCATTTGGTGTTGTCCCAACCAAATATTCTTTATCAAATAAGTTTTTGATACTGAACTTTGCGCCCCAATGTTTGGCTTCATAGCCTGCATTGACATCATATAAAGTATAGCTCGATAAGGGCACATAGCTACTACCACGTTGCGCAGAGCGCTCACCTTGATAGCTCACACCTGCACCGATATTCCAACCCAACTGATCCGCACCAAAATAGTACTGTGTCGATAAAGAGCCTGCATTTTTCGGCACGTGGTTAATGCGATTACCAATATCACTGGTCGTTTCGCTTTCTGTGATCTTTGCTGTTGGGATATAACTATAGGTCGCTGTAACATTCCACTGATCAGTTAACGCCGCAGACAGTTCTGTTTCAAAACCTTTGGTTTGTTGCTCACCAATTTGAACTGAATAATCTCCTGATGTATCAGATTCAGTGACGTTTTTACGAGTTAAATCATAATATGCCACATAACCTTGCAACTTCTGATCTAAGCCTTGAAACTTGACACCGACCTCAAATTGTTCGCCCTCTTCAGGATCTAACAAGTCGCCATCTTCGCCCATATCACTGACTGGGAAAAAGGATGTTGCATAGCTCACATACGGCGCAAACTGATCATTGATTTGATACATCAATGAGGCATTCCCTGTAAAGGCATTGTCCGAATTCTTGGTGAGGCTATCATTGTAAATGTCTTCTACTTCGACCTGTGTCCAATCATGACGACCTGATAAACCTAAAATCCAATGCTCATCAATTTTAAAATGATTGCGTAGATAGACACCCATATACTGCGTATCGGTAATCTGATGCGCGATCGTTGCTGTAGCAGGTGTGACAGCGGTATATACAGGGTTATCTGCATCAAATGCGGTGAGATTCTTGCGACGACGCTCATAGTCACTACGCTCGTGCATCGCATCTAAACCGACCATTAAATCGTACTGTGTTTTTCCCCAATCAAATTGACGTGACACATTTTGATCTAGTGCAAAATTCACATCATCTTTGAGTTGTCGTTCAAGTCTACGATTAATCGTAGGCAGTGGACTTTCACCCCCTGCAAGGACTGGATTGTTATCCGCATCGGTTTGAGTCACTGCAAAATTCTGCTTAAACGTCCAACCATGATCAAAGTAATGCGTATAGTTTGAACCCAAACGAAGCACTTCGACGGTATTACTTAAGTTTGGCACACCAAAGTACAGACGTTCTGAATAATTCTTATAGTCACCATCGCTATATGGAATGCCTTGCTGACGGATAAAATCTCGATACTGATAGCTCGCAATCACAGAAAGCTCGTCTTTATCCCCAAGATCGAAGTTGTATGATGGTGAGAAATAATAGTTTTTATAGTAGATATAATCTGTCGGATCATCTTGATCAGATACATGACCAACCACACGCACAGCACCTTTTTCAGTATTGTTCGGCGCATAGTTAAGATCAAAAGTCCCATCTATCAAAGCATTACTGCCGTAGCTTACGTTACCTCGATAGGCTGTTTCCGCCTCTGGGCGCTTGGTGCTTAAATTCACCAAGCCACCTGGTAGTGCAAAACCAAAACCTGTCGAGGTTGGTCCTTTCACCACTTCAATGGATTGCAAACCTGTAATATCTTCAGAGCGCAAGGCATTGTCGGAAGATTGAATACGCAATCCATCCACATAGGTCTGCGCACTCGACACTTGCCCACGAATGATAAAGTCATCCCACCCACGACGACCATACTGCCCCGAAGATACACCCGCTACGCCTTGTAATGCTTCTGCAAGGGTCTTGGCTTGTTTTTGTTCGAGTTGCTTTTCACTAATCACACTAATGGATTGTGCTGTTTCAAAAAGTGGTGTATCCGAACGCAGTACTGCGGATGCAGTCGTAGCAGCATAGGCTTGGGTATCGTCTGTGGCCTTGACTTCAATGGTTGGTAAAACATTGACCGTCGTATTATCTGTGCCGTCGGTGGTCTGCTCAACAGCATATACAGACACAGCACACTGCATAAGCAGGAAAATATTCAGACTGAGTAGGGAGAGTCGTTGCATCTGTGTCTGCCTCAAATATAAATGATACTTATTTCATGAATTTTACAACAGAAGAGTTACGCGGATCACGATATTTTTAAATTATTTTAAACAATTTTCAAAACTGCCAATTTATGAAAAAAGCCGATCACAATGGATCGGCTTCTTAATGATTTGAATAATTTTACACTGATATTTGATCAAACTTAGTGATCTGAAGCACCTGATGCACCAATACCAGTCATTGAACGCACGAACTGCGCATCATATTTCGCTTGCTCTTGCTGTGCACGAGCAGACTTATCCGTGATCGAGAAGAACCAACATGCAAAGAATGAGATCAACATCGAGAACAATGCAGGATTACTCATATCAAGTGGTGCTTGCTCGCCGAGCTTCAAGGTATCCACCCAAACCGCTTTGGTCAGGAAGATCAAGATCAAGGCACTGATTAAACCAGCCCAACCACCGATCACTGCACCACGAGTTGTTAAACCACGCCAGAACATTGACAAGATCAATACTGGGAAGTTTGCAGATGCAGCGACCGCAAATGCCAAGCCAACCATGAATGCCACGTTTTGTTTCTCAAACATGATACCGAGTAGCATCGCGAAGATCGCCAAGCCAAGCGTTGCCATTTTCGATACTTTGAGCTCTTGTTGCTCTGTCACTTGACCACGTTTGAAGACATTGGCATACAAATCATGCGATACCGCAGACGCACCTGCCAAAGTCAAACCTGCAACCACTGCAAGGATCGTTGCAAAAGCAACCGCAGAGATAAAGCCTAAGAAGATATTACCGCCGACTGCATGACCCAAATGTACTGCAGCCATGTTGCTACCACCGATCAACTGCAAGCTACCTGTGATAGCAGTTTTTGCTTGATCAATATATGCAGGGTTATTCGCAACCAGTAAGATTGCACCGAAACCAATGATAAAGGTCAATAGGTAGAAATAACCGATAAATCCAGTGGCAAAGACCACAGATTTACGTGCTTCCTTCGCATCTTTTACAGTAAAGAAACGCATCAAGATATGTGGCAAACCTGCTGTACCAAACATCAATGCCAAGCCAAGCGAGATCGCATCAAGTGGTCCTTTGACTAGACCACCAGGTCCCATGATTTGGGTGGCTTCTTCTGTGGTTTTGTTATGCACTTCACCAAACACATTAATCGCTTGGTTAAACATTTCCGCAAAGCTAAAGCCAACATGCTTCATCACCATGAATGCCATGAATGATGCACCTGAAAGTAGCAGTACCGCTTTGATGATTTGTACCCAAGTCGTTGCAAGCATACCGCCGAACATCACGTATGCCATCATCAGTAAACCGACGATTATGACTGCAATGTTATAATCCAAACCGAATAGTAATTTGATCAACTGACCTGCACCAACCATCTGTGCGATCAAGTAGAATGCGACAACAACTAATGAGTTGACCGCTGCCATGGCACGCACTGGACGCTCTTCCAAACGGAACGATGCCACATCAGAGAAGTTATATTTACCGAGGTTACGTAGACGCTCTGCAATCAAGAATAGGACGATTGGCCAACCGACCATAAAGCCGAGTGAATAGAGCAAACCATCGTAACCCGAGCTAAACACCATCGCCGAAATCCCAAGAAAGGATGCCGCCGACATAAAGTCTCCTGCGATCGCCAGACCATTTTGAAAACCTGTAATCCCACCACCTGCGGTATAGAAATCTTTGGTCGATTGAGTACGTTTTGCCGCCCATTTGGTGATAAAGAGTGTCAGACCTACGAACAGCACAAACATGATAATGGCAATCCAATTGGTCGCCTGCTTTTCAGTTTCACCGACCGTTGGCGCTGCAAATGCGCTCAAGCTGATCATGCTTGCTGATGCTGTGGTGAGCATCATTTTCAAAGTGTTATTGACCTTGATCATTATTCAGCTCCTTTGTTCGCGCTGTTTTGTGAAGTTGCATTCTTCTGCGTATGCAAAATTTCATTCACTTCGCGAATGGCTTCGCTGTTCAAACGATCAAATGCTTTATTACATACAACAGAATACACCCAACACAGCACAAATGATGCAACGATCACACCGATACCCAGCGGAATGCCCCAGGTGATCACACCGCTAAATGAGCTATGCAAAAACTCTGGGTTATAAGCGACCAATAAGATAAAGCCGAAATAAATCACTAACATTAAGATGGTCAGCGCCCAACTCAGCTTGCGCTGTTTTTGCACCAACTCTTGGAACTTGGGGTTCCTTAAAATTTCCTGTACATGAGCATCATCCATATCTCATTTCTCCTAACGTGTATGACTAAAACTTAGTCAATTTTCCTTCACGGCAAATGCCATTGGTTTTTTTGATGTAAGCCACGTTAGCAACTGCTAAGCAACTGTTCACTTAGACTTTGGTCGAGATTTCAACAGTATACAGGCACGTTTTTGTGCAAATTTCAGGTATGATGTAGTGGAATCAGACTCGGCGAAGCACGGATGAATGCAGGATTAATTCTAGGCATATTAGCTATTTACGTACTTATTTTATTTGCGTGCGCTTTTTATGGTGAACGCCATGCCAGTCGATTGAGCCCTCGTGGTCGGATGATTCTCTTTAGTCTAACACTCGGGGTCTATTGCTCATCTTGGACCTTTTATGGCGCAACTGGTGCGGCTGCACGTGATGGTATTATCTATCTGCCGATCTACCTCGGTCCGCTACTTTTTTTGATTTTTGGCTATGATATCTGGCGACGTTTGGGACGTGTCCGTCAGTATCATACTGTGACCTCGATCGCCGATTTTATTGCAGCACGTTATGGCAAGATGGGCTCGCTTGCGACATTGGTGACTTTACTTGCGGTCTTGGCAATTTTGCCTTATTTGGCATTGCAACTGCGTGCCATCGCCATGAGTACCAATATCATTCTTGAGCAACACAGTAGCCCATTTGCTGTGACCAATAGCGTCTTGCTGTTGACTGGTCTGCTTGCCATTCTCGCCATGTTGTTTGGGACAAGGCGCATCGCCAATACCGAACAACACGGCGGTTTAATGCTTGCTGTGGCGTTCGAGTCTTTTGTCAAACTATTTGCGTTGATCGCTGTGGCAGTGTTCTTTTTATTTGCATCAAAAGACAATCTGCATCAAGTCAGTCGTGACGTTGCTGAAACGGTCAATCTTGTACAACAAGTCGGTGTGCCTGATACTTTTTGGATTCAGACGCTACTTGCTGCATTGGCAATGATTTGTCTACCTCGTCAGTTCCACGTCGCTGTGGTTGAGCTGAAAGATGAAAACCACATCAATGGCGCACGGCATTGGTTTGGTGCGTATTTGATTCTCACCATTTTGGCGATTATTCCACTTGCCAGTTGGGCGATTCATGCACCGAGCAATGTACTTCCTGTTGCTGATGCTGCTGTGTTAATGCTCCCGATGAGCTATGGTAATGATTGGCTCACTTTACTTGCATTCTTAGGTGGATTTTCTGCATCAACGGGGATGCTACTGGTATCTTCTGTTGCCTTATCGATCATGCTCAGTAACGACTTGATCATGCCTGTGTTGTGGCGTTTTAACATCATCTCTCGTCATGATCCACGTATGCCACAGATGTTGAAATTGGTGCGTCGAATATCCATTCTTGCTGTGATGCTACTCGGTTTTTCTTTTTATCATTTCTTTGCAGATATCAATCAACTCTCTGTGTTCGGCTTGCTTGCCTTTAGTGCGGTGGCACAGTTTGCTCCTGCATTGATTGGTGGTCTTTATTGGCGTAGTGGTAGTAAGCAAGGTGTTTATATCGGTTTGATTGTGGGTTTTACCGTTTGGGTCTATACCCTACTCATGCCAACCGTGTTACGCAGTTTACCAACTGAATATCTTGCTTGGGGACAGCATATTCTTGATCATGGTCTTTATCATCAAGCGTGGCTACGACCTGAAGCCTTATTTGGTTTTAGCTCACTTGCACCGCTTACGCATGGCGTACTGTGGTCTTTGGGTGCAAATATGTTTTGCTACTACAGATTCTCACGGCGGTATCGTCCGAGTGTGGCAGAGCAAATCCAAGCGGAAAGTTTTTTCTTCTACGATGCAAAACCCTTACCAACTGTACCCACAGCACCAACGCATAGTACAGCGGTAGAAACCGTATCGAATCTCAAATATCTCGCTAATGAACAGGTTTCTCGTTTAAAAATCGCCGATCTGATCGCACTGTGTTCTCGTATCGCAGGGGAGCGAAGCACCAAGAACGCCTTTGAGCAATTCGCACGACAGCAAATGCTTTACCTAGATCCACAACAACTTGCCAATGGCATATGGTGGCGATTTAGCGAGCAGTTTTTAGCCAGTGCGATTGGTACAGCTTCGGCACGTACCCTGTTGACTACGGCACTGGTAGATAATGGTTTGGCGCTTGGACAAGTGGCGAATATTCTCGACCAAGCTTCACAGTGGCAACGCTTTAATCAAAATCTGATCATGACCATGATCGACCATATGACGCAAGGTGTAAGTGTGGTGGATGCCAATATGTGCCTCGTTGCATGGAATAGCCAATATCTGACGCTGTTTGATTATCCTAAAGAGTTGGTCTACGTCGGTTGCCCTGTTGCCGATCTGATTCGATACAATGCAGAGCGTGGAGAATGCGGTCCAGGTGAAGTTGAAGAACATGTCAATAAACGCATCAACTGGATGAAACAAGGCAGTGCGCACGAGTTTGAGCGAATTCGAGAAGATGGTCGAGTCATTCAGATGCGAGGTAATCCAATCCAAGGCGGTGGCTTTGTCACCACTTATGCAGACATTACCGCTTTCCGTGAAAATGAAGCCATCCTTGAAGCACGTGTCAGTGAGCGTACTGCACAGCTTGAACACGCCTTAGATGAACAACATCTTGCGCTACAACAAGCAGACCAAGCCAATAAATCAAAAAGTCGCTTCCTTGCGGCAGCAAGTCACGACCTCTTGCAACCGATGCACGCCGCACGACTATTTAGTGCAGCATTAGAACAAAGTGCTTTTCACGCTGATGATCAAAAAACTTTGGAACAACTCGATCGTGCCTTGTTTGGTGCAGAAAGTATGCTCTCTGCGCTGCTCGATATTGCCAAACTCGAAGGTGGCTCGATCAAGCCAAATCGACGTGCTTATAATCTGCAAGATTTACTCAGTGATCTGCGATTACAGTTCAGTGCGATCGCAGAGCAACGTCAGATTGAGCTTCACATTTATGATACGCACTTTTGGATTGATACAGACCCGCAGTGGATACGTCGTATATTACAGAACTTTGTCAGCAATGCCTTGCGCTATACAGCTTCAGGCCGTGTAGTCGTCGGTGTGTTACGCAGTGCTAATCAAGACGGTCATATTCGTATTGGGGTTTGGGATACAGGACCTGGGATTCCTGAAGCGCAACAGCATAAATTGTTTACAGAGTTCGAACGTGGTGGGCATGAATCACCGTGGGGTGAGCAAGGCTTGGGACTAGGGCTTGCCATCGTCGAGCGTATGACCAATCAACTGCGCTATCTAGTCCAAGTCAACTCTCAAGTCGGTAAAGGCTCAAGCTTTATCTTAGAAGTACCGACGGTGGTGGCACCTGCGATACAACAAGCAACGCCAAGCAACTTCATCGCACCACAAAAATCTCTAAATATCTTATGCTTGGACAATGATCCAACCATATTAGATGGTATGCAAAATTTACTGCAAAAATGGGGCTATCAAGTCTATACCGCATTAGATACTTCCCAAGCTTTAGAGGTGATGAATAACAATGAAATCCATGTATGGCTGATTGATCAACATCTCAATGATGAGCAATATGGACTGGACTTTATCCAAAGCCATCAGCAAAAGCATATTCCAACGGCACTGATCACCGCAGATAGTGACCCTAATCTACCTGAAAAGCTTAAAGCAATGAACATTGCCTTACTGAAAAAACCACTGAAACCTGCTGCACTTCGAGCATTCTTATCAAGTATTAAACTGCAAAATCCATGAATCATCGATAAAAGTGCTGAGTAATGACATTTTTGTTCAGCACTTCTGTCGATCCAATCAACAAATCCGTTGTTTGAGCAATTTTTTAAGCTTAGATATGGCAAAAGTGCTTCTTTACTTAAGTGAACAATTGTACACTTTCTTACAATTATACTAAGTTAATGATTTCAAAATATTAAAATACTCGAAAATACGTAGTTCATACTTTAGTCTAATATTATTGACTTTTTTCAAACACAACAATTAAGACATCCAATTCATTATGATTAGCAGGACGACCCCATGTATATCTCTCCAAATCATCACCCTGATGCAATGCAAAGCTTACAACGTCAATATGCAGAAAACTCAATCTTGCCGACGATCGACTGGCAGAGCCTCTCTGCACAGCAACAGCTCACCCCTGCGCAAATCACGGCATTAGATACGATTTATCAAAGTGCGATTCCACTTGCACTCACCGTCTTTAAACGCCTCAACTTTGATGTGTTTGCCCCTGCAGCATTTCACCCACAAGGTTTAGGACTATTTGATCAGCTGGCAAAACAAGAAGAACGCTTTATCGAAATTCTCAGCAATGCTGCCGAAGACCTTGATCATGATACACGCCATCAGATTTGGAGCATGTTGCTTCGTGGTGGTGCGGTGCTCGTGTTTAAAGTGTGGCTGGGCTTGGTCAAAACTGGTCAGCTTGGCATTGACCTTGTACAGTTCGATGAGCTATCTGACTTGCTTTGGATCAAAACCAAACCTGATACGCTTGCCAAAGCGCTGCGTGTCGATAGCGAGTCTAAGAATGAACATTTATTCTTGATTTATGAAGACAGCGTGTATTTGGATCGTTTTAACTGCTTAGAAACGGCACTATTGTTTAGTCAGCTTGGTGTCTATGACCCAGTGTTCCTGAGTATGCAAGATGAGCAAGTGGCACAATTCTTTATTGAAAAAGGCTTGGTGACTGAAGCGCAAATCGACGAACTGGAATGTGCAATGAATCCGCTAAACTGTGCTGATCAACGTGCAAAACAAGACTATCTTGTGTAAAAGCTGCCTTGTTTAAATGAATGATTGAATTTAAATGCGTTAAGGGGTTTGGGGACGAAGTCACCAATCTCATAAAAAACATCGCACTGCCAAAGGTGGTGCGTTGTTTTTTAATACGGGAATAAAGCTTATAAACAACTGAATTTACTAATCTAAATATATCATTTAGCCATGACAGTAAAAAAATACGAAGAATATTTTTAGAACTTCGGCTCTTCGATGGTCAATGCCCCAATCGCTAAAACCGCTTGCGTACGATTTTGTACGCCAAGCTTACGGAAGATCGCCGTGACATGCGCCTTAATCGTCGCTTCTGATACATCTAGCTCATAAGCAATTTGCTTATTCAACAAACCTTCCGCCACCATCATCAAAACACGGAACTGCTGTGGCGTCAGCGACTGAATCTTATCAGCGAGTTCGGTTTCACTGGCTGCACGTGGATCATTCGGATGATGCGCCAAGTTTGGTGGCAACCAAATATCACCCTCTAAAACCGCTTTGATCGCTTCGCCAATATTGGCAGGTGGCGCAGATTTTGGGATATAGCCCATCGCACCATGCGCAATCGAACGCTGAATAATATTGGCTTCTTCATGTGCCGATACGACGATGATCGGAATCGTCGGAAACTGCGAACGCACATGCACCAAAGCAGAAAAACCCGATGCACCCGGCAAATGTAAATCGAGCAACACCAAATCAGGCTCTGCACCTGTTTCTAGGCGTTGGTACAACTCGGCAACGGATGCCGTTTCACTAATCGAAGCTTGTGGCAGATTATATCGAACCGCTTGGATCAAAGCATGTCGAAATAAGGGATGATCATCAACAATGAGAATGTTCATAGAAAAATTTGGTTCCATCCAAAGAGCTGACGACAAAAGGGTATTTGTCGTTCACCATAAAATACAATAAAAAGAATTGTTTCCGCTAGTTCTACCTACAATTATTTACATTGAATCAATTTTCATTGCATCGTCGCTTAACGTTGAACACACATTAAACCATCGCTCAAAAATAGTACTAATAAAATTGAAGCTTCATAATTGTTTAATTTATTTGCTTTAAAGCGGTGTTTGTTGTAGCTCTGATTTGATCTCTGACTTTAATATTTAAATTATCCTGTATCCACTGCTTATCTTTGTATTCCACCTCATGAAGATACAGATGCCCAACCACCAATTGACGCATTAAAGAATAAACCAAGGTGTTGCTTTCATTTTCTTTTTTTATTTTCTTAATTAATGATTTTGGAATATCTTTTTGTATAATTAATCTAGAATATAAATTTATTAGATTATAGGCAGGTGTATTTTTTTGATCTACGAGGTTTTCTGATATTTCTAATAATTGAGAATGTGCTGTAGATTTAGAAACCAATTGTATTATATACATACAAATACTAAAACAAACTTGGTGTATTATTTTTTCTGCAATTTTTACTGCATCATCACCTGATATTTTTTCTTTCTCAGATATAATGGATTTTATAAATTCTTTTAAATCACTTTCAGCATCTTTAAAAATATTTAAATAAAAGTTAAGAACTTTAAGCCCATTGTCATACCCAACCATTAGAATATCTTTTAGATCATCTCTATTGATCGAAGAATGCCTATTCTTGGCAATTTGACCTAATACCTCTATACTTTTGATAGAGGATGTAGCTTGTTGAAAAAGTGTAAAATCCAAAGATTCACTTAGACTATCTTTTGTTATTTCAATTTTATCTTCATGAGATGTGAAGTTTATAAAATCAGAGTCTTCATCTGCATCCATTTTTCTGTACAGTAATTCTCTTTGCTCTTCTGAATTCTTATCTTCATATACTATTTTTTGAATTTCCTCTCCAAGCAAACCTTTAAAATCCTTAATAGCATCTAAATCCATATCAAATGATCTCACACCATCCATTAAACATATAGCATGGCTAAGAATTTCTTGAAGGATGTTTGTTGAGCGTAAGTGATGAACCAAAAATATCAATATATTAGCTTTATTTTCGTTATGCATATTTTTGCATAAAGAAATTATTTCAGGGTTTAACTCAATAGCATTATCAGCTAAATGCTTTGCACAGCAAAAATAATATAAGTATTTTTGCGAGAATTTCATATTCAGATCATTCCCATAAACAATAACTCCAGAATCAAATAAAACATCTTTAATATTTCTCGGAGATATATACTTCTTATCGTATTCAAATATTATTATTTTCAACTCCTCATCCGAAAAATACTCTAAATTATGAGAAAACAAATAATATGCCAAATATGATAAAAAATTTAAAATTCCATCCAAATCGTTTGTTAAGGATATTTTTGCTTTCTTCAACATCCCTGTAAGTAATACATAATAGCACTGACCATAAGATGTAAGCTGATAATTATTGCCAGTACTCATATTTTCTAGGGTTTGTATTATTGTAAGAATATAAATTGGTCTAGAATCCATGATGTTTTTTTTCATTAAAGTATCAAAATGACTTGCCAAAGCATCAACTTTCTTATACATCACATTATCTATTTTAATGATTTCATTGTCTTCACCTATTTCATACCATTTTTTATAGAGTTCGTTTCTTTTTGCATATCCAAAATTGAGTATTTCTACTTCTTGAAATTTATATTTAAGATACTTATTGCTATTCATAAAAAATTTACTTTTATCTACGAATATAAAAACCTTAAAACAGGAATCTGTGACTTTTCTTAAGAAATCATCCAAATATGAGTCTTTTAAGTTTAATTTTGAAAAATCATCAATCAATAAAATTGTTTTTTCTTTACTCAATTGAAAATTTAAGCCATATTTTTCATTAAATATACTAATCAGTTTTTCAAGTTCAGTTGTTCTATTATTTTCAAAATTCACTGTGACTGGATAGTAACCACTGTCCAAATAATCACTTGCTAGCCTCTTCATCAAAGATGTCTTGCCTGACTCCTCCCCCCCTAGAAAGTATAAAAAATCATATTTTTCAACTATCTCTTTAACACTCCACTTATATTTATTTATTGCATTATTATCATCAACACATTTTATATCAGGATAAATAAAAATATCATTCAAACTTAAAAAGTCTTTTTTTGCATGCTTAATAACTATTCCTAAGTCATTTAGATAGCTTTGATACGAAGTTGTTTCTACACTCTTAGTGACCACGCTAAATGAATTTTTTTTTTCTAATTCATGTTGCATATTTTTTATTAACTTTGCCAACTCGTCAGAAACATCGGTATAAACATCATCTTCATCATCCCACTTGACTATAGGTTGAGCATCTTTTGGTTGACATTTTAAATCTGAAAAGACCGTATGATCCCAGTTACACTTTCTCAAAATCACTGGAAATATATTTGCTTTTCCAACTTGACGTTGATCCAATGCATACTTTAACTCTTTTTCAATACAGTAATCTGATGCTAAATAATCCGAACTAATCAGGCATACAAATATAGAACTTTTTTCTTGTGCATTTCGTATAGATTCGTTTAAAGACTCACCTGTTAAAATTTCACCGTCATGCCAAAGTTCAACTTGATAGCTACTTAAAATTGGTTTTATATACTTCAAGAATTTATTTTTATACTCATCATCTTCATGACAATAACTTAAAAATATTTTTACTTCAGTCATTTCAAGATCACCTTATAATTTTTTGACTTCACTAAGTATGTATAGGAGTTAGAAAACCGTATTCAGACTGTTTCTGTATGAACCTACCCAGTAAAATAACATCTCCTTCAGATTTAACAAATCATTATTTTATTTCAAGTTATTTAAATTTATTCCTAGCTCCACCTTGCAAGAAATTTAACATTCTTCGCAAGGTGGATTTGGTCTTATAAAGTTTCCTTGCTATGTTTTTTAGTATTCATCCAACGATAGAACACAGGCAACACCACCAAAGTCAGTAAGGTTGAGGAAATAATTCCCCCGATCACCACCGTTGCCAATGGTCGCTGAACTTCTGCACCTGTCCCAGTGGCAATCGCCATCGGAATAAAGCCAAACGATGCCACACACGCCGTCATTAACACAGGACGTAAGCGCAGGATTGCCCCTTGCCACGTTGCCTCAACGATCGACATGCCTTGCTCTCGAAGCTCCCGCATAAAGCTGAGCATCACCAAACCATTCAGCACCGCCACACCTGACAAGGCGATAAAGCCAACACCTGCCGACATGGAGAGCGGAATATCACGAAGCCACAGCGCCACCACACCCCCAGTCAAGGCAAACGGTACGCCCATAAAGACCAATAGGCTTTGTTTGACATTGGAAAATACCGCCATGAGCAAAACAAAGATCATGATCAATGCCAATGGAATCACGATCTGCATGCGAGCTTTTGCCGAAGCGAGATTTTCAAACTGACCGCCGTACTCAAGCCAATAGCCTGACGGCAACTCTTGCTTGGATAAGGTACTTTGTATCTCTGCCACAAATGAACCGAGATCACGTCCTTCGACATTGGCTGTAATGACAATTCGTCTTTTACCATTTTCACGACTGACTTGGTTGATACCCATGATATTTTCGACCTCTGCCACATCTTGCAGTTGGATTAAACCACCATTCGGCAATGCAATCGGTAGTTGCGCCAATTGCGCCACAGTGCGCTGTGCATCATCAAGGCGCACCACGAGGTCAAAACGGCGATCGCCTTGTAGCATTTGCCCGACATTTTCACCACCAATACTTGCCGATACGATGTCTTGAATATCACGACTCGATAGTCCGTACTGCCCTGCGAGATCACGATTCACCGCCACATTGAGTAGTGGTAAACCCGATATTTGCTCAACATTGACCGCTGATGCACCTGAGATTTGCTTGATTTTATCAGCGATTTTCTCTGCCTCTGTACCAAGCACTTCCATATCATCGCCAAATAGTTTGACCCCAATATCACTACGCACACCTGAGATTAACTCGTTAAAACGTAGCTCAATCGGCTGTGAAAATTCACTATTATTCCCCGGCAAAGTGGCAAGGAAAGCCTGCATCCGATTGCGTAAATCATCGAGGCTTTGTTTCGAATTTTCCCATTCAGACTTTGGTTTTAAGATAATAAAACCATCAGAAATATTCGGTGGCATCACGTCAGTGGCGACTTCTGCCGTCCCTGTGCGAGAGAATACGGCTTTGATTTCAGGAAATTCTTTCAGGAGCAACTTTTCAGTATTTTCCTGCATGATCAAGGACTGATCTAAACCTGTACTTGGCGCACGCAATTGTTGTACCGCAAAGTCGCCCTCTTGCAACTGCGGTGCAAACTCACTGCCCATTTGGCTAAACAGCACTGCGGTAAAAACCAGTACACAGCTCACGGTCGCCACGACGAAATATTTAAATTGATACGCCCAGTCCAAAATCGCCAAGTAACGATTTTTTAACCACGCCATCCAACGACTTTCTTTTTCTTTCACTTCACCTGTGACGAATAATGCCACCGCCGCAGGGACGAAAGTCACAGAAAGAATCATCGCACCAAGTAGCGCAAGCACCACGGTAAATGCCATTGGGTGGAACAGTTTGGCCTCTACACCTGTCAAAGCGAAGATGGGCAAATACACCACCATGATAATGGTTTGACCAAAGATCAGCGGACGGCGAGCTTGCTTTGCAGCGAGGAAGACTTCTTTAAAGCGCTCTTGTCGTGTCAGGATTCTGCCAAGATGCTTTTGCTGTTCTGCGAGTCGTCGGATACAGTTTTCCACGATCACCACCGCACCATCGACGATAATCCCGAAATCCAGTGCGCCCAAACTCATTAAGTTGGCACTGACTTTTTGCTCTGCCATGCCTGTTAAGGTAAATAGCATCGACAGTGGAATCACGCAGGCGGTAATTAATGCTGCACGGAAATTCCCAAGGAAAATAAGCAAAATGACGATGACTAAGATCGCCCCTTCGACAAGGTTTTTCTGCACCGTTGCAATGGCTTTTTCCACCAGTGTGGTACGGTTATAGACCGTTTCGATCCTCACGCCTTTGGGTAAAGACTGTTGAATTTCTTTGACTTTTTGATCGAGATCAATGGCGACGCTACGGCTATTTTCGCCCATCATCATCATTGCCACACCCAACACGGTTTCTTCACCGTTGTAGGTTGCAGCACCTGTACGCAGATCATGACCGATCGACACCGAGGCGATGTCAGCTACTCGAATCGGCACACCCGGACGCTCACTCACCACCACATTTGCAATATCCTCGACCGAGCCCAATGCCCCCGGTACACGCACGGTAATTTGCTGACCATTTTCCTCGATAAAGCCTGCACCACGATTTTCATTATTGTCTGACAACGCAGTTTGCAAATCGTCAAGACTGATTTGCAGTTGTTGCATGGTATTAAAATCTGGCGACACCACATAGGTTTTATTAAAGCCACCGATGCTGTTGATCTCCGCCACACCTTCAACACGTTGTAGCTGTGGACGCACCACCCAATCTTGCAACTCTCGTAAATCCATCGCCGTGTATGGTGTGCCATCGTCTTTTTTCGCATTAGGCTCTGCGAGTAACACCCATTGATAAATCTCACCCAATCCTGTGGAGATCGGTGACATTTTGGTTTCGACTTGTTCAGGCAAATCACCCTGCGCCTCTTGTAGACGTTGATTGATTTGCTGTCTTGCCCAATAGATATCCGTACCATCTTCAAAGACAATGGTGACTTGCGACAAACCATAACGTGAAATCGAGCGGGTATATTCCAGCTTTGGCATGCCTGCCATGGCGGTTTCAATCGGATAGGTGACCCGTTGCTCCATCTCTAGTGCAGTAAACCCATTCGCTTGGCTATTGATCTGCACTTGGGTATTGGTAATGTCAGGTACAGCATCGATCGGGAGTTTTTGATAACTCCATACCCCGACCACGATCCACACTACGACAAAGAGCATTACCCAAATGGCATTATTGATGGAAAATTCAATCAGCCGATCAAACCAACCTTCTATTGGCAAATCGTGAAAGTCATCTTTAGATTTTTGCTGATCTTGAATTGCTTTCTTGTCTTGAGTTTCGGAGTCAGGATTAGTGTGCATGCGCCGCCTCTCCTTTTTCCAATTCAGATTTCAGCAAGAAGCTACCTTGACTGGCATAGCTTTGATTTGCTGTTAATCCTTTACGCACTTCAACCCATTGTTGATCGCTTGACTGCTGTGCTGTAGATAAGCTCCCTAAGTCTATCTCTTGTGGATAAAACTCCACATTATCTCCATGCTGTGTCGCTACAAACACCACATTTTTACCATCAATCTGTTGTACCGCTTGCTTCTGTACACGTAGCACTTGTTTGCTCGATGAGGTCGGCAGATTCACACTGACTTTCAGATTTGGACGCAGTGCCATGTCTTTTGACAACACCACCGCACGAACTTGTAAGCGCCCTGTGGCTTGATCGGCTTGACTGGCAAGTGTTTGAATCCGAGCTTGATACGTCTGACCATTTTGTAATGCAGTAAATTCAATCTGCTGATTTGGCGCAAGTTGAATGTTTTGCTGTGATGGTAAAACAAACTCAAGCCACAGCTGACTCAGCTCATCAATCACGAAGAGTTGATCTGCAAGTTGCACGTATTCACCAACCATAATGTCTTTATTCGAGATCACCCCAGACATTGGCGCAGTCAAGGTATAGCGACCATTCGAGCTTTTTGCCCCGCCTAATGCCTGTATCTGACTTTGCGCAACTTTTAACTCGATCTGCGCTTTACGATAGGCGTTTTCAGCACGTTGATAGTCTTGCTTTGCCGAGACACCTTGTGACCACAGTTGTTTTTCACGGTTGTATTCTTGTTGAGCAAGTTGCAGATTGCTTTGTGCCAGTTGTACATTTGACTGTTGCCCAACCAAATCAGGCGACACAATGGTGGCCAAACGTTGACCTTTGCCCACACGTTGTCCAAGATTAGCATTCACCGATTCAACACGCCCTGAAAACATCGAAGAAACGTGCGCTTGTTGGTCAGTATTGGTCACCAGCATGGCAGGTACCGTCGTGGTCTCATTCACCACACCAACGCTCGTTCTGGCAATCGTTACACCTTGCTGTTGGAGTTGTTGTGTCGTGAGTTCGATTGCGCCTTCACTATGCCCTTCTTCGGTCGCCGATTCTCCTGAATGGCTATCTTCTGAATTTTCACCTTCAGAATGCCCTTCTTCATCGTGATTTTCGTCAGCGTGTCCTTCTTCGGCATGCGCCTCTTCTGCACCATGACCATGACTATCTTCTGAGGCGGTGTCAGGTTTTGAAAATAACAAAAATGCGCTAATCGCAGCCACGGTTAAGCCGATCACCAGTACAATGAGTAGCGCTTGAGAGACTTTGCCAAACTGCGATGTTTTTGCTGTCATGTTTAAATTTTTCATTTGAATTTCCATTGTTATTCTCCCGCCCCAATCAGTTCATTATTTTGAATCGCCTGCCAAAAGGCTTGATTCATGTTGTGTAGCGCATCGGCTTGGGTGATTTCTTCCAACGCAAAGCCTTGGCTGATACTTTGCAGTTCGATATAGCTTTGCCATGCTTGACCAAGCACATCGATTTTTTGCAGACGGGTTTGTTGTAACTGTTGCGTCGCTTGCTGTACGTCGGTGACGGAGAGTTTTCCTGCTCGGAAGCCAAGCATCACTTTCTGCTGTACTTGCTCTGCCAAAGGCACTTGCACTTGATCGATTTGTTGAAATTGCGTTGACAATCCATCAAGCTGATCAAGCAAGCTTTGAAGCTTCAACTCAGCTTGCTCAAGCTGATAGCGTTGTTGTTGCGCAAGACTAGTTTGCTTTGCCTGCACCATCGCTGACTTATACTGATTACTATTAAACAGATTCAGCGGAATTTCCACGCCCACATTGAGCCGAGTGTTGCTCTCTTGCTCAGGCGATTTGTCTTGGGTCATACCCAATAGCAAAGTGGGCTGAGGACGAGCCGCTGACTTGAGCATGGCAAGCTCGGCATAACTTTGCTTGCTTTGCAGTTGCAGATTTTGCGTGAGCCAATTGTTTTTCGACTGTGCTAGGACTTGATCTTCCGACCATTTTGGGAAGATATTTTCCACAGATAATGCAGAAGCATTCATCATGTTTTGACCGAGAGATCGCTCGCCCCAAAGTGCGGATAAATTCTGCTTGGCTGTCTGCAACTGCTGGGCAACTTGCTGTGCCTGACGTTCATCCGCAAGCACACTCATTTTGATACGATCAACATCGACTTGCGCAATTGCGCCTGCTTGATAGCGTTTTTGCGTGGCATCCAAGATTTGACGACTGGTAGCAAGTTGTTGCTCGGTGAGTTGATGCTCTAATTCGCCAATCACCACCTGCGACCAGAGATAACTGACGATCAATTCGAGCTTGGCACGATAGATCTTTTCATGGAGTTCGATTTGCGCATTGGATAGTTTTGCAAGATTTTGTCTCGCCTGACGCACGCCGAAAATATCCAAAGGCTGAGCAATACCAATACTCAGTTCACGTTCTTGATCATTAGCAAAACCAGTTTGTTCAATGCTCAGACTTGGATTTTGCCACAGTTGACTTTGTGCAAGATTGGCTTGACCAATCTGTTGTTGTGTTTGCCATAACCCTGTTTGCAACTGATATTGTAGTGTTTGATCTATTGCCTGACTCAGACTATGAGTCTGTTCATTTTGATTTGAAATTGAAGCTTGAATGGATTGATTCTTCGTCGAATCGCTTGGTATCTCTGTATTATCTGCATAAGTATTCGATGCACAGATTACAGCCATAGCCATGCACAATGCCTTTAAAGAATAGGTTTGACTTTGATCTTTGAAAACTTTCATATGTATTCCCACTATTTTTAATACGAAACTGCTTTTAACTCGGTTAAAAACGTCGTGGTGGGAATGTTGAGGCTACCCCACCTATAGCGGGGATGAAAGCGGTGGTGGCGTGATCGAACCTAGATCAGGAGATTGATATAGATTGTTCCAAACAAACTGTGGTGTACGGCTCATCTGAAACGCATTCGACTGCACAATCTCTGCAAGTGTGTCTTGGATCAAAATATGATTCATCGACGGCAAGTGATCGTGATGATCTTGGGAAAGGTTCAGCTGATTTTCGCTGAGCTTGTTTTGCGTATCATTGCTCTGCTTGGCTTGATCATGCGAATGGCTTTGATCTGTATGGCTTAGGCATTCTTCTAAGACTTGATGATGCCCAAAATGCGTTTTATGAACTTGTGAAAAATCGACAGATTCATGCTGACAAAATGCCGCTGCCACATTCCAAGCACTTTGGAATATGAACAAACTCATCATAATCAAGATCAGTGGCAGTTTTTTCATGTCAAATTTTTTATATCGTCGGTGAAATTCAGCGCAACGATTCGCTATAGGTGAACACAACAGAGTGCTTAGATTGTAAACAAGATTAGGAAATGTGCAAAACAAATCTGTGATTATTTTCACAGATTTGCAAAAACTACTTCCATTTTACCGTTTGGATTTCAATTTTTTGGGCTGATTTTCCATCACTTGGATCGTTCTCGGTATCACAACCACACCCGCCACCACAGCCAACGGGCGCTTTAGGTGCAAGCCATTTTGCAAGGGTAGACCATCCTCGATTCTGACTAAAGTTGGAAAGCGCAGAAAATGTTTTCTTTGCCGTATTTGGAAAAACTTTTTTAAATACGACCAACACACTCCACAATACCAGTAGCGTAATAATCAGCATCTCAATCATGATTTTTCTCCCATGACCATTCTCCAAACAGAGTTTAGGTAAATCGTACTGTGAAAGTTTTCACTTCCAATTAACCTAAATTAAAAACACGCACGGCGATTTGATAAACAAAGAACGACATCAAATATGCCAAACCGAATAAATACACCGTCATGACCGCCACATTGCGCCATGAGCCTGTTTCACGACGTACCGTTGCTAAGGTCGCTAGACAATGTGGTGCATAGACGAACCACACCAGCAATGCCAAACCTGTCGCCAATGACCAACCTGAACCATCGGCACTAATCAGTGCTGCCAAACCTTCTGCCTGTGCATCTTCATCACCTGAAAGTGCATACACCGTACCGAGTGCCGCCACTGCAACCTCACGTGCCGCCATCGCAGGAATCAAGGCAATACAAATCTGCCAATTAAAACCAATCGGCGCAAAGAACGGTTGCATCCAATGTCCAAGCATCCCTGCAAAACTATAATCAATCGCAGGCATGGTCGCATCGGCAGGCGGTTGTGGGAAAGTACACAAAAACCACAGCAAAATCGACAAGGCAAAAATGATCCCACCAACACGCTTTAAGAAGATCATGCCGCGCTCATAGACACCGATCAGAATATTTTTCCAATCAGGAATACGATAGCTCGGTAGCTCAAGCATTAAGGCATGCTCAGACTTATCTCGGCGGAACAACTTGACGACATAACTGACAATCAACGCACTGACAATGCCTGCCATATACAGACCAAACAGCACTAAACCTTGTAAATTGAAAATCCCTGCCACCATCTGCTGTGGAATAAATGCAGCGATCAACAAGGCATAGACAGGCAAACGTGCCGAACACGTCATCAGCGGTGCAACCAAAATCGTGGTAAAACGATCTCGTGGATCACTAATCGTTCGTGTCGCCATAATCCCAGGAATCGCACAGGCAAAGCTTGATAACAATGGAATAAAGGCACGACCGCTTAAACCTGCTTTAAACATCAACTTATCTAGCAGAAATGCAGCTCGTGGCAAGTAGCCCGATTCTTCCAAAATCAAAATAAAGAAGAATAAAATCAAAATCTGTGGCAAGAATACGACCACGCCACCTGCACCGCCGATAATCCCATCAACCACCAAACTTTGTAATAATGGATGCGAAATATTTGCACCTATCACTTCGCCAAGCCAACCAAAGAAAGTTTCAATGGCATCCATAAATGGACCTGCCCAAGCAAAAACCGCTTGGAACACCACAAACATCAGCACTGCAAGACTGAGCAAACCCAACACAGGATGTAAAAATAATTTGTCGAGGAACGTGGTGCGACTATCTTCTTGTACAGCAGAAGTCACGGTCACGCCAAGTAGCTCATCAATCGAATCGTGAATGCTCGACTGTACTTGATAGGTCGGGACTTTAAAGTCACTTTTATCTAAAGAATTTAAAAGATTTTGCACGCCACCTGTGCGTACAGCAACCGTTTCAACCACACTGACACCCAGCTTTTCAGACAGTGCTTGCGCGTTAATCTGCATGCCACGACGACGAGCTTCATCCATCATATTCAAGACGATCAACATTGGGCGTTGTAATGCCACGACTTCTAATAATAAATTCAAATGCAATTTTAAGTTGGTCACATCAATGACCACTAATAGCGCATCTTGCTCGGCTTCACTTTTCAGCACGCCTTGACAGACATCACGAGTGATCGCCTCATCTGGACTGGTCGCTTCCAAGCTATACGCACCCGGCAAATCCAAAACCCGCACATTACGACCAGATGGTAGACTAAAATGCCCTTCTTTACGCTCAACCGTCACACCTGCGTAATTAGCGACTTTCTGACGTGTGCCTGTTAGTTGGTTAAAGAGTGAGGTTTTGCCACAGTTTGGGTTGCCGACTAAGGCGACACGTAGCATGTCATTCATGGTTTGTTCGCTCATGCTCGTGTTCCTTAAACTAATTCCACTTCGATACGTTCTGCTTCATTACTGCGTAGTGCAAATCGGGTAAATCCGATCTTGATCAGCAATGGCTCTCCACCAAAAATACCACGAGTCAGCACCTCAACTTTTTCGCCTGTAACAAAGCCCAAACTGGTTAGACGCGTTGCGATCGCATCTTTTTCGTCAGCAACTTCTTGAACCAAGTGATGATGCACTTGGGTAATTCGAGCAATTTGATTGGATTTGAGTTGAGATAAACGCACGGCACAGCCTTTTGGATGGATGTAAAATGTTAATCACACAGTATAAATATAAATGAGAATTTTTTCCATTACAGTTTGAGAAAGAATGCTTGCTTTTTTTGCACAATTTTGATGCACTTTGTTTTTATTCAATGTGAAAAGCAATTTTTAAATTTTGAATTGCACTAACTCTGACTTTCTCTTAACCTGTTTTTTTTGAGTGAACACTTTTTACATCGCTCAATTCTTCATACGCTTCATTTTTCCGATTGAACACTATTTTATGCTGAATCAATTATGCTGAATGCTAAAAAAGTCCGTACACCAACCCCTGTTAGCATTCCACAAGAATTTAGCTATTTACAGGGTTTTCGGGATTATCTAATCAGCCATAGCAGTAGTGTACATACTCGTAATGCTTATCTATCTGATCTGATTCTCTGTGCAAAATGTAGTGACGTGGCAATTCCTGATTGGAGCGCAGAACACGTTCAAGCCGTTTTGTTAAAATTGACCGAACAAGACAAAAGCCCTCGTTCGATTGCACGTGCCATGTCCGCATTACGACAGTTTTTTAAGTTTTTACGTGAAACAGGTATTCGCCAAGATGATCCATTGGCTGAGCAAAAAACACCACGTCAAGGGCGACCATTACCAAAAAATTTATCTAATGTTGAAGTCGAACAACTCATTGATGCGCCTGACACTTCAACGGCTTTAGGACTGCGTGACCGCACCATGCTTGAAGTGTTGTATGCCTGTGGACTCCGTGTCAGTGAACTGATTGGCTTGCAAACCCAAATGCTGAATCTGGAGCAAGGCTTTGTCCGTATCAAAGGCAAAGGCAACAAAGAGCGACTTGTGCCACTTGGTGAAATTGCCATTGATTGGATTAAAAAATATCTACAAAACGCACGACCTGAACTTTACAAACATTCCACCGATGCACTCTTTCTCACCCAACATGGCGGTGTGATGTCACGCCAAAACTTTTGGTATGCAATCAAACGCTATGCCCTGCAAGCCAATATTCAACAAGACATTTCACCGCACGTTTTACGTCATGCCTTTGCCACGCACTTGCTCAATCATGGTGCAGACTTGCGGGTGGTGCAGATGCTTTTGGGGCATGCCAATTTATCTACAACTCAGATTTATACCCATGTTGCTCAGGCACGTATGCAACAACTGCACAAACAACATCACCCACGTGGTTAAGGTACAGCCTGTTAACATCTCACACATTCTCACATCGTATATTTGCTAGGCAGTGATCTTGCTTTTTGCTATATTATGCGGTCATTCCAATTTGAATTTGATTCATAGGCAATTTATGCAATTGTTGAAATTTGCGCTCAGCGCAGTATTGATGGGTAGCTTGTTCAGTGTAACGGCATGCTCAAAAAAAGATGCCGAGTCGTCTAGTAATAATGAAATTACCGCAACTACTCCTGTTTCAGGCGAAGCCTCGACTTTGACTGAGCGCAATGCACAACAACGCTTTATCACCACTTTACAAGCCAACTTTGACAAAGCAGGCTTAAAAGCAAAAATCATCAATGTCAAAGCCACTGAGATTCCAAACTGGTTTTGGGTAACCTTAGAAGGTTTCCCTGCGGTGTTAGCAAGTAGCGATGGCAAATATATCTTTCAAGGTGACATGATTCGACTTGGTGAAAGTGCAATTCATAATGTCAGCGAAGACTTGCAAGCAGGTGATAACAAAGCTGAATTTGCCAAACTGAAAAAAGAAGACTTAATCGTCTACCCTGCCAAAGGCAAAACCAAGCATGTGATCTATGTCTTTACCGATGCAAGCTGTCCGTATTGCCATAAGTTGCATGAGCATATGGATGAATTTAACAGCAAAGGCGTGGAAGTCCGCTATATCGCTTGGCCTCGTGGTGAGCAGTTTTTCCCAACGATGCAAAGCATTTGGTGTAGCGAAGATCGTAAATCAGCATTTAATGCAGTTATTTCAGGATTACCAGTCGTGGCAAATGAGTGTCAAAACCCTGTGATGGCACAGTATCAGCTCGGTACGAAGATCGGGGTCAATGGTACGCCTGCGATTTACAGTGAAGATGGCCGTTATTTGGCAGGCTACATTGAGCCTGATGCTCTGTTACAGCGCTTGAATGAAAAACGCTAATTTTCCTAAGCTGATTTTTAAAATCAGCTTTCTAAAAAATAATGCAACTAAAGCGATCTAAAGCTAGAGTCTAGGTCGCTTTTTCGCTATTATTTCAACAATTTTTAAATAATTTTTTGGAGTATGACGTGAAACCAGTTCGTCTGGCTATACTTGGTTTGGGTACCGTCGGTGGTGGCGTTCTTGAATTATTACAAATCAACGCCGCAGAGATTAAACGCCGCACAGGTCGAGAAATTCAAATTACCCATGTCGGCACACGTCGTCCTCGTCCAGATTTAAATCTTGATCCAAGCATTCAACAATCTGAAGATTTACTTCATATCGCACGTCAGTCTGATGTGGATGTCGTGATCGAAGTCATGGGCGGTATTCATCCTGCCAAAGAAGTGCTATTGGAAGCGATTAAAAACGGTAAGCATATTGTCACTGCAAATAAAGCATTACTTGCAGAACATGGTAATGAACTGTTTAAAGCGGCGGATGACAATAACGTGCAAATCGCTTATGAAGCGGCGGTTGCAGGTGGTATTCCCATCATCAAAGTGATCCGTGAAGGTTTGGCTGCAAACCGCATTGATTGGGTTGCAGGGATTATCAACGGCACAGGCAACTTTATCATGACAGAAATGCGTGAAAAAGGTCGTGCTTTTGCCGATGTGCTCAAAGAAGCACAAGAGCTTGGCTATGCAGAAGCTGATCCGACTTTTGATGTGGAAGGCATTGATGCAGCACACAAGCTTGCCATGCTTGCTTCGATTGCATTTGGTATGCCACTGCAATTTAGCAAAGTCTACACCGAAGGCATTAGCAAAATCACTGCACAAGATGTCAAATATGCCGAAGAATTTGGCTATCGTATCAAACACTTAGGTATTGCACGTCGTGCTGAAACAGGCATTGAGCTTCGTGTACACCCAACACTGATTCCTGAAGAAGAACTTTTGGCAAATGTGAATGGTGTTAAAAATGCCGTGCTCGTCCAGTCAAATGCCGTTGGTCCAACACTGTATTATGGCGCGGGCGCAGGTGCAGGACCTACAGCGTCTGCCGTCGTTGCTGATATTATTGATATCGTTCGTGATATTAGCTATACCGAAGATGGTGCGGGGACAATTCCGCACTTTGCTTTTGAAGCCTTGTCAGATTTGCCTATCCTTAGCCGTGAAGAAATGACCACTGGTTACTACATCCGTGTCAATGCCGAAGATGAAACTGGTGTACTTGCAGATGTCACCACGATCTTGAGCCGTGCAGGGATTAGTATTGATGCGATCATGCAACAAACTCGCTTAAAAGATTTAATTCCGATCGTGATTTTGACCGATCCAATCAAAGAGTCGATCATGGATGCAGCCCTTGCACAAATCCAAGCCTTACCTGCGATTCATGGCGAAATTGTGCGAATTCGTTTAGAATCTTTAGAAATTTAATTTATTCGTTTATTACACACCAAGTCGAGGCGAGATCGTTGAAAACCGCCTCAATGACTCAAAGCCACTCATTGGAACACCATCATGTCGAATGCCAATCGTTATACTGGTCTAGTTGATCGCTATCGTGATCGTTTGCCTGTATCTGCTACTACTCGTGCTATCTCCCTCGGTGAAGGCAACACGCCTTTGATCAAACTTGAGAATATTCCACGTTTGATTGGCAAAAATGTCGAGATTTATGTCAAATACGAAGGTCTGAATCCAACAGGTTCATTTAAAGACCGTGGTATGACCATGGCGGTGACCAAAGCCGTTGAAGAAGGTTCAAAAGCGATTATCTGTGCATCGACTGGTAATACCTCTGCTGCAGCTGCAGCTTATGCGGCACGTGCTGGTATAAAAGCCTATGTATTGATCCCTGAAGGCAAAATTGCTATGGGTAAAATGGCACAGTCAATGATGTACGGTGCGATCACCATGCAAATCCGCGGCAACTTTGACGATGGTATGCGCTTGGTGAAAGAAGTTGCAGATCAAGCACCTGTAACCATCGTGAATTCAATTAACCCGTATCGTTTGCAAGGTCAAAAAACCATTGCTTATGAGATCGTCGATGAGCTTGGTCGTGCACCAGATTATCACTGCCTACCTGTCGGTAACGCAGGGAACATCACTGCGCATTGGATGGGCTACACCGAAGCGGTTGCCAACCAGTCTGCGGATCAATTTGAACAAGTCATCTATGATGCAGCTACTGATCAATTCACAGGACCAAAACCTGAAGGTCGTCCAACCATGGTTGGCTATCAGGCTGCAGGTGCTGCGCCGTTCTTACGTGGTGCACCAGTGGAACAACCTGAAACTGTCGCAACGGCGATCCGTATTGGTAATCCACAAAGTTGGAATCATGCCAAAGCCGTGGTACGTGACTCAAATGGTTGGTTTGATGAATTAACTGATGCAGAAATCTTAGATGCACAGCGCATGCTATCAATGTATGAAGGTGTGTTTGTAGAGCCTGCATCGGCAGCTTCAATCGGCGGTGCAATCCGTGATATTAAAGCAGGTAAAATCGTCGAAGGTTCAGTGATTGTGTGTACAGTGACGGGTAACGGTCTAAAAGATCCTGACACTGCAATCAAACAATGTGCCGATGCCGTGATGCTCACCATCAATGCCACATTGGATGATGTCAGAACATCAATCCTATCAAATATGGAAAAATAATTTTCCATGCTTTGCTCAGAAGAAAATACTTAAAAAGCCAACCAACTGCGGTTGGTTTTTTTTATTGCATCGTGCAGAATATAAACTGTATAAGAATAATTCCTATTTACAAACAATTTGATACAGTTTGATTTGTTTTGGTGCAAAATCAATAAATCGCCCAATATTTGTGCAATACAATAATGCTTCAAAGTTGGTTTTGTAAGTTATTGCAGTTTTATTGCAAAGAAATAAGATAAAACAGTAACTTAATAAAGTTGGCACGCCCTTTGCTATTTCAATAACAAGTTCAGAGTCAAATCATTTCGATTTGAACATTTGTAATAAACAGCTTGGGGGAATACCAACATGAACTTTAAACTTTCTACATTAGTGGCTGCATCTTTACTCACTTGTGCAAGTGGCTTGACTATGGCAGCTGAAAGCGATGTATCATTCTCTGGTACAGCTGCGATGACAACTGATTACCGCTATCGTGGTATTTCACAAACGGAAAATGATCCTGCTGTACAAGTAGGCTTCGCTTTAGCACATGCTTCTGGTGTTTACGGTGGTGTTTGGGGCTCTAATGTTGGTTTTGCAAACTCTTTAGAATTAGACCCATATTTAGGTTATAGCACTGAGCTTTCTTCTCTTGCATCTAAGCCTACATTAGATGTTGGTGTGTGGTATTACGGTTACCCAAGTTCATCTGATTCAAACTGGGCAGAATACTATGCACGTTTGACATTTGGCTCAGTATTTATGGCTGACGACAGCTTGTACACCAATGTGAACTATGCAAATGACTTCTTGGGTGATGATGCAGAAGGCGACCAATGGTACCTCAATGCCGTATATTCTTTCCCTATCGCTAACACTGGTTTTGGTGGCGTAGCAAGCTTAGGTTATACAACAACTTCTGATTACGAATACGATGCTGAAGGTAGCAACGATTATCTAGATTGGAAACTTGGCGCAACTTATGGCTTTAAATCTGTAGAAGGTTTAACAGCTGAACTTGCTGCTGTTGGTACAGACATTGATACTGACGGTCTAGATCATGCAAGCAAGCGTATTGTTGACACTGGTGCTGTATTTACAATTACTAAAGCATTCTAAGTTGTAAATACCATAGGCTAGAAAATTAGCCTTGTGATAAAAAAATCCTGTCTTACTTAAAGGCAGGATTTTTTTATGGAGAATTGGTTCTAAATACGACTTGGCATGTTAAATGCTTAATATTTATATCGAATAAAGATGGTTTGAATAGATTAAAAAGAATGATGGAATTAAGAATCCGATAACCGTTTTCGCAAACCCTGCTTCGGCAGGGTTCTTTTTATTTCGATAAAGTAGAATTTTTAATGACTCGCTCGAATCGGTTGCTTCACAATGATCGAATCAATGCCTGCATGTTGTAAAGTCTGCTGTGCAATATGTGCAGACTCTTTCGACTCATATGGTCCTGAAATCACTCGATACCAGACTTGATCGCCTTCATTGGTCATTACTACTTCAGCAGACAAACCATTCAGGACAATCTCAGCTCGACGTGCATCAGCACTATCAGGATCTTCATAGCTTCGCACTTGCAAGATAAAACGAGGTGCAGCGGTGATGGTTGCTGTTTGATAATTTTCATCAAAAGGATCAGTGACCGCTTCTTCAGTAGGCTCCGCTTGGGCTGGTGCCGGTGCTTCAACAACAATTACTGGCTGTTCGACTTGATGCTCAGGGACTGCTTGATCTGGAATTGGTGTCACTTGTTGCTGTGGTAGCATGTCATAGAAGCGGTAGTCTTTATTGGTATCTTGATCATTGACCGCCATTGGTCCTTGCGTCGCACCTTTACGCTCAACAGGCTTCCACGGACTCCATAGCGATAAGAAAATGGCAACACAAATTCCCGCCAAAACCAAAACCACAAGCCATAGCCACGATGGAATCGCTTGGCTGTTTTCACGTGCTTTCGGGCGTTGCGATACTCCACGAGGGGCTTTACCAAACACTGACTATCCTCTATTTTTTACTTGCTTCTCAAAACATGTATCTACTCAAATCGAGTAATCACAACCCCATCAATACAATTCAAAAAATTAAACCTTTGGAAAATCTAGCTATTGCATTATTCACAGAAGTCTAATCAAATTTGACTTATCGCCTATATTACAGAAGTCCCGGAGATTTCGTGCAAAGTAAAATATTTTGTTACATTGCCTCAGGCGCACTGACACCCAATACAGCTAAGCCATTTCTTAAGACTTGCTGTACATTCACAGAGAGTAATAAACGTGCTTGTGACAGTTCAATATGGCTTTCATCCAAGAATTTTACGCCATCTTGCGCATACCAACCGTGGAATGATGCCGCCAAGTCTTTGAGATAATTACCAATCTGATGCGGTTCATAGGCATTGGCCGCACGAATCACAATCTCTGGATAGGCTGCCAATTTCGCCAAAATTTCTTCCTCAATCGGCAAAGTCAGTAATTCACAATGTTCACGAGCTGTAGCTTGATCAAAGCTGATATTTTTCTCAGGTGCTTTACTCAAAATACTATTGACCCGAGCATGGGCATATTGGATGTAATACACCGCATTATCTTTGCTTTGCGAAACTGCTAAATCCAAATCGAAATCAATGTGTTGCTCAGATTTGCGCATCACATAGTAGAAACGTGCCGCATCATTGCCAACTTCCTGACGAAGCTCACGCAAAGTCACAAATTGCCCTGAACGAGAGGACATTTGCACCATTTCACCGCCACGCCATAGGCTAACGAACTGTACTAAAAGCACAGTCAATTTTGATGAATCATAGCCGAGTGCATCTATCGCCGCTTTCACCCGAGCGATATAGCCGTGATGGTCTGATCCCCAAATATCGACGATATGGGTATAACCACGTTGTAGCTTATCCAAGTGATAAGCAATATCTGAGGCAAAATAGGTGGTTTGACCATTACGACGTTTCACCACACGGTCTTTTTCATCGCCGAATTCAGTCGATTTAAACCAAATATTGCCGTCTTTTTCATAGAGAAAACCACGTTGATCGAGCACCGCTAAGGCTTCATCAATCTTCTCGATCAGTGAAACTTCGCTAAACCACTTGGCAAAAGTCACACCGAAATCCGCCAAATCATCTTGAATATCATCCAAAATGGCTTTTAACGCTGCTTGGTGGAACACGGCATAATCTGCGCCAAGCAACTTTTGGCTATTGGCAATCAAACCGTCGATATGCTTTTCTTTATCACCAGACAGCACGACTTTATTGCCTTCTGCATCAAGCTCCTCAGCATATTGCACATCTTCAGGGACTTGCGCATAGACATCCGCAACATCCCGAACATAATGATTTTTATCTTGGCTCTGATCGATATCAATAATGCTTTGTGCGATTTCTTTGACGTAGTCGCCTTGATAAGCATTTTTTGGGAAAACCAGCGTTTGACCGCATACTTCTAAATAACGCAAATAGGTCGAAGTCGCCAAGATGTCCATCTGACGCCCTGCATCATTGACATAATATTCTCGGTCAACGGTCGCCCCTGTGGCTTCGAGCAAATTCGCCACGGTCATCCCATAGGCAGCACCACGACCATGCCCGACATGCAAACTCGATGTTGGGTTGGCAGATACAAACTCGACTTGGATTTTTTCAGCTTGATTGACTTGACTACGACCGTATTGATCTTTTTGTGTCGCAATGGTGTCTAGTACCACAAAGCGTTGATCTGCATTTAAAAAGAAATTGATAAAGCCAGGTCCTGCGATTTCAGCCTTACTGATGTCAGCAACAGTTGGTAGATTTGCTAGAATTTTTTCTGCCAAATCACGTGGCTTCATACCTGAGACTTTGGACGCTACCATGGCAATATTCGAGGCAAAATCGCCATGACTACGGTCTTTGGTACGGGTCAACACACTGTTATTTTGCCAATCTTGTGGGAGAATATTTTCTGATTGAAGTGCTGTCACTGCTTGCGTCAGTGCATTTTGGATTGCCGTGTTCATAACCGCTCGGAATATTGCCAAAAAAGAAAGCAAATATAGCAAATTTTGCAGTACAAAGGGAGAGTGAAGAGCATGCGATCAGTATTTGAGGTGGTTTTTTTCTGGTTATTTTTTGGCTAAATTTGTAAATATGGTTAGAATAGCCCATCTTTTTGATTTGATCCGCATTATGTCTCAATCTCCTTATATCTTTGGCAACGTGCCAAAACTGCCTGCCAAATATGCTGCGGTGGTGATTCCGTTCATATTGTCATTTATGATGAGTGGGCTGATTTCTATGATTAATATTATTCACAATATTGGTTTTGTAGAGCATTTTGCGGCAGTTTGGATTTCGGCATGGTTTTTTTCATGGTGTATCGCCTTCCCTGCGGTTTTGATTTTATTACCGATTGTGCGTCGCATTACCGCACGCTTGGTTGATTTCTATAAAGTTTAAAAATCACTAAATTCAGCTTTTAACGCCAAAATGAAAAAGCGCAATTCAACTGAACTACGCTTTTTTAAATTTTTATCAGTGAATTAAAAATCAATCTTCATCAATGATTTCAGCAAGCAATTCATCTGATGGTGCAAAATAATAGCCACCATTGACTGCTGTGGTGAAATGCAACAAACGATCGTGAATATGATCCCCTGTCGTACCAAACATATGCTCAAGCATCTGATCAATAATATTTAAATCTTTGGTGTAGGCGATAAAGAATAAACCTTGCTCACCATGACCATCGCCATAGGGCAAACTGTGACGCACGATTTCGAGCTCTTCACCCTCATCATCTTCGATCACCACACGAGCGATATGCGCATTATCAGGTTTCACATCGTCTTCCATCTCGATGCTTTCAAGTTTTGATCGTCCAAAAACATTTTCCTGAGCATCGACTTTTAGCCGATTAAATTTATCCAAATCGTGCACGTAACGCTGTGCAAAAACAAAACTACCGTCGGCAAAAATACCTGCGTCTTTACCCAGTAGTGCCACTTCTTCACGGTCATCTTTAAATTGCGGATTTTCCGTGCCATCAATAAAGCCCGTCAAATCACGGCTATCCAAATATTTAAAGCAGGTACGCTCTTCAAGCACTTCCACTTGCTTACGAATACCGTGAAAGAAGGCTTGGCTCAGTACAAAGCAAATATCTGCCTTGCTACTCGCCAAGTGAATCAACACATCGCCTGCATCGACAGGCATTTCAAAAGCACCTTGGATCGGCTCAAGTTGATGAAAACTCTTTGGTGTTTGATCATGAATTTGTTGCCAAAGCGACGGTGAAAATGCGATCGCAGTTTTAATGTCAGCATTTGCATGCTGGGTGATCAGACGATCTCGGGTATTAATCAGATCATTGAGTTGCTGTTTGAGTTGTTCTATGGTCAGTTGTCCCAAACGAATCACAATAAAACGTGCATGATCCGATGGGAGCGGCAAAATGACAGATTGCGCAGTCATTTAGAGCTCCTAAAAATTAATAAAAACATGAATTTGACTGATATTGATTGTGCCTGAACCCTGCGCTGAGGTATAGCTAAAATTCACATTTTCCATGCAATGCATGCTCTGCCAGTAGTGCTATTTAGCTTTAGAGTTTTTTTATATTGTTTTTTTATGTTGCTTTTTGACAAATATTATCGGACTCACACAGAGATCGTTTAAGCTATACGACTTCTTGATGAAATGTGTGTTTATCGGATTTTCGATTGAATTTAAATCGTGATAAGAATTCGTAATGTGGAGTGTGCTGTGCAAGAGATTTGGCTGAAATTGCAAGACTGGATTGATCAATATCCGTGGTTAGAGATGTTGAACTCTTTGGCAATTTTGATTTTGATCACTACAGTTGCGTATTTGATTAGCAAAAAAATTGTGGTGGTTGGACTGCGCAAGCTGATTTCCAAATTTTCTTTTGCCAAAAATAGTGAAGCATTCCAAAAACATAGCGTGATTCGACGTGTTGCCAATATCGTCCCTGCCATTGTCATCATCAACGGCATAGGCGCTGTACCTCATCTTTCAGAGAAAGTCGTACAATTGGTACAAATGCTTTCTCAAGCTTGGATTTTCTTAACGATTGCCTTAGCAATTAGCGACTTTTTAAATATTTTTAATTTGTCTTATCAACACAATCCAAAGTCAGCCAATAAGCCGATTAAAGGCTATCTGCAATTGATCAAACTGATCATCTATATTGTATGTGGCTTGATGATTATCGGTACATTTTTGAAAAAAGATGTATTCACCTTACTTGCTGGCTTCGGTGCGATGGCTGCGGTATTGATGTTGGTTTTTCAAAATACCATTTTGTCACTGGTCGCAAGTGTACAAATCTCTTCTTATGACATGATTCGTATTGGCGACTGGATTGAGATGCCAAGTCTCGGCGCAGACGGTACGGTGATTGATATTGCACTGCACACCGTCACCGTTCAAAACTTTGATAAAACCTATACCGTGATTCCGACCAATAAACTGGTGACGGATACCTTCAAAAACTGGCGTGGTATGACCGATCTTGGTCGTCGTCGCATTAAGCGTGCATTCTATGTCGATCAAAGTAGTGTGCACTTTTTGTCTAATGATGACATCGCTCGTTTAAAAAATTTTTTATTGCTTGAAAACTATATCGATAAAAAGAGCCATGAGCTGGCAGAATGGAATAGCAGTGTCAAAGAATTATTTAATCAACGCCGTATGACCAATCTTGGGACTTTCCGAGCTTATATGCTGCTCTATTTGCAAAAGCATGAAGGCATCGCTCAAGATCAAACGCTCTTAGTGCGCCAACTTCAACCGACTGCGCAAGGCTTACCACTCGAGCTATATTGCTTCACCAATACCATTAACTGGAATATTTACGAGGATATTCAATCGGATATTTTCGACCACTTATTTGCCATCATCGGTGAATTTGGTTTGCGGGCTTATCAAGCACCGTCGGGTGCAGACTTCCAAAATATTCAACTTGAGCGTCAAGAGTTGAATACACCCGAAGATTTGCCAAAAGATTGAAACCAACAATAAATCACTGAGTTAAGCCCATAAAAAAGACCGCATTTACGGTCTTTTTACGACATTCAATTCGCTTATTTTTTCGCAGCTTCAATTGATTTTAAAATTTCAGCTTTTGCCACGTCAGCATTTTCCCAACCACTGATTTTTACCCATTTACCAGGCTCTAAATCTTTATAGTGAGAGAAGAAGTGTTCGATTTGACTGATCAATAATGGCGGAAGATCAGTATATTCTTGCACATCTTTGTACAGTGGAGAAAGTTTCTCGTGTGGTACAGCGATCAATTTCGCATCAATACCACCGTCATCCTCCATGTTCAATTTGCCCACTGGACGGCAACGAATCACGGAGCCTGCTGCCACAGGATGCGGTGTAACCACCAACACGTCTAGAGGATCGCCATCTTCTGACAAAGTATTTGGCACATAGCCGTAGTTTGCAGGGTAAAACATCGCTGTACCCATGAAACGGTCTACAAACAGTGCATCAGAATCTTTATCAATTTCATATTTGATCGGTGCAGCATTCGCAGGAATTTCAATGATCACGTAGATGTCGTTTGGTGCATCTTTACCCGGTGGGATATTGTTGTAACTCATAGCTCACTCTTTCTGTTTGGTGAATTAAATTGCGATAACACATTGCAATCATCAGATTTCGAGAATTGCAGAACATTATCACCTAAAATTTTTAGTCGCCCTATTATACTTAAATCTCAATCTATTGCGCTGTGAATTGATCGAAGAATTGTCATGTTTTATTGCATCGAAAATGTCTTTAAAGTCGTATGCAAATAATCAAAAGGCTGACTGGACATAAGGTTGCAAGCACCCAAAATACCGAGCGCAGACGGTTAAAATTCGCCAAATAGCATAGCCCATAAATAATACGCAAGATCAGGTATGCAATCCCCAACGTCACGACAAAAATATCAGGCACAACCAAATAATCTGCAATCAACATCGCAGCGATAAATAACGGCAAGCCTTCATAGCTATTTTTCTGAACGGCATCGGCGCGCTTGGTGATGCCTTGCGACTGCTCTACCACTTGGCGGTGGCTATCGTGAATTTTTGGATCATAGCTCGATGTGGATCGTGCAATAAATGCAAAAACATAAGGCAATAAACATGCAACTAAAATGATCAATATCACGATATTTAAGCTGTGCATGTCTATCCTCAAGAATCTGTTTTGAATTTCAATGTGAATCAGTGACCGATTCAATCGAGGCATGATACCATGATCTCGATTTTTCGATATTTATTTTCTGTATTAACATTTCTCGCTCGCTACTCATCTTCTATGGTTAAGTTCTATGACTAAACAAAACCCTCAACAGCATGCTCAAGCAAAGCACTCAAAACAAGTAGATCAACAAAGTCATCAAGAAGTGCTTGAAAAGGCACTTGCTTCACAGCAAAAGCATAGTCAGCAACTTGACCGTATTCTTTGGTACGTCCTACCTATCTTAGCGATCTTGCTAAGTGTGGTGTTTGCGAATTGGAATATTTGGTCAACTATCGGCACGGCGTTTGTGCTCTGTATCAGCTTTGTCATGGTGGGGATTAAGAAGAAGTCGCTGACGATCACTTTAGCGGTCGTTTTGTTATATTGCTTGGTGGATAATTATTTGAGTTATGGCATGCAGTTCAATGTCGGCGGGTTAAAGCGTCAGTTGCTTTCGATGGTTTTATTTATCTCGCTGATTGGACTGTCACGCCCAATGTTTGAACGTGCAATGATGAATCGCCAGCAGAAATAAAGTAACCCTTTGTTTCGATTTTTTGAAATATTTATTTAAGAATCCGTGCTTTGCCCATCATCTTTTTGAGCTCTTGGCTCACCGCAACATGCGCATTGGTTATAAAATATCTCAAACAAAACTGGAACCCCTTTTTTATCTGAAAAGAATCCGTGTGAACACCACGGACAAATCGTTTTCATTTCAAAATAGTATCCATAAAAGTGCAATACAATGAGCATTCCAAGAAAAATATACAAAAAATATTGATGATCAAAATCAATGAATGTTGCGAATAAAAATAAGCCTAAAAAAAGCAATCCAACTAAATAGTAAAAAGTATTTCGTACTTTTAGTATCTTTTTATATTTGTGATATTTTTCATCGTTCAACTTAGATTCCCTCAATTTATATTAGTCAGAGTTATCGAAATCCCTGTATTACTTGTACCACCAATTTATAAACTCCGCCCCTAAAAAAAGCAGCCGAAGCTGCTTTTTTATTGTCTTGATTTTGCTTAAGCAGATTACTTGCGCAAATCTTTACGGAGGATTTTACCGACGTTCGATTTTGGCAATTCTTGTAAGAACTCAACATAACGTGGTTGCTTATAACCTGTTAAGTTTTGCTTGGTGAATGCCAATACTTCTTCCGCTGTTAAGCTTTCGTCTTTTTTCACAACGAACAGTTTTGGTACTTCGCCTGATTTTTCGTCAGGTACACCGATCGCAGCCGCTTCCAATACTTTTGGATGTTGCGTCACCACTTCTTCGATCTCACTTGGGTAGACGTTGAAGCCTGATACCAAGATCATGTCTTTCTTACGATCGACGATCTTGAAGTAACCTTCATCATTCATGATACCGATATCACCAGTACGGAAGTAACCATCATTCGTCATGACTTTTGCAGTTTCTTCAGGACGGTTCCAATAGCCTTTCATGACCTGTGGACCACGGATTGAGATTTCACCTGATTGTGGATTGCCTTCATCATCCAATGTACCTAGCGCAATCGGATTACCTTCGTCATCCAAGATCGCCACTTCAGTTGCAGGTAATGGCACACCAATCGTACCTGTGAAGTCTTCGTTAATCGGTGGGTTTGCAGTCGCAACCGGAGAAGTTTCAGACAAACCATAACCTTCGATGATCGTTGTCCCTGTTACTTTCTTCCAAGCATCCGCAGTCGATGGCAATACAGCCATACCACCACCCATTGCCATTTTCAAGTTGCTATGATCGAGTTGTTTAAACTCTTCATTGTTGACCAAAGCATTGAACAATGTGTTGACCGCAGGGAAAAATGATGGCTTGTATTTACGAAGCTCACCAACCACCGCAGGTAGGTCACGTGGGTTTGGAATCAAGATGTTAGTTTGACCTTTATACATACCGTATAAAGCACACACCATGAATGCAAAGATGTGATAAAGCGGAAGCGCACAAACGATCTTATCACCCTCTGCGGCATCACCTTCACCAAATTTTGAAGAGAAAATGCCTTCACATTGAAGCAAGTTTGCAACGAGGTTGCGATGCGTAAGCTCTGCACCTTTAGACACACCCGTAGTACCACCAGTGTATTGAAGTACCGCTGTGTCGCTTAAGCTCACCGTTGGGCGTTGATATTTACTTGCTGCCACTTTTGACAATGCAGATTTGAATGATTCGTGACCAGGAATGCTCCACTCTGGCACTTGCTTACGTACTTTACGCAGTACGAAGTTAACCAATGTACCTTTGAGCATACCAAGCATGTCACCCACACCAGTCACAACAACGTGTTTGACCGTTGTTTTACCGTGGATCGGCTGATAGACACTGGCAAAGTTTTCAACGACAACCAAAACCTGCGCACCTGAGTCATTCAATTGATGCTCTAGCTCACGAGTTGTATACAGTGGGTTGACATTGACCAAGACCAAACCTGCAAGGAATACACCGATTTGAACAATCGGGTATTGGAATACGTTCGGCATCATTACCGCAACGCGAGAGCCTTTTGGCAAATTCAAGCTTTGTAAATATGCTGCAAATCGACGGCTATGATCTTCAAGTTCAGCGAAAGACATGGTTTTATCCATGAAAATAAACGCATCACGTGAACCATATTTTTTAAAATTTTGTTCGAAAATATCAATTAAAGATGTATTTTCTGCTGGCATGGAAATATCTGCTGGAATTCCAAATTTCTCATACGTTTTTAACCAAACTTTGTCCATAGTACCCACTACTCCCAAAAATATTTCCCTGCATCAAGTCAGACTGTGTATTTCCAGTCAATCTGTCTAGATATGATTACTTACTGTGCAATGGACAAAGTTATGCTAATAATTTTTGCTTAATCAAATGATGCCTCATCAAACTGCCTAATTTTTTGATGGAGGAGATTTTGATCAAGAGATTAATAATTCACCTTGTCCATGGCTATTGTTTAAATGTTTAAAAACATCTACCGCATACCTTGACTATACGTTGATACCGAATCAGATATCAAGTAATAATCGCTGTGCTTTTTGGTAGCCTCGAGGTAAAAGTTTGCCTTTGGTCGCTTTTTTACCCAAATAGGCTTTCAAGTCTTCTCCTTTTAGGCTCAAGAATCGACTACCAACCTGTATTTTTAACACATCTTCGCTCAAATTCAGAGCAATATGACCAAGTAGTTCATCTTCTTTATCAAGTTGCATCATCTTGTTTCCTTTGCCTTTATTGAGCTTTGGTAAAGAATCAAGATCTATAATGAGCAATCGACCTTGCTGACTGAGCAATGCCAAATGTGATTTGCCTTGAGCAAACGCAATCGGCATAGTTTTGAAACCTTCTGTTACAGATAAATAATTTTTACCCGCTTTGGCAGAAGTATCGAGTTGCTTTAACTCAGATAAGAATCCATAGCCCTGCGAGCTTAAAGTCACAGTTGCTGCGTCATCTGCGCCCATGATCACTTGGATAAACTGTGCACCAGTCGCAGGATTCAATTTTGAAGTCAGTGGCTCACCTTGCCCTCGTGCCGACGGTAAGCCATTTGCCGCCAATGCGTAACTTCGTCCAGTATGGTCAAGCAGATATACTTTTTGATTGGACTTGCCTGTGGTGGAGTCTAAATATTTATCCCCTGCACGATAGTTGAGCTGCGTGGCATCGACTTCGCCTTTTGCCATACGAATCCAACCTGCCTCAGAGATTACGACGGTGACTGTTTCCGCAGGTGCGAGGTCAGATTCTTTAATTTGCACTGCGTCTTCACGCAAGACGATTTCAGAGCGACGATCATCACCAAACTTTTTGGCATCTTCTGTCAGCTCTTCGATCATGAGTTTTTTCAGTGATTCAGGGTTTTCCAATTGTTCACGAATCACCGCAGCACGCGCCGCCAACTCATCTTGCTCTCTGCGAATTTCCATTTCTTCAAGGCGTGCTAAATGACGTAGCTTGAGTTCTAAAATCGCTTCGGCTTGAATATCATCAATGCCAAAATGCGCCATCAATACAGGCTTTGGCTTATCTTCTTCACGGATAATTTTAATGACGGTATCTATGTCGAGATAGGCGATAAGTAAGCCCGCCAAGATATGTAGGCGTTTTTCGATTTTATTCAGGTGATAACGCAGTCGGTTGGTAATGGTTTCGGTACGAATCTCAATCCATTCCAGCAGAATCTGACGAATCGACTTGACCTGTGGGCGACCATCCGCACCAATCATATTTAGATTGACCCGATAACTACTTTCCAAATCCGTCGTGGCAAATAGATGACTCATGATCGCTTCGACATCGACACGATTTGAACGCAGTACGATTACCAAACGCGTTGGGTTTTTATGGTCAGATTCATCCCGAAGATCAGTAACAAATGGCAACTTTTTCGCTTGCATTTGGTCAGCGATCTGTGTCAATACTTTCGAGCCTGACACTTGATAGGGCAGATGCTGAATCACAATTTCGTGTTTATCCGCTTGCTTATCAACCGTATAAACGGCACGCATGCGGTAGCTACCACGTCCAGTGGTTTGGATTTTTAAGAGTTCTTCAGGGCGAGTAATGATCTCTGCATGGGTCGGTAAATCAGGACCGGGGATAATGGTTTGTAATTTTTCATCGGTTAGATTTTCATTTTTAATCAAAGCAATCGTGCCTTTGACCACTTCACGTAGATTGTGCGGTGGAATATCGGTTGCCATACCAACCGCAATCCCTGTCGTACCATTGAGTAAAATATTCGGTACACGTGCAGGCATGGTGACAGGTTCTTTTAGACTGCCATCAAAGTTGTCTTGCCATTCACAGGTGCCTTGACCAAGTTCACTCAGTAACAATTCACTATAATTGGACAATTTGGCTTCGGTATAACGCATCGCTGCGAAAGATTTTGGATCGTCTGGAGATCCCCAGTTGCCTTGACCTTCGATAAATGGATAACGATAGCTAAACGGCTGTGCCATCAACACCATCGCTTCATAACATGCGCTATCGCCATGCGGATGATATTTACCGAGCACATCACCGACGGTACGAGCAGATTTCTTTGGTTTACCTGAATTTTTTAGCCCAAGTTCGCTCATCGCGTAAACAATTCGACGCTGTACAGGCTTCAGACCATCACTGATATGTGGCAATGCACGATCCATGATCACGTACATGGCGTAGTTCAAATAGGCTTGTTCGGTAAACTCAGCAACAGAGCGGTTTTCAGTGGCGTGATGGACAAGGCTACTCATGTGATGGATGTATTCCTAGTGAAATTATTTTATCAATGTTTCGCTATGCTAAATCGCAATGCTTATTTCGGCAAGTGTTATCGAAATGTGCACGACAAGCCGTGTCTTTTCTCATTTTAGCCATCTGAAATTTATGAGTGCGCCAAGCGCATCTGCAATCACTGTAATATTTTTTCAGCCTGTATTTTATTTTAGGCGTATAATCAAGTCACAGCGATGCGCTCAACCACCTTGAGTAAAAAATGTGGTTAACGCATTGATGTTAAAAAGCGTTGTTCTCAAAGATCAACCTTATCCCAAGCTATGCGCCAAGATGATAAGGAAAGTAAAATATGTCCCCTCTTGATCCAGTCACTCAAGCCAATCTACAGACCGAGCTTTCAATGTCTGTGTTGATGACGCCAGATATGGCAAACTTTGCGGGAAATGTTCACGGCGGTACGATTTTAAGATTGCTTGACCAAGCGGCATTTGCCTGTGCCAGTCAATACAGTGGTAGCTATGTGGTCACACTTTCCGTCGATCAAGTATTATTTAAAGAACCGATCCATGTCGGAGAATTGGTGACTTTCCTTGCCAGTGTCAACTTTGTTGGTAAAACTTCAATGGAAATTGGCATCCGTGTCGAAGCGCAAAATATTCAACAACGCACCATTCGCCATACCAATACCTGTTATTTCACGATGGTAGCCGTTGATGAAAGTCGTAAACCTAAAGCAATTCCGCCTTTAGTCATTGAAAATGCCGTGCAACAATGTCGTTTTGAAGCGGCGGAACACCGTAAGAAAAGCCGTTTGGAACAAGAAAGCAATCATTTTTCATGTAGTATTTATAAGCAATAAGCATCATTTTTAAATACGGTTGATTTTTGAAAACCCAATGTGTTTTTCAGAACGCCAGCACATTGCATAATTCTTAGACAAACACCGTATAAAAATAATGCGATTGGCGATGCAGACTTCTGAAATCGTTTGCATCATCAAAGATATGCCATTACAATGCACCTCGTTCTAAGCAAGCAGATTCATGTCATGTCTTTAATCATGGCAATCTCTTGTACTCTGCGTCCCTATCGTCTAGAGGCCTAGGACATCGCCCTTTCACGGCGGTAACCGGGGTTCGAATCCCCGTAGGGACGCCACTTTAATACAGATAAATGATTAAAGTGTTTTAGAAGTTAAATCTTCTAAATCGGAACATGCCTCATATTAGTCCCTATCGTCTAGAGGCCTAGGACATCGCCCTTTCACGGCGGTAACCGGGGTTCGAATCCCCGTAGGGACGCCAAATTCTAAAAAGCCCATATTCTGTGATATGGGCTTTTTGCATTATTTGGTTCGAAAAACTATCCACCTATCAATTTCATATCAGACTCATCCCACCAGCGTATATCGGTAATATCTGAATGATTCTGCAAAATTTGCTCTAGTAGATTTGATAATTTGGTCTGTTGATCTGATATATCAACTTTCTTTAATTTTAGAAATCCTTTGCGAATGATTGGTTTATGCGGATCCATAAACACCAAAAAACCATTCTCAAATTCTTCATAATGATTACAACACAAATTTAGGTCTTCAAACTCACCACCCAATTCAATCCAATAGCCCCAATCTTCCTGCAAAAATCCATAAACATGTACACCACAACGAGTTAATTCTTTTGAAATAAATTCTGCCAGTAAGTAACCCCATACTTGTCCATCCCATTCTTCTTTTTCTTTATCCGTAATAGGGAAGCTATCAGAGCGAAACTCGACGTGTGTTTTAATCAGTTCCATGATTGTTATATTCCTTATTTATTCACCAAATTTTTAACGTAAATTATTGAGCATTACTCGCTGAACTATTGTTCTCACTTTGTTTTGGTAGATCTTGATCAGTTTGAATAATAATCGCATCGCCGATTAATTTGGTTTTTGGTTCTTCAGCTTTAATCTCTTGCGCTATGCTTTCTTGCACGACTTCTTCTCGCTGAATACCAAAATCAATCTTAATTTTTTCAATATCAGGGGTGCGTTGATAGCGAATCACTTTATAGCCTGCTTCTGCGATGAGCGCATCTCGTTCGGCATCTTTACCCTCTTTGCCCTTGTGACTTGAATCATCTAATTCCACGATAGCAACTACATTAAACTTATTGTCCAAAACCACAAAATCAGCAACTTTTCGATTAAATAAGTTTCGTGTGGCATAGCCTTTTGCAGTCAGAAATGCGTTAAAAGAAACTTGTGCAAGTACGTGATGTTCAGGTAAAGCCTCCTTTAACCGCAAGAATGTCGGCTGTTCATTCATGGTCAATACACGCTTTGCTTTGATCGGATTGCGTGTGCCACGCTTGTCAAAATTAATTTTCGTGCTTGAAAAGAATGCTCCAATGAGGACAGCTAAAACTACAAAGACAATCAACCAAGTCATGCTTTATCCCTTTTTCTTATGATGAGGAAAGTTAACCCTTCGTCTTCCCAAGTGGACGCCCCATTTGCACCGCACTATTGGCTTTGAAATGACTATCCCAATTCACTTTATCTTTTTCAAATAACACGATCGCTGTCGAGCCAAGATAGAATCGACCAAGCTCATCGCCTTTTTCCAAAGTCATCTCATGCTCTTGTAGCTCGATACGACCGTTTGGCTTAACTTGTCCTGTCGCTACAGTTTCAATGCCTGCAACGATCATCGCCCCAACCAAAACTACTGCCATACGTCCAAGCTCAGTATCAAACAAACACACCATGCGCTCATTACGTGCAAATAGTTCTGGGATATTTTCCGCCGTGACTTGATTCACCGAGAATAATTCACCTGGGACATACAAGGTTTCCGTCAATTTTCCACCATATGGCATATGTACACGGTGATAGTCTTTGGGTGACAGATACACGGTAATAAATTCACCATCTTGAAATGGTTCAGCGAGATTTGGATCAGCGATCAGTTGCTCTACGGTATAGCTTTGCCCTTTGGCTTGGAAAATTTTGCCTTGTTCAATCTTACCGAGTTGTGAAATTGCTCCATCGGCAGGACTGACCACATGCTTTGGATTGTGATCAATCGGACGTTGACCGTCTTTGAGCGCACGAGTAAAGAAGGCATTAAACGATGGATAACGGCTAATTTCTTCTGCTTCGGCGATCGAGAGATCAATGCCATATTTTTGTTTAAAGGCATAAATCACCGCAGTCTTGAGCAGTGGTTGCTCACTGGCTGCGATTTTACCCACAAGACGACTGAGTGCATGTTGCGGAATGATTTTCTGTAGACGAATAAATGCTTGATCAATCATGGTTTTAGACTTTTTAAATTTGGCTTCTGTTTGCAGATTGCGCTTGGTTTTGGATTTGAATCTTTTCGCATTAGGCTTGTTCAACAGGATGTTCTCCTTTTACTACAGCACTGTCCATGCGATTGCCCCACTCACTCCATGCACCATCATAAGCGCGGATATTCCAGTTCAGCAATCGCCCAATGATATAGGCCAAACCTGAACGATGATGGGACTGACAATAGACAATCACAGGTTTAGAGAGGTCAAATCCACGTTGTTCCAATTGCTGTTGAATACGTGATAATGGATGCAATTTTAAATGATCTTGGCGATTAATGGCAGTACTCCATTCGTACCATTTTGCCCCTGTGATATGACCGCCACGGCGTGCAGCCAAGCACACACCGGTATATTCATCTTCAGTTCGGCAATCCCAAAGTTGTATGCTTTGTGCTGTAATGCTGTGTTCAGCGACGATTTGCGCAAGTTCTTCATATTCAACTTGATCGTCTTGCTTTGCACTTAAATCCACTTGGAAAATATCTGCAGTCGGCTCTATTTGATAGTGATCAATCGAAGTCGGCAATCCTGTAGCAAGCCATGCGTGAATGCCACCATTGAGTAAACTGGTTTGATAAAAACCCGCACAGTGCAGATTCCAAATCAAGCGTCCTGCCCAAGCACCGCCCTCATCATCATAGGCGATGACATGATGATTTGCGGTAATGCCCAGTCGGTCGAATAAGGCTTGTAATTTTTCCGCTTCGGGTAAGAGTCCTGAAGCAAACTCATGATGGCGCACCAACTCACTTGGACGTACCGAGATGGCATTGGGCAAATGCAATTGTTCAAACACCGACTCACGACTCAAGTCAACAATCCGAAATTTCGGATCATCTAAAAACGGTGCAAACTGTTCTGGCTCAACCAATAAGCCAAACGGCACAACTGCATTCATATTTCTAACCTTTTAATACGACCACGCTGAACAATGAAATCTCACAACAAACGAATATAATATCAACCTTGAGCATCGGGTATTTCAAATACTTGGCGCAGATAAGCAAGGAACGTATCATTATCAGTCATGGTTTTTCCTGGACTATCCGAGATTTTTGCCACCGACTGACCATTGCATTCCACCAATTTTAAGACAATGTTTAATGCTTTTTGTCCCATATCATTGGTTAGATTTGTCCCGATACCAAAGCTGACTTGGAAACGATCTTTAAAATAGTGATGCAAATCCCACGCCTTTTCTAAATCCAAGCCATCGCTAAAGGTGAGCATCTTGGTACGACTGTCGATTTTCAACTTTTTATAATGTGCATAGGCTTTGTCGCCCCACTCATACGGGTCGCCACTGTCATGTCGTAGACCATCAAACAGCTTGGCAAAATACAGGTCGAAATCTCGCAAGAAAGCATCCATACCGACCACATCGGTCAAGGCAATGCCGAGATCACCCCGATATTCTTGCACCCATGCTTCCAGTGCCGCTTTTTGGAAATCTCGCAAACGCACGTCTAAGGCTTGAAATGCCTGTAGAAATTCATGCGCCATCGTCCCGATCGGGGTGATGCCCAGTTGCATCGCCAGATAGACATTACTGGTACCACGAAGCACATTCGGTGCAGCAGCTTTTAAAGTTTCCACCACATGTTTTTGCCACGCATAGCTATAGCGACGACGTGTGCCAAAGTCGGAGACCAAAAATGGTGGCTCGCCGTTTACTTGTTGATCCGCATAGCTTTTTAAAAGCTCAGCTTTGGCTTGTAGGCGCTTTTCACCTTCGATATGCGCATCGTCCACATCCAAGCGTCGGTAGTACAATTCATTGACGATTGCGAGCACATAAATTTCAAAGCACATGGCTTGCACCATTGGTCCTTCGATGCGAATCACCAATTCACCATTATCATCGACTGTGGTTTCGATAAAACGGCGCTTAAGTTGGAACAATTCTAAATAATCAACAAAATCACTTTTGATAAAGCGCCACTGGCGTAAAAACTGTAATTCTTCGGCACTAAATTTCAGCGTGCACAGATCGTCCAGCTCTCGGTCTAAGTCTGCTTTTAATTCTCGCAGTGGATAGGCGGCTTCTTTGCTATTGCGACAGCGGAACAGGTAGACACTATCTGCTTGCGGGAATTGGTGTAACACCACTTGCAACATGGTGAATTTATACAGATCGGTGTCGAGTAAGGACTGAATAATGCCTGACATAAAGTTTCCAACTCACCTTAATTTCTAAAAAGCTTAAATTCTTAAACGCTCATCGCCTTGCCACCGTCAGGGCTTTTTTGCTTGGCACGTTGCAAAGCAGGACGTTGATTGATTCGGGCGAGATATTTTTCCACATTCGGCAATGACAGTTCGCTTTGACGTGAGCATAAACCTTCTAATGGGAAAATCATTTGAATATCGGCAAAGCTAAATTGATCGCCTGCAAAATAGTCATGCTGCGCCAAATGCTGTTCGAGAAAGGCAACATGTTCTTTTAAACGTGGTTTTGAAAATTGTTTTTGTAATTGTTCACCAATCGCATTGGTGATCGGACGGGCTAGAAACGGCACTTTTTTGCTACCTAACTGACTGACCACCAAAGTAAATACCAACAACGGCATTAATGAACCTTCGGCATAATGCATCCAGTAATTATATTGATTGATGCCTTCTGCGCTCTGCGGTTTAAATTGACTGTCCGTATCATATTTGGCTTGTAGATGATCTAGAATCACAGCGGACTCAGCAACCACTAAACCTTCATCAGTAATCACAGGTGCTTTACCCAGTGGATGTACTTTTTTCAGCTCAGGTGGTGCAGACATGCTTGGCAAGCGTTTGTAATATTGCATGTCGTAGTCGACGCCCAACTCTTCGAGTGCCCAAAGAATCCGAATCGAACGTGAAAATTGTAAATGGTGTAGGGTCAGCATATTTTTTCCTTATCAATATCCATGAAATTAAATGGTGTGATTACTGATTTTGCTGTGATTGCGTTTGTTGCCAACGACGTTGTTGTAAACGCTCAGATTCCACTTCTCGCTTATTGAGCGCACGTTGATACAACACTGTACCTTTAAGCTCGGGTGGCAAATAGTCCTGCATGACAAAATGCTCAGGATAATCATGTGGATAGAGATAATCCACACCATAACCTTGTTGTTTCATCAGTTTGGTCGGTGCATTACGAAGATGAAGTGGTACAGGCAATTGAGCCGTTTTTTCTGCCAAAGCAAGAGCACGATTAATCGCCATATAGGTACTGTTACTTTTTGCACTGGTTGCCAAATAGACCGCACATTGCCCAAGGACAATGCGAGCCTCAGGCATACCAATCGCTTGCACCGAACGAAAACACTCGCCTGCCATGAGCAGCGCATTCGGATTGGAGTTGCCGATATCTTCCGAGGCGGCAATCAACATGCGCCGTGCAATAAACACAGGGTCTTCGCCACCTTTGAGCATGCGAGCCATCCAGTACAGCGTCGCATCAGGATCACTGCCTCGAATCGACTTGATAAAAGCAGAGATCAAATCGTAATGCTGTTCACCTGATTTGTCGTAGCGAGCAATATTCTGTTGAGCGACTTTGACCACTAAAGCATCATTGACTACATTGTTCTGACGCTCTTCCAAATCTTCCGCAGGAGGTAAAGTACTAGCGACTAAATCAATCAGGTTTAAAGCTTTTCGTGCATCACCAGCGGCAAACTGAATCAACGCATCCCATTCATCAATGCGCATCGCACGACTTTTTAAAAATTGATCTTGTGTTAATGCTTGACCAATCAGTTGTTGAATCGCTTCATGATCTAAGGCATTCAGCGTATACACCTGACAACGTGACAGAAGCGCACTATTCACTTCAAAAGAAGGATTTTCAGTGGTTGCACCGATTAAAGTAATTTTGCCTTTTTCCACTGCGCCGAGGAGCGCATCTTGCTGTGATTTATTAAAGCGATGAATCTCATCAATAAACACTACTGGCGTGAGCAAATCACCACTTTCTGCGATTACTTCACGGAGCTCTTTCACCCCAGTATTGAGTGCAGATAAGCTAACAAAAGGACGATCGACCGCTTGTGCAAGGAGCAATGCAATGGTGGTTTTCCCCACACCTGGCGGTCCCCAAAAAATGATTGATGGCAGATGTCCCTGATCAATCATCTGACGTAGAGGCGCACCTTCTCCCAAGAGATGATCTTGTCCGATGATCTCATCTAAGCTCCGTGGTCGGATACGTTCGGGTAAAGGAATGGTGCTATTCGACATGCAAACTACTCAGGATGATTTTGTCAGGATTGTTGGGCTAAATTCATAAAATTGAATATATCCATTGTCAGCGATGACGCAGATATTTACAAACAGTTTCAGCAACTTCCAACAACAAGATTTCATTACTTTGAAGTGAGGTGTAAAAGCTTACCATTTGAACCATCTTCAATCACCCACAGACTACCATCATTGGCAGAGATCACCCCACGAATCCGCTCGCCCATATCCAAACGCTGTACTTCCTTAGCAATATTGTCTTTGGCTTGACTCATATCAACGATGACAATGGCTTTAGAAGATAGTCCGCTAATGATCGCTTTGCCTTGCCATTGTGGAAATTGCTCACCCTGATAAATAATCATACTCGACGGTGAAATCACAGGTGTCCAACTGATCGCAGGCGCTTGAAACTCTGGGCGTGTGTCATGATCTGGAATATCTCGCCCATCGTAATGATCACCATTAGATACGATCGGATAGCCGTAATTCGCCCCTTTTTTGATGAGATTCAGCTCATCACCACCTTCAGGTCCCATCTCAACCACCCAAAGTTGCCCTTCAAGATCAAGTGCCATACCGAGTGGATTGCGATGTCCAAGCGACCAAATCTGTTTTGCAACATCACCTTGATTAGAAAAAGGATTATCTTCGACAGGTGTACCATCATCATGCAGACGTAGAATTTTCCCAAGATTGCTATTCATATCTTGCGCAGGGTCAAAGTGTTGACGCTCCCCAGAAGCCACCCAAAGCTGATCTTCAAAATCAAACAACATGCGATGCCCATAATGCCCTTGCCCTGACATTTTCGGCACTTGTTCCCATATTTTTTCTAAACCCGTTAATTTCGGTTGTCGTGGATTGCTGAGGTCTAATTTTGCTCTGGAAATTTCCGCCCCATAACCACCTTGACCTTGTACTGCATAACTCAGATAAACCCATTGGTTTTCAGCAAAATGTGGATGAATCACCACATCGCCCAAACCGCCTTGCCCACCATAAGCAACTTTGGGCACGCCTTGCACATCAACACTTTGCCGAGTAACAGGATCGAATAATTTGAGCTTGCCTTGCTTTTCAGTGATTAAGAGTTTTCCATCAGGAAGCTTAGTGATCGCCCACGGCTCATCAAAGGTTGCGATTTCTTCGACTCGATACGTTTGATTGATTTTCGTTGAATCTGTACTACTTTCTGTAGCTTCTTGATGTGCCGTCGTTGTTGAGGAGTTTGGCGAGGAACATGCCGAAAGTGAAAATACAGAAAATGAAACCGTACAAGCTAAAGCCAAAACTGTACATGTCCGTTTAGTTTTACGACCTTTAACATCATTACCTTTCACTTTATCCATCATCTTCTGCCTTCCTTAAATTTCTTCAACAATAGAATCAGCATAAGGGATTTTATAAAGTTTGAATATGAAGGCTGTGTTAATGGCGAAAACTCGATAAAGCTTTCGCCATGTTAACTTACTTTTCTTTAAGCTTATTCGCCCGATAGATTGCCAAAATGATCGGTAAGGCGGTGATGATGAGCAAGACAATATCCCAAACACCATCAACCAAAATCATCCCGATGATGCCTGCCATACTCACCACACATAGCAACCATAATGTATTTAAATTATTCCAAAGATTCATGATGTCACCATACATTTAAATAGACTTTGGGGAATCTCGAAAAACCTAGCGAGTAGCGTAAATTTCAAGGCGCACCTCGCACAGCAACCACAGTGTACTTGGCGTACATGAGGATTGCGAGCAAGGAGCAACGCAGAAATTTGCCGACACAGGTGGTTTTTCGAAGTTCCCTATTGTTTACGACGTACCCACCACAGCCACGCCCCATTCACCGTGATAAACAAAGTCATCAGCGTACACAGTGTCCACAATAGCTTTAAGGCCAATCCACCAAAGTTACCAAAATGGAGCGGTTGCGACAGGAATATCGCTTTCAAATACACAGGAATATCTTCAACCGTTGTGAGTTCACCAGTTCCTGCATCGACCAAAGCGATTCTTAACAGTTTTTCCTGAATCCCCTCATGACCTTGTAGCAAGACCAAATAGTGCCCCTGCGTCGAGTATTCTGAGGTTGGGTAATACACCGAAGTCGGGTGCCAACCTTGCGAGCCTGATGCTGCTGCTTGGTAAACCTGATCAATCTGCACATTCGGATTGATGGTTTTTGCCTCTGCATAAGTCTGTTGCAAGCGTTGCAATTCCGTCATCTGCCAGACACCAATCGCCACTGTACCAATGCCCAGTAAAAATCCTGTAATGGTCACCACCAATGCCCAACCCAGTACCGCCGAACCGATCAAATTATGTAGATCAAGCTGAAAAATCCGTGAGCCTTTTTGTCGTCGAATGATGCCAAATAAAAACTTCTTCACATAAGGCGCATACACCACCAAACCTGAAATTAACGACAGAAAAACCAACAAAGCAATCAATGCGCCGATCAACTGCCCAATAAAGCCCATAAACCATTCTGCATGGAGCTCAAGTAAAAATCCTGTCAGCGTTTCCCGAGAGTTTGGCGCTTCCACCAGTTTTGCCGCAGGCACATCGGCATAGATCCAACGTGCATCACGAATGCCTTTACCCTCTTCAACCATACCAATCAGCATCACACCGGGATGATGATCTTCATCCACCGAAGTCATAATCACTTTTTCATTCGGATATGCCTGCTGTGCTGCTTTGATCGAGTCTGAGAATGGACGATGTTCACCATTGACACTAATCGAAGCTTCTGGCCCATGCCCGAGTGCATGATCAATCTCCTCATGGAAGATCAAAATCACCCCTGTAATCGACAAAATCGCAAAAGGAATCACCACAATCAAACTGATCCAGCGGTGAATCCACAAATTCGCACGATACCATGGTGATTGCTTGCTAGATTGTTTGTTCGATTGCTTCGCCGATGATTTATCGCTTTGCTTCGATGACAGGTTGCTTTCAGATGGTGGAGTAGTCGATTCCGACTTCAGTTCAGCCATAGCACTCAAAAATTTTATAAATAATAATGAATCGCATTATAGTTTAATGATTCTCAACTGCAAGTCTAGTCGCCCTGTAATGCGACAATTTCATCAATTCTTCATGTTGCGCCGATCTGATTTTTTTATTTCAGCTTTTCAAGATTTTGAAATCCTATCGCACCCAACGAATCACATATTCATCAACATGATCTTCATCTACTTCCGTTTCAGAGATACAACGATGCGCAACTGATTTCTTCGCTCGAATCACACTCTGACGATCCCCTGTAAGCAAATAATGCCAACGTGGTAAATCCTTACCCTCATAGACACGACGATATGCACAAGTGGATGGAAGCCATTTGATTTGCTGCAATAATTCAGGGGTAAGCTGAATACAATCAGGTACAAAATCACGTCGATTTGGATAATCGCTACACGCCCCTGTCGAACAGTCCAAAAGTTTGCACGATACCGACGTATAGGCAACCTCTCCTGTATCTTCATCTTCCAGTTTGATCAAACAACACTGTCCGCAACCATCACACAACGCTTCCCACTCTGTACGATTGAGCTGATCAATCGCATAGTGACGCCAAAACTCTGGACGGAGTTCGGCCGTGCTATTTGATGAGTCTTGAGGGGTAATCGACATAGGGGAAAATCATTTTAAGATTTGACAGCTAATTGTAACAGCTTGAAGCCTGAATTGATGAATACTGCACAAGTGAAAATGATGTAAATGTCTTGTCTATTGTTCATTTCCACACTTTTCATATCATTAAAAATCATAAAATATAAGCGAACACTTTTTATACGATTTGTTTTCAGATCAACTACATTAGCCACCAAAGTTCAACAGATACAACCACATAATGACATTATGATGAACCTACAAAAATTTTTATAGGGAGTATGATTATGTTTCGCTGGGCAATTATTTTTGCAGTAGTCGCTTTGATTGCAAGTGTTTTAGGATTCGGTGGTGTTGCGGGTCTATCTAAAGATTTTGCAGTAATTTTCTTAGTGGTTGCTGTGATCTTGTTTATCGTTGGCTTTATCTCACGTGGTAAAGTTTAAATACGAAAATTTTTAAGTACCAAACTTTAAGTATCAAACAATGAAAAGCAATCTTCGGGTTGCTTTTTATGATATATGACTCCTTACTTTAAAATTTTAATGCTTTTCAAATTTTAAACTATCGCTAAATTAATACGATCTACTTTCAAACAAACATCTTCACTCTCAAAACCTGAATAGTTCCTGAAAACATCGTCTTCTAAAATAATTGTATTTGTTCTAATTTTATTATCATAAAGTATTCCAAAAACTTGGTATCCGTATATATTTCCTATTCTACAAAATGAATCATTCATTTTAGTGTGTCTTGAAATATCAATATTACTATCATCTATGAAAAATAATGACAACTCGACTTCGTATTGTTGACCTAGCTCTAAAGTGTTTGGGTAATATGCTAAAAAGCATACTAAAATTTCGTTATTAATGCTTATCGTAATTTCATTTTCGTCTATTTCGGATAATGAAACTACTGTTGCTTTAAATTGCATCTCAACACTCCTTCAATTTATCAACATCTTAGCGTTTCCATAACCAACAAAAAAGAGCCCCGAAGGACTCTTTTTATTTCAATACTTTATTCCAATGAATCGTGCTTAGAACTGCTCTTCATTGAATGCTTGACTCAAGGCTTGATCCACTTCAGAGAAGTCATTCACAAGCTCTTGTTCAGCGTCTTCAGCTTCTTGACGACGACGCTCCAAGTGATGAGCAAGACCTGTACCCGATGGAATCAAACGACCCACCACTACATTCTCTTTCAAACCACGTAGATCATCTTCTTTGCCTGTTACCGCAGCTTCAGTCAAGACACGAGTCGTTTCTTGGAACGATGCCGCAGAGATAAACGAGTCAGTAGACAACGATGCTTTGGTGATACCCATCAATTGACGTTCAAATTTCGCAGGGAATTTGTTTTGCGCCAACAATGCTTGGTTTTCACCCACCACACGGATGTAATCGACTTGCTCACCTTTGATAAAGCTCGAATCACCACCATCGGTAATTTCTACTTTACGGAGCATCTGACGGACGATCACTTCGATGTGCTTATCGTTGATTTTTACACCTTGTAAGCGGTAAACGTCTTGCACTTCATTCACGATGTAGTTGGTCAATGCCACTTCACCTTTCAGACGCAAGATGTCATGCGGGTTTTGTGGACCATCAGACACCACTTCACCACGTTCTACACGCTCACCTTCGAACATGTTGATTTGACGCCATTTTGGAATCAATTCTTCATAAATCTCAGAACCATCATCAGGCGTGATCACCAAACGGTTTTTACCTTTGGTTTCTTTACCAAAGCTCACCACACCAGAGATTTCTGCAAGGATTGCATGCTCTTTTGGCTTACGTGCTTCGAACAAGTCAGCTACACGTGGTAGACCACCGGTAATATCACGTGTACGTGACGATTCTTGTGGTACACGACCAATTACATCACCGACACCGATGGTTTCGCCATCACGTACGGTCAAGATGGTATTTTGTGGCAAGAAGTAGAATTGCTCTTCGCCATCTACAGTATCCAAGACCACTGCAGGACGTAAGTCTTTACCAGATGCAGGACGTGAAGTCACAGGTAGAATCTCTACTGTGCTCATACCTGTTGCATCATCAGTCTTAGAGGTTGCTGTAACACCATCAGCGATTTGGCTGAAACGTGCTTTACCCGCAACTTCGGTCACGAGTGGATGCGTATGCGGATCCCATGTTGCCACGATACCGCCAGCTTCTACTGCTTCACCATCTTTGATCAAGATCGACGCACCATAAGGCACTTTATAACGCTCACGCTCACGACCGATCTCATCAGCAATACCAATCTCACCAGAACGAGAAGTCGTGACCAAGTGACCTTTGGCATGTTGTACAGTCTTGATGTTGTGGAAACGTACAGTACCTTTGTTACGTACTTGCACGCTGTTGGCTGCCGAAGTTCGGCTCGCTGCACCACCAACGTGGAATGTACGCATCGTCAACTGTGTACCTGGCTCACCAATCGATTGCGCTGCCATAACACCGACGGACTCACCCGGATTGACGATATGACCACGTGCAAGATCACGACCATAACATTTCGCACAAACACCGAAGTCTGCTTCACAAGCAATCACTGAACGCACTTTCATTTCATCGACACCCGCTTCTTCTAAGCGTGCTGCCATTTGTTCATCAATGAATGTGTTACGTGGGAATTTCACTTCGCCATCAACAATTACGTCTTCTGCAATCACACGACCAAGTACACGGTCACGTAACGGCTCGATCACGTCACCACCTTGAATGAGTGGAGTCATGACTAAGCCATCTAAAGTGCCGCAATCTGGCTCAGTGATCACCAAGTCTTGCGCTACGTCAACGAGACGACGAGTCAAGTAACCTGAGTTCGCAGTTTTCAGTGCGGTATCCGCCAAACCTTTACGTGCACCGTGAGTTGAGATGAAGTACTGAAGTACCGTCAAACCTTCACGGAAGTTCGCTTTAATCGGCGTTTCAATGATCGAACCATCTGGTTTCGCCATCAAACCACGCATACCTGCAAGCTGACGAATCTGCGCCGCACTACCACGGGCACCTGAGTCAGACATCATGTAGATCGAGTTAAATGATTTTTGCTTCTCGTCTTCACCCTGTTTGTTTTTCACAGTGGTAAATGACAAGTTGTCCATCATCGCTTTAGCAACTTGATCGTTGGTACGTGCCCAAATATCGACCACTTTGTTATAGCGCTCACCCGCCGTTACAAAACCTTGTTCGAACTGTTGTTCGATTTCACGGACTTCTGCTTCTGCTTTGTCAATGATTTGGTCTTTAGTCGGTGGAATTACCATGTCTTCCATACCAACAGATACACCTGAGCGAGTCGCTTGACGGAAGCCCAAATACATCAATTGATCGGCAAAGATCACGGTATCTTTCAAACCGAGTTTACGGTAGCAAGAGTTGATCAACTTGGATAAGTTTTTCTTGGTCATTTCCACGTTGATTTCAGCGAAGCTCAGACCCGCAGGTACCACTTCCCAAAGCAAGCAACGACCTGGTGTGGTATCAACAACCAAAGTTTCTTGATGACGTTCGCCTGATTCGCTGATCACTGTTTGATGCACACGAGCTTTGACACGAGCGTGCATAGCCACTTGACCAGTTGCAAGTGCACGGTTGACTTCGTGAGTATCTGCAAACACCATGCCTTCGCCTTTGGCATTCACTGCATCACGAGTGATGTAGTACAGACCCAAGACCACGTCCTGAGAAGGCACGATGATCGGCTCACCATTGGCAGGTGACAAGATGTTGTTGGTCGACATCATCAAGGCACGTGCTTCAAGCTGTGCTTCAAGTGTCAATGGAACGTGTACCGCCATTTGGTCACCGTCAAAGTCGGCGTTAAATGCAGTACATACCAAGGGATGTAGACGAATCGCTTTACCTTCGATCAATACAGGCTCGAACGCTTGTAGACCCAAACGGTGAAGTGTAGGCGCACGGTTCAACATCACAGGATGCTGACGAATCACGTGTGCAAGTACATCCCAAACTTCTGGCGTTTCACGCTCAACCATTTTCTTCGCAGCTTTAATGGTTGTTGCTTGACCAGTAGACTGTAGTTTGGCAAAGATAAATGGTTTGAATAGCTCAAGTGCCATTTTCTTCGGTAGACCACATTGGTGCAAACGTAGTGTAGGACCGACAGTAATTACCGAACGACCAGAATAGTCAACACGCTTACCGAGCAAGTTCTGACGGAAACGACCTTGCTTACCTTTGATCATATCAGCCAAAGATTTCAATGGACGTTTGTTCGAACCAGTGATTGCACGACCACGACGACCGTTGTCGAGCAAGGCATCAACAGATTCTTGCAACATACGTTTTTCGTTACGCACAATGATGTCAGGTGCAGACAAATCAAGAAGACGTTTCAAACGGTTGTTACGGTTGATCACACGACGATAAAGATCGTTCAAATCCGAAGTCGCAAAACGACCACCTTCAAGTGGAACCAACGGACGCAAATCTGGTGGAAGTACTGGTAATACATTCATTACCATCCACTCAGGTTTGTTGTTTGAATCTTTGAACGCTTCCATCAATTTCAAGCGTTTAGACATTTTCTTGAGTTTAGTTTCAGAAGATGTCTGTGGAATTTCTTCACGTAAACGAGCAATTTCTGCTTCAAGATCAATATCTTTAAGCAAATCTTGAACCGCTTCAGCACCCATTTTCGCTGCGAATTCATCACCATACTCTTCAAGCGCATTGTAATAATCTTCGTCAGTTAATAATTGGTACTTTTCAAGCGTAGTCATGCCTGGATCAGTCACGACATAAGATTCGAAATACAATACACGTTCGATATCACGTAGCGTCATATCAAGCAATAGACCGATACGGGATGGTAATGATTTTAAGAACCAAATATGTGCAACTGGTGACGCGAGGTCGATGTGACCCATACGCTCACGACGTACTTTTGCAGTGGTGACTTCAACACCACATTTTTCACAAATGACGCCTTTGTATTTCATACGCTTGTATTTACCACACAAGCATTCGTAATCTTTGACTGGTCCAAAGATTTTGGCACAGAACAAGCCGTCACGTTCAGGCTTAAACGTACGGTAGTTGATGGTTTCTGGCTTTTTCACTTCGCCATGCGACCATGATTTAATCACTTCAGGTGATGCTAAGCCAATACGGATACGATCAAACTCAAATGGTGTTTGACCATCGTTATCCGTTTTTTTACGCATGATATCGAGCAAGTCTTTCAATTTTTTTCTCCGTGTGTTGTGGAGATTTACACTTCACAACTGGGTCACAAATATTGTTTCTTAACTGAAATTGGGAATCTCTAATCCCCCTAAATCCCCCTTTGTAAAGGGGGACTTGCTCCCCTCTTTAATAAAGAGGGGCTGGGGGAGATTTCTTAGTCACCATTTTTCAGTTCAATGTTGATACCTAAAGAACGGATCTCTTTGGTCAATACGTTGAATGACTCAGGCATACCTGGATCCATATAATGGTTACCATCAACGATGTTCTTATAGATACGAGTACGACCTTCGACGTCATCTGACTTGACTGTCAACATCTCTTGAAGAGTGTACGCAGCGCCATAAGCCTCAAGTGCCCAGACCTCCATCTCACCGAAACGCTGACCACCGAATTGTGCTTTACCACCAAGTGGTTGTTGCGTTACTAATGAGTAAGAACCAGTCGAACGTGCATGCATCTTGTCATCCACCAAGTGGTTAAGTTTGAGCATGTACATATAGCCCACAGTCACTGGACGATCAAACTTATCACCAGTACGACCATCGAACAACTCGACTTGACCTGTACGTGAGTAGTTTGCAAGCTCAAGTAACTCTTTGATTTGACCTTCTTCTGCACCGTCAAATACAGGCGTTGCCAGTGGTACACCACCACGCAAATTGCCTGCAAGTTTTAGCACTTCTTCATCAGTCAAGCTGTTGAGATCTTCTTGCGTACCGCCAACTTTGTTGTAGATCTTGTCTAAGAAGTCACGTAGATCAGTCATCGCACGTTGTTGTTTGATCATCTTGTCGATTTGTTCGCCCAAGCCTTTTGCAGCTAGACCCAGATGCGTTTCAAGAATCTGACCCACGTTCATACGTGATGGTACACCCAGTGGGTTTAACACCACATCTACAGGCACACCATTGGCATCGTGTGGCATGTCTTCGACTGGCAAGATGTTCGAAACAACACCTTTGTTACCATGACGACCCGCCATCTTATCACCCGGTTGGATACGACGTTTCACAGCCAAGTAGACTTTAACGACTTTGAGTACGCCATGCGTCAACTCATCACCTTGTGCGATTTTGCGTTTTTTCTCAGCAAATTTCTCATCAATCTCTTGGCTCTTCTCTTGTAAGAATGCCAAAATTTGATTCATGCGCTCAGCAACATCTTCGTCATTGGCTTGAACTTCTTTCAAATCAACGAACTCTAGACCAGACAACACGTCCGCAGTCAGCTTATCACCACGCTTGGTTGTACCACCACCGTTTGAAGTCTGACCATCAAGTAGACGGATCATACGCTCACGAGCAGCTTCTTCGAAGATTTTGAATTCTTCTTTCAAATCTTTACGATACGCATCAAGCTGTGCTTTTTCGATTGCCAATGCACGTTCGTCTTTTTCCACGCCATCACGAGTAAAGACTTGTACATCAATAATTGTACCTTTAGTGCCTGACGGTACACGTAAAGATGAATCTTTCACGTCTGCCGCTTTTTCACCAAAGATCGCACGAAGCAGTTTTTCTTCAGGGGTAAGTTGTGTTTCACCTTTTGGTGTCACTTTACCAACAAGGATATCACCCGCTGTCACTTCCGCACCGATGTAGACAATACCTGACTCATCAAGTTTAGACAGTGCCGCTTCACCGACGTTTGGAATATCGGCAGTGATTTCTTCCGCACCCAATTTGGTATCACGTGCGACACATGACAATTCTTGGATGTGAATCGAAGTCAAACGGTCTTCTTGCACTACACGTTCTGATAATAAAATCGAGTCCTCGAAGTTATAACCGTTCCAAGTCATGAATGCGACACGCATGTTTTGACCAAGTGCCAATTCACCCATATCAGTTGATGGGCCATCAGCCAAGATATCGCCACGTGCAACTTCATCACCCAAATTCACAATAATGTTTTGGTTGATACAGGTGTTTTGGTTAGAACGGGTGTATTTAATCAAGTTGTAGATATCTACACCTGCTTCACCAGCAACCATTTCATCTTCGTTAACACGGATTACGATACGAGAAGCATCAACATAGTCGATCTTACCGCCACGATTTGCGATCACACACACACCTGAGTCACGTGCAACGTGACGTTCCATGCCTGTACCCACAAGTGGTTTATCTGCACGAAGTGTCGGTACAGCCTGACGTTGCATGTTTGAACCCATCAATGCACGGTTGGCATCATCGTGTTCAAGGAATGGAATCAATGATGCCGCCACAGAAACAACCTGCTGTGGTGAAACGTCCATATGTGTCACTTTTTCAGGTGGCATACGCACGAATTCACCTTGATGACGGACAGATACCACTTCATCAGTAAATGCACCTTTAGCATCTACCGCAGAGTCCGCTTGTGCAATCACGGTACCAACTTCTTCGATCGCAGAAAGGTATTCGATCTCATCTGTCACTGCGCCATCGACCACTTTACGGTATGGGGTTTCTAAGAAACCGAAATCATTCGTTTTAGCATATACAGACAGCGAGTTGATCAAACCAATGTTTGGACCTTCAGGCGTTTCAATTGGACATACACGACCATAATGGGTTTGATGTACGTCACGTACTTCAAAGCCTGCACGCTCACGGGTCAAACCACCTGGTCCAAGTGCAGAAACACGACGTTTGTGCGTGATCTCAGACAATGGATTGTTTTGATCCATAAATTGTGACAATTGGCTTGAACCAAAGAATTCTTTGATCGCCGCAGCAACTGGCTTAGCATTGATCAAATCTTGTGGTGACAAATTGTCGGTTTCCGCTTGAGAAAGACGCTCTTTTACAGCACGTTCAACACGGACTAAACCAACACGGAATTGGTTTTCAGTCATTTCACCAACTGAACGCACACGACGGTTACCCAAGTGGTCGATATCATCGACTTCACCTTTACCGTTACGAATTTCAACTAATGTACGCAATACATCAATGATGTCATCATTTGACAACACACCTTCGACTTGGCGTGTTTTATGATCTGTACCAACTTCGTAAGGGCGACCCAAACGACGGTTGAATTTCATACGACCAACTGGTGACAAGTCATAACGCTCTGGACTAAAGAACAAGTTGCCAAACAAGTTTTCAGCAGCTTCTTTAGTCGGTGGCTCCCCTGGACGCATTACTTTATAGATTTCGACCAACGCTTCATCACGATCACGTGTAATGTCAGCACGCAATGTATCGGCGATATAAGAACCACGATCAATGTCGTTGGTAAATAGAATGTTAAATTGCTTCACACCCGCTTCAGCGATTTTCACCAAGATATCGTGAGAAATCACCGTATTGGAAGGCAGCACTTCGCCATCTTTTAGGCTAATGTCTTCAGCAGTAATACGCTCGTACAAATATTCATCAGGTACTGCAAGCTTTGTTAAATTCGCAGCTTCCATCTGACGTACGTGACGTGCATTGATACGCTTGCCTTGCTCAACAATAACTTTGCCATCTTCGCCAGCGATATCAAACTGTGCCATCTCACCACGTAAGCGATCTGGAACCAAGTCAATTTGATAGCTCGACGCATCAACATAAACAGGAACTTTTTCAAAGAACAAACCAAGAATTTGCTCAGTTGAATATTCTAAAGCGCGTAGAATCACAGACGCCAACAACTTACGGCGACGGTCGATACGTACATAAACTAAATCTTTTGCATCAAACTCAAAGTCCAACCATGAACCACGGTAAGGAATAATACGTGCTGAGTAGAGCACTTTACCGCTAGAGTGGGTTTTACCCTTATCATGATCAAAGAATACGCCTGGCGAACGGTGCAACTGAGATACGATCACACGCTCAGTACCATTAATGACGAACGTACCGTTATCAGTCATCAGAGGCATTTCACCCATGTAGACTTCTTGTTCACGTACATCTTTGATCGCTTTGGTATCACGATCACGCAAAATCAAACGAATTTTGACTCGCATCGGTGCAGCATAAGTCGAACCACGCAAAATACATTCACGTACGTCAAACTCAGGCTTACCCAAATTATATTCGACAAACTCTAAAGCCGCATTCCCTGAATAACTTTCAATAGGGAATACGGAACGAAATGCGGCTTGCAAGCCAATATCATCACGGTTCTTTGGTGTTTTGCCATCTTGCAAGAATGTTCTATACGAGTCCACTTGAATAGCGAGCAAGTAAGGAACATCCATGATATTCGGCAAATTACCAAAGTTTTTGCGGATCCGTTTCTTTTCGGTATAAGAGTATGCCATCTGGATTCCTCGGACATTAAACTCATCTCGTCTGCAGTACGAGATGGAGCAGAAGTTATCAACAGGTCAAGGCTGACCGTCGCTTTTCAAAGCTGCAAAAAAACCAAAAGCGACAATAAAATGTTTAGCAATATCCTCTACGATCTTTCAAATTACTGAAAAATAAATAGAAAAACATTGCTAAACATTCAATCACATCACATTATCGACGCAAAAATGAGACTTCATTAAAAAGCGAGCCGATTATTGTAACGCAAAAAGGCTGATGACCCAAGAGTCATCAGCCGTTTTTTGGAGCTGATTTAAAAAAAACCAACCCCCCAAGCCATTACTTAAGTTTAACTTCAGCACCAGCTTCTTCAAGTTTCTTCTTAAGCTCTTCAGCTTCTTCTTTAGAAACGCCTTCTTTAACTGCTGAAGGAGCGCCTTCAACAAGATCTTTCGCTTCTTTAAGACCAAGACCAGTCGCTTCACGAACTGCTTTAATTACAGCAACTTTGTTCGCACCAAAGCTAGCCAACTCAACAGTGAATTCAGTTTGCTCTTCAGCAGCAGCAGCGCCACCAGCACCAGGTGCAGCAGCAACAGCAACAGCTGCAGCAGATACATTGAATTTCTCTTCGAAAGCAGAGATCAATTCAACAAGTTCAAGTACAGTTTTTTCAGCAACTGCATTCAAGATTTCTTCGTTTGTTAAAGCCATGAGAATAACTCCAAATGGATATTAAATGGTGTAAGTGATTGATTAAATTTAAGCTTATGCAGCTTCTTGCTCGTTTTTCTCTTTGAGCGCCGTCATGAGGCGACCCAATTTCGAAATTGGAGCTTGAAGAACAGATGCAAGCATAGTAAGCGCTTTCTCTTGGTTCGGAAGATTTGCGATTACGCTTACTTCAGTACCTTGATAAACCTTGCCATCAAATGCAGCGGCTTTGAGTTCAAATGCCTTGTTCGATTTTGCAAATTCTTCGAACAAGCGTGCAGCTGCACCCATGTCGTCTTCAGAAGTTGAAAAACCAAGAATTGTTGGACCAACTAGGTTGTCATTCAAAATATCGAATGGCGTACCTTCGAATGAACGCTTTGCCAAAGTGTTACGAACAATACGAGTCGTTACACCAAGCTTACGAGCTTCAACACGTAATTGTGTCAATTGCTCTACATTCAAACCTTGATAGTCTGCAACAACGGCAGAGAACGCTTTAGAAGCAACTTCGTTGACTTCTGCTACGATCTGTTTTTTGTCTTCGATAAGAAGAGCCATTGTAAAACCTCCTAAGGTGACTTATGCACTTGTATAAGTGCACTCCCAATTTGTAAGTCTTTTGACTCACACGCGGAGGAGGACATCAATCACACCACCGCGTCTACTCAGGTAGGATTAAGAAATAATGTGTAAACACACGCTTTCACCTGAGGTCTTTGACGCTGACAGGTTTGCACCCATCAATTCAAAGCGTGCTTAAAATTTCCAATCACCCAAAGACTCGTGAAAATTTTAAGACTTTAAAATTTTTTAAACTGTTTCAGCGCTAACGCTTACTAACAAATTAGTTAGAAACGTTGTTTACATCAATGATCAAACCAGGACCCATCGTAGAGCTCAAAGTGATCTTTTTGATGTATACACCCTTAGAAGTCGCAGGTTTTGCTTTTTTCAAGTCAGAAACCAATGCTTCAAGGTTTTGGCGTACAGCAGTTTCTTCAAAACCAACTTGACCAATCGCAGCGTGGATAATACCTGCTTTGTCTACACGGTAACGTGCTTGACCAGCTTTAGCATTTTTCACAGCACCAGCAACGTCAGGCGTCACTGTACCGACTTTCGGGTTTGGCATTAAGCCACGTGGACCCAAAATCGTACCCAACTTACCAACAACGCGCATTGCATCTGGAGCAGCAATCACGACATCAAAGTCAAGGTTGCCCGCTTGGATTGATTCTGCAAGATCATCAAAACCAACGATGTCAGCGCCTTCAGCTTTTGCAGCTTCAGCAGCAGCACCTTGTGCAAACACTGCAACACGTACAGTTTTACCAGTACCCGCAGGAAGAGTTGTTGCACCACGAACCACTTGATCCGATTTACGTGGATCAACACCAAGGTTTACCGCAACATCCAAAGACTCTTTGAATTTTGCAGCAGGAAGACTGTTAAGTACTTTTACTGCTTCTTCCAAAGTGTAGACTTTGTTTGCTTCAACAGCTGCAGCAATGGCTTTTTGACGTTTAGTTAACTTTGCCATGTCTTATAGCTCCACTTCCAAGCCCATAGAACGTGCAGAACCAGCAATGGTACGCACACGCGCGTCTAAATCAGCACCAGTTAAATCTGGCTCTTTAGTCGTAGCGATCTCTTCTAACTGAGCACGAGTCAACTTACCAACTTTAGTTTTGTTTGGTACAGATGAACCCTTTTGGATACCCGCAGCTTTCTTCAAAAGAATAGAAGCTGGTGGTGTTTTCATGATGAATGTGAACGACTTATCGTTGTACACAGTGATCACAACAGGAATCGGAAGACCTGGTTCAACTTTTTGTGTCGCAGCATTGAATTCTTTACAGAATGCCATGATGTTCACACCACGTTGACCAAGTGCAGGACCGATCGGTGGAGATGGATTTGCTTTACCAGCTGGAACTTGCAGCTTGATATAGCCGTCAATCTTCTTAGCCATGTTCAATTACCTCTTGGGTACAAACGCCGCCAGGCTCCCCAAATTGCATGTATCTGCCACAAAAAAAACACGACAAATACAAAATAACAAAGCCCGAATCATTCAAAAGAACTTATCGGGCAACTATACAGCAGAAAAAACTAGTTGGCTTTTTCTACTTGACGAAACTCTAATTCAACTTGAGTTGGGCGATTAAAGACATTAATCGTCAAGGTCAAGCGAGATTTTTCGTATTGAATTTCCTCAACCACACCTTTGAAGTCTGTAAATGGACCATCGGTCACCAACAATTCTTCACCTGGTTCAAACATGGTCTTCGGACGAGGTGCCTCACCTGTATTATTAATTCGAGCCAAAATCGCATCCGCTTCTTTCTGCGTGATCGGCGCTGGCTTCTCAGGTGTACCACCAATAAAACCCAAAACTTTTGGACATTCTTTGACGATATGCCAAGTATCGTCATTCATATCCATTTCAACTAATACGTAACCCGGGAAAAATTTACGCTCCGATTTGCGTTTTTTCCCATCCTTCATTTCCACTACTTCTTCAGTAGGAACAAGGACTTCACCAAAGCTATCGGCAACTGTGCTACGTGCAATACGTTCATTCAACGAACGCATGACTTGTTTTTCATAGCCAGAATAGGCATGAACGATATACCAACGTTTCATAGCAACTTATCCGATAAATAACTTAATCAACATACCCAATACATAGTCGAAACACCACAATACGATCGAAGTTACAATAACAACAACCAACACTTGCCATGAAGTGGTGATGGTTTCTTGCTTTGTTGGCCATGTCACACGTCGAAGCTCGATGCGTGAATCTTTTAATAGGCGAACAAAACCCTTGCCTTGGTGGGTGGCGTATATTAAACCGATTGCCACAATAATACAAGCAGCAATCACACCAATGCGAACCCACACATCACTTGCAGTTGCCCAATATTGTGGCAAGTATTGATTTGCCAAACTCGCACCAATCAATAAAGCCAAAGCAATGATCCACAAAATCACATCAAAAGGTGAACCATTCTTGACTAATTCCGCAGGGTTATTACGCTGAGGGATCGGCGCACCGTTAGACGCGTCATTCGATTTATCATTCGACATTTTTTTACTCGTCGTAAATTTCGCGACTAATTATATAGAACAATTCCTCCTGCATAAAGCAGGAATTCCAATTTCATAGACTTAATCTAATCGTCGCTAGTGTAGCGCTATTCAACATTAACCCGCAACTGTCTTAATAATTTTGAATGTGACCACCACATCTTCAGAATTATTTTTTTGAGAAAATCACATGCTTGATCAACACTACTCAGCAGTTTTCATGGAGATATGCTGAGCCTGACGTGGTGACAGCTCCACATCTTCAACACCTTTCGTTTGTAAAATCTTCACAGGGATGAAGCGGATTTGAAGCTTCGTTGGCAATCCTCGATTATCTTTACTCATTTCCTGATTCAGCATTGCCAATTGTTTTTGTGTCGGCTCATGATCGCCACGAATCACCACTCGTACCAAGGTGTAATCTTCTTTCTGATCAAAAACCACCGCATTGATAATATTGTTGTCGTCATTCAGATTATTTTTGACAATTTGGCTAATCGACGTTTCATAGAGCTGTAGACGAACACGTTGCGTCAAATTAAAACTTAAATACACCGCAAGTATGACTAAAACCAATAAACTCCAGATATTCCGTTTAATGAATTCCAAGACATTGCTTTGAAGCTCCTCTTCCGAACCACGACGAAACCCTGCAATCCACAATACTAATGACGAGCTAATCTGAATCGCCACCATGTTGGTCACTGCCAATAAAAACGCATTACCTGAATTTGCCCATTGAAAATGCGCAAATAAAATCCCACTGGCAACAAGCGGAGGAACTAAAGCAGTCGCCACAGCGACACCAACCACCGCTACAGAAAGTCGAGGTGATACCGAAGCAAATGCACCTGCCGCACCACCTGCGAGTGCAATCATCAGGTCGATCATCGTGGGTTGTGTCCGAGAGAGAATCTCCGAAGTCATCGGCATATCATGATGAATAAACCCGATGACCACACCAATCGCAAAGATCATTGCCACACCCATGAGTAGTGTGCTCATCGCCGTGCGAAACAATATCCATCGACTATCAATAAATGACAATGCCACACCTGAAATCGGTCCGAGCATCATTGCCACCAACATCGCCCCGATCACTACCGCTGCTGAGTCTGCAAGTAGACCATACGCAGCTATCACTGCAGCGAGTGCATTCATAATGAAAAAAGTTTTGGTCGGCAGAGCATCTGCTTGGATATTTAGACGGACTTGTTTATGGTCGATCTTCTTGGCATTTTCGCGTTTGGCTTGTTTGTAGCGTAGTTTTTCTTTGAGGACTTCGTATTTTTCTTGCTCGGGATGATCTTCATCAACAACGATGGTTGGGGAGTCTTTTTCGTTTTCTGTTGCCATGCGGAATACCAAAAAATTTTCATTTATCTAGGCTATTTATACATCATTTACTCAAGATTTGAATAATAGAGTGTTGTTAATCACCGCTTAGAATTGATCGCCCCTATCACCCCACATTTTCGTTATAATATCTCATCTATTGATCCGCCTATTTTTGGATACGCATGAAAATCATTTTTGCAGGCACACCTGATTTTGCTGCCGCAGCCCTAGCCGCTTTACTCAAGACTGATCATGAGATCGTTGCGGTCTATACACAGCCCGACCGCCCTGCGGGACGTGGGCAAAAGCTCACCGCATCTCCGGTGAAGACGTTGGCACTTGAGCAGAATTTGCTAGTACGTCAGCCTTTACATTTTAAAAGTAGCGAAGAAGCAGGCATTGAAGCACAGCAAGCACTTGCAGAGCTCAATGCTGAGGTGATGGTGGTGGCTGCGTATGGTTTGATTCTCCCTCAAGCGGTTTTAGATACGCCCAAATACGGGTGCTTGAATATTCATGCATCATTGCTTCCTCGTTGGCGTGGTGCTGCACCGATTCAGCGAGCGATTCTTGCAGGCGATGCGTCAACAGGTGTGACCATTATGCAGATGGCAAAAGGCTTAGATACAGGGGATATGCTGTATAAAGTCAGCACTGAGATTAGCGCAAAGGATACCTCGGCAAATTTGCATGATCGCTTGGCGACACTTGGTGCAGAAGCGATTTGTGAAGTGCTCACGGACATATCAACTTTAGAGAACTATCAATCCAAACGTGAAGTGCAAGATGAGGCGCTCACCAACTATGCGCACAAGATCGTGAAAAATGAAGCAAAAATCGACTGGGCGCAAGCCGCAGAAACTATTGATCGTCAAATTCGTGCCTTTAATCCGTGGCCAGTATGTTTCTGCCAGACCGATGCCAATAATCCGCCACTGCGTGTTTGGTCTGCCGAAGTCAGCAAACAAAGCCATAGTCAGCGTTATGGTGAAATTATAGCGATGGATAAACATGGTGTCGAAGTTGCCTGCGGTGCAGGAACGGTGCTTCGCTTGACCAGTTTGCAATGGGCAGGTGGCAAGGCGTTAAATAGCGTACAAATCCTGCAAACTCAAAAACTTAACATTGGACAAGTCCTCTCATGAATCAGCGTCCAAGACCAAATTTTTATAAAACATATGCAAAACCGCAAAGCCAAACCAAACAGCAGAATACACCGCAAGACGCTGTAAACCGTGGCAATGGTAAAATTAGCAGTGTAAAAGCAGGCAGTCGCTTAAATCTACGTGCACAACTGATTCGACTATTATCCCAAGTGCAACAAGGTCGTTCATTGTCCGAGATTCAAGACAAATATTTTGAATTGGTCGATGAGAAAGATCGTGGCTTGATGCATGAGCTGAGCTTTGGCGTGCTTCGTCATTGGTATGCACTAAAAAGCATTAGTCTACCGATGCTGAATAAACCACTGAGCGATCCACAGCTAGAAGTGGCGATTTACTTGGGATTGTATCAACTGTTTTATACCCGTATTGCCGATCATGCAGCGATTTCTGAAACCGTCGATGCAGTCAAACAACTTGGTTTTGAATCAGCGAGTGGCGTGATCAATGCCATCTTGCGCCGTGCCACTCGTGAGCATGAACAGCTCACCACCGAGCTAGAGCAAGCGCATGGCTTACCAAGTTGGTTGTATAAGCGATTAAATAAAGATTGGGCGGAGCAACTGCCGGAGCTTGCGCAGTCTTTACGTCAATCTGCGCCATTATTTCTCCGAGTGAATCACCGTCAGATTGGTCGTGATGCCTATCTGAAACAACTGCAACTTGCAGGGATTGATGCGAGTGCAAGCCATATTTCAGACGTAGGTATTCGCCTTGAGCAAAGCATCAGTATTCCTGCCCTACCAAGCTATGACAAAGGTTGGTTTTCGGTACAAGATGAACACGCACAGCTTTGCGTTTCGTTGTTACCGAATCTGAACGGTAAAGTCGTGGTCGATGCCTGCGCCGCACCTGGTGGCAAGACCGCACACCTTTTGGAGAAATATCGTCCACAGCAACTCATTGCACTGGATAATGTTGAAAGGCGACTACTACGTGTGCATGAAAATCTCAACCGTTTACAGCTTACATCATCAGCACGTGATGAACAGGTCAACGTCGTCTGTGCCGATGCAACAGCATGGCAAATTAATGAATCATCGGATGCTACCGAAGCTGATTGCATTATTATTGATGCACCGTGTACAGCGATTGGTGTATTGCGTCGTCATCCTGATATTCGCCTACTTCGTCAATCTACAGATATTGCACAAACTACTGCGCTACAGACTGAAATTTTAGAGAATATGTGGCAACAGCTTAAAGTAGGCGGGCAAATGCTCTATATCACTTGTTCGATCTTAAAAGCGGAAAATGAAGTGCAAATGCAAAATTTCTTTGCTCAACATACCGATGCCAAACATATCACAATCCAAGCCGATTGGGGGATTGCTCAGCAATATGGTCGTCAACTTTTACCGCAACAAGGTGGTGGCGACGGTTTCTACTATTGCTTGATTGAGAAAGTGGCTTAATCGAAAAGCTTGATTGAAAAGATTTAAAGTTCAAAAGGTTTAAAGAAAAATTGTTCAAAATCAAAAAGCATCGTTTGCAATGAACGATGCTTTTTTGCATCATATCTGCATTTCAGAAATAGTGAGTGCAATTTAATTTGGTTACAAGGCAACTGAGCGAAGATGTACAAAGCGTACTTCGAGCGCAGTTAACGCAGTAGCAAAATTAAAGTGCCTGACGATTTTACATAAACTTAATTTACATAAACTTAAATAGAACCATACTAATCGCCAACATCGACATGCCTGTGACTAAGCCATACACCGTTTCATGTCCTTTGGAATAACGCTTCGCCGCAGGAAGTAGCTCATCCAGCGCCAAGAACACCATCACCCCTGCAATCAACCCAAAGACTGTACCGAAAACGACTGGATTCATAAATGGTGCAAGAATGCTATAACCAATCAACGCACCCAGTGGCTCAGCAAGCCCAGATATAAAACTGGCAAGCAACGCCATTGATTTACTTTTCGTTGCAGCATAGACAGGTACAGCGATGGCAATACCTTCTGGAATATTGTGAATCGCAATCGCAGCAGCAAGTGGCACGCCAAGTGTGGCATTTTCCAAAGTCGCAAAGAACGTCGCTAAACCTTCAGGAAAGTTATGCGCTGTGATGGCAAATAAAGTCAGCAAACCTGTACGGTATAGCCCTGTATCATTTTCAGCACTCAAATGCGCACTGTCTAAAGCATCATGCGGATTGGGAATAAAACGATCTAATAAAATGACCAGTAGAATCCCTGCAAGAAAAGCAAAAGTGCCAAATGCAAAGCCAATTTGTGAATCATAAGATTGTGAAAATGAGTCAACCGATTTGGTGAGAATCTCAGTGAGCGATACATAAACCATCGCTCCGCCTGCAAATGCAAGCCCAAAAGAAAGCAGCCGAGGACTCGGCTGCTTAAAGAATAACACCAACGCACCGCCGACTACGGTTGCCAAACTCGCCAAGACTGTGACAAGAAAGGCAATGAGTACATTGGTACTAAAAAAATCTGACATTGTGATGGCTAACCGACCCTAAGATCGGCATATTCTAACGCACTTTAGCAACAAATGATAAGAGTTATCATTTAAAACCTTGATTAGAAATTTTCATCACCATTATCGCATAATCCTCAGAAGTAGAAGGAAGTAGCGATTTTACAAATCAGTAAATCAGTTTAAAAATCAATGCTTCAAATCAATCTTCAGGATCAGGGTGCTTCGCCAAATGTATCATTGCCAAAGCCAGCCCACCCCACAACACAACGATTGAAATAATCATCATAATCAATGCAATACTAGACATATATGCTCTCCTTTTCCCTTATTGACGATCTTTCAATCGACTAAGCGCAAGCGCACCGAGTATGAACATCAGCACGATACCCCAACCAAAGATGAGTTGCATAAATACTGGATAATCACCATAACCCGTCGTGATCAACGCAATCAGTGACAATACAAATGCAACTAAAAGCGTCAATGGTGTAACAACGGTCATCATAAAACGCCAGCCTTGACCCAATTGAATACTTGAAATTGCATTTACATGTTGCTCAAGCTCAGGCAATTTCGAACGCTTAAACCATGTAATCATCACGATCGAAAGCAATGCGCCAAAGACGATACCAATATTATTGGCAAAGTGATCAATAATATCGACAAACTTGATTGCACTATGTGTTGAGAACAACAAAATTGAAACTACTGCCGAACCGCCTGCAATGATTGTCACAGACTTTTTGCGTGACCAGCCTAGCTTATCTTGAAACGCACTGATCGGCACTTGCAAGATACTTACCATTGAGGTGATCCCTGCAACAACGAGTGATGTAAAGAACAAGAAGCCGAATAAATCTGCACCAGCGCCAAGGCTTGAAATCAACTTTGGAAAGGCAATAAATGCCAAGCCGATACCGCCACTGACCACTTCTTTAAACTCTACACCCGCACTCTGCGCCATAAAGCCAAGTGCAGCGAAGACACCGATCCCCGCAAGTAACTCAAACGATGAATTGGCAAGCCCGACCACAACGCCTGAACCTGTCACATTTGATTTTGGTTTTAAGTACGACGCATAGGTCAACATGATCCCGAAACCAACAGAAAGCGAGAAGAAGATGTGCCCATATGCTGCAAGCCATACTTTATAGTTTGCCATCGCTGCCCAGTTTGGTGTGAATAACGCATCTAAGCCAATCGTTGCACCTGGCAAACGTAATGCTTGAATCACCAAAATCGTAAATAAAACAATCAATAATGGAATGAAAATTTTATTGGCAACTTCTACACCTTTTTTGATGCCACCATACAGAATGAACATCGTTACAGCCCATACCACGAGCAAACCAAAAAAGAGGTGCGGTACAAATCCAAATGCTAAGCCTTCTCCAGTTTGCAGATAAGTATTGAAGAAGAACGCTTCGGTATCTTCGCCCCACTTCTGCCCCCACGAGAGGAAAATATAGCTACCTGCCCAGGACAATACGCTGGCATAGTACACACCAATCGCCAGTGTTACCATGACCTGCCACCAACCGACAGATTCCATCGGTTTTGCAACACGTTTATACGCTGTTGGCGGAGCGCCACGATACTTATGCCCAATGGCATAGTCTAAAAATAAAAGCGGTAAACCCGCTGTGAAGAGTGCAATTAAATATGGAATAAGAAAGGCACCACCGCCATTCTCATAAGTTACATATGGAAAGCGCCAAATGTTACCCAATCCAACCGCCGATCCGATGGCAGCCAAAATAAAACCAGATCGGGCAGACCAATTTTCACGCTGATTTTCACGTTGTTTGGTCACAGAAATCCCCTTATATCTCCGATGCTTCATTTGTAGCATACTGTAAAAAATGCCGCAGATTATCATAATTGCGACATTTTTTTTAATATCAGGGACATGATGGTCGATTAAGTTTTATGCAACAATCATTTTTTTAATTTAATTTCAATAAACTAGCACCAAATATTTTTTCAAATGATTCACCGTAGCTTATCGGTGGATTCGTTCAAATCGTGCTCTATCCGCCCGTTCTTTCGCTTCGATCAACCGTTTGCGTTGCTCTTCCGCTTTGTCACGTGCTTGATCACGTTGTCTTTCAAGACGTTCTTTTCGCTCATGTTCATGCTTCGCTTTTTCTCGTGCTTTACGCTCTCGCTCTGCACGTTCACGTTGCTCTTGATAACGCTTTTTCTCTGCTTGCGCTTTGCGCTGTGCTTCAAGACGATCTCGGCGTTCACGCTCTAAGCGAGCTTTATCTTGTCTTGCACGTTCTTCACGAGCCTGTTGTTCCCGACGCTTCCACTCCCATTCAGCACGTTGACGTTGTTGTTCATAATGCTTTTTACGGTCACGCTCTCGTTCAAGACGCTCTTGACGCTCTCGATATTCAATCTGACGCTGACGAGCACGATCTATTTCGTACTGACGTTGGCGCTCATATTCTCTACGGTTATCATAACGTCCATCAGGGTAGCGATCTGGATATCCATATACTCCGCCTGACCGTGGATAGCGTTCATAATCAGTTGGTGCAACCACACAACCTACAGCTGAGATTGCAGTGACCAATGATACCAAAACGATCTTATACATGGCCATTCCTCCTATTTTTTATTCATCAATTCATAAAACTTAAACTTGACAATGCAAGTTTTCAAGTTATTGTATTGACTATATCTCAAGCTTAAAGCGCAATATGCGATGCTCTGTATAGAATCGACGTGCCTTGTGCAACGAGATTTACCGAACTGTGCAACTATGGATAAACAGTGTAGAGCACAGCTATTTTATGACAAGAAAAACAGCAATATGGAGTAATTATGAGTAAGCTATTTGATCTGCAAAAGCTCATGCTAAAAACGCAAGGACACAGTGCCAAAGCCATTGACCGTGCACCTAAACCCGTTCAACGCAGACTTGCCCGTATGCTTGGTTATCATTATCCATTTGCAGCACTTCATCCGTTTTATCAATGTATTTTAGCCGTACAGCACAAACAAGGGCATTCGGGTTTTGTCAAAGCAGATTATCGAAAAAGTCGAAAACTTTTTCTCGATCAAATGACTGCGTTTCAAAGCAACCCAACCAAAATCGCCCAGGTCAAAGATTTACATTTACCACTTGATTCGGGCATGACACCAGCTCGACATTATCACCCTAATCCAAAACAAACTTTGCCGATGATCGTGTTCTATCATGGCGGTGGTTTTGTGGTTGGCGGATTAAATACGCATGATGAGGCTTGTCGACTGCTAGCAAAACACGCCAATGTACAAGTGCTGAGCATCGATTATCCGCTTGCTCCAGAGCATTCACCACAGCAATTAATCAAATGCTGTGTCGAAGCGTTACAATGGGCTTTTGAACATCAAAAAGAATTTAACATTGCACCGAATCGTATCGCGATTGCAGGTGACAGCGCAGGTGGAAACATCAGTGCGGTGGTCGCACAAGTCACAAAAGATCAACCATTTGCACCGCAATCACAGCTTCTCATCTATCCTGCGGTTGACTTTAAAAGCCGTTATTCTTCATTCTACAAATATAAAGATGGCTTGGTGCTGACAGGTGAAGATATCGATCATGTCACTGCATTTTATCCTGATCGACACGAAGTTGAACTTGATGATCCGATTATCTCACCGCTATTTGGTAAACTCGAAGGCCTAGCACCTGCATACGTGATGACAGCTGAGTTTGATGTGTTACATGACGAAGGCGAGCTGTATTCACAAAAACTCAAACATGCAGGGGTAAAAACCCATTTTGTGAATATCGCAGATCAGCCACACGGCTTTATCAATATGACGACGATTCATCAGTCTGCCAAACAGCATTGGATCAATACCGCAAAATCATTCCGTCAATTTTGGAATACATTATAATTTTGCAACGATTCTTAAAGCGATCTTGAATGTTTCACGTGGAACGTAATATCAAAACACCAAGCCGAAAAATAAAAAATGGATGCATTCGCATCCATTTTTTAAATTGATCTTCGTTAGCCAGTGACGTGCAAAACCATGGTTTTAAATTATAAAAAATCAAAAATGTGCTTCTAAGCCAATATACGGGCCATCAAAATCGAACTTGGTATCAAAGCCATCTTGATCATCGAGCTCAATATTCAAGATACGATAGCCTGCTTTTGCGCCAAGATCGATTAATAGATTTTCAACAAAGTTATATTTAATTTCCGCTGATGCATCAGTGATTTGCGTATCATCATAGTTGGTTGCAAGCAGTTCAGCCTTTGCACTCAATCCTGTAAATGGTAGTTTCCCACCTGCTGATGCATAGAGCATCGGCGCAGTTTCACTAATCTCAACCTTATCTGCACCTACGGTACTGTTATAAGTCACATCACCTTCAAGTTGCTTCGCAGCCACACCCACATCAACGCTGACGATATTGTCTAAAATTTCATAATACAAAATGAAATCTGTTGAATCCAAATCAATATTATAGAGTGCATCGCCTGCGAGGTTCTGTTCTTCAGTATCAACATCTATCCCTGTATAACGAATTTTTCCGTTTGGAATCAATGGCACTGGATGCTCAAAAGCCAATGAAACTTGTGCTTGCCCTTTGTCATCTAGCGACAAGCTATCTGCGCTTCTTAAACTTGCATCTTGAGGTGCTTCGTTATACTCACCTTGCAGATTCCAATAATCCACACTGCCATATACACCAAGCATATCTGCTTGTGCAGTCGTACTGAGTAGCGCCAAGCCACTAAGAGCTCCTGACATCAACAGTGCTGTGTTGATTTGCTTCCAACTTTTCATAGGTTGTTCCTAATTACACGATTCCGATAGTTTAACTGAATTTAAAATCAAAACTGAAACTGAAATTTTCCTTTCACTTCTGATTAACTTGCTCTGATTCATTTGTCTTGAATAACTTGTGCTGATGCTTTTGACCTAATTAATTGGGTTGTTTGATCACCAATAAACGTGGCTCCTGCATATCCGCAATGGCGGATTGAATGCCTTCTCGTCCAAGCCCAGAATCTTTGACACCACCATAGGGCATATTGTCGACACGGAACGTCGGCACATCGTTAATGATCACACCGCCAACATGAAGCTCGTCCCATGCCTGCATCATTTTATTGAGATTCTGTGTATAAACACCCGCCTGTAGACCAAATCGGCTTGAATTGATTTTTTCAATGCCCGCAGTGAAGTCTAAATATGGCTCCAAAATCATCACCGGTCCAAACGCTTCGTCCTTATAAATTTGACAGTCAGGACTCACACCCTCAAGTAACGACGGTTCAAACAACACGCCATCCAAAGAACCACCAGATAGCAATGTCGCACCTTTGCCAGTTGCTTCATCCAACCATTGTTTTAGGCGTTTTGCCTCTTTGTGCTTAATCATTGGCCCAACGATGGTGTCATCTTGCTTTGGATCTTGTGCTTTGATATTGCGAAGCTTTTCAACCAGTTTATTTTTTAGTTCTGCATAAATATCTTGATGAATTAACACACGTTGCACACTGATACAAACCTGCCCTGCGTGTGCATAACCACCAGTGATCAGACGATCAATCAACGCATCATCAATAACCGTATCAGGTTCAATCATCACCGCTGCATTGCCACCCAGTTCAAGTGTGACTTTTTTACGTCCTGCACGTGCTTTCATGTCCCAACCGACTTGATCCGAACCTGTAAAACTAAGTAGTTTTAAGCGATCATCAGTGACAAGCTGATCTGCGGCATCACGAGTACTTGGCAAGATCGAAAATGCGCCTTCAGGTAAATCCGTTTGTGCCAAAATCTCACCAATGATCAATGCGCTAATCGGCGTTAGACTCGCAGGTTTAAGCACAAATGGACAACCTGCTACGATCGCAGGTGCAATTTTGTGTGCAGTCAAATTCAAAGGAAAATTAAACGGACTAATCAAGGCAATCGCACCGATCGGCACATGTTGCACCATACCTCGATATTGCCCTGCAGCAGGTGTCACCGCCAAAGGCATCACATCGCCTTGACTCAGTTGTGTCGTAGCATCTGCGGCTAATTGAAATGTATTAATTAAACGCTCAACTTCAGCTTGCGAAGCTTTTAGTGGCTTACCACCTTCAAGAATCAAAATTTCTGTGAGCTCGTTACGACGCTTTTTAAACTGCTCAACGCAGTGCAATAGAATGCTTTGCTTTTGATAAGGCTTTAGCTGAGTCATTGCGGATTCCGCTTTTACAGCGGCAACGATGGCTTGCTCTACGATACGCTCATCGGCAAGACTGACTTTGGCAAAGACATGTTGCTGATATTTATCATCGACGTCCAAAAGCTGTTGTGTTTCAACGGCTTTATTGGCGAGGTATAATGGATAATGTGCAATACTTTTCATGTCAGTTGCTCCGCTCGTCCTTAGTGGCATGGTGATTAATGTAGCTTAATTGATTAAAAAAATCCGTTTTGAACTGTAAGCTCAAAACGGAATCTACTCAATATCTTTAAGACATCTCATTTTCTCGGAGATGCCAATGTCATAGTCTATTTAAAATCATCATTTCAAGATCGACGGTAAGTCTTTTGCAGTGTAGTTCACCGTTTTGATTTGTTGTTTCATTTTTTGCAACATTTGATACGGTTGTTGCTCGACAAAGGTATTCACAAAGCTGGTCGGAATCGAACCTGCAGGATCTGCAAAGCCTGATGTCGTCACTTTGACCTGTTTTGCGCCAAGCTTAGTCATGATCCAATCTCCCTCATAATGGGTAATGCGGATCACATTGTTTTTAATGGGTACTCGCGGATCGTTGATCGCTTTATTCTTAATGATAATGCGACCATTACTGTCTTTGCGGTAATTGCCTTGAATGACTAAGTCACGATCGTTCAGCGGAAATGGAAAGTCCATTCGGCAATAAATAATAAACTCACCCGCCTTATCATCACGTTCAATCACTTGAATATCAGACATATATGGCACCCACTTTTTGCCACGCTCAACATCCAAGATCAAACCTGTCGCATTCTCTAGAGTCGTGTCTAAGACAGTTTCCGCACGATATTCGAGCATTGGATTATCTTTGGTTTGATATGTCCAAACTTTAATACCTTGCTTGTTTATACCGAGTCGTTCTTTGCTTTTGGCATGGGTTGCTGTGCTGAGCAACATACTACTGATAAACAGCAACATGAGAATTGCATTGAGGTGTTTTAACATATCCTTGGGATCCAATCTTGTCCAATACTGTCGTTATACGATCATTTTTGTTTTCAGGGTTGTCGCCCTATATCGCCCATGTTTCTCAACACTATTACTGAGGCGGTTTAAACATCCCATAGCAGTATAGATAAACCGCCCTGCTTTGTCCGCTACATTTCTGTTAAAGCTGTGCAGAAATGTATGACAAAAGGTGTCTTTGTAACCACCTATTGATGTCTTATTTCAAATCCAATACATCAAGCATGTCATAGCGTGTCGCAGACTTGCCAATCACCCATGCCGCTGCACGAACAGCACCGCCAGCGAAGTTCATCCGACTGGTTGCCATGTGTTTGATTTCCAAGCGCTCACCTTCCCCAATGAACATCACATTATGTTCACCAACAATATCACCACCACGAATGGTTTCAAAGCCAATCGTTTGGCGATCACGTGCACCTGTAATACCTTCACGGCCATACACTGCAACTTCTTTGAGATCACGTCCAAGTGCGCCTGCAACAGCTTCACCCATCATCAGCGCTGTGCCAGATGGCGCATCAACTTTGTGACGGTGATGGGCTTCAACCACTTCGATATCCACCGTATCACCAAAGGCTTTTGCCGCAAGCTCTAGGAGTTTGATCGATACATTGACACCAACTGAGTAGTTCGCTGCATACACCACAGGAATAGATTTCGCTGTTTCATCAAGCAAGGCTTTTTGCGCATCATTAAAACCAGTCGTCCCAATGACCATCGCCACATTCGCTTTCTGACATGCTTGCAAATGCTGCTCTGTCGCCGCAGGCACGGTAAAGTCAATCACTACATCGCATTGTGGTAAGGCTTCTTCGATACTGCCAACCACTTTGACACCGAGCGCACCCACACCTGCCAACTCACCCGCATCCGTCCCGACCAAGCTACTTTCAGGGCGCTCAACTGCTGCTGCGAGTTGATAGCCCGCTTGTTGAACCGCTTGAATTAAGGTACGTCCCATGCGACCACCTGCACCGAGAATGCCTATACGTGGTGAATTTGCCATAACTGCCTCGAATCAAAATCTATCGATAAAAAATTGTGCTTTACTATAACAAAACTTTGCCATGCTGAAAGGTGAAATCCTATACATCACTGCATTTTTATGTTGAATTTCAGCATTCTTCACAAACTCCGTGTGAAACTTGCATAAAAAATGCCTGCAAGATGCAAGCATTTTAAGATAGACACCGCTGAGCTTAGTCAAACAAGTCCGAAACTTTGTCAAAGAAACCTTTCTTTTTCTTCGTATCGTTTTGTAAGTTGTTTTCGCCCAAAGTCTGTTGAAATTCACGGAGCAATTCACGTTGCTTTTCATTGAGATTGGTTGGCGTTTCTACCACAACACGACAAAGCAAGTCACCCACCATTGTGCTACGTACAGGTTTAACACCTTTACCACGTAGACGGAACATTTTGCCTGTTTGCGTTCCTTCTGGAATTTTTAAACTCACACGACTATCGAGTGTTGGGATTTCCAACTCACGTCCAAGTGCTGCATCAGCAATACTGACTGGCACATCCATATAGAGGTCTGCACCATCACGTTGGAAGATTTCATGCTCACGTACCACCACTTCCACGTAAAGATCGCCTGACTGACCATCACGCATCGCTTCGCCTTTTCCTGTTAGACGGACACGATCACCATTATCTACACCTGCAGGAATGGTCACTTCCAAGGTCTGTTGACGATCTTGGATACCGCTACCATGACAGGTATTACATGGGTTTTTAATGGTTTTACCTACGCCACGACAGGTACTACAGGTCTGCTGTACCGCAAAGAAACCTTGTTGCATGCGTACTTGACCTGCACCATGACAGGTTTTACACGTTTCTACATCATTTGGATTCTTGGCACCCTTACCATCGCAAGTATTACAAGGTGCAGGCGCTGAGAAAGTAATGGTCTTCTTGACGCCTTTGATCGCTTCTTCAAGGCTGAGTTCCATCACATAGCGAAGGTCTGAACCACGACGTTGGCGTTGCTGACCACGACTGCCACCACCAAATGCACCACCAAAAATATCACCAAATTGGCTAAAAATATCTTCAGCACTAAAACCACCACCACCGAAGCCACCACCGCCACCAAAACCACCTTCAAAAGCGCTGTGACCCATACGGTCATACATGCTACGCTTTTCACGATCAGAAATAATCTCGTAAGCTTCTGTCGCTTCTTTAAATTTTTCTTCTGCTTCAGCATTATCAGGGTTGCGGTCTGGGTGGTATTTCATCGCCAGTTTGCGGTAGGCTTTTTTTACTTCGTCATCGCTGGCGGTTTTAGCAACACCTAAAACCTCATAATAGTCACGCTTTGCCATGAACAGCGGTACTCCTCACGTGTCATACTGAAAAACAATATCGAAAATCACTGTTCATGAAAATCCATACTGTTCATACTGAAAGATTAAAATGGAAAAATTACAATTCGAATGCGCTAATCATTGGGGCGATTTGGTTTTTTACAAGGAAAAATCAGAAATTTTTGCAAAATAAATGTGCCAATGCCCTACAAGGTATTGGCATTATTAAAGGGAAAATAAAAGTTTAGTAAACTGATTTGCGCTGAAAAAACTTAATTAAGCCTTTCAACCAAGCGTTCAACAAATAAAGCCAAGCGACGATGGTAAAAATCACCCCTGCAATGGTGCAAGCGGTAACCCATATATGTTGATCCCAAATGAAAAAATATAAAGGAATAAACCAAAGTGCAGCAAATAGTGCGATACAGATAAAGATCAGTAAAGTTCTGACGATCCACAACGCATGCGAATTGAGCCAAACTTCGATATCTTCTGTATGTGTTAGACGCATCGCCAATAAGTACGCAAAAATAATCGACACAAAAGTAAACACGGACAGAAACATCATCACATAAGCAAGTAATATCTGCTTTTGCTGTCGTTTTTGCTGTTCCTGACCCATCTCTACCTCAATATGCGAGCGTTATTTCTAGTCCATACCACGTTGTATAGAATGCTCTACAAGGTCTGTAGCAACATTAAACGAGCGTTAATGCAACCTTAACAGACCTAAATGTATTGCAAAAATACTACATATCGGCAAGAGAAGATAGTAGTTTTTGCATACTACGCCCTATTTTCGATATGTTCGTCTTTCTTGACTTTGAACCATGCTGCATAGACCGCAGGCAAGAAGAATAGTGTCAGCACAGTTGCCGCAATCAACCCACCCATAATCGCAACCGCCATTGGTCCAAAGAAAATACTTCTAGACAGTGGAATCATTGCCAATACTGCAGCCAACGCCGTCAAGATGATCGGTCGGAAACGACGTACTGCTGATTCGATAATCGCAGTCCACCGATCAGAACCTGTCGCAATATCTTTTTCGATTTGATCAATCAGAATCAATGAGTTACGCATGATCATACCTGATAACGCAATCGTCCCGAGCATCGCCACAAAACCAAATGGCTTGCCAAAGAGCAATAAGAATACTGTGACACCGATTATGCCTAATGGTGCGGTGAGCAACACAATGATCGAGCGAGAAATACTCTTCAGCTGTAGCATTAACAAGGTAAATACTACTGCCAAGAACAATGGCATGCCTGCATTTACAGACTTTTGACCACGTGCTGACTCTTCGACTGTACCACCGACTTCGATCAAGTATCCATTTGGCACTTGCTGACGGAGTTCATCAACTTGCTCAGTCATTTCTGCAATGAATGTTGCAGGTTGCTTTTCGGTACGCATATCTGCACGCACGGTAATGGTTGGCAAGCGGTTGCGATGCCAAATTAACCCATCTTCAAAGCGATATTCGATATTGGCAATCTGCGCCAATGGCACACTACCACCATTATTGGTTGGCACGGCAAGACTCGCCAATGCACCAACATCAATCCGCTCATCAGCTTCACCACGCATACGGATTTCGATCAACTCACGCTTTTCACGATACTGATCAATCACACTGCCTGTCAATGAGCTACTCAGGAAGTTTGCCAAGTTCTGACTACTTACACCCATCTGACGTGCACGATCTTGATCAACATTGAGATAAATGATTTTACTTGGTTCGCCCCAATCAAGGTGTACATTGGTGACGTCTGCTTGTTCACCCAATGTTGAAGCAAGCTGTTGTGCCCACTTCCGCACCTCACCGACATCTTCACCTGACACACGATATTGCACTGGATAGCCAACAGGAGGGCCATTCTCAAGCAAAGACACACGTGTACGGACTTGCGGTAGGATTTCACGCAATTGCTTATCTAGATTTTGACGAATTTCATTACGCTCTTCCAAGGTCGTCGCAAGCACTACGAATTGTGCAAAACTGGCTTGAGGTAACTGCTGGTCAAGCGGTAGATAAAAACGTGGCGACCCTGTACCGACATACGCCACATAGTTATCAATACCATCTTGAGTTTTTAAGAATTGCTCAACTTTTTGTACTGCTTGTTCTGTTGCTTTAAGTGACGCACCTTCTTCAAGCTTGAGATCAATCAAAATCTCTGCACGGTTAGATGGCGGGAAGAACTGCTGTGGCACAGTTTTAAATAAAGCCAAAGAGCCGACAAACACTAAGATAGTCGCCACAATCACTGTTTTGCGATACTCAACGCAAGCATTGACCATCTCACGAAAGCGTTGGTAAAACTTAGTTTGGTATGGGTCGTGATCCTCATTATGCTCAACAGCCTGCGGTGCAGGCTGTTTACGTAATTTTGCCCATAGACGTTGATACCACGGCGCTTGCTGACGCATATTCTGAAAATCAGGCAATAGTTTTGCACCGAGATAAGGCACAAATATGACCGCTGCAACCCAAGACACCACCAAAGCAATAGTCACCACTTGGAAGATCGAACGTGTGTATTCGCCAGTCCCTGATTGCGCAGTCGCAATCGGTAAGAAGCCTGCTGCAGTGATGAGTGTCCCTGTCAACATTGGAAATGCTGTACTCGTCCATGCATAGCCTGCTGCTTTGAGCCGACTATAGCCCTGCTCCATTTTGATCGCCATCATTTCCACAGCGATAATGGCATCATCGACCAAAAGCCCGAGCGCAAGAATCAGTGCGCCCAGTGAGATTTTATGCAATCCCACATCGAAGATATTCATGCCTGCAAAGGTCATCGCTAAGACCAGAGGAATAGAAAATGCCACCACTAAGCCAGTACGAAAGCCTAGAGAGAAGAAACTCACAAGCAAAACGATAATCACCGCTTCTGCCAATACTTTCATAAACTCATTGACACTACGCTCAACCGCAACAGGTTGATCCGATACTTTGCTCAGGCTCATACCAACTGGCAAGGTATCTTGTAGGCGAGCAAACTCCGCTTCAAGATTTTCCCCTAAAGCAAGAATATCCCCACCTTTACGCATGGATACCGCAATACCAATACCATTCTCACCCATAAAGCGCATACGAGGTTGTGCAGGTTCGCTAAAACCACGATAAACCTCAGCCACATCACCGAGCTTAATCGTACGATCACCAACCAAAAGTGGCATTTCACGAAGTTCATCCACCGAATTGATTTCACCGCTCACCCGAAGCTGGATGCGATCCGAACCCGTTTCAAAATAACCTGTTGAATTAATACTGTTTTGTGCATTTAAAACTTGTTGAATCTGAGTGACAGGAATCCCCATATTGACCGCTTTGGTATTGGAAATTTCTACCCAAACTTTTTCATCTTGCAAACCAACCAGTTCAACTTTCCCAACATCCGCCACACGTTGCAACTGAAGTTGTAAGCGATCTGCATATTCTTTTAAGACGCCATAGTTATAGTCTGCACCAGTCAACACATAGATATTGCCGTAGGTATCTCCGAACTCATCATTAAAAAATGGTCCTTGTACGCCTTGCGGTAATTCATGTTTCATATCACCGACTTTTTTGCGCACGTCATACCATACGTCAGGGATCTGCGCCGAACGCATGGAATCCTTGGCAACAAAAGTCACCATCGACTCACCGGGACGTGAATACGCCGTGATACGATCATATTTGCCAGTTTCCATCAGCGTTTTTTCGATACGATCTGTGACCTGTAGGGACACTTCTTCAGCCGTTGCACCTGGCCAATAGGTCTGCACCACCATCACCTTAAAGGTAAACGGTGGGTCTTCACTTTGCGATAGATTGGAATAAGAAATAAAACCTAAAACCGCCAAAAGCACCATAAAATAAAAGACTAAGCCTTTATTTTTCAGTGCCCACTCTGAAAGATTAAATGACATGATTTAACCCTCCGATATGGTTTTTTGAGTCGAAGCTGATGCTTTCTGAATTGGGCTGGTTTGTGTCTGATTATTGCTTTGCTGTATTGTATTATCTTCAAGAGAAACTGGTCTGTTATTGACATCAACTAGACGTACTTTTTGTTTCTCACGGAGCAAATGCACCCCACCAACCACGACCCATTGATCAGGCTTTAAACCTGCAAGTACAGGCACACGATCATGCTTATATTCGCCCAGTTGCACCCACGTCCGCTTTAAAGTTTGATTGGGGTTGATCACCCACACATACGGTTTTTCATCAATCGCAGATACACTTGATAATGGAATGCTTAGCTGTGCATCTTGTGAAGTTTGAAAGAAGACCCTCGCACTTTGTCCAAGTTGAATCGCTTGGCTTTGATCGCGCAATGCAACTTTGACTTGGAAAGTACGACTTTGATCCGCAGCAGGAGAAATCTCACGCACATACGCATCATAACGCTGATCAGGCGCAGACCATAAGCTAACTGTTGCCGACTGACCGACACGCAAATCACGCACCGCATTTTCTGCAACACCGATCACCACTTCACGCTCGCCATCTAACGCAAGCTGATACGCCGTCTGACCCGCAGCAACCACTTGCCCAACTTCAATCTCACGGTTGGTAATCACGCCATTTTTGTTGGCACGAAGTTGATTGTATTGGCTTTGGTTTTGCGCCATGGCATAGTTGGATTGGGCTTGTTTTAAGCTCGACTGTGCCGATTTATATTGATTTTCAACACTATCATATTGTGAACGGCTCACCGCATTTGCAGGCAGTAATTGTCCAAATCGTTTGAGCTCCGCTTGTGCATTTGCCAATGCAGATTGTGCCTGTTCTAACTGTGCCCGAGCAGCATTCAACTCAAGATTGGCATCTTTGACATCTAAGCGAGCGAGCACTTGCCCGACACTCACACGATCGCCAATATCCACCGATCTTTCAACAATTTGCCCCCCGACACGGAATGCAAGATTGGTTTGTTGACGTGCTTGGACTTCGCCTGCATAGCTGTGTAGCTGTTGGTTACTGGTTTTTGGCTGAGTCACCATGACGATTTTAAGCTGTTCGGGTTCTTGCTCTTGTTTATTGCACCCAACCATAACCAAGCTAAGCAATATTGCAATACTGGTCGTTGTCCAAGCCCCAAAATGCTGTCGTTTTTTCATGTTTTGCACTCTTTATTTCCGCGTCGATCCACGCTTTTGCGATTCCATGCGAGCGATGTTTTATCACAATGCTTCGCAATTTCTATACTATAGAGTATAATAATTGTTGCTATTGTAAGCTAGAGCTTTTTTCACGGCAGTACAGTCAATTATGTAACTGTGCCCTGTTGTGTAAAAACTCCGATTTTATTTTTGCTGTATTTGAGAAATGTTCAACATGCAACCTCAAGTTGGTCGTCCTAAAGATTTGAAAAAGCGCCAAGCCATTTTGGAAGCTGCCACACAAAGCTTCTTAAGTACTGGCTATGAAGGCACAAGCATGGACAGCATTGCCAAGCAAGCAGGTGTATCCAAACTCACGGTATACAATCATTTCCAAGATAAGGCGCAATTGTTCGGTGCAGCGATTGCGATGGTTTGCGATCAACGATTGCCTAAACATTTTTATCAACTTGATCCAAACAAGTCGGTCGAAGCGCATTTAACGGATTTGGCAGTGGCATTTTTAAAGATGCTTTATAGTGAAGAGGCGATCAAACTGCATCAACTGTTGACCAGTCTAGCGAGCCAAGCCCCTGAATTGGTAAGCTTATTTTATAATGCAGGACCACAACAAACTCGTACGAACTTGCTCTCGTTATTTCAACAATTTCAACAACATCAATTGATCGAAATGGATGATGAATCCGTTGCCATTGATTTGTTTTGCAGTCTAATGACCGATGTCCATCATGATCGGGTTATTTGGGGGATTGATCCTGTACCGAATCATGAACAAATCCAAGCCAAAATTAAAAAGCAATTAAGCATCTTTTTTAAAGTTTATCCTTTGCATTAAATTTCTTTATCCCTTCCTCCTGCAACATTGCATACTTTTTGCTTTCACATCCTTGAAGAGCTGACGTCAACAATCGTTTTCGGTCACGTCGTACACTTTTACATACAATCTATATCAGACTTTAGCAGGACAGATTTGTGGCAAGATCACCAAAGCGAGTAGACTAAGCCAAGTAAATTAAACAAAGTAGATTAGTAAGTACATTAAAGCAAAGCGTTTGTTGAGATTTTTACCCAAACTTTGAGGAGCTAACCAGATCATGAGTCAATCCGAAATAGATGTTGAACTACGAGATGATGTGCGTTTACTGGGAACTTATTTGGGTGACACATTAAAACAACACGTCGGACAGACACTCTATGATCAGGTCGAACATATTCGCAAATATGCCAAAGGCGCACGAGATGGCGATGCGCAAGCTCAGCAAGAGCTTGAAGATTTTTTACAACATTTAAGTGATGAAGACGCACTCCCATTGAGCCGTGCTTTTACTCATTTTCTCAACTTTGCCAATATCGCTGAGCAGTATCATGGTGTGCGTCAGCGTCGTCGTAATCAATTTGATTTAGATGGCGATATGCTCAATCAAAGCAACGTCTTACAACAACTTTTTAAACTCACTCAATCTGAAAATATTAATAAGCAAACGCTATTTGACAGCATCTGTAATTTGCATATTGAACTGGTATTGACAGCACATCCAACTGAAGTCAGCCGACGCACGCTGATTCAGAAATATGATGATATTAGCCGTTGTCTTGCAGAACTCGATCAACGCAAACTCACGCCGATTGAGCAAGCACAGCTCGAATCCGAGTTACAACAAGAAATCACCGCTGCTTGGCAGACCGATGAAATTCGTCAGAAGCGCCCTACACCTGTCGATGAGGCGAAATGGGGCTTTACCACTATCGAACAAACCCTTTGGACGGCTGTACCGAAATTCATCCGTGAACTTGATCAGTTGGTATTGAAGCACTGCGGAGAGCGTTTGCCACTGGATAGTGCGCCGATTCGCTTTGCTTCATGGATGGGTGGCGATCGTGATGGCAATCCGAATGTCACGCACAGAGTGACCGAAGAAGTGCTATTACTTTCACGTTGGAAAGCAGCGGATTTATTTTTAAAAGATATTGAAAATCTGCGTTGGGAGCTCTCCATGCAACAATGCACGGAGGAATTCGCAGAGAAAGTAAATCACCATGTTGAGCCGTATCGTGAGCGTTTACGTGATCTACGAGATCGCTTGCAACTCACTTTGAAATGGTTAGACACACGACTGCATGGACAAAGCAATTTAGATGACACAGGCGTTTTGCAGTCTACATCTGAGTTGCTTGAGCCTTTACACGACTGCTATCAATCGCTTGTAGATAGTAAAATGCAAAATATCGCAGATGGCTTTCTACTTGATGTGATTCGTCGTGCCAATTGTTTTGGCATTGAACTGTTAAAGTTAGACATTCGCCAGGAATCCACTCGTCATCGTCAAGCTGTGAGTGCGATTACTGCTTTTCTTGGTTTGGGTGAATTTTCTACTTGGAGCGAACAAGCGAAGCAAACTTGGTTGATACAGGAACTTGCCAATAAACGTCCGTTACTTCCGCATCAGCTCGAAATTAGCAAAGATGATGCCCTCGCCAATGATGAAGTGCAGGAAGTCTTGGCTACTGTGAAGATGTTGGCACAACAACCACATGAGTCACTTGGCGCATATATCATTTCGATGGCAGAATATCCAAGTGATGTACTGGCTGTGATGCTACTGCAAAAAGAAGCTGGCGTAACGAAACCGCTACGTGTCGTGCCACTCTTTGAAACTTTAGATGACCTTGATCGTGCCGCATCAAGTATTGACCAATTACTGAATATTCCGTGGTACAAACAACGCATTCAAGGCAAACATGAGGTGATGATTGGCTATTCGGATTCTGCCAAAGATGCGGGCTTTATGTCGGCAAACTGGGCGCAATACCGTGCACAGGAACAGCTCACAGAAGTTGCGCAAAAGCACGGCATTCAATTGACCTTATTTCACGGTCGTGGTGGCTCAATCAGTCGTGGTGGTGCGCCAACTCATCAAGCCCTCTATGCACAGCCACCAGGTTCGATCAAAGGTGCTATTCGTGTCACCGAACAGGGCGAGATGATCCGTTTTAAATTTGGTTTAGAGCCAATCGCCATTCAGAATTTAGAAATTTATTGTGCTGCAACCCTCAAAGCGACCTTACTACCACCGCCAAAGCCTGAGCCTGCTTGGCGAGATTTAATGCACACGATGACCGCAGAATCAGTGCAATTGTATCGTAAAACGGTGCGTGAACATCCCGAATTTGTGCGTTATCTACGTACAGTCACGCCAGAATTAGAGCTTCAAATGTTACCGTTGGGCTCACGTCCTGCGAAGCGTAAAGTCGGTGGTGGCATTGAGTCTTTACGTGCGATTCCGTGGGTATTTGCATGGACGCAAATCCGTTTGATGCTCCCTGCATGGCTTGGCACAGGTGCTGCGATTGAACATGCACTCGATGCACAACAAAAAGACACGCTATTGACCATGCTGGAAAAGTGGCCTTATTTCAACACTTTGATTGATATGTTGGAAATGGTCTTGGCAAAAGCTGATCCACGTATTGCACAATATTACGAGGCTCATCTGACTAATGATCCTGCGTTGATCGAACTAGGGCAAACTCTACGTGATCGACTTGATAAGGCTGTGCAGACTTTATTACAGCTTAAATCTGAGTCTGCACTCAAAAATGATAAAGACAATTTTGATCAATCCATGCGTGTGCGCAAAACCTATTTATTGCCATTACATCTATTACAAGCAGAGCTGATGCGCCGTCGTCGGCAATACCTTGAACAAGGGTTAGAGCAGACACCCATCGATCATGCGCTGATGGTGACTATTGCTGGGATTGCGGCAGGATTACGTAATACGGGATAAACTCAGAAATATCGTCGAAGTCATTGACTTCTGATACAAGGCAAACGAGTGAAGGTGTCCGAGTTGTACTGCGAACGAGGCTAACGATGTAGCAGATTTGAAGTACTTTGACGATTCATAAAAAATCACAGATTGTCTAATGCAAGCGCACGCTACACCTGCTAGCATTAGGCAAATTTTTATTTGAATGAACCGCAATGTATTTGCTCGATTTTATTTTGCATGTCGATCAACACTTGGTCGAATTCGTCACCAATTATGGCGTATGGATTTACGGCATATTATTTCTGATCATCTTTGTCGAAACTGGCTTAGTCGTCATGCCATTTTTACCGGGTGATAGCTTGCTGTTTGCTGCGGGCGCGCTTGCTGCTACAGGGGCAATGGATCCATTTTTACTGACTTTTTTATTGTTTATCGCTGCTGTACTTGGCGACACCTTGAACTATCATATTGGTAAATATATCGGCCCTCGTGTCTTTAACATCGAGTCACGTTGGATCAATAAAGAATACTTGTTGAAAACCCAAGCTTTCTTTGAAAAGCATGGCGGAAAAACGATTATTTTCGCACGTTTTATTCCCTTTGCACGGACTTTTGCACCCTTTGTTGCTGGAGTCAGCTCGATGAATTATAAATATTTTTTAAGTTATAACGTGATCGGTGCGATTTGTTGGGTGGCATCGTTTATTACTTTGGGTTATCTATTCGGTAATATTCCTGCGGTCAAAGACAATTTCACCTTCGTCATCTTCGGTATTATTTTCCTGAGTATTTTACCTGCGATCATTACCTTTATCCGTGAGCGAATGAAAAAACAGGTTTAAGATATAATGCTGATCAGTTAAGCGGAATTTCATTATTACTGATTGATAAATCTCCCCCTTGCGAAACAATGTTTCTCATCTTTGAAAAGAGGGGCATACCATTGAATTCAACACTGTATTGAATGTCGAAATACTCCCTCCTTTGAAAAAGGAGGGCTGGGGAGGATTAAAAATGCTTAACTGACTGGCATTAAGGCTAGGTGGGAATTGTCTTGGTCAATAAAGGATGCGCAGGATATTTCAGCTTATAGCCTGACTGCGTAAAACGTTCCGTACGTAGTCGTTTGCCTGTTGTCTTTGCATCAGGATGAATTCTTAGCGGTTCAAACAGATTTTCTGCACGGATTATATTGAATAATTCGTGCTGTAAAGTCGGACGTTGATCGCTCAGGATATAGCTTGATTCGATATTTTCTACCGAAATTAAATGCTGTAAAAAACCGACCAAATCCGTGCGATGAATCCGGTTCGTCCAATGATTTTCGTGAAGCTGATGGGTTTCCAAAGCTTTCTTTTTTAGAAATCCACTATGCTCCCGATATAAACCACTCGGGCGGATGATGGTTAATTTTTCTTGCCAATAGGCTGACCACAGTTGCTCTGCTGCAATCAAGGTCTGACCAATAGAATCATCTGTATTCGGAATGCTTTCATCATTAATCCATTGCCCTTGATCTTCGCCATAAACTCTTGTCGATGAGATAAAAATGACTTTCTGCACAGGATGATGTTGCAATGCCTGAAATACTGAGCGAGCAGTATCAATAAAAATCCGTTGGTAGGAATCCACATTTCGTTCATCAGGGGAAACGATTACATAAACCCAATCAAAGCTCGGCTGATGGGATAGATCTAAATCTTGAAAATTTAAACTTTGAATGTCTTGCGCAAGATGTTGAATATTATCGTAGGAAAATGTTTTTGCTGTTCGACTGACACAGATGATTTGATGCTGAGCTTGATCATTATTGTAAGTGTCTTGAGTAAGTTGCTCAGCCAATGCTTGACCAATCTGTCCACAGCCTAAAATTAAAATATTCACCGCAAATCGCACCCTTGCAAATAACCACATGATGATTTATTACTTATCCTAATCGCTTTTTGATATGCTTGGAAAGTTAAATACCACGCTAGAGTTAGGACAAGTCGTGACAAAACAAGTTCAAGCCAATACACAAGAAAATCTTTTACAGATCAATGCTTCTGTTGGACAGTCATCTGTGCCTGATTCTTCCACACCTAGCTATGTCCATTGGTTTCGTCATGCCGCACCGTACATTAACACGCATCGAAACAAAACATTTGTCCTGATGTTTGGCGGTGAAGCACTCCAGTCTGATAATTTTCAGCATATTATTCATGATATTGCACTACTTCATGCGCTTGGAATTCGTCTAGTACTGGTGCATGGTGCCCGTCCGCAGATTAATCATAATCTCGCACAGCTCAATCTCGACACGCCATTTTTAAAACATCGTCGCATTACCACTCGTGAGTCTTTGCCTGCGGTACTCAATGCAGTGGGCTCGATTCGTTTGCAGATCGAAGCCTTACTCTCTATGGGCTTGGCAAACTCGCCAATGTACGGCGCACGCATTGATGTGGTGTCGGGTAATTTCGTCACCGCAAAACCTTTTGGAATCCACGAAGGTGTCGATTTTCAACTGACAGGTGAAGTACGTGCAATTGATAGCGATGCGATCAATCACAATCTACAACATGGTCAAATCGCTTTGCTAGGTCCAACAGGCTACTCAACTACTGGCGAAGTGTTTAACCTGCGTGCCGAAGAAGTGGCGACACGTGCTGCCATAGATTTAGAAGCGGATAAATTGATTTTCCTCGGTGAGCAACGTGGCTTCCTCGATAGCGATCAACGCCTAGTCCGTGAACTGAATCCACAGCAAGCGCAACACTATTTAAGTCATATCGACTCGGCAAATAGTGAACAATATTTGCATTTATCAGGTGCGGTACAAGCTTGCCGTGCTGGGGTTAATCGTTGTCATTTATTGTCTTATCATCAAAATGGTGCGTTACTCGGTGAGCTGTTTACACGTGATGGTTTAGGTACGCTAGTCACAGCGATGGGCTATGAAGCAGTACGTCAAGCAACGATTAATGATGTCGGCGGATTATTGAACTTACTGCGTCCACTCGAAGAACAAGGCATTTTGGTCTATCGCTCACGTGAACGCCTTGAAGATGAGATTGAACATTTTGCCGTGATCGAACGTGATGGTATGATCCTTGCCTGCGCTGCGCTGTATCCGCTCGACAATGAAAGTGAAAATAAAACAGCAACTGGAATAACATCAGCGGAAATCGCTTGTGTCGCCGTGCATCCAGACTATCGCAAGTCCAATCGTGGCGTACAAGTGCTACAATTCCTTGAGCAACGTGCCAAAGCACAAGGCATTCAACACCTGTATTTGCTGACTACACATACAGGGCATTGGTTTATGGAGCAAGGCTTTGAAAAAGTTGAACTCAGCGAATTGCCGAGCGTGCGTCAAGCCATGTACAACTATCAACGTAATTCACAGGTCTATCGAAAACGCCTAATCAAAGCGTAAAACGACTGAATATGTAAGAAAAATGCGAAATCCATTATTTCTACATAGTTTTCACGTAAAACTAAAGCCAAATTCATCACTCGTCAGCAAGCATCGGTTATGATGCTGTTCATTAGAGATCTGCGTAAATAGAAAAGAGATAGGTTGCTTCATGAAACAACTTGCTGGAATGATTTTGATTGTATTGCCCTTATTGGCGGTCAATGTGAGCCATGCTGCGCCACATGAAAAACATCAACATGATGAGGCATCAGAACAGATGCAACACGAACAATATCAGCAAGAAAAAGGAAAATCTAAAGAGAAAAAGCGTCACCGTGGTGATGGACGATTAAAAGCAGGTATGCCATTACCCGAAGAGTTTCGCAATGCAGAACGTGTTGATTTTAAAAATGGTCAAAACCTCTCTGAGCCATCACGCTATCAACAATGGGTCAAAGTCAAAGATCGCTATGTCCTGATGAATGTACTCACCAACACCATTATCAAAGTCGAAAAATAATAAACCACCTTAAAGCTGGAGTCTTTAAAGTGGTTTAAAAAGTTATTTCTGTAGCAACTCAAATGCGCCTAAATATTACACTCAGAATTTGCAAGATTTTGCTTTTTGATAAATCTTGATATTTTCTAAATCAGTATCATGCTTTTTATGCATTGCAACAATTTGTTGCGCATCCATACCTTGCAATTGAATTTCTGCCTGTGAGTTAGATAAGTTATTACCAACATTCGCCAAAGTATTTGAATATTCAGAACCTCGACCTGTTTCTGCCATGACTTTACCAGCGAAAGACATCAGACCACCAAGCATTTTTTTATTGCTGCTTGTTGCCGCTTCTTGTTGTGCTTGTGTATTGAGGTTGTCATATGTTTCAGCTTGTGATACCAAACTTTTCTTTTCGCGATCCGCAGCTGCAGCCGTCACCGCCAATGCAGCGCAATCCATACCACTTAATTGAGAAACGCTCAATGGCGCAACATCCATAGCTGCTTGATACTGGTTCGTTGCTTGCGCAGTTTGCTGCTGTTCTTTCTGTGTTGTAGCCATATTAGCTGCATGGTTTAATGCTGAAGCTGTATCTTTGTTTTGAATTGCAGAAGCAACTTTCAGTGCATTATCTAAAAATCCTGCATGACTAAGCCCTGCGCATAGACATGTCATAATTCCTAGGCTGAGTATTGATTTTTTCATGGTCGTCCCCTGTACTATCTTGGTTTGAATCGTATTATAAAAGTTTAATTACTTTATTATATTGTAATTATTAATAAATAACACCCCCTGTTTAGGGGATATCTATTTTTTATATTTATATTTCTTAGATTAGCAATTGAAGTGCAACACCATGTTGTTGCCATAATACCTGACTCGGACTTTTAAAGCCGAGTCTTTTTCTTGGGCGGTGATTCAGACGTTGAGTGATTTCTGCAATATAAGCATTGATCAAACTGCAAAAGCTACATAGTAATTGTTCTATTTTATCCTAATAGCAACCATTCAATTCAAATTTTGATGTGGGCACTAATGAGGGTTGTAAAAATATAAAATTATTAAAATCAATGATTTAAATTCTCATTTGCAGGCCAGGAGGGACTCGAACCCCCAACATTCGGTTTTGGAGACCGACGCTCTACCAATTGAACTACTGACCTATAAAGCAGATCGGAAACGCATTTCCGACCTGAAATATCTTTAAATTATCCGAGCAGTAACTTATGCAGTTACTTTCGCAACAACACCAGCACCTACTGTACGACCGCCTTCACGGATCGCAAAACGTAGACCTGGAT
>NZ_JAKUML010000003.1 GCF_022601685.1 Acinetobacter sedimenti
AATTTGAGAGACAAATTGTTTAGTCTCTCATTATAGAGGCACAAACTCATTTGTCTCTCGTTTTTTGATAAATTTGAGAGACAAATTGTTTAGTCTCTCATTATAGAGGCACAAACTCATTTGTCTCTCGTTTTTTGATAAATTTGATAGACAAGCTGTTTAGTCTCTCATTATAGAGACACGAAATCATTTGTCTCTCATTTTTTAATAAACTTGAGAGACAATGAGGCGATTGGGTGAAATTTTAGCTAGACGGCTCTAGAACATGATTTTTATTATTTATTTTTAATATATTTCAATTAAGTAGACTTAACTTGTAAAGCCTCACCCTTAAACGTTACACCATCCCAACCATTCACCATAAACTGACGAATATTCTGATGATCTGTGCCGTCAGGTGTCGCCAAAACAGACTGATAATGTTCAGCAAATAAACGCAAAGTCTGCGCTTGATCTAAACCATTAAGCTTGGCAAAACTCAATACTTTGGCACTGCCTTGATTTTGCTCGGCAGAGTTGTGCTGTGCACCATTTTGAAAAGCAGTTGGTGTATGCTGATAGTGCATGTCGATCAAGCTGATTACATCGGCAAACTGCGCTGTATCTGCCTCAAGCTGTACCAATAAATCATTGACCAATCTTGGTTCTAAAGACTTTGTCATTTTGAATCTCTAAAAAATTGCATGAATTGCGCTTAGCCTAGCAAGATGTTGTGATAAGTACAATTTGAATCTGCCTCTGTACGGCAATTTCATCTCAGTAGAAATTGGTGTATGTTAGGTTTTTCAATCAAAAATATTAGAAGACGATATGGTAAAGCGAAATATTCTGATTACTGGCGCATCGAGTGGATTGGGTGAGGCGTTGGCACGATATAGTGCCAGTCAAGGGTGCAATTTAGCATTGGTGGCACGTCGCCTAGAAAATCTCGAACAGATCGCTGAGCAAATTCGTGAGCAGTACCATGTCCGTGTTGAGGTCGCACAGCTTGATGTCAGTGAGCATGACAAGATTTTGCCGATCTTTATGGGGTTTCACGACTTGCTTGGACAGATTGATTGTGTGGTGATCAATGCAGGTGTGCTGTCACTGCGTAAGCTTGCAGATCATCGTCTTGAGAATGATGCGCACAATTTTAATATTAATGTCATTTCTGCGATTGCGTGTAGTGATGCGGCACAGCATCTTTTTCAATATCAAGGCGGTGGTGGGCAGATCGCTGTGGTGTCGTCGTATAGCGCATTTATTGCTTTACCAAAAGCAGCGAGTTACTCGGCGAGCAAGGCGGCGGTAGCAAGTTATTTTAATGCGATTCGTCCGATGCTCACTAAACGAAATATTAATGTCACGATACTTTATCCAGGATTTGTAAAGACTGATATTTTAGGGAATTTTAAAACAAGCTCGGCTTTGCTTGCAGAGCCTGACCATGTAGCAAAGCTGATGTATCAAGCCATTGATGCAAAAAAAGCTGAAGCCATCGTGCCACCATTACCGTGGAAAATATTGTACGGCATTCAACAAGTTACACCGAATGCGCTACTACGTTTGGCAAGTCGGTGGATTTAGTCAGTGGTATTGGTTAAGTTTTAGTTATTGGTTTAGAGATTAGTCGTTTTTTAGGTTAGCTTTTTAGGAAAAGTTTGCATGATGTTTTTATGGGTGGCATTGGGCGGTGCGATTGGTGCAAGTGGTCGCTATGCGCTTAGCCTGTTACTGCCTGCGGCACAAGGCACGTTTCCATGGGCGACGTGGTGGGCGAATATCATCGGTTGTATCTGCGCAGGAGTATTCTTTGCTACCAGTGAGCGTTTTGTCAGTTTGCAAGGTGAATGGCGATTGTTTTTAATGGTCGGGATTTTAGGTGGCTTTACTACATTTTCGAGTTTTGGTTTAGAGAGCTTTCAACTACTGAAACTCGGGCAATACGCTTTGGTTTTGAGTTATGTGTTAAGTAGTGTGCTGGTTGGGATTTGTGCGTTGGCTTTAAGTTATTACGGTTTTAGAGTGCTTGTTTTTCAATAAGTCATTCTTCAGTAAATGATTTCGCAGGTTCAGATCATGGATGTACTTGAGCGATCAGCACTTGGCTCGTAGAATAGAGCCTTCATTTTTCAATTCAAAAATTTAGATTAACTCTCGGAAAGACTATGACGAAATCAAAGCAACAGATTGAAAATAATAATAACGTGACTAAAAATACAGCACAGCAATCGCAATCTGCATTTGAACAACAACTTCGCCAAAAAGCGCAACAAGGTGATGGCGTGGCATGTTTTCAGTTGGTGGAGCATTTTGAACGTAAAGCCCCTGCACAGAACAAACTGGAATCACAAAATCGCATCAATCTCTTGGTGCAATCATCGAATCAAGGCGTTGGCGCAGCAAGTATTTTGCTTGGTCGTTGGTATTTGACAGGGCACTATGTAGCGAAAGATTCTGCCAAAGCGATTATGTTTTTTGAGCATGCGAGCAATGTCTGTAAAGACTCTTTTGGCTTTTATCATTTGGCGGAAATGTTCCAAACGGGTAAAGGCGTGAGCGTTAATACCGAAAAAGGTTTGGATTATTTGAAAAAAGCGGTGGCGATGAATAATCCAGAAGCGATTTTCACCTATGCCAATCAACTGCTGAAAACCGATGCGGCGCAAGCCTTTCAACTGCTCAAAGACAATTATAAAAAACAAAAGCATTTAAAAAGTTTATTGTTTATCAATGATGCACAGCAACTTGATCAGGACAAAGTACAGCAATACCTCAAGGAAAATGCCGAGCAAGATCAATTTGCCAGTGCGCTATATGCGTTTCGACTACTCCAAGCAGGCGATGCAAAACAAGCCAAAAACTATGCAGAACGTGCGATTCAAGCGAACAACCCGATTGGATTCTACGTGCGTGCCTTGATCGAACTTCAAGATAAAAAAGGCGATGCAGAAAAAGCACAGCAATATATGCTCCAAGCGGCGCAGTTTGGTCATGTCGAAGCGGCGTATCGTGCGGGTATGACCAGTTTGCAACAGGTTGATCAACTGCCTGATGACGCATCGAAAAAGCAGATGTTACAGCAGAGCTTGCAACTGCTTGCACAAGCAGCACAGTCAGGATTTGCAGCAGCGCAGTTCTCACTGGGGCAATGTTGGCTACAAGGCATTGGTGTAGAGAAAAATCCAAAAGAAGGCATGGCGTGGATAGAGCGTGCAGCACAGCAAGGTAATGTCGATGCGGCATTTGCTTTGGCGTTGAATCTGCCTGTAGAGCATGAACAGCATTTGCCATTGCTCAAACATGCTGCCGATCAAGGGCATACCAAAGCGATGATTTGTATGGGAATCTATTCGCAGAATCATGGGCAAGCGGAGCAAGGTTTAAAGTGGTTCGAATTGGCAAAATCTCGTGGAGAGATTCGAGCGGACTACATGCTTGCTGTGGCTTATCGTGATGGACTCGGTGTTGATGTGGATAGTACCAAAGCCATTGAGTTACTTAAAACCTCTGCGGACAATGGCGATGCAGATGCCATGTATGCGCTGTACCAAGCCTATCGAGATGGTAACAATGTGCGCAAAAATAAAAAATCCCAAGCGAAATACTTAAACATGGCAAAAGAAGCGAAACATCCTGAAGCATTGAAAGTTACAGAAGAATAAGAACAGACCTGGTAGGCAAAAAAAACGAAGTAACTCGGGGGAAGTTACTTCGCAGAGGAGGATAGTTGCAGAGTAGACAAGCCACTTGCCTCAATCCCATGAAAAATGCTCAAAACATTTAAAAAGCTAAATCAAGATCACATCAAGGGAATGTCATCAGGGAAAATAAGCATATTAGCAAGAAGTAAGCTGATGTTATATTATAACAATGTAAAGGTTTGAAAGCGTGGTGTAACTGTCATTACATCCCTGCAATACTGTAAACTCACAACGAACCAAACCTTAATACGTCTTAGATGTGCTGATTTGGGATGAGCTGTTCAAATAAATCATTCAAATTATCATGGACCTTGAGGTTGATCAGATTCCAGTAATGCCCTGAAACCGTTCGGTTGACCATCAAAGTATCAGGCGAAGGTTGAAAGCTATCCCAATATTTCAAAGATTGTTTGACTAATGCGACACCATCATGATGCGATGAGTTTTTTGCAAAGTCATAATTCGTGATTAATGGACGCATAAGTACTTCAAGCCAATCCAAATAGAGCTGTTGTGGGATTTGTCCTTTGTCCGTGCGCACATTAAGAACACGCAAATCACTCTCAATCGCAGGGATATTTTGTTGACGTGCTGCGTTAATCAGATGCTTGTAGGTATCCACGATCTCGTTATTTAGAGTCTTCACACCACCATAATCATAAACAATCACGCTACCATCTTCACGAAAGGCAAAATTGCCTGGATGTGGATCGCAGTGAAATCGCTTGAGATAAAAAATCTCTTGTCCAATCGCTTGGAATAGTCGTCGTCCGAGCTCATTGCGTTTTTCCAAATCCCACGTACTCGCCGTTTCGATACTTTCACCGACTTCTTGACTCAAGGTTAAAATGCGTCGTGAAGAATATTCTGGGAAAACTGAGGGGATAATAATTTTGTCATCAAGCTCGGCATGAAAGGTTTTAAAGACCTGCAGATTTTGCGCTTCGATTTCGTAGTTGAGTTCGGTGTAAAGACTTTCCCGAATTTCGTCGAAAATCTCATCTTGTAGCTTACGGTCAATTTTCAACACACCCATCAGGCGTAGTGCCAAGCGAACCTGTTTGAGATCACTTTCGCAGGCTTCGTCGACTCCCGGGTATTGTACTTTGACGACGACGGCTTGACCATTTTTAAGTGTTGCTTTATGCACTTGACCGATCGAGGCAGCGGCAAATGGCGTTTCATCAAAGGATTGAAATAATTCAGTGAGTGGCTTGCCCAGCTCTTTTTCGACTTGATTTTTAATTAATGCAAACGGCATTGCAGGCGCTTGGCGTTGTAGTTTGGCGATTGCAGTTTGTACTTCGGCAGGGAAGATGTCTTTGTACTGTGAGGCGATTTGCCCGACTTTCATTACAGCACCTTTCATCTCACCCAAGGTTTCAGCGATTTTGACACCGATCTCTTGATAGAGTGCAGAGCGAGCTTGCAGTTTTTTTTCTTCGTCTGCATTGATGTTTTTAATCGAACTGGTGACGGCTTTGCCTGCGATACTTGCTGTCATGCCTGCAAGCTTCATAAAACGTCGTCCTGCCGATGCTTTATTGTTTGCCATAATCTATTTACCGTGTGCGCTGTTTTATCGTGTCATGGAATGTGTTTGAAAATGAATAAGCCATCTTCATTTCATGCTTTGACTTTAATTTCCAAACGTATATTTTACAAGTAAGCTTGTGTGAGCAATAGTTACGGCTGGCTGATTAAAATGATTAATTAAGAGTGTTTAAACCGTTTGAGTTTCGTATTGCTATACAACAATCGCCAAATCAACAAAATACACGCCACAAACAAACCAATAATTAAGCCAACCCAAACCCCGGCGGCGGCAAAATCGGTATAACGAGTGAGGTAAACGCCAATTGGAAATGCCACAATCCAATAGGCAAATAGCGTGATCCACATTGGGCTTTTGGTGTCTTGCATACCACGCAAACAACCTGCCGCCGTGACTTGCCACGCATCCACCAACTGATATGCCACCGCATAAATCACCAAACCATACGCCACGCTGAACACTTCAGGATTGTCATTATAAATTTGAATAATCCATGCACGGCATAACCACAATAAAATCATCGTCGCCGATGCAAAAAAAGTCCCAACGATAAAGCCCAGTTTTTGCACTTGACGCATTGCATCAAAGTTTTGTGCGCCATAATATTGTCCGACTCGAATAGTTAGTGCCAACGCCAAAGACAATGGAATCATAAACAACTGCGAAGTGATCGAAATGGCGATCTGATGGGCTGCGGTGATAATTTCGCCAAGTGGACTAACCACCAATGCCGCGGTGCTAAAAATACTGACTTCAAAGAAAATCGCTAAACCAATCGGCAAACCGAGAAGAGCGATGCGTTTACACCACAGCGGATCAAGCTTTTCAAATCGCTCAAATAATCGCACATGCGCAAAGCTTTTAGCATGTTTAATGTAGAAAAATAAAACAATCAGCATGAGCCATTGCAAGATTGCATTTGCCACACCACAGCCTGCACTGCCCATCGCAGGCAAGCCAAACAGACCGTGCATAAATACATAGTTCAAAGGCACAAGTATAGGCAATGCCAAAAGGCTAATTGTCGTCACGACACGAGGGTGCCCTAAAGCTTCGGCATAACAACGTAATACGGTATAGAGCGTAATCGCAGGAATGCCAAAAGCAATCGTATGCAAAAATAAACCTGCTTTGGCATGGAGGTTCTCAGGGACTTTCAGTAGATGAAAAAACTGTGGCATGACGTGTAAAACCATCATTCCGACTAAGCCAAGAAATAAAGCAATCCACAAAGCTTGATGGCTAATGGTTGGAATCTCGTCGGTTTTCTTTGCGCCAAGTGCAGCTGCGATTAAAGGCGAAGTAGCGAGCATAATGCCACTACACAACAACATCACAGGCATCCAAATCCCCACCGCAACAGCCACTGCGGCCAAATCCGCAGCGGAAAGCTGACCTGCCATAATGGTGTCGATCAAGCCAAAACCAGCCTGCGCAAATTGCGTGACTAAAATTGGAATCATCAAATGTAGCAGTTGTTTCAATTCAAAAGTGAAATGCGATGGCGTAGACATAAAATCTCAGTGGGAAAATAAAATGTGAATCGTAAATGAATTAAGCGTGTGTAAACGGTGAGAGCTCTTCGATCAAACTAGCGTTGTAAGGTAAAGATAATCCCGATGGCGATGAGTATCGCACCCAAAAGACGTTGCCAGTTTACAGGATTTTTCTCCACACCGATGAGTCCAAAATGATCTAACAACATCGACATGATCACCTGACCAAACAGCACCAATCCAGTAAAGGTTAAAAAACCGAGTTTCGGTGCAGTATAAATACTGGCTGTGACCGCATACACCCCAAGCAATCCGCCAACCCAAAGCCAAACTGGAATTTCATTTAGTTGTGATAATGTTGGCTTTAATGCTGAACCATTCCACATCATGACGAGCATCATGATTGCCAAACAGATCGTCCCCACTAAGAAGGAAAAAAATGCAGCTTGAATCGGGCTATTGAGATATTGACGGAGCTGACTATTGACAGCAGTTTGGGTTGCCATTGCCAAGCCAACACCTGCAGCAAAAAACAAAGGAATCAACATCTCGGTCACACGCATAGTTTATTTCTCATTGGTTTTTTATCTTTGATTGAGTAAAACATGATTTGATTGCCGATTCTACGTTTCAATTCATAAAATGATCTTGTCTTGGCGTGTTAAACTACTCATCTTTTGTTTGAGCTGATTTATTCGAGCTCAACCATTTTTTTATCTTACTGAGTGTTGCATGCATCCAAGTCTAATTGCCGAAATTCCGCTATCGCTGTATATCCATATGCCGTGGTGCGTGCGCAAATGTCCCTACTGTGATTTTAATTCGCATGAATTAGCAGAAGGGCAGCTCAGTCAGGAGTTGGAACAGCAATATATTGATGCGCTGATTAAGGATTTTGCGACGCAAAAAGAATTTATTCAAGGGCGTGAATTGCATAGTATTTTTATCGGTGGTGGCACGCCATCGCTGATTTCTGCGCTTGCGTATCAGCGATTATTCGAAGCTTTGAAATCACAAATTCCATTCCAAGAAAATTGTGAAATTACTATGGAAGCCAACCCTGGCACGGTAGAACACGATCCTTTTGAAGATTATTTAAACGCTGGGATTAATCGACTTTCAATCGGTTTGCAAAGTTTTGATGTAGCACATTTAAAACGACTTGGACGAATTCACAATCCTGACAACGCCAAATCTGCGATTCAAAATGCAAAAAGTGCAGGCTTTCAGCGTATCAATGTTGATCTGATGCACGGCTTACCACAGCAGACGGTTGCGCAAGCCTTAGATGATTTGCAAACTGCGATTGACTGCGGGGCAACACATATTTCATGGTATCAACTGACCATTGAGCCGAATACGGTATTTTACCGATCACAGCCGACTTTGCCTGATGAAGACGTACTTGAAAAGATTCAGCTTCAAGGTGAAGCGTTGCTTCGTGCGCATGGCTTTGTCAATTATGAAGTATCGGCATGGGCAAAAGAACGACCGAGTCAGCACAATCTCAACTATTGGCAATTTGGCGATTATTTGGCGATTGGCGCAGGGGCGCATGGCAAAGTGACTTTGCCTGATGGCATTTATCGTTTCCAAAAGACACGTATGCCAAAAGATTATTTGGAACAAGTACCTGCGCAAAATTTGCAATTCAAAGTGATCGCCGATGACGACATGCCATTTGAATTTATGATGAATGCGTTGCGCTTAAATGCAGGTTTACCCAGTGATTTTTATCTAAAACGAACAGGATTGGAATTATCAACGATTCAACCAGTTTTAGATGAATTACGTCAAAAGCAATTGCTTGATCAAGATGTTGAAAGACTCAAATGTACTGAACAAGGTCGATTGTTTTTGAATACAGTATTGTCATCGTTTTTATAAAGCACGGATTCGAGTCTAAAGGGCTTTTTATCCTAAAATTGCTAATCTATTAAGTACTGTAAACAACCCGTTAGAATCCTACAGATAAATGAAGGATAAATTATGCATATTGAACAAATTAAACAGCATGAGGTTGTCATTAAGTCAAGGTCTGAATTATCCTGAAATCGACACATTAGATGACGATTATTTTGCATATTGGACACAGCTCAATCAAAGCGATGAAAGAGTCCGTTTTGTTGCGATCTTAAATATTGCTGATGAAGAGCGAGAGGAGTTGTTGCCGTGGCTACATTATGCAGTGCAACATGATCCTGCTGAACTGGTTCGACTCGAAGCTGCAAAACGGCTCGAAGGTTGGGAAGATGAGGCGTCGATCAAAGCCCTTGTGACTGCTTTATATGATGATTCTGCACACGTTGTTGATACCGCAACGCAAAGCCTCAGTGAAGTAAAACAAAGCCAGTCTGCGGATGTACTTGGGCAATTTTTAGATCAACCGCAAGTTCCTGTAAAGATTGCGATTTTACGTGCGCTGAAACCGCTTCGTGCGGTACAGCTTTATACACAGATCGAAGCGCATACAGCGCATGAAAATGCGTTGGTTCGCCGTGAAGCAGTAAGTGCGCTCAGTTGGTTACAACAACCACAAGGTATTGATGTACTTGCTAAAATTGTAGAAAAAGAAACGGATGTGGAAACACGACGTATAGCAACAGGTGGCTTGGCGTATGCAAAGAAAGCTACGCCGATCGTACAGCAGGCTTTGCAAGTTGCATTAGTTGCTGAAGATTGGCAGTTGCGTGTCGAATCTGCATTAACCATCGGACGTTTAAAATTGGTTGCACTTGAGCAGATCTTGATTGATAGCTTGCAGGACGATTATTGGCAAGTCCGTATTGCGACAGTACGAAGTCTAGGGCTGATTCAGTCACAACATGCTTTTGAAGAATTGGCGCTTAACTTTAATTTTGAAATTAGTAATTTAAGGAAAGAAGTTGCTTTGGCTCTTGGTGAAATTGGTGGTGATCAAGCAGAACAATTGTTAAATCAACATGCTGAAGACCCTGATCCTGAAGTGCGTAAAGCTATCCGTATCAGCTTAAATCAAATTCAAGATAAGCAAATTCGAGAAAACCAGCATGCAGAATGAACCCAACAGTATTGAATTTGATCCACACAGCCAAATGATTCAGTTCATTTGGTCGGATGACGATTTGACTTTAGCATTTCAGCCACATCAGCTGCGACTTCATTGTCCATGTGCTTTTTGTCGTGCACAGCGTGTGCGACAGCCGTTCTTTGTCGTGCAAGAAGACATTACTGTGAAAGCGATTAATTCACAGCGGTATGGAGTACAGATTTGCTTTAGTGATGGACATGATAAAGGCATATTTCCGTGGTCATATCTCAAGGAAATTGCTTAAAAGAAAGTATGCTAAATATCAATGTAGAAAATAGAGATTGGATATGAGCTTGAGCTGATATTCAATTTTTTTATTTTAAGAGAAAGTATAGAAATGGTGGGTCGTCCGCGACTCGAACGCGGGACCAACGGATTAAAAGTCCGCTGCTCTACCAACTGAGCTAACGACCCTGAGCGAGGTTAAAGCACTGCTTTAAACCGAAGCGCAAGAGAAATTGATGAATGATCAATTTCTTAAACATAAGAAGAAAGTTATCTTATATTTGCTCATGTTTAGAAAGAAGATTACTTTCTAAAGTGATTGTTTACAAAGATGTTGCAAACAGTTCGAAATAAATGGTGGGTCGTCCGCGACTCGAACGCGGGACCAACGGATTAAAAGTCCGCTGCTCTACCAACTGAGCTAACGACCCTGAGCGAGAAAAAAGCACTGCTTTTTTCGAAGCGCAAGTGAAAAAATCAATTTAGTATCAATTTTATCGACGCAAGAGAAAATCTATGATTTTCTTTAAGCATCTATTTCTACTCAGCAAAAGGAAAATAGTTATCTTCCCACCACATCAAAGTTAAAACTTTAAATGTGTCTTCATTTCGATGGAGCGTATTGTAGCAATTTATCTGATGAACACAAGGGGAAATTCTATTTGTACCGTATGTTTGTCTATAATTACACCATTTTAAGGCAGAAAAGCAAAGTCTAAACTTTGCTTTTCATGGGATTTTTCATGAATCGAATCAGCTTAGAAGCGATATTTCCCCTGATTGATTTGCTTAAATACCGTTGCATCAACTTCACTATACGCAGCGTCACTTGGTAGTAAGACAAAGATTTGTTCTTGGCATTTTTCAGGATCGAAAGCTTGCTCTTTTAACTTATTCTTTGAGTATTTGAACGTACCAGTGGTTTCGATTTGCTTTTGAATCCGTAAAAATACAGGGACAGCATAGGCAGGAAGCTCAGCTTTAAAGGCATTAACCATATTTTTGAGGTCATTCTCGTCGAGGGATTTACCCTCTTGCAAGGTGATCGCTGCCATGCCAGCGCGACCATTGGTGTTTGGAATTTCGACACCATAGACCACAGCTTCAGAAATTTTTTCATAATCAGAAACGATATTTTCGACTTGTGTGGTCGATACATTTTCACCTTTCCAGCGGAAAGTATCGCCTAAACGGTCAACGAACTGCGCATGGCGGAAGCCAATATCACGTACCAAGTCGCCTGTATTAAAGAATTTATCACCAGACTTTAAGACATTTTCCATAATTACGGATTTATTCTTTTCAGGATCGGTGTAGCCATCAAATGGTGAACGACTGGTAATCTTGCCGATCAACAATCCAGATTCACCTTTTTTGACTTTTTGACAAAAGCCATCTGCACCACGAATTGGCTCATTTTTCTCTTTGTCAAAAGCGATGATCGCATACGGTGTTGGTGAGAAACCAACGGTATTTTCAAAGTTGAAAATATTACTAAAGCCGACATTGCCTTCACTTGAAGCATAGAGCTCTAAGACTTCGTCTACGTTGAAGCGTTCTTTGAACTCGTGCCAAATGTTTGAACGCATACCATTACCAATCATCTTGCGGACACGGTGGTTGCGTTCTTCAGGTGTTGGCTCGCAATCGAGTAGATAACGACAAAGTTCACCCACATAACCGATCGCTGAAGCATCGAACTTTTGAACATCTTTCCAAAAGTTTGATTTTGAAAACTTACGACGGATTGCCAATGTTGATGCACCTGCAATCACCCCACACCAACACACGACCATGCCAGTTGCGTGATAGAGCGGTAGCGTTGCATACATCACGTCATCTTGATCTAAATCAAGTACATGACCATAGGTACCATAGGCAAGCATCCAACGGCTGTGTTTGAAAATCACGGCTTTTGGTAAGCCTGTCGTACCTGAAGTGTAGATGTAGAATAAACCGTCTTTGCCACAAACTTGATTGGTGGTTGATGGGTTATGCTTTTTGCACGTTTGAATCGCTTGCGCAAGATCAACAAAAGGCTTTGGTGCTGTGGTTTTAAAGGCATCATCTGCAAACCAATAGTATTTATCTTTTGCGAGTTCTAAATCGTTTTGTACATCGAGCACGGCTTGCTGTACTTCTTCGCCGATGACAACAGCAAAAGGTTTAACTAAGTTGATACTGTGACTCAAAACCTTGCTACATTGCGAGGTGTTCACGAGTGCAGTAACAACTCCAATTTTGGCAAGTCCGAGTACGGTTACAACGAGTTCAGGGCGGTTTTCGATCATTACTGCAATGACGTCGCCTTTTTTTGCACCTTGTTTTAAGAAGTAGTCGGCAATTTGGTTTGCCCAAGCATTGAGTTCGGTATAGCTAAATTTCTGATCTTCGTATAGCAGGGCGGTACCTGTAGGGTTTTCCTCGACTGCTTTTTCAAATGCCCAACCTAAACCACAAGCGCTACTTGGACGTCGTAAATATGCATGCCTCAATCCATTCAAGACATTGGGTAGCTTCTTGGCGAATTGAGGAACTTGTTTAATCACGTCTGAGAGGGAAATAATATCTTTGGTCGCATCGTGGCTCATATCAGAGCTCCTGTTATACTATCTATCAATGAAATAAACACCAATGTTCAATAATTCACATTGATGCTTTGGGAGAATAACGTACAGAAAAATACTCTACGTGTCTTTGATCATACTTAAGAAAAAGCGCAATACTTAAGTCAATAGGTATTGCGCTTTTGAATTAAGCTTGATCAGCATCCTGACTCGCTTTCTTCGGTGGTCTACCTCTTGGGCGACGTGGGCGAGCAGGTTTATCATCTTCGCCTTTCGCTTTGCTTGGGCGATCTGATTTTTCATCATCCTCTGAAGCATCGTCATCAGATTCAGAAGTGTCATCATTTTCAGATGAGGTATCTTCTTCTGTTGTGAGTTCAAGATCAGCCTGCTGAGTTGCTACAGCGGATGGTTCGGCAGTGGTTGGCTCTACGTCATCTTTTTGCTCGACATCACTTTCCACAGCTTCTTGCGTTGCATCTGCCACAATCGTCGCCACTGTGCTATTGGCAATTACTTGCACATCGTCAGCTTGGGTGGTTTCAGGTCGTGGTGCGTAAGCATTTTGCTGTGCAAGTTTACGCTTTTGACGTGGGTCATTGCTTAGTCGAACTGTTGGCTCAGGTGGTGTTAAAGACAGTGCTTCAACAGGTTCCTGATTTTGTTCACGAGGCAATTCGACATCACGTGTCACAGGACCTGTGAAAACGTCGTCTTCATCTTCCTCAATTTCACTTGATTGGAATGCTTCGGTGTATTTTGCGACAGCACGGTTGAAAGTTGAGATAAGTCCAAACTGTTCAATCAATACATTGTAGTCTTCACCGTAGACATAGCGAATCAAACCAACCACGCTAAACTGCGCCAAGCTTGCCAAAGATTTGGCATTCAATGGTGATTTTTGCGTTGATTTTTGTGCACGCTTTTCAGCTTTACGGCGACGCTTTTCACGTGGATCATTGCTTGCACGTGTAGCAGGTTCATCACTGGCTTCGCTTTGCTCGTCATTGCGAGATTGAGCTTTGCCTTTATTTTTGCCTTTTGCTTGAGGTGCATCAGCGACAGCTTTCGCCCCATTATTACTGTCAGCTCGCTTAGAGGACTGACGGTCTTGCTCGGATGTTTTTTCGTCACTTGATAGAGTTTCAAGTTTGCTTTCAATCGCAGCAACTGGCGGCGTGCTGTTAGAACGCTCTAAAGCAACGATCTCAGTTTGTGCTGTGTCAGTATTGACCAACATTGCCGTCGGTAAAGTTTCCGCAGTGCCTTGCTCAAAAATCTGAACATTGATCTGCTCGTTAGTTTGATTAGATTGTTCGTTAAGAACATTTTGATCACGTTCACGTTGAGGGCGTTGCGGACGGTTTTGGTTGCGCTCACGACGTGGCACAGCATTTTGATTGCGGTTGCCATTTTGATCTTGATCGCCATTTTGACGATTGCGACGATCATTCTTTTGTTTACGCTGACCGTTATCCTCTTGATCGACTTGTGGTTGATCATTGCGAAGTTCGTTACGCTGTTCATTGCGTTGTTCAGAACGGTTTTCTGTACGTTGCTCACTACGGTTGTCTGTGCGTTCTACACGATCCGTACGTTGATCTTTACGCTTACGTTTGTCTTTACGACGTGGACGGTCATCTTTGTCTTGAGCATCATTTGCAGTCGAAGCATTTGGATTGAGGTATCCATTGACTGCTTGCACTTGTTGCTCAATATTGGCATCAATTTGACCAAACTGACCACGGCTCACCGCACCTGTGTTGACCAATTGCTCGATCGCAGCAGCAGCATTTTTTGCATTACGGCTTTGATCTGTGGTGCGAGCTTGCTTTGGTACAAACAAGTTTTCTAACCACGCACATGGACTGCTACTTGCTTGAGGTGCAGGAGCTTGTGCAATTTGCTGTGTATTTTTCACTTTTGCAGATGGTGCAGTCGGTTGATCTGCACTTGCTTTAATCGCAGTGTGTGGTGCTTCTTCGATATGCCACGTTGAAGATTCATAGCCGATGTCTTTTTCGCTTGAACGTGTTGCTTCAGTACGTTCATAGCTCGTTGGCGCATAACCTTCAGGGTTAAATTGAATTTCGTAATGTGGCGTTTCTAAGTGTGGATGTGGCAATACTGTGACACGTACACCTGAAGTTTGCTCAAGATAGACAAGGCTGTGACGCTTCTCATTGAGTAAGAATGCAGCGATTTCTACAGGGACTTGAACCTGTACTTCACCTTGACGATGTTGTAGCGCAATCTCTTCCACTTTACGCATGATCGACAATGACAATGAGCGTTGATCACGCACCATGCCTGTACCATGACAGCGAGGGCAGACGTAGCCAGTAGATTCTTCAAGTGACGGACGTAGACGTTGACGGCTCATTTCCATCAAACCAAAACGTGACAATTGCCCAAATTGGATACGTGCACGGTCGCTTTGTGTAGCTTCACGCAGTTTTGCTTCAACCATACGTTGGTTGCGCTCACGCCCCATGTCGATGAAGTCGATCACGATCAAACCGCCCATATCACGTAGGCGCAGTTGACGAGCGATTTCTTCGGCAGCTTCTAGGTTGGTGTGAAGCGCAGTGTCTTCCACATCTTGACCACGAGTCGCTTTTGCTGAGTTGATGTCGATTGCGACCAATGCTTCGGTTTGATCAATCACGATCGAACCACCTGATGGCAACTTCACTTCACGCTCATAAGCGGTTTGGATTTGGCTTTCAACACCAAAATGCGCAAACAGTGGGTCGTTTAAAGTATAGGTTTTTAATTTGTCTAATTGATTTGGCATCACTGCTTTGACGAAGTTATAGGCTTCGTTGTAGGCATTTTCGCTATCGATCAAAATTTCTGCGACGTCATCACGCAGATAGTCACGGATGGCACGGGTCACTACACCTGCTTCTTGATGCACGAGCATCGGTGAAGGCCCATTTTTTGCTGAGTTTTGGATTTGATTCCAAAGGTCTAGCAAGTGTTGTAAGTCGAGTTGTAATTCTTCTTTGCTGCGTCCAATCCCTGCAGTGCGGATGATCAAACTCATGCCACGAGGTAGATTGAGTGAGGCTAAAATTTCTTTCAATTCTTCACGGGTTGAACCTGAAATCTGACGGCTGATACCGCCACCTTTCGGGTTGTTTGGCATCAATACCAAATAACGTCCTGCAAGTGAAATATAGGTCGAAAGCGCAGCACCTTTGTTGCCACGCTCTTCTTTTTCCACTTGTACCAAAAGCTCAGTGCCTTCGGTAATGAGTTCACGGATATTGTGGTTTTGACGAGGATCGCCTTGTAGATAAGAGTGTGCGATTTCACGTAAAGACAAGAAGCCTTGACGTCCTGCGCCGTATTCTACAAAGACTGCTTCTAAAGAGGGTTCTACTCGGGTCACATGACCTTTATAGATGTTTGATTTTTTCTGTTCACGCGTGCGATTTTCAAGGTCAAAATCATACAGACGATTATCTGTGACAAGTGCAACACGAACTTCTTCGGCATGTGTTGCATTGATCAACATACGTTTCATGGGTGTAATACCTAATCAAGGATGACCCAAACGCATCAACACCACATTCTGACTTCATTGATCATAGCAAGCGAAAGGTTTTGAATAGATGCTTTTTCATCGTTTCGTTCAAATCATTTTCGCAATGTTGCGACAGTTGAGATCAACGGTACATTTTCTTTTTTCAAAAATGAAACGGTCTTATCAATGTCAGCATACTGTTGCCAAGTCTCTGTTGAGATTCGTTGCAACGATATTCACTGGGGGACGCATTGTATTTAAGGTGACTATCTGTTCACAATTTGCGATAAGACGCATGGATTTAGACATCAAAATTACGTTGTAAGCGTTAAATCGTTAAATCTAAATCATTCGATCTTTTGCTAGTCATTTCTTTCAAGCCACGGAATGCTCATCGTGGCGAGGGCTAACAAACCTTAAATGATCAAATGGGTTGCCTGAATATCTTGCGTGGTGCAATGTGTCTGATGCAATCCGTTATCAATTAAACTAACTTAACGATTGATTGGTCGTTGGTTAGCGACATTTGCATGCTGTGCGGTGGACATGGTTAAAATAAACACATGCACATCACAGTTTTGCCGATATAATCTGCCATCGGCTTAGGCATAATCTTTGAGGACCGACACGTCATCTTATGTGCATCTATCGTCTTATTTTCTCAAAAGAAGATATTTTGTGATGGACGGTGACGTTGGTATCCGTGCGCTGAATATAGCAAATACATCGCCATCTGCCTATATGATATTTGCGATTAATTGATGTTATTTGCTTAAAAAATAGGCAAAAATTGTGAAAATGTGCGCTCTCCATGTCTTTGGCTACATTTGCTAGCGTGATCAATGTAAAATATTGATCTTAAATAAACAGTGCGCAAAGTCTTCCACATCCTACCCATGAAAAAAGTTGTGAGTTTTATGAACCGATCTAATTCTACTTCATCGTCAAAGTTGTCGTTTGCTAAAGCTTCGTCCTTAAAACAATCATCTTCAAAAAAGCCATCTTTTAAAAAGCCACTATCGAAAGCATCGACTTTAAAATCAGCACCTTCAAGACCTGCAAAGTTCGAAAAAGAAAAGTTTAAAGAAGAAAAAGTTGATGTTGATACAGTAGGCGCTTGGCAAAGTGTGACGTGGATTGATGTGACGGAGCATCATGAGGGACAGCGCATTGATAACTTCCTATTTCGCACCTTAAAAGGTGTGCCGAAAAGTCGGATTTACCGACTGATTCGTGAGGGGGAGGTGCGTGTCAACAAAAAGCGCATTAAAGCAGAAACCAAGCTCAATATCGGTGATCAAATCCGTATCGCACCGATTCGCATGCAACAACAAGAGGATCATGTGCCGATCGGCGATAGCGTGGCGCAAGGTTTGCTGGCTCGCATCATCTATGAAGATGAGGGTTTGATCGTGATCAATAAGCCGTCGGGCATTGCGGTACATGGCGGGAGCGGTGTGGCGTATGGCTTGATCGAAGCGATGCGCCAAGCGACTGGCAAGAAATATTTAGAATTGATTCACCGTATCGACCGTGATACGTCGGGCTTGGTGATGATCTCCAAAAAGCGTTCTACACTGAAAGTCTTGCAAGATGATCTGCGAGCGCATCGCATCAAAAAGACCTATGCGGCGATCGTGAAAGGTGTGGTGACTTTGGACAAACAGTTGATTGATGCGCCATTATTACGTTATGAATTGAACAACTGTGAGCGCCGTGTTCGCGTGTCGAAAGAGGGCAAGCCTAGCCAAACTCAGTGGAATGTGGTTGAGCGTTATACTGGAGCGACACTAATCCACGCCTCGCCGTTGTCTGGTCGGACTCATCAAATCCGTGTACACGGCTTGAGTATCGGTCATCCGCTGGTCGGCGATGATAAATATGGGCATCAAGTACCGTTTTCGCATCACGATGTCAAACGACTCTGCCTACATGCTATGCGTTTGGAAATACCGAATTATCCTGTGATCGAAGCGCCGTTACCCGATGATATGCAAAAACTGATTAAAAGTCTGAGTAAGTAATCAGATAGCAATTGAAGTCGGATAGCTTTTGAAACGAACTTGTACGAGATAGATATTTTACTGATGAATGATTTAAAGCAATTTTCTCCTGATGCAGACCCGACAAGCGTATTCGATATGCAAAATATTGATCTGATCATTTTTGATTGGGATGGGACGTTGTTTGATTCTGTCGGTCAGATTGTCAAAAGTTTGCAATTTGCTGCACGTAAGTTTCAACAACCATTGTTAGATGAAGATGTAAAAAGTGTCATTGGTTTAGGCTTGCCTGAGGTGATGCAGCGTTTATTTCCACAAGTGCCTGAGTTACATGAGCAGATTTTAAAAAGTTATTCACAACATTATGTGGAAAATTCAGGCAGTGATGTGTGGTTTGATGGTGTGGCAGAGTTGCTCGATGCGTTAAAAGCACAGGGCAAATTACTTGCGGTAGCAACAGGGAAAAGCCGTAAAGGGCTTGATCGAGTGCTTGCACAGACCCAAAGTGCAGATCTATTTGTTGCGACTCGTGCAGCCAGTGAAACTCGTTCTAAGCCTGATCCGCTAATGCTTCAAGAAATCTTAAATGTGACAGGTGTGCCTTCGCATCGTGCGCTAATGGTTGGTGATACCAGTTATGATTTGGAAATGGCGCAGAACATCAATATGCCACGAATCGGCGTGAGCTATGGTGTGCATGCGGTGAATGTACTTGAGCAGTTTGCACCTGTGGCGATTGTGGATTCTGTGGAAAAGTTAAGCGAGATTTTGTTGTCTATAATACACAACTAATTGTATTAAACTCCTTGGGCTTATTGACCTTTTACCCATTTTTTCCATGCGTAATAGCTCAACATGCCGAAAGGTAAAATCAGAAAAAATGCACCTAAACCTAAAAAGGCGTAGGCTGCATAAATATTTGCGACTGCAAAAAATAGAAGTAAAGGAATTAATTGTCCTATCATTTCACCAAATAATCCGCACATGGCTTGCTTCCATTTATTCGGACTTTTTTCGCTTTTATCTTTATTCGGTGAATCTTTTTTGTTGTTTGTGGTCACGCTTATTTCTCTTACGAAAAAATGTTAATACATCGCCTCATCATTGCTGAGGGCAATCAAGCCACGTATCGCACGATACACACTCCACACCCAAGCTAGCCCGATAATAACTAAACAAATCGTTGGCGCAAATACCGCCCACCATGCCGACTGATAGACAAAAGCTACGAGAAATAAACTGGCAAAGCCAATCACATTCCACAGCAAATACCACCAGAAGCCTCGAATCTGCCAAAGAAAATGACTTTCTAAAAATGTGCCTTTGACACTGGAAAATTTGACATGGTTGATAATGATGGCGATCACTGCCAAGATGCCCGCACTAAAGATCGCAGCGAGATATAAGCCGTACAGTAAGTAGGTGAGATTTTTCTGATCTTGGGTTGCGATTGGGCTGATTTGGTTAGTCATTTCCATTTTTCCAATTCAAAGAATCAAAATAGTCGTAGCATAAACACACTAAACGCAAGCAATGCAATATGCGCCACGATACTCAGATAATAGTATTTTTTAAACGGTTGTTTCTGTGTCTTATGGTGAAAGTGCTTCATGGCAAACCACGCCGCCGTCCAACCACCGAGTGCGCACATGAGCAGTAAATGCTGTTCAGAAATACGTTGATCGCCTTGCATTGCTGCTTTTTTGTCTTGATAAAAAATCCAGTAACAATAGCTATTCACCAGCATAATCACCAACAACGTAAACGGCGGAAGCTGTCCATAGGCTGCGGTGACAAACAGCACCACCCAATACACCAACATGGCGAGATACATCGGATGCCACGCAAAACGCTTTTTTGATGCGCTTGAAAAGGGTTGGCTGTTCGGATTGTGGCTAAAGACTTGCTTGGCTTTGACGTAGCGTACATTGCGGGCTTGCGGTCGAGATTGATCGTCGATGCCCAGCTCATACTCCACCACACAGCCCTCAATCGGTCGAGGGCCACTACGCTCAAAGGCGCTGATATGCAGGAACACACGCTGATGCTTAGGATCGCTAATACCCTGAATAAAGCCGTAGCTTTGCTCATCGTGCCATTCGACTAAACGTCCTTGATAGCGTGCCATTACAATGCGTACTCTGTGTTTAAACGGTCATGGGTCATATTGCGCATCTCTTGCGGATCTTTCTGTAAAATATCTGCACCGATGCGACCTTCTCGTTGATTACGTTCCGCAACTTGTAGACGAGCTAACCAAAAACGACAGGCTGCCATCGCAAGATAGGTTTGTAGGCAAGATTTTTCATCATCGGTCAACGCACGCACTGCTTGATAAGCATTTAAAAATGCCTGTGCTTTTTCCACATCTAAAGACACGTTGGGATAATCACTGCAAAAATCATTCATCGTAATACTAATATCAAGCAATAGCTGATCATAGCTGAGCTCAGAAAAATCTAAAATTCCCGACAACGAGTCACCAACATACAGACTATTATCACGGAACAAATCCGCATGAATCAAACCATAGGGACGATTCGGATAGGCATCAAACATCTGTTCATACTGCGCAAATACTTGGGTGAGTAATGCTTGATCTGCTTCATTCATTTTCGGATACAGCTCGTGGGCAGTCGCAGACCACCATGATTGACCGTGATTATTTTGACGTTGCAGCGGATAATTTTGCAAAGCCAAATGCATCTTTGCCAATGCTTCACCCATTGCGCCAACTTGCGCCACCGTAGATGGCATGGGATGTTTGCCTGCAATGCGTGGGGCAATCTGTGCAGGTTTATCGACGATGCTGTGAATCGGTCGGTCTTGAAAAGTTAAAGGTACAGCAACGGCAATGCCGTGTTGTTCAAGATGTTGCAACACAGGGAATAATTCGGCAGCTGCATTTAAGTCCAGCTCTTCAAACACCGTGAGTACAAATTCCTGACCATTTTTTGCAGTAATAAAATAATTGGTGTTTTCAATCCCGCCTTGAATCGGTTCGATCTCGATAATCTCTAAGCCATATTGCATGGCGAAAGTGTTTACTTGTTCAAGATTGAGTTGGGTATAGACGGACATAACAATGAAAACTCTAGGCATACAGAATATTTTTGTTAGAATAACCGCTTCTTGCGTCAAGGTGTAGTCTTTGCGCACAGAAGCTAGATGTTCTTTGAAAGAATCGTCTTTTTGAAGATGTCATTTCGCTATTAAAACAAGTTGCTGAGAATCAAGCTATGTTAGCAAAACGAATTATTCCGTGTTTAGATGTGGACAATGGACGTGTGGTCAAAGGCGTTCAGTTTTTGGATATTCGTGATGCGGGTGATCCTGTGGAAGTGGCACGTCGCTACAATGAGCAAGGTGCTGATGAGATTACCTTTTTAGACATTACAGCAACCCATCATGGTCGTGACACGACGTATAAAACTGTAGAGCGCATGGCGGAAACGGTCTTTGTTCCGCTGACTGTTGGCGGTGGTGTGCGCAAGATTGAGGATATTCGACTACTGCTCAATGCAGGTGCGGATAAAGTCAGCATCAACTCAGCTGCGGTATTTAATCCTGAGTTCGTTGCGGAAGCATCAAGTCGTTTCGGGGCACAATGTATCGTGGTCGCCATTGATGCCAAAAAAGTCGCTGAGAATAAATGGGAAATTTTCACTCACGGCGGACGTAAACCGACGGGGATTGATGCGATTGAATGGTCAGTGAAAATGGCTGAGTTTGGCGCAGGTGAGCTTCTTGTCACCAGTATGGATGCCGATGGCACCAAAGCGGGCTATGACATTGGTTTGATGCGTGCGATTAACGATCGAGTGACGATTCCAACCATTGCCTCGGGTGGTGTGGGGAATCTGCAACACATGGCAGATGGGATTTTGCAGGGTGGGGCAGATGCGGTGCTCGCAGCGTCGATTTTCCACTTTGGGCAACATAGCATTCCCGAAGCCAAAGCCTTTCTTGCAGAGCAAGGCATTGAGATGCGTTTATAAGCTTTCATCAAAGCTTCATGATCAAAGATTAGGCTTACACCATCAGGTGAGTTTTATGAGATTGATCATGCCTCAGCAGATTTACACCATTGATGATATCAAGTCTTGTTATGTTGAGTTTGTGAATAAGCTGGACAGCCCTCGGATTGATAATCTCACCAACTGGGGGCAACATCGCTTATTTTTGGCAAAGTATTTTCCCATTAAAGATAGTCGATATTCACCGAGCGATATTATGATTGAATTCAATACTCGGACTTATCATCTCGATACCACCAAAGCGCCAGAGTTTTTAGATCAACACAACTATTTGGCATGGTTGCAAGGCGAGCTGTTAAAAGCCTAAATAAAATTAAAATTTTGGCTGAATATAAAAAACGATTTATAAAAATTATTTTGAAGCTGTATCATTCAAAAATGGATTTTTAACCACTTCCACATCATCATGATTCTGCTCGACTTTTATAACTAAATTTTGTGATTCAAGCGTTATCACCGTTTGCTCTAAAATCTTCATTAAAATTTTGGCATGCTCTAAGCTGTGTTGATCTTGATGAATTTGCAAACTGCCATAAATCGAAATGCGCTCGCCTTGATTTTCAATCGTGAGCGCATCTATGGCGATACTTTGTGTATGATTTTGAAAAGGTTTAAATTCCATTTTTCTGTCCTGTTTAAGTCCTAGAATTCGTGTTTTTAATTGGCATTTGTATCCTTTTCTTTCATCCACTCTACGATCGGCAAAAGAATGCGATTGATTGAAAAGCGATTTGGTTCATCGCTGTCGTTACCATCCATTTTTACATTTTTCATTTCAGAATTTTCTAACGCATCTTTTTGAACTTCATCTTCATTGGCTGTTGAAAATATTTCAATCAAGTTTGGTAAGCTTGGCATAGAAACCTTTTCTTTAATTGTTGTCCATTGAACAGGGTTTTCTAATGCATAAGATTGACCAACGACAAAGCGTTTTTGTGTCGCTGAAATCTGTTCTGCTTCAACTATTGGTGCACATTGGCTATGTAGGTCACTATCTTGATATTGTGGATGTTTATTGGCTTTGACTTGATTGGCTCGCATCGGTAGCTCGAAGATTTGCCGTTTCGATTGTTCATCTAATCGAGGATAAAGATTAATCCCTACTTTTTCTTCTAAAGCACAGATGCTTATCGTTTCAGCATAGCGAGAGCCGTCATTTTTACTAAGATATGCACTCGCCAATCCGATACGTGGGAAATACACTGCTTTATAAATATGGCTTGGTACAAGTACGTCATGTCCTTTTTTAACATATTGAACCGTCGGCTCAAGATAGGCAGAACCCGTAATGATATAAGCATCAAGCTTATATTTTGTCACCATTGCTCGGGTGGCTTCTTCGATCTCACGCCATGTATTTTGATTATTATCATAATGCTGTGGAATGATGTTGCTCAGGGCAAAGCTTTGATATTGAGAGGTTTTGTTATTCATATCGGCATTGGGTGCCATGTGTCCACGGTCATAACCCGAATTGCGATATGCCTCTAGGGTCGCCTGTGCTGAAACTGGCAGACGATCATCTTCATGAAAGTTATCTTCACGTTTGATCCGAATGCTGAGTCGTTCAGGGCTAAGCTTTTCTGCCACCCAAATTGGCGTTTTGGAAATGCCTGAATAATGAATGGTGAAACCTTGATTGCAGAGTGGGTAACTATCAACACTCAGCTTTTTATTGATGAGTTCTGGTGGCGCTTCTGCGTAAAACTCATCAAGGCACAAAGTATTAGAAAAGGACAGCAATTGCCCTGTGCTGAGTTGTGGTAAGAAACAAGCGATTGATAATAAAGGAAGAAAGATAAAATATATTTTTTTCAAGAGGCTATGCTACAAAGATCGGGCTACAAAAGATCGACTACAAAAATTACTCAAAATTTACATCGGAGATGCGCTGTTAAAATCTTAGCAATCTAACTTTACCAAGTATAGATAATTCTTTTGTTTTACTCACGTTTAACACACAGTTGATGCGCTTTTAGACAACTTGACTGCTACAAAGTTTACAAAAGGCTAGTCTAAGCTGATCGCAACTTGAAATGTGAAATGGGTCTTTTAAGACTTAAATCTAGCCTAGCGTATTTCGGATGCCATTTTTAGTTGAAACCTTTTTTGTTCAAAAGGCTTTATCTAAAAAATCGAAATACACCATAGTTCAAGTCAGATCGTTTATCCGTTTTTAATGATTGACGATTTTTTAAATTCTTGGATTTTGGGCTGATCCAACTCACCTTAATGTGTTCACTTGAATCAGTGTGAGAAAACATTGGAGAATATGATGTCTAACTCAAATAGTAACATCAAGACAAATACATCAACTCGAACAAAAATGACTTTAGGTCTGAGTGCCATTGCCACTGCAATGTTTGCAAGCTCAGCATTTGCAGAGCCACCAGTTCAGCCTGGTGATACGTTGGAAAGCTTGTCTAAAGCGACAGTACAAACCACAGTTAATGGTCAGCCAGGCTCACTTGAGCAAATGGGTATTCCAAAGCAAGTGATCGCACAAGCGATTGCGCAAAATGCAGTGATTGATGTGCAAGCACGTACTTTGCGCCCAATGAATGCGCCAGTTAGTGGTTCAATGAAAGCTTCATCACAGTCACCTCAGGCGACTATTCAATCTATGCAATCTGAGCAATCGGCTCCAGTTGAGTCTGCGGCGAATATATCGACAACAAATGTAGAAGCACCTGTAAATGTTGAAACTGATGCAGAAGTGACTGCGCAATCAGCGCCTGTTGTTGTTGATGCGTCAGTACAACAAGCACAGCAACTTGCTCAAAATGTTGAATCAATGGATGATAATGTTGAGTCGGAGCTGAGCGCAAATGCAGGTGAAATTTTAGAAACTGAGCAATCAACAATGACTGAAGCACAAAAACAGCTTGCTCAAGCACAATCGACAACAGAGCAAGCATCTATGCAAACTGCTGAGCTGAATGCAGCTGTTGATACTGCAATCACCGAAGCCGATCAAACAGTAGCTTCTGCACAAGCTGATGTGCAAAATGGGATGGATCAAAATGCTGCAGCGTTGATGCCTGAAGCGGATCAAGATGTGATTGACCCAAATGCGCAAGCTGTCCCTGTGGAAGACATGAACCAAACTGAAGATGCAACACAGTTGGCAGAGCCTGAAATGGATGCAACAACGCCGTTGCAATAATCTAAAGTTTAGTATTTACCTAAAAACAAAGCTCCGATTCATCGGAGCTTTGTTTTACCAAGTTAAGCAGGTTTTATTGGGAATATTTAAAGCTTAGATCTCAATCTGACTACCTAATTCGACCACCCGATTACTTGGGATTTGATAAAAATCGCTCACCGCACTGGTATTACGTTGCATAGAAATAAACAACTTCTCACGCCACGGTGCCATACCATCTCCAACCGTTGAGATCACACGATCACGAGAGATAAAGAAGCTGATTTGCATCATATTAAACTCAAGCTCAAGCGCATCATAGACTTGTTTCAGTGCTTTTGGAATATCAGGTTCATCTTTAAAACCATAATATACAATCACTTTGATAAAGCGGTCATCTAATTTTTTGATATAAATCCGTGCATCATCTTCCACATACGGCACATCTTTGGTTTCGACCGTGATCAAGAAGTTTAGCTCATGCAAAATTTTGTTGTGCTTCAAGTTGTGCAACATCGCATGTGGCACAATCTTCGGGGTGCTGGTCATAAAGATCGCCTGACCTTGTACGATTTGCACGCTATTGCCCAAATGGTTGATAAAGATATCGACTGGCAAAGCATCACGTTGCAAGTTTTCAAACATGAGCTCACGACCACGTTTCCACGTCATCAACAGTACGAATATCACACCACCAATTGCGATAGTCACCCAACCGCCTGCAGGAATTTTCAAAGAGGTTGCACTGACGAAGATCAAATCCAAAAGGAAAAACGGTGTCATCACCAAAGCAGTTTTGTAGACAGGCCAACGCCAATAAGTGTGCGCCAAAATCGTGATCAAAATCGTTCCGCACAGCATGGTACTCGTGACTGCGACACCATATGCACTGGCAAGATTTGAACTATTTTCAAACAATAAGACAATGATGAACACGGCAATAAATAATGTCCAATTTAAAAATGGGACATAAATTTGCCCTTGCTCGGATTCAGAAGTCTGTTGAATGGTGAGGCGAGGTAAATAACCCAACTGAATGGCTTGTTTCGCCATTGAGAAAATCCCTGTAATCATTGCTTGCGAGGCAATGATCGCAGCAATCGTAGCGAGCCCAATCATCGGATAGAGTGCCCATTCTGGCACCATTAAGAAAAATGGATTTTCAATCGCATCGGGACGACGAAGAAGCAATGCACCTTGTCCTGCATAATTCAAAAGCAAGCACGGCAACACAACGGTAAACCAAGCCATACGAATCGGTGTCGGACCAAAATGCCCTAAATCCGCATACAATGCTTCACCGCCAGTAATGGTCAGAATCACTGCCCCCATGGTAAAAAATGCAATCGCAGGGTGATCCCAAACAAAGCTTGCTGCCCAGTGCGGACTCACCATACCGAGTACGATCGGTGTCTGAATAATATTCCAAAGCCCAAGCGTACCAAGTGACAAAAACCATAACAAAGTCACAGGACCAAAAAACTTCCCCATCACCGCTGTACCATGACGCTGAATCATAAACAATGCGGTCAGAATCCCCAGTGCAATTGGTACGATCCAATCATTAAAAATCGGCGTGGCAATACTCAAACCCTCCACCGCAGAGAGTACGGAGATCGCAGGGGTGATGATGCCATCGCCAAAGAATAGCGATGCGCCGACAAAGCCACAGGCGATAATTGCCAGTTTGTGTTTTGTGATGAGCTGTTTATTACGCAAGTTCAATGCCAAAAGTGACATGATGCCACCTTCACCATTGTTATCCGCTCGCATGATGATGCTGACATATTTAATGCTAATGGTGATGGTCATACACCAAAAGATCAGGGATAAAATCCCCATGATACTTTCTATGGTGACATCGACATGCGCAGCTGAAAAACATTCTTTGATCGCATACAGCGGGCTCGTCCCAATGTCCCCAAACACAACGCCGAGAGCGGCGAGGGTCATGGCAGGGAGGGCGGCTTTTTTGACGTGACTCATAAATATGAAAATCAATGATTTTGGTATTTGCGGCAATGTTAGCACTGTTTTTCAATTATTGTGCAATCTGCTTGGCATTCATTGCAAATTTCGCTATTATCCCTGACCTCAATGGTGAGGTGTCCGAGTGGCTGAAGGAGCACGCCTGGAAAGCGTGTATACGTTCATAGCGTATCGAGGGTTCGAATCCCTCTCTCACCGCCAGATATTTTAAAAACATAAATTTTTAATCACGATAATTAAAATTAAACTTTCTCCCTGATCTGATCAAATCGTCCAGTCATAACTATTTGTTTACTTCTTGTTCAAAACATAGTATTTCTATTTTTGTATGCCTGCTTTTATGACATGCAGTTAAATATTTGATTTTATATTATTTAATCATTTTTGTTTTTTGATTTTGGAGTGATTGCGGTGGGGGTGAATACACAACTTGCACGGCTATGCTATGCAAGTAAAACGGTCAAGGATGAGGATGAAATCCGTCAAGATTTGATGGACATTCTATCTGAGGCAGTTGATTTCAATGGCAGACATCAGGTGTATGGTGTGCTCTATTACGGCAATGGTATGTTTTTTCAATGTCTTGAAGGCGACACTGAAATTGTTAATCCATTATTTTATGAAAAAATCACCAAAGACCCACGCCATAGTGATGTGATTTTATTGGATTTATCCGATATTGATTATATTCGTTTTGGGACGTGGCATATGAAATATGCACCTTTTGATAAAGCCATGCTTCGCTTCTTTAATGATCGTGGGATTGCCGAATTTGACCCTTATGTGTTGCAGGATCAACGTCTTGAAGACTTTATTGATTATTTATTAAAGCTTTGAAGCAAAGAAGTGCATTCCCAATGCAAAAAAAGACCATCCGAAGATGGTCTTTTTCAATTTTACAGCGTAGTGCAGATTACCAGTGTTCACCTGGGAATAAGCGTGCATACGCTTTTTGCATAATGTTCAATTTTTCCTGCTTGCCGACAGATGCCGTAGAGCTTGGGAATAGGTTGTAACCAATTGACATCAAGACATTGTTGACGTTCGGCGCAACTGCATACGTGATTGAAGCCAAGCGACCAAGATTGGTAGCGATCTTCTTCGGACGTTTTACGATCGCATAAGCAATTAAATCAGCTGCTTGCTCTGGTGAAAGCGTAGGTACGTAGTTGTACATTTTGGTTGGTGCAATCATTGGTGTACGAACCAATGGCATATAGATCGACGTTAATGCAATCTTGTGTGATAACGCTTCAGCAGATAAACAACGGCTAAACGCATCGAGTGCAGCTTTTGATGCAACGTATGCAGAGAAGCGAGTTGCATTCGCCAATACACCGATTGAGCTGATGTTGATAATTTGACCTTGCTTACGTGCCATCATGTCAGGCAATAAGTTCAAGACCAAACGTACAGCACCGAAGTAGTTGAGTTGCATGGTACGTTCAAAGTCATGGAAACGATCTACCGACTCATGTACGGCACGGCGAATTGAGCGACCAGCATTATTGACCAAAATATCAATATGATCAAAAGATGCTTGGATTTCTTTAGAAACTTTGTCAATCGAGTCCATGTCATTGAGATCGCATGGGAAGACAGAGGCTTGACCACCTTCAGCTTCGATTTCAGCTTTTACTTCGTCGAGTTTTTCTTTGGTACGTGCCATCAAAATGACATGTGCGCCAGCGTTAGCAAGTTGTTTTGCCGCAGTCAAACCAATACCACTTGATGCGCCAGTGATAATGATATTTTTTCCTTCGACTTTTTTGATCAGTTGTTTTTGCAATCTTGAGTTCATAAATGCGTCCTACAGTTCATACAGTTAAATTCTTGGTGTGTTGTAATGCGCAAGACTCCTGATTGATCATCACAACTTATTCTGTACACATGATAGCCAACTTATTCTAGGTGATCTACTCTAAATATATGAAAAATAATAAATTACATAGAGCGATTACTCTAAACTGGTTAGAGTTCCTACTCTATTAATTTGCTAAATCCTTGAGCTAATGTCAATTAATCTCTTGGAAATTTGATCAAAGATCCATCTTTATTTGTAAAAAAAATTGTAAAAACTTGCTGAACAATGAATATTCGATTTGGATTACTCGATTTGATAAAAATTCTTGGCATTTTGATGGAAGATTTTAAACATCGCATCCTCGCCATAAGGTTGAGTCATCTCGATGTAAGCGGCAATGATTTCGGTTAAATCTGCGCTAGGTTTATCCATTGGAAAGTTAGATGCGAAGACGATACGATCTGTTCCAAATACCTGTACAGCATGGTCAATCATTGGTTGTAGCCGTTTGATAATCTGCATTTTCGTGGCTTTTTGCTTTTTAAGATGAAAGTCATGTCCAAGTACAGGCATGAGTAAACCTGAAATTTTGGCATAGACGTTTTGACATTCTGCAATTGTCGCTAGTTTGACTTTCCATTCTTCAAAGATCGCTTGGCGTGCTTGAGCGCTTTGTCCTGTAGATTTGCCAACGGCACCAAATAGTCCAACAGGTGTGCCGAGATGGTCAAGCATGATTTTCGCTTCAGGAAAGCGTTTGGCGAGAGCAGTCACATCATCAAGCTGTGTCGAGTAGCACCATGCGTCAAAAGTGAGATTTTGACGAACGATCTGCTCAAAGCCTTTCAGGAATTTTTTATCACGGTAAAGTCCTGCTTGATCGCACCACCGATAAATACCTTTATCTTCATGAAAAGACGCCATTTTTCGGATACCACGAAACTGCGGACTGGCTTCACGGTGCAGTAGTAATATTTTCTTAAAATCACGTTTCCTCGGGTCTGCAGTGGCAACGATTGCACCTAACTGGATGTTTTGTTCATCAAAGGGCAGTTGATCGATCCAACGAGTTTCACCGACCACACCAGTACCTTTATGGTCATGCCAATTTGCTTCCACATGAACGACACTTTCGACATTAAAATGACCAATGTCTTGCTTATAGTTGCGAGGGAGATACGGCGCAAGTGCGTGATCGGTAAGCCCTAAGGTGTCAATCAATGGTTTTGGTTTGACTAATCGTAGCAGCCTATCCATAGCACGAGGATAATTTCCCAAAACTTTCACCAAATGCTGTGCGGCATGTGGCGTATGGTATGGGTCCCATTGGTGTATATGTGGGTCGATGATGGGGAAATTGAGTTGCATCACTTCCTGTGTCATGGCTTTGCCTATTTATCTATCGTCCTGATTAATTCACTATAAACCTGAAATGATGATGAATAAAATGATTCGATTCACATTGCGATTATGAATACTGTTCATATTGAGAAAGCGCTTAGAAAAAGTTAGTTTAGAAATAACTGTCTTGGAAAAAGCCATTTTAGGAAACCATCTTAGAAAAAGCCGTCTTGGAAATATGTTGTTTCGGGATTATCTGCGAGCAATGATGAACTTTGTTTTCACTTCACGGCGATTTCTCCTATAATAGTCGGCATTTATGTGTCGCCGTTCTATAGTCAGAGAACTTAGATCCTGCTACAGCGTTAACCTCGTTCGAAGTACTACATGTACACCTTCACACGGTTGCCTTGTATCAGGATTAATTTCTTCGACTATCGTCAAGTTTTTTTAATGTGTGATGGAAACTAAAATCACCAACGGCATGAGTTGAACAACTTTAGGAGTCCTACGTGGCCCAATATATTTACACGATGAATCGTGTGTCCAAGATGGTTCCACCAAAGCGTGAAATCCTCAAAAATATTTCCCTGTCATTTTTCCCTGGTGCCAAGATTGGTGTACTCGGTCTAAACGGTGCGGGTAAATCAACCTTGCTTCGCATCATGGCTGGTGTCGATAAAGACTTCTCTGGTGAAGCACGTGCGCAAACTGGCATTAAAATTGGCTATCTTGAGCAAGAGCCACCGCTAGACCCAAGCAAAGATGTACGTGGTAATGTCGAAGATGGTTTGCGTGAACCACTTGATGCGTTGGCACGTCTTGACGAAGTATTCGCTGAATATGCTGCAGAAGATGCAGACTTTGATGCGCTTGCCAAAGAGCAAGAGAAGCTCGAAGGCATTATCCAAGCATGGGATGCACATAACCTGAATAATCAACTTGAACAAGCCGCTGATGCGCTACGCCTACCTGCGTGGGATGCGGATGTGAGTTTGCTTTCAGGTGGTGAGCGCCGTCGTGTTGCACTGTGTCGTTTGCTCTTGTCGAAGCCTGATATGTTGCTTCTTGACGAACCGACTAACCATTTGGACGCAGAATCTGTTGCATGGCTTGAACGCTTCTTGAAAGATTTCCAAGGTACGATCGTGGCGATTACCCATGACCGTTATTTCTTGGATAATGTGGCGGAGTGGATTCTCGAGCTTGACCGTGGACATGGTATTCCATATCAAGGTAACTATACCGCTTGGCTTGAGCAGAAGAATGCACGCCTAGAGCAAGAGCAGAAGCAAGAAGAGTCGTTCGCCAAAGCCTTGAAAAAGGAATTGGAATGGGTGCGTCAGAATGCTAAAGGTCAGCAGAAGAAGAATAAAGCGCGTATGGAGCGTTTCGAGGAACTGAACTCGAAAGAATTCCAAGAGCGTAATGAAACCTCTGAAATTTACATTCCACCAGGTCCTCGTCTTGGTAACAAAGTGGTTGAAGTGAATAACATCAGCAAATCCTTTGATGGGCGTTTGTTGTATGAAAACTTGAGCTTTACCGTACCGCCAGCAGCGATCGTTGGTATCGTTGGTCCAAACGGTGCGGGTAAAACCACATTATTCCGTATGATGACTGAAGAACAACAGCCTGATACAGGGACTGTGACGCTCGGTGAATCAGTCAAAGTGGCGTATGTTGGTCAGATTCGTGACACTTTGGATAACAACAAAACCGTGTGGGAAGAAGTTTCTGGCGGTTTGGATATTCTCAAAGTCGGCGATTATGAAATTGCTTCACGTGCTTATATCGGACGCTTTAACTTCAAAGGTCAAGATCAGCAGAAGCGTGTCGGCGAGCTATCAGGTGGTGAGCGTAACCGTTTGCAATTGGCGAAGATTCTACAGCAAGGTGCCAATGTCATCTTACTCGATGAACCGTCGAATGACTTGGACGTGGAAACATTACGTGCGTTAGAAGATGCGATTTTAGTTTTCCCAGGTACAGTCATGGTCGTTTCGCATGATCGTTGGTTCCTTGACCGTATTGCGACACACATTTTGTCTTTTGAAAATGATGAACCTGAATTCTACGACGGCAACTATACTGAGTATGAAGCTTATCGTAAGAAGAAACTTGGTGATGAAGCACGTCCAACACGTGCTAAGTACAAGAAAATCAGTGGGTAAATACTAATTTCAAAAAACCGCATCAAGTGATGCGGTTTTTTGATTGGAAGGTTAAGTTAATCTAGGATCAGATAAAAAGCAGAATCTTTTAGGTAAGTTCTTGCTGTTTATACGCATAAGTCGGGATTAACCTTCGGTTCGACCTACTTTCCTTTCGGGGAAAGTAGGCAAAGCCATTTTGTCAGTCGCAAACTCGGGCATATATCAAAATCAATCTGACACCTTGAAGAACGTCACTTTACCAACAATGTCCTGTCCTCGAACAATGCGACTGACGTTCCCACGTATCAGATAATATTTACTCGTCGTATAACAAACTAAGATTTATTCAGCCAACGCAATTTCAATCGCTTCTAAAAGACGTGGGTCTTCGGCAGTAATGTCAGGTGCAAAACGTGCGATGACTTCACCACGACGATTGACAAGAAATTTTTCAAAATTCCATAGCACTTCAGGTTTTGGATTAGGTGTTAAACCATATTCCACCAGATCATCCCACCACGGTCCTTCGCCGATACGCTCAGGTTGAGTTTCAATCAATGCTTGATACAACGGATGTTTATCATCACCTGCAACAGAAATTTTTGAAAATAACGGAAACGTCACATCATAACTGACAGAACAAAACTCTTGAATCTCTGCATCGCTACCGGGTTCTTGTTCGAGAAAGTTATTGGCAGGGAAGCCTAAAATTTCTAAACCTTCTGCTTTTTTTAAACGATATAGTTTTTCCAAAGCTTCATATTGTGGCGTTAGACCACACTTCGAAGCGACATTGACGATCAACGCCACTTTGCCTTGATAATCTGCAAGCGTTGCAGTCGCACCACCCATTTTCTGAAAAGCGATGTTTTGAATCGTACTCATCTCGTGCTCATTCCATGATGTTGGTCAATGAAGTGAAACCATCACAAGGTGTGATGACTTCATCTTCAACACAATATCTTCAATGCAAATTCTTTATGATTATTGTGCTGCTTCTACAGGTGCAGTTTCAGTATTTGCAGCTTCTGCACTTGGTGCTGCAGTTTCAGCACCTTGAGCTACCGCGCTGTTTGCACCTTCAATTTTGGCATAGATCGCTTGGCTCAGCGTAATTAGCTCTTGCTGTGCTTTCATGGCTTTTTCTTGTAATGGTTTTACTTTTTCAATATCAAGCTTTTCAGGATCAGTTTGGATCACAACTTCACTCATTTCAATGCTGATCAAGCTATTTTCAATCATTTTTTCACGAAGTTCATTGGCTTCCGAGCTCTTTAATTCGATTGCACGAAGTTCTTTGTTACTTGTTTCAACAAAAGCTTTGAGCTCTGGAAAAAGTTTGTCAATTTCAGCTTTGTTTTTCTCTTGCATCGCAGCTTCCATACGTTGTCCAAGCTCACGAGATTTTGGCTCTTGTGTTGCACCGTAGGCTTGCAGTTTATCAATGTCGGCTTGGATATCCGTTGGATTATCTGTTGATAGTTTTGCAGGCTTAGCCACTTGCGCAGTCGCAGCACTTTCACCTTGTTTTACTTCGGTAACTGGTTTTGAACATGCGGTAAAAGCTGCCATTGAAGCGACTAAAGCAAGTAATGTTAATTTTTTCATTTGTTTATCCATATATTTGATCTAATTGATCATCTTGTCGTGGGTTGGCTGTATCAAAGATCGTGCAAAACAAGAACTCGATACAGCATGTTTAAGATGCGGTTACTATATCTGAAAGTAGATCAAACTTACGAATACTATTTGCATCGTTTTGCTGTGAATACGTTAACTTTATATTTACTTTGGTCACAGCGGTGCCAATAATGTCTATCTGAAATTTTAGTTGTTTGTTTATTATGTCTTCAGCCGACCACAGCTCATTAATGTTACATCGCTATGTCTACTTATTGCCTCTGACAGCGGTCTTGGTTTGGGCGGTCAATATCGTGGTTACACGTTATGCCGTGGATTTGATTTCACCGATCAGTATTAGTTTTTATCGGTGGTTGATTGCTTTAGTTGTGCTAACACCATTTTGTTTACCCAAAGTCATTCGGCGCTGGGTTGATGTTCGTCCGCATTTACTACGCTTAGCTGTACTCGGCTTCTTTGGTATGGTGTGCTATCAGGGTTTGGCATATACCGCAGCGCATTATACGACAGCCACCAATATGGGCATTATCAATGCCTTTATTCCAATTTTCTCGATTCTGCTTAGTCTAGTGGTGTTGCAGATTCGCACAAGTGCGATGGCGTTGTTTGGTTCGATGATTTCGATCATTGGATTAGGGTACTTAGTGACGCAAGGGAATATTCAGCAATTGCTTCATGGGCAACATATTATTGGTGATTTGCTGATGATATTGGCGGTGATGTTGTATGCAGGCTATGGCGTGTTGTTGCAACATTGGAAGATTGCCTTGCCACTATCCATCATGTTGTACATGCAGATTTGTTTTGCGGTCGTGTTGCATCTACCATTTCTTTTGTACTTCGGCTTAGATGCTTTGAATGCGTCAAACCTTCCGCCTGTGCTCTACGCCGCACTTTTTCCATCTATAGTTGCGCCATTGGTATGGATGATGTCGATCCAAGCTTTAGGTTCGAATAAAAGCAGTGTATTTCTCAATTTGGCACCGATTTTCACCGCCATTATTGCCTATATTTTTCTCAAAGAACAATGGACAACGTATCACTCTATTGGCGGTATCCTGGTCTTGGTAGGGATTTTATTGGTACAGAAAAAGTGAATTAGAAAGGTTGAAAATACCTTTTTCTAAGCGCGTATCACTTGTCCAGTCACTGCATCAACAATACGACTTGGCTCAGGACTATCGCCTAATTCACCTGATAAAATTGCGACTTGATCAGAGAAATATTTTTGTACTTCAGATGCGCTTATCGCAGGAGAAAGTCCCGCAGGATTGGCACTGGTTGATACGACAAAATCATTTAAGCTTCGGCAAAGCTGTTGGCAGAGTGGGTGATTGGTGACACGAATCGCAACACGATCATGATCACCATAAATCCACGCAGGAATCTCACTATTGATCGGCAATAGCCAAGTATAAGCACGTTGATTTTGGGCTGATTTTTCCCATGATGCGATGATTTGATTACGTATCGTTGTATCAAGATCGGCAAGTAATGGCTCAACACGGTCAATATTTTCACTGAGTAGAATGACGCCTTTTTCGATCGGGCGTTGTTTCAGTTTGAGAATCTTTCGAAAAGCATCTTCTTGGCGTGGATCACAGCCCAATCCCCAAACCGCCTCAGTCGGGTAGGCGAGGACATCGCCTTGTTTTAAGGTGTATATGGCTTGTTCAAGATTGATAGTTTGCATAGTTCGCACAAGAAGTAAAAGTACTTTCGGTTAGCGCACAATATAGGCGTTAGCAACGCAGGTAGCGACCTGCATGTTGACGGCATGCGCCGAGGAGTTCTAATTCTACCAAAGCCACGTTCAGTTCGCTGATGGAAGTTTGTACACGTGTTGCGAGTTCATCAATCGATAATCCAACCCAATCCAACTCTGCGTAAAGCTTGGCGAGATGTGCAGGAATTTCAACCTGCGTAGGAATCACTTTTGTCTGCTGTGGAATGCTCTCTTGTCGCTGAGCCTTCTGGCTTTTTTCAAGCTGTATTGTCTTGTTAGATTGAGGTGTATCAAGCTGTGGATGGAAGGCGTTTAAGTCTTCGAGAAGCTGTTCAGGATGGTCAATCAGCGTTGCGCCTTCACGAATCAGCTGATGACAACCTTGATGAAACTGACTATATATATGCCCAGGAATGGCAAAGACGGATTTACCTTGATCAGCGGCGGTTTTTGCAGTGATCAGCGAGCCACTTTTAAAACCTGCTTCAACGACTAAGGTCGCTTCACTCAGTCCGCTAATAATGCGGTTGCGACGTGGAAAGTTTTGTTTGGCAGGCGGTGTGGCAGGGAAGAACTCAGTCACGATGGCACCGCCAGTATCGATGATCTTTTGCGAAAGTTGCTGATGCTCAGATGGATAGCATTGATCCAAACCTGTACCGATTACGGCAATGCTCTGACCTTGATGAATTGCGCCATGATGTGCTGCGGCATCAATGCCTATCGCAAGTCCGCTGGTCGTGTGATAGCCTCGACTGGCAAAATAACTAGAAAAATCATACGCCACTTGCGCACCGTGTGGGCTAGGTTTGCGACTACCGACAATGGCTATTTGCGATTGTTTTATTAAATCTTTTTGACCGCGGATAAATAAAATCGGTGGGCGATCTTCATAATGACTGAGTTGATCAGGATAATCGTCATTACCATCAAATAAAATATGTTCGCAATGGTTTTTGATGAGTTCAAAACGCTTTTCAAATTGCGCTTGACCTGAGTCGGTGTGAAAGTCTTTAAAACGTTCAATGTGGTTGGTATGAAGCTTTAGCTGTTGCCATTTTTCTAAATGTTTTAAATCTATGGCGTGTTCGGCATTTTGGAAAAGATGTAGTAATTTAAAATAGCTACTGACCGAATGATGTAAGATATACCAGAGTTTAAGTTTTGCGAGTTCAGAGTGGGAAAGTTTTTGAGGCATCTTATTTAAAATCGTTTTAATCGAGAATTGTTTGTTATTGAATTTTAATAATAAAAAACAGGTGATTAGACGAACCTAATCACCTGTCGATTGGATTTATTCTTCAGACATTGGTACAGCAAGTAGCGCGCCTGTTTTAACAGGTAAGCTACTGTCTAGGATGTACGCATAGCTGATCTGATCAAAAGTACGAAAAACTAAAGCATGACCAATACGTTGGTTTGGAAGCTGTAGATTTTCTTTGGTCTTCGGATCAACCGTTGTTTCACCAAGCTGATCAAGTGCAAAGACTTGCCCAACAGTCACACCTGCTTGTTGACCACGATTCAAAGCGACCACGCTGTGTTTGCCTGCTGTACCGATTGAACCCAGTACACGGACAACTTGACCGCCTTCCGCAACTGTATCGACTGGTACAGGATAGAATAATGTTGGCAACATTGGATCGTAGATGGGCATCAATAAATCACCTTTACGCACTTCGGCTTTATAGGTTTTATTGATTTCGAATGTACTAATGTCTTTGTCCACTTGCGTGACTAAGCCAGTTGCAACTTGAGTCAACTCAAGTGCAGCAATGTACTCTTTGCCATTTTCATCTTTTAGTTTGTACGGATCGCCTTGACGATAGATCGCATACGGCTGACCGATTTGTACGCCATTACCACGCACATAGATACGATCACCTTCAGCTGCGATGACACGGCGCTCAGTCATACCCACAACGTATGGAATATTCTCTAAAGTTTCAGGCGCAATAACGATATTACGTTCTAACCAATGACGAATTTCATCGAGTGGAATGACAGGAATCGCATTATTCAGTGATTCGACACGGATTTGCGGTGCAAGTGTTGTTGCGCCAGCACGGCGGAAAATCCCTTCACAACCATCGCCTTCATCACGACCAATAAGCGTACGTCCATCAAGTGTACAAAGTAATAAACGATCACCTGGATAAATCAAATGTGGATTACGGACATGCTTATTGCTCGCCCAAATCTCTGGCCAACGCCACGGTTTTGTTAAAAAGCGTCCAGAAATATCCCACAAAGTATCGCCTTTTTTGACGATATAGACATTTGGTGCATCACCACGTAGAGAAGGTGGCGTTGGATTTTTTGCTTGTGCTTCCACTGCAACACCCAATCCGAGCCCAACACTCATGGCAACTGCCAGTACACCCCGTTTCAAAGCCGTCGTCATGCTTGTTTGGTTGTGCAAAACTTTTGTCATTATCATAATCCCTAATAATGTGTTTGTAATTCGGCTATAATGTTACCCGATACAAACGCCCCCTAGTGAAGTAAATATATCATTTTAGATATTTGCTTTACCAATGGCAACTGTGAGGACCATATGGCACTGCTACCTATTTTAAGTTTTCCCGATCAACGATTACGCACCATTGCTAAGCCTGTCGAAGACGTCAATGACGACATTCGTCAGCTTGCGTCTGATATGTTTGAAACCATGTATGCCGCTCCTGGCATTGGTTTGGCTGCGACACAGGTGGATCGTCATATTCAGTTGATCGTGATGGATCTGTCTGAAAACAAAGATCAGCCTATGGTATTCATCAACCCCAAAGTCACACCACTGACTGAACAAACAGCACCTTACGAAGAAGGCTGTCTTTCGGTTCCTCAAATATACGATAAAGTTGAGCGTCCGTCACGTGTAAAAATCGAAGCTTTGAATTTAGATGGTGAAAAATTTGAAATTGAAGCCGAAGATTTACTTGCAGTATGTATTCAGCATGAGATGGATCACTTAAATGGTAAGCTGTTTGTCGATTATCTTTCACCGCTGAAACGTCAACGTGCACGTGAGAAGGTTGAAAAGTTTGTCCGTCAACAGCAAAAGCAAAAAGTGCCTGCAAAACGCTGATTCAGTTATTTAGGCGTAAAGAACAAAAAATACGACGAATAAAAAAACTGCCACGAGGGCAGTTTTTTTATGTGTAGATAAATTGCTTAGAGTTAATCTGAAGCGGACTGATAAGGATCAATCTTGTTGATCCGCACTCGATCAATCTTATGTCCATCCATAGTCAAAATATCAAAACGGAAACCATCTGCTTCGATACTTTCGCCATCGCTTGGAACACGTCCAAAATGCCACAGTAAATAACCTGAAAGTGTAGAATATTCTTCATTATCATCGACGAGATCTTTATCAATCAAGATCGACACATGACGAATATCGCTTGAACCGTCGAGCATCCATACACCTTCTTCGAGCACTTCGGCATCAGGGAGGATGTCGTCCTCATCATCAGGGAACTCACCTGCGATCGCTTCTAAGATGTCGATCGGTGTAGCAATTCCTTCGATTGAGCCGTATTCATTGAGGACAATGGCGATTTGCATTGGCGCATTACGCAACTGTTCCATCAAGGTCAAAACTTTGAGGTTTTCATGCACTACCAAAGGCTGACGCAGATTTTCTTCGATACGAATCTCGCCTGTTTCAAGCAAGTCATTCATCACTTTGTGGGTCAGTGCAACACCTGCAAGATTATCCAAGTTGTCCTGTGCGATGAGAATTCGTGAGTGTCCAATAGCAAGCAATTGCTCTTTGAGGTCAGGATCATTTAGATCAAGCCATTCCAGATCAGGGCGTGGCGTCATGATGGATTTGACAGGACGTTCTGCAAGGGTCAATACACCATGAATCATACCTTTTTCTTCATCAGAGAACACATCATTGACAGAAGAATGGGTTGCCAAAATATCTGCAGTTTCAGAGAGATGCTCACCATCATGATGTTCAACATGTCGTCCACCCAATAAGCGGAGTACAGCCGAAGCCGTGCGAGAACGCAAATCGGTGGTGGTGATCATTTTCTCACGGTTACGTTTGGTCGCTTGGTTGATGGCTTCGATCAATACTGAGAAGCCAATCGCAGCGTACAAGTAACCTTTTGGAATGTGGAAGCCGAAACCCTCGATCACGAGCGAGAAACCGATCATGAATAAGAATGCCAAACACAGAATCACGACGGTTGGATGCTTATTGACGAAGTTCATCAATGGCTTAGATGCAATAAACATGATGATCATGGCAATTGTTACCGCAATCACCATCACAGACAGGTGTGGTACCATTCCCACCGCAGTGATTACACTGTCTAGCGAGAACACGGCATCAAGTACAACGATCTGCGCTATCACCATCCAAAAAGATGCGTGAACAACATTTTCTTCTTTGGCTTCTATCTTGCCTGCGATGCGCTCATGGATTTCCATCGTGGCTTTAAATAATAAGAAAATACCACCAAAAATCAGAATTAAATCTCGCCCTGAGAAGCCGTAACCAAAGACCGTAAACAAATCATCAGTCAAGGTCATGACCCATGAAATGGAGAATAACAAGACAATTCGCATACCCAATGCCAAACTTAAACCAAGTCGGCGTGCGTTATGTCGTTGTTCAGGCGGAAGCTTCTCTGCCAAGATGGCGATAAAGACGAGGTTGTCGATACCAAGGACAATTTCAAGAATGATCAGCGTGGCTAAGCCGACCCAAGCAGACGGATCGGACATCCATTCAAAAATCATGCGCTTGCCTCCTTAAAAAACGGAGTGCACAAGGCAGTATCCCATTGGTTTAAAAAATTATTATTGATCAACATAAAATTATCACAGTAAAAGTGACAACATCGACTACTCATATAAACTTTTGAAGTGGTGAAAGATGTGTTCAGTATATGCAAGTCTGCGTGTGATTTCATTAAAAATTGTTGCGAAATATTGTGTTAAAAATGCACAAAATCGGCGAGTTTCATAAAATTTTCATAAAGTCTATACAAGCTAAGCCCTGACATGCGTATACTGAAAATGAAATAGGAGATGGAGAATGAATAATATGGTGCGAGAACAACACCAAGAAATGAAAAGTGCAGAAGCCACAACTACAGAATCAAAGAACCAAGTTAAACAAGCTGAAAAGATTGCTACACAAACCTTGATTGCACTCTACTGCGGCTCACGTGCAGGCAATAAACCGATCTATCAACAGTCCGCAATTGCACTTGCCAAAGAACTTGCTGAAAATGGCTTTGGTGCAGTCTATGGGGGTGCAAGTATTGGTCTGATGGGACAAATTGCCGACACCGTCCTTGAATATGGCGGTGAAGTGGTTGGTGTGATTCCTGAGTTCATGTTGGATTATGAAATTGCCAATGAAAAACTCACGGAGCTTCATGTGGTCGATACTATGCACACCCGTAAAGCCATGATGGCAGAACGTGCAAGCGCCTTTATTGCCTTGCCAGGTGGTTTAGGAACTTTTGAAGAAATCTTAGAAGTCGCAACTTGGGGACAGCTCAATCAGCATCAAAAACCAATCATGATTTTTAACGTGAATGGCTATTACGACACATTAATTGCACAGCTTGATCATGCAGTGGAAGAAGGTTTTTTACCGTTGCATCATCGTGCCAAAGTCTTGTTATGTAACGATATCCAACAAATTCTAGACGTACTTGAAAATTTAAACTGTCCAAGTGAGTTTGCGATTTAAGCTTAAATTTTTGATATAAAAATGCCATCAGATAAGATGGCATTTTTTGTGTTGCATTGGCTGAAATTCGGCTTAACCAATCCAATTATTAATATGTTGATATAACCACGGTAAGCCTGTCGCCAAGAGAATACTAACGGCTAAACCGAGTAAAAGTTTCATGGCATCTTTACTGATATTCCGTGCGGTATAGCGACTATCGACGGTGACCATATGCATCGAAATGGCAAACTCACGTCCTGCAAGTAAACCTAAGAATACCCAAGTGGTACTCATTGGAATATTGCTCCATTCCTTAAATACAAGCAGAATCAAGGCATAAATAAAGTCGATAATGGTGGCGGCTCGAATGTCTTCTACACCAGTTTTGGTATTGATAATATTTTGAATCGCACCGCCACGTTGATAGAAAATCACGCCCATCAACACCACAAAAGTCGCCACCGCAAACAGCATAAACTCAAAAGGTACTTGGCGTGGCACATAAACAAAGATGTTTGCCAAATCCTGAATCAGCCATTGACTCCATAAGAAGGCAGTTGCTCCCCATTGCAACACGATCCAAAAGCGAGTTGGGGATTCGTGCTTGGTTTCGGAGAAATAGACGGTGACTTTACGGATCACAAAGCGGTACACCAAGATCGCTACTACAAATGCGACAGCGTAGCCCATCACCGACTTGGTGAGCATGCTACTTAAACTACTTGGTGAAAAAATGGTGAGAACGAGAAAAGTGGTACTGACAGGAATGCCATATTTGGTGAGAATAATCAGAAGAATCGGTGGCACAATATATAGCCACGACATACCACCTTCGGGATAGGGAATGGTTTCTAAACGACCATAGGCAGCATCCCCAATACCTGAAGCCCACCAACCATAAAGCAAAACAATTGCTAAAATAGTACTGGCGAATAACCACAGCACCCACCACGGGCGATGCGAATTTGATGAAATAAACGTCCCTAAGGTTTGCGGAACATCATTACCGACGATGGAATATGCCGCTAAGCAAAATCCAACAATCATCAATAATTCAATTGACATGGTACATTCCCTTGTGGGGTAACTGTTGTAGCCTAAAAAAGCAAAGATGACTTCGTTTGGAAGTCAATATTGCAAAAATGTGTCTATTTTATGAAAGTTTGATGACAATATCATCTAAATATTTTACTTTTTATAAATAATTCTTAAAAAGTATAATATTTCAATAGCTTGAGTATTTTTATACTTAAGGGAGATAAACTTGACTGTGATTAATATTTATTGCCATTTATTTGTTATCGGTGTGTGTAGGCCAATTTGTGTCGCATAGCTTGCTGCTGCTGCTCGAGATGAAATATTTAGCTTTTGGTAAATTGATTTGATATGTGATGCGACGGTACATTCAGCAATATTAAGCCTCTCAGCCACTTCATGATTTCTTAAACCTTGACTAATCTGTATCAGCACTTCTTTTTCGCGATCAGTTAAGATGCACGGCGCTGTATGGCTAGGGGGGGTTTGATAAAAATGATACATTAATCTCCTTGCTATGGATGGAGATAATGCAGGGATACCTTGTAATAATTGTTGTAATTGCTTAATGATTAAAGGTTCTAATTGGTCTTTCATCATATAGCCGTCAGCACCTTTTGACAAAGCGGTTATTACTTGCTCATCATCTCCGATTGCGCTAATAATCACACATAAGGTATTGTTTGTTTGTTGTTTTATTTTCGAGATCAATTCAACGCCTGTTCCATCAGGAAGTTTGAAGTCGATCAATGCAATATCAAACTGATCCAATGTGATTAAATGCAACGCTTCTTTTAGTGTGTTGGCAGTTTTGATAGCTGTCGTAGGAAATGCTGTGTTGGCAATGTTTTCTAGCCAAACTTGAGTATGGATTTGATCTTCTAAAATCAAAACATTCATGCGTGCTGTGCTCCGTCTAGTGGAAGTTCGGCATAAATCGAAAAACCAGGGAAGAGGTTGGTATATGTGATATTTCCACCGAGTGATTTCGCTCGTGTTCGCATATTTTGTAACCCATGTCCTTCTTGGTAGTCTTGTATTTCATGATTTGATGCTGGGACTCCTTGCCCATTGTCTTTAATCGTTAGCTGAATACTTTGCTGTTGAATATTAATAAATACAGATGCTTGTGTAGCATTCGCATGCCGAATAATATTATGACTAGCTTCTCGTATAATAGATCTCAGGCTATGCATTAATTCGATAGGAGCATGAATATTGCTATCACCGAAAAGTTGCCACTCAAGCTGGATATTAACTATCTCTAATTGTTGAGATGTTTCTTGTCTTAGATTGGCGAGTAACTCATCCAAAGCATGAATACTCTGAAGGTTATTATTGATAATTTGTCTAAGATCCATCAGTGTGGTTCGAATCATTTCATTTTTATGCGCATTTTCAGTTTGATGTAGTGCGCTTACGAGTTGTGAACCAACATTGTCATGAAGGTCACGACTGATACGTTTTCGCTCTTCGATAGTGCCTGCTTCATAGGCTTGTCGAGCATTTAAGGCATATTTTAACATTTCACAAATTTCATTAGCATCCTCAATATCTTGGCTTGAAAACAATCTACGTCCTTGCCCAGCGTATTGAATGGTGAGGGCAGGTAATTCTTCAATAGCTGGGATATGTAGGCTCAAGCCATCTTGTGTAATTTTGACGGAGTCAATTTGATTATCTATTAAAATATTGAGTGGTTGATATTGATTTTGGAAAAGTTCAGTCCATTGGTTTTGATAATTTTGATCTTGGCTAGACAAGGCGATGTTGATAATTTTTTTAAATTGATGCGATTGATTTTCATTACCTTGCTTTAGTAGTTTTTCCCAAATCCAAATACGCATTGGCAAGATTAGAATGCCGACGAAGACGACAGAAAAGACAAGAGAGTGTTTCGGCGCCATATGGAGCACATTGATTAATGCGATATCCATTAATAAAAGCACAACGATGGCTACCAACAGCAAAATTGTACGACCCCACCAGCGATCAAGTTCAAATAGTCTGTAACGGAGAATACCTAATGCTAATCCAATATAGACCATCAAAATCAATAAAAAGGCATAACCTTGTAGAGCAGACGTATCAATGCCAAACAAAGTTGGTAATAAAATGAATATTGCAAATAAAGAAATACCAAAAATCCATGACAATAAAAACCATTGTAATGCTGCACGCTCAACAGGATTTCGTTTTGAGAACTGCCAATGTAAGATGGTTAAGCCAAGAGAGCAGATTAATCCAATCATGACAAGGATTCGTCTAGCAAAACTCATGTCTACAAAGAATCCACGTTGTTGTGCGATAAACCATATGACATATATGGAAATAACTAAGAAACCAAGCCAAGTAGGTGCTATTTTTCGTGGGTAGTACAAGAGGAGTGCGATAAAGCATGCAATATAGAGGCTACCGCCAAAAAAATTATAATCACTTAAAAATTGAAATAAATTGGCGTCAATTGCTAGTTCACGAGTGGTGTAGACTGCTGCAAAAGTAGTAAATAGTAAGGTTGAAAACCCAGATAATAGTAAATAACGTGCCGCTATAGTATTGGTTCGGAACGCAAAAATTGCAGCAGTAATAAGCCATGATGTGATTCCAACAAAAATCTGAATCCAAAAGGACACATCAAGGCTAAGAATCGGTCGGACAGGCGCAATAGGGAGCTCTAAACTTTCTTGATTGACAAAGGTCAAAGTCAGATGCTCGTTATTTTTTAAGATAGTATGGATTTGTGCTTGGCGATTGAGAAAATGCCGATAATCTGCGTAGGTTTTCATTGTACTATCGGGTTCGATCGTCAAATCCACACTTTGCAGTTGGATTTCACCAGTAGAACTTGAAATTGATAGAACAGCATTTTCTTTGAAATGCTGAGGCATATGAGGTGTTTTTATCTCTTTGATAATGACAGATTGTTCATGTGGACTGAATACGAGCCCCAAATAGGGTTGTCTAATTGCAAGCAATAAAATAATGCTCACCCACAACACAGCAAAAAGAGTTGCAAAGTACAAAATTGTAGTCGGCGACATGCGTGCGACAATCTTCATTTACGTCCCCGTGACCAGTGCCACCTCCAACCTACACAGATTGAATCCCTGCACTAGTATCTATTGATTTTTTATTGAGTAATATCCCCTATTCTAGGGATAGCGCATTATTAATATTTACATGATTATAAAATAAGAAAACATCTACTAACAGAAAAAAGTTGAGTTCTACAACATTGGAGATAAAAAATGGATACTAAGACTGTGATAGAAAGCACATTAAAGCCACTAAGCTTATGTGTGCTCTTGGCGTTAGGTGGTTGTTGGTTCGATGGTAGTAGTTCGGGAAAGAACTCTGGTGAGAATCAGCAAGATTCAGAAAATAATTCTGGTGAAAATGAAGAAACGGTTAAAACAACAAAGCTAGAAGGAACGACAGCGGTAGGAGCACCTTTGGTAGGGGCGAATATCAATCTCAACTGTGCAGGGTATGCAAAACAAAATGCAACGACGACTAATTCTACTGGTCAATGGAGTTTTGCGGTGCCGACAGCGAATTTACCTTGCGTGGTGAGTGCGACAGGCGGAACAGCAAATGGTGCGACCAACCAGCAAGCGCTATACACATTAAGCCTAGCTAACCAAACAAATGCCAATATTACTCCGATAACAAGTTTGGCGTTGGCACATGCGGCAAATGCAGCACTAGGCATGACACTACAAGAACTTGCACAGACGAGTAATCTAGATTTCCAAAAATTGAATGGGCAGATTAATGCTTCAATGGAAAAATTGAAACAAGATTTGCTTGCCAAAGGGTATAGTTATCCAAGTACCGCAAACTTCAACCCATTGATTACTCCGTTTGCACCGCAAGCAGGTAATGCATATGATGATTTACTTGAAGCACTGATGACGGCAGCGCAAGCGGCGAATACATCATGGAATACGTTATTGTCTACCTATGCTGCTGGAGGAAGCTTGCCAACAGTAAGTTCGAATACAGGCGGGAATAATAATGGTGGAAATAATAATGGTGGCAACACAAATAACCCAATACGAGAACTAGGTTTGGCGACATTGAGCGGTTATAGCACAGCCAATCAATCAGATTTCTTCGCAGGCGTAAAAGGCACCTATCCTGTCGCAATTTATAGAGCACCGGCTGGCAAAGAAAGTCAAATTGGAGAAGGGTCACTGTCTATAAGTGGAACAGTAGATAACTGGTCAATGCAACTCAAAGCGGCTGATGGCACGATTATTAGCTCATTGAATAGCAATGATGTATTTATTGATATGCTAACGCCTTTTGTAGGGCAGGTGTTCTTAAATGGTGGAACCACACCAGATAAGTATTTAAGTACCTACATTAAAGCAAATGGCTTTATTGAAGGTGTAGCCGGTGGGCAATATGAATATGGATTCCGCAATAATATCGTCAGCTATGGTGAAAAAGTCCCTGCTGTATTCAATCATTTGGCTGGCAAATGGCAAGGTAAAACTGCTGCCACACTATGTGGTGTGAACGATGTCAATATTGAAATTGGTAATGCAGGCAAAGTGAGTACTTCAGGTACTGATGATGTGAAATGTACTGCGAGTAGCTTGGAATTGACTTGGGATGGTAATGACGACTATATCGAAAAAAGTGATAGTACTTATAATATCTATCTCGATAGTAAGCCAGACGGTACTGGAAAGGCTAAAACGATTCGTCTTGGTGTAAATACTCTAGATCAAGTGCCGAGCCAAATTAGCGCATCAACCAAAGTATCAGGTGGATCTTTCAATACCAAAAATGCGGTGATTGATGATGGTGGTAACAACACTGGCGGTAATACTGGTACGGACGTCGAGTTTACCGCGGCAGAGCTTGCGGCTAAGTCTAAGTTGGGTGGATTAGGAGGGGCAACTGGTGTGGTGGATGGAGCGACGACATTTACTTATTTTAAAGCTCGTTCTTTTAGTAAAACGACCGATCCATATTTCATTATTGACTACCGAGCAGAAGATGGTAAGGGCGATTGGAATATTGCTTTCCCGACAAAATCAGGTACATATCCTTGTGCGGAAGACAGCTCGTTAGCAAACTCACCATATAATGGAGCTCAAAAAGCGTTATTATCCTTAAATCTCACAACCACGGGTGTTGCTAGAGGGTCGGCTGTTTCAGGTGGTTCTTGTACTGTGAAAGTCAAGATCACAGATACTGCAGTTGAAGGTGTGTTTAGTGGGACATTGAGTAGCTTTCTTGGAGCAAAGAATGTGATTAGTGCAGGATATTTTTATCATCCACTTGCAAAGTAAGTCCACATGAAAATTTAACAAATAGGTCGCAATGTAGCAGTTGCGACAACACTTAGCGAACTCAACTATTCTTCTGTGAAATATTTATAACGAAAGATTGAAGATTAGTTGAGTTTTTTTATACATTTTATAGTTTCGATTCTCTGTAAAAGAATCGTGTGTCGAAGGTAAAATAGCAACCCATAGGTTGCTATTCATTTTTAGATGATTAAGTATTTGAAATAAAATTCATTTTTAGTGAAATTATTTCAATGTAATTTGGTAAACCGCAGTCGTTCCACTCACTTCATTCCCCACGATTAAAAGCGGTATACCTGTCGGTGATTTTTTACCTGATACGAACGTTAAGCCTTCTGGACCTAGATCGCCCGCTTCGCCATTTTCATGTCGTTCTTCCGTCGCATCAACTTTGCGAGTGTTAATGTATTGGATGAATTCAGGCGCTTTCGGGTTGCTAACATCATAAACTATGACACCGCCGACACGCTCTAAGCCAACAAAGACAAAAGTCTTTTCACCGATTTTACCGACGGTAACGCCTTCAGGTTCTGGACCTTTATTATCACTGCGGTCTTTAACAGCAACCGACTCGTGGTCTGAGTTAAAGAGTTCAGGATGGAGTTCAGCGATTTTCTTCTCGATTTGATCACCTGAATCCCAAACTTGCACACCATGTTCATCCCAAATACTGAATGAACGACCGCCGAAGCTATATAGTTTGTTGTAGGTCATGTAGCCATTGTCATCAAGGATTGGCGTGCCATCAGTATTTTTCAAATAGCCCATGTTCCAGATGATATTTAGACGACCTAAATTTTCATCGTCACGGCAGGTATTACCACAATAGCCAAATACAGAGCTATCGAGTTTTGCACCTTTGGCTAGAGCATTGAGCTGTGCAGGCATGTCATCGCCAAGACGGCGTGCAAAACCATCTTTGTGCACAAGATGCTTCATGCGAAGCTCATCCATAAAGCCTTTGCTCGTGTCACCATTGTAGTAAGCATCTTCGTCACTGATCCATTCACGTGCATCGCCTTCATTGGCTGTGACAAGATAAGTTGCGCCATCCACGTCATAGCTTGTGATTGCATCAGGCATATATACGCCGTATACGCCTGCCCAAGTTTGGATATTGACCACGCCGTCATCGCTTGCATCAATCCCTTGACCTGCAACACCATGATCTTTAAAGCCTAAAGGTAAAACGTCCGTGACAGTCGCTGTGGCAAGATCGACTTTTGCAAGTGCATTGTTCTCTTGCAAAGTCACCCATGCAGTTTTGCTGTCGCTAGAGATGGTGATGTATTCAGGTTCTAAGTCTTGTGCAACGCTTGCATTTGGACCATAAATACGTACACCAGTTTCAATTAATTGTGCTTTTTTGTCGTTAAATGAGCTAAAGTCTGCTGTGCGTACAGTTGGCTTACTAATGTCAGTGACATCAATAATGCTGATTGAGCCTTCAGGATCAACCGTGTAACCGTCATTTGGTTCACCTTCATTGGCAACCAAAACATTTTTGCCATCTGGACTAAAAGTGACCATATCAGGCAATGCGCCAACTGGTACAGAGCTAATGAAGCTTAAATCAGATGCTTTATAGAACGCCACCAAGCCTGTATCCGTTTTGGTTGGCGCTTGAACGGCAAGTGCAACGATACCGTTATATGCCGCAACACTGTTCACTTCAGAATCAGCCAAAACAGCACGTGCGGAGAGTTCGCCAATATGGGTTAAATTCGCCATATCGCTACCATCAAGCACATCGACTAAACCTTTCTTGGCATTCACCGTAAAGATACGTTTTGACTCAGGATCAAATGCAGTGATCTCTGCCGCACTTTCTGCAAACACACCTGATGCATAACGACCTAATAGGCTAAGTTCAATACTTTCAGGTGTTATTTCGGTTTGTTCTTCGGGTTGCTCTGATGCGTTATCGTCATCATTACATGCGGTAAACAGCATTGATACGCTTAAGCTCATCGCTAAGCAGAGCACTTTTTTGTTTAATAAATTGGTATTCAACAACATTAATATTCCCCATTAATTGCATAGTTAAAATAAAATCAATCTATGCTAGGAATGCGCTGTGTCATTTACATGACTTTTTGATGACAAACATATGACAATGACGATTAGTTCTTAAATAATCATAAAGCCTACATATGATTAATGTTTTAAAGCTGTAATTTTCAACACAGCAATTTGAACCGTAGCGGTTCTGAAATGAGCAAGGTAAACTGTGTTTCTTATGCTTCAAATTTCAATAGTCAATTTTTAATATCAGTTAGTGATTCAATGTCATCCAATTCATCAGCAAAACAATCTGCTAGAACATTAGCCCATAAAAGCAAAGTTGCTCCTGAATATCGAGTGATTTTGTGGTTGGCTGCACTTGGCTTTTTTATGCAGGCGTTGGATGCAACCATTGTCAATACCGCATTACCGAGTATTGCCTATAGTCTGAATGTTGATCCTTTGCAGATGCACAATGTGGTGATCGCTTATGTGTTGATGGTGGCGGTATTTATTCCCGTGAGTGGTTGGTTGGCAGATCGCTTTGGTATTCGCAATGTGTATTTAGCAGCGATCACTATTTTTACTGTGGCATCTTTAGGCTGTGCGCTCTCGCAAACTTATAGCCAGTTGATTATTGGGCGTGTATTTCAGGGCATTGGTGGCGCATTTTTACTGCCTGTTGGTCGTCTTGCATTGCTTCGGATTTTACCGAGAAATCAATTCCTTGCGGCGATGAGTTTTATCTCCATTCCAGGTTTGGTTGGTCCTTTGATTGGTCCGACACTTGGCGGTTTTATGGTGGAATATGCCACGTGGCATTGGATATTTATGATTAATCTACCGATCGGTATTTTGGGTTTTATCCTGACGTGTACGCACATGCCGAATGTCAAATTGGAAAATTTGCCACGCTTTGATTATTTTGGGTTTGTTTATTTGATCATCATGATGGTGGCACTCACTTTCGGCTTGGAACGATTGTCACAAGGTGGTTGGTCGATTGCTACGGTGCTTGCGATTTTAGCTTTAGGTGTGTTTGCCGGTCTAATCTACACATGGCATGCACAGCGTGATCTACGTGCGATTTTCCGCCCTGATTTATTCACAGATATTCGCTTTCGTATTGGTATTTTGGGGAATATTTTTACTCGACTCGGCAGTGCCAGTATGCCGTTTATCATACCGCTGATGCTGCAGTTGGCGATGGGTTTTAGTCCATTACACGCAGGTTTGATGCTTGTGCCTTTGGTCTTTGGTTCGATACTGATTAAAAATTTTGCCACAAAGATGATTCAGCGTTTTGGCTATTATCGAGTATTGGTGGTGAATACCATTTTGGTCGGGCTAGGGATTATGAGTTTTGCATGGTTGGATGCGCATTCAAATATTTATACGCAATGTTTGCATCTGTTTGCTTTTGGTTGTGTCAACTCGATGCAGTTCACGGCGATGAATACTTTGACTTTAAAAGATTTAAGCAAAGCACAGTCGGCGAATGGCAATAGTTTATTATCCATGGTCATCAATGTCTGCATGAGTATGGGTGTGGCATTGGTCGGCGTGCTTTTACATCTGTTTGAGAAAATCGGCGTAGGGCAATCTACCTTGTGGTCGTTTCAGCAGACTTTTATCATCTTGGGTGCGATCACGATCTTGGCAAGTTTGGTATTTCGTCAACTGCGTCAGTTTCGCCTGCAAGATCAAAATCATCCAGTTTCATAACTCGGCTTCGGATAAATTAAAGACATGGCGAAGCGTAAAAATAAACGCAAACAGCGAAGGAGTGTGATGATCATGATTATTGTATTATTGATGCTGACGGCTAGCGGTGGCTTGTTGTTTCATTATTTTGAAAATCCGCAAAAGTTTGAAGAATATGCCATACACGGCTTCGATGTGTCGCATCATCAAGGTGAAATTGATTGGAAAAAAATTGATAAAAACTATCAATTTGTCTTTATCAAAGCGACAGAAGGCGGCGATTTTAAAGATCCACGATTTAGCGAAAATTGGAAAAATGCCAAAGATTCAGGTTTAAAAGTCGGTGCGTATCATTTTTTTCGCAACTGTAAAACTGGGTTGGAGCAAGCTCAAAATTATATCGAAACTGTGCCAAAACAAACGGACAGTTTGCCTCCTGTAATGGATTTAGAGTTTCAATGGAATTGTCCTGATGTGACTGCAGAACAGTTGCAAACCGAAATTGCCACGATGGCAAAAACGCTTGAAAGTCATTATGGTAAAAAGCCGATTTTCTATACCACACCGAACTATTATCAAAGTTATATCAAAGGCAAATTTGATGATCATGTGTTATGGATTCAAGACTTAAAAGAGCCACCGCCACGCTTTGATCAGCGTCCGTGGTTGTTTTGGCAATATTCACAAAGAGGCAAAATCGCTGGTATTGAAAAAGAAGTCGATCTGAATGTATTTCGTGGTACGACGGTGGATTTTGATGTGTTTCTAGAATCCAACAATACGGTTGAGCCGTATGTCCCGAAGCAATAACTTTTAAATTGTTCTGTTGTTGAGTCGGCTTGAGCATTTACGCAAAGAAAGCGTTAGACTAAAGCAGTCAGATCATTTTTCGGTGCTGTCACGTAATGTCACAACCGCCTCTACGCAAAATTATTCATATCGACATGGATGCGTTCTATGCCTCGGTAGAGTTGCGTGATCGCCCAGATTTACGTGGTTTGCCGATGATCGTGGCGCATGATCATCCACGTTCGGTGGTGACCACAGCGACCTATGAAGCTCGAAAGTTCGGCTTACGTTCGGCGATGTCAGTGGCACTGGCAAAAAAGAAATGCCCGCAAGTGATTTGCATCGAACCTGACTTTTCCAAATACAAAGCAGTATCACAGCAGTTACATCAAATTTTTAGGCAATATACCGATCTAATCGAGCCATTGTCGCTAGATGAAGCTTACCTTGATGTGACGCAAAATTTTAAACAGCTCGCTTCGGCGACAGAAGTGGCGGAACATATTCGAGCAGATATTTTTCGGGAAACAGGGCTGACCGCATCAGCAGGCGTTGCACCGAATAAATTCTTGGCAAAAATCGCATCAGACTGGAATAAGCCGAATGGGCTGTGCGTGGTCAAGCCACATCAGGTCCAGCAATTCATCCAACAACTCGCCCTTGAAAAACTTCCCGGTGTAGGTAAAGTCACCTTACAAAAAATGCACGCCTTGTCGTGGCATACCATTGCCGATATTCAAGTGGTGGAAGAAGCAGAATTGATTCATCATTTTGGTAAATTTGGACGGCAGTTGTTCCTTTATGCGCAGGGTATAGACCACCGTAAAGTACAACATCATCGAGAACGTCAGCAGATTTCTAAAGAAGTCACGTTTGAAAAAGACTATTTTTTAAATGAAATTACTGAAAAGTGGCAACCGCTGATTGAACGTGTTTGGCAACAGCTTCAACAGAAAAAAATGTACGCTCGAGGTGTGCAAATCAAACTGAAAACCGCTGACTTTAAAACCTTGCAACACAGTCGATCATTTGCACAGCCGTTGCGTAATGCTGATGAATTTAAACTGGCTGTGATGCAGTTGTTGCAAGAGTTTAACGACGATAGTGCTTTGCAGTTTCGCTTGATTGGCGTTGGTGTGTTTGCTTTGGAAGATGCAAGTGAGCAAGTGCAATTGTCGTTGATTTAAAGTCAACTTTTTCAAAAATGTCCTAAAAATAGTTCGATTAGCCATTCAGATTTTGTTAGTTTGAGTCAATCGTTCAAATACGTCTACTTAAATATGTCAGCCATTACTTTTAAAGCGGTTAACCCATCTACTGTTGCGAGTCAGCAGAATTTTGATGTGATGGAAATTGAGAATGAGTTTTGTCGGGCGGTGATTACACGGCAAGGTGCGCAAATTCTAAGTTTTGAACGCAAAATTAAAAGCGCAGAAACAGATGTGGTTGATGTGAAGTCGTTGCTTTGGTGCTCTGAATTATCTTTACAGCAATTCTTAGATGACTTGAAAAGCGATCGCAAAACCAAAGCCATTCGTGGTGGGATTCCGCTGTGCTTTCCGTGGTTTGGTGGACATCTGACTGATGCAAAATTACCATCGCATGGTTTTGCTCGAACCCAGTTGTGGGATTTAACGTCAGTCGATCAATCGGCGCAAGGGCATCAATTGGTTTTTACGCTACAAAATGATGCGATTACGGATCTATTTTGGCATCATCAATTTCGTTTGACTCTAAGTATGACGTGTGGTGAACACTTGCATTTGGTATTGGGTATTGAAAATGTTGGCGATACTGATTTTGACTGTGAATTTGCATGGCACAGCTATTTCCCTTTGAATGCAATTGAAAGCGTTAAAATTGATGGTTTGCAAGGCAAAAAATTTTTAGATCAATTGACGAATGAAACATATGTGCAAGAACATGCGCAGATTCAATTTGATCAAGAAACAGATCGAATTTATCAAGACGTTGCAGGAAATTATCAAATTCATGATGGTCTTCAACAGATAGATATTCAAACGAAAAACTGTAAAAGCGCCATTGTGTGGAATCCGTGGATTAAAAAGACTCAACGATTGGAGGATGTAGATGCACAAGCTTGGCAAAAGTTTGTCTGTTTAGAATGTGCCAATGTGCGAGAGAATCGACTTCACATCAAAGCAGGTCAGAGTGATCAATTTTCGATGGTTATTTTTTAATATTTTTTCAGTGGGTAAATCGGTGGTGCACTGTTTTAATTTTTCATCACAGCGTTGTAAAAATAGTGTTATACATTCAATATGAAAGATAGATAATTGCGGTGCAATAGACAAAATTATCTTTCTTGAACGCTTCAGGATTAAAGTCAAGACTAGCCAATATTCGCCTTAAAAATGTCCTTTATGATGTATTCAGTCATGATATATAAGACATTATTGTGCGAAACCAGCCAGAGTATTCAGTATGGAAAACCATTCAACGCACAATCATTTAAACCAAAATCAGTCACAGTACTACACTCGAACTGCGCAAGTGCTGCATTGGGTGATGGCACTGATTTTTATTAGCGCATGGGGGATTGGTTTTTATAGTGGCAATTTCTAGAGCTATGATGTTGATGGTAGCTTCAAAGGTGATGTGATTACCTTGCATAAAAATATTGCGACGACGATTATTTTTCTCGTATTGATCCGCATGTTTTGGCGTTATACCCATCCTGTACCAAAGTTGCCTGATACCATGTCACCGTTGATGCAAAAGTTTGCACATGTCGGTCATTTGATGCTGTATCTGATGTTACTTGCACTACCGATTACAGGTTGTTTATTTAGTTGGAGCGCAGGGCATCCTGCACCAGTATTGTATCTTTTTGAGATTCCTCGTTTAGTCCAAGATAATCCTGAGCTGTTGGCGATCGTAAAGCCGTTGCATATTTATCTCTCATGGTTTGCAGGATTGCTTATTTTGGGACATGCAGGTGCAGCATTGAAACATCACTTTATTGATAAAGATAATGTACTTTTGAGTATGTTGAAGCAGAAATAGCAATAAAACTCAAAGTGTTATTTTGAAAAGATCAGCTAAGAAGGCTGATCTTTTTTATTGGTTGGTTGGTCATGAATAAATCAAATAAACAAATTTAAACGGTTTTCTGAATAATCTAGCAAGGGCATATGTCAATGCAATGAATATGACAAAACACTCCTAAAATATTTTGTTGCAGATTTTTTTGGACTAATACGAATTGCTGATATCCATTCACATATTTTGTCGTTGACAAGCTTTTTGGGAGGAGTATAACTAAAAGAGAGTCGGTGATTTTTGAAAATAGATCGAGAGAAATTTACTTTAGCTCTGCATTTACATATTACTGACATACAAGTGTGCATCTTTGGCGCAAGCTGAAATTTCAGTATCGTCAATCGTCAACGAGAGAGGGAAGATATTTATGAATATTGAAATCCGTACCGATAAGAATATCCATGGTAGTGATCGTTTAATCGACTATGTGCGAGATGAATTAAAACAACAATTTCAAAGATATAGTGAAAAAATCACCCATTTTGAAGTTCACCTGAGTGATATCAATGGTGATCGTGGTGGCGAACTCGACAAGCGTTGTATGATCGAAGCACGCCCTGCAGGATTTAAACCAGTTGCCGTAACACACAAAGCAGATAATATTGACCTTGCGATTCATGGTGCGATTGATAAGCTCAAACGTACGATAGAACATTCGTTCGCAAAAACAGATCACGGTCGTGGCACACGCCCTGATTGGTCTGAAACGACTGAAGCTTAAGTCAGAATTTTAACTGATCAACAGCTTGAACAAATTGTAATTAATCGCAATTTTTCTATCTGATTAAAACACTTTCCGATATGATGGAAAGTGTTTTTTTATGCGTAAATGATTTATATCAATATGCTTGAACTTTTTGTAAGTCAGGCAATCCGCAAGCTATCACCAAATAACCACAAGGGAGCAGGCAATGTTGAACGCAGAGCAACGACAACTTATCGAGGCGATTGAACAGCTCGACCTTGCACAGGTGGAACGTATACTTGCGCACGATCTTGACCCGAATTTTATCGAACCTGAAAAAGGACCGCCGATTTCGATTTTGTGTGATGGCTTGTTTAAATGGTGGGAAAATATCTGTCAGGCATATGAGGATAATCAGCCACTGAGCGATCAACAAAAATCTGAAAGTCTACAAGTTTATCTCGATATTTTAGATCGTTTGATCGAAGCCAAAGCCAATTTGCACCTTTGGGATAGTGAAGAATTTTATGGACCACTTTGGGATGCGACCAGTGCGGCATGTGTACCATTCGTGGAAAAATTACTCGCACAAAAAGTCGATCCAAACACTCGAGATGATCAAGACTTGACGATTCTAAGCTCAGTCAGTGAGCTGTGGTTTGATTGTGATTTTGATGAGATTGATTGGAGTGAAGCGTTGCCTGAGGAAAAGCAAACGCTGAACTTATTGCGTGAAAATGGTGCTAAAATGACAAAAGAATTGGGAATCAATGCGTGAAACAACAAATGTCTAATATGAGCTCGAATACTGTGAATTTAAAAACGTCGCTTTTAAAAACAGGGATCATTGCATCAATGGCCATTGCAACATCTCAGATGGCTTTTGCAGAATCATTTTCTTTTGATCGCCCAGGTGCGGGACTTGGCACAGCGATTGTGCCAAAAGGTCATGTGGCTTGGGAGCAATCTGTACCAACAGCGACCTATGATGAGCGACGTGTTGATGGTGTCGATCAAAGCCAATTGACTTTGCAAGGTGATGCTTTATTCCGCATCGGCGTGGCAGATGATGTTGAGTTTCGTGTGGGTTGGGATGGTCCAATCTGGCAACGTAACAAAGATGGCGCAGATGATACCGAAATTGATGGTACGGGTGATGTCATCATCGGTGTGAAAAAAGCCATCGAAACCAATGATGAAAACTTCACTTGGGCTGTGCTTGCTGAGGCAAATCTTGCCAATGGCGATGATGAATTCACTGCTGAGGAAGAGATTTATACTGTTGCATCGGCGATTGGCTACAACTATAGCGATGATGTCAGCACAGGCATTACCATGATTTATGACTATCAAGATGTTGACCTTGCTTGGTCTGCCATTCCAAGTGTAGGCTACAATTTTAGTGAAAATGTATCAGGCTTTTCCGAATATGTGTATCGCAAACAAGAAAGCCAACATTATGAGTCAATGATCAATACTGGTGTGATGTGGATGGTTAATGACCGTTTTCAGCTTGATGCGATGATTGGTTATAGCTTTAATCAGCAAAATCCACGCTTTACTGCGGGATTAGGATTTGGTTATTTATTTTAAGCATTTGAGATAAGAATGCTTAGATGACTTTGAAAAGAACATTGATAAAACATATTTCAATGTTCTTTTTTACTTTGCAGTATTGTTTTTTTTCAAGGAATAAGAAATTGTCGGCACTTCGGAGTTTTCTTTTTTTTCTGATCACGTGTATGTCACTCTTTGTGACTACACACAGTTTTGCTGAAGAAAAATTCCTACCTGCCGAGCAGGCTTTTCCACTGCAAGTACGTTCAATCAGTGAATCAGAAATCCAATTGCAATGGACGATTTCTCCAAAATATTACCTCTATCAACATCAGTTCGCTGTCGATATAAAAAAACAAAAAAATGCGCAAGTCGAAAAAGTAAAAGTCGATCTTCCACCTGCCGAAGATAAACATGATGAATATTATGGTGATACCAAGGTTTATCATGATGCGGTGTCTTTCAAGATACAAGCTGAACCAAATTCGACCTACCATGTAAGGTTTCAAGGCTGTGCAGAAGCAGGTTTGTGTTATCCGATCAGTCAAAGCACTTTTCAAACTGATGCAATGGGCTTGGTATCACTCGATCAAGAAAAGCCATCAGCTCAACAGCCGTCATTGTTTGAGCAATCAAATCAAGGTGGTTTACTCAGCACAGTAACGCAAAATGACTCAAGCCAAGATGCTTCCAAAAGCGACCTAGTCAATGATGAAAGTGCGAATATTCAGACCGTAGCAGAAGATGAGCAATGGACAGCACGACTACATGATCAGAATGTCTTTTGGAGTATTTTAATCTTCTTAGGATTGGGGTGTTTATTAGCATTTACACCGTGCTCTTTGCCGATGTTGCCGATTCTATCTAGTTTGCTGATTCGTGAGCATGTAGGGGTGCGAGCAGGAGCGATTAGCATTGTCTTTGTTTTGGCGATGGCATCTGTCTATGCCTTGCTTGGCGTGTTGGCGGCGAGCGCCGGAAGTAACTTACAACGATGGTTACAACAGCCTGCGGTATTAATTGCCTTTGCTACAGTGTTTGTGATTTTTGCATTGAATCTGTTTGGTGTATTTGAGCTCAAACTTCCACAAAAATGGTCAAATCATCTCGATCAATTACAAGGGCGACAAAAGGGTGGCACATTATTGGGTGCAGCTTTGATGGGCGTGTTGTCTGCATTGTTGGTTGGACCATGTATGACGGCACCGCTCGCAGGCACGCTTCTCTATATTTCCCAATCACAAAACCTCATTATCGGTGCTGTTTTATTATTTAGCCTCGGTGTGGGAATGGGGATTCCATTGATCATTCTGAGTCTGATTGGTCAGAAAGCGATGCCAAAACCTGGGCAATGGATGCATCGGATTCGACATGTTTTTGCGTGGGTCATGCTCGGTTTGGCGCTATATTTTGTACGACCATTATTAAGCGCTGAGCTGTTCTATATATTGATGCTTATTTTGACGCTTTTGGTGAGTGCTTATCTGCTTTACTTGATTTGGGAGAGTAAAGCGAAAATTAGACTATTATTTATAGCGACTTTGATTGCGGTGCTTGGTTTTGGAGTATGGCAAGCACAGACACTCTATCGTCTATACACGACCGCAGAAATGAATTGGCAAGTGGTGAAAAATAAAACACAGTTTGAGCAGGCACTCGAAGATGCAAAAGCAACTGGTCAGCCAATCATCGTTGATTTGTATGCGGACTGGTGCATTGCCTGTCAGCCGATTGAACGTAATATTTGGACGAATCCAGATGTTCAGCAATCATTAAAAAATGTGCAAAAAATCAAACTCGACTTATCTGAGTTTGATGCAAGCCATCAAGTGATTTTGAATGAATGGCAGATGCTTGGTCCACCAACGGTTTTATTTATTTCATCGAATGGGCAAGAGTTACGACCGCAGAGATTGACAGGGAGCTTTAACCAACAGGAATTGCTACAGCGTCTTCAGTCTGATCAGATAGTACAATAAGATTGCGTCCGAGTCGTTTTGCTTGATACATCGCCTCATCAGCTTGTTTGATTGCTTGTCGCATACTTTGATTGTGGCAGACTACGGTTACTCCGAAACTTGCAGTGATATTGATATATTTTTGTTGGTCAGTACTAATCGCAAGCTGTTGAATAGATTGTTGACAGCGTTTTGCGAGTTGCATGATGATATTTTTATCGGCATCTTTCGCTAGAATAATAAACTCTTCACCACCATAGCGCCCGAGGATATCGGTCTGACGGACATTTGATTGTAATGCGGCTGCAACTTCAGTAAGTACCTCATCTCCCATGAGGTGTCCATACTCATCATTGATCCGCTTAAAATGATCTAAATCTAAAATGATAATGCCGTAGCAGAGGTTCTTTTGTAATTCTAGCTTATTCGCAATATTCACAAGTTGTTGATTAATGTTACGACGGTTATTCACTTTAGTCAGTGGATCAATCAGGCTCAGAGATTTAAAAGACTCCTCACGGTGACGCCATTGATGAAGCACGAGGCTAAACATTGCAAAGCAAACTGCGACTACAGGTACGCCAAAATACAGCATGCTTAAACACCAAAATGAGTTGCTATACGGCGAGTTGTGCATACCGGGAAAATCGAAGAGCGGTGCGTAGCTAATCTTTCCTTCGAGGGTAATAGTAACTAAATAAAAAATAATACCAATTGCTACGATAACCACAGGATAGATCACTTTGGCTTCAAACATCAGTAAACCAAGCGCAATCACACTAATCAGAACAACTGCTGTGGCGGGGCTCATGACACCAGCAATATAGGCATCCCATAATAAGAAAAGCGCAAAAGTGCCAGTACATAAATAAATAAGAAAGAGATGCCAGCGCTTTTTTTGTGCTAAATATGCGCAAAGCACGGCTAAGAGCATATAAATAAATATGTATACAAAATTGACATATAAGCTTAATTTTAAAAATGGCAAATTTACATACTGATGTAGACTTGGCGAAGCGATAACAAATATTTTCCAAAATAACCAGATCGAGTGAACACCACATGCTAAACAGAGCATGAGCATACATCTTTGGATAGGGTTCCAATTGATGATCGGTGTGGAGCGCATCAAGGTGAGTGTACCTTGATACGATGATCTGCCAAACATTTGTTATACTTCCTGCAAATAGCTTAAATTTTATAATGAATATTAGGAGGCGCTTAGTAAAGCATGACTATCGAGTTACATTCTTTAACATTACCGACTGTTTAAAAAAACGTCAACCTTAATTTATTTTATTAGATAATATTTTAATGGATAGTATTCTGTAAGCGTATGAAAATATCCATTATTTACTGCGCTTACAAATCTGAAGTTGCTGTCCTTTTAAGGTCGAATGTCCGCCAATCCAAAACGGTCGATTGCTTTCTCCATGACCAAACCAATCTGCTTGAAAAAGTGGGATTACAAGCGAATCACAGTGCTCTGCAAAAATATTCATTAAATCGTGTGGCACATTCTTTTGAGGGCATTGATGAAAATCCCCCATCACAATCGCTTTAAGTTTGGTTGTATCAATACTTTGCAATAGCTGAACGAGTAAACGCTCCAGCCGATAAAATGGCTCGCCGACATCTTCTAATAAAAGAATACTGTCTTGTTTTAACTCCAATGCCCATGGTGTGCCTTGTACACTACATAGCGTTGCAAGATTGCCGCCGAGAACCACGCCTTTGATTTCGGTCGCCTGTTGAGAAAACGTATTATAAGGGCTCACAGTATATTGTTGAGGCATTTCCCCAAGCATTGGGTGCAGTAATGCCAATACTTCTTGTGCGTCTTTTGAAATTGGCATGACTTCATTGAGGTTTTTACTGGCAATTTCTTGGAAAACTGGGGCATGTAAGGCATGACCACCTTGCATCGCAATATAGTTAAGTAGCACGGTACTGTCAGAATAACCAATCAAAGGTTTACCCAGTAGCCAAGTGTCAAGATGCGGTAAAAGCTGTGCTGAACCTGTGCCACCACGTCCGAACCAAATCGCATCAATGGACGGCTCAAGACACGCTTGCTTGAGATCTTCAAGGCGTTCTGCGACCGAACCTGCAAGATAACGATGCGAGGCGAAAATATTGTTTGAGAGTTCAATATCTACATCAAGGTCTTGCATTTGTTGCTGTGCAAAAAGGATTTGATCTTGATCGACACATGCACTTGGTGCAATCACTTTGATTTTCATCATCGCTACTCAGTAATGGATTGGTGCAGTGTGCCATATTTTATTGGCTAAAAGGTATTTAGTTAAAGATTCATCCGGAAGTGTTATGGCGAAAATAGTAGTTTGCTTTGCTGATAAAAAAACTCACGATCATGGTGCAATGAGTATAAAAAGCGTCTAAAAAGCAACCTAAAGTAGAGAAACATCAAAAACAGAAATATAAAAATGGCTAATTTTAGAAGGTTTACAAAAAAGATGACTGCAAAGTTTATGTGTTTTAAATTTTCATTAACTTATTAAATATCTATAAAAAACAATTGTTAAAGCTGATTTTGAAAGGTGTTGTATGGCATTTCAACTTTTTCACCTACAAGAAGGGTGATCCTGACCATTGACAAAATATTCTAAGATTTAAAATTATTATTTGCATTTAAGTTATTGAAAATAAATAAGAAAAAATTAAATTTTTGAATATATTTGACACAAATGTTTAAAGTGTTCCAAAAAAACGACTTCATTGAAATTTTATATATGGTATTTTTTATCGAAATAAAGGGTGGCAATTGCCAATTAAATCATATTAAAATCGCAAACCAAATATGAATATGGGGGAAGTATCCTGTACTTATCCAGTATGGTTGATACTTTGACTAAGCAAAATTAGCTTGAGGAACGCTCATGCAGATCGGAATCCCAACCGAAACCATCACGAGTGAAAACCGTGTGGCAGCGACACCAGAAACAGTAAAAAAGTTGACTTCAGCAGGTCATACCGTAGTTGTACAACGTGGAGCAGGTGTAAAAGCTGCTTATGTTGACAGTGCGTATGAACAAGCAGGCGCAACCATTACCGACAATGCTTATCAAGGCAGCCAATTGATTTTGAAAATCCGTGCACCACAAGGTGACGAGATTGCACAAATCGAATCAGGCGCAAGTGTTGTTGCATCTTTTGACCCGTACCGTAATCCAGAGCTTGATCGTTTTGCAACGCAAAACGTGTCTGCGTTTGCGCTTGAGTTATTGCCACGTACATTATCACGTGCGCAAAACATGGACGTATTGTCTTCTCAAGCCAACTTGTCAGGTTATAAGTCTGTATTGCTTGCGGCGGCTGAATACCAACGTATGTTCCCAATGTTGATGACTGCGGCAGGTACAGTAAAACCTGCTCGTGTTGTAATCATGGGTGTAGGTGTTGCTGGCCTGCAAGCCATTGCAACTGCGAAGCGTCTTGGTGCCGTTGTTGAAGCGACTGATTTGCGCCCAACAGCAAAAGAGCAAGTAGAATCACTTGGTGGAAAATGGTTAGACGTGCCAATGTCGCCAGAAGAACAAGCTCGTGCCGATGAAGCTGCGAAGAACGGTTATGGTTGGACACCAGGTGAGCAGTACATCAAAGATCAAGCAGCAGTGGTGGATAAGGCTGTAGCGAACGCTGATATCGTGATTACCACAGCATTGTTACCAGGTCGTAATGCGCCTCGTTTGGTTCATGGCGCAACGGTTGCCAAAATGAAACCAGGTTCAGTGATTCTAGACATGGCAGTGGAAACTGGCGGTAACGTCGAAGGTTCTGTAGTGAATGAAACAGTGACTACGGACAATGGTGTGAAGATTTTGGGTATTCCAAATATTCCATCAACTGTATCGACTGAAGCATCTGCGCTGTATGCACGTAATATTTTGAATTTTATTGATACTTTGTTTGATGAAAACAAAAACATCAAAATCGATCTTGACGATGAAATTCAAAAAGCATTATTGGTTACACATGGCGGCGAAGTGCTGCTCAAACGTGGTTAAGGAGAGCTCTCATGGTTGAAACGATTACAATTTTCGTCCTTGCCATCTTCGTAGGTTACTACGTCGTTTGGGGTGTTACGCCTGCTTTGCATACACCGTTGATGGCGGTCACCAATGCCTTGTCATCGATCATTATCGTTGGTGCAATGATTCAAACTGTCGGTCTACCTGCGATCGGTGTTGATGGTACAGTGGCATTTCAAAGTATTAATGCAGTGAGCATCTTAGGTGCGATTGCGGTATTTCTTGCAAGTATTAACATTTTTGGTGGCTTCGCAGTGACTGCACGTATGCTAGAAATGTTTAAACCAAAGCAAAAGAAGAAAGAGGGCTAATCCATGGAATTTATTCGAGAGTATGCGGATTGGTTCTACCTGATTGGTGCCGTCCTATTTATTTTGACTTTGCGTGGTTTGTCGGGTCCTAAGACTGCGATTCAAGGGAATCGCTACGGGATGATCGCAATGGCGATCGCTGTATTGACCACATTCTTTGTTGCAGATAATCCAGTAATTTGGATGATCGTTGGCGCAATGGTGCTTGGTGGTATCGTTGGTATTGCTCGTGCTCGATCAGTGCCGATGACACAAATGCCCGAAACGGTTGCTTTAATGCACTCATTGGTCGGTTTGGCTGCGGTATTGATTGCCATTGCTGCGATCTTGCATAACAACAAACTGCTTGAAATCGGTGCAGACGCATTGACTGCAAACAACATTAATTTCCACGCAATGAGCAAAGTGCATTTGTTCGAATTGTTTGTGGGTTGTTTTGTTGGTGCGATTACCTTTACTGCGTCAGTCTTTGCTTATGGTAAATTGGCTGCGAAGAAATGGGCAAAAACCATTTCAGGTGCATGGGTAAAACCTGTCCAAGCAATCATCTTTATTGCGATGTTGGCGTGCGGTTTCTACTTCTTTAGCACAGGCAATATGAATGCATTCTGGGCAATGACTGCATTGGCGTTAGTCTTCGGTTGGGTGTGGATTGCACCAGTCGGTGGCGGTGATATGCCAGTGGTTGTATCGCTATTGAACTCATTCTCTGGTTGGGCTGCGGCAGGTATTGGTTTTACATTAGAAAACAATATGTTGATCGTTGCAGGCTCACTGGTTGGTTCATCAGGTGCGATTCTGTCTTACATCATGTGTAAAGCAATGAACCGCTCAATCATCAATGTACTCTTTGGTGGTGCAATGGGTGGTGCGGTAGCGGCTTCTGCGGACCAAGGTGAACAAGTCCAACGTAACTATCGTTCAGGCTCAGCAGATGATGCAGGCTTCTTGATGTCGAATGCGGATAGCGTGGTGATCGTACCGGGCTATGGTATGGCGCAAGGTCGTGCACAAAACGCAGTGAAAGAATTGTGTGAAATTCTAAAAGAGCAAGGTGTAAAAGTACGTTTTGCGATTCACCCTGTAGCAGGTCGTATGCCTGGTCATATGAACGTCTTGCTTGCAGAAGCTGATGTAGCTTATGAAGACATCTTGGAAATGGACGAGATCAACTCTGATTTTCCTGCGACTGATGTGGTGCTGGTTATTGGTGCGAACGACGTTGTAAACCCATCTGCAAAAGACGATCCAAGCTCACCGATCTACGGTATGCCGATTCTTGAAGCACATAGAGCACGTACGATCATGGTGATCAAGCGTTCGATGGCGACAGGTTATGCAGGTTTGGACAATGACTTGTTCTATAACGAAAAAACCATGATGATCTTCGGTGATGCCAAGAAAGTTGTTGAAGATATGACTAAAGCAATCAATGGTACAGGTCACTAAGCCGAATCCAAAGATTAAATCTTTATTGATTGCGTATTAAAAAACCACCTTCGGGTGGTTTTTTTATTGACACAGTAAAATCTGGCTGAATGGGCAATGTCATGATTAAAGATATGGGCTAACCATTTCCATCGACTGCATATACAGACGTTCAGCCAAGCCTTTATTTGTGGCATGACGAGATTGCCAATTTGGCATATGTGCACTGACATATTCGCCGTTTTTATTTTCCCACTCTACACTAATCGCCATGTCTTCGATAAGCTTAGCAGGTATAGATGTTGGTACTAAACCAAGTTGTAATGCTTTATGTGCCAAAGTTGGAAGCTCACGATAAATATCAGAATCTACGCCGCCGGGATGTAGAGCATTGTTGGTAATCGTGCTTCCCGCCAACTGGCGAGCTAATTCATGGCTAAAGAGTAAATTGGCAAGTTTCGACTGTCCGTAGAAGTACAAAGGGTTATACAGTCCTTCGCCGTGAAAGGTCTTTGGTTTGATATTGCCCATCCAATGTGCAATTGATGCAAGATGAATAATCCGAGCTTTGGGTGCATTAGATAATACGGGTAGTAGCTTATGAGTGAATAGGAAATGCCCTAGATAATTCACACCAAATTGTTGTTCAAAACCATCTTGGGTAAGTTGTTTTGATTTGGCGAACAACCCTGCATTATTGATTAATACATCCAGTGCGCCATACTGCTCGGCGATATCATTTGCAGACTGCTGAACTGATTCAAGACTGTTGAGGTCAAGCGTTACGATGTCAACCTGACCTTGTCCGAGCGTTTGGAGTCGCACTTGAGCAGTTTTAGCTTTATCGGCATTTCTGCACGCTAGAATGACATGCTGATCTTGTTTGACGAGACGTTCAGCTGTTGCGTAGCCGATACCAGTATTGGCACCTGTGATGAGAATTTTCAAGAGCGACTCCATGGTAAAAAATAGGAATATTATTGTTTTGCCTGAGCGAGCATATAGTGCAACAAATCTGACAATCATTCATGTCAAATTCGATAAAATATGTGAAAAAATGTTTAATTATAAAATTGAAATATAAATATCAAAGTGTGATAAAAGGCACGAAAATAATAGTTTATGTAAAATAAATTCAAGCATATGATTTTTATGAAATAATTCCACCAAAGTTGGCATTAAGCTTGCATTTGCATTTTCCATATTTATTTTAATCTGGGGTTTTTAATGAAAAAGTATCTCTCATTGATCTTATTACTTTTTCCAATTTTGGTTCATGCGGAAAATGAAGTGCAAATCTCTAATGCTGAACTAAAACTCATGATTGATAGTGCGTGGGTTGTACTATGCGGTGTGCTTGTATTCTTTATGCAGGCAGGTTTTGCGCTAATCGAAAGCGGTACAGTACGTAGTAAAAATACCGTCAATGTCTTGATGAAAAACTACATAGATGCCTGTGTGGGTGGTCTAGTTTTTTGGCTCATCGGCTTCGGTTTAATGTTTGGTGTGAATCCAACTGGTTGGGTTGGTTTAAGCCATTTTGCACCAAATAGCTTGGACGGTTGGCACTGGACGATGTTGTTTTTCCAAATGATGTTTGCAGCAACGGCAACTACCATTGCCAGTGGTGCAATGGCTGAGCGGATTCATTTCATCGGCTATATCGTTTGCACCATATTTGTCAGTGCACTGATCTATCCAATCTTCGGTAGTTGGGCGTGGGGAAGCTTATTTGAAGGTGCGGGTTGGCTCAAGTCGATGGGCTTTATCGACTTTGCAGGCTCAACAGTGGTGCATTCGATCGGTGGTTGGGTGGCATTGGCAGGGGTGATCATTCTTGGACCACGCTTAGGGCGGTTTGGTCGTGATGGCAAACCGCATCATATTCCAGGACATAACCTTTCATTGGTGGCGCTTGGTGGCTTTATTTTATGGCTATCGTGGTTTGGATTTAACGCAGGCTCAACCGTCGCAGCAGATGTGAGCATCGGTAAAATCGCACTGAATACACACCTTGCTGCATGCGCAAGTGCGGTGGCATATATGTTGTTGGCACTAATCCGTGGCAAAGCCATTTTGCTGACCATGACCATTAACGCTTCACTGGGTGGTTTGGTTGCGATCACTGCAGGCTGTGCCACGATGTCGCCATTATTCTCAATCATCACAGGTTTGGTTGCTGGTGTTGTTGTGACATTTTTACCGATGCTTCTTGAGAAGTTAAAAATTGATGATGCAGTCGATGCTTTCACCGTCCATACAGGTTGTGGTATTTGGGGGACGTTGGCGGCAGGTTATTTCCTAGAAACAGATATGTTTAACCTCTCTCAACTTGGTGTGCAAGCAATCGGCGTAGGTGCGGCAGCAGTGTGGGGCTTTGGTACAGCGTTGGTGATGTTTTGGGTCATGGACAAAGTGCTTGGTGGACTGCGTGTGTCGAAACAGCATGAGCAACGTGGCTTGGACTATACCGAACATGCGGAATTGTCCTACCCAGAATTTCAACAAGATGTGCTTGCAGATTTAGACGAAATCACCAAGCGACATTAATTGTTGAGCCTTTTTAAAAGCGTAAATCAGATCAATTGCAAAAGTGTGGATGATCAAACGCCATTCACACTGCATCGAATTAGGAATTGGAAAAATGGGTTGGACTATGACTTTGGATAATGATCAGCGTAGTATCGTGCAGCGTATACTCGCCAAATATTTGGATGGACAGGCTCTCGATCAGGCGGTGGAATTGTGGCGCTATCAATACAGCAAAAAACCTTTGCAAGAGTTGAATTATTTTGTTTTTGAAATTGCAAATAGTTCAGAGTTGCGCAGTAGCCGAAAGCAGATTGTGCATGATCTTCAACATGGCTTAGAACTTGACGTACAGCAAAATTTAAACCATGAGCCAATCCCGCAGTCCTCGCCACAAAAAACTCTAGCCACTGTATCTAGTAATAATACTCAGCCTCATCACGATGGAATAATTAAGACTGCAGATCAAATCGCAATCAACGAATTATTTCAGCAGTTACTTCAATCCTTGAAAGGGCAAAGTGAATTGATTGTCGTGCTACAAGAGCATCTGCAAGGTAGTCAAATCACACCGCAATATCAGCATGCGTTTATTCATTATGTGCAAACAGGAGAAGGCTTGGTTGAGCAGTTTTATCTCAAGGACGTATTACGTCAGGTGATTAATACCTTGTATACGGTGATGTGTGATTATTTTGGACCGATGAAATCAGATCGCTATATGGCGCAAGCCGTGGCACAGATTGATCAGCAGTATCCTGCAGTGATGATTAAGCAGTATTTGTAATTAACTTTTCAAGTGATTGGAAGCTTAGCTTGCCAATAAGTTGAAATTCAAAATTTGGATTTTCAAATAAAAAAAGCGACGAACTGATTAAAGTGTCGTCGCTTTTAGATACTGAAAGCTAAAATAAATAACTGCTTAGCTAAACTGTTCTGTAACAGCTTCAGTGCGCCATAGGCTTTCAAGATCGTAAAACTTACGTGCGGTTGGTAACATCACGTGTACCACAACGATGCCAAGATCAATCAAAATCCACTCGGCATCACGCTCACCTTCAACGCCGATCGGGCGGAAGCCAGCTTTTCTTGCTTCTTCTGCGACATTGTCGGCAAGTGCTTTGACGTGACGAGTTGATGTGCCACTCGCAATAACGATGGCATCAGATACACTGCTGATAGTTGAAACATCGAATTGAATAATATCTTTTGCTTTGACATCAAGTAGTGCATCTTGCACGACTTGTAAACAACTTTGAACTTGTGAAGATTTGGAAGTGAGAGAGTCAACAACATTGTTTGATGTGGGCGACGGTTCGATATTCATGGGTGATGAAAAATCCTGAAATTGAGTCACTATCCACTATAAGGGCATTGCGGTGAAAAATCAATTCAACAATATTGACTATTAATTCAACATTTATTCATCTTTTTGATAAGCCATCATGCTGATCGAGCGCGAATCAGCATGATGTGTAAAATTTTTAAACTCTCTAACTTCAATACTTCATGCAGTTTTTGAAGTTTTTTGAGATTCACTATTGTTGATCACTTAAGCCTTAAAAGCACAAAAATCGCTTTCGCAAGCGAAAGCGATTTTTGTGTGGCACTTGGAGGGCTGTCGCCCTCCAAACCTCCCTTCTTAAAATCAATAACTTAAAAATTGCCCGAAGTATAATAAATCAAATCTCGTCTTGCACCGCCTGTATCGCCGTCAAGGCAATTGTAAACACAATATCATCGACCAATGCACCACGAGAGAGATCGTTCACAGGCTTGTTTAGACCTTGCAACATTGGTCCAACGCTCACCACGTTGGCAGCACGTTGTACGGCTTTGTAGGTGGTGTTACCTGTATTTAAATCAGGGAAAATAAATACGTTGGCTTGACCTGCAACTTTAGAATCAGGCGCTTTTTGCTTGCCGACACTTTCTACCGAAGCGGCATCGTATTGCAATGGTCCATCAATCAATAAGTCTGGGCGACGTTGCTTGGCGATTTCAGTCGCTTCACGCACTTTATCTACATCTGCGCCTGTACCTGAGTCGCCTGTAGAGTAGCTTATCATGGCGATACGAGGCTCAATGCCAAACGATTTTGCCGAGATTGCAGACTGAATGGCAATCTCTGCCAATTGCTCTGCATTTGGATCAGGATTAATCGCACAGTCACCGTAAACAAAGACTTCATCAGGTAACAACATAAAGAAAATTGACGACACGAGGGTATAATCAGGCGCAGTTTTAATCAACTGAAATGCAGGGCGTACTGTATTGGCAGTGGTATGGATTGCACCTGAAACCAAGCCATCGACTTCACCGAGTGCTAACATCATTGTGCCAAGAACGACGGTATCTTCAAGCTGTTGTGCTGCTTGTAGGGCATTGAGTTTGCCTTTGCGTCGCTCCACCATTGGATCGACATATTTGTCACGAATGGTATCAGGATCAATGATTTTGAGATCATCGGGTAAAGTGACGCCACGTGCTTTGGCAACTTCTTGCACTTCTTCGGGCTTGGCGAGCAGTACGCACTGTGCAATGCCACGTGTCTGGCAGATCGCAGCAGCTTCTACGGTGCGAGGCTCTGAGCCTTCGGGTAACACAATGGTCTTTTTCGCAGCAATGGACTTCTGTACCAATTCATGACGGAACGCAGATGGCGAAAGGCGACTTTTGGTCTTGGCTGTGGTTGTCGTACTTAGCCAATCAAAATCAATATGACTCGACACAAAGCGAGTCACTTGCTCGGCACGTGAAGTATCAGTGATTGGAATTTCATTGTCGATATGATCAATCATTGCCAAAGTTTGTAGGCTATCCATATCAGTGCGCATTACAGGTAGACCTGTGCGTAAAACTTTTTGCGAAAGCGTCGGTAAAGTGACATCTTGCATTTTGCTGTCAGTGAAAATCACCCCTGCAAGCGGAATGTCACTCAGTGCTGCCACGCCACATGCCAGTGCTACATCAGTACGATCGGCAGAAGTGACGATAAGTTCACCTGCTTTAAAGCGTTCTAGTTCATGGTCAATACGACGATGAATCAGCGCAGTATTTTGCACACGACGTTGTTCGGCTTCGCCTTCATTGAGCCACTGCGCTTGAATGGCATTGGCAATGTCTAAGGTGCGAGGAACACTCAAAGTTGAGCTAAATGGAATCATACCGATAATGGGTAATTTTTCACTACCGAGTAGTGGTGAAAATTTTTGTAATTCTGCGCTAAATGTTTTGATTTCATCTGTGAGGCGTAGCGTTTGATCAGTCGTGAGTGGAATCTGCGCCGTATCAGGTGCTAAGCCTCTGGTACGCATAAATAAAATGCCAGCGGTACGAGTCGAAGCATTGCCACCAAATGGGTTGAGGTGGTTTTCTATATTTTCAGCAGTTTGTTCAGCATTATTGATGTCTGCACCACTCACTAGAATCACCTGTGCATCAAGTGCTTGTGCCAGTGCGACATTGAGCTGTGTGGTGTAGCTTTGATTTGGATTGGGGACTAAGCCTTCGACGATCACCACTTCATGATCTTTGGCGACTTGACGGTGAAGGCTTACGGCTTCTTCGAGCAGTTCATCCATTTCACCGATACTGACCATATGTTGGGTTTTTTTATAATCAATCGGTGGTACTTGGTGGCGTTGATATAGACTAGAAATAATGGTTGAAGTGCGACTTTCATTTTTACTTTTTTCTTGTGCAAAGGGTTTTAAAAAGTTGGCTTTGACTCCGATGCAATCAAAGGCGTGGATCATGCCTAAACAAGCAGAAGTCAATCCGATGCCTTCTGCTGTTGGAACGAGTAAAAATGTTTTCATGCGGTGTATCCTAATATTTTTTTCATGTCTAAGGTTGTTTTAAATCAAATTAAAACACATTTTCACCCAATGCAATTTGACGGGTTTCATTGGCAATGCGACCTTCTTCATCGGTCGGAATCACCCAAATTTGAGGACCTGTGTCGTCGTCAATACGAATCTCTTTGGCGCGTGTAGCATTATTTTCGGCATTTAAACTCAAGCCAAAGTGCGGTAGCGAGCGAATCACTTTTTCACGGATAAAGCCTGAGTTCTCACCAATACCACCTGTGAAAATCAAACCGTCAAGCTTCGGTAGGGCACAACTCATCGCAGCCATTGATTTCGCCAAACGATAAACAAAAACATCAATGGCGATTTGAGCATCTTCATTGCCTGACTCGGCTGCTTCAACCAGTGTGCGCATGTCATTGGACAAATTGGATAAACCGAGCAAACCACTTTGTTTATTCAGCACTTGGTCGATTTTGGCAATGTCCCAACCGAGATTGATATTTAAGAAGAGGTGCAAGCTTGGATCAACATCACCGCTACGTGTGCCCATTACCAAACCTTCGAGTGGTGTTAAACCCATACTGGTATCAAGGCTTTTCCCATTCCATACTGCACAAGTTGAGCAACCATTACCGAGATGGGCAACGACCCAACCACCTTGATTTTTTTGACCTGCAAGCGTTGATGCACGTTCACTGACATAGGCATGACTTGTACCATGGAAGCCATAACGGCGGATGCCATGCTCTTGGTAAAGATCACGTGGTAGCGCATAGAGGTGTGCCTTCTTTGGCATGGTCTGGTGAAATGCTGTATCAAATACAGCGACTTGCGGAAGGTCAGGGTACAGCTTCATCGTCGCATCAATACCAATCAAATTGGCAGGATTGTGCAATGGAGCAAGATTGGAAATATTTTTAATATCTTGAATGACTTGATCGTTAATGACCTGTGCTTGCGTCATCGTTCCGCCATGTACTACACGGTGTCCAATCGCATCAAATTTGAAGTGGCTGATACGTTTCATCGCAACTTCTAAGGCTTGCGCATGATCGGCTTGCCCGAGTTCTACTTCAAATTTTTCTTGGCGGTTTTCTTGCGCATTATAGGTCAGCCCTGAAATACGAGCGTTAGGTGTGCCCAAATTTTCAGCCAAACCATAAAGACGATAATCATAATCTTGAAGAATTAGCGCATATTTGATGGAAGAAGAACCGCAATTGATGACGAGAATATTTGACACGAGCAAATCCTGATTGATTTAAAACATTGTTATTGATTTACAAAACTTTCACATTCGATCACGTAGTCATCGAACTTTAATCCTGCTACAGCGTTAACCTCACTCGCAGTACTATTTGTACATCTTCGTTTGGTTGCCTTGTATCAGAAATAAATTTCTTCGACTATATAATGAATTGGGAGTTTGGTGGGCAATAATCAGCTTTGAATTGTATATATTTTTTAACGACTTAAATTATGCTGTTTGATGTGTCCTTTGAAATAAAAAACAGCCGACATATCAGTCAGCTGTTTTGTTTCTTTTTTCAAGAATAAGGTGCGTTATTGACGAATTTGTCCATCGCCGAACACGATCCACTTCTGTGAAGTTAATCCTTCTAAACCGACTGGACCACGAGCATGGATTTTATCGGTTGAGATACCAATCTCTGCGCCCAAGCCATATTCAAAACCATCGGCGAAGCGAGTTGAGGCATTGACCATCACTGAGCTTGAATCGACTTCAGCGATAAACTTACGAGCTTTGGTGTAGTTCTCTGTCACGATTGCCTCAGTATGATGTGAGCTATACGTGTTGATATGTTCAATCGCTTCATCAAGATTTGACATCACTTTAATGGCTAAGATTGGTCCTAGATATTCGGTGTACCAATCTTCCTCTGTCGCAACAGTGATGTGATCGCCCAAGATTTTACGAGTGATTTCACAGCCACGAAGTTCGACGTTTTTCTCCGCATACAGCTCTGCTATACGAGGTAAAAACTCCTCGGCGATTGGTGCATCAACCAGTAAAGTTTCCATCGCATTACATACGCCATAACGATGTGTTTTTGCATTGAGCGCAATTGGTAAAGCTTTTTGCAAATCTGCTTCACGCTCAACAAAGACGTGACAGTTGCCATCCAAGTGCTTAATCACAGGAATGCGAGCTTCTTCGGTAATGCGAGCAATGAGCCCTTTACCTCCACGAGGTACGATTACATCGACATACTCAGTCATTGTGATCAAGTGACCAACAGCTGCACGATCAGGTGTATCAATCACTTGAATCGCATGTTCAGGTAGTCCAGCAACGTTCAAACCATGTTGAATCGCTTGAGCAATTGCTTTATTGGATTCTAAAGCTTCTGAGCCACCACGCAAAATAATCGCATTACCTGATTTTAAAGCGAGTGAGGCAGCTTCTAAGGTGACATTCGGGCGAGATTCATAAATCATCCCAATCACACCAAGCGGTACACGCATTTTACCTAGTTGAATTCCCGACGGACGGTAAGCCAAATCGGTAATGACGCCGATCGGGTCTGTAAGGTTGATGACGTCTTTTAAGCCAACAAGCATCGCTTTGAAGCGTGCGGGGGTAAGCTCAAGTCGATCCAATAGTGCGCTATCGAGTTGCTTTTGATGTCCGTTATCGACATCGACTTTATTGGCAGCCAAAATCTTTTGTTGGCTATCCTCTAAAGCGGTGTAAATTGCTGATAATGCATTGTTTTTGGCATCTGTTGCAAGGCTTGCCAACTGGCGTGAAGCCTGACGTGCTTGCTGACCGACTTGGGTCATATATGCCTGTATTGAATCACTCATAACTTACCTAAAGTTGTTAAAAAAGAATGCCTATTCCATCGGCTGAATAGTCATTGTACAAACCTATGGCAAAGATTACAAAGTGCATATTGGTAGAAATCTTTGTAATCGCCGTCAAAAAAACGAAACAATTTAGATATTGATTATGTTATAGTAAAATGAAATATAAAACCGCAATCTGCAATTCTATTGAAATATGGATATTTATCAATGGTTTATGTTGGCGGATAATGAACAAAAATAGACCTAAATTTACGCTGAGATGGCGTTAATTGAAGGGGAATAACGTGTGTGCACTGTCGCACATATGTGTCAGGAGGGCGCAATGAACAGTATTGCTAAGGATACGGCAAAAACGCAAATGGAAATGAATCCCGATGAATTTTTTCAAGAATATCATCGAGATGTGTTTAAGCAAGCACCGATTGAATTTTGGCTAGACGGTTGGAAGATCGAATATCTTGCAATTGCAGATCCAAAAACCAAATACAACACGCCAATTATTATCATTGGTGGTGCTTTTCAAAACTTTAATTCCTACAAATATTGTGTTGAGCAACTATTCCATAGTGGTCCTGTGATTTTGATTGACCTGCCTTCGATGGGTTCAAATCAACAAATCTATAACCGCAATACAGGTGCCTCAGCTGCAACTTTAGAGCTTGCGGATTTATCATTCATGCTTGGGCAGTGGATGGATGCAATGGGCATCAAGAACATCTCTGTAATGGGTATGTCACTCGGTTCGGTTGTGGCTTCACATTTTGCCGATCAGCGCCCTGAACTCGTTGATCGTATGATCTTGATGGGTGTGATGCAAAAGACTCGTCCGAGTTGGCGCATGATCATGGAAGAATCTTTAAAACTCATGCAGGAAGGTCGTATGCAGGAGTTTGGTCAGGCGGTGATTTTATATTTGGTCAATCATGCAAAATTTGACAAAACGAGAATGTCGCCAACAGCAAAGCGTTTATTCTTTCAACAAATGGCAGAATTTACAGCGACAGAACAACTCCGTTACGAGATCAATTGTAATCGGTTGCTCCGCTTGAAAAATGTCCCGATTCCAACTTGCAAAGTATTAGTCGCAGCAGGGCAGTACGATAGTTTTACTTTACCTTTTGAAAATGCGCAATTTGCTTTGCAATGCCCAAATATGGAGTTTGCATTAATTGCCAATGCAGACCATGTGCCACAGCTTCAACGTCGTAAAGAAACCATGCAATTGTTTAGTACGTATATGCGTGGTGAGCCGATTCAAGAGTTGGACGGCATTATTCCGATGAGCCGTGCGCAAATGCACTTGATGGAACGTCGTGGTGAAGAGCGGATTATTGTTCAGCAACCCAATACTATCATGACGCATCGTCACTCTGAGCTTCAGGCGAATGTCAAAATCGTCAATATCAACTTCTTTGGTGTGTTGATCGAAGTCCAAGAGCCAAATAAGACACAAGAAGTTGGGCGGTATTCAAGAGATATGTCATTGCATCTACGAGATGAGCAAGGTGAATTTACCATTGAATGTTTGATCTTTGAAATGAAGCAAAATCGCCTGCGCATTCTATTTAAGCATGGTAGCTTTGATGTGGCGGATCGTTTGTTGCAATATGTACAAACACAAAAAGAAGCTTTGCTCAAGCACTAACTCAATCTTAAAAATTCAATAGCAGAAACAACTTGTATTGTTTCTGCTTTTTTATTTATAAACTTGAATTCTCGATAGTTGCTTGTACAAACCAAACAAAATCACCTATATGCGCTTCTACTTCAGTTTTATCGGATTGACTTGGTTGTTCGATATAAACCTTTTCATAGCCACAATCTTTAAAGAAATCTTTCACTTCCTGCGGTGAAGTAAAATGGAAACTAAATGCACTGCGAGAAAGAAAACGTAGTAGCTGACTACTTTTCCATACCACTTGCGCAAAACGATGATTCACAGGTTCAGGGCAAAGGTCAGTCAAATAGTAAAACTTCGGAAAGGCTTTACCATGATCCGCCAAAGCACCCCATAATTGTGCCAACATGTCTTTATTAAAATAATTGACTAAACCTTCGCTGATCACAACAACAGGTTTATTGCTATCGAGCTTTTCAAATAGCTTACGAATTTCAGGCGTAAATAAATCGACTGCCATCACTTCAGCATCAGCTTGTCCTGCTTTGTCGAGCGCATCTCGTTTGGCTTTTGCCATATCAGGTAGATCCACTTCGATGTAGCGAAGTTCGGGGAATTTGCGTCGAAAGCTCCAACCACGAGGGGAAAGACCAGCTGCGATTTCAATAACCTGAATGTCAGGCTGTGCTTCGATGAGTTTTAATAATGCTTCGTCGATCAAAACATGGCGCTGCGTCAATGTTCTACGAATACTTCCACCGATAAAACGCTCTGACCATACTTCGAGTGGGTGAAGTAATGTCGTCAACCATTTGCCTTTTTTTGTGGCAAAAGCAGGATGAGAGATACCCATCAAATACCACATGTAGCCTGTATAGTGTGCGGTAAAAGAAATATGACGATGTTCCGAAAGCTGTTGTTCGCTCATAGCAGTTCCAGTTTGCTTAAAATTGAGTTGCTTTAAATCTTGTTGTTTTATGCCAAGTTGCAAATACAAGCTTGTTGCATGATACGATGATTGGCGTCCTTGCCAATGTAAAGCTTTTAGGTAAATTGTTCAATTTCATTTTTTACCGAAAAGGCTGTTGCTTTTTGCCAAATTGCGTTAAATGTAATCCGATTTTAAATCAGTTGCTGAATTTGATCTTTTGCAGTTTGCCATGTTTTACCTAGCGCAATCTGCGTGTCAATTTTCCACTGTTCAGATTTTGCTTGCTCAGTATTGAGCGCAGGAATTTTGCCACGCATGCGTTCTAATCGAGCTTGATTTGGCCGTGCTAAGGTTTGAATGCCATCTAATGCAATACATGCCGCTTGACGGTCATTGCAGACCAATCCCATATCACAACCTGCTTGCAATGCAGCTTGAATACGTGCATCAGCACCACCTGCAACGCAAGCAGCTTGCATAGATAAATCATCGGAGAACAACACGCCATCAAAACCAAACTGGCCACGTAATATTTGTTGTATCCAAAATGGTGAAAAACCTGCAGGATTTGGATCGACGTTTTCATAGATCACATGCGCAGGCATGATCGCATCAAGTGATGGCATGAGTGCTTTAAAAGTCGTCATATCATTCGCTTCAATCTCGGCAAATGAGCGTGAGTCGATCGCCGCGGCAATGTGTGAATCTGCTTTGACAGAGCCATGTCCTGGGAAGTGCTTTCCTGTGGTTGCCATGCCTGCATCTTTCATCCCCTGCATAAACGCATCAGCTAGCAAAATGATAATTTCAGGATTCTCTGCAAAAGCACGATCACCGATGACATCACTAATATCATTAATATCCAAAACAGGTGCAAAACTAAAATCAATCCCCACAGCCAAGACTTCTGTTGCCATCAACCACGCAGTTGTTTTTGCTAAAGCAATCGCTTGTTCAGGTTGTTCTAGATAAAGTTCGCCGAGTCTGCCCATCGCAGGGAGTGCACTAAAGCCTTGTGCTTCTTTTAAGCGACGCACTCGACCGCCTTCTTGATCGACGGCAATCAAAATGTCAGGGCGGATTTGGCGCATATGATCGGTCAATGCGCGCACTTGCACAGGAGATTCGATATTGCGAGCAAACAAAATCATGCCACCAACTTGAGGCGCTTGTAAGAGTTCGATATCTTCTTGAGTTAGGGTGGTGCCTTCAATATCAAGCATCAATGCGCCAATGGTCATGGTGGTTGTGTCCTAGTATTTGGTCAATTCATTGTGATAGATTAAACGGTGTAAATCATCAGAAAACAATGTGTAAAAAACAAAAAAATTATGCAATGTTTTTTTACATTTACGATATGGATAGTATGTTAAAACTAAGTCACTTGCTTTTGCAAATATAGCTTTTGTAAATATTGGGTTTGCAAATTATCACTGCAAACTTCATTATAGAATTCTATATTTAATGACACGTGAAGTGTCTGCATTGCAAATAGAAGAATTGATGGTGTACACGGCGATCATGCCAAGAGGAATACGAATTATATTATGAAACTACAACATCTTGCTTGTGCGGTAGCGCTTGCCACTGGTGGCTTATTCTTTACTCATGTTGTGACCCAAGCGATAGCAGCGACGGAAACCACAACCGTTCAAGGCGTGATTCAACCGACCCAAGAGCAGGCGTTGGTTGCACGTCAAATGGCGACATTGGTAGATCGTCAACATTATTTGCCAATGCGACTGGATACCAAAACTTCTAATAAAATCTTTGATATGTATATCGACAGTCTAGATCCAGACCATGCACTATTTTTACAAAGTGAAGTCGATCAACTTCGTCAGCAATATGCTTCAGGCTTTGGTTTGGCATTAAAAACAGGTAATTTGAAACCTGCATACGATATTCATGCAATGTATCGAGAGCGTGTCAAAGGCTACTACGACTTCATGTTGGCAGAGCTGAAAAAACCACAAAACTTAAAACAGCCTAATGAAACCATCAATACAGATCGTGAAGAAGCGCCATTTTTTAACACCCAAGCAGAGCAACAAGCCTATTGGAAAAAGGTGATCGTTTCTCAGCTGATTACGCTTACGATTACTAAAGAAGAAGAAGCCGCAAAGCAAAAAGCCTTAAAAGACAATCCTGAGCTTGCAGCAGGTGAAAACCTTGCGCCACCAGAAGATTTAACTCCAGTAGAAACTTTGACCAAGCGTTATACACGTCAGCTTGAACGTATCACTCGTCTAAAAAGTGATGATGTATTAGATCGTACTTTGAATGCAATGCTTGCAACTTATGATCCGCATAGCAACTATTATCCACCTGTCGATGCGATGGAGTTGAATCGTCAGACTACACTTCAGCTCGAAGGGATTGGCGTCACGATTCGCCCTGAACGTGGCAATGAAGACTACACCAAGATCGAAACCTTAGTCGAAGGTGGTCCTGCGAGTAAAACAGGGCAAGTCCGTTCTGGTGATCGCATCTTGGGTGTGGCACAAGAAGGCGAGTCGATGGTCGATGTAGTCGGTTGGTCGAGCCAAGAGCTTGTTGGTATCATTCGTGGTAAGCGTGGGACTAAAGTGACTTTAAAATTAGTCGCAGCAGGAGCACCATCGAGCCAAGCACGCCTTGTCACGATTACTCGTGATGTGATCCAAGAAGAAGATTCGGGATTACGTACTCGTGTGGTCGAAGTCAACTATCAAGGGAAAAAGCAAAAAATCGGCGTGATTGAGATTCCATCTTTTTACTTAAACTATCGTGCACGTCGTGAGGGTGGAAACTATCGTAGTGTGTCAGAAGATACAGCGAATGCCTTGATTAGCCTGTCGAAGAAAAAGGTCGCAGGGATTATTGTTGATTTGCGTAATAACCCTGGTGGCTCATTGGAAGAAGTGGCGAAAATGCTTGGACAAGTCATCAAAGATGGTCCAGTGGTACAAATCCGTGATGGTAACGGCAACGTCAATATCTTTGAAGATACCGATGGTGGAGAGCAACTCTACGGTGGGCCTTTGGCAGTCATGGTCAACTTGGCTTCTGCATCTGCCAGTGAAATCTATTCTGCGGCAATTCAGGATTATGGTCGTGGCATCGTGATCGGTAGTACCACTACAGGTAAAGGCACAGCACAGATTCAATTGGATAGCCTTGCCTATGGTCAGGCGACTTTGACACAGCGTAAATTCTACCGTGTTACAGGTGGTAGTACGCAAAATAAAGGCGTAGTTCCAGATATTAAACTGATTGATATTTATTTCGAGCAGTTTGGTGAACGTGAATCGAAGAATCCGCTTGAATGGGACACCATTCCAACGGCAGCATTTAAGCGTGAAGGGATGGTTCAACCGTATATTCAAAGTTTACAGCAAGCATCTGATCAACGTCGTGCGACTGATCCACAATTTAAGTATCTAGATACTTATGTGGGCTTGGCGAAAGAAACTGCAGATGAAAAAGTGCTCGCTTTAGACATTGATACCCGTAAAGCCAAGATCCAAGCTTTAGAGGCAAAAACTTTGCAAGCGGAAAACATCCGACGTAAAGAAACTGGACTTGCGCCGTATCCAAACTGGGAAAGCTATCAAGCATCGATCGATGCACGTAGTGAAGCACGTGCCAAGATGAAAGCGGCAAAACGTCCACCACTACCGGAAGAAGAAGCTTTTGTTACCGAATCTGCTAAAATTCTGCTTGATATGATTGTGGCGCAGAAGTCAGGTCAGCAATAGTTTGATGTAAAAAATGCCCTATATAGGGCATTTTTTATAATAACGTAGGCGATTCAGATATCAGTTTTTGAGAAGTTTTCTATGGTTGAAACTAAAATTTCTGAATAAAGAAAAGTTTTTCTTATTGCCAAATTTTGTAAATTGATATAAAAAACTTGCGTTTTAATAGAGGCTTGTGCAACGCTATGGTTGCGTAAGGGGTGAATCATGACGACTGACTATACCGTGTATTGGGTTTTAGGCTTAATTATTTTATTTTTATTGGGCTCAATCTTTGGTCTAAAAGTTAGCCCAAGAGAGAAAGCACTGGGATTGTTACGTGAGCGTGCACGTAAGATGAGTTTGCATCCTCGTTTGATTCCTGCGCCTGAGTGGACGGGGATTGCGAAGGCTTCTGAAACTCGTGCCAGTATGGTGGCGTATTACAGCATTCTTGTGCCTGAAGGGAAATTTCCATTGCTTCGAATGAAAGTCAATGAGCAGACCCTTGAAGTTGTCACAGGTGACCCAAAATTTAATGGGCAGTCCATAGATATAAAAGGTATTTATGCGATTGATATGCAGGCGAATTGTGTCGGTGCATTTTGGGATGAATCTGCTGACTTTGCAGGTGAGAAACTCGAAGCATTTAAGCAATATTTACAACAGTTGGCAACGCAAGCAAGTTAAATATTTTTTTATTTTAGATTAAGATATTTTAACCTTTTATTATTTTTTGAGGACATTGACGAATTATGGCGAGCACAGCGAAATCCACTTCAGCAAGTAAAACTGCGACAAGTGGGGCAAAAGGGCGTTCACTGGTCATTGTGGAATCTCCTGCTAAAGCCAAAACCATTAATAAATATTTAGGCTCGAACTTTATCGTCAAGTCGTCGGTTGGTCACGTCCGTGATTTACCTACAGGGGCGAGCAAATCTAATGATAAAAAAACTGCCGAGAAGAAAACCAGTCGAGCAAAACAAACACCTGAGGATAAAGCACTCAAGGCGCAATCTGCATTAGTCAAGCGCATGGGTGTTGATCCTGAGCATGATTGGATTGCGCAATATGAAGTCCTTCCGGGTAAAGAAAATGTCGTTGCTGACCTGAAAAAACTTGCCAAAGATGCTGATGCAATCTATCTCGCAACGGATTTGGATAGAGAGGGAGAGGCGATTGCGTGGCACTTAAAAGAAGTCATCGGCGGTGATGATAGTCGCTATCATCGTGTGGTGTTTAACGAAATTACCAAGAATGCTATTCAAGAAGCCTTTAAAGTCCCAACACGCTTAGATACCAATCGAGTCAATGCACAGCAAGCACGTCGCTTCCTCGATCGTGTGGTCGGCTTTATGGTGTCGCCATTATTGTGGGAAAAAGTTGCTCGTGGCTTATCCGCAGGGCGAGTGCAGTCTGTGGCAGTCAAACTCGTGGTCGAGCGTGAGCGTGAGATTCGTGCCTTTGTTCCTGAAGAATATTGGCAAATCTTTGCAGATACCTTGCGTAAGAAAGATGACATTCGCCTTGAAGCGGTCAAGCAACATGGCAAAACTTTAAAACTGCAAAACAAGCAACAAACAGATGCAGTTTTAGAAGTTCTAAAAAATGCTGAATTTAAGGTCAGCAATCGTGAGGATAAACCAACTCGAGTCAATCCGAGTGCGCCGTATATCACCTCGACGCTACAACAAGCGGCGAGTACCCGTCTTGGTTTTTCCGTGAAAAAAACCATGATGATGGCACAGCGTCTCTATGAAGGTGGTTTCATTACTTATATGCGTACAGATTCGACGTTCTTGAGTGATGATGCCGTGAATATGGTACGCACCCATATTGAAAGTAGTTATGGTGAAAAATATCTGCCTGCCAAGCCTAATCGTTATGGCAATAAAGCAGGCGCACAAGAAGCGCATGAGGCGATCCGTCCGTCAAATGTGGCATTGGTCGGCGCTGAACTTACGGGTATGGAGCGAGATGCACAACGTCTCTACGATCTGATTTGGCGTCAGTTCGTGGCGTGTCAAATGACACCAGCGGAATATTTATCATCGACGCTTTTGGTTGATGCTAATGGTGTTGAGCTCAAAGCCAAAGGCCGTACTTTAGTATTTGATGGCTTTACCAAAGTGCGTGGTCAGAATAAATCTGATGATGATGTGCTTTTACCTGCGGTAAAAGTCGGTGAAGTTTTAGACTTACAAAAACTCGATCCTTCACAGCACTTTACCAAACCACCTGCACGCTTTACCGAAGCATCATTAGTTAAAGAATTGGAAAAGCGTGGTATTGGTCGCCCATCGACCTATGCAGCGATTATTTCCACCATTCAAGATCGTGGCTATGTGAAACTGGAAAATCGTCGTCTGTTCGCAGAGAAAATGGGCGAGATCGTCACCGATCGCTTGGATGAAAGTTTTAATAATTTAATGAATTATGACTTCACCGCAGATTTAGAAGGTCAACTTGACCGAGTGGCAGTGGGGGAGCGCAATTGGAAAGAGCTGTTAGACAGCTTCTACGGTGATTTTAAACAGCGTCTTGATACCGCAGCCAGTGAACAAGGTATGCGTCGTAATGAACCTGTGGAAGTACCGGACGTACATTGTCCGACCTGTGAGCGTCCGATGCAGATTCGCACAGGGACAACTGGTGTGTTCTTGGGTTGTTCAGGTTATAACTTACCTCCGAAAGAGCGTTGCAAAGGCACGGTGAATCTTGCCCCAGTCGAGTCGCTAGCAGTGTTGTCTGATGATGACAATGCCGAAACGGAAGACTTACGTGCCAAGAAGCGTTGTTCGATCTGTGAAACAGCGATGGATAGTTATATTCTTGATGGCGGACGCAAGCTCCACATCTGCGGGAACAATCCAGACTGTGCAGGCTATGAAGTTGAAACTGGCGAATTCAAAGTCAAAGGCTATGATGGCCCAACCATTCCGTGTGATAAATGCGATGCAGAAATGCAATTTAAAACAGGGCGTTTTGGACCGTATTTTGCCTGTACCAACTGTGACAATACCCGTAAAGTCTTGAAGAATGGACAACCTGCACCGCCACGTGCCGATCCAATCAAAATGGAAAACTTACGCTCAACCAAGCATGATGATTTCTTTGTACTTCGTGATGGTGCGGCTGGTCTGTTCTTGGCAGCGAGCAAATTCCCTAAAATCCGTGAAACACGGACGCCAAAAGTCGCTGAAATTCGTACTGTTGCCGATCAGCTCGATGAAAAGTATCAGTATCTCCTCAAAGCGCCTGATACCGATCCAGAGGGCAATGCGACCATCATCAAGTTTAGCCGTAAAAACCAAGCGCAATATATCGCTTCGGAAAATGCGGAAGGCAAGCCAACGAAATGGTCGTTGATCTTTCAAGATGGCAAATGGATTGAAGGGAAATAAGCGACAATTTTTTGAGGATAGTACATGAAGAAACTTGCTGTACTGATTGATGCGGATAATGCGTCTTACAAATCCATTGAAGCGATTATGGAAGAGGTGGCGAAGTACGGTATAGCAAGTGTCAAGCGTGTTTATGGCGACTGGAGTAGTGATACTCTCAAGCATTGGCGTGAAGTATTATTACCGCATGCAATCACACCTGTTCAGCAATTTGCTTATACTTCGGGCAAAGATGCTACGGATATGGGATTGATCATTGATGCGATGGATTTGCTGTATAGCGGTGCTTTAGATGGATTCTGTATCGTCTCGAGTGATAGTGACTTTACGCCTTTAGCGTCAAGAATTCGTGAAAGTGGTTTGCTGGTTTACGGTTTTGGACGTAAGGCGACCAAAGAACCTTTTGTCAAAGCCTGTGATAAGTTTATTTATGTTGAAAATTTAATTGAAGAAAAAGCAGAAATACAGGATGTCAGTTTTAATGCGATCAAAACATCCGAAACAGAGAAAATAACACCCCAAAATGAAAAAAATATTGTTGCTAAAACTGCCCCAACTTCAAATACTCCTGCTCAGCAAACAGTTGTTGATCCTGCAACTTTAAATTTGATTTATCGTGCGGTTAAAGAAAATGCGGATGATAATGGTTGGGCAAATCTTTCTTTGGTTGGACAATATATTTCAGCAATCAAACCAGACTTTGATCCTCGTAATTATGGTCGTGCTAAACTTTCTAGCTTGATTAAACTGTTAAACTTATTTGAAACGAAGATTGATGGCACACAGATGTATTTGCGAAAGCGTAGTTTTAGTACATTTGTCAAAATGATTCAAAATTCAATATTAAAAATTGATGAACAAAATTGGGTGGATATTTCGAAAGTGGTTGAGCAATTGACGCAGTCGGATCCAGATTTTAATATTGAAAATTATGGATATACGGAGTTGGAAGATGCGATTCATGCCATTCATAACGGTTGGCTTGAGTTTTCTGAAAACGGCAAGCAAGTGAGAGTTACTCGAAATATGCCTTGATTAAGAATCAAAGAATGAAAAAAACAAAGCAAAAATCCCCCAACTGGAAAACCCTACGCATTGGCATTCTTTTATTCGTGCTGATCGTCGTGGTAAAAGGTGTATGGCAAGATAATAATCAAGATTGGCGTAAACCAATCTTCGTTGCCTTATATCCAATCAATGGTGATCAAACTGCACATTCCCAAAACTATATCGCCAAGCTAAAAGAACAAGATTATTTACCGATTGTCGGTTATCTTCAGAGTGAAGCGGAAAATTACCAGCAACCTGTGCAGTTTTATTTTAAGCTTGGTCAAGAAGTCAAAGTATTACCACCTGCTTTACCAGAAGGGAAGTCGGTATTCTCGGTGATGCTGTGGAGTTTAAAATTCCGCTACTACACTTGGCAACAACAGCAAGAGTTAGGCATTAAGCCGAATCTGACCTTATTCCTCAAATATTATGATCCTGCGGTACAACGAGAGCTCAAACATTCGACAGCATTACAAAACGGACGCATGGGTATTGTAAATCTGTTTGCCTCGGATAAGCAGAATGCACAGAACCAAATCGTGATTGCGCATGAGATGCTTCATGCTTTTGGTGCGACTGATAAATATGATTTATCCACAGGACAGCCGATTTATCCGCAAGGCTATGGAGATCCACAGCAATCACCTCGCTATCCTCAAAAGACCGCAGAACTCATGGCAGGACAAATCGCACTATCTGAGCAAAAAAGTAAAATGGCGGAGAGTTTCCGTCAAGTGGTGATTAATACGGATACCGCAAAAGAAGTCGGTTGGCTAAAGCCCTAATTGCTTTACTTTGTAGTCGTGTGTTTGCTTAAATTCAATTTTCAATCTGATCAAAACTCTGAGCCGAGCCATGTTTATCAAAGCTATCAAACGCAATTATGACAAAATCGATCAAGACCAAAGCATTGCCGATGAAGATAAGGTTGATGCACTGTTGATGAAATTAGGCGGTGAATATCTCGTGAGCCGAGAGGATCGTGTCTATATCTTCGAAAAAGATGGGCTCAGTGCAAAATTCGATGCAAAGCATGCTCGTGCGTTTCACTTCAAAGAATATATTTGCAAGGACATGAATAAGCTATTTCATGGATTTTAAGAAAAGGTCCATTAAATTAGCTTTTTGCTGTAACGATGACAATTAAAGACCTATTGCTGTCTTGCCACATCACCATTTAAGACTTCAGGCAAGTCCAACACCTTCACATCAATGCTTTCGAGCGCAGTCGGTTTCGCTGTCACTAATGCAAGCCAAGTATTATTTTCTGTAGCGATTACATTGACCACTTGTACATCATTATTCAGATTTTCTGCAACTGCTGGCGTATCCCCTTGACCTTGAATGAGGTGCAACCAATGCTTCGGTTTTGCCTTAAACCACAATCGTGCAATGATTTCCTGACCCAAATAACAACCCTTGTCATAGTCCACACCGCCACGTTGATGTAAACGTAATTCTTGTGGTTGGAAAAGGTGTGACGTATCTTTTGTGATCCACGCTTGACCCTGTTCAATGGCATTTTTTTGCCATGCCTGCACATCGGTTTTTAGACTTTCATCTGTGCTAAACGTAGTTTGACCGTCAATGATCGCAGGGAATATTGCATCACTTGGCTGTAAAGTCGCTTTAGAAAATGCGCCGAATTTTTTTACATGTAAGGCAAATTCTTCTGCCAAATCCTGTGCAATCACAATAAAAATCTGCTCAGCACTGACTCGCTTCAACCACAATCCAAAATGAATTCGACCTTTTAGATCACAGATCGCAGTCGTTTGATAATGGTCGTTTGATAGCTTGCTGACATCAACAGTGACCTGACCTTGTAGGAATTTTTCGGCATCTGCGCCAGTGTATTCGAAGTGAGCAAACTCAAGTGTAGCCAATGACATAGGACATTCTATTTTGATTATGGGAGTGAGCTATATCATCGCTGATTTTGCAAAAAAAATCATCCCGATTTTAAATTGTGAATAATTATTCATAAAATTTGTTTCAAAATGTTTCTAATTCTTCATTTTTCACATTAAGTAAATGAAATATATAAGATTTGGGAAATGGACTTTCGAGAGCGTACAATGGCTATCAAATTATCAAACATTTTATCCATCACAAGTTATCAATGGAACGATACCCAGCTATGAATAATGCATACCGCAAAACTCTGCCAGGCACTTCACTCGATTATTACGATGTACGACAAGCGGTCGAGGACATCAAAACAGGTGCTTACGATTCGCTCCCATATACTTCAAAAGTGCTTGCCGAACAGTTGGTTCGCCGAGCTGAACCTGAACAGCTCACGGCATTTTTAACGCAAATTATCGAAGGTCGTCAGGATTTGGATTTCCCTTGGTATCCTGCCCGTGTGGTGTGCCATGATATTTTGGGACAAACCGCTTTAGTCGATCTTGCAGGCTTGCGTGATGCGATTGCCGAGCAAGGTGGCGATCCGTCAAAAGTCAATCCTGTGGTGCCGACACAGCTCATTGTCGATCACTCGCTGGCTGTGGAATATGGCGGTTTCGACCCTGATGCTTTTGAGAAAAACCGTGCCATTGAAGATCGTCGTAATGAAGACCGTTTTCATTTTATCGAATGGACCAAAACAGCGTTTGAAAATGTCGATGTGATCCCTGCGGGCAACGGCATCATGCACCAAATCAACTTGGAAAAAATGTCGCCAGTGGTGCAAAATCGTGATGGTTTGGCTTATCCAGATACCTGCGTGGGGACAGATTCGCATACGCCGCATACCGATGCGCTCGGTGTGATTTCGATCGGTGTCGGTGGACTGGAAGCGGAAAATGTCATGCTCGGCCGTGCCTCGTGGATGCGTCTACCTGACATTATCGGTGTGGAGTTTGTTGGACAACGTCAAGCAGGCATTACAGCAACTGATATTGTTTTGGCGCTGACAGAATTTTTGCGTAAAGAACGTGTCGTTGGTGCATATTTAGAATTCTTCGGTGAAGGTGCGGACAGCATGTCAGTTGGTGATCGTGCCACGATTTCCAACATGACGCCTGAATACGGCGCAACCGCAGCGATGTTCTACATCGACCAAAACACCATTGATTATCTCACCCTGACAGGTCGTGAAGCTGATCAAGTGAAACTGGTCGAGCAATACGCCAAAGAAATTGGACTGTGGGCATCCGAGATGACACAGGCGAAATATCCTCGTGTGCTCCGTTTTGATCTGTCTAAAGTCACTCGTAATATCGCAGGGCCGTCTAATCCACATGCGCGTGTATCAACTGCTGATTTAAAAGCAAAAGGCATTGCAGGTGTTGTTGAAAATCGTACCGATGGTTTAATGCCAGATGGTGCTGTGATTATTGCTGCAATTACTTCATGTACCAATACATCAAACCCACGTAATACCGTTGCCGCAGGTTTATTGGCACGTAAAGCCAATGAATTGGGCTTAACACGTAAACCTTGGGTGAAATCGTCTTTTGCACCAGGTTCGAAAGCAGCTGCGCTTTATCTTGAAGAAGCAGGTGTATTGACTGATTTAGAAAAACTCGGTTTTGGTATCGTGGCGTACGCATGCACCACCTGTAATGGCATGTCAGGCGCATTAGACCCAGCGATTCAACAAGAAATTATTGACCGTGACTTGTATGCGACTGCGGTACTATCGGGCAATCGTAACTTCGATGGACGTATTCATCCACATGCAAAACAAGCCTTCCTCGCATCTCCACCGTTGGTTGTGGCTTACGCGATTGCAGGAACGATTCGATTTGACATCGAAACGGATTCGCTCGGTAATGACAAAGACGGCAATCCGATTTACCTGAAAGACATTTGGCCGTCAGATGAAGAAATTGATGCGCTGGTCAAAGAAGCGGTAAAACCTGAACAATTCCGTCAAGTCTATATTCCAATGTTTGATCTCGGTGAATCGGAAAAATCAGACAGTCCACTCTACGACTGGCGACCACAAAGTACCTATATCCGCCGTCCACCTTATTGGGAAGGGGCTTTGGCGGCACCACGTACATTGACTAATATGCGTCCGCTTGCGATCTTGCCTGATAACATCACTACTGACCATTTATCTCCATCGAATGCCATCGTGTTGGATTCGGCGGCAGGGGAATATTTGGCGAAAATGGGTGTACCTGAGGAAGACTTCAACTCCTATGCGACGCATCGTGGTGATCACCTGACAGCACAACGTGCGACCTTAGCCAATCCAAAACTCTTCAATGAAATGGTGGTGCGCTCGGACGGCACGATCAAGCAAGGCTCTAAGGCACGTGTTGAACCTGAGGGTGAAGTGATGCGCATGTGGGAAGCGATCGAAACCTATATGAATCGTAAGCAACCGCTGATCATCGTGGCAGGGGCGGACTATGGTCAAGGCTCTAGTCGTGACTGGGCGGCGAAAGGCGTGCGTCTAGCAGGGGTTGAAGCGATCGTGGCGGAAGGCTTTGAGCGGATTCACCGTACCAACTTGGTGGGTATGGGCGTGTTACCGCTTGAGTTCAAAGCGGGCACGGATCGTAAAACCTTAAAGCTAGACGGCACGGAGCTATATAGTGTGATCGGGAATATTGCACCACGTTCGACCTTAACACTGGTGATTGAGCGAGCGACGGATGATGGTAAAAATCAAATCATCGAAGTGCCTGTGACCTGTCGATTGGATACCGAAGAAGAAGTGTCTGTGTATGAAGCGGGTGGTGTGTTGCAACGCTTTGCGCAGGATTTCTTGGAAGGGAATGTGGCTTAACTAAAACTGCAAATTGGATTTTAGCCCTGTCATAAGATGGGGCTTTTTCTAGTTTTGATTCTTATAATTTCCAATAACTTTTATAGTTTTAGGTGCTTGTATTTTTAACATTTCGCACAGTTAAAAATGTTTAAAGCATCAAATTTTCTATCTTTTCCCTCTTTTTAGCAATATTGGATTGTAATGTACCAAGTTGATGAGCAATGTTAAATTGAGTGGGCTTTGCCTTTTTTGGGGAAAATTAAACAATCTATCAATAGTTAATAAAGTTATTGATAAATATTCTTCATTGTATTGTCTAAGGGATAAGTTGGTTTTGACATTGTTATCTTATTTCAGAATTATTTTTTCTTAGGGTAAATAAAATATATTTGTAGATAGTATTCTGCGTCAAAAAAGTGTAATGTTTATTGAGTATTGCTTTTGAGGGATTATGAATGAGAAAAATTCTGAATATTAGTATATCTGCTTTTTTATGTGCGTGTTCGACAACACCAATAACTTCGGTTAGAAATATTCCGCAAATTGAAGACAAGGATTTTCAGTATTATATAGATGCTGATGTACAAGCTAAGTCTAGATTGGATAGTCCAAAGCGAGCTCAAAGAGAAGATAACTGGGAAGAAACTCAGCAGAAAAATTGTCGTATTTTTGCGGCATCCGAATTTAGAAAGCAAGACCCAACCGTTAAATTTTATTGGGATGGCGAGTGTAAAGATGGCTATGCTTATGGTTTAGGTCGAGAGTTTTCTATTGGTAAAAATACTTATATTGAATCCATTGGGCTATATACAGGTGGGAGAGTTATGCCAGAATATTATTATGATTATTTTGAAAAAAATAAGACTATTACATTTCATGGTCAATCAAATTATAATCAATCTCAGTATATGGATTTTAAAAATGTATTATTTTTTAAAATAATGTTGGTTGAAAATAATATGCTAGTAAATACAATGGAGTTGCATGATATAGAAAATAAAAATTTTTATAGAGTAACAAAATTTCCTGACGTTGGTCATATAACTTATGATTATATTAGTGGTGGTGGTTTAAGTATTTCTAATTGGAAGTTGAACGATTCACTGGTTGATTCGTTTAGTTCTATTGGATTTGGTTCTGATAAAATATCTATTTTTGAGTGGGTGAAATATAAAAATCAAACTGGTGAGTTATATGACACAAGAGTTGTACCCAAAAAACTTGTTAGACCACCTAATAATCTGATAAATTTAGTAGATGAGAAGTTGAGCTATTTAGATAAAAAATTAAAAAATCATGATGATGCACAAGTAAAGTTTTTAAATTTATCATTTAAGATGGTAGATATATATACTCAAAAAACTTGTGCATCTGGAAATTATTTGAAAGAGGTAGGAAAACAGAATTATTTTGAAATTTGTTCGCCATATAAATCCTTGAATAGACTAAGTAACCAAATTGAACAAGGTCTAGCTTATGGCAATCAATTAAAAAAACAAAGGCTAGTACAAGTAGAGCAATTTGCTGTTCAAGACAGAATTAATGCTGAAAGATTTCAACAGCAAAAGGCTTCTAGTAAGGCATCTTTTGGAGATGTAATGAATGCTATTTCTCAAGTGGCAAATACTATGGCTGATGGTTATACTCAAAGAGCAAATATGTATAGCAATATGAGTAATAGTTTTAGCCAAATGCCATCAATGAATATACAGCCAATCCGACCACAAAGACAGTCATATAGTATTGTTGGTAATAGTATATATGGCTCAGATGGTTCTTCTTGCACAAAAATTTCAAATATTGTGCAATGTAGATAGGTGAACTTATAAATTATCGATCAATATTGTTTATTCAATAGATAATAAAAGAGTAAGTGGATTACCTCGTTCCATTGCTGTGCGGTGGAATGCCAAACTGTTTCAAGGTAAGACGTAGAAACAAAATCAAAGACTCGTTGTGCCATCAAACGGATTAAACAACTTTACTCCAAAGTCTTTAAAGTCAGCGATAGGTCAAAACACTTTACAATCATATCGCTGTATCACCTCATCATTCGACATCAATATACAATGATGATAGTTAGCTTGGGTAATCAACATTCGATCGAAAGGGTCTTTATGAATGAATGGCAAATCCTTTAAACCCAATGCAGATTGAGCGTTGTAATCTAAATACTCAAAGCCGAGTTGATGGACGAAATCGAGTAAATCACCATCTATCTGTAGTTTGCCAATCGAACACTTAATCATTAACTCCGCAATACTAATGCTACTGACAAATATTTGATTTGCTGAGTTTTCCAAAGCATGGATTTGTTTTTCTGAGAGCTTTTCAGGCGCATGCAAAGCCCATAACAAAATATGTGTATCAATCAATATGCGCATAGCAAAAATCTACGTTGAAACTCAATGGAAAAATGAAATCTAAGGCTCTATCTGCGAATCATAAAAAGCATCTTGTTCATCATCAGTCGTGCTTTTGAACAAATCGTCATCATAATGAATCTGACCTTTGGCAATGCCAAGCTGACGTTTCACTGGCTTTTGATGTGGAATCAGATCAACTAAAGGCAGATTATTTTTGGCAATTGTGATTTTTTCGCCATGATAAACACGTTCGATAATTTGAGATAAATGCGCTTTTGCTTCGGCGAGATTAATAATCATTTGAAAGACCTCAATTGAGACTTTTGAAGTGTTGTTACTATTTTAATCACTGTTGGTCAAGTTGGTCAAGTCGAGTTTAAGGACTAAAAAACCACCAGTTTCCACCAGTGGTTTTCACATATTTAGCGTTCTATATTCAAGTTGCAGTTTAGAAATACCAACCAATATTCAGGTTAAAGCGCGTATCCCAGTCGTCCGCACCTTGCGTACCAATACCGCTACCACCTGCGAAATACATATTTTTCCCTGCGATCACATCGAGATAGGTGTAAATCCCACCTTTGGCAAGCATACAGCCTGTGACATTTTGCATGGATTCATCATTGCCGAGATCGTTGTCCGATGTGCCTTTGATGTGGGTAAAGTCGTTATAGCAAGTTGCAGAGTCAATGAAGCGGTTATTGATCGGGATTTCACGAGAAATATTGAGAATGCCGACACGACCTTTGCTTGCGATATCCGAGGCAAAGTTAAAACCTGAAATGGCAATCGTACCATCTTGAGTACCGATATCTGCAGTTTCGTCATATTCATATTGAATGCCTTGCGCTTTGACTTTCCACAGACCAAATTTTGCTTCGGTGTGTAGCGCAGCAGCATAACGATCGGCTGTTTCAGCGTTATTACTGTTGTAGATACGACCGATTTCACCCGATACGCCGACATTGAAGTTGTCATAGTTTTTAATGAAACGTGCGTTGATTTGACCTGCTTCTTCGTTGGCTGCAAGATTTGTCCCATCACCTACGGTATAGTAACCACCCTTTGCGCCAACGGTTTCATCAGCGACATCGAAAGAGTAGCGATTGAAGTCGCTTGAGGAATATTCTGACTCGTGGAAATAGGCTAAATCAAAACTATAGTCGTCGCCCTGATGTTTCCACTTGATCCCTGTATCGTAGTCATCTTCAAAGCCGAGATAATACGCACCTGAGAACCAAAATGAGTTGCCGATATATGGCGCTACGCCAAAGGGTACAGCGACCACACCGACTTCGACTTGATTTTCGGGATTCACATTGAAGCCGATCAGTGCATGATGGATTGTGTCAAAGTCCTGTCCACGATAGAAACGATATTGTGCATCTAAATACCAATCTTCATATGTTGCATCGACATCTAGCGCAAGTAGTTCTAGATCAAATTCACCATTACGGTTTTTTGAAGTTTGGTCATAATCTTTGATGCCATAGTTGACACGGACAGCACCGCCAATATCTACAGTTGGTTTTTTAACTTCAAGATCGTTTGCATACGTAGGCATACTTGATAGTAAAGCGACTAGAAGTAATGGGATTACCAATGTGGTGAAGTGCTTTCTGAAGTGGAAATGATGTTGTGTGGCAATATTCATTAGCGGATCTTCCTTGACATTGGATTGTCTATAAGTGACTTAATCAGCCTTTGCTTTCCGTAGCACATAGGGCAAAAGTGAAACACCTTACTGCAAAAAATGAACAATACAGCGAATCTAACTATGATAAAAAACAATTGCTTAGATTAGAATATGTGATTAACTTAACATATTGAACTGCACATGAGTAGTTTTGAGGGGTTGGATGGTCAGATCGTCATCAATAGAGATGCGGAAAAAACCTCTAAAAGTAGGCAATGAGGATTTGCGAGGATTGCTTAAACTGTTCATCTCCTTGATAAAAGCGTATAAATAAATATGAACTGTAGCTCACCCCAGGAAAACTTCTCAGAGAAAAATTTATCGCAGGAATATTCACTACAGGAAAACTAGCATGGAAACAATATTAGGCTTATGTATCGGTATTGGCTTGAGCGCCGCCTGTGGCTTTCGAGTATTCGTACCGCTGTTGGTGATGAGCATTGCCACGATTACAGGTTGGTTTGAGCCTGTACAGGGCTTTGAATGGTTGGCGATGCCTGCAGTCTGTGTGGCGCTTGGCTTTGCGACAGTTTGCGAAATCGGGGCGTATTATGTGCCGTGGGTGGATAACTTATTAGATACGATTGCCACGCCTGCTGCGATGATCGCAGGGACATTGGCGACGATGGCGGTCAGTAGTGGCGAGATGTCACAGTTCGCCAGTTGGGCTTCGGCGATTATTGTCGGCGGCGGTACAGCAGGTGTAGTGCAAGCCAGCACAGTGGCGGTGCGTGGTGTATCGACTGCGACGACAGGTGGTATAGGCAATCCAGTGATTGCGACTGGAGAATGGATTGGGGCGATTGTTTTATCAATATTGTCATTGATCACGCCTGTATTGGTGGTGATTTTAGTTTTCTTAATTCTCGTTTTGGTGGTGCGTTGGGTGCGCCGTAAAAAGCGGGAGAATCTTGCAGGGTCAATTTAAATTTAAAAAACGAAGGGCATCCAGTGAATATTAAACTACGTCAATTATTATTAATTATATCAACGGCATTTTTGACTGCACCAGTTGCTTATGCCGAAACGCCACAACCGACAGCTGAACAAGTCAAACTGGTAAAAGATCAGGTTAAATACACAACCTATATTCCCAAGTCTTATGTGCTGTATGAAGCAGTCGAAGGCGATCTAAATAAAGATGGCAAATCAGATGCGGTACTCATCATTAAAGGTACTGATCCTAAACAGTGGGTAGACCATGAATATCGTGGCAAACTCGATCGGAATCGTCGTGGCATTATTATCTTGCTGAACCAAGGTGTTAAAAATCAGAAAACCCAATACAGCAAATATCTGCAAAACCTCGACTGCTTTAGCTCAGAAAATGAAGAGGGTGGCGTGTATTTCGCACCTGAACTTTGGGTGGAGATTAAGAAAGGCTTACTTGATATTCATTATGCACATGGACGCTATGGCTACTGGCGTTATCTCTTCCGTTTGCAAGATCAAGATATGCGCCTCATTGGTTATGATGATTCAAATAATTTTGGACCATATATCAAAAGTGAAACCAGTATTAACTTTTTGACAGGTCGTAAGGTTTATCGGAAAAATATGAATGAGACAGTCGATGATGATGCCGATCCAAAGTTTAAAGAAACATGGCAGAGTTTTGATCTTGAACCAATCTATTTATCTAAAATCAAAGACTTTGATGAGATTGATTTTGGGATTTCTGATGTTGAAAATTAAGACGTTTACAAATCATCATCTTGTGGAGTGAATGATTAAAGGTGAATAAAAATGTCAAAACAAAACAATGAACTCATCGACATATTAAAAACACGTTTTGAGCAAAATATGCAACGCCACCCAAACCTTGATTGGGCAAAAGTTGAAGAAAAACTGCTTGTGCATCCGAAAAAGCTAAAAGCCTTGCAAGCGATGGAAGATACAGACGGCGAGCCTGATGTCATCGGTTTTGATGCAAAAAATAATGAATATCTCTTTGTCGATTGTAGTGTGGAAAGTCCCAAAGGTCGGCGCAGTCTGTGCTATGACGCAGAAGCCTTAGCCGCTCGAAAACAGCATCAACCTGCTGATAGTGCTGTAAATCTTGCCAAGAAAATGGGTATCAATCTACTCACCGAACAACAGTACCGAGATTTACAGCAACTCGGTGAATTTGATCTGAAAACATCGAGTTGGATAGATACACCACAAGCAATTCGTGCGCTTGGTGGTGCGTTATTCTGCGATCGCCGTTATGATCAAGTCTTTACTTATCATAATGGCGCAGAGTCGTATTATGCAGCTCGTGGCTTTCGAGGGATGTTGCGAGTATAAATTGCGGTTATAAAATTGATTGAAAGAATCATAATAAGGGGAACATGATGAAAAAATTAGCCTGTGTATTACTGCTCAGTTTGATGGCGACAAATACCTTTGCCATGCCTGAATATCGTACGGAAATGCAAGAGCGATTGAAGGCATCAAAAAAGCTGAGTTTTGATTTTGAGAGTGGTATTGCTGTAGGGCGAGTGCTCGGTTTGTTTGAAAATTATTTTGGAAATATCAATATCATCTATGATCCAAAAGTTGATCAAGATAAAGAAATCACCATAGACACAGGATTTAATAATGGTTTGGTAACTTTCGAGAAGGTTTTGCATAGGGCAAATTTGCAATATCAAGTCGTTGGTCCAAATACGATTAAGATTTTACCGAAATAAAATCGCATCAAAGCAAGCCAATGCTTTGCGTAATTCTCAAAATACCTACCGTCTAAAAATGCTAAACTGTAGCCATTGATCTACATATTTTGAGAAATAGCCAATCCATGACGATCCAGCGTCTACTCGATGAACTCAATTCTGAACAATATCAAGCGGCAACCACCACAGCGCAGAATGCACTGATCTTGGCGGGTGCAGGCTGTGGCAAGACCAAAACCATTGTCGCTAGAGCGGCTTATCTGATCAGTCAGGGTGTCCCTGCCGAGCAGATTCAGATCATGACCTTTACTCGCCGTGCTGCCAGTGAGATCGTGACTCGGGTCGAGCAATATTTGGGTGTGCAGGCGCAGGGTTTGCGTGCTTCAACTTTTCATACCTTTTGTTTGGGGATTTTACGGCGTTATGCCAAAGCCTTTGGGCTTGGACAGTTCAATGTGATTGATCGTGATGATCAAATGCTGATGTTTCGTCTGCTCAGAGGTAAAGAAAAAAAGAATGAATTACCTAAAGCAACACAACTTCTTGATGTCTATTCATTTGCTCGTAATACCCAAAGCAAATTGAGCGAAGCACTCGTCAAGCAACTGCCTGAAATGCTGGAACAAAAAGAAAAAATTCTCACTATCATGAGAGCTTATGAAACGCAGAAACGTGAACGTGGCTATCTCGACTATGATGACATTTTGGAATATGTGGCGAAATATCTAAACCATTCCGAAGCGTTGGTCGATCAAGTCTTGCACCGTTGCCAATATTTACTCGTCGATGAAATGCAAGATACTAATCCTTTGCAATGGTTATTGCTCAAGCCCTTTATTGGCAAAGCACATCTGTTCTGTGTTGGTGATGATGCGCAGTCGATTTATGGCTTTCGAGGTGCAGATTTTCAGAATATTCATGCTTTTAAAGAGCGTGTGCCTGATGCGAAAGTCATGACTTTGGCTCGCAACTATCGCTCAACGCAAGAAATCCTCGACCTGTCCAATTGGATGTTGAAAATCAGCCCATTGGATTATCAAAAGCAACTGCTTGCCTATCGTGGCGAAGGCATTGCGCCTGCGCTACATACTTTTGCCAATGAGTTCGAAGAAGCCAATTGGATTGCACAAGATTTAAAAACACGCCTTCAACACGGCGCAACGTGGCAACAACACATGATCTTGGTGCGTTCGAGCTTTGCAGGGCGACAGATTGAAAGTGCTTTGGTGGCTTCGGACATTCCTTATCAGTTCATCGGTGGCGTGAAACTGCTTGAATCAGCGCATGTTAAAGATGTGCTGAGTATGCTTCGCATTGTTGCAAACCATAAAGACGAATTGGCGTGGATGCGCTTTCTCACCCTGTGGGATGGTGTGGGTGATGTCGGCGCAAGTCGCCTTGCCAATGACTTTTTACAGCAGGATAATTTGTTAGGCTGTTTGGAAAAATTAAAGAAATTCAGCAAAGTACCTACGCAAATTGCAACGATCTTTCAGCAATTGCTCGATATACAACATCTAGTTAAACAAAGTCTTGAAATGGCATTAAATGCACTGCAAGAGCAATTGGAAAAAAATTATCAAAACAAAGACTGGTCACGTCGTAGCCGAGATTTTGATTTAGTGAAACAACTTGCGGAACGGCATATGAATGTGTCGGCATTTATTGAAGAATATGTGATTGAGCCGATTTCACATAGCGAAGTTCAACGTGCCAAGGATCAAGATGTGGTGACATTAATTACCATTCATTCGGCAAAAGGCACCGAGCGAGAAGTCTGCTATGTGGCGAATGCTTCAGTGGGGCAGTTTCCTCATGCACGTGCCCAAGGTCAGTTCGATGAAGTGGAAGAAGAGCGTCGAGTGCTATATGTGGCACTGACTCGTGCGCAAAATGAGCTGATCGTGACTCGGCAGAATCTATTCACATGGACCAAAGACACGATAGATGCGGAAGGGCGACCAATCGTCGGCTATTTTTTCTCTGATCTGCCGCCAAAACTGTGCCGTGAAACTTTGCATCGTCGTGGTAGCCAACGACAGAAGACGTGGACATTTGAACGGGAAGACAGCTTGGGTAAACCAAAAATCGGCATTGATTTTGATTAAACGATTTGCTTGAGATATCGTGTTGATTGCATTGAAATGGAACAGATTCAAAGTATCTTTCAAGTTTTTTTATCTGAATTCCTTTAAACTATCTGACAATCTCATCGGCATTTAAAATCTTGCTCCCGGTAAAATTATATTTTGGAACACATCATGAAAATCTTAGTACGCAACCTTGAACGCTCAATTACCGAGGTAGAGTTACGTGAGCTGTTTGCACCATTTGGTACGATTGAGTCTGCGGTGATCGTGATGGATGCGGATAGTAAAAAATCCAAAGGCTTTGGCTTTGTCGAAATGCCACATGCTCGTGAAGCAATCAAAGCAATCAAAAGCCTAAATACTTTAAAAGTCAAAGGTATGGGGATCCGTGTCAAGTCCGCAGAAGATGCAGCCAAGGATTAAGCAAATCTTTTGAGCTAATGTGATTTAATCTCAATTTTTAAAATGTGAATATTTTTGAAGGTGTTGCCATGTCCCGAGTCGCTCGTTACCACGCCGATCGTACCAATCAAAAGCTGTACTTTGCCCGTCTATCGTGTCAGCAAGCAGAGCAACTCGAACATGTTCAGCAAATCCAAGCACTACGTGAATCGGCGGTATTTCATTTGCAAGGTGCGGTATTGGCGTTTTTGCAGGAATTGGTGCGTTATTATCGGTTGAATGAAATGCGCCCGACACTGCAAAATGTCGAACAGCACATGGCGGATCGTGGACAAGTATCGCCTGAGATTCAAGTCTTAAAAAAACTGAGCCAAGATGGCTTTTTAGCCGAATTAAATCGTGCCTATCGCATGTGCCAGTATGCACCTGAGCCTGCCGATCCTGAACCAGAAGATGAAACTTCCTCGAATCTCATCATCAAAGTCACACAAAGCCCGCAAGCATGGCTTCCAGATACCAAAATTCTACGTGAATGGCATCGTGATCTGACCCAGTTGATTGATGGTTTTCGTAATGAAATGGTTGAATTTTGAACCGTTCTACATAAAGCACTTGAAATTTATGACGTTTAGTCGCATTAATAGAGTATGGTTATTTTTTATGGCTAAGCAGTCGGTCAACGCTGAATTTGTTGGATCAGTTGTGTGAAGCGTGGATTACGTTGCATTGTAGGAGGTTGCGTATGTCAGTTGAAGAATTACAAAAGCTATTAGGCACCCAAGAGGAAACTGTTCTTGAATTAGTTCAGTTGGATGATGGTGCGCTTGCATTACGTGCGTCAGGCTCAGATCAATCGCCATTGGTGCGCATTGAATTTAATGATGATGTGCGCAAGCTACTCGGTGATAATGCGGGCACAGTTGCACAGCACATGGTGCAGGCGGCGATCTATGGTGTGATGGAACAACAAATGAATAAATGGCATGCCAATGTGGTCGATCAAAAGCCACAACACTATAGTTAATTGTATTGATGTAAAATTGATGTGAAAATATTAGCTGAAAAATTGAAAAGGTGCAGATTGCACCTTTTTTGTTTTTTGGACAGTTCCCTTAAAATGATGAGTTAACTGAAAGATTAATTATCTAAAGAATTAGTGTGTAGTTTGATGCACACGTTCGATATGCGTCAAAATATCTCCAGTGATATTTTTCGCCATTTCTTCTTGAGCAAAATAAACCTGTCCAATGTTTTCTTCACGAAGCACTTTTGCTTCTTCAACACTTTCAGCGCCGACGATGATCTGTAGTTGTGGATTAAGATGTTTAGCAATATTTACAATTTGGTGAATATCTAAAATATCCATCGTGCGGAGCACTAGCAGGCGTGCGTGCATAATGTGCGCTTGAATCAAGACATTTGGATCGGTTGGTTTCCCTGATACCGCAGCAATGCCTTTCTCGCGCAACTTCTCGACTACTTCACGGTTTTGATCGGTGATCACTACTTTTATATTCTGCGCTTGTAATTGATCTGCAATGTGGCGACCTGTCGGTGTGTAGCCAACAATGACCACCTGATCACGCAGATTACTCTGATCAACCTCATCGGGAAGCATAGCGAGTGGATCGCCACTACGCTCAAGTAAGCGTGCCAAATGAGAGCGTTCACGTATCCAGCGTTGGATCGGTTCAATCGCCGTAAAGATAAATGAATTAAGAGAAATAGAAATTAAAGCACCTGCTAAAATCAGATTTTGTGCTTCAAGAGTGAGTAACTTTAACGCCACACCAAGCGTTGCAAGGATAAAGGAGAATTCGCCGATTTGCGCCAAACTTGCGCCAACCGTGAGTGCCGTGTTCAGCGGATAGCGGAAGAACAGCACCAATGCCATCGCTGCGATCGTTTTACCAATCATGATGATGGCAACTACAGCAAGGATATGCAAAGGCTCTTCGATGATAATACGAGGATCAAACAACATCCCCACCGATACGAAGAATAGAATGGCAAAAATCTCACGCAGTGGTTGGGTTTCTTCTTCAGCACGGTGACTAAAGTCGGACTCCTTGACTACCATCCCTGCGAAGAATGCACCAAGCGCCATAGATACGCCAAAGATTGCATAAGAGCCATAAGCTATGGATACGGCTGCAGCAACCACCGTCAAGGTAAATAGCTCACGAGAACCAAGTCGTGCGACAAACTGCATAATCATTGGCACAAGACGTTTACCCACGATGAGCATAAATGCGATAAAGCCAGCAACCTTGAGTAAGGTGATACCAATCGTTAGCCAAATATTTTGACCATTATCTTCGGCTAGACTGACACCGCCAAGTAAGACTGCTGTGGCAGGAAGTAAGACTAAAGCCAACACCATCACCAAGTCTTCAACCAAAAGCCAACCGACAGCAATCTTGCCATTGACCGAGTCGAGCAAACCACGATCGCCCAATGCTTTGAGTAAAACGACAGTACTTGCACATGATAGGCTTAAACCGAAGACCAATGCCGAGCCAAATGACCACCCCCAAAGCATCGTGACAGCAATACCCAAAATGGTTGCCACAGCGATTTGCAATATTGCACCGGGGAGGGCAATCCGTCGTACTTGTATTAAGTCCTTTAGGGAAAAGTGCATGCCAACGCCAAACATCAGGAACATCACACCGAGCTCAGCGAGCTGATTGGCAAGGTGGATGTCGCCCACAACACCCGGTGTATTCGGGCTAATGATAATCCCTGCAATCAAGTAACCAATGAGTGGCGGAAGTCGTAGACGTGCAGCGATATAGCCAAAAATCAAAGCCAAGCCAAAACCAACGGCGAGTAAGATAATCAGGTCTACATCATGTGGCACAGCACGCTCCAAATAATATTGTCAATAGAAATAGATGTTTAAGAGAGATAAAGCATAAATAATGCCAAAATTTATCGCTTAAAGTATAGCAAACAATGCAAATTTCAGGCATAAAAAAACGACTCATCGAGAGTCGTTTTTTATCGAAACTAAAATTATTTGATTTTAGCTTCTTTGAAAATCACGTGTTGACGGATTTTTGGATCAAATTTTTTGATTTCCATTTTTTCCGGCATAGTGCGTTTGTTTTTCGTAGTGGTATAGAAATAACCTGTACCAGCAGTTGAAACTAGGCGAATCTTATCACGCATGGCAATGGCTCCTTAGATCTTTTGACCTTGAGCGCGAAGATCAGCTACAACCTTCTCGATGCCCAATTTGTCGATAATACGCATACCTTTGGTAGAAAGACGAAGACGTACAAAACGCTTCTCAGTTTCTAACCAAAAACGGTGGTGGTGCAGGTTCGGCTCGAACCGGCGCTTGGTTTTGTTGTTTGCGTGCGAAACGTTGTTACCAACGATTGGACGCTTGCCGGTAACTTGGCAAACCTTAGACATGGTGAACTCCATTGATTAAGCCGAACAATAAATGGTTTGTCAGGCTTGTCAGTCAATAAAACTAATAACTCTGGAAAATGAGTAACTCTATAAAATTAGAGTAACTTAAATTTGTAAGGGGCGTTTTATACCAAATTTTAGCTCAAAACACAAGCACGCCCCGAAAAAATAAGACATAAACTGCATTGATAGTTTATGTCTTAATCAATCTTCAAAAATCTGTCATAAATAAAGCGTACTCCCTCCAAAAATGACAGATTGAAAATTTGTGCGGTATTTTAGCGACGCAAAAGTGTTTTGTACATGATCTTGTGAATCGGTTTGTTAAACGGCGGCAAGATCATTTTGAAGGTATATAGCTTCGGTTTTGACATCATTGAGCGTTCGTGTGAGAAGCCAAAGAAGCCTTCTGGACCGTGATATTTGCCCATACCTGATGCACCCACACCACCGAATGGTAAGTCATCTTGCGCAACATGAGTCAATGCTTGGTTGTTACCAAAGTGACCTGAGTGTGTATTTTGCGCCAAGTATTCGGCACGATCTTTGTTGAAGTCAAAATAGTACAAGGCTAATGGACGTGGGCGGTCATTAATAAAGTCAATTACTTCATCAATATTGTCATATTCAAAGATCGGCATGATTGGACCGAAAATCTCATTTTGCATGATTTGCATATCAGGCGTGACATTGGTTAAGAATGTCGGTGCGACTTTGCGTACATCATGCAGAGTTTCGTGTTTTGGGTTGATCTCAATGACTTGTGCGCCATGCGCGGTGGCATCTTCTAAGTAACCTTGTAGGCGACGATATTGCTTATCGTTGATGATCGAGGTGTAGTCTTTATTGTCACGAATCGTTGGGTACATATGTGTGACAAATCTACGGAAACTTTGCACAAACTCAGCTGTCTTGCCACGTGGTAAGAATAGGTAATCTGGTGCAACACATGTCTGACCTGCATTCCATAACTTTCCTGCAACGAGGCGTTGCGCAGCATCTTTGATCGACATTTCAGGATGGACGATGGCAGGTGACTTGCCACCGAGCTCCAATATCACTGGAACAAGGTTTTCTGAGGCAGCACGCATCACTGTTTTGCCAACGTCGGTTGAGCCTGTAAAGATCAACTTATCAAAAGCTAAATGGCTGAACGCATCAGAGATTGCACCACCACCATTAATGACAGAAACCAAATCACTTGGAAAAACTTCTGCCAAAGCTTTTTGCAATAATGCACCAAACTTCGCTGAAGAGCTTGAGATTTTGATCATGGCGTGGTTGCCTGCAGCGAGTGCGCAGATCAATGGTCCAACAGATAATAGAAGCGGATAATTCCACGGCGCAATGATCCCGATCACACCAAGCGGTTGGTATTCTACCCATGCTTTGGCAGGGTGGTGAATGTGTCCAACTTGGCGTTTCGATGGCTTCATCCATTTTTCTAAATTTTTTGAATAATAATGAGTTTGCTCAACACAAGTCAGTACTTCACCAATCTTGGTTTCTGCGACAGCACGATTGCCATAGTCTTGTGAGATTGCTTCGGCAATGTCATCTTGATATTTCAGTAAGACTTCACGTAGATTGGTCAAACGATCAATACGCTCAGCAGCAGTTGGCAATTGATGACGGCGATAAGCACGCTTTTGCTCTGCAAGTATGTCATGCATTTCTTGGATTTTGTCTGATCCAGTGTTACTGAGGCTTTTGTTGAGGCTGTTCATATCTTTGTGGCTATATTGACTATTCGTTGCGCTATTTTTAGAGTAAAAGCTCTAAATAGTCAAGCAATATCCGATAAGCTATGATAGATTGGACTTGTGATGCTGATTTTACGATTCAAATTTTGTACATTTGAATCGCTGTAATAAGGCATCTACAAGGATTGTGCTATATTGCTCGGCGCTTATTTGAGATTTTCTATTACGCTTCTTTTTATCAAATTTTTTTGAATTTAAAAAACTTTGTATTAAAGGATGAATGAAAAATCGAATGATCGGTCGGTGTAGTAGGTTGTAGTGATTTAAATTATCTAGAAAAGATGATGTTGAACGATTAAGGATAAACGGTTGAAAGCGTCTAAAACCAAGGAAAGAATTTTACAGACCAGTTTGGCTCTTTTTAATGAAAAAGGAGAGCGAGCGGTCACGACCAATCATATCGCCTCTGAGCTCGGCATCAGTCCTGGCAATTTGTACTATCATTATCGCAATAAGCAAGAAATCATTCGGGCTTTGTTCGATCAATATCGTCAAGAAACCGTTGATGTGTTGAATATGCCTGAAGGGCGAGATTTGACGAGTAGTGATAAAATTCAATATTTTCAGTCGTTAAGCAAGCAACTGTGGTCGTATCGCTTTTTACACCGTGATATTCATCATCTCATTGAGGCGAATCCCGAATTTCAAAAGCTTTATCCGATCTTTGCCAGTCAAGTGATGAAGCAAGGGCAGAAAATTTATCAGGGTTTTGTCGATGTTGGCTTGATGGAAATGACACCGCCTGAGATCGAAGCACTAATTATCAACTTGTGGATTGTACTTACCAATTGGTCAAATTTCCTCTATATGTCAGGGCATCTAAAAGATGATAAAGATTCTGAACACTTGGTATGGCAAGCCTTGCGTCAGATGGTGTTTTTAGAAGGGCCTTACTTGCGCGGTGAAAGTCGTGAAACTTATGAACAGTTACTCGGCAATATGGGCGACTCAAACTTATTTGCAGTATTGTCTAATTCACCTACAAAAATTGCGGATTCTGACTAAAACACGCATCAATTGCGGATTTGCATGAAAAAAAGCGGTACACTAGCGCAATTTTTAGCATGTTGTGATGTAACTAAGCCATGAATATGTTTACCGAAAATACGGCACGTCTTTTGATTACTTGTGAAGATCGTCCTGGCATCGTACAGGCGGTTTCAAGCTTTCTATATCATCAAGGTGCCAATATTACTGCGCTTGATCAATATGCGACCGAAGCGCAGGGCGGACAATATTTCATGCGTGTTGAGTTTGAGCTCGATCACCTTGCGACTCGACTTGATACATTGACCTCGACTTTTGGAAAAAATGTTGCTGATAAATATGCAATGGAGTGGAAGCTTAATAGCGTCAGTGACGTGAAGAAAGTCGGTATCTTGGTATCCAAAGTTGACCATGCTTTGCTTGAGCTGTTGTGGCGTCATTCTCGTGGTTCATTGCCTTGTGAAATTACCCAAGTTATTTCGAACCATGAAACACTGCGAGATAAAGTTGAACGCTTTGGTATTCCATTCCATGTCGTTCCAGTCGATAAAGATAATAAAGTTGAAGCCTATGCCAAGATCGACGAGATGATGCAAGGCAATGATCTGTTGGTACTTGCACGGTATATGCAGATTCTTAGCGAAGACTTTGTAGAGAAATGGCCACAAAAAATTATTAATATTCACCATTCATTCTTGCCTGCCTTTGTCGGTGCAAATCCATATAAACAGGCACATGAAAAAGGTGTGAAATTGATTGGCGCTACGGCGCACTATGTCACAGCTGATCTTGATCAAGGACCAATCATTGAACAAGATGTGGAGCGTGTGAGCCACGACTACAGTATCGAACAGTTGCGTGAGCTCGGTGAAGATGTAGAGCGTAATGTATTGGCGAGAGCGGTACGTTGGCATCTAGAAGATCGTGTCATTGTCGATGGTAATAAGACGATTGTTTTTGATTAAGTTTTTACACTTTTATCATCACGTTTCTTAGAAATATTTAGAAAAAGCACAGCCGAGGTTGTGTTTTTTTATGCTTGTAAAAAGAGAAAATACAATAAAAAGGTTGAAAATGAAAACACTTCTCATTTATCATTAGGCAACTTTTATTGAAGCAACCGATGGTGAGGATCGCAATCTTACATCGGTTGAATTTTTTGTGACATATATTAGGACATCTTAGATGGGTCAATCATCTATCGGATCTTCTCCCAATCCAAATCAGACACCACCAAGGCAATCTCCGCATAAGCAGAAAGTGATTGGTGTAGTGATCGGTGTGTTGGTATTGCACGTGGGTGTGCTATGGGCGCTTGCCAATATGCCACCGATGCAGCTTAGACCAATCGAACCGACACCGCCTGTAAAGGTTAAGTTTGTGAAGATTGTTGAAAAGCCTGAACCGAAGCCAGAGCCACCGAAACCAAAACCTGAACTGCCGAAGGAAAAACCAAAGCCGAAGAAAGTTCAGATTGCAGAAAAGCCGAAAGAACCGCCGAAGAAGAAAGAGAAAGTCCAACAGGTGAAAGAAAAAGCACCTGATAAAAAGGTAGAGATTCCACCAGCGGAAACAAAAGTGACCACATCTACTTCAGTTAGAGAAACGGTCAAAGAACAGCCGAAAGAAGAGGTGAAAGCGCAGCCTAAAGTAGACACTTCTCCACGAAACTTGGGCGATGCAGCGAGTGTGGCGTGGAAAAGTAAGCCGAAGCCACGACTTAAAGCAAAAGATTTGGAAGATGTGACTAATCCGATGGTAGTTGTTCGTATTGATGTCGATGAAACAGGTCGAATCAAGGCGCAGATCAAGCAATCAAGTGGTAGTCCAAAGGTAGATAAAGAAGTGATTCGTGCTGTACAAGCTGCTCGCTTCCATCCATATACCGAAAATGGTGTCGCAATGCCTTTTTATGCAGAGCAACCATTCCAATTACAGTAAAACAGCCGCAGGGCTAAAGCAAATTAGTTGAATTTAAGGAGTTCCTCATGAACTTTTCAGTGTATTGGCAACATGCAGATGCGGTAAGTAAGACTCTATATTTTATCTTACTTGCGATGTCGATCATCACATGGACATTATTTATCATCCGTGTTTTGGGTACTCGTCAGCTCAAGCAAAATGCCAAGCAACGTATGCAAATAGTTTTGGATAATCTACAAGCACGCTTGACTGGTATTCCATTTGAGCAACGTAAAGCAGCGGCAGAGCAAGCGATCTTGCAACAGATGTCACGTGAAAAAACTGATGCGGATAAAGGTGTATCTGTACTGGGTACGATTGCTTCAATTGCACCATTTGTTGGTTTGTTCGGTACAGTGTGGGGAATTTTCCATGCGCTCGTTGCTGTCGGTAGCAGTGGTCAAGCAGGTCTAGCGCAAGTGGCAACGCCAGTCGGTGAAGCATTGATCATGACAGGTCTAGGTTTGGCTGTAGCGATCCCTGCGGTATTGGCATACAACATCTGTGTACGTCAAAATCGTGCTTTGGCACATGACTTACATGATCATGCACATGGCTTGTTGATCGATACGATCTTGCAAGATAAGAAAACGACACAAACGGCGCAAACAGATACGACCAATACGCAATTTGCTGGAGGTCAAGCATAATGGCATTTTCTTTAGGAGAAGAAAATGATCAAGGCATGACGGAGATGAATCTCATTCCGTTGATCGACATTATGCTAGTGTTGATGATCATTTTCCTTGTAACTGCAACGGTTGCGAATCCGTCGATTCCACTCACCTTGCCAAAAACAACTGCGGAAATCCAAGAGCCACCGCCAAAAGCAATCAATGTCAATATCACAGCTGACAATCAAGTTGCTTGGAATGATCAAGTCATTTCATTAGATGAATTGGCAAAACGCTTGTCGGAAGCTGGTTTAGCAGAACGTAAGCCTGCCGTAATGCTTAAAGCAGATAAAGATGCAAAATATGACACAGTGGCGCAAGTGATGTCACGTGCCAGTGAAGCAGGTCTTGCAGATATCTCATTTGTTAGTGATAACTAATAGATATCAAGCCATATAAAAAACAGGACGCTAAATGCGTCCTGTTTTTTCATCAAGTTTCTAAACTTTTTGAATAAATAGATTACGATCAAAACGATACTGCGGGAAAAACACGCCATCTTTGGCACGTTCGCCTGCACCAATTACCATTACAGGATGTTGTTGGCTATTGAGTCCTAAGATCTTGCGCACCATTGGCTCATCGAAACCTTCCATCATACAACTATCAAAACCATAAGCACGGAAAGCCAATACCAAGTTTTCACAAGCAAGCGCAGTGGTTTTACTCGCCCAAAGTTTTGCATCGGCAGCGTTAAAAGCAGAGACAGGCAATTGCTTATCTAGAGCTCGTGCAGCAGTAAATGCAACTCGCTTAAAGTTGCCTAAGGCATTGAAATAGCCTGTCTTGTAGTTGTAGGGAATGAAGCGATAATATTTCTGTACCGCAGGTGGTGTTTCAGGAAAAGGAAATTCACTCAAGTTGCGCTTTGCCATATCGTCTAGTCGGTCGGTACGTGCCACGCAGACAATCAATTCCGATGCAGTCTTTGCAGCAAGCTGACCTAGACAAGCTTTGACTAAGGCTTTTTTCTTTGAAGGATTTTGCACGACATAGAATGTCCACGGCTGTAAATTCGATGAGTTTGGTGCAAGTAAAGCCAAATCTAAACAAGCATCAAGTACATCTGCAGGAATTGCTTTATCAGTGAACTTACGCACTGAACGGCGACTTTCAACCACTTTACGGAAGTTTTCCACATCAATGTCTTGAGGTGCAGGCTCGAAGTAACGCTTCTTCTCATTGCTTTCTGGGTGGTTAGACAATGGGTCTTGAGTCGATTGTTTTGGCATGAGATATGATCTTCCTAAATGTACGTGACGAATATATTTGGTTATTGGGTCGAGTGATGAAAAAGCAATTATAAAACATTATTAAATCGAATCAGTTTTTAAATAAGTTAGGATACTTCGCCTGCAGTTTAAAAAGTTTTGGTGGAATCGAAAAGTTGCAATAACCTTGCGTTGGATTGCGTGCGTAGAAATTTTGATGATATTCCTCCGCAGTATAGAAGGTTGGTGCAGGGCTTAGCTCAGTTACGATATTTAATCCTTCAGCTTGCAGATTGGCAATTTTCTGTGCGGAGATTTCTTTTTGTTTTTCATCTAAATAAAAAATCACCGAGCGATATTGTGTGCCGACATCATTGCCTTGACGATTCAATGTGGTTGGATCGTGCGTTGCAAAAAACACATCCAATAGCAGATCAAAACTTAATTCGGATTCGTCAAAGTCGATACGTATCACTTCGGCATGACCTGTAGCACCTGTACAGATTTGCTCATAGCTTGGATTGGCACGTTGTCCGCCTGCATAGCCACTTTCGACTTTATGCACGCCTTTGACATGTAAAAAGACCGACTCTGTACACCAAAAGCAGCCACCACCAAAGATTGCTTGTTGCATGTGAATTTTCCCAATTGTTTATTTATTTTAGTTGTAAATGATCTAGGGTGAGAGTGCAAAGTGATTTTGTAAGTACATCCAGAAAAGTTGCAACAGACCTTAATCGCCTTTCGGCAAACCTGAACGAATCATTCGGGAAAAGTTTGCGCTAGATTGATCTTTGCCTTGCTCGAAGTGTTCTACTTTTGGATTGATATGCGCCATGTTCATCCATTCTACAAGGCTGTAACGATGATCAAGTGCATTCTGATCGTAGAGATACGACGGTAATCGTCCTGATAGAATGACCCGATAGTCCACTGGCACAGGGTCGATGTGATTGACCATATCAAAGATGATGGTGGTGCAGTTACTAAACAAGGTATTGTACCAACGTGGCTCAGTGGCGAGGGATTTACCTTGCTCAAGATAAGAGAGGAAAAGTTGTTTTAATTCGGCTTTAGGTAGATTGTTTATCGGGTAAATATATACGCGTTCATGGCGAATATTGCTGCGAGTATAGATAATGTCTTTTTCATCCGCAGGGACAATGGCGAGTTCATATTTACGAAAAAATCCACCAATACTGGAAAAACTTTCATGTTGTTCTTTGCGAATTTCAATGGAAAAAGTCAGATGTTTTAGATTGCCTGTATCATCTTCAAAATCAAAACTCATCAAAGTATGTGCAATATCATTGCCTGCCCAGTAGGACAAAATCAGATTGGCACTTTTGAGTTGTGAAAGGTCGTACTGACGAGTTTGCCAACGCACATTATAGTCGTCCTCACTGCGCCAAACAAAATCACGGACATTGTGAATAGTGATCTGATCGCCATCACGTTGATAGTCCAAAATCTTTGCCACTTCAGGATTCCAAACCCGATCATTGCGTGGTTGCATGTCGAAGTACCACGCTAATGCCATCGAAAAGCACACCAAATAAATTAGAATGTCGGTGCGACGTTGGAATACGGCTTGGCTAAAATAAATCCCTGCGATACTACCAGAGAGCAACAACCAAAAACCGATAATAAAATAAATCGCTAATCGCCCAAACGGCTGATGAATCCACAATGCCAAACACAGCCAAGCACTCGACAGGATAACGAAGAGATAAAAAAAGCTATGGAGCAAAGCGAAGAAAATGCTTTTGCGGAATTTATCGAAGTCGATGTCGTTCATTTTTGATTTAGGCGAATCAAATCAGCAATGCGAGTCTTAGCACAGATTATCTTGACGTAAATACTGTGCAAATTGAAAGGCAATATTATCTTTTGCACTAAGGTGATCACTGGAATGGCTTAACACAAATTGCTCAGGAATCGCAGGGTAGAAGGCATCACCTTGTACATCAAGCGCAACGTGTGTGAGCTCCAAGCGATCGGCAATATCCAAAGTTTGGGTGAAAATCTCACCACCACCGATGATAAATAAAGATTTCTTTTCCACTTGGGCAAGATCAAAACTGGCTTGTTCCAGTGCGCTATCAATCGAATTCGCAATACGTACACCATCGTGTGACCAATTCGAATCACGAGTAATCACCCAGTTAATACGATTTGGAAGCGGACGACCCATCGACTCAAAAGTTTTGCGTCCCATGATCACGATACCGCCTTGCGTCACGTGTTTGAAGTGTTGCAAATCTTCAGAAATATGCCACGGCAATTGGTTTTCTTTACCGATACATTGCTTCTCATCGCAAGCAACGACATGGACGACTTCGATATTTTGATATGCCATAGATTTTATCTCATCTTCCCTAATTTTTATTTCATTTTAACTTTCAGCAAATGAGGCAGAAATTTTATACTGCCACCGCTGCCTTGATCGCAGGGTGTGACTGATAGTCTACAATTTCAATATCTTCAAATTTAAAATCAAAAATATGATCAATTTCAGGATTTAATTTTAACTGGCAAAGCGGTAGTGGTTCACGGGTTAATTGTAATTTTGCTTGTTCAAAATGGTTGCTGTAGAGATGCGTATCGCCACCTGTCCAAACAAAATCACCGACACCGAGCCCACAGACCTGCGCAATCATATGAGTAAGTAGCGCATAGCTTGCGATATTAAACGGTACGCCTAAGAACACATCAGCACTGCGCTGATAGAGCTGACAAGACAATTTCCCATCTTGAACGAAGAATTGAAATAGCGTGTGACATGGTGGCAGTGCTACTTGACTTGCTTCATTCGGATTCCAACCTGACACGATCAGACGGCGAGAGTTTGGATTGGTTTTGATCTCATTTACCAACCAAGAGATTTGGTCAAAACCGTCAGAATTGTAAGAGCCATCTGCCTTTTTCGTTGCGCCAAAATTACGCCATTGATGACCATAGACAGGACCTAATTCGCCCGCAGGTCGTCCAAATCGAGCAGTCTGTTCTGCGGTAGACCATTCATCCCAAATCGACACTTTATTATCTTGCAGATATTGCACATTGGTATCGCCTTTTAAAAACCAAAGCAGTTCGATGACGATCGAGCGGAAATGTACTTTTTTTGTGGTGAGCAGTGGAAAACCTTCAGACAAATCAAAACGCATCTGATGACCAAACACCGAGCGAGTCCCTGTGCCTGTACGGTCGCCTTTATCTCCGCCTGTTTGCAGAATATGGTCAAGAAGGTTGAGATAGGCTTTCATAATCAATCCAATATTTTGATGTCGTAATGCGTTCCAAAAATGACAAATCCACCATTTTACCGATGCAGGCAATGATGAAACATCAACAGAACTTAAGCAGTTTATACTAAAGTTCGGGACTTTTTAAGGGTAAATCGAAGTGATAAAAAAAAGCTCAAATATCATCTATTTGAGCCACATTGATTGGTTCATCTGTCTTTTTAAGAACGTACATTCCAATCATAAATCTTACGTTGATAGGCATACCAATACATCCAAATGCCAATCAAAATCATTGGTAAGCTTAAGAATTGTCCCTTACTCATCCATCCGATGAAGAGTACGCCATTGTCAGGCTCACGGAAGAATTCAATCACAAAGCGAGCCAAGCCATAACCCATGAGGAAGACTGCTGATACCGCCATGCGAGGGCGAGGTTTTGAACTAAACCACCACAATACGATAAACAGAATTAAGCCTTCACACAAAGCTTGATACAACTGAGAAGGGTGACGAACTAAAGCCGATGGATCCGTTGGGAAAATCATGCCAAAAGGATAGTTTGGATTAGTCACTTCACGACCGTATAGCTCAGCTCCGATGAAGTTGCCTAATCGTCCGAACATCAAACCAGTCGGGACACATGGCGCAATGAAGTCTAAAGTTTCAAACCATGCTTTTTGGTATTTTCGGCACCAAAAGATCATCGCCAACATCACACCAATAAAGCCACCGTGGAAGCTCATGCCACCCGTCCAGACTTGGAACAGCCAAATCGGATTGTCTAAAAACTGCTGAAATCCGTAGAACAAGACGTAGCCAACACGACCACCAATCACTACACCGAGTGCCCCGAAAAAGATCAGATCGGACACCATTTCTGAGTTCCAACCCTCACGTCGCTTGGCACGATAAGTTGCCAATCCCCATGCAAATAAAAATGCCAAAAGGTACATCAAACCGTACCAATGGACTTTGACAGGTCCTAAGGATAAGGCAACAGGATCAATGTTTGGATAAGTCAGCATTCGCAGAAATTCCTTTTTGTGAATATGATAAATAAATGATTGCTACCATCATTTTGACAGGAATTGTAAAGGAAAAATATGAAAAATGTTGTACATTCAATGTGTCTAATCGAATCCATTAGAGAAGTTTGAGCAATTATGTGTATTGTGGCATTGGCGTGGCAGAGCATTGACGAGTTTCCGTTATTATTACTTTCCAATCGAGATGAGTTCTATCATCGTCCGACCAAACAGCTTCACTACTGGCAAGATGATCAGCTCTATGCAGGACAAGACTTAGAGCAGGGCGGCACATGGATGGGTATCACGCCATCAGGTCGTTGGGCGGTGGTGACCAATTTTCGAGAAAAGAATGATCAAAAATTTTCTACCTCACGAGGTGATTTAATTCGTGATTTTTTAACATCCAACTTAGCGCCATTGCGTTTTGCACAGCAACTCGAACAAACTCAGAATAATTATGCAGGCTTTAATTTGATCTTGGGTGATCAACGTCAAGCGGTCTATATGAGCAACCGAGGGGAAGCACCGCAAGTCTTGGCTCGTGGCGTCTATGTGGTGTCCAATGGTTTGATGAGTGAACATTGGGAAAAAACTGCATACTTACGAAAACGCTTTACCCAAGAGTTTTTACCACTACTGCAACAACCTAATTTTAAAAATGATTTTGATGTTGGACAGCAAATCTTGCCTGTGGCGTGGGATGTGTTAGAAGATCAACGCAAAATCGAAACGGATAAATTGCCAAATACAGGGATTAGCTTAGAAATGGAAGAATTGCTTTCTTCGAGCTTCATCCAAAGTCCTGTCTACGGCACACGTTGTTCTAACTTTCTACTCATCCAAGAGCAAAAAAATCACAAACAATTTCAATGGTGGGAAAAAACGCAATATGGTGAAAAACTGGGTGAAGTTGTTAAAGTGGATGTGGATTTGAGTTAATCATTTTTTTATGCGTTCAATAAAACCCTCCCTTAAGAAAGGAGAGAGCAACATCAAATTAAAAAAGCACGCGAAATTTAGCGTGCTTTTCTATGGATTTGAACTATTGGGAATTAACCTGCGATCACGCCACCATCATCACGAGTGATCACGACGGTAGCTGAACGTGGACGTGCGGTTGAGTTTGTACGATCGGTTTGCGATGCAGGCCAGTGGCTGGTTGGTGCGTCAAAGCTTGCCGAGCGTTCACCTGGATGTTGCACATTGATAAAGATTGCTTTGTGGTCAGGTGTAGTGGTTACACCTGTGATCTCACATTCTTTAGGACCAGTGAGGAAGCGACGTAGATTGTCATCAGTGACTTGTGCGCCAACGATGGTGGTTTGACCGTTTGAGGTGGTTGCTGTTGTGCCATCACCTACTTCACCCGGTAGCGCCGCCAGCATCATACAGTTTGTGGTATCGGTATATGCACCGTCATCTGTTTGAAGCCATAGTACACCACGTGTATCGAACCACATGCCATCTGGGCTAGAGAGATCGTTTGCATCAGTCAAGCCAGATAAATTGATTGTTGGATCCATTGCCGCTTCTGCGCCGAATAAATAAATATCCCAAGCAAATGATGTTGCCGAGGTCATGTCATCTGCTTCACGGAAACGAATGACGTGACCGTTAATATTACCTGCTAGATCGCCTTCATCAGCATAGTTGCGTGGGTTGGCTGCATCGGTTGCATAGTTATTGCCACGATTAGAGTTGTTGGTGAGGGTGACGTAGACTTCACCATTCATTGGATTGACTGCACACCATTCTGGACGATCCATCTTAGTTGCGCCGACTGCATCGGCAGCAAGACGAGCAAATGTCACCACATCTGCTTGTGAGCCAAATGGATAGATAGTATTTGATTCATCTAAGCCATTTTTGCCATAGGTCAATTCAACCCATTCACCTGTGCCGTCATCATTGAACTTGGCAACATACAAAGTGCCGTTGTTCATGTATTTGTCACCTGCGCTATAGCCACCATTGATGTCGCTATTGCTCCACGTTGCATCAGATACAAACTTGTAGATGTACTCGCCACGTGAGTCATCGCCCATGTAAAAAGCAAGCGGTTGCCCTTCAATGGCACGGCTAGAACGACAGTCTTCATGCGCAAAACGACCGAGTGCAGTACGTTTCACAGGATTTACCGAGCGGTCGAATGGGTCGATTTCAACAATCCAACCAAAGGTATTTGCGCTATTACGGTAATCTTGAGTTGCATCACCTGCGATCACAGATGAATTCCAACGGTCGAAAAGATCTTGCTCATTGGTGCTCGAAATCGCTGATTCCCAACCATAACGAGAAGATGCTTTTTGTTTTAAGCCATAACGATTAAGCGCAACGACTTCTTTGGCACTGCGTAGCGCATCATCGCCATCGTTACGAACGAAGTAGCCAATAAAGTTTTCTTCTGTTGTGAGGTAAGTCCCCCAAGGTGTATAACCATTACCACAGTTGTTATGTGTACCACGTGTCTTGGTACCATTTGATGAATAAGCAGTGCGGACTAAGTCTGAATTTCGTACTGGGCCTGCGATATCCATCTCCGTTGATGCAGTGATACGACGGTTGAAGTCAGAATCTTTTTTGATGGTCACAGCTTGGGTGGTTTCATCTTTTTCAAGGTGAATCACAGATACACCGTGCGAGTTCATTTCACGAAGAACTTCATCTTCTGGACGACGACCTTCAGCATCAACTTGCGGTCCTGCATTGTGCAAGAAAGTTTGGTTGATGTATTCATGATTCATCACCAATAAGCCTTGCTCAGAAACATTGGCATCGTATTTGCCACTTGCCAAACCAAAAAAAGTCATACCATCGTGGCAGTCACCTGAACGAAGCTCAAAGCTTGCACCTGACGGCACGTTATTATCATTCCAAGCAGATTCAGTTGCGTTCAATGGATCACCCAAAGCATACAGCACAGTTGCAGTATAGCCTTCTGGGACAGTCACCCAATCATTCAAATTCTTATCAACTGCTTTAAAGGTCAGGCTTTCAGGGCGTTGGTTGGTTGGTTCTTCTGGTATTGGTTCTTCAGATGAATTGTTGTCGTCATCGCTACAAGCGACAAGGCTTGATGCAAGTGTCAAAGCCACCGTTGCCGATGCAGTTTTTTTAATTAAACTACGACGTGAAATATGATGTTCTAAAATGTCACGAAAGTGAGGATTGTCTGAGTTGTTGTTATCTAACTCTTGGTCTTCGAAGTATGGTGTACGCTCGGTCATGATGATTCCCTGGCAAGTGCATGTTAAGGTAAAAAATGTTTTAGCTTAGGCTACGCAGGGAATATTTCAGTGCGGTGAAGTTTTCTTTACAAAGTGATGAATTGGGAAAAATATATTTATGAAAAATATCTAAAAAAATCAAATTTTTGTAAATTAAAAGTAATATATTTTTTAGGGCGTTTAAGCCGGATTTATATAATCCAACAGTCATCCATGTTGTTAAATTAATCTACCACTTTACGCTTTTCAATCAATTTACCAAACAACAATCCCAATTCAAAAAGCATCCACATCGGAATCGCCAACATCAACATCGAAATCGCATCAGGCGGCGTAGCAAACATTGCCACAAAGAAACAACCGACAATGATAAAACGACGTTTTTCAATCAAATCTTGCGTGCTCACCACACCAATCATGATTAACAATAAGGTCGCGACAGGTATCTCAAAAGTCAGCCCAAACACCACAAAGAGTTTTAAACAAAAGCTGAGATAGCTATTGATATCGGTCATCGGTGCGACGGTTTCGGGAGATACATGGATAAAAAAACCTAAAATCGCAGGTAAAGTAATAAAATAGGCAAAAGCAATCCCGATATAAAACAAGCTGATACTAGCAATAAGTAAAGGGAGAGCAAGTTTCTTTTCACGTTGATACAGCGCAGGTTTGAAAAATGCCCAAATTTGATACAACACATAAGGCATGGCAATCATAAATGCCAAAAAGAAATTCAGCTTAAACGGTGCCATGAATGTCGCTGTCACATCAGTGGCAATCATTGATGAGGTCGAAGGAAGCTGTGCTCGAAGCGGTTCAGACAGCAGTTGATACGTATCATTGGCAAACGGCAATAATGCAAAAAACAGTACCAAAAGCGCAATCACCATTTTGATGAGATGACCACGCAGGATCATTAGATGTTTAGTGATTGGCATACTGTCTAATGCTTCTGCTCTGTTATCTAAACCGATTTGTGAGGTGTTGGTATTGGACTGTGTCATATCGAATACTACATTTTAATGATGATTGGTGTGGTATGGTATGGCTAGGTTGAATGGCTAGACAGCATCTTGATATTCAAAGGTGACGCATTTTGCACGCTGTAGAAACTGCATTTGAAATGGAATATTTAAGCAGTATTCAGTGCAATATTGATATGAACGATCTACAAGTTTATTGGCACTGATTGACGTATTGACCGTTTGTTTAAGCTCAACAATGTCATCACTCACCAGTTCGCCATTACCCACAATAGGTGATTTAAATGGCATCAGTTTTTGATGCTTGGCTTGCTCATATTGTGCTTGCATCTTGGCTTCTAGTTCTTTGATGCGTTGCATTTCTTGTTGCATTTGTGCTTTGAGCTCAGACATCCGTAGTTCACGATCAATGTCATTTTGTACGCTATTGACCGTGCGTTTCAGCTTGCCATACCAACGCCCTGCGAAGCGTGCAGCCTCAGGCAGTTTGTCAGGGCCTAACACGATCAGTGCGACCACAGCAAATAAGAAAAGCTCGGAAATTCCCAAATTAAACATGAGTGTTCTACTTGATTTTGCTACGACAGCGAGTAGCTAAAGTGGTTTAGCTATTTTGCTGTGCTTTAGATTCAGTACGAATCTCTTGTGTAGTCGCTTCGTGCTCGAGAAGTTTTTGTTCGTCGTCGTCACGGACTGATTTTTTAAAATCCTTGACCGCACCACCAACGTCTTTGCCGATATTTTTCAGTTTGGATGTACCGAACAATAAGATGACCACGATTGCGAAAATCAAAACATGCCAAATTGATAAGCCAGCCATGTGACTACTCCATAGTATTCCTCTAATTTGGCACTATGAAAACAGTCTGCGATGACATCAATATGACAGAAATATTGCAGTTTTAAGACAATGGTCTTTGTAGGAATTGATTCTTGTGGAAAAAAGTCGAGTTATTTTTCTTTCGGTTCAGGTGGTGTCATACCAAACTGCAAATAGGCTTGATTGGTGGCAATACGTCCACGTGCGGTACGCATCACATATCCTTGCTGAATCAAATACGGCTCAATCACATCTTCCAATGTACCACTATCTTCCGCCATGGCTGCCGCTAAGGCTTCCACACCCGCAGGACCACCATCGAAACGCTCTAATAGCATAGACAGATAACGACGATCTAAAGTATCTAAGCCATCTTTATCGACATTGAGCATATCGAGTGCTTTATGCGCCATCTCTTGGGTGACTTCACCTGTGCCTTTTACCTCGGCATAGTCACGCACACGACGTAACAGACGATTGGCAATACGTGGTGTGCCACGAGAGCGACGAGCGACTTCATGTGCACCGTCTTGGGTAATCGGTAAATCCATCAGCCGAGCGGAGCGAAGTACGATACTGGTCAAATCTTCCACCGAATAAAATTCAAGGCGTTGCACAATGCCGAAGCGATCACGCAGTGGTGAGGTCAATAAACCTGCACGAGTGGTTGCAGCGACCAAAGTAAATGGCGGTAAATCCAGTTTAATCGAACGTGCCGCAGGCCCTTCACCGATCATGATGTCGAGTTGGTAATCCTCCATCGCAGGATAGAGAATTTCCTCAATCACAGGGGAAAGTCGATGAATTTCGTCAATAAAGAGTACATCGCCTTCTTCAAGATTGGTCAACATCGCCGCCAAGTCGCCTGCACGTTCTAGTACAGGGCCCGAAGTGGATTTGAGATTGCCACCCATTTCCCGAGCGATAATATTTGCCAATGTAGTTTTACCCAATCCAGGAGGACCAAAAATCAAGGTGTGATCCAATGCTTCGCCACGACCACGTGCTGCGCCAATGAAGATTTCCATTTGCTCACGTACTACAGGCTGACCGACATAATCGGCAAGCGAGGTCGGACGGATGGCACGATCAAATTGATCTTCTGGTTTTTCTAGTCCACTGATTAAACGGTCTTGCATGAGGTACTCAGATTTTGGCTTTTAAGTATAGTAAAGGGTAAAGCATTTTAGTTAAATTTATTTCATCATAGATTTGAGCGCAGCACGAATCAGTCCTGCGCTATCGTCATGTTCTGATTTTACCGCAGCAATGGCTTTTTGGGCTTCGGCAGGTTTATAGCCAAGACTCACTAATGCTGACTCAGCTTCTGCCACAGGCGAATCAGGAATAAATTGAATGCGTTCTAGGCTACTTACACCTGAGCTTGTGCTACTCGTACCAAGTGCTTTTAGGCGATCACGAAGCTCAATGATCAGGCGTTCTGCGGTTTTTTTACCAATTCCGGGCACTTTGACCAAAGTATTCACATCTTCATGCTCGATACAATGAATTAGCATCTCAACGCTTAGACTAGATAAGATGCCTAAAGCCATTTTTGCACCGATGCCGTTGACTTTGAGCAGGGTGCGGAAAATCAATTTATCCTGTAGTTCGCTAAAGCCATACAATTGCTGTGCATCTTCACGCACTACGAAATGCGTCCAAAGTGTGACGGTTTCGCCACGTTTGAGTTGGCAAAATGTGGAAAGGGGCGTATCGACTTCATAGCCGACACCGCCGACATTGAGGATAACGGTAGCACCTTCGAGGTGTTGGATTTCGCCAGTAAGTGAGCCGATCATAAATATTCAATTCTAAAAAATTAAAAAAAAGTGGTTACTTAAATGTTTTCCAATTTAAGCAATGTATTTAATAGTCGATACAGTGCCAAATTCACCGTGTGTTTACAATAGCCCCACTTTATTTCCCTGTAACTCTTGCGAAATCGCATAAGCCTGATGATCAGAAAACTTACTAATCACATCTAAAACTTGCATGACATTTTGGAAATAATCCTCGCCAATCTGAATTCCCAAACTATTGAGAATAATCATCAAGCGCTGTTCTTTAAAACTTACTCGACGCTCAGGATCAGTCAGTGGAATAAACGCATTGAGCAAGTGTTGTACGCTGGCATGTGCCAATAGCTCCAAATCGGCTTTATGACGATGATTGAAAATTTTCGTGCGTGCTAAATCTTTGGCTTTTTGAATGCCGTGCGCAATGTCGGCACTGCAATAATGTAACAAACCATGTGGCAATTCTCCAGCGAGCAATTGATCATGATGATTGGCAAATGCAGTGGTCACTTCATCGACCAAGCGTTTCATCGCTCGACCACGTAGCGCCGCAATTTTTTGTTGCCAAGAGGTATTTTGCCCAAGCTCCTCAGGCAGACCATAGTCGGCAACCAGCTCGGTAAAAATCGGCTCAACTTCTTCATAGCTCAGCATATTGAGGATAATGCCATCTTCTAAATCAATCAGCGCATAGCAAATATCATCGGCAGCTTCGAGCAGATAAGTTAGCGGATGACGGCAATAATGATATTCACCGAGTTGAATTAGTCCAAGCTGTTCAGCGACCAATTGCAACACATCTTTTTCGGTACGATAACAGCCAAACTTCGGTCGATGATGATTCGGTGTACGGTCTGTATCATCAATGATTTTGCTGAGCCACGGATATTTCAGATACGCGCCAAGCGTGGCATAGGTCAGGCGCATCCCACCATCATTCGGATGATAATCCAGACGAGACAGGACTCTTAAACCTTGCGCATTGCCTTCAAACTGACGCAAATCTGCCCATTGTTCTGAGGTAAAAAGATAGGGTTTATTCAGATAGGTTTGATCAAACCAATCTCGAATCGCATATTCACCCGCATGCCCAAACGGTGGATTGCCAATATCGTGCGCCAAACACGCCGCTTGAATGATCGCACCCACATCGGCAGGGCTAACCCAAGATGGCAGATGTTTTTCGATTTTCTCCGCAGCCAGCATCCCGAGCGAACGGCCGATACAAGATACTTCGAGGGAATGCGTCAGGCGAGTATGAATGCCATCGTGCTGAGTCAATGGGTGGACTTGGGTTTTACGATTCAGTTGTCTAAAACTTTGTGAAAAGATGATGCGATCATAATCTTTGTGAAATGGGCTACGCGCTTGTTCTGATGTGCTTTTTTTACTGCCAAGTCGGGATGCAGCGAGTAAGTTGACCCAATTCATTTGTGTTGTCATTTTCTATAAACTCTCATTTCATTTCTTTTTTCATCTCAGCACATCATGCCATGCCTTGCGGTAAAATTCATTAGTATGGCGACTTCATTTGTCGTTTTAATGTGGTACGCACCGAGGGATTAACGTTTTTCTGATCGACAGATTAATGACAAAAAAATACTGTTGTCGGCATGGCAACCGACATCAGCTTGAGGAAAAGCTTAGAATGTTTTGAATTTTTTTGAGTCTATTTTTTAATCTGTTTTTTTAATCTAGTTTTTTAATCGAATGTTTAGGCTTATTTCTGCACTGGTGCTTTCTGGGTTTGCGCTTTTTGTTCATTTTTCAAGATATGTACGGTGGCTGTACGCCCAGCGACAAAGGCAAGATTGTTGGCAGGCACTTCATCCAAAATGATTTTCACAGGAACACGCTGTGCCAAGCGCACCCAGGTAAAGGTCGGGTTGACGTTGGCAAGTAGGGTCGAGCTGGTGCTGCGTTCACGATCTTCGATGCCTGTAGCAATACCTTGCACATGACCTTGATATTTGTGGGAATCGCCCATGAGCTGAATGCTGGCACGATCACCAACATTGATTTTTGCCAGTTTGGTTTCTTCAAAGTAGCCGACCACATACATTTGTTTACGGTCAATTAATGCGGCGATGGCGGTGCCTGTTTGTACATAATTGCCTTTTTTCAAGGAGAAGTTTGATAATGTGCCGTCCGCAGGCGCAACCACTTCAGAGCGATTCAGATTGAGTTTGGTAAGATCAAGATTGTTTTCTGCAACCAGTACCAAGGCTTTTTGCTGTTCAACACTCGCCACGGCTTGTTCGAGTGAGGCTTGCATTTGACTGTATTCGGCATGCGCTTGGTCACGTTCTGCATAGACTTGATCTTGTTCTTGCTTTGATATTGCGCCTTGCATCAGATCGCCGTAACGATTGGCAGTTTTGTCTGCGAGTTTGATGCTGGATTTGGCTCTATTGATGTTGGCTTTGGCAACACTCACTGCAGCATGGGCTTGGGCGAGGCTGGATTTGGCTTTGGCAAGATCAGATTGTGCTTCTTCGACATCGAGTGCACGGCGTGATGTGTCGATTTTAAATAGCACTTGTCCTTGCTTGACCACTTGGTTGTCTTGGACAAGGACATCAGTGACCAGACCCGCCACATCAGAGGAGACATTAATCACATCGGCACGTATCCGACCGTCACGTGTCCACGGCTCATTGTTGTAATAGCGCCATAGGTGAAGCACGGTAAAGATCGCCAATAACACCACGAGCCAAAAGATCAACGGACGTAGCCATTTTTTTAGATCAAAAGAAGTGTTGTTGCTCATGAATGTTGTCCTAAATCAAATCGGTTGCCATATAAAAAATGAAAAATATTGTGTGAATCAATGCATGCTAATGCAGAAAAAACTGATAAATCGCATGCACGACAAACAGACACACCACGTACCAACACAGATAAAAAATATTTGGGTAAAGAATCCAGCCCCGTTGTTCTAAACGATCCACCCAACGACTGCTGATTAAATATAAAATATAGGCCAAAGCCACCTGAATCAGGAGCACAGGCACGTACACCCCGTAAAAATCAACTTCACTCATGCCACACCGCCTTGAAATGTTGTTTGGCTTGCTTGAGTTGCGCTCGGTGTTTCGGGCTGGTGTGTGGTCAGGGCATACTGCAAATTATTGATACTCATGGCGAGGCGTTGTTGTTGCCCAGCAGTGACAGCATCGGATTGTTGCCAGTGGTAGTTTTGCTGTTGCAAATTGGCAAGCATTTCGATCAGGCGCTGGTAATGATAGTGGCTAGGGGAGTACATTTTGCTCTGTGCTGAAAATTCATCGTCAAAGGCTTGAATCAGTTGTTGAATGTCCGCTTGGATCAGTGCAGGGGTATCAGGATGCGCTGCAACCTCACTCAAACGGGTCAAGTCGATCGCCACGCAACTTTCAATCAATACATCTTGCATGGCATATTTCAGTTCGCTTGAAGCGACCATTTTGGTATTGAGTAATCCAATGCGATCGACCATACGGCGCAAATAAATTTTGTAGGCGGTGCCAAAGCGCAAATGAATCGCACTGCGCATCCCTTGATAATGCTGATGAATTAATCGTTTAGCAGTCATGTCAGGCGACATCGCACGGATAAAGTACAGCGCCAATACGGGAATAATTGGACCAAACAAACCTGCCAATGCCGCATCAATCGAAGGCAATGGTGAGATTTGGTAATGATTTTGCAGATTCAGCGCCATAATCACATTGATGGCGATCGGCAGTCCAATTCCTGTCAGTGGCGGATGAGGAACTAAGCATAAGGCATAAATCATGACAGGTGCGAGCACTAGTGCCAATTGCAAAAATGTCTTCACATCAGGCAGGATAAAAAACAGATAGAAGAAGGTAATGATCGTCGCATATAGCGTACCCCGTAAAAATATCTTTAATAGCGGGATCGGATCATCTAGTGCCGTGAGAATGCAAGCAATGACTGCTGCCATTTGCGCCAACATATAACCATATTGCCACCCAGAATAAATCCAAATCGAAAAACCAATCATAATTGATGCGAAAGCAGCAATCGCACCACGCACCGCTACGCCGTGATCACGATGTAGACTCGGGTAACGGGTAGACATCGGGGCAATAAACTCGGGAATCTTGCGCTGACCTGCTTGAATCAACTGCCAAATCACTTTGACGTTGTAGACATTTTGCATAAAGTGGCGCAGATCCATTTGCAAACTGGCGAGCGCCGTGCCTGTGTGCGGAAAGCGCTGCGAGAGTTGCTGAAATGCATCTGCTAGATGTTGCGGAAATTGAAAAGCACGCAGTTGATCCAGCGCAATCGGTTGTTTTAACTCAGTAATACATTGATCGGCAAGCGATTGTAATTCAGGACTGAGATGTGGGTCGATGTGTCTCAGTTGATTGACCCGTTCCGAGATCGCCACCATGTTGATCAATTGCAAAGAAAATTGATGCAACATTTCTTGTAGTGGCTTGGTCATGCCCTTGAGGCGACCTTTTTCGTAGTTGAGATGTACCGCTAAACCATGTAAATCATTGGTATCACGGTTGATCGCCGAAAGCAGTTGCACTACATTTTGGCTAGGCTGTGCCGATTTTCCATCTTCAGTGGTCTGATTGCTGTCCGCAAAAATCTGCTGAAAAGCATGCTCAGTATCGCTCAGTGCTTTTTGCACCCGCTGCTGTATCGCATCGCCGATATGTAGCGGAAAAATCGTTGCCGAGACCACTGCGGTGCAGATAATCGCAATGGAAATTTCCAGTACACGACCTAAGGCGATATCAAAGATGCTGTAAGTATTGATACTAAAAATCGCATTACACGCCACCATCACACAACTATATCCCGCCAACATAAACGCATAACTTCGTGGCGTGCGATCCAGCATGGAAATATACAGACAAAACCCCGTCCAAATCGCCAAAACCAAAGTGAATAGTAACGGGGTATTGATCAAATACGGTGTAATCACGACCGCCACCGCAGCACCCACAAAAGTACCAGCGAGTCGATATAAGGCTTTGGAGGAGACCATGCCTGAATACGGGTTGGCGATGATAAACACCGTACCGATCGCCCACATTGGATAGAGTAAGTCCAAACGAAATGCGATATACAAGGCGAGCATACCTGCAACAAAGGTTTTGCAGGCAAAAATCAGGTCGACCTTACTCGGACGAAAAGCCAGTAATGGTTTGATCAATAACATGAAAGTGCCGTGGCGAGTACAGAATACTTGGCTGAACTGTCGAGCTTTGAATGGTGATCGGCAGTAAAAGATAGATTCTGAATCTTTATGAGATAAAATTTGCATGTATTTTGAGCTTTTATTTTTATAAAGTCAATGAAATATCTTTATGTGATAAATTTATTGATTTAATCTTTAATTTGTTGCTTAAATCTTGCGTCAATTTTGATAATGTGAATAATTAACCGAATTGAATAATATTTAACACATCCTGTAGCCAAACATCAGTAATTACGCTACAAGTAAGTTGGAGTGCGCTGTGAGTACATCGAGTTTTGCCCGTATATTGATGATTTTGGATCTTTTTTCTGTCCAGCGTCCTGTCATTGATGTGGATGATATCTGCAAAGAGCTTGATGTATCGAAGCCGATGGCGTACCGCTATCTGAAAGAATTGGTCGAAGTTGGCTTGTTGAAAAAAGCGCACCATCAGGTTGGCTCTTATGTGCTTGGCTCAAAGGTAGCGCTGTTGGATTATGTTGCTCGAGAAAGCGATCCGTGGGTACAGCTGTGCATTCCGCAGATGCGAGAAGTGGTTAATCGTACTGAAATGTTGTGTTTAATCACGGCATTAGAGGGCAAGAGTTGTATTAATATTCATCATGAATCATATCGTAATGAGGGCTTGGTCTATGGTCGTGGTTGTCCGCGCGCCTTGTCGGCTGGATCATCGGCAAAGATCATCTTGGCAAATCTGACTAAAAAACAGCAAATCGAATATTACCAATATCTCTCAAATGATCTGCTCGAAAATGGTTTTGCGAGTTCTGAGCAGGAATTTATCACCAAGCTCAGACAAATCAAAAAGCAGGGCTACTATGTTTCTCAAGGCGAGTTACATCCTGATTTTTCCAGTATTTCCGTACCGATTCGATACTCGAATAAAGAAGCACCGTGGGCGATGTCCGTACTTGCCTCGACCAATCGCTTTGAATTTGTCGATACGCAGAAAATTGTGGAAATGCTCAAACGCAGTACGGATTTGATTGAACAACAAGCCCTACAGATCGAAACTGATATTAATTACAACATTGAAGCTGAAAAATAAACTAGAACAATTCCATGAAATTGGAATTAATTGCCCACTGTCGCTAGCTGAAAATGTCGATTCGCAGTAGAATATGACTCTTCATTTTTGCCGTATTGTCACAGATATTTTCTTTGTCACAATCTTAGTCACATTGCGCAGGTTCAAAAGACTTGCCGTGGAGCCAAAATCAACATGTTTATCGTGGCCGGTGCGTCTGCACATTCTGCTTTTAAGCAAGCTCAATTACTCTCTCGCCTCTCGTCAATTGATACTGTCCAAAGTGTGGAAAGTCAATGGGTTTACTTGTTTGATCAAGCCTTAAATGATGAAACTTTGCAATCGGCAAATGCGCTGTTAAACGACAGTCAAATCTTTGCGCTTCGCCAAACTGAAAACGATGAAGTACAAGTTTTGGTGACACCTCGTGTCGGGACGATTTCGCCGTGGTCATCAAAAGCAACTGATATTTTTAAGAACTGTAATACACCAGTACATCGCCTAGAACGTGGCGTGCTATACACGTTGAAGGGTGTATCAAGCGTTTCGAATGCGTTGAAATTGGCGCTACACGATCGCATGACTGAAAGCGTGTTTGATCAGATTGACGATGCCAAAGCATTATTTGTGGAAACAGCACCAAAACCATTAAATAGCATTGATATTCTTGGGCAAGGTAAAGAAGCCTTAGTTCAAGCCAATCGTGAATTTGGTTTTGCACTTTCTGATGAAGAAATTGATTATTTAACTGATGCGTTCAATAAGCTCGGGCGCAATCCGCATGACATCGAATTGATGATGTTCGCACAGGCAAACTCAGAGCATTGCCGTCATAAAATCTTTAATGCACAGTGGACAATTGATGGTGAAAAACAACCACTTTCATTGTTCCAAATGATTAAAAACACCTATAAAGAATCGCCAACGGACGTTCTGTCTGCTTATAAAGACAATGCCTCGGTGATCGTAGGTTATGACACCATGCGCTTTTATCCAAAAGCGGATGACAATGGTCAATATGTCTACAAATACAAGAGCCAAGCAGCACACATCTTGATGAAGGTGGAAACCCACAACCATCCAACAGCGATCTCACCATTTGCGGGAGCTGCAACAGGTTCGGGCGGTGAGATCCGTGACGAAGGCGCAACAGGTCGTGGTGGTAAACCCAAAGCAGGTTTAACAGGTTTTACCGTATCGAACTTGAATATTCCAGGTTTTGAACAACCGTGGGAAGACAACTATGGCAAGCCATCTCGTATGGCATCACCGTTACAAATCATGATTGATGGGCCTTTAGGTGGTGCAGCATTTAACAACGAATTTGGTCGTCCAAACTTAAACGGTTATTTCCGTACTTTTGAACAAAATGTCAATGGTGAAGTGAAAGGCTTCCATAAGCCGATCATGATCGCTGGTGGTTATGGCAACATTCGCCCTGACCATGTAGAAAAAGATCCCATACAAGAGGGTGATTTACTGATCGTGCTTGGCGGACCTGCCATGCTGATTGGTCTTGGCGGTGGTGCAGCGTCTTCTGTCGATAGTGGCACCATGGGTGAGAGTTTAGATTTTGCTTCGGTACAACGTGAAAATCCTGAAATGGAACGTCGTTGCCAAGAAGTGATTGATACCTGTTGGCGTTTAGAAGATGCCAATCCAATCGTATCGGTACATGATGTCGGTGCGGGCGGTATCTCCAATGCCATGCCTGAATTGGTCAATGACCATGAGCTCGGTGCGGTGCTCAATCTGCGTAAGATTCCATCGCTTGAACCGGGTATGTCTCCGATGGAAATTTGGTCGAATGAAGCGCAAGAGCGTTACGTCTTGGCGATTCGTCCAAGTTCGTTGGCGCAGTTTGAAGACATCTGTGCCCGTGAGCGTTGCCCATTTGCGGTATTAGGTGAAGCAACTGAAGCACGTCATTTGACCGTTGAAGATCCGTTATTTGAAAATAATGCGGTGGATATGCCGATGCAGGTCATGCTTGGCGGTACACCACGTATGCAACGCAGCTATGAAACAGTGACTCGTCAAGGCAATGACTTTGATGCGTCGAAAATTGATTTGAGCGATGCGATTTTCCGTGTGCTAAAAAATCCAACCGTGGCGTCTAAATCATTTTTGATTACCATTGGCGACCGTTCGATCACAGGTATGGTTGCTCGTGATCAGATGGTCGGACGTTGGCAAGTGCCTGTCGCAGATGCGGCAGTGACCACCACCAGTTTGCAAGGCTTTACAGGTGAAGCGATGGCAATGGGTGAGCGTCCACCCGTGGCATTGCTTAATCCTGCGGCATCGGTACGTCTTGCGGTGGCAGAAGCAATTACCAATATTGCTTCAGCAAATATTGAACAACTCAGCGACATTAAACTGTCTGCAAACTGGATGGCAGCCGCAGGACAAAAAGGTGAAGATCAAGCCTTGTATGAAGCGGTGAAAACTGTGGGTATGGAAATCTGTCCTGCGCTTGGTATCGCTATTCCTGTGGGTAAAGACTCGTTGTCGATGCGTACCACATGGCAAGATGATGGCGTGGATAAATCAGTCACTTCACCTGTTGCAGGTGTGATGACGGCATTTGCGCCTGTGAACGATGTGCGTAAAACATTGACACCAGAATTAAAATCAGGCAGTGAATCGGTATTGGTGCGTATTGATTTATCCAAAGGTCAATTCCGTCTTGGTGCATCGATCTTAGCGCAAGTCTATAAAGCGATCGGTACAACTGCCCCTGACGTGGATAGCTTTGATGATCTGAAAGCATTCTTTGCCTTAATTCAAGATTGGAATAATCGTGACTTGATTCAAGCCTATCATGACATTGGTGATGGTGGTGTATTGGCAACCGTGGCAGAGATGATGTTCGCATCTCGTTTGGGGGTTGCGCTGGAGCCACAAACAATTGAAAGCTTATTCGCAGAAGAAATTGGTGCAGTCTTACAAATTAAATCTACAGATTGGGAAAGTGTACAAAGCGAAATTGCCAATTCTAGCTTAAATGATGCCATTTCATTACTTGGTCAAGTGAATCACAATGATCAATTGACGGTGAATGGTTTGAGCTTTGAACGTGTTGCACTACAACAAGCATGGTCAGAAGTGTCGTATCAAATCCAACGTCTACGTGACAACGTGGACACCGCAGATCAAGAATTTGCTTTGATTGCCGATACAGATCATCAAGGTTTGATCGCCAAACCGACCTTTGATTTAAATGAAGCGATTGAAGCGTCCATGATCAATGTACGCCGTCCAAACATGGTGATCCTGCGTGAACAAGGCGTGAATGGTCATGTGGAAATGGCTGCTGCTTTTGATAAAGTTGGCTTTAATACGGTCGATGTGCACATGAGTGATTTACTTGCAGGTCGCATTAATCTTGATGATTTTGAAGGTTTAGTGGCGTGCGGTGGCTTCTCATATGGTGACGTACTCGGTGCAGGCGGTGGCTGGGCGAAATCCGTGCTGTTCAATGCCAAGTTGCGCGATCAGTTTCAAAAATTCTTTAATCGTGATGAGACTTTCAGCCTCGGTGTCTGTAATGGCTGTCAAATGTTGTCACAACTTGCACCATTGATTCCTGGTGCTGAGCATTGGGGACGTTTCCACCGTAATACATCGGAAGTCTTTGAAGCACGTAGCGTCAATGTTCGTATCGAAAAATCAGCGTCTGTACTTTTGGATGGTATGCAAGGTTCGATCTTACCGATCGCTGTGGCGCATGGTGAAGGGCGTTTGGTCGCAAATGCAGAAAATCTTGCAACACTAAATGCGAACAGCCAAGTAGTGATGCGCTATGTGGATAGCCAAGGCAATCCGACACAGCATTATCCACTCAATCCGAACGGTTCACCTGAAGCAATCACAGGTCTGACTTCGCTCGATGGTCGTGCAACGATCATGATGCCACATCCAGAACGTAACTTCCGTGCGCTACAACATTCTTGGAAGCCTGAGGATTGGCAACAAGACGGTGCATGGTTGCGTATGTTTAGAAATGCACGACGTTTCTTGGGTTAAATATATTGTAAATGACCATAAAACCATCGGCAGGTGGTTTTATGGTCTTGTTTGCTTTGGCGTTTTTGATTGTCTATTGGGAAAATAAATAGCGCAATTCACCAATGTCAGCGCAAGTATAAAATCTCGAGCTGATTGATTTAGCTCGATTATTTTTTGATTTTACAGCGTTGAATACGAGTTTAATTGTCTACCAAAGGCTGACTCACCAAAAAATCAGGTGGTGTCAAAATGGTATCTCGGATTTCATTGGATAATTCAGGATAGTCCAAAGTGTAGTGCAAGCCACGAGATTCTTTGCGCTGCATCGCACAACGCACAATCATTTCAGACACTAAAACCAAATTACGCAGTTCGATCAGATTTTTACTGACCTTATAGCCTTGATAATATTCTTCAATTTCTCGTTTCAGCATTTCGATACGGTGCAAAGCACGTTCCAAGCGTTTGGTTGTACGCACAATACCGACATAGTTCCACATCGAAGTGCGCAGTTCATCCCAGTTTTGAAGGATGACGACATCTTCGTCAGGATGTTCTACTTGTGAGGCATCCCAAGGATTGACCTGATCGAACCGAGGTGCATTGTCGATTTGGGATTGAATATGCTTGGCTGCGCTCATGCCATAGACAAAACATTCTAAAAGGGAGTTGCTCGCCATGCGATTGGCACCATGTAAGCCAGTCGAGGAAGTTTCACCAATCGCATACAATCCTGCAATATCTGTTTCACTATGCTGATCGACGATCACGCCACCACAGGTGTAATGCGCTGCGGGAACCACAGGGATCATATCTTTGGTAATGTCTATGCCTAACTCAAGTAAGCGTGTATAAAGCGTTGGGAAATGTTCTTTGACAAAACTTTCGGGTTGGTGGGTAATATCGAGCCAGACATGACGTAGACCAAGACGCTTCATCTCATAGTCAATTGCACGAGCCACCACATCACGTGGAGCAAGTTCGGCACGTTCATCAAAACGAAGCATAAAACGCTCACCATCAGGCAAGCGTAAATATGCACCTTCACCACGCATCGCTTCGGTAATTAAAAACGAGCGAGCTTTAGGGTGGTAAAGACAGGTTGGGTGGAACTGATTAAATTCCATGTTGGCAATACGACAGCCTGCACGCCATGCCATGGCAATACCGTCACCAGTCGCAATGTCGGGATTGGATGTATAAAGGTAAGCTTTCATGGCACCGCCACAGGCGAGCGCAGTAAATGGGGCTAAAAATGTTTTGACTTCGCCTGTTGTTTCATCCAACGCATAAACACCAATTGCACGATTTTCAGAATGTTCTATCTGGGCTTTTTGTGTGGTGATGACATCGATCGCCACCACATTTTCAAATAAATGAATATTTTCTTTTTCTTGAGCACGTTCAACTAAGGTGGTGGAAATCGCTTTGCCTGTCGCATCAGCAGCATGAATGATGCGGCGCTGTGAGTGTCCACCTTCACGAGTAAGGTGTAAATTCTCATGTTCATCTAAAGTGAACTGCACACCTTGCTTGAGTAGAAAGTCAACGGCATCTTGCCCGCCTTCAACGGTGAATTTAACCGCATCTAAATGACATAAATGACCGCCTGCAATCATAGTGTCATCTATATGTTGTTCAATCGAATCCGTTTGATCGAGCACAGCAGCGACACCGCCTTGAGCATAATACGTGCTCGCATCGTTTAGATGGGATTTTGCCAATACAGCGACTTTATAATGTGGTGGTAGTGAAAGCGCTAAGGTTAAACCCGCACCACCACTACCGATAATGACGACATCGAATTGCTGAGAATGTTGCTGGGTGAAATTCATACTTGAAGAAGTTGAGTGTAAAAAGTGCTTTAAGATACTACAAAGTGCTTGCAATATGCACTGAAATTAATCGATAAGAGTTATTTATCGATTAAATGGTGAGTGATATAGTGAAAGGTTGTGTGCTTTGTCATATTTTTGAAAACATTTCGTTACGGTAACTCGAGCCTAGTCGTGGTAAAAACGTCAGCTTATTTGAATGTTGTTGATTTGGTGTTAGGCAAGAGTGAGCGAAAGCAGTTGGCTTTGTAGCTGTATAGCGAAGAGTGTATTGGTGGTTAGGTTATAATGTCAGACAATTCAGAATTTCAGCTCAAAAGATTGCCTCGATTTAAACCACGTGGCGGTATTGAGGTAATGTATGCCTCTATTCGTGCATTGTTTTTGCGAGAGTTGCAAACACGATTTGGACATTATCGTATTGGCTATGTTTGGGCGTTGCTTGAGCCTGCGTTAAATGTAATTTTTATGCTTATCCTATTTGGAGCGATTGTTAAGCGAGTTTTACCAGGGATTGATTATACAATTTTTTTGCTCAATGGAATTTTGCCCTATTTTGCATTTATGCGCTCTGTAACGCAGTCTATCCCCGCAATTGAGGCAAATAGAGGGTTGTTGAGTTATCGCAATGTCAGACCAATAGACACCGTAATTGCTCGAACTGGTTTAGAGTTTGTACTTTATTTTGTTTGCTATCTCTTGTTATCAGCAGTGATGTTGTGGATTGGTTTTTCTATAAGTTTCTCTTTTATCCCGACTTTGTTGTTCTATTGGTTATGCCTTATTGGTCTGACATTAGGTGTGGCAAGTATTATGATGGTGGTTGGAGAGTTAAGTAAAGAAATTGGAAAATTGGTGAGTTCTGTTTCCATTATTCTTTACTTTATGTCTGGAGCAATGTTTCCATTACATTTCGTCCCCGAACAATATTTGAAGTATTTTATGTGGAATCCTTTGGCACATTTATTTGAGCTGATGCGAAATGCAGTATCGCCAAATTATCATGTGGTTCAGGGTGCAAGTTTAGGCTATGTTTTAATTTGCATGCTTGTAGTTTTATTTTTAGGTCTGTTGTTAAATCAGTCTTTGTCAGAGAGGTTGATGAAAACCAAATGATTGAGCTTAAAAATATTACCAAATCTTATGCAACGCCAAAAGGTCGTCATTTTGTTTTTAAAGACTTAAATGCAACCTTGCCAGAAGGTAAAAGCGTTGGATTGTTAGGCAAAAATGGTGCGGGTAAAAGTACCTTGTTGCGTATTATTGGTGGTATTGATTTTCCTGATAGTGGTTTTGTGAAAACTGCTAAGACGATTTCATGGCCTGTGGCGTTGGCTGGAGGATTTCAGGGGAGCTTAACTGGTCGACAAAATGTACGCTTTGTCGCAAGGTTGTATGCTTCAGAAAAAGATGTTCGGCAAGTGGTTTCATTTGTTGAAGAGTTTGCCCAACTAGGGAAATATTTTGATATGCCAATCAAAAGTTATTCTTCTGGGATGCGATCTCGTTTGGGTTTTGGTTTAAGTATGGCATTTGATTTTGATTATTATTTGCTTGATGAGGTGGGTGCGGTCGGCGATGCCGTATTCCGTAAGCGAAGTCAGGCATTATTGGATGATTTGAAGAAAAATTCGAATATTATTATGGTTTCTCATGATCTGAAGGATTTGATCCGTAACTGTGATGTAGGCTTTGTTGTGCAAGATGGTCAAGCACGATATTTTGAAGATATTAATGAAGCGGTAGAGGTTTATAAAGAATATGCGCTGGGTAAACAATAATCGTTCTGCGCTGCAAGCGTATCTTCTTATGGTGGTTATTCCACTGATTGTAATTGTTTTGTACTTGTTGTTTTTTGCTCAGAATCGTTACTTGACGGATGCTACAGTTATCGTTAAACAGGTTGGTGAAATTAATACTGATGCTTCGAGTACGGGGCTTGGTGCTTTGCTGGGAGTGAGTAATACCAGTATTGAAGATTCTCAGTATTTGAAGGAGTTTATTCAATCTCGAGATTTGGTGGAGAAGCTAGATCGTGAGATGGATTTGCGAGCTGCATTTCAGGGTGATGGTGTTGACCCAGTTTTTGAATTACCAGAAGATGCCTCAAAAGAAGAGTTGGTTGAATACTATAATAAGCGTGTCAAAGTGAACTTGGATGAACAGACGAATCTATTGCATATTTCTACAGAGGGCTTTAGTCCAAAGTTTTCTTTAAGGCTAAATCAGCGTATTTTGGCGGAAAGTGAAGCGTTTATTAATGATATTTCTCAAGATGTGGCTAAAGATCAATTGGTCTTTGCGACTGATCAGCTCAATGAGGCTTTGGAAAATCTAACACAATCCCGCGAAGCATTAATTAGCTATCAAAATGAAAATCAAATGTTTGATCCTTTGGCACAAGCTCAAGCTGTTGCGCAAATAGCAGCTCAATTGGAGTCTAATCTTGCTCAGCTTCGTACTGAAGAGCGTACATTACTGAGTTATTTGAACCCGACTGCACCACAAGTTGTGGCATTGAGAAGTCAGATTAAATCTGTTGAAAAGCAGATTCAAGATGAGAAATCACGGCTTACATCTCCGAGTAATTCTGCAAAGCTCAATCGAAGTGCAGCGGACTTTGAAGGTTTAAAGGCTCAGGTCGAATTTAATACTGACCTTTATAAATTGGCATTGGGATCTTTAGAAAAAGCCAGGCTTGAAGCTGCAAGAAAGCTTAAAAATGTGATCGTGATCACCAGTCCAAGATTGGCTCAAGATGCACGATATCCACGTGTTTGGTATATTACTTTTAGTGCATTTTTACTATTAAATTTATTATTTGGCATCGTGATGTTGGTGCGCTCAGTGATTCGTGAGCATAAGGAGTAAAGTTGATGAAAAAGAAGTTTCTAGCCACGATTTTGGCAAGCCAAATCAGCTTCGTTTATGCGGCGACAGACTCTGCGCTATTGCCAAGTGATTACGAGATTAGTTCTGGACCGAGTAGTTCTGCAAGTCAGGCTGTTGATGCGATTGCAAATGAAGAACAAGCACAGGCTGCGGCAATGTTGCCTTCGAGCTCAGTGCTTAATCTCGGAAATACAAATACTAAATACAATCAAGTTAATGGTCGTATGTTTGGTGCGCAGCTGTTTAAAGGTGCTTTTGCTTCTAGTGCTGGAAGTACTTTCAATCAAAGTTATGTGATAAATCCTGGTGATAATATCAATTTGCGACTTTGGGGTGCATATCAGTTTGCGGGAAGTTTAACTGTTGATCCGCAAGGTAATATTTTTGTACCTAATGTTGGTCCAGTTAGGGTTGCAGGAAGCACAAATGGAAATTTGCAAAATTTAATTGAGCGAAATGTTCGACGTGTTTATGTGTCTAATGTTGGCGTGTATGCGGCACTTGAGCAGGCGCAACCTGTCAAAGTGTTGGTGACGGGTTTTGTGAATCAACCAGGTGCATATGGTGGCGTGGCGAATGATACAGTGCTCGCATATCTTGATCGTGCAGGTGGAGTTGATCCCGAGCGTGGTAGCTATGTGGATATTCAAATTCAACGTAATGGTCAGATGATTCAGTACGTGAATCTTTATGACTTTCTTTTAGCGGGGCAAATACAGCCTTTTTCATTTAAAGATGGTGATGTCATCGTTGTGGCGCCTCGTAAGCATACTTTTAGTGTGAGTGGAGAGGTATTTAATCCGTATGATTTTGAATTTAATGTTGATCAACTGACGGTGTCACAAGCCTTATCTGTGGCAAAGCCGAAACCAGGTGCAACCCATGTCAGTGTTAGTCGTCGTCAAGGTGCAGAATATCGTAGTGAATATTATGCGATTGCTGATGCACAAAACGTGGTTCTCCAAGATGGTGATGTGCTGAGCGTTACTGCTGATCGCTATGCGGGTACCATTCAAGTGCGTATCGAAGGTGCGCATAATGGTACACGGGCTTTAGTTCTACCCTATGGTGCCAAGCTTTCTGAAGTGTTGAAGCAGTTACAGCCAAATCAACTTTCTCAAGTCGAGGATTTGCAACTTTTCCGACCTAGCGTTGCTAAGCGTCAAAAAGAAATGTTGAATGTTGCACTGGATAAGCTTGAAGAGGCAACGTATTCGGTACGCTCTTCGACTAAAGAAGAGGCTGCATTGAGATTACAAGATGCTCAACTAGTCAAACAGTTTGTCGAGAAGGCAAGACAGGTTGAGCCGAAAGGACAAGTCGTATTAAATCCAGAATCTTTCTCTAATGTGATTTTAGAGCAAGGTGATGTGCTTAATATTCCTGAGAAAACATCTGTCATTATGGTACATGGTGAAGTGATGTTCCCAAATGCAGTCGAATGGCAGAAGAATATGTCTGCACGTGATTATATCAATCAAGTTGGTGGTTTTACACAGAAGTCGAATAAGTCAAAAGTAATCGTAGTGCATCAAAATGGTGAGTCAGAACTCGTTAACTCCAATTATCGACTTCATGAAGGCGATGAAATTATGGTTCTACCCAAAGTGTCCTCAAAGGGTGTTGAGGTTGCACGTGGCCTAACGCAGATTTTGTATCAGATTGCGATAGCTGCAAAAGTGGCATTGGATTTGTGATTTTTTAGATTTTTATACAGGTGAAACGTAATGACTAACGTGTCGTTAATTATATGTTTGAAGTGTGAATCTTTCGAGTTTTATAAAGAAAGATTAGATTTAAGAAAAGAACTACATTTGGATGGTATAGAAACAATAGTTGTGAATGATGGTAGTTCTGAATTAGCAACTTTAGAAATAGAAAGTTATTGTAGTGAAAATGGCTATAAATATTTATATTTAAATACTAGGGATTTACAGTTCTCATTATCTAGAGCTCGTAATGCTGGTATTCAAGAAGCTAATGGCGAATGGATTGGTTTTGAAGATGCGGATTTGGTGTATTCAGTAGATCACTATATTAAAATAAATAATGTTTTAAATAATCTAAAGGATACCCCTTTTAATTTTATTACAGTACCAATTATTTATCTTAAAGAAGAAATTAGTAATAGTATTAAAGAGATTGGAACTATTGATGATTTTGTTCCTAAGATACTTAATGCGCTACATTTTGAAGACCCAAAGCCTAATGATGATAATGTGATTATAGAGTCATTTGCTCAATCAACTTCAGTTATTTTTGCTAGAAAAAAAGAGATATTGAGTATTGGTGCTTTTGATGAAGATTTTTCAGGCTGGGGGGGCGAAGATCGTGATTTTGCTTTCAAGCTGCTACTCAATAATAAGCAATTAGAAAAACCTTTGCATTTTGAAAAAACCTATGCTCAAAATTTAAATGACGTGTCTGCATTTGAGGGGTGGAGGTCATTATATAAAGTGATTGGAACGTATATGCAGAATCTAGGAATATATGGATATCATTTATTTCATGAAAAACTTGAGTGGAGAACGGATTTTTCAAAATTAAATATTGATTTGGCGAAAGAGAAGGCATATCAATACACTAAAAAAAATATTTTACCGATGCAGTACGATAAAAAACGTAAAGTACAATTGGTATTGGGATTTAATCCTCATATATATAATTTGCAAATAATCGATACTTTGCCAAATCCATATTTTATAGAAGAAAATGGGAAAATTCTTCCTGATAAGTATATTGAAATGATCAAGCATTATGATGCTGATGCTATTATTCTTTGGAACCCTTATGGAACACCTTGGAGGCTTTCTGTTTATAAAATATTGGTAGAGCAAGGATTTAATGTTATTGTCGCTGAAAGAGGTGCTTTGCCAAATTCAATTTATTATGATCAAGATGGTTTATGTGTGGAAAGTACTAGCTATGATGAAATACATTGGAATAGAGAGTTAAGTGCTGAAAATAGAGATATTGTTGAAAATTATCTAGCAGATCTACGTTATGGTGTGAATGCTTTGGAAAAGCAGGCAAACCGATGTGGTGCTGCAATGGTTCGCATTAAACTAAATATCGATAAGAAAAAAGTTCTGTTTTGTCCTTTACAATTATCCGATGATACTGTGACAACATATTTTTCTGAACCAGATAGAGGTTATTCTGAATATTTACAAGAGTTGAGAAAAATTTCAACTTCACTGCCAGATGATTGGGTATTGGTATATAAAAATCACCCATTGTCATTGGAGAAGTTTGAATGCATTAATGCAATTTGTGCAGATAATTTCCACATTAATGATCTGATTGAGTTAAGTTCTATAGTCAGTGTTTTTAATTCAGGGGTTGGCTTGATTTCACAAGCGTTTATGAAACCTGTTCTTTATTATGGAGCGTGCTTTTATAAAATCGATGGGGTTAACTTTGAGTTTATTAATGCTCAGTCCGTGTTGAAATTATTAAATAACTTAGAGCCGATTAATGGTGAGAAAGTAAGAAGATTTTATTCGTATTTGATTAATGAGTTTTATAGCTTTGCATCGTGGGATGCTGTTTTGGTGAAAAAGAATAGTATTTCTAAGGTCTCTAAGGCATCTAATATTGAATATCATATCGTCAGAATTCCTGGGTATCCAGAAAACCATTTTAATATCAAGGTTTTTGAGATGAAAAAATCAATCTTATTTAATAATTATAAATTTTATGATTATAACACTCGAAATAAAAAACCAAATGCTGGTGGAGATGTTAAGAAAATAGTTCACAATTCAATAGGAAAAACTCAGTTAGATAATAGTAAAAAGACAAATATTGTAAAGAAAGTGTCCAATAGAAAGTTTTTGACGAAGTTTAGAAAGTTAAAAAACAACCCGTATGCTTTTTTTAATGATGCGAAGAATCAAAATCTTAGAAAGTTAAGAGTTTTATTTGAATAAGTTGTAAAATAGAAACCCCTGCTGATATTTTGGTGTATTTTATCTTCTATCACAGGAGTTTCTATTTTAAATTAATTCTTTACATTGGTCTGCTGTAAGTTTTATGAACATCAATAAGGGTATGAACTAATGTGCTTCTTAATTCAAAGTTAAAGTTTTTTGACTATGTTGAGAATGTTTTTACTTTTAAATCGTATCAGCTATTAACTTGGATATTCTCATCATATTTTTGTTCAATACTTGAGTAGAATGCTGGCCTTCGATATTCAATCTGAGTAAAGGCTCTGTATTTGACGCTCGGATATTGAATCGCCAATCTCCAAAATCGGCAGATACGCCGTCTGTATAATCTAAAGTTGGATTTTGATAAGAAAAGTACTCAATTACATTGTCTATCGCTTTTTGTGTGTCTGCGACCTTGAAGTTAATTTCACCACTGCATGGATATTTTGAAATCATGTCATTAACGAGGGTAGAAAGCTTTTCATCTTTTTTGGATAGTAAATCAATGACTAGTAGCCACGGAATCATACCACTATCACAATATGCGAAATCCCTAAAGTAGTGATGTGCACTCATTTCCCCACCATAAATTGCATTTTCTTGGCGCATTACCTCTTTAATATAGGCATGTCCAGATTTTGATTGCACGGCAGTTCCACCATATTTTGAAACGATTTCAATGGTATTCCATATCAGGCGAGGGTCATGCACGATTTTTTCATTTGGGGATTTGCTTAAAAATGCAGCAGCAAGTAAGCCCACAATGTAGTAGGCTTCTATAAATTTGCCATTTTCATCAAATAAGAAGCAGCGATCAAAGTCACCATCCCAAGCTATGCCAAAATCTGCTTGATGCTTAATGACTGCTTCACTCGTTACACCTTGATTTTCGACCAAGATAGGATTTGGAATACCATTTGGGAAGTTTCCATTTGGTTCATGGTGTATTTTGATAAATTTTATAGGCACATTTTGAGCAATAAAGCGTTGTTCAATTTCATCAATCACATGACCCGCTGCGCCGTTACCTGCATTCACTAGTAACTTAAACGGTTTTAGTTGTTTCAAGTCAATATAAGTCAATAAATGATCAACATATTCAGAAAGAATATTGTATTTGGCTGTTGAGCCCTTTTGTAACGGGGTTTTAAAATTTCCTGATTCTGCAATGCTTTGAATTTCCTTTAGACCAGTTTCAATGCCAACTGGGCGGGCATTTTCTTTGACAAGCTTCATGCCGTTATAATTTATCGGGTTATGACTTGCTGTGATTTCGATGCCACCCTGCACATCAAGGTGAAATGCTGCAAAGTAAACCTCTTCGGTACCAGTCATTCCTAAATCTAGAACATCGACACCAGCATCATTGAGTCCTTGAATTGTTGCTTGCTTTAATGACTCACTACTCAAGCGAATATCGCAACCAACGGCGATAGTTTTTGGTTGATACATGTCGCCGTATGCTCGACCAATGCGATATGCAATCTCTTCATTCAACTGTGTACCTAATTCACCACGGATATCATATGCTTTTATACAGTTGATTTTCATTCGGATTCCTTGCAAATCATTTTGGTGAATTCGGTAATATAGACAAGATTTATTTAATCTGATGCGCTATGCTTTACATTAACTTAAATTTGAAAAAATTCTAGTGCATAGTATAAGGCATTACCAAAATATGTTAAGGCAAAGTGAGCTTTTATGAGTGTAAAAAAAGCAATTTTACCCGTAGCTGGGTTTGGCACACGACTATTACCTGCTAGTAAGTCGATACCTAAGGAAATGATCACAGTAGTTGATCGACCTGCGATTGATTATGTTGTTCAAGAGGCAGTTGAGGCGGGCATTGATACGATCGTGTTGGTTAATCACCCTGCAAAGCAAGCCATTGAAAACTATTTCGATCGAAATGCCGAACTTGAGTCATTACTTGAAAAGAAAAATAAAACACAATTGCTTGACGAAATTCGATCAATCGTTCCTGCACATGTGACAGTCGTTGCAGTGCGTCAATCTGCACCACTTGGCTTGGGTCATGCCGTGCTTTGTGCTGAAAAAGTGATTGGTGATGCGCCTTTTGCGGTGTTGTTGCCCGATGTATTGGTTGATTCACAAACGGAGAATAACTTGACACAAATGATTGCACAATTTGCTGCAAATGAGTGTTCTCAAATTATGGTTGAGGATGTTGCGCCTGAACGTGTAGATCAATATGGGATTGTAAAGCTTTCAGAAGAGAATGGTGTGCAATCGAATCAAATTGTTGAATTGGTTGAGAAGCCAGCAGTCGGACAGGCTCCTTCAACACTTGCAGTGGTTGGACGCTATGTATTTACGCCACAAATATTTAAGTATTTAAAAGAAACGACAACTGATAAGTCGGGTGAAATTCAGCTTACAGATGCTATGGCAAAGCTATTGAATGAACAAAAGATACAATCATTTACCCTGCAAGGTGATACTTTTGATTGTGGTAGTAAAATTGGTTATCTCAAAGCTGTTGCACACTATGCTTTGCAACGAGATGAGCTAAAAGATACGTTTCGTGCCTATCTCAAGTCGATTCTTTAGCACTCTACAAAGGATTGTTTTTTAATTTATGCATATTCAGATCGTTGGTGCTTCAGTCAATGCTGTAGCGATGGTTTACCACTTGTCAGAAGTCGGTCATCAAGTGTATTGGCTGATTGGGGATGAACAACTGCAAAGTTTGGTGGCTCAGCAGGCAACAATTTTCAATGATCAAACGCTTAGCCGACAGATCTATCAGCATATTGCAAATAAACAGCTGAGCATATTGCAGAATGTCAAAGGTAAATCTCCTGAGATATGTGTATATGCATTAACATCTCAGCAGTTTGATGAGTTTCGGGAAAATGGAATCCAAGAGGAGATTGATCATTCGCAACTAGTGATCAACTATTCCCATCTTGAAATGGGTACAACCGAGATTTTTCAGCAAGTTACTGGTGCAAAACAGATTGTTTACATTCCAGACTTTTTACAAGAAGGCAATGTAATCAATAGTTTTCTGACACGTAGTTTAATCGTTGGCTGCGAATCCGATGAAACAGTTAAACGCCTTGTGCAGGAGGTTTTCCGTCCAATCTTCCCATTACCCACACAGTATAACTTTATGTCGATACGCGCAGCTGAATTTACTAAGTTATCTATTTCAGGTTTTTTGGCAACCAAAGTCAGTTTTATGAATGATCTATCCAATGCAGCAGAAGCGTTGGGTGTGGATATTGAGGAAGTGCGAATCGCGATGTCCACGGATACACGAATTGGTGAGCAGTATCTTTATCCAGGTTGTGGTTTTGGCGGTGGTAATCTGACACGAGATATTTTGACACTCAAAGAAGTCGTTCAGTCAACGGGTAATGTAAATGGGTTGTTGAATAAGATTTGGGATATTAACGAATACCAAAAAGAGATCATCTTTAGAAAGCTATGGAAGCAATTTGATTGCCAATTGAGTGATAAGGTGATTGGTTTTTGGGGGGCGGCCTTTAAGCCAAATACCAATAGCCTCGCACAAGCACCAATTTTAAATATCTTGGAAGCATGTTGGGCTCAGGGGGCTGTGGCGAAGGTACATGATCCGAGTGCTTTGGAAAATTTAAAAGCACTTTATCCTGACCAAGAGTTACTCATATTATGCGATGAACCCTATGATGCGACACAAGGCGCTGATGCACTGTGTTTGATCACTGAATGGAAGCAATACTGGAGTCCAGACTTTTTGCGTTTAAAACAGAATATGCGACAACACAATTTGATTGATGGGCGAAATATCTATAATCCTCATTTTGTTCGAGAGCAAGGTTTTCGCTATATAGGAATTGGTCGTTAAAATGTCTACTCAAGCCCATCATCAACTTCACACTGAGTCCAAGCTACTAGAACTTGCTTTAGACTTTCAAAGTAGACATTTAAATGATTTATTTGCTGAAAATGGACATCGATTTGAACAGCTGAGTGTGGAGCATCAAGGTTTATTTATTGACTTTAGTAAGCAACGGTTAGACCAAACGGTTATTGCATCACTGGTTGAACTTGCTAATGAGAAAAAACTTGACGAATGGATCAAGCGACTTTTTTCAACTGAAGCAATTAATCATACCGAAGATCGGAGTGCCATGCATTGGGCACTTAGAATGCCAAAGCTGAATGATCCAAGTGATCCAAACTTTGACGTTAATCAAAAAGTACATCAACAACTTGATCGGATGTCGGAGATCGTCCATCAAATTCGACGTGGGCAGTTTCGGGGAGCGACTGGTGAGAAAATTACTGACGTGGTCAATATCGGCGTTGGAGGCTCAGATCTTGGACCGTTAATGGTCTGTCATGCTTTAGAGCAATTTGCAACGATTGATCAAGTGCGTGTGCATTTTGCCTCGACGATGGATGGTAGTCAGCTAAGCCAAATCGTGCGCAACCTGCGACCGGCTTCAACGCTTTTTATTATTTCCTCAAAATCATTTACCACGATTGATACATTATCCAATGCGGATACAGCAAAAGCATGGTTGTCTGAAACTTTAGGGATGAATCCTTTAGTTTTACAATGCCACTTCATTGGTGTGTCGAGTAGCACGGAAAAAATGACGGCGTGGGGCATTGCCGAGAAACTCCAGTTAAATCTTTGGGAATGGGTCGGTGGTCGCTATTCATTGTGGTCAACAATAGGATTACCGATTGCAATCTCAATTGGAATGGAAAACTTTAAGTCTTTGCTTGAAGGTGCTTATGAGATAGATCAGCATTTTCAAAATGCAGCATGGGACAAAAATCTACCTGTGCTTTTGGCTTTAATTGGTATCTGGAACAATAACTATCTAAATATCCACACCCATGCGATCTTGCCCTATGATGGTCGATTAGAGTATTTAACTTCTTATTTGCAACAGTTAGAAATGGAATCTAATGGGAAGTCTGTCAATCGAGCTGAGCAATTTGTACGGGGATCAACCTGTCCGATTATTTGGGGGGAAGTTGGACCCAATGCGCAACATGCGTTTTATCAATTGCTACATCAAGGCACGGTGACAGTTTCGACCGATTTTATGATTGCAAAACAGCGCTATCACGAATCATCGGGTCAGCTTGAATCTGAACATAAGCTTGCGTTCCAACAGCAACATCAATTGTCCATTGCAAACTGTTTAGCCCAATCTCGACTTCTTGCTTTTGGAAGTCATGCTGTGGCAGGGGGTTCCGACATGCCTGCGTACCGACAATATTCAGGGAATAAACCGAGCACAACCATTGTGATGCCGTCATTAAGTCCATATTATTTGGGGGCGCTTGTTGCGCTGTATGAGCATAAAGTATTTGTACAGTCTGTGATTTGGGATATTAACCCTTTTGATCAATGGGGTGTTGAAATGGGGAAGATCATCGCTCAAGATCTAATGCCAATACTTACAAAACATGATGAAAGTCATTTGGTAGATCAATCGACTATGGGTTTGATTGATTTATTCTTGAATTGATTTGCTGTAGAAAATATATGTTAGTTACATCCAAAGGTATTTTAGAAATAAAGGGCTTGCCACAATTGATTGGTGAGCCGATACAGTATTTTCGAAGTTTTAATCTTTCTAATAAAGCTACGCATCGAACTGTTGCAGGTTGGGGGCGTAAAAACAGTTTTTTTTGCGCGCAAAAATATGCGCAAAAGCATGATTTGCAACTGATATGTTTAGAAGATGGTTTTATTCGATCCATAGGACTCGGTAAGGATAACTATCCGCCACTATCCATTGTTTACGATAAAGCAGGTATTTATTTTGATGCAACACAAGCATCTGATTTGGAAGGTTTAATTGAACACTCTGAGAGTGAGGATGATAATCAACGCGCTGAGGCGCTCATCGAAACGATTATTAGTTCAGAAATTACAAAATATAATTTAAATTTCCAAAAAATCAACCTTGAGAAGTTTCAGGGTCAAACGAATATTTTAGTGATTGATCAAACATTTGGTGATCAGTCCATTGCTTGTGCAGGAGCAAGTCAAGCAAGTTTTCATAAGATGCTTGATGTGGCTATCAGTACTCATCCTGATGCGAAAATTTGGCTTAAAGTACATCCCGATGTGATTGAGGGGAAGGCGAAAGGGCATTTTCATTTGTCGGATCTAAAACAATATCCTCAGGTTGAATTATTTGCCGATCATGTCAACCCAATAGCGTTATTAAAGCAAATGGATGAGGTATATGTGGTCAGCTCACAAATGGGCTTTGAAGCATTGCTTTGCGGGAAAAAAGTCCATTGTTTCGGTGTGCCGTGGTATGCAGGTTGGGGGGTGACTGATGATCAGTATGCACCTTTATCAATATTGGCGGAGCGTCGGCAGATGAGCCGAACGATTACCCATTTATTTTCAAGTGCTTATTTGAAATATGCACGGTATATTTCGCCAGTGACGGGGAAGCGATGTGAATTAGAAGATTTACTTGAATTGTTTAAAGTGAATGTCACAGCACAAAAAGAGCTTCCAAATCGATTAGTTGCTTATGGATTTTCACGTTGGAAAAAGCGATTTTTACCGCAATATTTACATTTTCCGAATCTAATGCTTTGTTTTAAAGCTTTGAAAAAGCCAAATCGAGATCAGCAAGTAATTGCGTGGGGGAAAAAAGCACGCCAGTTAAAGGATGATGGTTTTCAGAACGTAACTACAGTCGAAGATGGTTTTATTCGCTCCAGTGGTTTAGGCGCCAACCTCATTCGACCATACTCATTAGTTTTTGATGATGTCGGTATTTATTATGATGCCACCCAACCTTCTCGCTTAGAGTTGATTTTAAATCAAATACACCTGAATCAACACCAAGTAGAGCGCAGTGAAAAGCTGATTAAACAGCTCATACAACTTGAGATCAGTAAATATAATATCGGTGAAAGGAAAAAACTCATCCGACCACAGTATGATCGGGTGATATTGGTCACTGGACAGGTCGAAGATGATGAGTCAATTCGTTTGGGTAGTTTAGATATTAAAACCAATTTGGATCTGCTTAAACATGTGCGAGACACAAATCCGCATGCTTATATTATTTATAAACCGCACCCTGATGTACATGCAGGTCTTCGCTTAGGCAAAATCCAAGATCAAGATTTAAAGCAATATGCAGATGCCGTGGAATTGGATGCATCTATTGTGGAGTGTTTTGATATTATTGATGAACTACATACCATAACCTCTTTAAGTGGCTTTGAAGCACTTCTTCGCGGCAAGACAGTATATTGTTATGGGGTGCCATTTTATGCGGGGTGGGGGCTAACGATAGATGTGGAAGCGAATACACGACGAACAAAAAAACTAACCCTATCTGAGTTGGTGTATGGGGTGTTAGTCGAATATGGGACCTATAACTTACCACAAACGGATAGTTTTAAATTGGCGAGAGTAAATGTCGAAGATGTTGTTGGGCAGTTGGTGTATGAGCGGTCACAAAATGTAAGTTCGCCTAAACTGCAGTCGACTTTCGCAAAAATACGTGCAAAAATACTATATGGCTAGATTTTTGTAACATTTTTTAATTGTTCGGACTTTTAATTTGAAACGCATCTGTATTCAGATTTTTGTGTGTCTAGTGCATCTTTAAATTTAAAGTTTATGAGGAGTGAGAATGTGTCTTTGCATATTCATCAATTGATGAAGTCGCAGCGTATTTTGCTCCTTCAAGGGCCTATGGGTAACTACTTTACTCAGCTTGCTAGATGGTTAGAGTTTCACAATAAACAATATTATAAAGTCAATTTTAATGGTGGTGATTGGTTTTTTTCACGAGGTCTAAATAATTTAAATTATCGTGGGAAACTTTCATATTTTGATGATTGGTTAATTTCTGAAATAAAAGATAAGCAGATTGACGCAATAGTGTGTTTTGGTGATTGCCGTTTTTATCATCGTATTGCAAAGCGTGTGGCAGTAGAGTTAAAAGTTGATTTTTTTGTCTTTGAAGAGGGCTATGTTCGTCCGAACTACATCACTTTTGAGCAAAATGGTGTCAATGATTTTTCTGATTTTCGAAATTTTTACGAATCCTCAGATCAGACGATTCCTGACCTGCCTTTGCCTGACCACCCACAAGAAGTTTATCCGAGTTTTTCTTTTTTAATACGCACAGCGATTACTTTTTATTTGATGTGGGTATTGTGTACTTTTCTTTATCCGCATTATCGTCATCACCGTATGATTCGGCCTACCTTCGAAGTTTTTTATTGGTTCAGAGCTGGGGTTCGTAAGCTGATTAATAAGCAAGTTGATACACATAGGTTTCTGAATCTAATTCAACATCATACGGATCGTTATTATATTGTGGCGCTACAAGTGCATAATGATTCGCAAGTACAAGTCCATAGTGATTATGTTGATGTGCGGGACTTTATTCAGGAAGTCACTGCATCATTTGCAAGCCATAGTGATGATCTACAACATTTAGTGTTTAAGCATCATCCAATGGATCGTGGTTACCGACATTATGGAAATTTGTTGCGTGAGCTGGCAAAAGAGTATGATTTGGAGGGGCGAGTTCATTATGTTTGTGATGTGCATCTCCCAACATTGATGAAGCATAGTTTAGGGATTGTAACTATCAATAGCACCACAGGGATTCAAGCGCTTCATCATGGGAAACCGGTGATTGCTTTAGGGCGCGCAATTTATAATTTGCCAAAACTCACCTTTCAAGGTGGCTTAGATCAATTTTGGAAAAATCCAGGTCGAGTTAATCGTCTTCATTATCGTCGTTTTCGTTATGCTTTGGTGCATTATTCTCAGCTCAATGGTGCTTATTATGGACAATCCCCTTGGATGAAGAATTATGATGAGAAGCGTCTAGAAAACCGTTTTAATTATACGGTTGGTGGTCATACGAACAAAGAAAAGCTACGTATAGTTAAGGACTAAACTTGAGTCAATTATTTGAAATCCCACAACAGGTCGAGGAAAAACATTTAGATCAATTGGCTCATGTGAATAATGTACAGTATGTGTCTTGGATGCAAGATGTGGCATTAGCACATTCGCAAACTTTAGGTTTGGGATTAGAAGATTATCTTCGATTAAACCATGCGATGGTGGCAAGTGAGCATCATGTTAAATATCGTAAAGCCTGTTTTGCAGGTGACGAGTTGGTTTTACGCACGTGGCTCGGCGAGCAAAATGCCTTTTCATCCATACGCCATTATATTTTCTATCGTGCCATAGATCAGGCGATTGTATTTCAAGCGCATACCTTGTGGATATGTGTTGAAATATCCACAGGTCGCCTGAAACGTCTTTCTCCGACTTTTAGTCAAGCCTATCAACCATTAAATCCCAATATTGATCCTTATCATTTTGACACTCTATAAATCGGTTTTTGGGATACTAGGCGTGAAGATGATTCGCAATCCTTGCAATGTCTGTATCAATGTCAGTGCTTTTTGATTATACTGCGGTCTGCTTTTATCATCGTCAAAACCCATTCTAATCATTTGTTTTTGGTTTTGTTCAAGTCTCATTAGATATATTTATTTGGTTGTTTAAGGTCATTCATGGCAGCAGTTAAAAAATCCACGCCAATTGGTCAAATTCGCAATTTCTCAATCATCGCTCATATTGATCATGGTAAATCGACCCTTGCCGATCGTTTTATTCAAATGTGTGGCGGTTTACAAGATCGTGAAATGCAAGCGCAAGTCCTTGATTCAATGGATATTGAACGTGAGCGTGGTATTACCATTAAAGCAGCATCAGTGACCTTGTATTATAAACATCCGAATGGTCAAGAATTTCAGCTCAACTTTATTGATACGCCAGGACACGTCGATTTTTCATACGAAGTGTCACGCTCGCTAGCAGCCTGCGAAGGTGCACTTTTGGTAGTTGATGCTGCGCAAGGTGTTGAGGCACAATCGGTTGCAAACTGCTATACCGCAATCGAACAAGATTTAGAAGTTTTACCGATTTTAAATAAAATTGATTTACCGCAAGCTGAGCCTGAGCGTGTTATCCATGAGATTGAAGAAATCATTGGGATTGAAGCAACCAATGCGCCGACCTGCTCTGCGAAAACGGGGCTTGGCGTAGATAGTGTTTTAGAGCGTTTGGTTGAAGTGATCCCTGCACCTGTAGGTGATCGTGATGCACCGTTACAGGCGTTGATTGTCGATTCATGGTTTGATAGCTATCTGGGTGTCGTGTCTTTGGTCCGTATCAAAGAAGGGCGAATCCGTAAAGGCGACAAGATGTTGGTTAAATCCACAGGGCAGGCTCATGTGGTGACCTCTGTAGGGATGTTTAGTCCAAAACATACCGAAACAGACTTGCTTGAAGCGGGTGAAGTAGGCTTTGTCATTGCGGGGATTAAAGATATTTTTGGTGCGCCAGTTGGTGATACCATTACTTTGTCAAATACACCGCAAGTCACTGCTTTACCTGGTTTTAAAAAGGTCAAACCACAGGTGTATGCAGGATTATTCCCGATTGATTCCAGTGACTTTGAACCGTTCCGTGAAGCGCTACAAAAATTACAAATTAACGATTCTGCGTTATTTTTCGAACCAGAAAGCTCTGATGCGTTGGGTTTTGGTTTTCGCTGTGGCTTCCTCGGCATGCTACACATGGAGATTGTCCAAGAGCGTTTAGAACGTGAATATGATCTTGATCTGATTACGTCTGCGCCAACGGTGATCTACGAAGCGGTCACAAAAAAAGGCGAAACCATTTACATCGATAGCCCATCAAAAATGCCTGATGGCTCAACGCTTGAAGATTTACGTGAGCCAATTGCGGAATGTCATATTCTCGTGCCACAAGAGTATTTGGGCAATGTCATGACCTTATGTAATGAGCGTCGTGGTATTCAAAAAGACATGAAATTCTTAGGTGCGCAAGTATCGATTACCTTTGAAATTCCGATGGCGGAAGTGGTGATGGATTTCTTTGACCGTTTAAAATCCTGCTCTCGTGGTTTTGCGTCACTTGATTATAATTTTGTGCGTTTTGAAAGTTCGAGCTTGGTCAAAGTTGATGTGCTTATCAATGGTGAAAAAGTCGATGCTTTGGCAATGATCTGTCACCGTGACGATGCGCGTCATCGTGGTATCGCATTGGTTGAAAAAATGAAAGACTTGATTCCACGTCAGATGTTTGATGTGGCGATCCAAGCGGCGATTGGTTCGCAAATCGTGGCACGTTCTACCGTTAAAGCGATGCGTAAAAATGTCTTGGCAAAATGCTATGGCGGTGACGTCAGTCGTAAGAAAAAATTGCTTTCCAAACAAAAAGAAGGCAAAAAGCGTATGAAGCAAGTGGGTAGCGTGGAAATTCCACAAGAAGCTTTCTTAGCCGTTCTCCAAGTGGATAAAAAATAAGGTGCAGCATGGATTTTGATTTTAACTGGATACTGGTTCCGGCAACGCTGATTTTCTTCGGCATTTGGTTGTTAGACAAGTTGGTGTTGAAACAATATCAACAGTTGAAAGAAAAGAAACAGGCTGCATTGCAAGCGGATCAGAACATCCAGCAGCAACAACACAATTTTGAACAAGTCAAATCGAAATATCCACAGTTGACCTTGTCAGAGTCTGTCACCAGCCCGGATGATCCAGTCGATGTGACGCAAGCACGCGACCAACTCAGTCAAGCCAAAGGCGATGCGGTACGTGCGCATGCCACGCATGATGCGCATAAAGTCAATCCAATCATCAATTGGGCCTATGACTTTTGGCCTGTATTGGCAGTGGTTTTAGTGGTGCGTTCGTTCTTGTTTGAGCCATTTAATATTCCATCTGAGTCGATGAATCCGACCTTGGAAACGGGTGATTTTATTCTCGTGAATAAGTTCGCTTATGGCGTACGTTTGCCATTGGTAAACACCAAAATCATTGATACAGGTGCACCTGAGCATGGTGATGTGGCGGTGTTCCGTTATCCAGTTGATCCAAGTATCAGTTATATTAAACGTATTATTGGCTTACCTGGTGATACCATTTCTTATCAAAAAGGTGAGTTATTCATCAATGGTGAAAAGCAGTTTTCTCAAAAAGGTAATGAAGTCAATTTGCCTGTACATTATCAAGATGCATCGGGGCAACAACAAAAAATCATCGTGGATGCACAGCAGTGGGTGGTGAATATTGCATCACATCGATTTATCACGCAATATATCAAGGCAAGACAATCAGATGGCATTGCTCAGCAATTCATTCAGCAATACCAACAAAAAGCACCGCTATCACTTGAGCAAAATTGGGAAGTGACTGTACCAGAAGGTCAGTATTTTGCGATGGGTGATAATCGTGATCAAAGTGCAGACAGTCGCTATTGGGGATTTGTTCCAGAAGCAAACTTAACGGGGAAAGCGACCTATGTGTGGATGCATAAAGCACCGGGATTAAATTTACCGAGCTTTAAGCGCAATGGCAGTATTCCATAATCATTGCGATAGATCCGAGCACATGGGTCAATAATAAGGAATAGAGGTCAACAATGAAAAATCAACGTGGTGCATCATATTTAGGGATTTTCTTTGCTATCATTTTATTTGCTTTGGCAGCGAAAATCGCAGTAGCAGTTTGGCCAGCATATTGGGATGATCGTATTATCAATTCTCAAATTGAAGAAGCTTTAGCGACCTTGCCTAAAGATACAACGCAGAATAAGTTCAAACAAGATTTATCACAACGCTTAGAAATGAATAATATTCGTGATATTAAAGTTGATGATATTCTTCAAGTCACCAATACCGCAGGTCTTGCTGTGAAAAAAGACTATGAGGTACGTAAACCATTTTTGATGAATATGTCACTATTGATGACATTCCAAAAAGATTTTGATCAGAGGTCTGTAAGTACAGGTGAATGATCCACGTTTAATGTCGAGATTGGGTTATCAGTTTCGGCAGATTGATTTATTAAAGCTGGCGCTGACGCACCGCTCGGTGAGTCAGCGTCATAATTATGAACGCCTCGAATTTTTAGGGGATTCATTACTTGGTGCCATCATTGCACAGTATTTGTATGCTCGATTTCCCAAAGAGAAAGAGGGGAATCTGACACGTATGCGTGCCACACTAGTGCGTCAAGAGTCATTAGCCAAGATTGCCAAAGATCTACAACTCAGTAAATCATTGATACTCAGTACGGGTGAGTTGAAATCAGGCGGTCATCATCGTGAGTCAATATTGGCTGATGTGGTCGAGTCGATTCTTGGAGCGATTTACTTAGATAGCCAAGATTTTGATCAATTGCAACAGATCGTCTTGCAATGGTATGCGCCATATCTTGATCAGATTCAACCGACCGAACAACTGAAAGACCCAAAATCACGTCTTCAAGAGTGGTTGCAGGCACATAAGTTACCTTTACCGAAGTATGATGTGATCGATATACAAGGCGATGCGCCGAATCAGCATTTCACCATACTATGTGAAGTTGAAGGTATGGATGGTATGAAAGGTGAAGGAGCAAGTCGTCGATTTGCTGAACAAGCCGCAGCAGCGGAAATTTTAAAACGATTGGAGCAAGCCAAATGAGCACCGAAGATCAACACGCTTCTGGCGAACAAGACATTATTAATCAATTTTTTAATGATGAAAAAAAGCCGATTCCAAGTGATTTTCGTAGTGGATTTGTGGCGATTGTTGGTCGCCCGAATGTCGGTAAATCCACATTAATGAATCATTTGCTTGGTCAAAAACTTTCGATTACCTCTCGTAAACCACAAACCACACGCCATAAAATCATTGGTATTGATAGTCGTGAGCATATGCAAGCGGTCTATGTGGATACGCCAGGAATGCATAAAAAAGAAGTGCGTGCCATCAACAAAATGATGAACAAAGCAGCGCATTCGGCACTGCGTGATGTGAATCTTGTGTTGTTTGTGATCGACGGACAGAAGTGGACACAAAATGATGAGTTGGTCTTAGAAAAACTCGTCAACGCCAGCATGCCTGTGATTCTTGTCATCAATAAAGTAGATACTCTTGAAGACAAGAAGGCGATTTTACCGCTGATTGAGCAACGGACAAAGTTGATGCAATTTGCCGAGATCGTCCCTGTGTCAGCACTTCGAGGTTCAAACCTCGATCATTTGCGTGATACGATTGGTCAATATTTACCATTCTCACCGCCACTGTATGCGATGGATCAAGTCACCGATCGTTCTGAACGTTTCCTTGCCAGTGAGGTGATTCGTGAGAAAATCATGCGTCAGCTTGGTGAGGAGTTGCCATACGATCTGACGGTACAAATCGAAAGCTTTAAAATCGAAGAACCTGTTATTAATCCAAAAACAGGAAAATTAAAAGCAGCGTGTACGTATATTGATGCGACGATTTTTGTCGAGCGTCAGGGTCAAAAAGCTATCGTGATCGGTGATAAAGGCAAGAAGCTTAAACAAATTGGTATGGATGCACGTGCTGATATGGAAAAAATGTTTGAGCAAAAAATCATGCTCACGCTTTGGGTGAAAGTCAAAGGCGGTTGGTCTGATGATGAGCGTGCCTTGAAAAGTTTAGGCTATAGTGATATTTGATTTGAAGCCATATTTGTTCAGGAAAACAAGATGAAAGTTTCATTATTGTTGGTGTTTTTAAGTGTATTTGCACTGCAAGGCTGTATTCATAAAGTCGTGACTGTCCCAGTTAAAGTGGCTTACAAAACCACCAAAGGTGTGGCGAAGGGTACGGCAGCGGTTGCAGGTGCGGTGATTCCAGATGGCGATGATGAAGACGACAAGGAAAAAGATTAATTTTTCATATACTTGGGTTGTTGTGGCGCAGCAATCTATCTAGCGCAATGTATCCATTTGAATAATGTTCTATTGATTAGGAACTCTTGAGGTAATCAGCAAAGCCATGATGCGAAATCAATCCTTAACAGGCTTTGCGATTCATCAACGGCGCTATCGTGAGCGCAGTTATATTTTACATTTTTTTAGTGAAGAGTTTGGGCGTGTTGATGGTGTAACTCGTCAGCAACCGCCTGCGCTCTATCATCGAACTCAGCTTCAAGCAACTGGTAAATCAGAATTAAAAAACTTTAGCCAAATCGACGTTCAAGGTCAGCCTTTTTATTTGCAGCAAAAAGCCTTGTTTGCGGGGTTTTATCTCAACGAGATTTTATTAAGATTAATGCCACCCGAAGAACCAATGCCTGAAACTTATCAAGCTTATCAATCGACATTGGAACAGCTGAAAAATCTCTCAAAAGATGATCCCAAAGATATGCAATTGAAATTGATCTTGCGTCAATTTGAACAAGTGTTTTTGCAAGAACTTGGTTATGCGATCGACTTTAGCCAAGATGCCAATGGACAGGATATTGCGCCGATGGTGTATTATCAGTTTATCCCGCAAGAAGGTTTTGTGATTGGGCAATATGGTCAAAATTTCTTAGGGCAAGATTTATTGAACCTTGTACAAATCGAGCAAATCAACTCGGAAAATGTGAGCTTACTTGCTAAACTATATCGACTAATTCTGACGGAATTATTGGGGAACAAACCGCTAAAAAGCCGTCAACTTTGGGTGAGTCAATTGCATCAGAATTAATTTGCATAAGCATCATACGTCCAATTTTATGCGAAATCATTAATTCACATCGTTAATAGGATATTTTCATGGCAGCACTTTTAGGCGTCAATATCGACCACGTTGCAACACTTCGCCAAGCACGAGGCACGATTTATCCTGATCCTGTCAATGCGGCGTTGATTTGTGAGCAAGCGGGTGCGGAAGGCATTACCTTGCATTTACGTGAAGATCGTCGTCATATCCAAGATGCTGATGTCTATCGTATGCGTCCACTTTTAACCACACGCATGAATCTTGAAATGGCGGTGACTGAGGAAATGCAAGCGATTGCCCTTGAAGTGATGCCACAGCATGTCTGTCTCGTGCCTGAGCGTCGCCAAGAAGTGACGACTGAGGGCGGTTTGGACGTGGTCACACATTTTGAAAAAGTCAAAGCAATGACACAGGCTTTAGTTAAAGCAGGCATTGATGTGTCATTGTTTATTGATCCAGATGCGGCGCAGATTGATGCTGCAATCCGTTGTGGTGCACCGACCATTGAGATTCATACAGGCGCTTATGCTGATACGACAGGTGAAGCACAACAACATGAATTGACACGTATTCAACACGCCGTGCAGTATGCAGAAGGTCGTTTAATCGTGAATGCAGGGCATGGACTCAATTTGGAAAATGTCACGCCGATCGCAGCATTGCCACAGATTCATGAGCTAAATATTGGTCATGCCATTATTGCAGATAGTGTGTTTGTTGGCTTGGCGCAAGCGGTGCAACAGATGAAAGCTGCAATTCACGCTGCACGTTAATTCATTTTCCAAATTTCAATTAAATAGTTTTTCCTATGTCTGATGATTTAAAGCACGCCAATGATTTAAGCAGTCGTGGCTTAGACAACCTTATGCAACCTGTCTACGATTACCTCGGTTGTCGTACACCGCAGGCATGGTTAGATGCAGCGACTGAAAATTTAGAACTACTGATCCAAGATCATGCCAACTGTGAAAAGAAAGCGGCTGGTACTGCGATGAATCTGATGTTTCGCTATAGCTTTTTTACTGATTTGCAAGTCAAATTGGCACAATTGGTGCGTGAAGAAATGTTGCATTATGAGCAAGTGCTTGAGTTTATGGCGAAGCGTGGGCAGGCATGGAAAGCGGTGAGTGCAGGGCGTTATGCAGGTGGCTTACGGAAAGAGATTCGTACCTATGAGCCTGAGGCGTTGGTCGATATATTGATTATTGGTGCGTTTGTGGAAGCACGTTCTTGTGAGCGTTTTGCTGCTTTATCACCGATCGTGGATGAGGAGCTTGGGCGTTATTATCGTTATCTGCTCAAGTCCGAAGCACGACATTTTGAAGATTATTTAGCACTGGCAAAAGATGTGGCGACCACTGCCGAAATGAAAAATCCTGATGAAGACATTGCCCAGCGTATTGCACATATCCGACAAGTGGAAGCGGATTTAATTCAAAGTCCAGACAAACAATTTCGCTTTCATAGTGGCGTACCCGCTTGATTGTTTCAGTTGAAACCTTATCCTTTGTATGCTGAAAAATCAGTTTACAAATTAATGAATAAGGATTTTGCAAGCAAGCTGACTTTGTTTTAAAACTATTTAAATCGAATTTATTTTAGTGAGTTTAAATAGGGAGAGTTCAATCATGGCAGGATGGTTTGAAGTCGATAAGGCAAAAGACGGACAGTTTAAATTTGTGCTCAAAGCAGGTAATGCAGAGATCATTCTCACCAGTGAGCTCTACAAAACCAAAGCTTCTGCGATGAATGGTATTGCTTCTGTGCAAAAGAATAGCGGTGATGATGCACGCTTTGATCGTAAAGTAGCAAAAAATGATAAACCATATTTCAATCTGAAAGCGGCGAATCATCAGATCATTGGTACAAGCCAATACTATGCCAGTGAAGCATCACGTGATAATGGTATTGAATCTGTGAAAAAGAATGGTTCAAGTGAAACGATTAAAGATTTAACGGTATAATTTCCTGTAAAAAATATGAAAAAGGTTTCTACGGAAGTCTTTTTTATTTTAAAGGATAAATATGACAAAAACTTGGAATCGGTTTCAACTCGCACCAGCGATTGCGACGTTTATCATCATTAGCTTTCATATTTTATTTTTCTTAGATGATCCGCTTCAGTTTCTCATTGGCTCAATTACACCTTAAATTATTTTTCCGATGTTGGCGCTCATGTGTGTTGCATTGGTCGTGGGCTATGTGATTGGTATTATTCCTGCGTATTCGACTTCAAAAATATTTTATAAGTTGTTAGGTGATCCACAGGAAAATATGCATCGAAGTCACTATCTCAAGTGTGGTGCTTTGGCGACTTTGCTGTGGTCGCCGTTATTGATTTTGGTGTATATGGTATTCCGATTGTATTATTTCTTTTGATTGTAGTGCTTCCAACGACGCTAATTTGTGCAGAATTAGAATCGCAAGCAAGAAGAAAATCGGTACATGAATTAGAAAATTAATACGATGAGTATTGTCAAAAAACTGTCATCAATTGATCATGAAATGGTCAAATACCAAGTTTAATATCGCAGAATAAGAAAACCAACTTGGACAGATGAATGACCAATCAATCAGCAATTGTGCTGGATTATGCGCAAGCAAAGTTACAACAGAATAAAAATCAACAAAATGAGTCAAAGCTTCCTGCACGTAAGTTGCGTATTGCTATCGTCACTGAAACTTGGCCACCTGAGATTAATGGTGTATCCCTCTCCGTAATGCAACTCACCAAAGGTTTACAACGTCGTGGGCATAAAATTTTATTAGTTCGTCCACAGCAAAGTGAAAAGAATCACAGCTTCTACCCAGATCAAGAATGCGTGGTACGTTCGCAGTCGATTCCAAAATATCCGCAGATGCAATTTGGCTGGCCACAGATTTTTAAAATCGGTCAGGCACTGGATCAATTTAAAGCAGACATTGTGCATATCGTGACTGAAGGACCGCTTGGATTGGCAGCACTCAATCAAGCCAAACTGCGCAATATCCCGATTTCGAGTGGATTTCACTCGTCATTTCATGATTTTAGTCGTTATTTTGATATGGCATTTTTGGTTCGACCAGTACGTCAATATCTAAAATGGTTTCACAATCAAACTGATCTCACCCTTGTGCCAAGTGAAGATACGCGTCAAGTGTTAAAGGATGAGTTTGGGTTGCGTTGTCCGATGCGAATTATTAGTCGTGGTGTCGATAATCAGCGCTTTAACCGCAACTTGCGTAGTTCAGGTCTACGTCGTCAATGGCAAGTGGATGACAATACTACGGTATTGCTGTCGGTCGGACGAGTTTCCCCTGAAAAAGAAGTACCATTTATTCTTAAAAGCTATCAAGAACTAAAAAAACATCAACCACAACGTAAGCTAAAAATGGTCGTGGTCGGTGATGGTCCAATTCGTGAAGACCTAGAAAAACAATATCCCGATATAACCTTTATGGGTGCGCAGATGGGTGAAGCGTTGGCAATGTGCTATGCCAGTGCGGATGCGTTCTTATTTGCCAGTGAAGTCGATACCTTTGGCAATGTGGTACTTGAAGCCGTCGCTAGTGGATTACCTGTGTTGGCATACAACTATGCGGCACCTGCGTTGATGGTTGAACATGGTCGTACAGGTTGGTTGCTTCCTTTTGCGGACAAACTAGCATGGCAAAAGGCGTTGCTGAATTTACCATCGTTGAAAGACTTGGCGCGCATGGGACAGATTGCAGGGAATAAAGTCGGTGATTGTGGTTGGGATCGACCAGTTGCAGACTTTGAGGACGCATTATTACACTATGCGAAAAAACCAACCATGTACTTGCAGTTTTAAGTAATGTTTAGGAAGTCAAGAGTTCAGATTTGAAGATGAGATTAAAAATAAACCACGGTGCGATAAAAGCGTGATCGCACCATCAATATGAAAAACAGTCAATATTTATTGACATCAATACTAGGAGTAGTCGCATGAATAAAATGAAAATTGCGCAAAAAGCGATACTAGATTGGGATTTGAGAGGTTGTGTTTACCTCAATCATTGGTCGTCACATCAGTATGTGGCAAAGTTATTTAAAGCGGTAAGTCGTCTTGGTGATGGCGCATTTTGGTACATCATGCTTGCCATCGTCTGGGGCATGAATGGCTTGGCTTACTTTAATCAAGTGATCTATATTGTCCTTGCAGGCAGTATCGGGACGCTGATTTATAAACTCTTAAAACGTCATACGGTACGTCCCCGACCATATCAGGTGCATCAAGTGATTAGTTTGGGCGAGCGACCATTAGACCACTTTAGCTTCCCATCGGGACATACTTTGCATGCAGTTTTGGCATGTACGGTGCTTGGCAGTATTGAGTCGGTGTTGTTGGCGATCATGTTGCCATTTACCATTTTGGTTGGCTTATCTCGGATGATCTTGGGCTTGCATTATCCGACGGATGTGATCGTTGGAGCGAGTATAGGTTTCGTGGTGGCAATGTTGACTTTGTGGTGTGCGCCATTCTTAGGTATTGTGCTTTAAGCCATGTGAGCCAATCCATCAAATCATCAAGATAAAAAGTGAATCACTGGTTTGATGAAGCTTGTTTTGATGTGGGATAAACATTGCGTCTGCGCTGAATTTTGTTAAAGTAGCCTGCATTGATCTCGTAAATTAACTTTGTATATAGAAATAAAGGCTAAGCTATGGCACTCCGTTGGACAGATTCGATTGATATTGCGATTGAGCTTTATGAAGCGCACCCAGATGTCGATCCGCAATATATTCGCTTTACCGATTTGCATGCTTGGATTTGTGCATTACCTGACTTCGAAGATGATCCAAACAAATCCAGTGAAGGTATTTTAGAAGCTATTCAAATGGCATGGATTGACGAAGCACGTTAATTACATTGGTGAAAGCCTTTCGTGCCAGATGACGCAATGATACATCTGCATTTTGTCGAAAAAGTACAGGCTGAGGCAAAATCAGGACAATTGGCACTATATCTTGCGCCCATCGCTCGTATATAATGCGCCAAATTTTTCGTTTTTATTATCTAGTTCTTAGACATTTAAGGAGCCAATCATGGCGATTGAACGTACTTTATCTATCATCAAACCTGATGCTGTAGGCAAAAACCACATCGGTGACATTGTTGCACGTTTCGAAAAAGCTGGTCTCAAGCCAGTTGCAATGAAATACAAGCAGCTTTCTCAAGCTGATGCGGAAGGTTTCTACGCAGAGCACAAAGAACGTGGTTTCTTCAATGACTTAGTTGCATTCATGACTTCTGGTCCTGTTGTTGTATCTGTACTTGAAGGCGAAAACGCTGTACTTGCACACCGTGAAATTTTGGGTGCAACAAACCCTAAAGAAGCGGCTCCTGGTACAATCCGTGCAGACTTTGCGGTAAGCATCGACGAAAATGCTGCTCACGGTTCTGACTCAGTTGCATCTGCTGAGCGTGAAATCGCTTACTTCTTTAATGCAGACGAGATTGCAGCTCGTACGCGTTAATTCGATCGGGATGGTGTTTGTATAGTGCGTCTTGCCTAGCAAACAAATCTCATCGTGATAAAGCTAGATCAGTGTTATACTTATCTAGCTTTTTTGTTTTTCACTAGGGTAAACGGTGAAAAACGGATATAATTTGCGCCCTCGATTTATCCTTCAATATTTTTATTGATCACTTTCATTTATCGCTCCTCATATTGCATGGCAGGTTTTGCATGAACACAGCTCAATCTATTTCTACGCTTGCGCAAGATGCGACTGTGCAGAAAAAAATGGTGCAGGATCAAGCTGTATCAAAAACAGTGCAAACGAATTCCTCAAAAGCCAATTTGTTGGGTATGACACGTGCTGAGCTAGAAGCTTTTTTTGAAAAAATCGGTGAGAAGAAGTTTCGTGCAGGACAGGTGATGAAATGGATTCACCAGTTTGGCGTGACTGATTTTGAAGAAATGACCAATATTTCAGGCAAACTTCGGGAAAAGCTGGTCAATATTGCAGAAATTCAAGCGCCTGAAGTGGTGCATCGTCACTATTCCAAAGACGGCACACGAAAATGGGTATTCCGTGTAGGCGATGGTGAGGGCTCTTTGGTTGAAACAGTTTTGATTCCTGCCGAAGACAAAACAGGCGCACGTAAAACCTTATGTATTTCATCACAAGTAGGCTGTGCATTAGATTGTTCATTTTGTTCAACGGGCAAACAAGGCTTTCAACGTGACTTAACCCCTGCGGAAATCATTGGTCAGCTTTGGGTGGCAAATCAATCTTATATGGAAGACGTGCCTGTTGGTGATCGTACTCGCACCGTGACCAATGTGGTGATGATGGGTATGGGTGAACCATTACTGAATTTTGATCCAGTGGTTGCGTCGATGTCGTTGATGCTTGATGACTTTGCCTATGGCATGTCTAAGCGTCGTGTGACTTTATCGACTTCGGGTGTGGTGCCGATGATTGATAAGTTGGCTGCGACCATCGACGTTGCATTAGCGATTTCACTGCATGCGCCAAATGATCCACTGCGTAATGAGCTTGTACCGATCAATAAAAAGTATCCGCTAGAGCAATTGATCGCAGCTTGCCAACGCTACTTGGCAAAAGATGGTAATGAAAGTAGTCGTAAGCACATTACCATTGAATATGTCATGCTCGATGGTGTGAATGACAAACCTGAGCATGCGTTACAATTATTAAAACTATTAAAAGATTTACCAAGTAAAATCAATTTGATTCCGTTTAATCCATTTCCACATGCGCCTTATGGACGGTCGAGTCGCAATCGCATTATGGCATTTCAAAAAACTTTGTCAGATGCAGGATTTGTCTGTACCATTCGTCAGACACGTGGCGACGATATTGATGCAGCATGTGGTCAGTTGGTGGGGCAAGTTGCAGATCGGACACGTCGTGCTGAGAAATGGAAGCAGAAAATTGCCAGTCAGCACAATGAAATTTTAAGAACACAAAGTGATTCATAACGCATTGATATGATGGAAATGTGAGTCACAAGCGATGAAAATATTGAGGTCTTTGTTTGAATGATGGTTACTCGTTTTAACCCAAAGGGACAAACAGTATTAAAGTCTACATTAGGTGCGGTTGTTATCAGTGCTTTGATCGTGATGTCTGGCTGTGTAACCACGACACCTGCGACCCGACTTGGGGAGAAAGATCCTGAAAAAGCAGTACAACTGCGCACACAACTGGCGGCAGAATATATCCGTACAGGTGAGTTGGATAAAGCCAAACAAGAGCTTGATCAGGCGTTAAATACAGATTCACGCTCTGTCGAAGCCAATTTGATGATGGGTGTCTTGCTACAGCAAGAAGGTAGCCCGACCAATATGGCAAAAGCAGAAGAGTACTTTAAACGTGCAATTTCCATTGATGGGACCCATGCCCAATCACGAAATAACTATGGAACGTACTTGTATCTTCGTGACCGTTATCCTGAAGCGATTGCACAGTTCAAGGTGGCAGGGGCGACCTTAGGCTATACACAGCGTTATGCAGCACTTGAAAATTTGGGTCGTACCTATCTTAAGGTCGGTGACAATGCCAATGCGGAACAAGCCTTTACCCAAGCCTTGCAAGCAAATCGTGACTCATTGATTGCACGCTTGGAGCTTGCAGAATTGCTTTATTTCCAGCAACGCTTTACATTGGCGGGGCAGATGTATGAAGATTATATCCGCTACACAGGGCAGACCAATCAAGGCGCGCGAGCACTTTGGATAGGTTTGCGTCTAGCACGAGCTCGTCATGATGATTTAGGCATGCAGGTTCTTGCCAATCAATTGCGTGCACAGTTTCCTGATAGTCAGGAATATAAACGATATTTAGAGTTAAAACAGAGTTCTGAGGCGGTATGGAAATAGATACGAATACACCCAAAAATAGTTCTTCTAAGCCTTCGAGCATAGGCAGTGCACAGCGTCCGGGTGAATATTTGCGTCAAGTTCGCATGTCGCAAGGAAAAGAGCTGTCTGAAGTAGCACAAGAGCTAAAGATTTCGGAAAAGCAGTTAGTGGCATTAGAAAAAGATGATTATCAGTCTTTGCCACAAGCGCCTTTTATCAAAGGCTATTATCGTGCTTATGCAAAGTTTCTCAACGCAGATGCTACAGCACTGATTCAACGCTTTGATGAAATATACAGCACTGATACAGGCTTAACTTCAAGTCATACCTTAAAAGATTCTCCGATTAAGTCGATGGGACGTCTGACTCGTGGCAAACGCCGTGGCTCAAATACGTGGCTGAAACGTATTGTCTTATTGCTATTGATCATTGCGGTGGTGTGGGGACTTTGGTCGTTAGTTTCAAAATGGATGAGTAAGAATAATCAAACTCAACCTGTAGATAATGCAAATGGCGTAGAAATCATTGAATTTGATTCAGCAGGTGTGGGTGCGACCACAGCATCGGGTACTGGTGATCAGTTGCTATTGGATTTTATTCGCCCAACGTCAGTGATGATCCAAGACGCATCGGGCAATACTTTGGCGCAAGGTCGTCAAAGTGAAAGTTTGACATTATCAGGACAGGCACCTTTTAGTATTCGCCTTGATGATGCACAAGCTGTAAAACTCAAATTAAATAATGAAGATATCGCATTAACTAGCTATACCAATGCGAGCGGTTCTGCTGACTTTAGATTGTCACCATAATTGTGAACAATACAAAGCGTCATTTGTGAGAAGGTAAGTCATCATGATCGTCAATCCAATTCAACGCCGACCAACACGTAAAATCCGTGTTGGTTCGGTCTATGTCGGTGGTGATGCGCCAATCTCTGTACAGACTATGACCAATACCGAAACTTGCGATGTCGATGCGACGGTTGCGCAGATTCAACGCTGTGCTGACGCAGGTGCTGATATTGTTCGAGTATCAGTGCCGACTATGCAAGCCGCTGAAGCTTTCGGAAAAATCCGTAAGCAAGTCGAAGTGCCATTGGTCGCAGATATTCATTTTGATTATAAAATTGCCTTAGCCGTTGCCGATCATGGTGCGGATTGTTTACGTATTAACCCAGGCAATATTGGTTCAGAAGATAAAATCCGTGAAGTTGTTGCAGCAGCACGTCATCATGATATTTCCATGCGTATTGGTGTCAATGCAGGTTCATTAGAAAAAGATTTGCAAAAGAAATATGGCGAGCCGACAGGTGAGGCACTGCTTGAATCGGCAATGCGCCATATTGATATTTTAGACCGTTTAAATTTTCATGAATTTAAAGTCAGTGTCAAAGCATCGAATGTGTTTCTGACCATGGATGCGTACCGTCTATTATCCAAACAGATTGATAATCCACTGCATCTTGGTGTCACCGAAGCAGGGATATATCGAACAGGTACGGTCAAATCAGCGATTGCACTCGGTGGGCTACTGCTCGAAGGCATTGGCGATACCATGCGTATTTCACTCGCTGCTGAGCCTGAAGATGAAGTGAAAATTGGTTTTGATATTTTAAAATCATTAAGTTTACGTTCTAACGGCATTAATTTTATTGCTTGCCCAAGCTGTTCACGCCAAGAGTTTGATGTGATCAGAGTCATGCAAAAGCTTGAAGAGCGTCTGGAAGATGTCCGTGTACCAATGGATGTATCGGTGATTGGTTGTAAGGTCAATGGACCGGGTGAAGCCAAAGAAGCGGATATCGGTGTGGTCGGTGCAAGTCCAAGATCATTGGTCTATCAAAATGGTGAAAAGAGTCATTTGATTGATACTGATCAATTGGTCGATGAAATTGAAACTATGGTGCGTCATCGGATTCAACTCTCCGAAGAAGCGAAAGCGAAAGAGATTATCCGCACCAGTTCTAAGTAATTTAGATCTTTAATGAAATAGTTCATGAAGGTCGTTTATTGAAATAGCGTATTTAAAAGTGTGTTAAACAGATCATGAGTTCAATTGTTGCAATTAAAGGGTTTAACGATTTTCTACCCAACCAAACGCCTGCTTGGCGCAAGCTAGAAGCACATTTATCGGCTTTGATGGATGCGTACGGCTATCAGCAAATTCGTTTACCGATCGTTGAACAAACCAATTTATTCAAGCGTTCGATCGGTGATGCAACCGATATTGTCGAAAAGGAAATGTACACCTTTTTGGACAAAGGTAATCCACCAGAATCATTGACTTTGCGTCCAGAAGGTACAGCAGGGTGTGTGCGAGCGATGCTTGAACACAATTTACTGCGTGGTGCGACCCCTCGTGTATGGTATGTCGGACCGATGTTCCGCTATGAAAAGCCACAAAAAGGACGCTATCGTCAGTTTCATCAGTTTGGTGTAGAAACATTTGGTGTTGCTACACCTGATATGGATGCCGAAGTGATCTTGATGACAGCACGCCTTTGGCAACGTATGGGCGTGGCGGACAAAGTACAGCTTGAACTGAATACTTTGGGCGAGGTCGATGAGCGCACTGAATATCGTAATGCTTTAGTTGCGTATTTAGAGCAACACAAAGAAGCGCTAGACGAAGATTCACAGCGTCGTTTAAGCACCAATCCACTACGTATTTTGGATTCAAAAATTGAATCGACACAAAAGATTATTGCCGATGCGCCGAAGTTACATGACTTCTTAAAAGAAGACAGTCTGAATCATTTTGAACAGCTCAAACAATATTTGACTGATGCAGGGATTCAATTTGTCATCAATCAAAAACTCGTTCGTGGCTTGGATTATTACAACAAAACCGTCTTTGAATGGACAACGACACATCTTGGTTCGCAAGGTACCGTCTGTGCAGGTGGTCGTTATGATGGCTTGGTTGGACAGCTTAAAGGCAAGGCGGATCAATCTGTGCCTGCGGTTGGTTTTGCCATGGGTATGGAGCGTTTGCTACTCTTGCTCGAACAGCAACTTACTGAATCTGCGACGGACTGCGATGTGTTTCTATTGGCTGAGCCTGCATATCAAGGTAAAGCATTGGTACTTGCTGAGCAGTTGCGTGATCAGTTTGAACAGGTACAATCTTCAATTCGCCTAAAAACAGGCTCGCAAGGCAGTATGAAAAGCCAAATGAAAAAAGCCGATCAATCAGGTGCAAAATTCGCCTTGATTTTGGGTGAGCGAGAATGGCAAGATCAACAGGTTTTGGTGAAAAACTTGCAGACTGCGGATCAGCAACAGATTGCAATCGCTGAGCTTGCATCATTTTTAACCGCCACTTTTGGCAATTAATGTTTTTTCTCGCTAGGTTTTTCTTAGCGTAGCGCCCAAATGGGTAAAGGATAGATTCATGGTAGCAATGACTGACGAAGAACAGAAAGAACAGCTCAAGTCGTTTATGAAGCGTTACGGCTCGCCAATTATTATTGGTGTGCTTTTGGCGCTGTGTGCATTTTTTGCATGGCAGTGGTGGAATAAGAAACAAGCGATTGAGGCGAGTAATCGTACTGCGCAGTTCCAAGAAATTCTGAATCAACAAGAGAATGCCAGTAGCGATGATGCAGCCTATAAAAAGTTGCAGGCGGATGCCAATACGTTAATCAAAGAAAGTCCTGATAGTGTACAAGCCTTACAGTCGCAATTAGTGCTTGCAAAGTTGGCTTATGATAAAAAAGACTATGCTAATGCAACGAAGATTTTGACAAATGCACAAACTAGCAAAGTTGATGATGAAGGCTTAAAAGCGATCGTGAATGTGCGTTTGGCATATACGCAAATCGAGCAGAATCAGCTTGATCAAGCGTTAAAAACTTTAGATCAAGTGAAATTGGAAAGCTTTATCCCATCGGTGGAAGAAGCACGTGGTGATATCTTTGTCGCGCAGAAAAAAATCGCTGATGCACAAAAGTCTTACAAAAAGGCATGGGATGTCTTAGTAGAACGTAAGCAAGTCCGTGAATTATTACAAATTAAATTGGCAAATGTTGGCGTAATGGTGGAAGATCCTGAAATTGAAAGCCCAATTCTAACGCCTGCTCAAGGTGCTACTCCAACCGTGAGTAGTGTCGAAGCAGAAAGTGCTGAGAATGGAAACACCACGACTGAAAATACTGCGAGTGAGTCTTAAGACATGAAAAATATGATCAAACTTCCTTTTGCTACAACCGTCTTGTCTTTGGCATTGATTGGCTGTGCCAGTAAAGGTGGGATCAAAGTCGAAGAGGCGAAGCCAAATCCATTACCAAAGATTCAAGCGACTCAAGCTTTAAATAAAGTATTTTCGAATACCGTATCGTCGAGTCCGAAACATGACACGCTACACTTACAGCTAGATCGTGCCAATAATGTGTTTTATAGCGCAGACCCTGATGGTGAAGTTGCTGCATATGATGGCAAAAAACAACTTTGGGAAGTGCGTCCAACCAAAGACTTAACTGCAGGTGTATCTGTTGGTGGCAATGTGGCTGTAGTTGGTAGTCGTCAAGGTAAACTGATTGCCTTGAATGCACAAACTGGCGAAACGCTTTGGACACAACAACTTTCAGGTTCAATTTTAAGCCCGTCGTTGATTGAGCAAAATCGTGTGGTAACGATTACCAATGATGGTACAGTCTATACGCATGATGCAGAATCAGGGCAAATGGTGTGGACATTTGACTTGCCAAATACACCGCTGAGTGTACGTGGTTATGCGATGCCAACTTTACTGGATAGTCGTACTGTGGGGATTGCCACAGCGAATGCGTATGTTTATGCGCTTGACTTGATCACAGGTGTGCCTCGTTGGCAACGTCGTGTGGCAGTGAGCGAAGGACGTGGAGATATTGCACGTTTAGTCGATATTGATAGTCGTCCTGTCGTTGTCGATGGCAATATGGTCAGCGTGAGCTATCAAGGTCAAGTGACAGTGGTTGATTTAGCTTCGCAACAAGTACGTTGGACAGAGAAAGCGAGTAGCTTGTCTAGTCCTGCTGCAGACTCAAGTGCAGTCTACGTTGCCAATAGCGATGGACGCTTAGTCGCATATAATCTCGCAGACGGTGCAAAATTGTGGGAAAATGATCAATTGTTACATCGTGGCTTGAGTAATCCAGTGTTACTTGGTGGCGTTTTGGTTGTTGGCGATTATGATGGTGTATTACATTTGATCGACCCGATCACAGGTCAGCTTCATGGTCGTGCTGAAACTAAAGGGCAAGTACACAACCTACGTGTTGAGGACGATTTGCTTTTTGTTTCAACGGACAAAGGGCACTATACAGTTTGGCAAAATTTGGTGAATTAAGCTTCAACAAATTCAAAAAAGCCACAACTTGAAATTCTTTAAAATGCGTTTGATCAAGCAAAAGATAGATCAAACGCATTTTAACATTTTGTTTTTAAAAATTTTTAGCGTGTTAAATAGTTTATGAAACCAGTCATCGCACTTATTGGACGTCCTAATGTTGGGAAATCCACGCTTTTTAATCAAATCACCAAGAGTCGTGATGCTTTGGTTGCGGACTTTGCAGGCTTAACACGTGACCGTAAATATGGCGATGCAAGCTATCAAAACAAATCATTTATCGTGGTCGATACAGGTGGTATCGGTGAAAGCGAAAATGGTATTGATGCGTACATGGCAGAGCAGTCACAAACAGCAATCAATGAAGCAGATATTGTTTTATTTGTCGTTGATGCTCGTGCGGGCTTGCTTGCATCTGATGAGCAAGTGGCAAGAGAGTTACGTACTTTAGGCAAGAAAGTTTATCTCGTTGCCAATAAAGTCGATGGTACACATGCCGAAGCCGCTGTTGCAGAATTCTATAAGCTAGGGCTCGGTGAACCAATCCAAGTGGCAGCGAGTCATGGGCGTGGTATTGCGCAAATGCTCGAAGATGTCTTGGTCGATGTACCTGAAGATGAAAATCCTGAAGAGCTTGATAAGCAGACAGGGCTTCGCTTAGCAATGATCGGTCGTCCTAACGTAGGTAAATCGACTTTGGTAAACCGCTTGCTTGGTGAAGAACGTGTTGTGGTTTTTGATATGCCCGGTACGACACGTGATTCGATCTATATTCCTTTTGAGCGTAATGAACGTCAATATACTCTAATTGATACCGCAGGTGTACGCCGTAAAGGTAAGGTGGATGAGTCGATTGAGAAGTTCTCAATTGTCAAAACCTTGCAAGCGATCAAAGATGCGCATGTGGTCGTAATCGTCATTGATGCAAGAGAAGGCATTGTTGAGCAAGATTTGCACCTCATTGGCTATGCGCTGGAGGCAGGTCGAGCGATGGTCATTGCCATTAATAAATGGGATGGCATGAGCGAATATGAGCGCAAGCAAGTCAAGATGGACGTTGAACGTCGATTTGATTTTATTCCGTGGGCGAAGATTCATCTGATTTCTGCTTTACATGGTACAGGTGTTGGTGATTTGTACCCATCAATCCATCGTGCGTATGAATCGGCAAATCTCAAAGTCAGCCCTGCAAAACTCACGCAAATCTTGAATGATGCAACCGATCAACATCAACCGCCACAGGTGCAAGGTCGCCGAATCAAAATGCGCTATGCGCATATGGGCGGACAAAATCCACCGACCATTGTCATTCATGGGAATAAAGTGGATAAAACGCCTGCGGACTATCGTCGTTATTTGGAAAATGTATTCCGTAAAGTGTATAAACTGGAAGGTACACCAGTACGAATTGACTTCAAGACTTCTGCGAATCCATTTGAAGGACGTAAGTCACAACTCGATGAGCGGACTGCGGCACGTCGTCGCCGCTATGTACAGAAGTTTAAAAAGGCTGAGAAAAAGTACAAGCGCTAAGTGCTACATCAGGCTTTACATCGCAAGGTGAAGCTAAAAATACAATTTTGAAAAACCAAGCTTTTGCTTGGTTTTTCATTTTCGATTTATTTTATTTCGAGATGTTTTCTACAGCTTGTACATGTTCTCGAATTGTTCATAATAAAAGCATTATCTTGATCTTTTTGATCAATTGTACCGTAAGGCATATTTGTTATTTTGCCATTGGCACAAGATTTTAAAACACGTAATCTAAGCATCAATGAAGAATATGTTGATGAATATTGCTTAGGTTTATAAAACAAAATATAACCAAGTCGTCAGCACAATGAGATAAAGCAAGGCAATGATATGAGTGTGTATATCCCACAAAGTCGTCTAATAAAATCTACAGAGCAGCAGTTTCTCTTTTCTGCAAGGCTCGATGCAAACTTAAAAGCATTTGCAGGACATTTTCCAAATTGCCCAGTATTTCCAGGTGTGGCACAAATTGCCATGGTTAAAGCGATTGTCGATGAACATTTTGCCAATTTCAAAGATTTAGATCGTATTGAGCAATTGCGTTTTCAGGGTTTTATTTTCCCTGAGCAAGATATTTTTATTCAGATCGAGCCACAAGATCATAGTATCCAGTTTAAAGTGACTAATGCGATGCAAGAGGCATTGGCAAGTGGTCGTATGATGTTTAAAACACAGCTTGCCACACAGCAACGTATTCAAAATACAGTCGAAACTTCACATGAATTGATGCACTAATTCACGTTCCATCGCCATACATAACATTAGAAAGACATTTGCATAAAATCTTTAGGTTTATTGATAATGAGTAAAGACGCAGGTTTAGTACTTGATCCACAGAAGGTTGCACAGCTTCCACAACATGCGGAATATTATATTCCGCACCGTGCGCCGATGCTGTTATTGGATCAATTGGTCACGGTGACAGAAAAAGGCTGTATCGCAAAGCTCAAGATCACCGAACAACTTCCTTTTATGCAGGCGGAAGGTTTGCCGAGTTGGGTCGGTATAGAGATCATGGCGCAGACCATTGCCATGTATGGTGGTGTCGAACAACGACTGAATGGTAATGAACCGAAATTGGGCTTTTTACTTGGTGCAAAGAAATTTGATATGGCACAGGAATTTTTTGCTGTGGGTGAGCAGTTGACCGTTGAAATTCAACTGAGCTTTTTAAACCGTCAGAAGATTGGTATGTTTGAATGCAAAATTACGACCGAGAAAGGTGTTTCGACGGCATCGTTATTGGTGGCACAGCCTGATGATACTTCAAGTGTCTTGCCGATGTAGTCATGCTTCAATAATGCTTGAGTTTTACAAGTATGAGCATGCAACCATCACAGTGAAGTTGTAAAGTTGCACGCTTTCAATTTCCAAACTAAATTTTCCTTATCAGTTTAGTCGTGCATCTTTTATCTTAAGTATGAGTGCGTCCAGTGCGCACTTAGGATAAACTGCTTATCATTTCTCCCAAATTCAAGCAGAGATTTTTACTGTGGCGAATCATGATGATGCGCAGTTAGCACAGCTTAGCTCAACGCATTCTACCCCAACGATTTCTACCAAAATCAGTCCACGTTTAGTTTGGTTAGGCTTTAGACAGCTCTTGCCAATTTCTTTCTTCGTGGTGCTATTTGGCTGTGCTTTTGGTTTAGCTGCCGTACAAGCGCAGTTGAGTAACCCAGAAATCGTTTCTATGAGTGCTTTGGTCTTTGCAGGTGCTTCGCAGTTTGCAATGTTGGATATGATTCAAGGTACGGCGATTCCACCCGTTCCACTGATCATTACCGTATTTTTTATTAATGCACGGCATATCTTGATGGGTGCGGCGCTTTATCCGTGGCTACGCCAGCTCAATCCAGTGAAGCGTTATAGCATTTTACTGCTACTCACCGATGCCAACTGGGCATATGCACAGCAAGCTTTTCAAAACAAAATGTCGGGTTATGGCTTGCTCATTGGTGGCGGTATTGCGCTGTGGTTGACGTGGCTGTTGGGGACTGTGCTTGGTATGTATCTCGGCGGTATCGTTGCGCATCCTGAACGATGGGGCTTAGATATGGTCATGGCGTGTTTTTTACTATCAATGGCCACAGGTGGTAAGCAAGACATTCGCATGATGACGATTTGGGCTGTGGTATTTTGTGCTTCGATTTTGGCGTATTTGTATTTACCAAAGAACATGCACGTCTTGGTGGCAAGTTGTATTGGTGGTGTGATTGGTATGTTGTGGAAGGAAAACACGACTCAGAACGACTCTACTATTAATGAGCATAGCGAGGCGCAAGATTAATCATGTTATCAATTTTGCAAACCTCAAATATGACTGTGGTCATCGTGATTATGGCAGTCGTGACACTGGCGACCCGTTGGGGTGGTGTATTTATCATGTCATACATTCCGCTGAGTGATCGAGTACAGCGTTTTATTCAGGCAATGTCGGCTTCGGTATTTATTGCCTTAATCGCACCGATCATGTTAGAAACGGATACGGCAGGGCGTTTGGCGTTGATCACGACTTTTGTATTGATGCTTGCGTTGAAGATGCCGATTGTTGCGATGAGTTTAGGTATTCTTGTTGCGGCGATGAGTCGGCAGTTTTTCTTTTAAAGCTTTGCCAAAACGATAAATAAATAGACAGCTCTCCATGATTTATTTACATGTGCAGTCCTTAGATCACATAGTAGGCGAAGCGCCTACAATGGCACGCCGTCGCATGGATGATTCACAACGTGCAGAGCTGCGCTTGTATCAAAGAAGTTTGATTGCACAAGTGACGGGTCAAACGATTGAGCAACTTCAGATCGAAGCTAACGATTTCGGGAAGCCGATTTTAAAATTTACAAATCAATTTCAGTTTAATCAATCGCATAGTCAGCAGAGCTATGTGATGGCAATCAGCGATGAGATTGCGCATATTGGTGTGGATATTGAGGATTTAAATCGTCAGGTACGCTTTGAAGCCTTAGCAAAACATGCTTTTCACCCTGAAGAAATGCGGATGTGGCAAGCTTTAAATTACGATCGAGCCTTTTGGTTTAAAGTGTGGACGATCAAAGAAGCGGTACTGAAAGCGCATGGTATGGGGATTCAGCTATCTTTAAATACGCTGAATACTCATGCTCATCCGACGTGGGATTTTGGCGTGGTAGAGCATGAATTATTAGGCAGTTTTTATTATCAAAATATTGTCATGCCTAATGCGATGTTGACGGTGGCGTATCCCAGCGCACATTCCATTCAAAAGATAAAATGGTTTTAAAAATATACCTCACCAATATTTATTCAGCGCCAGTTTCCATCCCTGATTCAGCCAGTTGTTTTAAGCGTGCAATATCTAAAATATGAATACTTTTAAACTCACGTTTAATGATCTGCGCATCTTCTAGCTCATGTAGTAATCCATTAATCCGTTGTCGTGATAGCGATAACATCATTCCAAGACGTTCTTGTGAGAGTTCGATCTGCTTTTTTTTAATGACATTCGTATCATCGTAGCTGTGCAGAATCATCAGTAAACGACGAGCAAGGCGTTGCTGTAGAGAGCCGTGTTGTAGGACTTCAATATCTTGTAATAATGGACGAATTTTTTGACTGAGTAGCAGTGCAATTGAGCGCCAGCATTCAGGATATTGCGTTAAAAAATTCAGTAATGCGTTTTTGGGTAGATGTAATAGTGTTGTGGTTTGAGAGGCAATGGCATCATGGGTGCGTGGCTTGCCATCAATCAATGAAATTTCCCCAAACCACAGGTTGGTTTCGGCGATGAGCATTAATGATTCATGACCCTCTGCATCACTAAAACCAAGCTGAATCGCACCATTTAAAATCGCATAAATCCCATCATCCACAGCGCCTCGATAGAACAGTACCTGTCCTTTTTCAAGGTGAACGGTTTTGTGCTGTGTCAGAATAAATTGCTGAAAGCTCTCTGACTGTGAGGCATACCACGCATTTGCGCAAAGCTTGTGATGGAGTGATTCAGTCATGCAGTTCCTTTGCCTTTTCTGATGTGATCATGTCTGCTTTGGTGAAGTGCTTGATTTGTCATCAAACTGACAACTTCTCATGGTGCAGGGTTTTATACTGATCATATATTCGACATCGTCGATTCACTAGGAAGATTTGATCATGGATAAATTAACACAAAACCTCAGCCAGTATGGTGCTTATCACCTGAGCCAAAAAAATGTTGCGACGCATATCGTTGGCATTCCACTTATCGTTACGTCAATAATTTTACTGTGTGCACGTTGGCAGTGGACAGTTGCAGGCATTAATATGAATTTTGCACAGGTATTGATTGTCATTAGCTCGATTTATTATCTGCGTTTGGATCGGATCATGGGTCTGATCATGTTTGTGATTTTGATGGCGATGGCATTTTTGATTCAGCCTTTAGCAGGTGCGTCACTATGGCTATGGCTGGGTTGTGCGGTCGGTTTATTTGTCGTGGGTTGGGTGTTTCAATTTATTGGTCATGCCTATGAAAAAATGAAACCTGCATTTTTTGATGATCTAAAAGGCTTGTTGATTGGTCCGATCTTTGTATTGGCTGAGATTATGTTTAAGTTTGGCTATCGTCCAAATTTGGAAAAAGAAGTGACTGCACAGGCCGTACAGTTGCGTCGTCAGCTCAATGCGACCACAAAACAAACAGCCTAGAATTAACATCGGAAAGATAGTGTCATTATGCAAAACATCAAATCTGTAGAAAATTTGGATCAGTTCAAGCAATATTTATTGGCGCAAAATGGCAAAATCGTGCAAACCCAGCATTGGACGATGGCACAAATTTGCGAGCACTGTGCGCAGACGATTTATTGCTCGATGCTGGGTTATCCATCACTTAAGCCGTTATGGTTTAGACGTAGTATTGGTGCATTGATTTTAAAAATATTTTTTGTGCGAGCAAAGATGAAACATAATCTGCAAGTGCCATTGGTTGGTGCAAAGCCGATTGAAATAAAAGGGCAGTCTGCTTTTGAGGTGCTGTTAGAGAGTATTGATCAATTCCAAGCGTATCAAGGTGAGCTTCAACCTCACTTTATCTTTGGACAGATGAATCATGCGGATTATGATCGTTATTTTACCTTGCATCTTAAAGACCATTTTTCTGAAGTGAAGTTTTCTTAAGCTTTCTATTCAAAGTAATTTACTCAAAATCATTTTTCACCAAGCGAAAAAAACAGCACCTTAGTGCTGTTTTTTATGAATGAAGGAAGTTAAAAATTATGGAATTTCCACTTCATCTTCATCGAACTCAGGTTTGATTTGTACAATAAAGTCTTGGCGGTTTAGACCACGCCATAGCGCAAATGTTGTACCGATATAGATCGACGAGTATGTACCCACGACCACACCAATAAACATGGCAACAGAGAACCAATGCAAGCCATCACCACCGAGGAACATCATCGCAACCACGACCAACATCAAGGTGAGGGAAGTGTGCATGGTACGACGTAGCGTTTCGGTTAATGAAATATTGACGATCTCACGTGGTGTCGCTTCACGAATCTTACGGAAGTTCTCACGGATACGATCCGATACCACAATGTTATCGTTCAAAGAGAAACCGATGATCGCAAGGATTGCTGCCAATACCGTCAAATCAAACGGCCATTGGAAGAATGCGAAGAAACCAAGAATGATGATGATGTCATGGAATAATGACAACACCGCACCAATCGCAAGCTTAAACTCAAAGCGAATCGTCACGTAGATCAGCATCAATACCATGGCAAGCGCCACAGCACCGGCAGAGCGTACATAAAGCTCATTACCAAGCTGAGAGCCCACAGAGTCAACTTTGAGCACAGACACGGTATTGTTCGGTATCGTTGCTGCTTTTTGGATCTGACCTGCAAGGTTTTCTACGCTACCTTCTTGAGGTGGCATACGAACCAACATGTCACGCTCACTACCTAAAGTTTGCACAACAGGATCAGCATAGCCATTTGCTTCCAATGCTTTGACCACATCAGCTTGGGTAGCAGGTTGGCTATAATTGAGCTCCGCAGAGATACCACCTGTGAAGTCTAAGCCAAGATTTAACCCTTTGGTCACAACAAAAAAGATACTAGCAATAATCAGTAAGATCGAGATGATCGCCATTGGTTTAGCGATCTTCATAAAGTCGATGACTTTCTCATCATCTGGGCGACCATACTGCTTATTATTGCCAAGATCATCATAGAGATCATTGCTTTGATCGTCATTTGGTTTTTGAGTCATTTCAGTCGTCATGAGATACTCCTTAAATGCTCAGTTTTTTTAAATTACGGCGTTTGCCATAAATGATTTGTACGATGGCACGAGTGACCGTGATCGCAGTAAACATTGAGCAAACAATACCAATCATCAAGGTCACGGCAAAGCCTTTGATCGGACCAGAACCAATTGCGAATAGAATCAATGCCACGATAAATGTGGTCAAGTTCGAGTCGAAAATGGTGTTATAGGCACGATCATAACCCGCCACAATAGCCTGTTTCGGGGAGGCACCCCATCGCATCTCTTCTCGTATTCGCTCACAGATCAAGACGTTGGCATCGACTGCCATACCGATGGTGATAACGATACCCGCAATACCTGGCAAGGTCAGTGCAGAGCCCATCAACGACATGATTGCGAGAATCATGGCAAGGTTGAGCACCAATGCGAAGTTGGCAATCAGACCGAATAAACGGAAGAACACGACCATCCAAATCGCAACCAATAAGAAACCGATTTGTGTAGACATCAAGCCTTTATCAATATTGTCTTGACCAAGACTTGGACCAACCACTCGTTCTTCAACGAAATACATTGGCGCTGCCAAAGCACCTGCACGAAGCATTAAAGCAAGTTCAGCAGCTTCTTGTGGTGAATCAAGCCCTGTAATACGAAACTGAGAACCAAGTACAGCTTGGATCGTTGCTGCATTGATAATGACTGATTCAGTATATGGTGTGCGGACTTCGGTTTGTGTGCCTGTTTCAGGATCGGGAACATAGCTAATGCGTTGTTTATTTTCAATAAACAATACAGCCATACGTTTGCCCACAGCATTACGTGTTGCCCCTGCCATCAGCTTGCCACCAGCGCTATCCAAAGTAATATTTACTTCGGCACCGCCTGAGTCTTGACTCATACCAGAACGTGCATCTTGAACACGCTCACCTGTCAAGATACGTTGGCGTTGCAACAGTAATTGCTTACCACTGTCTAAGCTTTCATAGGCGAATAGCTCAGTACCTGCAGGAATGCTTTGACCATTGTGTTGCTGTGTATATGGGTCAATGACTTGATCGTTCTGATCAGCCACCAAACGGAATTCTAAGTTTGCAGTACGACCGAGGACACGTTTTGCTTCTGCGGTATCTTGCACACCTGGTAGATCGACGACAATACGATTGCTACCCTGACGTTGTACCAAAGCTTCTGCCACACCGAGTTCGTTAATACGATTACGTAGCGTGGTTAAGTTTTGCTCAACCGCATAGGTTTCGATCTCTTGGCGTTTGGTATCGCTATATTGCAGTTTCAGCACACTACCTTCAGAGGTCGCAAGTGCTTGCTGTGCATACTCATTACCATTACTGCGTAAGAAATCCATCGCTTTATTGCGATCTTCATTGTCCGCAAAGCGAACAGTGATGACATTGTCTGCAAGGCTGAGCTGATTGAAGTTGATTTTGTTTTCACGGAACTGACGGCGTAGTTCAGTCGAAGATGTTTCCATCCGCTGAGTAATCGCCTTTTCCATATCCACTTCAAGCAAGAAGTGCACACCACCACGCAAGTCCAAACCAAGCTTCATTGGTTTTGCGCCAAGCTTTTGCAACCAAGCAGGTGTGGTTGGTGCAAGGTTTAACGCCACGACATACTCATCACCTAGACTACGACGTAGCACTTCTTGTGCTTTGAGCTGTGTTTCAGCCTTGTCGTCTGCCATACGCAACAGCGCAGCATTATTGGTGAAAGTATTGTCATGAGTGGCAATATTGGCTTGCTGAAGTGCTTGTTCAGCACGCTTGATAATCGAGTCATCAATCTGCATACCCGCTTTAGAGCCTGAGATTTGCACCGCATGTTCATCTGGGTACAAACTTGGCAAAGCGTAAATGGTACTTAAAGCAATGACGATGAGTATCAGCACATATTTCCATGCAGGATATCGCATTGTGTTTCTTCTTTAATTGGGCTTTTTTATTGAAGCGTAAACGCTTTTAAAACAGCTTTTTAAAAAACCAATGTCGTGATCAGCTTGCGTTCAATATGTGCAGACTAGATCACGACATCATACGGATTACAAATTTTTCAAAGTCCCTTCAGGCAATACAGAGATCACCGAAGCACGTTGGATTTTGATTTGGTTCGATGGGTTAAGCTCAATCACAGCGTATTCGCCATCAATCTTCACCACACGGCCCATCAACCCGCCTGCAAACACGACTTCGCTACCTTCAGTAAGGCTTTCGACCAAAGTGCGATGCTCTTTCATACGCTTAGATTGTGGACGAATCAACAAAAAGTAGAAAATCGCAATCATGACCACGATCATGATCAATGACATGTATGGGCTACCTTGTTGTGCACCTTGTGCAGCGTGAGCAGTGGAAATCAATAAACTCATGGTTTTTCCTAACAGTTAAATTCAGCAAATTTGCTGTAAAAATGACTAAAATCTTAGCTCTGCAATGTACCTTGTATTGCGGTTTAGCGCAAATTTTCCAAGTTGATCTTGTGTTGCCAACACCAATATTTATTCAGCAATGATTTTACATGCGGAATTATTTAGAGATGAAGTCAATCATGGGGACATTCAGGCACTTCTAAACCCCGACGCTGATAAAAATCTTCGACAAAGGCATCAAAAGTTCCTGCATCAAGTGCATCACGAATACCTTGCATCAGACGTTGATAGTAGCGTAGGTTATGAATCGTCCCGAGCATCGCACCAAGCATCTCGCCACATTTTTCAAGATGGAATAAATAGGCACGGGTGAAATTCTTACAGGTATAGCAATCACAATGCGGATCAAGTGGTTGTTGATCGTGGCGATATTGGCTGTTGCGAATCCGCACCACGCCATCGGTGACAAAATAATGCGCATTTCGTGCGTTACGTGTTGGCATCACGCAGTCGAACATATCCACGCCACGGCGAACTGCTTCGACAATATCTTCAGGCTTACCGACACCCATCAAGTAACGTGGTTTGTCCGCAGGCATTTTTGCAGGCAGATAGTCCAATACTTTGATCATTTCATCTTTTGGTTCACCTACGGACAAACCGCCGATGGCATAACCATCAAAGTCAATCTCTAACAGCCCTCGCAACGATTCATCACGCAAGTCTTCATACATCCCGCCCTGAATAATCCCGAATAATGCATTCGGATTACCATTTTCAGTATGTGCAGTTTTACAGCGTTTTGCCCAACGTAAGGACAATTGCAATGAATCCTGTGCTTGCTGATGCGTTGCAGGGTATGGTGTACATTCATCAAAAATCATCACGATGTCTGAATTCAGGACACGTTGAATTTCCATCGAGATTTCAGGAGAAAGAAATACTTTTGAGCCGTCGATTGGTGAGCGAAAAGTGACACCATCTTCTTTGATTTTGCGCATTTCACCGAGGCTAAACACTTGGAAACCGCCTGAATCGGTGAGAATTGGTTTGTCCCATTTCACAAACTCATGCAATCCACCATGTTCTTTGATGACTTCTAGACCTGGGCGCAGATAAAGGTGAAAGGTGTTACCTAAAATAATGTGTGCGCCTATATCTTCGATGTCACGAGGCAACATGCCTTTGACTGTGCCGTAAGTGCCGACAGGCATAAAGGCTGGTGTTTCCACCCGACCGTGATTGAGCGTCAATCGTGCACGGCGGGCACGACCTGATTGATTCAACTTTTCAAATTTCATAAAAATCCTAAGCCATTTTCATAGCTGTGATTGCAAGGCAAGGGCGAATAAACAGTTCGCTGGATAGGGCGTTATTGTCTTAGATTTTGCAGAAAAGTGCTAGGGCTGTTATTTGAATTGAATGGTTTGAGTGAGTGTATTTGAGATTGCTTTTTCACTCAAACTTCACTTTGAGTTCACCTATACATATCTATTGTGTTGCACAATGAATGCATATTGTAAATCAGTTGAAAATAAGCATATGAAAAAATTTATCCTGTTTAGTCTGGCAGTGATCGCATTATTCGGAATCACGAACGCCAAGACTTTGGCAAAATTTTTACCAAGCGCAGAAGAACAGAAAACCACTGTGCAAACCGTGGATTGGTCAACGGTAGAAATTGATCGGCTCGAAGTCTACAAATCCAAGCGACTATTACAGGTTTTAGACGATGGTAAAGTCATTAAGACCTACAAAATGCGCCTAGGTTTTGCACCAACAGGACATAAAACCACCGAGGGTGACGGCAAAACCCCAGAAGGGCAATATGTGCTGGATTGGCGTAATCCGAATAGCCAATTCTATAAATCACTGCACATCTCTTATCCCAATGCAGACGACCTTGCGCAAGCCAAAACTCGTGGTGTGAGCGCAGGCGGAGATGTGATGATTCACGGTTCGGCAAAGAATCTCGGCGGGTCGGCAGGGCAACCATTGTATGGTTACATGCCTAAAGCAGATTGGACGTGGGGCTGTGTCGCCGTGTCCAATCAGGATATGGATGAGCTATGGAGGAATGTCAAAGATGGCACAAAGATTGAGATTTTTCCGTAATGTTTTAGAGAAGTGCTAATTTAATAAATCTTCTCATAACCTTCTGGACGAGTTTTAAAGCGACGATGAAACCACATCCACTGGGTTGGCGCACGACGCAGTTGCATTTCTAATAATTCATTAACACGAGTCGCATCAGCAACTTCATCACTGGTTGGATAATTCTCTAACTCAGGTTCAATGATGATTTGATATTTTGGATTCGCTTCCCCGATTCGATAGAAATGTACCGATAATACCTTAGCTTTACTGACTTTGACCAAACGACGCTGTGCCGTCACCGATGCTGCAGGCACACCAAAAAATGGTGCCATCACACCTTGCTTTAAACCAAAATCTTGATCAGGCGAATACCAAATGACGCGCCCATCTTTCAAGCGACGAATCAAAAAACGAATATCATCATGGTCGATTTGCTCGCCATAAATCGGCTCACGAGCCCGATAAATCAACCAGTCTAAAAATGGATTATTCTGCGGACGATAGACCACATCAGGATTAAAATATTGACTGCAAATATAACCACCTGCATCGAGCAAAGTGCTATGCGAGCCAAGTAGGATAATACCGCTACCATCAGCTTGGGCTTGTTGCAATGTGTCTAAACCTTGAATCTGCACACGCCCTTTAAACCAACTTGGCTTGTACCATGCGTTTAAAGTTTCAAAGACACCAAGCATCATATCGACGAAGACTTGTTTGGCTTGCTTTTCGACTTCGGCTGGTGACCATTCAGGGAAGCAGACTTCCAGATTTCGAATCGTGGTGATACGACGAGATTTCAAACTTTTCCAAGACAAGCTTGCAAGTAAATAAGCAAGTCGTCGCTGAATAAACCACGGCAAGATGGTGATAAACATGAGAAAAGTCAGTGCAATCCAAATGCCCCAATACTGAGGCAAAAGGAAAGACCATTGAAATTCGGGACGTGCAGAAGTGTGCTGTTGCATTGAAACTTAGGCTGAATAGTTGTCAATCGGCAAGTTTAACTGAAAACTCCGATTTAAACAGCCCACTACACGAGATCTTAAGGACAGTTTGCTTTTTGCCACGTTTTTCGTGCGCTACTGTCCGTTTGGCTCAAATCAAAAGTGCTTGGCAATTCGGCATTGCTATTGGCTTTTTTCTGACCTGGAATAGACAGTGATTTAAGTAGCGTTTGCAGTTGATTACGTGATTGTGTTGCATTGCTACCTGTGATTGGGCTGTTCAGCTGTACCACGTAGGCGTAGCCATAACGACTTAAGATCGCTAAATCAATATTGTGACTCTCACTGCTAAGGCGTGAAAAAACCGCATCACCAAGTAAAACTTTCTCAGTTTTGCTATCGCTCGCAGTCGCCTGATAGGTCGCTTCATATTGAGCTAAAATCTGTGGACTGACTTCTTCGAGCGTACTGTTTAGCGTACTGCCGAGTTTTGCATTATTGTTGAGATTTAAAGTGTCGATACGCACTTGTTGGCTTAGCTGATCAACGATGTCTAGGCTCGTACCCTCAACACTACAAAATTCATTGAGCTTTAGCTCGCCACGAAGCACTGTTGAGCCAAGATCGAAGTCATAGCTTTGTGCAGCACCGTGATAGACTTTTTGTGTTAAAAACTGTGGGGCGTTTGGTCCTTTGGTTGAATGGCACGCACTCAAGCCCACGCAACACCCTAATGCAATCCATGCGATCTGTTTCATTTGCTGTCTTTTTCTCCCTATGACTGGCTTTCCAAAGCCGTCCAACGCTCTAATTTTTCCAATAGCTGTTCTTCTATTTCCGCCAAACGAGTGGCAGCTTGCGAGGCTTGATCAGGTTCAGTGATGAACCAAGCGCCATCGGCAAGTTTGTCCTCCAAAGTTTTTTGTTCAGCTTCAAGTGCTGCAATTAACTCTGGCAATTGTTCTAACTCTCGTTGATCTTTATAACTTAATTTTGCTTTTTTCGGTAGCTTCTGTGCAGTATTTTCTGCTTTTTCCACTTTATTTGTGGTTTTCGCTTGATTTGCTACTGCTTTGGCATCTAGACGCGCACGTTGTACAAGATAGTCTTGATAGCCACCGATATATTCTTGAATGCCACCTTTGCCATCGAATACCCATGTTGAGGTGACGACATTATCCATAAAGGCACGGTCATGGGTGATCAGCAGTAATGTGCCTTTGTACTCGGCAAGCATTTCTTCCAAAAGCTCTAGCGTGACCATATCGAGGTCATTGGTCGGCTCATCCATCACGATCAAGTTCGATGGTTTTAGCAGTAATTTTGCCAAAAGCACGCGATTGCGTTCACCACCTGATAAGGCCTTGACAGGTGTGCGAGCACGTTCTGGCGCAAAGAGGAAATCTTGTAAATAACTCAGAATATGTCGACGGTTGCCATTGATATCGACAAAGTCAGAGCCCTCACTGACATTATTGGCGACTGATTTTTCCAAATCGAGCTGATTGCGCAATTGATCAAAATAGGCAATTTCCAGTTGCGTACCAACTTTTACCGTACCTGTGTGTGCCACATCACCAAGAATGGCTTTGATCAGTGTCGTTTTTCCGACACCATTATCACCGACCAAACCGATACGATCGCCACGCATGACAATGCTTGAGAAATCATTAATCAGTGTTTGATCGCCATAGCTGACTGCAAGATGTTCAATTTCAAAGACCAATTTGCCTGAGCGAGATGCCTCTTGCACGCCCATATTGACTTTGCCTTGTTGGAAGCGTCGTGCTTTGGATTCTTCACGTAAGGCTTTTAAGGCACGTACACGACCTTCATTACGGGTACGACGTGCTTTGATACCTTGACGAATCCATGCTTCTTCTTCTGCTAGACGCTTGTCAAATAAGGCGTTTTGCTTCTCTTCCGCATCGAGTTGTTCGGCTTTGAGTTCAAGATAGCGTGCGTAATTGCCTTCAAAACTGCGTAAGGTGCCACGATCGAGTTCGACTATACGAGTCGCTAAGCGATCGACAAAAGAACGGTCATGCGAAATAAACAGTAAGGTTAAATTTGGTTGATCCAATAAGAATTGTTCGAGCCATTCAATACTTTCCACATCCAAGTGGTTGGTTGGTTCGTCAAGTAAAAGTACATCAGGTTGGGTGAGTAGCGCACGTGCAAGTAGTACACGGCGTTTACGACCACCAGATAGTTCAGAAAGATCAGACTGTGGGTCGAGTCCCATCTTGGCGAGAATGGTATTGACTTGGTTTTCCAGTGACCAACCGTCAAGTTGATCAAGCTGATGTTGAAGCTCGCCCATACGATCACAAGCATCCATATCACCTGCAACACAAGCATTGCTTGCTTCATGGTATTGACGCAGTACATCGGCTGCTTTGCCTGCACCTTCGGCAACGATATCGGCAACTAAGCCTGAACTCATCGGAACATCTTGCGCAAGCATTGAGATGCTAACACCATTTTGAATAGCGATCTCACCTGTGTCAGGTTGTAATGTGCCGTCGATGAGTTTGAGTAGGGTGGATTTGCCCTCACCATTGCGACCAATTAAACACACACGCTCGCCACGTTCTAGCGTAAAATGAGCACCATCGAGTAGGGCTGGACCACCAAAAGCCAAGTGAACATCTCTTAAAGTAATGTAAGCCATACCAAACCTATTTGCGTGTTGAAAAAGCGTTAAAAAATATTGTGAGGAGAATCCAATGTCAAAACAGCCATCCCCAGATGACTATGCGACATTTTCCCAAGTCGTCGAAGATTTGCAAGTCAGAATTGCATTTTTAGATGAATTAGTTGATCAGTTGAACGATCAAGTGGCGAAACAGAACAGCGAAATCGTCGATTTGAATAAAAAAATGCAAATTCTCTATCAACGTGTCGAGGCATCGGATATGTCGGAGGGTGTTGCGCCATTCGATCCATTGACTAACCGACCGCCGCATTATTAAACCTAAATGCTCATTTTTCAAGGATGAAAACATGCCAATTCAACTCAAACGAATTTATGACGAAGTATCTGCAAGCGATGGTAAGCGGATACTGGTTGATCGGCTATGGCCTCGTGGCATCAAAAAAGAAGATGCAAAACTCGATCTTTGGGCAAAAGAGGTTGCGCCATCGAATGAGTTACGTAAATGGTATGCACATGATGAGGAAAAATGGGATGAGTTTCAGACGCTGTATCGAGCTGAGTTAGCAGGCAATGCCAAACTTGCCGAACTGAAACAATATATTGGCAATGAAAAAGTCACTTTCCTCTATGCAGCCAAGACCAATCAATATTGTCATCCGCAGGTGCTGAAAGCTGAAATTGAAAAGCTTAAATGGTTTATACACAGTAAGCTTCAAAGTAACTTAGCTTGCAAAAAGTAAAGCCCTGACGAATCAGGGCTTTTGTTTTACAGCATATGTTTTTATGGGCTTAGGCTTACCATGCCTTTTCCAAAATACCGATCAAATCATCAAGGCTAGCTTCTTTTGGATTGTAAATAATCGAACCGTCATCGAGGGCTTTTTTCGCCACTTCGATCAGCTGTTCTTTCTTCACCTTACCTGTTTCTTGCAAAGTACGTGGCAACTTGGTTTTGCTATGCAACTCATCACGCATACCACGAATCACAGAGATTGCTTTAGCAGCACGTTGATCAGCAGGTGTGTGCGCATACACTTCAGGGCCTGCAAGAGGCAACAATAGGTCTGCAATTTTGTCGCCATTGACATCTTGGTTGTACTCCAACACGTATGGCAAGAACAGATTCATACACAAACCATGTGGTAAGTGCGCAACCGCACCAAGCGCATGACCAAGAGAATGCACCACGCCAACCATTGAGTTCGAGAACGCAATACCCGCCATGGTCGAAGCTTGAGCAAGCTCTAGACGACCTTGTGCATCTTCAGGACTTTCTAATACTTTAAATAAGTTTTGGCTAACTTTCTTAATTGCGCCTGTTGCATAAGCATCACTAATCGGATTCGCAGCCAAACACGTATAGGCTTCAACAGCATGCGTCATCGCATCCATTGCTGTCATCGCAGTTAAATGTGGTGGCAAGGTTTGCGTCATACGTGGATCAAGAATCGCAGCATGTGGCATCAAATAATACGATGCAAATGGCAATTTCACATTTTTCTCAGTGTCCGATACCACAGCGATCATGGTCACTTCTGAACCTGTACCAGAAGTCGTTGGAATCACGAAAAATGGTTTGAGTGGCTTTGGTAAGTTGTGCGCACCTGAGTATTTCAGCAGATCATCACCGCCCTCAGAAACCAAAATATTGGTCGCTTTCGCCGTATCAATCACTGAACCACCACCAATGGCTAAAATCGCATCGCAACCATTGTCACGGTACATTTTTGCCACGTCACGTACAGTCTGCAAACTACTGTCTGGTGGAACATTATCAAAGATCGCAGCAATCTTCGCATCTGCCTCAGTAAAGGCTGATTCGATCGGTGTAAGCAATCCGTTCGCTCGGACACCTTTATCGGTAATGATCAGTGGCTTTTTTGCACCCAAAGTCGCAAGTTCAAATGGAATATGCTCTAGTGCAGCATTACCTGCAATCACTTTGACAGGACAGAAAAATTCGTAATATGGTTTAGCCATTATGCAATTCCTTTAAAATATGACTGAGCAACTTTCAGATAAATATTCGCTGCACCAGACAGCTTGTCTTTTAATGATAAATTTTTGGGATATTCTTTTACCGCCAAGTCGGCAATGACTTTTGGCAAGATTAACGCTTCCATCTTGTTCAGGCAACGTACCAAGCGGATCGCATAAGAAATTTCACCATCTGCCACCATGCGATCATTGGCAAAAGCTTGTGCTGTACCTTCTTGGAATGAAAAGACCAAAAAGGCATGGCTGATATGCTTAAAGGTAATGGTCAGATCTGGTTTTTCCTGTGGGTTTTTTACAAGGCTTAAACGATGTTGATCATCAACACGCGCCACGAACTGTGGGCCATTTGGGAAGACTTTCATTGAAAAAGTAAAATTGGCAGGAAAGCCTGCAATCTCAGATTTCACTTCATGATCGACTTGGCTCGCCATCACTAATCCACGTCCGATGACATCCATCATCAGCTTGACATAGCCTTGTTGTAATTGAGGTTTGACGTCTTTGCTATTGATCACATGCAGTTCCTTGTCAAAGATTATGTTTGTTTAGAGTAATTACTCTAAATGATTTTGACAAGAACGCAAGTGTTATTGATCAGCTTCTATCAAAATATTTGCAAAAATCTGTTTTTCAGTGATGAACTGCTGACATTTTTGATATAAATCTGCAAAAGAAGGCACTATGTCTAAAAGGTCGGAAAGTCGTACCATCTCTAGCCCTGCATAGCCACAAGGGTTAATGGTCTGAAAACCAGTTAGATCACAATCCACATTGAGCGAAAGTCCGTGATAACTACATCCACGGCGGATTTTAAATCCGAGTGAGCCAATTTTTCGCTCCGCTACATAGACTCCAGGTGCGTCCTTTTTTGTATACGCCTCAATGCCATATTGTTGCAAAATCCACAACATCATTTCTTCAGCAAAATTGACCAAATCCCGCACATGCCATTTCAAGCGATTGAGATCAAACAAAAAATAAGCAATCAACTGTCCACGACCATGCCATGTGACTTGTCCACCACGATCGCTTTGTACGATAGGAATATCAGAGTGAATCAAGATATGTTCGGGTTTACCTGCTTGACCTTGCGTCAATACATCATGATGTTGAAGTAACCAAAGCTCATCGGGAATATTGGCATCGCTCGTAGCCAAAGCTCGCTGTTCAGTGAAGCTTTTCATTGCTTCAAAGCGTGCGGTGTAATCTTGAAGATCACGAAATGTTCTGACGATAAGCTGAGGCTGATTTTGCATAAACGATATTCTGAAATAATTTTGATCAAATGATAGTTGAATTCCGATGATGCCTATATGCGAAATTGGTCGATATCATCAAAGCACTTTAAGCAATTTAAGCGCTTTATAAGCGTTCGATACCACCATCTGATTTGGGTTTTTCAGATTGCTGTAATTTTTGGAGCTTACGGCGGTAATAGAAAAACTGCAATGTATTGATAATGATCATGATGGCGAGGACAAAAGGTAACATCGAATCGCCACGAAGAATTTTGTCTAAGCCGATAAAATAGGCGAGGATCGCCATGATGATTGGTGTCAGGAATAGGTTGATTTTAGAAGTTTTGACGAGTGCAGTATATTTTTTAATTTGTTCAGCGTTAGTTTGGTGGTTTTCCATGTGGTTATTGTTCATTTTTTAACTCAATCGCTTTTGAAAAGTTCAGCTTAAGATTATCAAAATTTTAAAGATGAAAAAATAAGTCAGCAAAAATATACGAAGAATAAAAAAACTCCCAACGGATTGAGAGTTTAGTGATTGGGCATCATTACAGCGCTGTTTTGATATACGGGCAAGCTGCCAAGTCTGCATACAAGGCATGGACTTGCTCTAACTCTTCAAAGCGCAACTGTGCTGTGATCGAGTTGTATTTGCCTGTGCGAGATGGCTGAAATTTCAAAGTCGTTTCATCAAACTCAGGAAAATGCTTGACCAAAATCTCAACTACAGAATTGTTCAGCTCATCGCAAGTTTCGCCAATCAGTTTGATCGGGTAGTCCATCGGGAACACCCAAAGATGCTCTTGTAACTCACGAGAAGGGGTGCGATCAATCATCATGCTTCTCCTATTTTGAAAATGATTTAATGACTTTATTTGAAACGCCTGCAAAAATGCAGGCGTTTCTGATTAATCTCATGCTTTACTATATGGGGTGTATGGCTTGATTTTCAAGGGCATTGACCACCGTATAGTCAGTTTGAAATTAGTCATTTTCCAAGAACGAACGTAAGTGCTCAGAACGAGATGGATGACGTAATTTACGCAATGCTTTGGCTTCGATCTGACGGATGCGTTCACGAGTCACGTCAAACTGCTTACCGACTTCTTCCAAAGTATGATCTGTTGGCATGTCGATACCAAAACGCATTTTCAAGACTTTGGCTTCACGTTCTGTAAGGTTCTCAAGCACTTCACGCGTTGCTTCACGTAGACCTTCTGAGGTTGCCGCTTCTACAGGTGAGGTAATGTTTAAGTCCTCAATGAAGTCACCAAGATGCGAATCTTCATCATCACCGATTGGCGTTTCCATCGAAATCGGTTCTTTGGCAATTTTTAGCACTTTACGGATTTTCACTTCATCCATATCCAAGCGTTCGCCGAGTTCTTCAGGAGTTGGCTCACGTCCCATTTCTTGAAGAAGCTGACGTTGTACACGGTTGATCTTATTAATGGTTTCGATCATGTGTACAGGGATACGAATAGTACGTGCTTGGTCAGCGATCGAACGCGTGATTGCCTGACGAATCCACCATGTCGCATAAGTTGAGAACTTATAACCACGGCGATATTCAAATTTATCGACCGCTTTCATCAGACCGATGTTGCCCTCTTGAATCAAATCAAGGAATTGCAAACCACGGTTGGTATATTTCTTGGCAATCGAGATCACCAAACGTAAGTTGGCTTCAACCATCTCCTTCTTGGCACGGCGAGCTTTGGCTTCACCGATTGCCATACGTTTTGAAATTTCTTTAATTTGTTTTACATTCAAACCAAGCTCAGATTCGATATCACCGATCTTTTGTTGGAATGCCAAGACGTCTGGACGTACTTTATCCAAATAACGTTTGGTTGCTTCATCCGCTGCATTAAACTGCTCTTCGAACCATGCAATATTTGATTCATTGCCTGGGAAAGAGTGACGGAATGCGTCACGGCTCATACGACCACGACGGATCGAGAAGCGCATGATCTCTTTTTCGCTATGACGGATTTGATCGTGTGTACCACGAATCATTTCTGCAACCAAATCAAACAGACGAGGTGTAAGCTTAAACATCATAAATACAGATGCCATCGCTTCGAGTTGCTTCTGACCTGCTTCGCTATGACGACCGTGTTCAGCAAGAACAGCTTTGGTTTCATTCCAAACCGCTTCTAACTCAGCAAAACGCTGTCTTGCGATCTCAGGATCAGGACCAGACTCACCATCGCTATCGTCAGAATCGTCGTCTTCATCTTCATCGTCTTCATCATCAAGATTGACATCTTTCTTGGTAGACTTTTTGTCAGAATCCTCTTCGTCCTCGATCGAATCTTCTTCGATTTCAGGCACTTCTTCTTCAGTTTCAGGATCGAGATAACCTGATAACACATCTGCAAGACGACGTTGAGGTTCTTCTTCTAAGGTTTCTTTATATTCGTTAAGGACGACTTCAACCGTTTTTGGCCAGTAGGCGATCGCATGTAAGACATCACGAATACCATCTTCAATACGTTTGGCAATGCTAATTTCGCCTTCACGCGTCAGCAATTCAACTGTACCCATCTCACGCATGTACATGCGGACAGGGTCAGTGGTGCGACCAGGTTCGCTTTCAACCGATGCGAGTACCGCAGCAGCTTCTTCAGCCGCCACATCATCACCTGCATCTGGTGAGTCTTCCATCATCATGTCATCAGATTCAGGTGCACGCTCATGCACAGGAATACCTACATCATTCAACATCTGAATAATGTCTTCGATTTGTTCACTTTCGGTGATGGAGTCTGGGAGATGATCGTTAACTTCTGAATAAGTTAAATAGCCTTGTTCCTTGCCTCGGCTAATCAGTACTGCAATTTGAGAGGTCGTCGGGGATTGCATATCGCTCATCTTGGCTCACTTTCTTTATGTATTGACTCAAACACATGAGTTGCATGTAAACTCGTTTGAATCAAAGTAGGTTGAATCAAATGACTGTAAAACAGCGCATCATAGCACAAAAACAAGATAGAAAAATTCTCAGTTGTGAAATTTTATCTTGTTGTGTGAACTGATAATTTGGTTATTAATAAACTAGATCATTGGGGTGAAACTTGATAATTCAAGTTGTTTTAAATTTGATTGCAGATGAATGGTAGCGCATAGCCTTGATGCTGACTTTTTGGATTGTCAGAAGTAAGTGAAAAAAGTGGTTGTATTTGCGAATGATTTACACTTTTAAAACTTTAAAATATTTATAAAATACAACGGCTTAATATTTAGTGCTTGACAAAGTTCTGTAGCAATTATAAATAGCGCCTAACGCTCTCATTTTATTTATGCTGAGGTGGTTTGCGTGGCAGGTACTCAAGATTTTGAACTCGACGATAATTATGCTGAAGATGACTCAACTTATGAGGATACATCGGCAAAAGTTAGCGCCAAAGAATCCTTAGAAAAGCGTCGTCTAATTGATGACTTATTGGCTCAGCGCAAGTTAGAACGTGAGCTCAAAGAGTTGGATAGTGATTTTGACGATGACTTTGATGACGACTTCGACGACGAATAAAAATTTATAGCCAACTTCGATAGTTGGCTATTTATATTTTTCATGCTTAAAAATACATTTAGTCGTTTGATCTCAGGTGATAAACACCAGTAGACTAAAATAGACTGAGTCGTGAAATATAAACGATGAAATTAAATGGATGAAAAAGCTAAGTACAAAGCTTGCCTAAACTGCTTAGCAATAAATCTAGTTATCAACCTAGTAGCTCGGCTAGTAAGTAATCTGGTAATCAATTTACTGCGTATTAAACTTTTGGAAATGAAAAAAGGCATAACATGGCAACTCTCGACTTAGACCAACTTAGCGATTACCTCGATGGCGAAAATAATGAGTTTGGATTGGACTTTGCAGCGACACATGGTTTCTTGTGTGCAGTTGCAGTTGGTCCAGAGCTTTCTGATTGGTTAGGCTATTTATTTGATCAAAATCAAAATAAAGTGCCAAAAGATATTCTTGAACAGATCAAACTGTGGCTCACAGAACTACAATCAACTTTGGCAAATGAAGAGTTAATCGAATTTCCTTTTGAGATCGAAGAAGCAGATGTGGATTCGAGTCTAGGCGATTGGAGCGTCGGCTTTGTTGATGCAATGTTTGTCAATGAAGAGGCGTGGTTTAAAGATGAGATCGAAGAAACACTGGTTGAGCTGACCTTGCCAATCATGGTGTTTAGTGGAATTGATGAAGAAGATCCACAAATGGAGTCATTCCGTCGCAATGGTCAATTGATGGACGATTTGGCGCAAGAGATTCCTGACAATCTGACTGAAATTTATCTGCTTTACCATGCGGTAGATTAATGATGGATCGCCAAATAGCGTGACGATTTAGATCAAGAAAAGCACATCAAACTGATGTGTTTTTTATACGTGAACAAATAGTCTAAAAATTAATCTCAATAAGATTTTGTGTAGGATTCTAGCGGGTTGTTTACAGTATTTCTATGAGAAGATACTGCTATGCATATGCATAAAAGAATCCGCCTGACGCCACTAGATCGTGAAGAGATTTGGAAACTCTATCAAAGCCGACAATGGAAGGTAAGCCACCTCGCAGAACGATATCGAGTAAGCCGCCCCACAATCTATGCTGTATTAAGAAAAGCTAGACATCGACAGTTTACACCATCAAATAGTACAAATAAACGATATAAAACAGCGTTCTATGGATTAAAACGTCTAGCAAAAGTTGAAGTATCAATCCAGCTCAAGCTTAAACAACAAGCCAAACGCTACAATAAATCCTATCCTGGTGAGTTATTTCATGTGGATAGCAAGCGACTACCATTACTCAAAGGTCATACGAATGTACAACCAAGAGAATACCTCTTTGTAGGAATTGACGACTATTCACGAGAACTCTATGCAGCAATATTTCCTGACAAAACCCAAGATAGTGCAGCTGAGTTCCTGCAAGAGCATGTCATAAAGCATTGTCCCTACACTTTAGATTATCTTTACTCTGATAATGGCAAGGAGTTTAAAGGTACAGCAGAACATGCTTTGGTCAAGGTGTGTTTGACGAATAATATTGGTCAAAAATTCACACGGATATCACGCCTACAGACAAACGGTAAAGCTGAAAGGGTGATTAGAACACTTATGGAAATGTGGCATGAAAAGATTGAATTCAAAGATAGTCAGCATCGAAAACTTGAATTAAACCGTTTTATCAATTTTTACAATACTGTAAAACCTCATAAGGGTTTGAACAACCAAACACCTTATGAAATACTCAACTCTTATTTTTCACATAAAGTGTAAATAACCCGAACAATTCCTACAGGTAAGTTAAGCGAAGCAAAGTTTGAGGCGATTCAATATGCGTGTAAGCAATTGATCAGTGGTTTGTATCGTGATCAGTTTCCGATAGATATGATGCAAGGCGGTGCAGGTACATCGACCAATATGAATGCCAACGAGGTGATTGCCAATATTGGTCTAGAGCACATGGGCTATATGAAAGGCGAGTATCAATATCTGCATCCGAATAATGATGTGAATATGTCGCAATCCACCAATGATGTGTATCCAAGTGCGATCAAGTTGGCGTTGATTTTATCTTTAGAAAAATTGTATGTGCCATTCAAAAATCTGATTCACAGCTTCCAAGCAAAGTCTGATGAATTTTCTGAAGTGCTGAAAATGGGTCGCACTCAGTTACAAGATGCTGTGCCAATGACGCTAGGGCAAGAGTTCGGTGCATTTGCACATACTTTGCAAAACGACTTAAACAAAATCAAGCAAATCATGCCTGATGCGCTCAGCGGGATTAATCTAGGCGGTACGGCGATTGGTACAGGCATCAATACCGAAGTGCAATATCGAATCAATGCGGTGCAAGCTTTAGCCAAAATCACAGGGAAATCAATCTCAAGTTCGCCTGATTTGATCGAAACAACCTCTGATATGGGTGACTTTGTATTGCTTTCAGGAGTCTTGAAACGTACAGCGACCAAGCTGTCTAAGATTTCTAATGATTTGCGATTGCTATCGAGTGGTCCACGTGCAGGGCTTGGCGAAATTCAACTTGAACCACGTCAACCCGGCAGTTCAATCATGCCAGGCAAAGTAAATCCTGTGATTCCTGAAGCAATGAATTTGACATATTTCCAAGTGGTCGCCAATGATTGGGCAGTTACACTGGCAGCCGAAGCAGGTCAACTTCAGCTCAATGCGATGGAACCATTGATTGCGTTTAAATTGTTTGAATCTATTGATTTACTCGGCAAAGCAATGCGCATGCTTGAGCAAAAATGTATTCGAAATATCCAAGCCAAATCAGAAAATTGCCAATACCTCGTGGATAATTCGATTGGCATCATTACCGTGTTGAATCCTTATCTCGGCTATGAAACCACCACACGAATCGCCAAACAAGCCAATGAAACTGGGCAAAGTGTATTGGCATTGATCAAAGCAGAAAAACTACTTTCTGATGAAGTATTGAGCAATGTGTTGTCGGTGAAAAATATGGTTCAACCGATGCACTAAGTTTTAAAAATTACATTTTATGATCAATAAAACGATTGCTGTTTATCACACGATCGTTTTATTTTTGAACATGAATGAACTGAGTTGTTTTTTAATTCGGCATTAACACCAAGGGATGATTGTGTAATATGACTACTTATGTCATCTTTTACGTTTTAGTGCCTATTTGTCGATATAAATAAGCAGGGTTGGTGAGTATTTTGCATATTTTTTATGCGTACTTGGAATGCTTACCTTTGCACATGAAGACAGGGAGATAAAGAGTGGAATACACTTTTAACGCATATTACACATTGATTGCAGCGACTTTTGTGCTGTTGCTTGGTCGATTGTTGGTCTACAAGATTTCATTCTTAAGAAATTACAATATCCCTGAGCCAGTTGCGGGTGGATTGGTTGCCGCAATTTTGGCGTATCTAATTTATTTGACCTTTGGCGTGAGTGGTAAGTTTAGCTCCGAGCTTCAGACAGGCTTTATGTTAGTGTTCTTTGCCTCGATTGGCTTGGGTGCAAACTTAAGCAAGCTCAAAGAAGGTGGTTTCGGTCTATTTATTTTCTTATGTTGTATTAGTGCATTTATTTTCATCCAAAATCTAGTGGGGATGGGACTTGCAGGTGCCATTGGTCTTGATCCATTAATGGGTTTGATTACAGGTTCGATTACCCTGACAGGTGGTCACGGTACAGCAGGTGCATGGGGGCATATCTTAGAAACCAAATATGAGATCGAGGGTGCTACGACGCTTGGTATGGCAAGTGCGACTTTTGGTCTAGTGATTGGTGGTTTGATCGGTGGTCCTGTAGCGAAGTTCTTAATCGAGCGACATAGTCTTGCGACTGGGCGTAGCGTACGTGAAGAAATTCGTGATGATAAAATCCCAGTTGCGCCTACGGGAGAGCATTCGACCTTTGAATTTCCACACAAAACACGTTTAATCACCGCAGATAATGCGATTAGTACCCTGGCGATGTTTGCTGCATGTTTGGCATTTGGTAATCTGATGACCGACCTTGCAAAAGGCACTAGCTTCGAGTTGCCAACATTTGTTTGGGCATTACTCGGTGGTGTGATTGTCCGTAACTTCCTTGAGTCGGTACTTAAAGTCACTATTTTTGATCGTGCGATTGATGTATTTGGTAATGCGTCACTTAGCCTATTCTTAGCGATGGCATTGCTTTCATTAAAGCTTTGGCAATTGGTCGATTTGGCTGGGCCTTTGGTCATTATCTTGTCACTGCAAACTTTGGTGATGGCACTGTTTGCTGCATTTATCACTTTTAAAGTCATGGGTAGTAACTATGATGCAGCGGTGCTTGCAGCGGGTCACTGTGGTTTTGGTATGGGGGCAACACCAACAGCGATTGCCAATATGCAAGCGATCACCAATATGTATGGTCCTTCACACAAAGCATTCTTGATCGTACCGCTAGCTGGTGCGTTCTTTATTGACTTGGTGAATGTGGTGGTCATCCAGACCTTATTAAAATTCTTTGCATAGTTTGCAATTAGGTTTTAATCATAAAAAAGAGCGTCTATTTATATAATAGCGCTCATAATATTTTGATTCTTCAAATCATAATTTAAAGTTGATAGTTAGATCACTAAAATTCTAAATAAATTTTAAAACTGCCCTTCAAAGCGCTCTATAAATTCACGACGAATCTCGGTACGTTCTTCGAGGTCATTTGCAGCTTGTAGTTTTTGTTTGAGTTCATTACGTTCACTGGTATTCATATTCTGCCAAGCGACACGCATGCGATCTTGTTCTTGATCGCTAAGTTTGCAAAACCATTCCATACGTTTTTTGAGATCAAGTTTTTGTTCGGCATCACGAGTAGCTTGATACGCTTTGATCAATTGATGGCGTTGTTCAAGTGTTAGCGCATCGCACTCATCCATCTGCGCTACAGTTTTTTGATCTTCTTTATTAGCCCAAAAGCGTTCCATACCTGCAAAACCAATCGGTGATGCAAGGCTGATGGATACTGCGCAAAGCACAGGAAGCTTCTTAGCTACCATGTGTTGCATCCTCACCAAGCACTAAGAGCATTTCCAAATCATCTGCGAGCTGTGGAGAAAGTTTGGTGGAGGTGATAGTCGCTTGCTGATCAGTCGTATTATCAAAAAAACTACTCGGTACAACAGCGACACCTGTAATCGCAGCAGCTAAGGCAAAACCTGCCAAGCCCCAACGATTAAATCGCTCATGACGGTGTTGTTCGATGCGATCAAAGACATTGTCTATGACAGCATGCTTAAATTGCATTTGTTGATCGGCTTTGACATTCAAAGCATTCACAATTTTTTGTTCAAAATCATCTTTTTTCATTGGATGACCCTCAATCATTAGAATTCAAATGTGCCAAAATCGTCTTTAAACTTTGCGTGGCACGGTGATAATGTGTTTTTACACTGCCTTCACTACAGTTCATAATTTTTGCTGTTGTTGCAGTGTCAAAGCCCTCCCATGCACGAAGCATAAAGGCTTGCTGTTGGCGAACAGGTAAAGTTTGAACGGCTTGGAATATTTCCTCTGTGGTATGTTCTTGGTCAATCAAGTCACTTGCATCAACAAGACTCTGATCGGGAAGATCAAATTGCTCTTCATCCTCATCTGCAATTGGGTTGATACGCAACCACCCGAATCGCTGTGTACGACGTGCCTCTTTTCTACGCCAATCGAGGAACTTATTGTTCAAAATGGTGTAGAACAGGGGATACCATTCATCTGTAGTCTTGTCTGGATAATGCTGATGCAATGAGATAAATGCCTCTTGCACTAAATCCATTGCAACATCATGTTGCCCCTGACATGCATTTTCCATCATCACTAAAGCACGCCCAGTAATCTCTTGCATAAAGAGCTGGAGGCGCTTTTCAAGCGACATTGGCGCAGTGGTGTCCTGCGTCAACTGTTTTTGCTTGGGTGCTGAATCCATCGGGATGGAAAGTCCTGTCATTCGACAACCTAAACAGTTTTCATGTGACTATAAACGTCGCATTGACTGATTTGGTTGACAAGGTTGTAAAATATTTTCTGATGTAGTGTAGGGGATTTGGTGAAAAAATGGCACAGTTTCAACATAAAACTGCAAATTGTTAGCTATCGTTACGTTGTTAATGATTAATCAAGTTTCAGAACAATGCTTAAAATCCTAAAGACGTTGTCGCATCATCTCAAATAGGCAGACCGAGCCTGCGATTGCGACATTCAAAGACTCTTGTCCGCCTGGTTGTGGAATGGTGACAGCTGTTGCTTTGTCGAGTAAATTTTCATGTACGCCTTGTCCTTCGTTGCCTAGAATCCAAACACACGGCGTTTTTAAATCAAGCTGATAAATACTTTGTGGTCGGTGTGAACTGGTGGCATAGACAGGAATCTGAAATTGATCAATCAAGTTTTCAATCTGCACTGCTTCGAACAACGCTAATGAGAAATGTGCGCCCATCGCTGCACGCAAGACGCGAGGTGACCACAGGCTTGCTGTGCCGATAGTCGTAATCACTTGCTGAATACCAACCGCAGCAGCAGAGCGGAGTAGCGTACCGACATTACCCGGATCTTGAACACGATCGAGAATTAATGTGTCGCAGTCAATTTGCCATGCGTCTTGGAGTTTGGGGAAATTAATCACAGCCATGAGTGGTGTGGATTCACCGAGTTGGCTGATCTTTTGATAGAGTGACGGTTCAACGATATAAACAGGTGCTGTATTTGTGTCTAAAGCATTTTGATTTTCAGGGTGATCTAAAGCACTTTCAGTACAAAGCAGAAATTGGATTTTGCAATCAGTGTTTTTATTGCTGTAATGATGAATAAGACTTTCAATCAGGTGCGCACCCTCAAGTACGGTCTGCGCATTTTTCTTACGTAGTGATGCTTGTTCCAATAAACCACGAACCAATTTTATTTTTGGATTATCTTTGGACTGGATGAATTCAAACATATGTTGCTTCGATATAGATAGTTTAAATAGAAAATTTAACGCTAGAAATTGGGATGATTCATTCACGATGAATCATCCTTGTAGATACTTAGTTTTAAAGGTGAGTTCAAAAGTTGTTTTCAAGCGATCAACCTAAACTTGATGATAGCTCGCAACACGTTCGACTTCAGCTTTTGAGCCTAAAATCACAGGGATACGTTGATGGAGATCGTTTGGCTCAACATCCATAATATCCATGCGACCTGTTGATGATGCGCCGCCTGCTTGCTCGACCAAGAAACTCATTGGATTGGCTTCGTACATCAGACGTAGACGACCTGCTTTTTTCGGGTCTTTAAGATCATATGGATAAAGGAAAATACCGCCGCGTGTCAAGATGCGATGCACGTCACCAACCATACACGCCACCCAGCGCATATTAAAATCTTTACCACGTTCACCAGTTTTACCTGCTTGTAGTTCGCCGATATAGCGCTGTACAGGTGCTTCCCAATGACGTTGATTTGATGAATTAATAGCAAACTCTTGCGTTTCCGCAGGGATTTGTACTTGATCGTTGGTCAATACAAATTGTTTAGACTCAGGATCAAAGGTAAACATTTGCACCCCTTGACCAGTAGTGAGTACTAACATGGTCGATGGACCATACAGCACATAGCCCGCAGCGACTTGATCACGACCTTTTTGGAAGAAGTTTTCAGTTTTTAGGTCGCCAGTATTTTTTAAAATTGAAAAAATCGTACCGACGCACATATTAATGTCGATGTTGCTTGAACCATCAAGTGGATCAAACAATACCAAATATTCACCATTCGCTTGCGCAGGCGTCATTTCTTCCAATTCTTCTGATGCAAGTGCAACTACCGCAGGGTGTTGTTGTAAGGCATCAATGAGCATGTCATTTGAAATCACATCGAGTTTCTTCTGTGTTTCACCCTGTACATTTTCATTTTCTGCACTGCCGAGAATCCCTGCAAGTGCACCTTTTTGTAGCGCAGCGTCGATATCTTGACAGGTTGATGCAATGGTTAGGATCACTTGCGCAAGATTTTCTGTTAGATTGTGGTTTTGTTGTTGGGCGAGAAAATCTTTGAGTAAAACATGGGACATTGCGTCAAACTCCAAATAGCTTTATAGGCAAATAGTGAAAGTGGCTATTATTGCATATTCAAGATAAAAATCTATGGCACTCTCTTCGCTTACGTGCAACCAGAAACAATTTGTCGGTGAATAGTTAATCTCGAAGGCATAGAACATGCTATAACTTAAAACTCAGTACATACAAAATAAGAGTAATTAAGGAGAGCCACCATGACTACCGTGAAGTTTGATGAAATGCCAACTGCTGTCGAAGAAATGGACATGCACGAGATCAAAGATGAAAACGTCAAGCAAGCTTGGAAAGCGTATGAAGCCAAGCCTGAATATAAAGAATTTAATAAGCATGACATGATTGAATCCATGACTGTCCATGAATCAGACGGGTAAGTAGAGACAGAAAAATAATTGCGCCATAAATTTTTTTGTGAAAATGGTTTTAAAGACAATAAAAAAAGTAGCTCCGAGAAGCTACTTTAGATCAGTCTAATATTTTAGATGCAGATTTTATTTTTGTGTAGAATTAACGGCTGTTTGGCACAGTTAAGATCGGTGGAACTGCTTCATAGTTGATCTCTACACGACGGTTTTCACTCCACGCTGCTTCATTATGACCTGCATTGACAGGTTGCTCTTTGCCATAGCTCACAGCTTCAAGCTGATCTGCACGCACACCATAAGACGTCAGGAATGACTCAACTGCCTTAGCACGACGCTCACCAAGTGCCATATTGTACTCACGTGTACCACGCTCATCGGTATGTCCAACCAGTGCAACTTTCGAGTTGGCATTGGCAGAGAGATACTGTGCATGCGCTTGCAGTGTTTGATAGTCTTCATTCGATACATCGCTGCTGTCATAGTCAAAATGTACCACACGCTTTGCAAGGAATGGGCGATTGGCATCGGTCACACCAAGCGTAGAGCCACCTTGAGCACTAATACTAGAGTCCGTACCAAGACCTGAAGTCGTTGCACCTGATACAGAGCCAGTGCCATTGGTCACGGTGGTATTTGTCGCAGGCTTGCGGTTTGCACAACCTGTTGCGATTAATGATCCAGCTAAGATTGGAAGAATCAATAATTTATAATTCATGTTGCTCTCCTTCGAGATGAGTAGTTAAATTTTTAAAACAGCATTTACAACAGTTTTAATGAATAGGGTTGTTAATGGCTTGGCGCCCAAGCAGGTTCACGCACTTCACCTTGTTCACTTGGTAGATTCATACGGAATCGACCATCGGTAGACATGATTGACAGCAGACCACGATTACCTTCACGTGTTGCGTAGACCACCATCTGACCATTCGGTGAGAAGCTTGGAGATTCATCCAATGAAGTCGGTGTCAGGATATTGAAAATTCCTGAGTTTAAATCCATCAGCGCAACTTTATAATTACTACCACTTGGACGATGAACTAATGCAATTTTGCTACCGTCAGCATTCAGGGTTGCACGTGCATTAAATGCACCTTTAAAGGTCATGCGTTTGGTTGAACCATCGGCAAAGGTATAACGATAAATCTGCGGTGAACCGCCACGATCTGAAGTAAAGATGAATGACTTACCATCAGGTGTATAACGAGCTTCGGTGTCGATCGCCGTATCACGTGTCAAGCGAGTGAGTTGCTTGTTTGAAAGATTCATGCGGTAGATTTCAGGATTACCGTCCATTGATGCAGTAAACAGCATATTCTGACCATCAGGTGAGAAGCTTGGCGCACCGTTTAGACCTCTAAAACTGGTGAGGAGCTGACGCTGACCAGTCGATAAATCTTGCAAATAAATCGCAGGACGTTTGCTTTCAAACGACACGTACGCCAATTTCTTGGCATCAGGTGTCCATGATGGTGAAAGAATCGGCTCAGGTGAAGATAAAATCGTACGTGGCTCTGCACCATCTGTATCAGCGATTTGTAATGTATAGCGTTGGTCAGGTGTCGCAGGATTGCGCAGGACATATGCAATACGACCACTAAAGTCACCTGGTACGCCAGTCAATGCTTTATAGATCGTATCACTAATCAAGTGCGCCGCTTTACGCATTTGATTGCTTGGTACGGTGAGTACTTCATTCAACATCCATTGCTGTTTATCGGTATCAAACAGTTGGTATTGAATTTTGTAGGTCGAGCCATCTACTTGTTGTACTTGACCCATCACCACGTAAGGAATGCCTGCACCTTTCCATACACCGACGTTCATTTGACCTGGTGAAGTTGGGTTGGCAGGAAGGTTATTTGATGTACTGGTAAAACGACCTGAACGGTTTAAATCACTGGCAACGATCGGTGAAACAGTTTGGTCATTGCCAAAAGGCACAACGGCGATCTGCGGTGCTTGATCGGGTGCTTTGGCAATTTCTAACTGTAACTGCGCATAGCTTTGTTGTACGGTCAGTGGCGTACAAGCGACCAGTAGGGCAAGAGCGAGGTGTTTATAGTTCAGTGTAGATTTTGAATCGTTATTTAAAGCAATCATCTCGACGTATTTCAAACCTTTTGATTGTAAGCCTGTACACGGCACTGGGCTGTATGGCATTGGGCTGTGATATTTATTTCCAAATTGTGTGAAGTTTTGGAAATGTTGAATAAATTATTGATGTTGTAACAAAGCCGTGACATGAATTCTATACTGACTATGTAAAGTTATGATGACAAAGCTTTTATATTCAAACAATGTATATTGATATTGACGCTTTGTCACCACGATCAGGGTCTTTTTATAAAGACTTTTTTGATGAAATTATCGTGCAGTAAATGTGGATGTAAATGAACGTGCTTCACGACGCGCATCGGCATCTTCTGGCATTGGGTATGGTGCAGCTGCACGAATGGCTGCTTCAACAGATGCTTTGACATTTGCATCACTACTCGAAACAATCGCAGAAGCAACTTGCCCACTGTCTGTCAGGGTAACTCTTGCAGTGGCTTTGGTGCCCGTCGTACCCATTGGCACATCCCAAGCTTTAGAAATCTTTGCCTCAAAGTCACGTTTTGCACTGGACGCAATTTTCTTAGATTCAGCTTTTTTATTGGCAGCAGATTCTTTGGCTTCACGTTCGGCTTTGGCTTTTGCCTCTGCATCGGCTTTTTTCTTGGCTTCGGCATCAGCTTTGCGTTTTGCTTCGGCATCCGCTTTTTTCTTGGCATCAGCGTCGGCTTTGGCTTTTGCCTCTGCATCGGCTTTTTTCTTGGCTTCGGCATCAGCTTTGCGTTTTGCTTCGGCATCCGC
>NZ_JAKUML010000004.1 GCF_022601685.1 Acinetobacter sedimenti
GTTTACTGCTCATAAGCACCTCGTTAATTAGCCATTTTATCTAACTAAAAGGTGTCTACAAAATCGGTGGCTATTCATTCAGACATTAAGAATGCATGGCGACAAAAAAAGTGTAGGGATAAGGATAAGGCTAAAATTAAGCGCAATATTTCACTTAACAAAAGAACCAACAATATGTTAAAGCGACTGGCAGATGCCGATGGTAAATCTACAACAATGTATTTGGAAAGACTCATTGAAATTGAATACGCTCACAAATTTGATAAGCCAAAATAATGATATTCCAGATGAAGTACTAGCCAAGCCAGTACTTCACCTTTTGCGTATACCACTCCATCATCTTGACACACTCATCCCAATACTGTGCTCTATTGTACGCAGATCGAATACGGTTTTGGGGTACATGAGCAAGCTGTCTTTCGATAGCATCAGGACTAAACAAATTCGACTCATTGACTACTGTACTAAATAGCGCCCGAAAGCCGTGTGTCGTCATTTTGCCTTTATATCCTGACCTCTTGATTACTTGAAGGACTGTTTCACTACACATCGGCTTTTCATGATCCATGCGATGAGGGAACAGAAGATCATGATTGTGTGTCCCTCTAAGTTGATGCAATATTTCAATCATTAAATCTGTGAGTGGTACACGATGAGCTAAGCAATTTTTCATACGATCTTCTGGGATATCCCACTTCCGCTCCTCAAGATCAAACTCAGTCCACTTTGCACTCAATAACTCACCAACACGCACGCCTGTAAGCATAACGAGTATAATTGCACAATGCGTCTGTTTATCACATGGGTAAGACATGACCTTAGAGAGAAACATAGGCATTTCTGACTCAGGTAATGAGGCTAAATTCGTGACTTTTATAGATTTGAGCGCATAGACTAAATCTGATGCTGGATTATCTAATCTATAGCCATGAGCTATGGCATATTTCATGACCATGCCACAGCGTGAAAGTGTGCGCTTAGCTATTTCGAGAGAGCCACGACCTTCAATACGCTTTACTGCTTTCAATATATCTTGTGCAGTTATTTCATTAATCTGAATTCCGCCCATAAGGATACATAGTTCGTCCAACGAAGCTCTTACATTTTGGATATGCTTTTTAGACCAATTGAGCTTCTTATTGGTAAACCATTCTTCGGCGACTTCTTGAAATTCAGGTTGAGTAACTTTTATCTCGGACTTAGCTGAATATTCATAAACATAACACAGCGCAATTTCTCTAGCTTTCTTCAATCCTGTTTCGGGGTACTGACCGATGGATTTTGATCTACGTTGTCCATTTACTGTGAAGCGTACTGACCAGTACTTTTTCCCATTGGGATCGACTCTCAACGATAAGCCGTTATTGTCGGTAAGACGGTACTGTGTTTCCTTAGCAATTGCATTTTTACATTGAGCGTCTGTTAGTGCCATTTGAACCTCCAATAGAATGTTTGGCTGGGTCAAATTGTCCCAATTTTGACCCAATTAAGGCAAAGGCAGGGTCAAACAACATCGGATTAGGTTGGACAAACAGGCAAATAAAAAAGCCTTTAAATGTTGTATTTAAAGGCTTTTTATACTTCAGTGAATTTCACTGGAAGGATATGTGGTGGAGGTGGCGGGAGTTGAACCCGCGTCCGCAAGCACTACACTCGAGAATACTACATGCTTAGATATCGTCTATTATTTTAACTCAAAGTGACCCGACGAACAGGGTACAGCGAGCGATCTTCTAAGTTTGGTATAAAGCCCCGAAGCGTGACTTTATACGGACTTGTGTGCGTTCGCTTCAGTCGGGTTCACTGACCACAAGTATTCAGTGAAGCGGACAAGCTGCCCTTAGGCAGCTAGAGCGTAAGTTTCGTCGTTTGCGACTAAAAAATGCAAATTTGATTTACGAGAGGAAATGCGCTCTCGGCATGCATCTATGAGTTTCATCACCAGCGTCGAAGCCAATAACACCCCCAGATGGTCGTGCAGTATAGCACTGTTTAGATAATGGGTATAAATCATTTGTTTTTCAAGTGTTAGTTGCCGAATTTTCCACCATGCAATCTAACCATTTCAAATAATTTTGAACTTCTATAGCTCTACACTTCTATCAGTCTATACCTCTAATAATGCAGGGAGCTCTTTACGTGATATTTCAAAAGCTTCTTTGGCATCTACACCAAGTGCGATCAACACGAGTTCCGCCATCTCTGAGCCAATATCACGCCATGTTTTATGCCCTTCAAGCACCATAAATATAGAGGTTAAGACACCGCCTGCAATCATCGCCATGACCGAGATGAGTTGCTCTTGGCGAAAGCTGTATCGCTCATATTCCAAACCTTGCAATACATCAGGTACGGGAGAATCCTGCCCCGCCCACAATCCAAGCATCGCTTTATTGCTAAAAGCAAATTTGCAGATAAATTTCCCCCAATCAGGTTCTTCATGCGCACGGCGTATATACATACGAATACCATTGGCAAGGCGGTAGGCAGGATCTTTTTCATATGCAGAAGTTTTGATCACGCGACTATTCATCTCGTCGCTAAGCTGAGAAGCAATATCTTCGAACAAGCTATCTGGACTTAAGCCATTATTATAAATTGTACCCCTTGCAACACGTGCAGCCTCTGCAAGCTCGCTAACCGTAATCACGGTTGAACCTCGCTCTGCAAAAAGACGCAATGCAGCTTTATGGATTCTCGACTGGGAAGAACTATGTGCGACCATCAAAACAACCTTGAACATTTTATATTTTATTGAACACATCATAGCATGTCTGTTCAAACATTAATGTGTTTTTGACTACTTATTCAACTCAGCTTAAATCAACTTTGATCTATATTTACATCGCCTTACTTGAATTCACTTTGAGCTATTTGAATCACAACTTATCTTTTCAAAACCTCACACCTATTGAACTTCTGTTGCAAAAGTCACCGTTCTCACCACGTTTATCAACAAAACTGTCAAACAACTCGGTGGTTGTTCACAATGTTCTGCTTCAGAATGCGCCTACATTTCAACAAAAAAGGATGAAATTATGAAGCGTTCAGTAATCGCACTTATCGTTGCATCACTCCCTATGGTGGCATTTGCTGCGGATGAATTGAATGGATCAGTGTGGAAGACTGTTGATGACAAAACCAATCAACCTAAAGCATTGGTGAAATTCAAAGAAAATGGTGATGGCACGTTGTCAGGTACGATTCAAAAAGTATTAGCACCTGATGCAAAACAAAAATGTACAGACTGCGAAGGTAAGTTTAAAAATAAACCGCTTGTTGGCGCAACGATCGTCACCGGTTTAAAAAATGTTGCAGATAATCAATATGCAAATGGTTCTATTGTCGATCCTGAAAGCGGCAAAACGTACAAGTTCAAAGCCAATCTTTCTGACGATGGTAAGACTTTAAATGGTCGTGGCTTTGTCGGTGTATCAGCCATCGGTCGTGACCAAACTTGGTATCGTGTAAATTAACTTGCTATCGTGTAAGTTAACAGAACATTTGATTTATTTATTAGATGAAAAGCCCCTTATTCGGGGCTTTTCTGACATTTAAAAGCACGTTAAATACTGATTCTCTTACATACTTTGCATCAAGATCAATACAGCGACTATTGCCAACATTCCACCAACAGCACGACTTTGATTGAGTTGTTCTTTAAAGATCAATACCGCTGCCAAAATCCCCAAGCACACCACCATAATATTCATCGATGCAAATACCAATGCAGGACTATCGCTGAGCTGTCGGTGCGCATATAGATAAAAGGCAATATTGGCAAAATTCAGTGCACCTAATATCACGCCTGCAATTAAAGTTTTTAGTGTCAAAGCTTGTGATTGAAACAATGAAGCGAATAAGCACAAGATCGCAGAACAAATAAAAATCGCATTTAAACTCATCGCAAACTGCAAGCCTAAACCCGAAGTATATTTAAACAGTAAATCTATCACTGCATAGCCAACCCAGACACTCAAAATGCTCAGCCACGCTGCGACCGATTGACTTGATTTGGCACTGCCCTGTCCAATCAACATGATCAGTACAGCAACCACACCAAGCACGATGCCAAAAATTTTAAGTAATGAAAATTGCTCATGGTAAATAAGCGTCGAAACTAAAATCGTTAAGACAACTGATAAGCGCTGTGCGATCTCGGTTTTAATCAGACCTGCATGATGCAAAGCACGATCTAAGCACCAAAAAATACTGGGCAATATCACCGCCAAAGCACCAATCAACCACCACGAATGCTCAAGCTGAGCAATGTTAAATGTGGGTTTGAACCACAAAAAACACTGTACCGATGCGGTGATATAGTTCACTGTGAGCAGATGGATGATATTCATCCCATACTGACGGTAGAGTTTCAGTGCGATGGACACCGATACACTAAATAATGCTGCGATAAGGATAAATTGCATATTCAATCCATGAACTAATTTCTAATCCGAAATACTTAATCTCTGAGATCTTTAAAATAAGCGAATTCACATTCGATACAAAGCTTTTGACAATAAAAAACCCATCACATGATGGGTCTTCTATAGGTCAAATCAAATACTGTACAGATTAATAACGCTCAACCATTTTTTCCAATGAAATTGGACGGATCTTGCTCGCATTACCTGCTGTACCAAATGCAGTATAACGATCTACACAGATTTGCTTCATGGTTTCTACAGTCTTCGCCAAGTATTTACGTGGATCGAATTCCGCAGGATTTTCCGCCATAAATTGACGAATCGCACCAGTTGATGCAAGACGCAAATCGGTATCAATATTGATCTTACGCACACCATGCTTGATCGCTTCAACCAGTTGATCAACTGGCACACCATAAGTTTCACCAATCTGACCGCCGTATTCGTTGATCACTTTGAGCCACTCTTGAGGTACAGAACTAGAACCGTGCATCACGATATGCGTATTTGGCAATGCGGCATGAATCTCTTTAATACGATCAATCGCCAAAATATCACCTGTAGGTGGACGAGTGAATTTGTACGCACCATGTGAAGTACCGACTGCGATTGCCAAAGCATCGACATTAGTATCTTCTACAAACTGTTTTGCTTCTTCGACAGAAGTCAGCAATTGAGAATGATCAAGTACACCTTCTGCACCAACGCCATCTTCTTCGCCTGCCATACCTGTTTCCAAGCTACCCAGACAGCCGATCTCACCCTCTACAGACACACCACAAGCATGCGCCATCGCAACCACTTCACGTGTTACACCGACGTTATAGTCATAATCTTTTGGTGTTTTGCCATCAGTGCCTAATGAACCATCCATCATCACTGAGCTAAAACCAAGCTGAATCGAACGCTGACAGATCGCAGGGCTTGTACCATGATCTTGGTGCATCACCACTGGAATATGTGGCCATTCTTCGATTGCTGCCAAGATTAAATGACGTAAAAATGGCGCACCTGCATACTTACGCGCACCCGCAGAGGCTTGCACGATCACAGGGGAATTGGTTTCATCTGCCGCCATCATGATGGCACGCATTTGTTCTAAGTTGTTGACGTTAAACGCTGGAACGCCATATTGATGCTCAGCCGCATGGTCTAATAATTGGCGAAGTGAAATAAGTGCCATAAGTAACTCCCAAAATCTAAGCGCATTCTAACCTGATAATCATTCTAATTCAGCTAAAATCACGATTTAAAATATAAAAAAATCCCCGCAGATGCGAGGATTTTCAAAATCAATTATTGTGCAGCTTCTGTGCTTTGTTCAGCTTGCGCTGCAGGATCAGCTTCTTCAGTCGCTACTGGTTTAGTTGTCACAGTTTCAGTCGTTTCAACTGAAGCTGTAGGTTCTTCACCCTCTACAGCGATCGCTTCTGGATTTGGTTGATCCACTGAATCAATCGCCGCTTGTTGTTCTGGTGTCACCGCTTCATCAGCAGGCGCAGTCGCTTCTGCAGGTGTCGCACCTTCAGCAGGCGCTTCTTTTTTTGCACATGCCACAGTGAATAAAGGAAGAGCAATTGCCAAAGCAGTTAAAAATTTAATATTCATCAAGATATCCTCAATTAAAGTGTTAATTTAAAGTCAATTAAAATCAAATTTCAAAAAACTAACAGTATTAGTTTTTCGCACGTTCAAGAAGTACAGCTACAGCAGGTAAAGTTTTGCCTTCGACAAACTCAAGGAACGCACCGCCACCCGTAGAGATATAACCGATTTGGTCAGCCACTTGATATTTATCAATCGCCGCCAAAGTATCTCCACCGCCTGCAATCGAGAAGCCTGCGCTCTCTGCGATCGCCAAAGACAATGCTTTTGTTCCTTCACCAAACTGATCGACTTCAAAAACGCCGACAGGACCGTTCCATAGTATAGTCTTTGATTGCTTCAGCAATGTTGCAAATTGTTGTGCAGTTTCAGGACCAACATCGAGAATCATATCGTTATCAGATACATCAGCGACTTTTTTCACCACGGCTTTGGCATTGCCTACCGAACCTAAAAAGTCATCGAAGTTAATTTCTGACGCATCTGCAACCACCACATCAATTGGTAGTGGTACATCGACTTTAGCAGCGATTTGTTTTGCAGTTTCAAGTAAATCTACTTCACAGAGTGATTTACCGACGTTATAGCCTGCGGCTGCAAGGAAAGTATTGGCTATACCACCGCCAACGATCAACTGATCACAAATTGTCGATAGTGACGTTAACACATCAAGCTTCGTCGATACTTTTGACCCTGCAACGATCGCTACCATTGGCTTTTCAGGCGTTTGCATGGCACGACCTAAAGCATCCAACTCTGTTGCAAGAAGCGGACCTGCAGCTGCTTGCTTGGCATAACGTGCTACACCTTCTGTTGAAGCCTCTGCACGGTGTGCTGTACCGAATGCGTCCATGACGAATACATCGCACAGTGCTGCATATTTCTGTGCAAGTTCAGGATTATTCTTCTTTTCACCATGATTGAAGCGCACATTTTCAAGGAGTACCACTTGCCCTGATTTGACTTCAACACCGTCTAAATAGTCAGTAAACAATTGAACGTCTTGACCTAAAGCATCAGTCAAATATGCTGCAACTGGTGCAAGAGATTGTTCAGGCTTTGGCTCACCTTCTACTGGGCGACCCAAGTGAGAAAATACCATCACCGCAGCGCCTTGAGCGAGGGCTTGTTTGATGGTTGGAATCGCAGCACGTAGACGAGCATCACTGGTAATTTTGCCATCTTTAACTGGTACGTTTAAATCTTCACGGATTAAAACTCGTTTTCCATTTAAATCTAAATCAGTCATGCGCTGAAAATTCATCGACTTCTCTCATCATTGGTTAATTCAATTGCGCAAATTTTAAATCATTCTCATTAAAAAGGTAGTTCTATTTCGGTAAAATATGAAATTCGCTTCAAATATCATTTATCATGATGGTAGTTCACCTATTCATTTTTCAAAGCAGGCTGTTTTTATGTCATATCATCCCGACCCAGAACTCAATCGCCTCAATGTCTTGGGTGGCGCATTGGCTAGCTGTTGCTTTGATCCGATCACAGGTTATTATCGTGATGGTTTTTGTCATACTGGTTATGCGGATGTTGGGTTACATACGGTGTGTGCGCAAATGACTTCTGAATTTTTAAGCTTTTCACAACGTGTCGGCAATGATTTGACCACACCATTACCTGAAGTTGGCTTTCCTGGTTTAAAACCTGGTGATTTTTGGTGTATTTGCGTGACCCGTTGGGTAGAAGCTTATCAACATCAAGTTGCGCCACCTGTGAAAATTCACGCTTGCCATGAAAGTGTGTTGCAGTTTGTAGAACTCGAAACCTTGATGGAATATGCAGTGTAATGACGCAGATTATCCTTGCCTCAAGCTCTGAAACACGTAAAGCCCTGCTCAATCGACTACATCTCGATTATCTTGCGATTAGCCCTGATATTGATGAAAGCGCAAAACCACATGAAACGGCGGAACAACTTGCACAGCGTTTGAGTTATGAAAAGGCATTAAAAATTGCCAATCATCATCCCGATGCGATTGTGATTGGTTCAGATCAAGTGGCGTATCTTACAGAATCCCCACAGCAATTCATCGGCAAGCCATATACCGAACAAGGTGCAATTGCACAGCTTCAACAGCAATCTGGCAAAGTGCTTCATTTCGCTACTGGCTTGTCTGTACAGTGTATCAATCAACAATTTGAACACACATGCGTTGTGCCCTTTCAAGCCAAATTTCGTGAATTAAGCAATAATGAAATTCAGCGTTACGTGTCTTTAGATCAACCGCTACATTGTGCAGGAAGTTTTAAAGGTGAAAGCCTCGGTATCAGCTTATTTGAATGGCTCAAAGGTGATGATTATACTGCTTTGATGGGATTGCCAATGATTCAACTATGTTCTATCTTGAGAAAGCTGGATATTCAAATTCCTTGATTTATTTCTTTTGATTTAAATATAAAAAAAATGCCCAATACTTTAAGCATGGGCATTTTTTATCACAACAGATTTTCTAGGAATTCTGATGGTAAATTCGATCCGCTTCTTCAAAACGTGCCATCGTTTCACTTGACGGTGTTTTAGAAATTAAACTGACTAAAACAATCGCAATCGTTGAGAAAATAAATCCTGGAATAATCTCATAGACACCAGTATCACCAAGCATATTTTTCCAAATAATCACTGTCACAGCACCAATGATCATACCTGCAAGCGCACCCGAAAGCGTCATGCGTTTCCACATCAGTGACAATAGAATCAACGGTCCAAAGGCTGCACCAAATCCTGCCCAAGCATAAGACACCAAACCAAGCACTTTACTGTCTGGATTACTTGCCATCGAGATCGCTAATACTGCGATCGCAACAACCATGATACGACCAATCCAAATCAACTCATTTTGTGAGGCATTTTTACGGATAAAGACTTTATAAAAATCTTCGGTAATCGTCGTTGAACAGACCAAAAGTTGACTACTCAACGTACTCATGACCGCTGCCAAGAACGCTGCAAGAATCACCCCTGCAATCCACGGATTAAACAAGATTTGTGTCAGTTGTAAAAATACTGTTTCCGAATTCGCAGTCACAGGCGCCGCAAGCTCTGGATTGGCTTGAAAAAATGCAATACCAAAGAAACCGATACCGACTGAACCAAGCAAACAGATGATCATCCACGACATGCCGATACGACGTGCCATTGGAATGGTTTTCACCGAATCTGCCGCCATAAAACGCACTAAAATATGTGGCTGACCAAAATAACCCAAGCCCCATGCCATCGACGACATAATCGCAATCCAACTTAAATTTTGGAACATATGCGTCGCTTCAGGGCGAGCTGCTTGCACATAGGTCAATACATCGCCACCATTATTGGTCACAGCCAAATACGCAAAAATCGGTGTGATAAATAAAGCAAATAGCATCAAACCTGCTTGGAAAGTATCCGTCCAACTGATCGCTAAGAAGCCACCAATGGTCACGTAGATAATCGTTGCAAAAGCACTCAGCCAAAGCGCAGTTTGATAATCCATGCCGAACAGACTTTCAAACAAACGTGCCCCTGCCACCATACCGGACGCACAGTAAATCGAGAAGAAGATTAAAATAATCAGTGCTGATGAAATCCGCAAAATACGTTTATGGTCATCAAAGCGATTGGTAAAATAATCAGGCAAAGTCATCGCATTATGTTGCACTTCGGTATGGATACGAAGCCGCCCTGCGACGAACAACCAATTGAGCCATGCACCGATCACCAAGCCAATGCCAATCCACGCTTCACTCAACCCAGATAAATAAATTGCCCCTGGCAAACCCATGAGCAACCAACCACTCATGTCCGATGCCCCTGCCGAAAAAGCCGTGACTAAACTGCCAAAGCTACGACCACCTAAAATATAATCAGAAAAATCCGTTGTTGCCCGATAGGCATACACGCCTATAGCAATCATCAACACAATATATAAAATAAATGTCAATACGGTTGGATTTAAATAATTCATAGACTCATCCTATCTTGAATCTGTTTTTCTAGCCAAATCGTCTTGACCTACGAAATACAACTTATATAAAAAACAATCGTGAAAATCGTTAAAAATTCACAAAATAAAAGCAATAGTCTATAACACTTCGGCAAAATGACCAAAAACAGTCGTATTCCAAACCTCACCTTCAAGGCAATTACGCATTGCAACTCATCGCTCCACAGAGGAAAATACGCTTATATTTTTGACTGCATTTGAATAATTATGTCTAAGCAAATTTCTCAACCACTTTTAATCTTAGGTGGTATCAGTGCCGAACAATTTCTTGCTGAATATTGGCAAAAGAAACCACTTCTAGTACGCAATGCGCTACCTGAGATTGTTGGTATGTTTGAGCCTGATGACATCAAAGAATTGGCTTTAGATGACGATGTAACTGCACGCTTAATTACCCAAAATGGTCAAAAGCATGATCAATGGCAGGTAAAAAACTCCCCGCTTAGCGCAAAGGATTTTAAGAAACTACCACCTTACTGGACGCTGTTAGTTCAGGCGGTTGATCATTATTCCTTAGAACTTGCTGATCTCTGGAAACAATTTTCCTTTATTCCACAATGGCGACGAGATGACATCATGGTGTCTTATGCGCCTCAAGGTGGATCGGTTGGACAGCATTTTGATTTTTACGATGTGTTTTTATTGCAAGGTTTTGGGCATCGTCGTTGGCAACTTGGACAATGGTGTGACGAATCCACCGAAATCGTGCCTAATCAACCGTTAAAATTGCTTACCGAAATGCAAGTGGATTTTGATGAAGTGCTTGCACCAGGTGACATGCTGTATGTGCCACCTCGCCTATCACACTATGGTGTAGCACAAGATGAATGTCTGACTTTTTCTTTTGGTTTTCGCATGCCAAATCATGCGCAGTTGATCGACCGTGTTAGCGATCAATTTGCCGATCAAGTCTTAACAAAGACACCAATCAGCGATTATCAACGCAAAGCCCCACAATCTATTGGGGAAATTTCACAACTCGAATTAGATACCTTAAAACAGCAACTTTTAGAAGCCATTCAAAATAATTCTGGTTTTGAGTCTGCGGTCATGGCACTCATCAGCGAAGCCAAATATGCCGAGCATATTCCTGAACCTGAAGAAATCAGTCTTGAAGAATTAAAAGATTATGCGGAAGATGGTTATGGCATTGCACTTGAACCTGCCAATCGCTTACTTTATCGTACTCTGAATCATCATGAAACATTGGAATTTTGGGCAAATGGTGAATTATTCCCAGTCGATGCAGATTCAATGCAAATCTTTAAAGCACTTGCCGATGGTGAACAATTTTTATTAAATGACTTACCAAATCAAACAGCGAATTTAGACGCAACTTTTGAATTAATCGTCGAGGCGTTAAATTTCGGCATTCTGATGCTTATTGAACCTATTGAGTCTGACTAAAGTCTTCAATACATCATCACCTTAGAAATTGATCAGCTATTTTTCCTAAAATCAGGTAGAATAGCTCGCCTATTTTTCCATCTTGATTTATCGCTGTCTAAGCCAATCTTTGTTTCCTATGCGCACTCAATCCATTCCTGTCACTGATCCTGCTGCAGGGCTCAAACTGACCGAGATTTTCTACTCGCTACAAGGTGAAGCCAATGAGGCTGGTCATCCGACGGTATTTGTGCGCTTAACAGGTTGTCCGCTACGTTGTGTCTATTGCGATACCACTTACTCCTTTGAAGGTGGTACACGTTACAGCTTGGAAGAAATCATTCAACAAATTTCACACTACAACGCTAAATATGTCTGTGTGACAGGTGGCGAACCTTTGGCACAACCAAACTGTTTGGTTTTACTCAAAGTCTTATGTGATAGTGGTTTTAAAGTATCGTTGGAAACCAGTGGTGCGCTTGATATTAGTAAAGTTGATACACGTGTATCACGAATTGTTGATGTCAAAACACCATCAAGTCACGAACAACATCGCAATCTGATTGAGAATTACCCACATCTCACCGTACATGATCAGATCAAGTTTGTGATTAGCGATCGTGCAGATTATGAATGGTCAAAAGATTTCTTGATGCAACATCAACTTGCAGACTTTGTGTCTACCGTATGGTTTTCTCCTGCATTTGCGATCGAGGGTGATGTACGCTTACCGCCTTTAGCACGTAACTTGGCACAATGGATTTTGGAAGATCATCTCCCTGTGAAATTCCAACTACAACTGCACAAACTGCTTTGGCAAGATGAAAAAGGTCGCTAAGTTACTTGTTTAGTTAATCTCACTTTTATGTATATATTTTGCGCCAAATTCACCATGTAAATTATGCTAAAATCTATGGCTGTTTTTTAGTGTGAATTAAGGTCGTGTTATGCGTCAAAGTGCCGTCGTCTTATTATCAGGTGGTTTAGATTCAAGTACTTGCCTCGCTTGGGCTGCATCGCAATATGATTGCTATGCGATTAGCTTTATGTATGGGCAACGCTCCACCAGTGAGCTTGAAGCAGCCAAACAACTTGCAAAAAAATACGCACTCGATCATCGCATCATCAATATTGATCTCAGTAACATTGGTGGTTCTGCACTGACCGATCACAACCTCGACATACCTGATCAGTTTCAAGAAGGCATTCCAATTACTTACGTGCCTGCACGCAATACGATTTTCTTATCTTATGCGCTCGCATTGGCTGAAGTCAAAGATGCGCAAGCCATCGTGATTGGGGTCAATGCAGTGGATTATTCAGGCTATCCAGACTGCCGTCCTGAATATATCGACGCATTTACAAAAATGGCGAATCTTGCAACAAAAGCAGGCGTAGAAGGACATCCGATAAAAATTGAAACACCTTTGTTACATTTATCCAAAGCGAATATCATACGACTCGGCATTGAACATGGGTTAGACTATGCTCAAACAGTGTCATGCTACCAAGCAGATACTGACGGTCGGGCATGTGGTGTGTGTGACAGCTGTCGCCTACGCCATCAAGGCTTCATCGAAGCTGGGGTAAGTGACCCGACACGTTATGTAAACTCACTTTTAGAACAATAGGCTATTTATGAAAAATATGATGTTAAAAACTGCAGGTGCAGTCCTTGTCGCAGCACTAGCAAGTCAAACTTTTGCCGCAGACCTAAATACAAGTACCAATATCCGTGGTGATTTAGAAAAGAACTGTCAAGGTTCTTTCACCAAAGCAAAAGTGTTGACTTCAGCAGAAGCTTCAAAGTTCTGTAAATGTACCATTGATAGCCAAGCAAAAATGACCAATGCAGAAGAATGGGAAATTCGAAGTGCGGTCAATGCCAAGAAAGACCCTCGCACCCTTGCAGTGGTACAACGTACTGAAAAGCAAATGGAAACATGTGCAGGTCCAAGCTTGATCAAAAAAGTTCAAAATGCTGCACAAGCGGCATCAGCATCTGCGAAGAAAAAATAATTTGCAGACAAGATTGCAACCATCGAAAAGCCTGCTGAAGCAGGCTTTTTTTATTGGTCGAATTTGTTGATCACAGACTTATTGTTAAGCAAATGCTAAAATCTTTGCAAGATTAAATTTTTAAAGAGGAATTCACATGGCAGATCAAATCGAAAAAAGCAAAGAACAACTCGAACAAATTCAATTACCAAACTGTGCTGTGGAAAGTACACAAGGAGACATTAAGCTAAGCGACCTACAAGACTGGCTGATTATTTATTTTTATCCAAAAGATTCGACACCGGGTTGCACCACACAAGCCAATGAATTTAGCCAATTTAAAAACGATTTTACCAAACTTGGCGTGCAAATCTTTGGTATATCTCGTGACTCAATCAAAAGCCATGAACGCTTTACCGAAAAACAAGAGATTAACTTCACACTCCTCAGTGATCCAGATGAAAAACTCTGTCAGCACTTTGATGTAATCAAAGAAAAGAATATGTATGGTAAAAAAGTCATGGGCATCGAGCGCTCAACTTTTATTTTCCACAACGGTGAACTCAAAGCCAGCTTCCGCAAAGTCAAAGCCGCAGGTCATGCTGAGAAGATTTTAGAAGAAATCAAACAGTTACAAAGTGCTTAAGCCCTTGTTATAAAAATTTTTTGGGGGTTTTAGGGGCGGTATCCCCCTAAAAATCCTATACGCCATCAGTCACCAAAGGCGCCTGATGGCGTGAAATAGATATTATCTGACCTAGTAATCTCAATCTGAGTTTAAAAATACCTATTACTATTGTTGATTGATGTGGGTTTTGCCAGTCAAGGCTTAAAATCATTCAAACAGATTCATCAGGCAAAATAACAGGTGAATCATCCTGCTGTTGAAAGGCATCTTGCAACAGCGGATACCATTCACTATTTTGAAATTCGATTAAAAACTCTTGGACTTCCGCACTTAAATGATCTTGATCAATTTCACCTTGATAATATTTGGCACGTAGTGGCGTCGCCGAAAGTTGATTTTTTAAGTTTTCCAATTCGACCAATTGCCACTCAGGAAATAAAGCGAGATAGTACGAACTGTCATCTTTAAAGTGACCAATTAAGCCCGTTTTTCGCTCTATTTTGTTCTCATTTTGATGATGCTGAGCAATAAAATCATTGACGCCATCTTTCACCGCTTTGACCCATTTTTCATCATTGTATAAATCAATAATCGGGACAAATTGAATACGCTTTCGTGTTGCCTCGTCGAAACTCGATAAAATCATCTGCTGACGTTCAGTGATTGAAAAAGGATTTTTAATGCTTCGTTCATCTTGTGCGGAACCAAGCACGAGTATCACTTGCTCCGCCTGCTCTAGCGCAATATCAATGACTTCTCGATGTGCAATATGGAACGGCTGAAATCGCCCAATGAACACCAAATAATCAAACGCTTTGAACTCATGCGACATAAAAACCTCAATTTTTCAACTATACAGCGTGCGCCATCTTTGTTAAAACTACACTCAAGTTTTAAATCAAACGATGGAATACAACGATGAGCTTAGATTGTTTAAACAATAGCAACCCACATTTAAAAGCAGAATTAGCCAACGGCATTCTTACTTTAGCGATTGACCGTCCAGAAGCCAAAAATGCGCTCTATACTGACCTATATATTGCAATCGAACAAGCACTGTATCAAGCAGATGCGTCAAATGACGTACGTATCGTAGTTCTACGTGGTGCAAACAACGACTTCTCTGCAGGCAACGACATGCAGGATTTCGCAGCAAGTCTGAAAAAACAAATCAGCCCTGCGGGTGATGGCGCACCATTTTTATTATTAAAATCCGCAGCGAAGTTTTCAAAACCATTGATCGTAGGTGTCAAAGGTGTGGCAATTGGTATCGGCGTGACTTTGCTACTCCATGCTGATTTTGTCTATACAGATACTAGCGCAGTGTTCCAAATTCCTTTTGTTAGCTTAGGTCTATCACCTGAAGGCGCTGCAAGTAAATTGCTACAACAACGTGCAGGCTATTTATTAGCCGCAGACTTGCTGATGTCAGCACGTAAATTCAATGCTGAAACTGCACTAGATGCAAAACTTGTCACGCAAATCGTCGATGAGCCATATGCTCAAGCGGCGCAAATGGCAAAGCATCTCAACCAACTACCTCTTGCTTCGCTGAAACAAAGCAAAGCCTTGATGAAAGCAGATAAAGATGACATCGTGGCTTGGATTGATCATGAAGCAGAAATCTTTATGCAACGTGTTAAATCACCTGAAATGATCGAAGCATTGACTGCATTTAAAGAAAAACGTAAAGCGGATTTTTCTAAGTTTAATTAAAATCTGAACACTTAATATAGGCATTCCCTGTTCATTGTATGGCAGGGAGTGTCAAATATATTGAATTACAACTTGAGTAATAATAATGAAAATAATCATGCGAATCAGTTTAGTAGTAGTCACATCTTTTTTACAAACTGCATGTAAAGTGTTAAAAACACACACCATTAAGCTCACCAGTTCTGCCGAAATTCAAGCACAAAACATCTTACTTAAATCGACCAAAGGCTATGTTTATTTATCAAAAAGCAATATGTCAGCAAAAGAAATTGAGTTAATACAAGGCATTCAGCCATTCCAATGTTTAGAAATTAAAACGCCCGAGCAATTCAACATGCAAAATCGTGAAGTCACATTTACCGATTTTAAACTGAGAAAACTCATCGAAAGTAGTCCTGAGTGTCGAAAAATCAAAGTCGGCACACGAATCAGTGTGCATTGATTCGATGGATTAATGGCTATGATGATGATTATATAACGACGATTTGAATAAATTCTAAAGCAGGCTCTTCATAAGGATGGCTTGCCAATAACGCCTGCTTCACCGCTTGGGCAAACTGTTCATCAACAATGGTTTCAACACGCCACTCTTCGACTTGCTCAAGCTGATTGATCTGACCAATAAAAGGCTTGGCTTGACCCACTGGTTTAAACTGACCAATCCCTTTGACCTGCCAAGCACACTCTGCATAATCACCGATACCGCCTGCACCTGCTTTGAAAATTGCTTGCTTGGTCGCTTCAAGATGCGACTCAGGTACATAGTAGATCAGTTTTAACATCGTTTATTCCATCTCTGTAGAAATCATTGCAAAATCATCAAATCCCATCATTCATGGCTTGCCAAATTTTGATGGTATCCGACATCGCTTTGACATTATGTGTGCGCACCATACATGCGCCCTGTTGTATCGACAGCAAATGTGCTGTGCTACTGGCAATATCGCGCTCAGTTGCTTCTATGCCGTTTAATACCTCACCGATGAATCGCTTACGAGATAGCGCCGAAAGTATTGGATAGCCCAGTTCATGCAATTTCCAAAACTTATTGAGTAATTGTAAATTTTGCGAAGCTGTCTTCGCAAAGCCAAAACCGGGATCAATGATAATATTTTCTTTACGTATGCCTATGGCTAATGCTTCATCAATGCGCTGTTGTAACTCTGACATGACTTCTGCGGTGACATCTTGATAAACCGCCAAATCATTCATAGTGCTTGGCTCACCACGCATGTGCATCAAGATCACAGGAATATTTAAATCTGCTGCCGTTTGCATGGCATTCGGACGTTTTAAAGCACGCACATCGTTCCAAATATGCGCACCTTTGGCGACGGCTTCTCGTATCACTTCAGGCGAGCTGGTGTCGATCGAGATCACCACATCATGATCTACCAACTGCTCCACCACAGGAATCACCCGATCAAGCTCTTCTTGCACACTCACAGCATCTGCATGTGGTCGAGTCGATTCACCACCAATATCAATGATGGTTGCACCTTGCTCCATCATCTCCAAAGCATGTGCAATAGCTTTTGAAGTTTGATGAAATTGCCCACCATCACTAAATGAATCAGGTGTGACATTCAGAATCCCCATGATTTGCGGTGTAGATAAATCCAAAGTTTTATTGGCGCATTGTAGTGTACGTTTTGGCAAGGGATGCAGTTGCATGATGACTCCTTAATCATTCTTATGAGTTTAACCAATTCATCATATAAAAATGGAAATATCTTCAATTGAATTTGCTTACTGCGTTAAAAAAACAGTAATAAAAAAGACCGCTCGGAAGCGATCTAATTTTACATTTCATCCAGCCAAATTTAGGCTTTAGGCAATGATGGTAGTGGTGGTGGCGTAGATGGAGAGTCATCTTCCTCACCCACAGTTTCATCGCCTACCGTAATCGGATTTTCAGGAATATAAACTTTCGGTGGCTGTGGCTCACGACCTTCCATGATGTCACGGATTTGGTCACGATCAATAGTTTCCCATTGCATTAACGCTTTCACCATTTCATGTGCAATCGACTGATTACTCTCTAGAATCTCACGTGCAACTTTATATTGCTCATCGAGGATTCGACGAATCTCTGCGTCAACTTGCTGTTGTGTCGCTTCTGAAATCGTACGATTGCCTACATTACCAAAGAAACCATTTTGGTTTTCATCTTCGTAAACCATGACACCAAGACGATCTGACATGCCGTATTTTGTGACCATTGCACGGGCAATTTTGGTTGCACGTTCAAAGTCATTCGATGCGCCAGTTGACTGTTGATTGATAAAGACTTCTTCAGCGATACGACCACCAAAAAGAATCGAAATTTCATTCAACATCTTGTCTTTGTAGTTACTAATCGCATCTTGCTCAGGCAACTGCCAAGTTACACCAAGCGCCCAACCACGAGGCATAATCGTGACTTTATGCACAGGATCAGTCTTTGGCAACAGTTCAGCAACGATTGCATGACCTGCTTCATGATACGCCGTCGCACGACGCTCTTCATCACGAATGACCATCGATTTACGCTCAGGACCCATGTAAATTTTGTCTTTCGCATCTTCGAAGTCGTGCATATCCACAGTGGTCTTGTTACGACGTGCGGCAAACAATGCAGCTTCATTCACAAGATTGGCAAGCTGTGCACCCGAGAATCCCGGTGTACCACGTGCCAATACTTGCGTATCAACACCAGTCACAGATGGCAACTTCTTCATGTGTACATTGAGAATTTGCTCACGACCCTTGATATCAGGCAAGCCAACCATCACTTGACGGTCAAAACGACCCGGACGAAGTAAAGCTTTATCCAATACGTCAACACGGTTTGTTGCAGCGATCACGATAATGCCTTCATTACCATCAAAGCCGTCCATCTCAACTAGCATTTGGTTCAAGGTTTGCTCACGCTCATCATGACCGCCACCTGTACCCGAACCACGATGACGACCGACAGCATCAATCTCATCAATAAAGATGATACACGGCGCATGACGTTTCGCTTGTTCGAACATATCACGTACACGTGAAGCACCAACACCGACAAACATCTCAACGAAGTCTGAACCAGAAATACTGAAGAATGGTACTTTGGCTTCACCAGCGATCGCTTTTGCAAGCAAAGTCTTACCAGTACCTGGAGGTCCAACCATCAATACGCCACGTGGAATAGATGCACCAAGACGTTTAAATTTTGCAGGATCTTTTAAGAAATCGACAATTTCAACGACTTCTTGCTTAGCTTCATCGACACCAGCAACATCTTTAAAGGTAACTTTGACTTGGTCTTCTGAGAGCATTTTGGCTTTAGATTTACCAAAGCTCATTGGACCATTTTTACCGCCTGCACCACCGCCCATATTCCGCATAAAGAACATGAACAATAGAATGATCAATAAAATAGGGAAACTTGCGATCAACAGTTGCATCAACAAACCTTGACGATGCGGTGCAACACCTTCAACTTCAACGCCTTTTTCAATCAAATTCGGTACAAACTGTGGTTCAAAGACATCAGGTCGAATGGTTTCAAATTCTGAACCATTGGCTTTAGTACCTGTGATGCGCTCGCCATCTACAGTGACTTGTTTTACCTGTCCATCATTCACAGCAGTGATGAATTGAGAATAACTCAACGCATCAGTTTTGCCTCGGTCGCTGAAATTACTAAAAACCAGTACCAGCACACCGATAATAATCAGCCACAATACGGCATTCTTGACGAAATCGCTCAAAGCTCTATTCCCATATTTATCAAATTTGGTCAGCTGAAAAACAGCTCAACTCACCATTCTAAAAAGCGAAACCACATTTTAACAGCTTTAGTGTACAGATGCTCACAAAAAGTCACTCTGCACATTTAGCTTTATAACGCTACTTTCTAAAGCGACCTTATAAAGACTTGTTACGCCCCTGACCGATCAAAAAAACCTCTTTCGATCTTGCCCGAGATGCAGCAGGTTTTGCTGTTTTTAACACATCGAAGGTATCAACCATCTGTTTACGGAACTCATCAAAACCAGTTCCTTGAAATACTTTGACGACCATCTGCCCTTTTTTCCCCAAAACTTTTTGAGAAAAATCCAAAGCCAACTCACACAAATAAATTTGACGTGGTTGATCAACAGCCCTATTACCTGATGTATTGGGTGCCATATCGGAAATTACAAGGTCTACAGGTCGTCCATTTAAAATATTTAACAATTTTTCAAAAACTTCTTCTTCTCGAAAATCACCTTGTAAGAAAGTGACATCAGGCAAAGCATCCATTTCTAAAATATCTGAGGCGATCACAATGCCTTTATCACCGACTAATTTTCCTGCGATTTGCGACCAACTACCCGGTGCAGCTCCTAAGTCAACCACCGTCATTCCAGGTTTGATTAAATTGTATTTTTCTTGAATTTCCAGAAGTTTATACGCCGCTCTTGCACGATAACCTTCTTTTTGCGCTTTTTTGACAAAAGGATCATCCAAATGCTCACGCATCCAAGCGCGACTACTTTTAGATAATTTTTGATTGGTAATTTTAGTTGCCATTTGTCATACAAAATTTCAGTGAAAACAGCCTGCATTCTACGTGAAAAAATCGCTTGATGCAGTAAAACAGCGCAAATCAAGTCACGAAATCCTAATCAATTTTTCAATCAAAATGATCGCAAAATTCAAAGTATCTTCAAACTCGCCTGTGACGCATCTTAATAAATATATTGTCAAAGCCCTGCAATTTTCATGAAAAGCGTTTAAAATAATGCGTTTTCATCATCGGTTCGCATCATGGCAGCTTTAAAAATTCAAGAACGCAAACGTCTACGTCAGATCGGTCACGCACTACAGCCTGTAGTAATGATTGGTAGTCAAGGCTTGACGGATAATGTCGTCGAGGAAACTTTACGTGCGCTCAATGATCATGAATTGATTAAAGTCAAAGTCGCAGGTGAAGATCGTGAAGTTCGAGCTGCGGTGATTCAAGAGCTCATCGAACGCACCAAAGCCGAAAGTGTACAGCAGATTGGTAAAATCGTTTTGCTCTATAAAAAAGCCGCACAGCAAAATCAAAAGCTGTCGAATATTGTGCGTAATGCGCATTTGATCAAAGATTAATTTAGACAAATTAATTCGTCAGATGATCGAATGAACAGATAGAAAGTTATGGCAAGTTTTGAACTCAGTGCATTCCAGCCAACGCGTGATCTCAGCATCGTTGCGGCGATTGAATCCCCTGCCAGTGGCATTATTCAGTTAGGTTTTTGGCTGAACGACCCGATGCAACAGATCATTTGGGCGGATAAAGTCGCTGGACATCCACGACGAGATTTTCTGTGGGAACATACTTGCTATGAACTTTTTATTGGTATTCGAGATCAAGATCAGTATATAGAAGTGAATCTTTCTCCATCAGGCGCTTGGCAAAGTTATCATTTTGAAGAATATCGCTATCCTGAAACGATGCCACCACCACTCAATTCTAAAATTGAATTGGTCGAACTCAAACGTACAGGTTTTGGACTAACAGCGACGATTGATATCAATCTATTTTTACATCATCACAAAATTGCCATGAAAGACTTGTTTGTTGGCATCAGTGCAGTGATTCAAACAACTGCGAAAACGCATTATTTTGCAATGCAACACAGTAGCCCAGAAGCAGACTTTCATAACAAACGAGATTGGCTACATCAGTTCTAATTTGCAATGATTCTTTTTATTGAAATAGTTATCGCCATAAAAAAACGAAGCCGAAGCTTCGTTTTCCTCACGATCAAATGAGTGTTTTGCATCTTAAAAATCTATATTTTTAAGACTGCTTAGGCTTATACAATCGTAGCTTATAAAACTAAGACTTAAGAAACTTTCGCTTTAACTTCTTCAACTTTTTCTTGTGCTTTTTCTTTCACTTGAGAAAGGTTGATTTTGTTGAATGCTTCTACAGCAGTTTCTTTTGAACGCTTGAAAGATTCAGTCAATTGATCTTTATGCTTTGAAGAAATTGACGTAATGTCTTCTTTAATATCTTTAGATACTTTGTTGAAGTCTTCCAAAAGCGCAGTAAGCTCAACTTTCAAAGTTTCTTTCAACTCAACCAATTCAGTTTGAGAAACTGGAAATTGTGCTTTTAAAGTTTCAACACGCTTTAAAAATTCAGTTTTCAATTCAACGATTTGATCTTGTACACTTTGTGCAAAGTCTTTTTTCGCAACAATTGCTTCAGCTTTTACTTGTTCAGCTTTTTCAGCAACATCAGATGCAACTTGTTCAACTTTAACAGTCACTTGATCTACAACTTGCTCTGCTTTCTCTGTTGCTTTAGTCGTTTGTCTAGCCATTTTAAAAATCCTCAGGGAGTAATGTTATTTGGATATTGACTATTAAATATGCAAAAACATTTTTATGCTTAATTTATTGTCCGACAATTTAAATTTCTATACAGAATTGGATAAATGGTTAAAATCCAAATTGACGCAAATCTCCCGAATTTTCATTAGACTTTTAAGCAAGTTTTGCGTATAATACTTCTTTAAGTTACAAGCGAGCAGACCGAAGCGGAAAGTCGATTATTTTCCAGCTTCTCGATAAGTCTACTCGCTTTTTTACAGCTTAAAATTCAGGAGCTTTGCTTTGAGCATCCCCGCCATTTTAGCCCTCGCTGATGGGACGATTTTCAAAGGTACGTCGATCGGCGCATCTGGTTCTACGACTGGTGAAGTCGTTTTCAACACTGCCATGACTGGCTATCAAGAGATCTTAACTGATCCAAGTTATGCTCAGCAGATGGTTACTCTCACCTATCCACATATTGGGAATACAGGCTGTAATGCAGAAGACACGGAGTCTGGACGCATTCATAAAGTCTGGGCGAATGGTTTAATCATTCGTGACTTGCCGCTACTTCATAGTAACTTCCGTGCAGAACAATCACTGAGCGACTACCTACAACAACATAATGTCGTCGCGATTGCAGATATTGATACTCGTAAGCTCACTCGTATCTTGCGTGAAAAAGGCGCACAGAACGGCTGTATTCTTGCAGGGGAAAATATTACCGAAGCTGAAGCCTTAGAAAAAGCACGTGCCTTTGGCGGATTAAATGGTTTAGACCTTGCGAAAGAATGTTGCGATCCTGAAGGCTTTGAGTGGACAGAAGGTTCTTGGGTATTAGGTGAAGGTTTTAGCAAACCTGAAATGAAATTCCATGTCGTTGCATATGACTACGGCGTAAAAACCAACATTCTGCGTATGCTTGCCGATCGTGGTTGCAAGCTGACTGTTGTACCTGCGCAAACGCCTGCGGAAAAAGTTTTAGCTTTAAATCCAGATGGTGTGTTCTTATCCAATGGTCCTGGCGATCCAGCAGCGTGTGACTATGCGATTAACGCAGTGAAAACCATTGTTGAAACGACTAGCTTACCTGTATTTGGTATTTGCTTGGGTCATCAGATTTTGGCATTGGCTTCTGGTGCGACCACGATGAAAATGAATCATGGTCACCACGGTGCAAACCACCCTGTTCAAAATCTTGAAGATGGAACAGTGATGATCACGTCGCAAAACCACGGCTTTGCTGTTGATGAAAGCACATTGCCTGCAACGCTCAAAGTCACACATCGTTCATTATTTGATAGCACAAACCAAGGCATTCATCGTACTGATAAACCTGCGTTTAGCTTCCAAGGTCACCCTGAGGCAAGCCCAGGTCCGCATGACTGTGCGCCATTATTTGATCATTTTATTGAACTCATTGAAGCTGCAAAGCAGTAATTAAGGAATACTTCTATGCCTAAACGTACAGACATAAAAAGCATCTTAATTATTGGTGCAGGTCCTATTGTCATCGGTCAAGCCTGTGAGTTTGACTACTCAGGTGCGCAAGCGTGTAAAGCCCTGCGTGAAGAAGGTTACCGTGTCATTTTGGTCAACTCAAATCCTGCGACCATCATGACTGACCCTTCGATGGCAGATGCAACCTATATCGAGCCAATCACTTGGCAAACCGTTGCGCAAATCATTGAAAAAGAACGTCCAGATGCAGTCCTCCCGACCATGGGTGGTCAAACGGCATTGAACTGTGCCCTCGCCCTTGATGAGCACGGTGTACTGGCAAAATATGGCGTTGAGCTGATCGGTGCAAGTAAAGAAGCCATCGAGAAAGCCGAAGACCGTAAACTGTTTGACATTGCGATGCGCAAAATCGGTTTAGAATGTCCCAAAGCAGCCATTGCGGAAAGCATGGAAGAGGCGCTTGAAATTCAAAGCCGTTTTGGTTTCCCTGTGATTATCCGTCCATCATTTACCATGGGTGGTTCAGGTGGTGGTATTGCCTATAACCGTGAAGAATTCTTAGAAATCTGTGAGCGTGGTTTTGACCTTTCTCCAACCAAACAACTTTTGATTGATGAATCATTGATTGGTTGGAAAGAGTATGAGATGGAAGTGGTTCGTGATAAAAACGACAACTGCATCATCGTCTGCGCCATTGAAAACTTTGACCCGATGGGCGTACATACTGGTGACTCAATCACCGTTGCTCCTGCGCAAACTTTGACGGATAAAGAATATCAATTGATGCGTAATGCTTCAGTTGCGGTACTTCGAGAAATCGGCGTAGAAACTGGCGGTTCAAATGTACAGTTTGGTATCTGCCCGAACACGGGTCGTATGGTCGTGATCGAGATGAATCCTCGTGTATCACGTTCATCTGCGCTTGCTTCAAAAGCAACAGGATTCCCAATCGCTAAAGTCGCTGCAAAACTTGCCGTTGGTTATACACTTGATGAGTTGAAAAACGACATCACTGGTGGCGTAACTCCTGCATCGTTTGAGCCGTCGATCGACTATGTTGTGACGAAGATTCCACGCTTTAACTTTGAAAAATTCCCGCAAGCAGATGCAACACTGACTACACAAATGAAGTCAGTTGGTGAAGTCATGGCGATTGGTCGTAACTTCCAAGAATCTGTGCAAAAAGCGCTTCGCGGTCTAGAAGTTGGCGTATCAGGTTTTGATTCAAAAATCACTGATGAAGTGACTAATATCAAAGACAAGATTTTAGTTGAACTCAAAATTCCAGGTCCTGAGCGTATTTGGTATGTTGCGGATGCTTTCCGTCACGGCTTTAGCTTAGAAGATGTTTTCCAAGCGACTAAAATTGATCGTTGGTTCCTCATTCAAATCGAAGACATCGTTAAAACCGAAGCTCAAGTCAAAGCACTGGGTGTTGGTGATTTAACGGCAGAAAATATTCGTTCGTTCAAACGCAAAGGTTTATCGGATCTACGCATTGCAGATTTGATGGGTATTTCGCAAAAGCAATTCCGTAAAGAGCGTTGGAACTTGGGCGTTTATCCAGTCTACAAACGTGTTGATACCTGTGCTGCTGAGTTTTCATCAAATACAGCGTATATGTATTCGACTTATGATGAAGAATGCGAAGCCAATCCATCGGATAAAGACAAAATCATGGTCATCGGTGGCGGTCCAAACCGTATCGGTCAAGGCATTGAGTTTGATTATTGCTGTGTCCACGCTGCCCTTGCGATGCGTGAAGATGGTTATGAAACCATTATGGTCAACTGTAACCCTGAAACCGTTTCTACTGATTATGACACTTCAGATCGTTTGTACTTCGAACCAGTGACTTTGGAAGATGTACTCGAAATCATTCGCACTGAAAAACCAAAAGGCGTGATCGTTCAATATGGCGGTCAAACCCCATTAAAATTGGCGCGTGCTTTGGAAGAAGCGGGTGCGCCAATTATCGGCACATCGCCTGATGCGATCGACCGTGCAGAAGACCGTGAACGCTTCCAACAAATGATTCAAAAATTGAATCTACGCCAACCAAACAACAGCATTGTCAAATCTGCTGAAGAAGGTATCGCCGAAGCTGCTAAAGTTGGCTTCCCATTGGTGGTACGCCCTTCTTATGTACTAGGTGGTCGTGCGATGGAAATCGTCTATAACGAAGAAGAGCTAAAACGCTATCTCCGTGAAGCCGTTCAAGCATCGAATGAAGCACCTGTACTTCTCGATCGTTTCTTAGATGATGCGACCGAAGTCGATGTAGACTGCGTATCTGATGGTAAAGACGTTGTGATCGGTGGGATCATGCAACATATTGAGCAAGCGGGTGTTCACTCTGGTGACTCAGCATGTTCAATTCCACCATATTCTTTGTCTAAAGAAATCCAAGACGAAATGCGTCGTCAAACTGTGGCGATGGCGAAAGAACTTGGCGTGGTTGGCTTAATGAATGTACAGTTTGCGGTCAAAGGTAATGATGTTTACATTCTCGAAGTAAACCCACGTGCATCTCGTACCGTACCATTCGTGTCGAAATGTATCGGTGAGTCTTTGGCGAAAGTCGCTGCACGTTGTATGGCAGGTCAATCTTTGTCATCACAAGGCTTTACTAAAGAAATTATTCCAAAGAGCTTTGCAGTAAAAGAAGCTGTGTTCCCTTTCAACAAATTCCCAGGTGTTGACCCTGTGCTTGGGCCTGAGATGAAATCGACAGGTGAAGTCATGGGCGTCGGCAAAACCTTTGGTGAGGCTTTCTACAAAGCCGTACTTGGCTCGAATGATCGTCTACCAGGTAAGCCAACTGAAGGTGAAGTTAAACATGCCTTCTTGTCTGTGCGTGACTCAGATAAACCACATGTCGCTCGAGTTGCTCAACAACTGATCGGTCATGGCTTCAAACTGGTTGCCACTGGCGGTACATTTGATGTATTAAAAGAGGCAGGATTGCAATGTGAACGTGTCAATAAAGTCACCGAAGGTCGTCCACATATCGTGGATCGCTTGAAAAATGGCGAGATACACCTCATTATCAATACCACAGAAGGCAAGCAAGCTCAGCAAGACTCATTCTCGATTCGTCGCTCAGCCTTGCAAGGCAAAGTGTATTACACCACCACATTAAACGGTGCAGATGCAGTTTGTCAGGCTTTAGGAATTCAGTTGCCAATGGATGTATATCGCTTGCAAGATTTACAAACAGAAGCCTAAACACCATCGACACTTCCGCCATCTCTGACGGAGGTGGCGGTTTTTTTTAATTTAAACTGAGCCAATTGAAAGTGAATGATCAGCATATATCACACTTTCAATCTACGCTCAGCCTAGTGAAACAGATAGTGAGGAAAATATGCAACGCTATCCAATGACGCCAGAAGGCAAAGCTGCACTGGAAAAAGAATTACAACATCTCAAATCTATAGAGCGCCCACGTATTACGCAAGCGATCGCAGAGGCACGTGAACACGGTGATCTTAAGGAAAACGCTGAGTATCATGCTGCCCGTGAACAACAAGGCTTCTGTGAAGGTCGTATTCAAGATATCGAAGGTAAACTTGGCGCTTCACAAGTGATTGATGTCAAAGACTTAGAGCAAAATGGTCGTGTGGTCTTTGGTGTGACTGTCACCATTGAAAACTTAGATACCGAAGAACAAAAGACTTATAAAATCGTGGGTGATGACGAAGCAGATTTTAAGCAAAATAAAATCTCAGTAAACTCACCGATCGCACGTGGTCTACTTAGTAAAAATGAAGGTGACGAAGCCAAAATCACTACACCACAAGGTGAAGTAGAATACGAAGTGGTTAAGGTTGAATATTTATAAGCACTTACGATTACGCTTAGCGCTTTGGCAAAGTGCATGTAAACAGTCTGTAAAAACATCAGGCCCGTTTTAATCTAAAGCGGGCTTTTTCATTTTTGAGAAAATGGCATCATAACCCGTTTGGTCTTCTCAACTGTTGTACTGGTTTTCGGTTGAAATGCATCCCAAGTATATGCTGAATAATTGAATGTCCATTGATAATACGCTTTACCGACATCCTGAATATTCAAACGAAGGATCTGCCAAGTTTCATCGTGACAATGTGGTGAGTTTTTATAATCAGCTTCTGAGAAACATGCCCTAATCATCGAATAGTCATAAAAAGGCATGTCTTGGATCGCTACTTGATATTTCCCTTGTGCTTGCAACATGATGAAATCTGCAACTTGCTCCCCTGCACCACCACCAGAATAGCCTGTCGACCAATTGTTCAGTATGGCTATGGCATTATTTTGGCGATTGACAGGATAGAATGCGGGAAAGATTGTCATACCGCTATGAGCAAACTCATCTGAAGGTTCACGATTATGATGTTGATAATTTTTAAAATCCCAATGATTTAATGCCTTATATGTCGTTCCGACGTGTTGTAATTGCACAATCTGCGGGCGTGCATCGATGAGGTAATATTGCTGCGTTGAGCCATTTTTGACTTGCCATAATCCCCCATCATCCTGTTTCATACACGATATTTTTGCTTGCTGGCAAATCTGCTGTATTTGTGCATCCGTTTTTTTGATCTCAATCATCGGCAATGCGGTGATTTTGGCTTGTACGTGCACCCCAGACATCAACAATAATAACGACACCACACTGCCAATCTTTGTATCCATTATATTCATCGTCGTCATCCTTATTTTAATGTGTTTTAAATTTTTACTTTAAAATTCCTTTTTAGCAAGCCTCATCCTTAGATTAGCGTCGTCGTAATCCACGCCCTCGACCACGTGCCATACCACCACCCAAAGCATTGAGCACCGCAAGTTTATTCAGACTCCCAGAAGCGTGGGCATGACATATCGCAGCCGCTAAGGCATCGGCAGCATCGGCTTGCGGTTTTACAGACAGATTGAGTAATTTCATCACCATCATCTGTACTTGTTCTTTATCTGCCGCACCATAGCCAACTACAGATTGCTTGATTTGTCGTGCGGTATATTCTGCGACTTTCAGATCAAGATTGACCAGTGCCGCGATGGCTGCGCCTCGTGCCTGACCGAGCTTTAATGCTGAGTCGGGATTTTGTGCCATAAAGACTTGTTCAACCGCAGCTTCTGTCGGCTGATGAAAACGCACAATCCGATCCACCCCTGCAAAAATCCGTTTCAATCGTTCAGGAATCTCTTGGCTTTCGGTACGAATCGTCCCTGCATCTACAAAACGCAATTTTGCCCCGTCTTTTTCAATGATGCCATAGCCTGTAAGCCGTGAGCCGGGGTCAATACCGATGATTATTGTCATTTTGCCCTTTAAATTTTCAAAATCGTCACTATTGTTACATAAATTGTTGAAAAAAACCTATGCGGTCGTGCTGAGCACTTGATCATAGGTTAAATTGAATACATTGTTTTTCGTTTTAAATTTTGAATGAGGTTGCAAAGCAACAAAATGGGTCTGATTTTATTAGTATTGATTGCCATCGTGACTGAGATCGTGACGTGGATCGTGGTCGGTGATTTGGTCGGTAGCGGTTGGTACGTATTCTTTTGGTTTATCTTCGCTGCCATGATTGGCTTTACGATATTGCGTAGCAGTGTTGCGCATATCATGCCACAGATGCAACAAATGCAAATGTCGGGACAAATGGGAAATGATCCAAATATTGGCAAATATTTACCTCGTGCGATTGCAGGCTTACTGCTTGCTATTCCTGGTTTGTGGTCAGATTTAATAGCATTCTTGATGTTGATTCCTGCGGTGCAAACCATGTTTAGAAACTCAGCCATGAAAGCAATGCAAAAACGCCAACAAGCCATGATGGAAAAAATGATGGGTGGTATGTCTGGCAGTGCCAATGATCCAAACAATCCTTTTGCCGATATGATGCGTCAAATGCAAGAGATGCAACGTCAGCAGATGGGTGGTCGTGGTGCGAGTAACGACTCAAGCATTATTGATGGTGAGGCACGTGAAGTTCAGCCTGAACAAAAGCGCATCGATCACAAAGAGAATGACTAAAATTGCAACAATCAAGGATTGAATTGATATTTTAATGAGTAAAATCCTTGACCTAAAGTAGATTAGTCCATACAATCGCTTGCACATTCTCCCATAGCTCAGTCGGTAGAGCGACGGACTGTTAATCCGCAGGTCCCTGGTTCGAGCCCAGGTGGGAGAGCCAAAATTTGTAAAGTTTTAGCAATAAGCTCTACAATGAAAAAGCCTAGATGAATCATCTAGGCTTTTTTGTATTCAGCTTCATCAAACTTTAAGAAGCTGGCATAGTCGCTTCGATAAAGTCCATGATTTGCTCATTACGCTGAATAATCGCTTGTGTATGTCCTGCACCCTCAACGAGATCCAATTGCACTTGTGGTGTTGTTCCAAGCTGATTCATACCATTAACTAAAGCTTGAGTTACTTGATATGGGACAGCTGCATCCAATGTACCTTGCACAACATAGATAGGCTTATCAAGTTTCACTGTACCAGGCTGTGAACTTGCTAAAAATTCTGCAATCGTTTCGTTTTCTAAGAAATCGTCAGTTAATGCAGGATAGTCTATCACTTTTGCAGAAGGATTCTGCACAAGATAAGTTTGAATATCCGTATAATAATTAGCGATCATATCATCCAAACACAATCCATTATCACCATTTGTGCCTTGAGCACTCAATGCTACGTTATAGGCCTGTGAATGAAATATCTCATTATAATTAAAACTTGGCATATACGCTTTGATGCCTACACCAACATACGCAGCATAAGACAGTAACTCTGAATAAACTCGAATTGCATAGTTTTTATTTTGCATTTCTATCCCACTAATCGCCTGTGGAGCAACCTCAGTGATGATATAACCCAAGCTAGAAGCAGGTGCTGTGGCAACTGCACCTTTATAGTTTTCATCATCATTGGCAAATTGTGCTACGCCCAGTGAGGCATGTCCACCTTGAGATTGACCAATCGACATCCAATCTCCTTGTAAATCTGCACCATACTTTTCTTTAAATGCGTTCACAGCGTAGATCGCTGAATTGGCTTCACTTTCTAGATTCAAATAAGGGTGAATACCTTGATCACCTAAGCCTTCATAATCTGGTGCAACAATCACATAACCTCGTTCCAATAGATTGTTCGCAGTGACTAGGAAATTTTCATTCATCGCCATTTTACTTGGTGCACATCTATCGCCTACACCCGTTGTACCATGTGTCCACACTACCACACGCCAGCCATCACTTGGTTTTTCTGTTTTTGGATAAATCACCATAGCTGATGATGGATGAATTTCGCCATTGCTATATGGCATATTGTAGCTCATGACATCGACTTTACTTGCTTCTTCTGGAATAGCGTCTGCGCTATAGCTCGTTTCAGAAACATAACCACTCTCTTCTTGACTTGGCCCACCACTACTCTTGTTGTCATCATTATTACATGCCGCTAGCGTGATTGCTGTTGCTAACACCGTCATTCCTGCAAATGCTTTAAGCCCCTGTTTTTTAGATATTTTCATTGACGTACTCCTTACATCATTGGATTGATCTCTATTTTATTTAGGCATAAAAAAAGTACCGTGTCTACGATACTTTCAGCGAAATTTAATTATTTTGTTATCTTTACAGCGTCAATATCATTTTCTATTCCAACTCACATGGATAATCCCAAAATGATGCCTAACCAAATCACTAACCCAACCCACCGATTATGCCGAAATGCCCAGAAGCACATCACAGGATCGCAATCTTTAGTTTTCATGCCTTGGTAGATAAAATCAAAGGCAACGATAAGAAGCGCCAAACCTGCCCACGGTAATAATTGCTCACGCCAAAATGCTAATCCAATCAATAACAAACTCATGACTTGTAGCAATCCAATGATCTGCAAATCATATTTCCCAAACAAGATCGCTGTGGATTTCACGCCAATTTTTAGATCATATTCACGATCGGTAATGGCGTACTGAGTATCGTATGCCACCGTCCAAGCAAGATTGCCAAAATATAACAGCCAACACGTTAGATCAGGTGTCTGCCCGACTGCGCTATATGCCATTGGAATCGACCATGAAAATGCCGCACCCAAAAATACCTGTGGCAAATGGGTATAGCGCTTCATAAATGGATAAATAAAGGCGAGAATTAATGCGCCAAATGACCAATAAAACGTTTCAACAGGTAAGAAAAATAATAGACAGGCACTCGCCAAAACAAGGACTAGAAACACCCAAATCGCTTCGATCGGCTGAATAATGCCTGATGCCAGTGGACGAGTTTTGGTACGCTCAACATGACCATCAACTTTACGATCGGCAAAATCATTAATTGCACAGCCTGCTGCACGCATAAAGATCACACCCAAAATCATCGGAATCAAAATACCGAGTGATGGCATACCTTTCGCTGCAATCCAAAGTGCCCACATGGTCGGCCAAAAGACTAGCTCTGTACCGATCGGCTTATCAAACCGACACAAGTAATAATAGGCTTGGAAACGCTCTTGCCAAGTCGTGGCAACGTGAGTTTGCATAGGCACTGTCCGAATTTATTTTTGAATGAACTGTTCAAAACTTGTTAAGAAAGTTTCTTGTACAATAAATTGACAACCATGCCAAGTATAGCAACTTTGCCGTGTCCAACCCTCATCTAATTTTAGAATCCGACGCTGACATAATGGCGTAGTACGTTGAAACAATAAACGTCCAATTGGCTGACGTCCGATATGTTTAAAAATTCGAGCTTGTTTATTTAGGCTCAAAATCGGAAAAATACTTTTTGCTTTTACCCACGGTGTGACATCACTGCCATACAAATCACTTTCACGCACCCACGCAATATGCTGTGCAGGCATATTGAGCCACATTGCATCAATCTGTGAAAGCCGTTGGTAATGTTCATTTATCGGAATGACGTGGAATTGCCCATTGGACAACTTAATCAATTGTTGTGTAAGTGAGCCGTCTGCGACTAACCATTGCTTGAGCCCTGTTGGTAATTGTAATTGTTGTATCTCTCGCAGTTGGTAAAAACGCATGAATCCGCACCCTAAAAATCAGCGTTTAGTGTAAACCAAAATCGTTGATTGCATAGCGTCCGAGGTGATGATTTTATTCAATTTTGCGATATAAAAATGTAAGCTCGCCAAATTAATTGATGAGCTTATATTGATTAGACGACTTCTACTTTTCCAACATCTTGCGAATTTTCTGTAAGCTCTTTCTTTTTCCAGAGATGTGCATACTTTTTCAACAATGATTTTTTCGCTTTTGGATAGACGTTTACTTTCTCGATATCGCCACCATAATTCGCAATCACACGCTCATCCATCAGCTTAAACCATAATTTTGGAATCATCACAGGTAAGAACAAACTCGCATAACCCATTGGCAATTGTGGTACATCTTCATAATGACGTAGCGATTGGAAACTGCGGGTTGGATAGGCATGATGATCTGAATGGCGTTGTAGCTGATACAGTAAGACATTGCTAAATTTACTATTATTATTCCAACTATGTTCAGGCATGGTGCGTACATAACGACCGTTGCCCAAATCTTCACGCTTCAAACCATAATGTTCCATATAATTCACCGCTTCGAACAGCGTAATACCCTGCAACGCCTGCGCAATCTGCGTTGGCAAAATACGTGTACCAAACATTTTTAAAGTCAACGCATGATAAGCCGCACTCATCCCCCAACCTTGTAATAGCTCATTGTCCAATGACCAGAATTTTTTGCCTTTACGTTCTAGGCGACGAGTTTCAATCTCAATCGCAGATTTAAAGCTACCGATGACAGTGCGAGGCCAAAATTGCCAAAAAGTTTCTCCCATTTGCGAAGACGCAGGATCTTCAGGTGTCGCAACACGGCGATGATGTCCATACGGATGTTCAATACGGAAATGGTTATAACCTGTCGGCGCAAGTGCAAGATGCGACAGATAATGCTCAAGCTTACCAGGTTTATGGCTCAGCTCATGTGCCGTGTTAATTGCGACGCCATTGACCACACCGAGCATATGACCAATGCCAATTTGATCAACGAGTGGCGTAGATTTTTTACTCGCAAGGTACAAGCCATAAATATTGGCAGCATATTGAAATGGGATGAATAATTTCACCACTCGTGCATAGTACGGATCGTCTTCTAAATCTGCGATCGCTTGCTCAGGCGGGTTGTCAGGATCGACACCCATCATTTTATCAATACTTGGAATGATCACATGCAAGACGAGAGGACCTGCAAAAGCAAATAATTTTTTCGTCGATTTCGGTCCAAACTGATAACCGAGCAATACGGTATTGGCAATATTGGGTACAACGATACCAAGCATCCAAAGACGACGCTTTTTGTCCACATACGGCTTGGCTTGCGATAAAACTTCAAGATCAACTGACTGATTCATTATTGTTGCTCCTTCACCGTCACGGTGTATTTCATGACTTTATTATGCAGAGCTGATCATTTTTTAAGTATTCATATTAAGACAGTAGATAATCATAATAAGACAAGCGATTTAAATGTATGCTAAAAAGAGCAAATACAAAGGAGTTTGAGAAATAACGTATGGATCGAAATATCCCAATTTTTCCTGCACGCTATTATTTAAAAGTCATTGAACTACTACAACAGCGTGGCATTGCTGTGGCGGAAATCCTTGTAGAATCAGGCTTACCGATAGAAAGAATTCTACAAGATGAAGATGCCAAACTGTCTATTTCTCAAATTGAACGCTTTGTCGAACTGTGTTTGAAGTATCCACAAAATGCCGATTTGGCTTTTGAACTTGGCTCAACCCTCAAGCTCAGCTCGCACAGCCTTGTCGGTTATGTGGCAATGACCAGTGAAACTGCACGTCAAGCAATTGAGCTGATTGCACAATATTTCAAACTGATTATTCCCAATTTTCAGCTCAAGATCAGAGAAACTGAAACGCAAGTCTTTTTGAGTTTTGAACCGTCAATGCCGATGAGTACGCTGAATGTGAATTTTCATATTGAAGCGATTGCCATAGCCTTTTATCACAATCTCATTGAGTTACTTGGGCGCAACCATCCACCCTACCATGTCTATCTGTCCATCGCACAACCACGTCATCTGCAAAAATATCATCAACTCGATCGGGTCACTTTCCATTTTCAGCATTTGATTCAGACTGGGATTCAGTTTGTTTTGCCGATTACTACTTTAGATATTCGCTTGCCGATGGCAGATATTTATAGTTTAAAAGTCGTTGAGCAACGCTGCCAAGAGCTGATGAAACAACTTTCTGATAGTGATGAAATGGAAGCGTGGATTAGGATGATGTTGCAAGAAGCCTATCACATCCCAACCCTTGCTGAATGCTCAAAACTACTGAATCTATCGACCAAAACCGTACAGCGCTATCTGAAAAAACACGGACAAGATTTTCATAGCATGCGCATGCAGATCATCATAGAACGTGCTAAAACCGCTTTAATTGATACAGATAAAAGCGTCACTGAAATCGCCGATGAACTAGGCTATTCCACCTCGGCGAACTTTATTCGAGCCTTTAAAACAGAAATGCAAATGACACCAACGCAATATCGAGAACAGACCATTGCTCAAGCCCAATAAAAAAGCTTCCTTACTAGGAAGCTTTTTATTTGAAACTAAAATATTTACTTACACAATCACATTTAAAGTCACGTCAATATTGCCACGTGTTGCATTTGAGTATGGACATACGATATGTGCGGCATCAACCAATTTTTGTGCTTCTGCTTGATCCATACCTTCAAGATGAATATTCAATGTCGCTTCAATCCCAAAACCATTTGGAATAGGACCAATACCAACCTCACCATCAATATACGCATCTTTAGTAAGTGCAATCTTGTCACGCCCTGCGACGAACTTCATCGCACCCAAGAAACACGCTGAATAACCTGCCGCAAATAGTTGCTCTGGATTGGTCACTACACCACCTGCACCGCCCATCTCTTTTGGCACACCAAGCTGTGCATCTAACGCACCATCGTCAGAACGTACACGACCATCACGACCACCTGTTGCTTTTGCTTTCGCTGTATACACTACTTTTTCTAAAGCCATGAGAATAACTCCTTAATAATATCGCTCACAAATGTATCGTACACGATATATTTAATAATTCAAGCTTGAAATTTCACTTGAGTGTTAAACAATGTAACGCCTTATGAATTGCTGGTCTGTTGTTTATTGTTTCGCTTATTTTTGATTGAGCTGATCTCTTAGATCATTCAAAGATTGTTTAAGCTCAATCAATTGCTCCAAATCACACTCAGTTGCGCACATCACCGCTTCGGGAATTTTCTCTGCGTGTTGTTGCAATGCTTTGCCCTGCTCGGTGAGATGAATCAATACTTGACGCTCATCTTGGTTTGAACGGCGACGTTGTAAAAGATGCTGTGCTTCAAGTCGCTTAAGCAATGGTGTCAATGTGGAAGATTCTAAAAAAAGTTTTTTACCAATCTCGGAAACAGTGAGCTGATCTTTTTCCCATAAAACGAGCATCACTAAATACTGCGGATAAGTAATATTCAGTGGTGCAAGCAGTTCTCTGTAACGTTGATTCAGTGCGAGATTTGCCGAATACAAGGCAAAGCACAACTGATTATCTAGTTTAAGTAATTCATTCACAAAAAATACCACGCCATGTTCATTGATAAGCACATCATTACATCGCCTATTATAAAGCGTTTACACAAATAAATCGCACACAATTTAATCTTACCTATGGATAGCTTTGTCTTGGCATAAAAAAAGCCCGCACATGGCGAGCTTCTTTTATTACAGATAATGTATTACAAGCTGTAGTACATATCAAACTCAACTGGGTGAGTTGTCGTGTTCAAACGACGAACATCTTCAGTTTTCAATTCGATATACGCATCAAGCATTTCTTTAGTGAATACGCCGCCTTTCAACAAGTATTCGTGATCTGCTTGAAGTGCTTCAAGAGCCATATCTAGGCTATGCGCAACTGTAGGGATTTTCGCTTCTTCTTCAGGAGGAAGATCATACAAGTTTTTATCAGCAGCTTCACCTGGATGGATTTTGTTTTGAATACCGTCAAGACCAGCCATCAACAATGCCGCAAAACCTAAGTATGGGTTCATCATTGGATCTGGGAAACGTGCTTCAATACGCTTGCCTTTCGGGCTAGAAACGTAAGGAATACGGATTGATGCAGAACGGTTACGTGCTGAGTAAGCCAACATAATCGGTGCTTCGTAGTGTGGTACCAAACGCTTATACGAATTCGTTGATGGATTCGTGATTGCATTCAATGAACGAGCGTGCTTGATCACACCACCGATGAAGAACAACGCCATTTCTGAAAGACCTGCGTATTCATCACCTGCAAACAAGTTCTTGCCATCTTTAGAGATCGACATGTGAACGTGCATACCCGAACCGTTGTCACCTACAAGTGGCTTCGGCATGAAAGTCGCAGTTTTAGCAAACTGGTGCGCGACGTTATGTACAGCATATTTGAACTGTTGTACTTCGTCCGCTTTACGAACCATAGTGTTAAAGCTTACACCGATTTCCATTTGGCATGATGCAACTTCGTGGTGATGTACTTCTACACGACCTGGACCCATGATGTCTTCGATTTTCGCACACATTTCTGCACGCATATCTTGACCAGAATCTACTGGTGGTACTGGGAAGTAACCGCCTTTCACACGTGGACGGTGACCAGAGTTACCTGCGTCGTATTCATTGCCTGTAGACCAAGCAGCTTCTTCCGCAGAAATCGTGTGACGTGCGCCAGACATGTCGATGTCCCATTTCACGTCATCAAACACGAAGAATTCTGGCTCTGGACCAAAGAATGCTGTATCACCGATACCTGTAGATTTCAAATATTCTTCTGCACGGCGTGCGATAGAACGTGGATCACGCTCATAACCTTGACCAGTCGATGGCTCGATCACGTCACAAGTCACAACAACTGTTGCTTCTGCGAAGAATGGATCGAGGAATGCAGTTTCTGCATCAGGACGTAAAATCATGTCAGACGCCTCGATACCTTTCCAACCTGCGATTGAAGAACCATCGAACATTTTACCGTCTTCGAAAGAGTCTTCGTCGATTGTATCAGCAGGGTAAGTAACGTGTTGTTCTTTACCTTTGGTATCTGTGAAACGGAAGTCTACCCACTTCGCGCCACTTTCTTTGATTAGATCAAGTACTTTATTTGACATGTGCATTACGCTCCAGTTGAATTTGTCCGCACCTGTTCGGTGCTTTTCCAGTTGGCAGTTTATTAACTTGATTTACCTTAAAGCAAATCCCATACCAACTTTTAATCCTTTATCTAAAACATTGATATTCTTAGAACTCAGACGCTTTTAGAACTTTGAACTTGCCCATATTATACTGAGCAAATTTGAAAATGCACTATTTAGAAACATCTAATTAAACAATTCACTTTTGATTCAAAAAGATGCACCATTTTAATGCTGATGTATTTTTCAATACACATATTGCATCAAAATGGCGCACTATTTTTTGTCTAGATTTTTATCCAGCAAGTTGTTGATGAATACTTTGGCTAATGATCTCAGCGGTCGCCATTGAAAGCGTCCAGCCCAAATGACCATGTCCTGTATTATAAAAAACACGAGGGTGTCTGCCCTGTTCAACACGCGGCATCAGATTCGGTGTCATTGGACGTAATCCACTCCACGGCACACTATTACAGGCATTGAGGTGGAAGTTTGTGCGCACCCATTGCAGTAGTGGGAAAATACGATCCGCACGAATATCACGGTTGTAACCATTAAACTCTGCTGTACCTGCAACACGGAAGCGATTTTCACCCAAGCGACTGGTCACAATTTTGGCACTTTCATCGAGCAAGCTCACCCACGGTGCATTTTCTTTATTCGGTTCTGCTTCAAGATTGACCGTGATCGAATAGCCTTTTACAGGATAAATATTCACTCGATCACCAAGTTTCTCAGCCAGTTGATAACTATTCACACCACCACAGATCAGCACGGCATCGGCTTCAATCGTGTGTGCTTCAAACTGCTCCAATGATTCTTCACTCGGTTGAATCATTAATGTCACGCCACCGTCTTGAAGAGTAGAGCCTTTGAGCTTGACATCGGTCACGTCTGTACCGACTTTAAACGTCACACCTAACTTCTCAGCAGCTTGAGCTAAGCCATTGGTAAATTTATGAATATCACCCGTTGCATCATCTGGTGTGTAAAAACCACCGACATATTCGCCTTTCAATGCAGGTTCGATTTGTTTAATTTCTTCAGGACTAACTGCATAACGATCTAAACCACCTTTGCACAGTAGCTCATTGACTTTCTTTGCGGTTTGAAAATCTGCATCATTATGGAAAAAGTGCAAAATGCCTTTCTTTTCTAAATCAAAATCAATGCCCTCTTGCTCTGCCACATCGAATAGGCGATAGCGTGCATCGAGTGCTAACTTTACCGTTTGAATGGTATTGGCTTCATAGTCTTTGATATGCGATACGAATTGATACAGCCAACTGTATTTGTGCATAGAAAATGATGGATTGAGCAACAATGGTGCATCAGCTTTACCAAGCCACTTGATACCTTTACGGATGGTTGCTACTTGATTCCATACTTCGGCATTACATGCGGAAAGCTGTCCACCATTGGCAAACGACGTTTCCATTGCAGGTTTGAGATGACGTTCGATGACGGTCACTTGATGACCGAGTTTGGCGAGTGCATAAGCAGAGGTCACCCCTGTAATGCCTCCACCGATGATACAAATTTTTGACATGGCTCCCCCATACCTATTTGATATAGTCGAAGAAGTTCATTCTGATACAAGGCAACCGAGTGAAGATGTATAAATAATACTTCGAGCGAGGTTAACGCTGTAACAGGATTTAAGTTCTCTGACTATAGGTTATGCGTTCGCCTCATCTGTCATTTGTACCTGAGAGTTTCGATTCGCTTTATTTTCCTAACACACTCAAAAACATAAGAAAAATAAAACCAACCATCCCCTTCGGTGAGTATTTTTAAACACATTGATCAATATATGAAAAAACAAATACTTTGAAAAATATGTTTAAGCTACTTCTCTCCAGATTGTGAGTAATCATCACGGTCCTTTTGCCTGAGAGTTTCCGAGGCTGTTGCTCCTTCGGCGTGCACTGATATACAACTTAAATATGGTTTAGAAATTTCTAAAAAACTTCCTAAAATATCCATGTTGCATTGCACTCTCCCGCAATGATCATTTCCGCTTACTTTAACTGATTTTCATCTAAAACAGTGCATAAAATATGCCACGAGTTTCGTTTTACAACTTAACCATCTAAATATTAATCATAAAAAAAACAGAATCTTTAATTCCGCTTTTTCATCCACACTAAACCCAACTCTAAAAAATTGAATCAAAATACCTCAGGCACAGCACTCAAAAATTCTTGACGTGCTTGTTGATTGTCTTTCATCTCACCCAAATACGATACGGTACGTGTGGTGGAATGCTGTTTACCCACACCACGCATCACCATACACATATGCGCAGAGTCGATCATCACCGCAACACCACGTGCACCTGTTGCTTCTTGAATGGCTTCGGCAATTTGCTTGGTGAGATTTTCTTGAATCTGTAAACGTCGAGCAAACATTTCTGTAATTCGAGCAAATTTCGACAAACCCAATACCTGACCTTCAGGTAAATAGGCAATATGCACACGCCCATAAAATGGCAATAAGTGATGCTCGCAGAGTGAGTAAAATTCGATATTTTTTACCAAGACCATCTCACGGTTATCCGCAGGGAATACCGCATTATTGACCACTTCTTCGAGCTTTTGTTGATAACCTGATGTCAAAAATGAGAATGCTTTTGCCGCACGCATCGGCGTATCTTGAAGTCCTGGACGTGCCAAATCTTCACCAATTTCCGTTAAAATTTTTGCGTAATATTGTTGCATACTCATGGGCTTACACTAGTTTCGACAAACAAGGAGCGCATTGTAGCAGAAAGCCATGCAGAATTCAGGTCAATGGATTGATTCATGCGCAATTTCTTATTCGCAAACCATGATAATTATTTGGAAAAACTGATGCATTAAAGCAATGAATGTTCATAAATAAATAAGCAGCTATTTCTGTGCATCGTATTTAGGATTTTTCTCAGCACGCTTTAATAGCACCAAAACAGCGCCTGTGCCCCCTTGATTCTCTGGTACACTAACAAATGCTAACACTTCTCGATGTTGACGAAGCCAACCATTGACGCAGGTTTTCAGTACGCCATCTTTGCCTTTGCCATGCACGATTTTTACCACATTTTGATTATTTTCTTTGGCAATTTGCAGTAGCTCTAACACAGCTCTGCGCGCTTGTTCGATAGTACAACCATGCAAATCCACCGCTTCAAACCAACGCATTTTGCCTGCTTTTAAATCTTCAAAAATACGATGTTGCAAGGTGGTAATGCGATAACTAAGAAAAGCCTGACTTGCTACAGGATTGAGCAAAGCCTGCATATCGGACAGTGCCTCACCTTCTGCGATTTCACTGCCCTCTGCAGCCATACGTTTCGCTAAAGTTTGCGCATCGACTTTCTTTTGTTTAGTGGTCTTTTCAGTCTGAGCAATATTATGATCTTTAATCTTTTCCACACCTTGCATGGCTTTGGAGAATAGTAGTGATTCATCCTCTATAGTCTGTGTATCTGCGCTATTATTTTTTTGTGCTTTGCTTTTTGTTTGGGCGTGACTGTCTGTGCGATCACTATCATTGTGAATTTGCTTTTTAAATTGTTTGAGTAGGTCGAGTTGTGATTTTGAAAGTGAAGTGTCGTGTTTGCTCATGGGGTGAACTATAAAATGAGATGGACAGAGTATAGTATAAAATTTTGAAACTTAAAGATTACCAAAGCAATCAAATGATATTGATTCATGGCTTTGTTGCATAAATATGTAAGCATCTGATTTAAATAAATTTAATTTTGGATCAAAAAATAATCAAAACTTTTAAAATCATATAGTTATGAAATCTTTGTGCAACAAAGCCATTCAAACTCAATATTTCAAAAATTTAATCGTTGGTCCAGTAGCGATAAATTAATGAAAATATTTAAGCTATTTGCTAATTGTGCAGATGTTGAATGGCTATTTATTGATGGGAGTCATGTGAGAGCACATCAGCATTCTTCGGGTAGAAAAGATCAAGATATTTCGAAAAGTATTGGTGGAAATAGTTCAAAAATCCATTTGGCTGTTGATTCTAATGGCAATCCTATTGAGTTCATCATTTCTGATGGGACGACTCAACTTAACTTACTACGTTAATAGATTCTATTACGAATTTTGTATCTCCCATGACATAGCGACCTGTTGCATAAGGCCATACTCTTTAGTTCTAAGTGGAATTTTACTTATATGAACTTTCTGACCTATCAATAATTCATAATCAGTGATCATCTGGCTAAAAATATCTTCAAAATACTCACTTAGACCATTTAACTCTTCGATCATCTTAGTTAGATATTCTCTGTCATAAAACCTATATCTAACATTTAAAATGACATTAATTCTTTCAATTGGATGTTGTAATAATTCTTTTTGAGATATGACTAAAGATTCAGGATAATGTAAGGACCAGTTTCTTAATTGATTTAACTCATTTAATTGAGTTGAAATAGAAGTAGGGAGATCTGGAAGAGTAATACCATACTTAGGGCAGTCTTTCTTCAATCTCTTACGATACCTTTTAAATGAAAGAGCACCTTTAGTCTCATCTCCTAATAAATTGCATAAAAATCTTAAAAGGCCATCATTTCTTCTAGAAAGTGCTTCAAATCTCAATACTTCAACATGGCTATCTGTAGTCAAAGAAGCATCTAATTCATTCAGATCATTCAAGCAGATGTTGAATTGATCTTTAAAATTTAATACTTCTGTAATCAAGTAATTAAAATAGTAGATATGATCATATTGATTATTAAAAGAATACGTTTTAAGCATCACATTGGCTTCCAAAGGCAATTTAAATGTACTAGCTCAAACCTAATAAACATGTAATCTCTTCTACGGTAAAACTAAACCGAAATCGGCACACCAAACAACGCCTCCAACGCCTGCCCCGCATGCGCCTGCTTCATAAAGCCCTCACCCACCAAGAAGCGATCCACCGCATGATCACGCATATACTGCACATGCTCAGGTGTGCTGATACCGCTTTCGGTGATGATCACACGATCATTTGCCATATCTTTTAAACGTACTGTGGTCGCCAAATCCACTTCAAAAGTCTTGAGATTACGGTTATTGACACCGAGCAGACACTGCTCAGGGAGCTTGAGCGCACATTCCATTTCCGCTTCGTCATGCACTTCCACCAATACATCCATACCTTGCTCGAAAGCCAGACTCGATAATTCATCGAGCTGTGCATCGCTCAAACATGCCACGATCAACAAGATACAATCCGCATGCAGTGCACGACTTTCCACGATGTGATACGGCTCAACCATGAAGTCCTTACGCAGTGCAGGCAAAGCGCAGGCTTCCCGAGCAATACGCAAATAGTCGTGATGCCCTTGGAAAAAATCCACATCAGTCAACACAGACAGACACGCCGCCCCTGCTTGCTCATATTCTTTGGCGATTTGCGCAGGCTGAAAGTCCGCTCGAATCACGCCTTTTGATGGCGAGGCTTTTTTCACCTCAGCGATGATCGCTGGTGATTTCTGGTTTAGTGCATTGGCAAAGCCACGAGTTGCTGTGGCTTGCTGTGCCAATTCTTCTAAATCGGCAAAGCTATACTGCTTTTTCTTTTCAGCGATTTCTTCAAACTTGCGTGCAACGATTTTGCCCAAGATGGTATTTTGAATATCTGCGTGCATGACCTGACCTTATTCTGCGCTTGGCGATTGTTGTGTAGCATGAGCCTGTTGTTTCAGATTTTGAGTAAATTCTGCAACGATGCTCATTTTCTCTAAGGCTTGACCGCCATAGATAATATCTTGCGCAAAATCAACTGCTTGCTTCATATCTTTGCATAGACCTGATACATAGAGTCCTGCCGCCGCATTTAGCGTGATCATATCTGCGGCTTTCTCGCCAATGTCTGATTTATTTTTACCGAGTGCATCTTTGATCAGTTTTAGACTTTCTTCTGAATCTGCAACAGACAAACCCGTGAGCGTTTGTGAAGTGATGCCAAAGTCTTCAGGCTTGATCGTCCACTCGGTGATTTCACCATTTTTCAGTTCGGCAACGGCGGTTTCGGCAGCCAGGCTGATTTCATCCAAACCATCTTTGGAATGCACCACCATCACATGTTCTGCGCCAAGTTGTTTTAGTACTTCTGCCATTGGCACGCACAGCTCATCAGAAAACACGCCGATGACAAAACGCTTCACACCCGCAGGATTGGTCAGTGGTCCAAGTAGATTGAAAAAGCTCCGAATACCCAGTTCACGACGAGGGCCTGCCGCATATTTCATTGCTTGGTGGTGATTCGGTGCAAATAAGAAGCCCACGCCCATCTCACGAATAACACGTTCGATCTGCACCATGTCAAGGTCAAGGCGAATACCTGCTTGCTCCAATAAATCCGATGAACCCGATTTACTCGATACACCTCGACCGCCATGTTTGGCAATAGTCGCCCCTGCTGCCGAGATAACAAAGCTCGATGCGGTAGACACATTAAATAGGTTTTGCCCATCGCCACCAGTACCGACGATATCGACTAAATACTCAATATCGCTCACGTCGATTTTGATGGCAAACTCACGCATGATGCGCGCTGCTGCGGTGATTTCATCAATACTTTCACCTTTGAGGCGCAAGCCCATCATCAGCGCACCAATCTGTGCATCGGTCGCCTCGCCTTGCATAATACTGCGCATCACATCTTCCATCTGCGCTTGAGTCAGATGGATATTTTTAGTAATGTGATTGAGTGCTTGTTGGATATTCATTTATTTATAAATCTCTAAAAAATTCTGAAAGACTTGATGCCCATGTTGGCTCAAAATCGACTCAGGGTGGAATTGCACCCCTTCGATCGGCAAGGTTTTATGTTTTACGCCCATGATTTCTTCAATCGAACCATCCGCTTCTTGCGTCCAACAGGTCACATCAAAACAATCGGGAATCGTTGCCTGCTCAATCACCAAAGAGTGATAACGTGTCGCAGAAAATGGCGACGGCAGATTGCTAAAAATCCCTTGGTCAGAATGGTACATATCCGACAGGCGACCGTGCATCACGGTCTTGGCACGGATAATATTTCCGCCAAAAGCCTGACCAATTGCCTGATGTCCAAGACATACGCCAAGTAGTGGAATTTTCCCTGCAAAGTGCTGAATCGCAGGCACAGAAATCCCTGCCTCAGTCGGTGAACAAGGACCAGGTCCGATCACTAAGTATTTTGGTTGCCAACGCTCGATGTCTTCTAAAGTCACTTGATCATTGCGAACGACTTTTACCTCTTGTGCCAACTCACCAAAGTATTGCACGATGTTATAAGTAAAAGAGTCATAATTATCAATCATAAGAAGCATAGCGTACGCACCTGTAAGCAAAGAGATTGAATGCAAATTACATTAAAAAAATGATGGTTTAACTGCTTTTTCAACAGCATTTTATCTTTAAAAAAGCGTAGGCTACTTTAGCAGAATTTTTAAGGCTTGTGCGGATTGCTTTTGATCTGATCTTTCACCAATGCCTTATTTAGATGATAAAAAATAAAAAAGCCCTGTCTATGAATTGACAGGGCTTTTCAGCATTCTTAAGCGAACAAATTAGAACTGCGTAGAGAAACTTACCCCATAACGACGACCATCTAATACTTGCGCACCATCAGCATCTTCAGCTGTTTTATCAAGCAAGTTATATACGCCGAATTTACCTTTTAGATAATCCGTAAATGTATAATTAAAACCAACATCCATAAACGTATACGCTGGTAGAGGATCAGACATACTTGAACGACCTAAGTATGGTGTCGTTTCACCACGATAATGTAAGCGCGTCCAAATATTTAAATCATCGTTGACTTCATGATCAAAGGTCACATTGAATAAATGCTCAGGCATACCATTTAACGGCTGACCTTCAAAAGCACCTGATTTAATCTCAGTGTCAGTAAAAGTATAGTTCGCACTTACCGTATCATAATCGCTAAGATTTGCCCCAAAAGTGACTTCAATACCACGCAACTCTGCTTCGTCAATATTTTCACGTGAGCTAATAAATGCAAATGGAATGCCATTTTCAGAGCATGTCCAAGTTGATGCGTCATTACGATCGTAATCCGCATTCGTGGTTGAATCACATTCACGAATTTCTGAAATACGATCTTCAAACTTGGTGATATATCCTGTCAAAGATGCATTGATATAGTCATTTTTCCAATGGAACCCTAGCTCTGTCGATGTGCTTGATTCTGGTTCAAGATCAGGATTGGCTTTAATGATTGCACGCCCTGTCGCTGTTGGTGAACCACCGCCACCTGTGACTTGGTAGAAACCATCGGTAACCGCACGAATATCCGGTTGCTTATAGCCTGTAGACACGCCACCTTTGATGGTAAATTGATCGGTCAGGTTGTATACTCCATACATTCGTGGTGAAATATTTCCCTCATAATGCTCATCATAATCATAACGAGCACCCGCAGTGAGGTTAAATTTGTCGGTAATCTGCCATGTATCTTCTAGAAATGCTGCAGCAGACCAACGGGTCAACTCACTAAACTCAGGCACTAGTGGGTTACGGTTGGTTGCCTTATCATTCAGACTTTCATCTTTATAGTAACTACCAAATGCCAGCGTATGATTACCCAAAGTCCAGTTCCATTGACTGTTCGCAGTGATGGTTTCAAGTTCAATGCCTTTGGTGCCAACGACGGTATTTTCACGGTCTGGGTTTTTTGAATCCTCATACTGCACATATGAAGTGCTATCTAGCGTATCCGAATATTCGCCATGATGTGTCAGCGCATAGACACTACGAATACTACGACTTGATGATGAAGTACCTGTGTCAGCAACCGTTTTACCCGGAGTAGACTCACCGTCTTGATTAACAAAGTTGGCATCCAAAGCCAAATCATGGGCATCATTAATCACATAAGTCCATTTGGTATTTAAACTTTCTGTGGTGTGTCCACCAAAGCCATTGAGATAGCTATCTTCTTTACGTTCTAAACGGTTTAGGCCAATTTGCACGCCGAGCTTATCTGCAATAAGCGGTCCCGAAAGATAAGCTGACGTATTGTAGATATTACCTGCATTGCCATGATCTTGTAGCGTTGCACCAACCTCTACACTACCCGTCCACACATCAGAAACCTTTTTAGTAATGATGTTGATCACCCCACCCATCGCTTCCGATCCATACAAAGTTGATGCAGGACCACGAATAATTTCGATGCGTTCAATAGCAGCCATTGGTGGCAGAATATTCTTCTCCATCCCATAATCATCGCCATTCGGGTTTGTATCCCGAGCAAACTGTCGCTTACCATCCACCAAAAACAAGGTGTAATCTGAAGACATACCACGAATGCTAATTCCTTGCGAGTGATTACCACCAGTTACCACCACCCCTGGCGCATTACGCAAGGCGTCGGTAATGTCGTTATATTCACGCTTATCTAATTCTTCTCGATCGATGACCGTAATTGACGCAGGTGCTTGAACCAAATCTTGTTCATAACCTGTAGCAGTGACGACAATGGTATTGAGCTTGACCACGTTATCGGCTGTTTCAGAAGCATTCTCTGTTGTAGGCACTTTCTCTGTTGTTGAGCCATTCGCGTCATTTTCTGAAGCACTGGCTGCTGTTGTGGTGATACCATCAACATTTTCTGCTGCATAGCTCGGTGCAGAAATAAAATAAGTCGCAGTAATTGCCAGTGCAAGTGCACTTTTGGAGAATTTCAACAACATAAGATAACCCTTCAAATTAGTAAAAATTAAACGTTTAACTACAAAACATTGCATATACTATCAATTTTATCTACATTGTAAATATAAATAAGAATATTTATCATTTAGTTAATTATTACCAATAAACAATTGAGGTAGAAACAGTCAGTTATCGACCGACATAAAAAAGACCACCGTAGTGATCTTTTATCGTTTAATTGTTTAAGCAAATGGGCTTATTTCATGTAAGCACCGTCATTCTGCGTATGGTCGGTTTTATCAATCACACGAGCAAGCTCAGGAATGTGCGATTGTAACGTGGTTTCTACGCCTTGCTTTAATGTAAGGTCGATCGCTGAACAACCCTGACAACCACCACCAAACTGCAATACCGCTGTTAAGCCGTGCTCTTTATCCTCGAAAACTTCGAGCAGACTACAGTTACCACCATGACTTGCAAGCCCAGGATTAATTTCCGCTTGCAATACATAGGCAATACGCTCTTCAATCGACGCATCAGGTCCAACGCGCGGGACTTTTGAGTTTGGTGCTTTAAAGGTTAATTGACCGCCAAAACGATCTTTGTTGTAATCAATTACAGCGTCTTTTAGATACGGAATAGACGGCGTGTCGATAAATGCAGGAAAATCAGGATAATCTTGCTTGTAATCTGTTGGCACCACATCTTCGGGCGCACTATATGCCATACAGCATTCTGCACGTGCAGTTCCCGGGCTTTCAACAAAGATACGCACGCCAATCCCAGGAGTATTTTGCTTCGCCAATAAATCTTTCAAGTACTCCTGTGCCGTTGGGGTGATGATCATATTTGGAATTTGATCGGCATCAGTTGAATTTGTGGCTTGGTTAGACATACATCTTACTCCTAAAATTACTGCCTATATAATACAACATTTCGTATTTAAAGTTGAGTAAAACAGTCAGATTTAGGCGTGTGAATTAAACGATGGTCATAATAGGGAAAGCCTGTTATTCACATTTTAGATTGGCCTAAAAGCTTGAATGTGAATTTTGAACATAAAAAAACGCATCTTGATGATGCGCTTTTAAGGGTTCGGCGTATTTATTTCGATGATTTATATTCAATCACATAATGTCGCCAATGATCACGCAATTGTGGTGTGAGTTCTAATGACTGCTCATCAAAGACTAAACCACCTATATCACGTGCCATCAAACCTGCAAGACTGACCATCATGTCAAAGCCTTGTACCGCATGGCTATTTGGTAGGGCTAAGAAGAAAGCTAAACCTTTGACTTCTTCGCTTGGTAAAGTTTCAAGATCAAATCCTGTTGGTGCACCATCATCATTAATCCGCAGTACACTAAACATCAGTGGACTAACCGTTTCAGGATTTTCATAGCGATGGAAACACGACATTTCACCAAAACGTAAGCCATATTTTAATAAAGTTTTCAGCGCACGATCACCCGACAAGGCACGTGTCGGATTTGGATAAAGATACAGTGCGATGAGTTGCTCTGCTTTTGCCAAAGCACTTTCTTCATCATTGCGATATTGCTCACTCAAGTGTGCGTCTAACACATCACTTTCGCCCTGCCACTCTTCGATTTTTACTGTTTCTAACTGATCGTCTGATGTTGTATCTGTATCCGTATTTTCTTCAATGAAGTCATTTTCAACATTTTCTTTTTGCTGTGATTGCTCTACTTCGTCTTGATCTAGTTGTTCAATAAAGCGTTCGATTTCATCGGCTTTATCAGGTGCTACAGATGGATTGGTTGTAACGATTTCATCTGTCGTTTCTGTTTGAACTTCTTCAATTTCTACAGATTTGTTTGCATTTGATACATTTTCCACATCATCAGGATCAGCAGAGAATAAATCTTGTTGAGTATTGGCACGAGTTGCGCTCGATGGTGAAGCAGTTTCCGCCTGCAATTTCTCGCCGTCTAATTCAAAACCATCCGCTTCTACAGTTTGCTTTGTATCTGCATGATTATCGGTATCTTGCGCATCGAAAACTTGTTCAAGGCTTTGCTTACGTTCTGCATGGTTTAATGATTGTGTATTCTCAACATTCGCTTGAGCATTTCGAAGATGGCGTGGTGTCACAGGCTGTTGGCTCTGTGCTTCGATCAACACTTCTGACGGTGTGTCGTCTGCTTGCACTTTGGGCTTTTTCAGGATTAAACGCAATCCGATAACCACCATCACCACAGCCACGATGATACCAACGATTTCCCAAAGTTGATCCATGCTTTACTCCGTCATTCCGTATGCTTCTGCCTGCGCAAGGCTCACCGCCACAAGTTTTGAGCTTCCTGCCTCAGGCATGGTCACTCCCAAAAGGTCTGTTGCCATTGTCATGGCGAGTTTATTATGTGTAATGTAAATGAATTGAACCTGTTGTGATAGTTCTTTTACCAAATTACAAAAACGATTTACATTGGCATCATCTAGTGGCGCATCGACTTCATCCAATACGCAAAATGGCGCAGGATTTAGACGGAAAATCGCAAAGACTAACGCCAAAGCGGTTAAGGCCTTTTCACCACCAGAAAGCAGAGCCAAGGTACTATTTCTTTTCCCAGGTGGTCGTGCCATCAGACGCACACCTGACTGCCAATCATCCTCTAAGCTCAGACTCGCTTCACCACCTGTAAAGACTTTTGGAAATAGATCCTGTAGCTCTCGGTTGATTTGATCAAAAGTCTTCATAAACAATTGCTTGGTTTCTTGATCAATGCTTTGCATCGCATCTTGCAGTTGTGCTACGGTCTGCTCCAAGTCTTGGATTTGATGATCGAGCTCATCGAAACGAGCTTGTTTTTCTTGCAGTTCTTCAAAGGCAACTAGATTGACCGCACCCATTTTTTGTAATTGTTGTTCGAGCTGTTCCAATTGTGCTTTGACTTGGGAAGTTTGCACAGTTTCATACAATTGCGAGCTATCTAATTTGGAAACATCAATCGCCTGTGCGCCAAGCTCTTCCAGTTGTGACTTGGCATGGTGCTGTTCAGTTTTATGTTGTTGCCATTGCAAGCGTGTATTTTCCAATTGATCACGTAAGGCTTGATCGTCTTGCTGTTGTTGTTGACGCAGATCGCTCAATTGTTGCTGTTCAGTTTGTAAAGTTGCAATCCCTTGTTGCCATGTCTGCCATGCTTTTTCCGATTGGTCTGCATCCGCTTGAGCTGTTGCAACATTGGCTTGGTATTTTTCTAAACCTGTTTGCAGGCGTGTGATTTGCTGTCTTGCACCCAGTTGTTGTTCATCGAGCTGTGCCATCCGCTCTTGATGAAAATCTTGATCTTTATCCATCAACGCCAGTTTCGACTGCAACTGCTGAATGCTTTGCGTGGTGTCTTGCAGTTGTTTTTGATCGGCAGTGGACTGTGCTTGTAAATCGTGTAATTTCTGTTGATGCGTTGTCGCAAGCTCTTGCCCTGCATCAACTTGCGGTTGCATCTCGTTGATTTTTAACTCAAGCGCCACTTTGTCATATTGAATCTGCTCAAGCTCCGCTTCATCATCTTGCAATTGGAGTTGTAAAACATGCAACTGCTCTTGATATTGTGCGGTATTTTGCGCTTGATGTTCGATTTTGGCTTGTAGCTTGGTTTGCGTGGTGAACAATTGTTGCTGTGTGTTTTGCCACGTTTTCAGTTGTTGCTGACGTTCAAGTTGCGTAGTTTGAACATTCTTTAATTCGAGTATGACTTGATCAAGCTGCTGTTGAATCGGTTCGATTTGCTTTTGATTGTCCTGAAATTGGCTCTGTAAACTTTGCAAATGTTGATGATAATGCAATAGTCCTGCTTGATCTGGTGTATCGAGATTCAGATTGATCCACCAATCTTGTGCAAGCCAATAACCATCTTTGGTGATGATACTGGTATGTGGTGCTAAGCGATTTAAATTTTCTTGCGCATCGGTCAAGGTTTTTGCAATATAAATCCCTTGCCACAGCGGATGAATCGTTGAAGAAATCCATGTGTTAATGGATTCTAAACCGTCAATTTTTGAAAAATCTAAATCTTTACTCAAAATAAGCTGACGTTGCCCTTGATATGACCAATCTAAATCATCGACCACATTGGCTTGTAACCATTTCGCCAAGACTTTTTCGATCAACTCACTATGCTGTTTACCTTGTTCAGTGAGTTGTAATTGGCTGAGTAATGGATGCTCGGCAGAATGTGCCGTATTTTGATTCAGTCCATTCAATAATTTTTCAGTTTGACGAATATCGGCTTCAAGATTTTTATGGAGCAATTTGACGTGTTGCTGTTGTTGTTCCAGTTGATTTTTCTGCTGTTGCAACTGCTCAAGTTGATTTTGTTGTTCACTGTGCTTTCGCTGTTCATCGTCAATTTTAATCTGCACACTTGCCAATTCGATCTGTACATCATCGAGTTCTAGCTGAATCTCTTCATCTTGAGCTAAGTCCAATTGACTTTGCAGGTGTTGCGCTTGCTGTTCAGCACGTTGCCGATTTTTCTGCACCTGCTCATATTGATAGTGCAAGTGATTACGCTGTTGTTGCAGCTGATTTAACGATTGCTTGAGTTGATTGAATTCTTCGCCATGTTGCGTCATGCGCACTTGCAATGCCGATAAATCAAAACTGCTGTCTTCGCTCAACTGCTGATATTCAGCCAATGCATCTTGTGCTTTCGCCAATTGCGTTTGCAGATTTTCACGCTCAGATTGTTGTTGATCGTATTGTAGTAAAGCACTTTGCTGTTGTGATTCCGCTTTAGCAATATTATGTTGTAATCGCTCGATATGCTGTTGATCTTGCTCAAGTTGCCAACGACTTTGTTGTAGTTTTTCTTTGGCAGATTGCCATGCTTTTTGTAGTTGTTCTGACTGTGGGAGTTGCTGTTGCAGTTTTTGCTGTAATAAATGCGTTTCGATTTCTGTCTGTTCTAAGGCTTTGTGCTGTGTTTGATAGTTTTGATTCAGTGTCGCAAGTTGCTGTGCGAGCTTGGCAACCTGTTCGCCATGTTGATGAAATTGGTTTGACCAGAGTTGTACTTTCAGTTGATGTGCATCGGTTTTTAATTTTTGATACTTTTCTGCTTGTTCAGCTTGACGATTCAATGTCCTGATTTGTGATTTTAATTCAGAGGCAATATCGTGCAATCGAGATAAATTGTCTTGCGTATGTTCAAGATGTTGCAAGGTTTCTTTACGGCGTGCTTGGTAGCGTGAAATTCCCGCTGCTTCTTCGATAAAGACTCGCATTTCTTCAGGTTTGGCATCGACCAGTCGGTTGATCATGCCCTGCTCAATCACCGCATACGAGCGAGGTCCAAGCCCTGTACCGAGGAAAATATCGGTAATGTCTTTACGGCGACAACGGGTACCATTAAGGAAATATTCAGATTTACCTTCACGGTTGACTTGGCGTTTTACACTAAGCTCAGTGTAAGCATTATAGGCACCGCCCAATTTCCCCAAGGTATTCTCAAAACGCAGTTCGACACTTGCCACGCTATTCGGCTTACGAGATGAGCTCCCTGCAAAAATCACGTCTTGCATATTGCCACCACGAAGTTGCTTGGCACTGGACTCGCCCATCACCCAGCGAATGGCATCAATGACATTGGATTTGCCACAGCCATTCGGTCCGACGATAGCGGAGCGATTATCCTTAAAGTGCAAGGTGGTGCTTTCGGAGAAAGACTTAAAACCTGCGAGTTTTAGACTACTTAAACGCATAACTTAAACATAATAGATTGCAATGCACACTCACCCAACATTACCGACGCGACCGTCTTGCCCACGCCAACTCGACCTGTTTCATTCGTGCCAAAGATTCGAGCACGAGATTGCGTAAGTGTCGGCAAAAATCATCCATAAATAAAGTGGCTTGTTGTGCATTTCTGCGCAAAATCGCATCAATCACCAATTGAAACAGCGCATACGCCTCTTGAAGCTCACGCTTAGCACTGTTCGAGGTGAGGTAATATGCCCGACGAATCGACGGTAGAATACTTTGATAAATATTACTCAGGTAAAAATTATCCATTTTTTGATTATATGCAGTGAGGAATTCAAAAATCGCTTCATAAAATCCTTCAAAGTCGCCACTGCGCACAAGGACTGACAACTGATCAAGGAGCTTTTGCATCTCTGCTTGTTCAGCACTTTGCCACGCATCACTGATCTGCTGTACCAAATAACCAAGCACTAATAAACTGGTTTCAAATAGGTAATGAATTTGCCCACTCGACATCTCGGATACGATCGCACCACGACGTGGAAAAATCTCAATCAAATAGGTGCGTTGTAACAATAGCAACGCCTCTCGTACCGAACCTCGACTGACATCAAGCTCAGTAGCAATACGCACTTCCTGAATTCGCTCGCCCTCGACCAACTCGCCAAGGATGATCTGCTCAGCAATGTGTTTTGCGATTTGTTCAGAAAGACCTTCCGAGGATTGACCGAGTTCCATAGCACCTCATTGATTACTTTTTTGAATTGCGCTGTATCGTCATGACCTTGAAAGCACTAGACAAAACAATATTTTTCTCGTCTAAGATTATTCCTTAAACTTTTATGAAATTCCAATCTTCGACATTTTGCACAACATATGCTTTATATTTAACCTACTCTTACATGACAATAGCACAACTTTGTCTAACAATCTTTAGTGATCAAGACCGTTTATCATTTTTTTAATTCCTCTCATTATGACGCCTTGTTCAATTTTTGGATTTAATTTTACTTTAAATATTTAACATTACTCGGATTATTTATGAAAAACATCACATTGAGTATCGAATTTTGTTATCAGTATGATGATAAAATACAATTGTACATTTCATTCAAATCATTAGATAATTATTGTATTAAAGCACTGGTCAATGCGGTTTATTTGATCATCCCTAGAGTGTATTGATTATTTTGAAAAGTTTTCGTTTTTCAACCTAGCCTCCCCAATGGCTAGGTTTTTTTTGCCTATTTTTTTAGAATCTAAGAAATATGAATCTAAAATTTACTTGGTCAATAATTAGAAAAATCCTTTATACACAAAGAATACACCTACCACCGAGAGCAAGCCTGCAAAACACTTTTTCAGCATTGCAGATGAGAGTTGGTGCGCCACTTTCGCACCCAGTTTTGCAGTGATGAAACTCATGACACTGATGCCGATAAAGGCATAAATATGTACATAGCCCACTGCACCTTTGATTGGTTGGGTTTGCACACCAAACCACATAAAACCGAGTGCCCCTGCGATCGCAATTGGCAAACCGCACGCCGCCGAAGTTGCAACTGCATTTTGCATCACCACACCATGACGATTGAGATAAGGTACGGTTAAACTGCCACCGCCGATACCAAAGATCGCCGATGCCACGCCAATCCCTGCACCAGCACCGACTTGCGCCATTTTTGATGGCAATTTTGAGTTTGGGTCAATCTGTACTTGCGCTGTACGAAACATGCGCCATGCAACCCAAAGTGCAAATAGTCCGATGATCAATTGCAAACCATGTGTCGGTAATAAATCGGCAATCCCTGCACCGAGAAATGCACCGATGACAAGACTCGGTGCAAGATTGCGAAAGACTTGCCAGAGTACCGCACCTTTTTTATGATGTGCAGACAAAGAGCTGATTGAAGTGACCATAATCGTCGCTAACGATGTACCGAGTGCCATGTGCATGACGATCGAAGGGTCATAGCCTTGCTGTAAGAAAACAAGGTAAAGTATCGGCACAATGGTCAATCCACCGCCCACACCAAATAAGCCCGCAGTAAAGCCTGCCGCCGCACCAATCAATAAATATATGAGTAAAGTCATGGATCGAACCTTTTGCATCGAAAGTCCAGAAACGGAGCAACACTTGCTCTGCGCACTACTGGAACGACACCATGCTACGCCACAACGGATAATTTGCAAGTCTAAAACACGCTCGACCAATGATGATGTGATGCAACTCCACGAACAAGGCATACAATCCGCCTTAGTGATTAGCCATCAACAAAGTCATGGACGTGGGCAACATCAACGAGAATGGCTCTCTCCACAAGGCAATATTTTCTTGAGTGCGCTATTTTCGCTTGAACGTCCTGTGGATGGACGTCTTGCTTTGGAATGTGGTTTAAATATTCTGCACACAGCTACTTTAGAAAAATTAGACAATTTGCAAATTAAATGGGCAAATGATCTGTATAGCCCACAAGGCAAATGGGGCGGGATTTTGGTCGAACCCCTCAATGCACATCAGGTCATTGTTGGTATCGGCATCAATGTCGTGCCTTTTGAGCAAAGCAAAGATATTCAGCAAGCGACCACCTGCCTTACCGAGCTTGGCTTAACACACTCTGATCGGATTCAATTTTTAGCAGAAATTTATTTGGCGTTACAGCAAGCCGTGCAATGGTTTAATTTCGGCAGTCAAAACCTCGCGCAACGCTTCAATGCTGTTGCTGCATTTAAAGATCAATGGGTCAATATCCAACGTCAACATCAAACCGATCTCGTTGGTTATTTTCAAGGCATTCAAGATGATGGCGCAATGCTGATTCGCCAAGATGCAGACGCTACAAATACAGTCTGCTATGATGGTCGCTTAATGATTCCATAAATATCTGCTGAAACACATGAATCAACTTTGGCTCGACTTGGGTAATACGCGTTTAAAATATTGGCTTTGTGATGCACAAGGTCAGGTCATTGAATATGCGGCGGAATTGCACCTACAATCCCCTGCCGATTTATTACTGGGTTTAAGCTCACATTTTCAACATAAAAATATCAGCTTAATTGGCATCTCGTCCGTACTTGATCAAGCCACCAATCAGCGTATTGAAAAGACTTTAAAGCGACTCAAAGCACCGATTTATTTTGCCAAAGTACATGCTGAGTATGCAGGCTTGATTACAGGTTATGATGTGCCCAATCAGCTCGGTATCGACCGTTGGCTACAAGTCTTAGCCATGACGCAAAATAGTGGAAACTATTGCATCATCGGCTGTGGCACAGCATTGACAATTGATTTACTTGAAGAAAAAACACATTTGGGTGGCTATATTCTGCCAAGTTTGTACCTACAACGCGACTCACTCACACAAGGCACCAAAGGCATTAAAATCCCAGATCAAGCCTTTGAAAGTCTTGCCGTTGGACGGAATACCAGTGATGCGGTACATCACGGCATCTTACTTGGCTTACTCGGCGCAATTCATCAGAGTTTAAAAACTCATCCTGATGTTCAATTGATTTTAACAGGTGGCGATGCGTCATTTTTTGCCAAACATTTGAGCCAATATCAACCCATTGTCGAGTCAGATTTATTGTTAAAAGGTTTACAGCATTATGTGTTTTATCAGCTGAATAAAAACGCTTAATGGTTGTCTTATTCAGTCGCATGACTTAAATGTCACCTTCATCGAAATCATGATTTGTATTAGTTCAAACCTGTTCGGACAATTCCTTTTGTACTTTCTTTGGCAACTTTGCCACGACTAATTCGTATGAATTAATAATCCATTCTTGCAACAGATCTTCTGAAAGTGAGCCGTGCATATTGACGCTATTCCAATGGCGTTTATTCATATGATAGCCCGCAGTGACTTCAGGATAAATCTCCCTAAAAATCGTTGCCTCATCAGGATCACTTTTCAAATTGATAAACTGATAATCCACACTATCTATCAGGCAAAACATTTTTCCACGTACTGTAAATACAAGCACTTGATCATCAAAAGGCATCTTTTCTTCAACACCTTTAAGCGAGTGGCAAAACTGTTTCAATTGTTCGAGGGTCATTGTGATTTAACCTTTAATCATTCAATCTTATTACCACTTTTGATCTGATGAATGGATTAAATCAAAAAATTCTATTTCAGGTTTACCATTCAGTCCATGCTCATCTCTTTATCTTTGGAACTCAAGAAATGATGGGATATTTAACAGCTTCTTTTGAATATCCTCATCTTGATACATCGAATGATGAACAAAAGTTAAGCCATTTTGTTTGCAAAATATATGTTATTGAAATTTTGAAGCATCTAATGCTTTAAAATCTTTGATGAAATTTGCAATGTTTGCTTTATTTTATCAACGAATCCTTGTTTAACTTTGTAAGAAACCATCACTGAAATCATGCTAATTTACACCTTGAAATTCACATTATTCTTGAATCTAATTTAACATAGATAGGTGTTAGCTCACATCTCACTACTTGTCTGAAATTATCTTTACGCAAATAAAAACCGCTCTAAGTTTCCCTAAAGCGGTTTTTATCATTCAAAATGGAAGCAGAAAAGATTATTTCTTATCTTGGTCTGATCCACCAAACAATGGTCCCATGCCGCCGCCTGAGCCCCCCATATTTCCGCCCATTTTACCCTGCATGGTCTGAATGCCTCGTAGCATCTTGCCAATGCCCGATGGCGATGAGAATTTCTTCATCATTTTTGCCATCTGTGCATGTTGCTTGAGTAGACGGTTGATATCTTGAATGTCCATACCGCAGCCTGCTGCGATACGCTTTTTACGGCTTGGGTTGATGATGTCTGGATTACGACGCTCTTTGACCGTCATCGACTGGATGATCGCTTCCATCTTTTTCACTTGCTTTTCAGGTTGTGCTTGCTCTACAGCTTGCTGAATGCCTGAACCGCTCATGCCAGGGAGCTTATCCAAGAAGCCCATCATCCCGCCCATTTTGTGCATTTGCTCAAACTGAGTCAGCATATCTTCAAGGTTAAATGTCCCGCCCTTTTGTAGCTTTTTCGCCATTTTTTCGGCTTTATCTTTGTCGATTTTGCGTTCTACTTCTTCGACTAAAGACAGCACGTCACCCATACCTAAGATACGCTGTGCGATACGCTCAGGATGGAATGGCTCTAAGGCATCGAGCTTTTCGCCCATACCTAAGAATTTGATTGGCTTACCTGTGATCGCACGTACCGATAGCGCCGCACCACCACGTGCATCACCATCAGTTTTGGTCAGGATTACACCTGTCAGTGGCAAAGCATCATTGAAAGCTTTTGCAGTGTTCGCAGCATCCTGACCTGTCATGGCATCAACGACAAACAAGGTTTCTGTTGGCTTAATCGCAGCATGTAGTTCTTTGATCTCATCCATCATGTCATCATCGACATGCAGACGACCTGCGGTATCGACGATCAACACATCAGCGAATTTGATCTTGGCTTGTTCAATCGCACGATTGACAATGGTAATTGGGCTTTCAGAAGCTTCTGATGCAATCCAATCTACGCCAACTTCTTGCGAAACCGTTTGAAGCTGTTTGATCGCCGCAGGACGATACACATCGGCTGATACCGTCGCCACTTTTTTCTTCTGACGTTCTTTGAGGAAACGTGCAAGTTTTGCAGCAGTTGTGGTTTTACCCGCACCTTGCAGACCTGCAAGTAGAATCACCACAGGAGGTTTGGCTGCTAAATCCAATGATTCATTGGCATCACCCATCATGCTGACGAGTTCATCATGAACAATCTTAACGAAAGCCTGTCCCGGTGAAAGCTGTTTTAAAACCTCTTGCCCTAAAGCCTGCTCTTTGACTTTGGCAATGAAGTCACGTGTCACAGGCAAAGCAACATCCGCTTCAAGCAATGCCATACGCACTTCACGCAATGTATCTTTAATATTGTCTTCTGTGAGTTGCCCTGTACCAGCAACATTTCTTAAACTCTGTGTGAGTCGGTCGGTTAATGTATCAAACATTGAAAATTCCGCTTAAACTACCCATTGAAAAAAACCTTTCCAACAGGGATAAATATGCATAAGATGCTATAGGATACTTGAGTTTGCAAAGAATTTATATCTCATTTATTGAATATTCAAATAAGTCATTGATTTGGGATCAACCATGAATCATTTGGGATATACCAAAGCGCATGTTTAGCCTACATACTATTTTCACGCTGTTGGCATTGATTGCTTATTTAACGAGCTTTCTGTATTTGCTTCATCATTTTGTCAAGCAAAGTACAGCAAGTCCGTTTTTTGTCTGGTCTACCTTGTCGATCGGATTAATTGTGCACGCTTTGACCTTAAGCTTGGATATGGTGACAGCGCAAGGCATTAATTATGAAGTGTTTAATCTGATCTCCTTTACCTCAGGGTTGATGCTCCTTTTAAGCTTGATTTTTAGTATCTATCGACCTGTACTTATTCTCAATCTCATTTCTACACCTGTTGCTATGCTCGGTTTGGTGGTTGGCAGTCTGCTCAGTACCTCAGGTCATGTGATTCGCCAGCAAGGCGTTGGTATGGATATTCATATTATCCTGTCGCTATCTGCGTATGCTGTACTGTTTATGGCGACCTTGCATGCGATCTTGATTTGGCTGCAAAACCGTGAGCTAAAACGTAAACAAAAACAACGCATTTGGGTCAATCTGTTACCTTCACTGCAAACGATGGAGTCGCTACTTTTTGATTTGATTCTGATTGGTTTTATTTTACTGACGGCTGCTTTAGGTTTTGGTTTCTTTACCATTCAAGATTTCTTTGCGCAGCATCTCGTACATAAAACGGTTTTTAGTATTATTTCATGGCTCATCTATGGCGGACTATTGCTCGGACATTGGCGATTTGGTTGGCGTGGTCAAAAAGCCATTCGCTTTACCCTGCTTGGTTTTGTGATTTTGGCGATTGGTTTTATTGGCAGTAAATTCGTACTTGAAATTCTATTGATGCGTAGCTAATTCAGTATTTTCCACATCGTAATTTTAACTATTCTTATGCTTTCGATAAGCACTTGGCGCAACCCCAGTCCACAACTTAAAACTTCGAGTAAATGGACTGGTTTCGGCAAAGCCAAGCTGTAGACTGATGTCTTCGATACTCAGCGTACTATTCACCAAAAGCTCAATTGCCATATCTCGTTTCACTTGATTTTTAATTGCTAAAAAGCTCTGCCCTTCATCTTGCAAACGGCGTTGCAAGGTATAAGGCGCAAGTTGCAAAATCTCTGCAACCTCGGCAAGCGTTGCCATTTGATTCACTTCTTGATTCATTTCGACGTGATCAACATGAAGCCCATCTGCATTTTGCAAACACTCTGTCACCTTCGCCGACCAACTGCTACTTTGAAAATTTAAAATCAATAATTGGGTAAATGGATCTTTGACTAACTGTTGCAATTGCGCCATTGATTGACTCACAGGTAATGTCAAATCTGATGTTGAGAAAGTCATCTGTGCCACATTTTGCTCAAATCGAATCGGTGCGCCATAAAACATTAAACGATAATCCAAAGCATAGGACGGTGTACGGAAAGGAAAATCAATGGACGTTATGGGTAAAATATCCCGACTGAGCCAACACAAAATACGATGAATAAAAAAACAGCCAAAGGCATAAATAAATGCATCATTGGATTTGGTTTGAAAGCCACCAACAAGTTGAGCTCGAATCAACTCGCCATCATATTGTAATGAAATATCAAAACCCTTACCCATCATTTGATAATATTTAGTGATGCGCTGTAGGGCTTGCATCATGTCTTTGGCAGAGATCAACCAATGCATTAGCACTGCCAAACTACCTAGTGGTGAAATGGTTTGACTATGCCCGAGTAGCTCATCACGTGTAGCCACGGTCAGTTCCGTAATGAGCTGTGCATACTGACTTAAACTCACCCTAGCTTGTGGATGTTGTAACAAAGCTTTCGAAATCCGACATTGTTGTAATATCTGATCAATTTCATCTTGCGCTAAAGTCAATTTCTCCAGTGCTGTATGCACGAAATCTATGCTGATTGAAATACTATGAATGGACTGGTTTTGCATGATGCTTTATCAATTTATATTGACTATTTTATGAATTATTGATCATTCCAATTTTGTTGTAAACTATCAATTTTATTGTGATCGATTGTCATTTAATTTAAAGCATATTTTTCCCATAATAGCTTCATTAAATTTACCCAATGTTATTTACAGCATTACCAGCAAGGACTATTCACATGGCTCTTCCAGAATTATTGAAAAATCGTTTACGTTTGCCTGCGGTTGCAGCACCACTCTTTATTATTTCCAATCCTGATTTGGTGATTGCTTTGTGTAAAGCAGGCATCGTTGGCTCATTCCCTGCGCTGAATGCACGTGGTGAAGGTGAATTTGAAAAATGGCTAATCCGCATCACCGAAGAGTTAGACGCGTATAACCAAGCAAATCCTGATCAACCTGCTGCTCCGTTTGCAGTGAATCAGATCGTGCACAAATCAAACAATCGCCTAGAAGAAGATTTGGCGCTTTGCGTGAAATATAAAGTGCCTGTGGTGATCACTTCATTGGGCGCACGTGTCGAAGTGAATGAAGCGATTCACAGCTATGGCGGTATTGTATTGCATGACATCATCAATAATAAATTCGCCAAAAAAGCAATCGAAAAAGGCGCAGATGGATTGATCGCCGTTGCAGCAGGTGCAGGCGGTCATGCAGGGACGCAGTCGCCATTTGCCTTGATTCAAGAAATTCGTCAATGGTTCGATGGTCCTTTACTGCTTTCTGGCGCAATCAGTCGTGGCGACTCGATCCTTGCAGCGCAAGCAATGGGTGCAGATTTGGCGTATCTTGGTTCAACATTTATTGCAACGACAGAAGCGAATGCAGCGCAAGACTATAAGCAGTGCTTGGTCGATTCGAGTGCAGAAGATATTGTGTATAGCAACCTATTCACAGGTGTGCACGGCAATTATTTGAAACCATCTATTATTGCCGCAGGGCTTGATCCAAATGACTTGCCTGAAAGCGATCCATCAAAAATGGATTTTGGCTCAGGTGGCAATTCAGACAAAAAAGCATGGAAAGATATTTGGGGCTGTGGTCAAGGTATTGGCGCAATTACAGCGATCGAACCAGCATCAGATGTTGTTGCACGTTTAAGCCGTGAATATAAAGCGGCGAAAGAGCGCTTACTAAATACTTAGTACAATACATCAAAATGATGGTGCGCTCAGCGCGCACCATAAACTAAATACAAACCTTTGTTTTATAAAGCATTTAAACAGACATCCAAATAAATTACCGTATTATATACCGTTAAAAAAATCTACTGTATTGTAATTTCCTCAACTTAATTTTTAGCTATTCACTAGAACACAGTAAAATTAAAGTTTCGATCTTCATTCTTTAAGTACTGCAAACGTGAAATCGTTATATCAACCATTTGCTTGTATCCCATTGAATATGCGAGATGATTAGATGAAATATCATCCAAAGACTCCATTAGAATACACTTTCGATGACTTCCATTCTGTTTATTTAATTCATAAATTGCATGGGCTGTTGTCGCTGATCCCGCAAAGAAATCTAATACTACAGCTTTATCATCAGACATCGAATCCACTATTTTTTTTACAAATTCGATAGGCTTAGGTGTATCAAAGATTTTTTGACCAAAAATTTTTGTAAGCTCATTGGTAGCCCTTTCTGTGTAAAATGAAGGATCATCCCATATAGTTCTAATTTTTCTTCTTTTTTGACCAATTTCTTTGCCAGCATAATTTTTAACATAAATTACGCCATTTTTACTTGAGTAGAGTTGCCATACTCTTTCTCTTGTAGTCGCTTCTCCCCACAACCATCGACGATCAACCCCTTTCGAATCTTTCGGTAAAATCTTAGCCCATCCATCTCGATAATCAACAGACACCTCTCCGGTATCAAGATTTGCATATAGTGGGAATGCCATTGAAGGACGGTCAGTCTTCAAACTTCCCTCACCTTTTTTTCTAAACAAACCATCTACTCGGTATTTACCATAAACATCCTCTTTATCATAGAGTGTATCCTCATCAGATTCCCCTCTTAGAGTTGTCTTATTCGATTTTCCGTATACTAGTAAATACTCATGACTAGAAGCTAGATTCTTTTTACTTCCTTTACCATTTTTAGATCGGCATACAACAATATTGCCAATAAAATTCTTTTCTCCAAAAATTCTATCCAATAAAACTTTTAAGTAAGGGAATTCATAATCATCAATACTAATTGCTAAGACCCCAGTCTCTTTTAATAATTCATGTGCCAATACGAGTCTTGGAAGCATAAAAATAATCCAAGCCTGATGGGAACCCAACAAACCTATCTCTGGTGATTTTCGATTGTCAGAATAAATAAAATTTGAGCCTGTATTGTATGGTGGATCGATATAACACAAATCAACTATACCTGGTTCTATCATCACTAATTTTTTTAATGAAGTTAAATTGTCCCCAGCAAAAAGAACTACTTCATTAACATTCCAATCAACTGAAAATGCAGAATTATTTTCACTATGATCAAATGTAAAATCAGAAGCTCCATTATTAGAGAACTCTTGTTGTAACTTGCTGATTTTTGATTCAATTACTGATAGCATGCTGGCTCCTACTTAGATCAACATTATAACTGAGCCTGCTTAAGAGAAGGAACGCAATGAGATTAAAAGCTGAGAATTTAACTACACAAGAAAAACTTCAAGAATTCGATCAATGGCTTACAGCTAAACTAGATAAAATTAAAGATTCAGATAAATTTAACTCAGAAATTACTTCTCTTTGCAATTGCATTTCAACGCTAGCCCCTTATCTAAATATGTTCTCAGAACCGGCTACATGCTCCATCAATACCCTCATCAGCGCAGTGACAGACGCTAGTTTGGAAATTATTTCTAGAACTGATTTTGGTAGTGATGAAAATACTATATGTAATTTTTATGACTCTTTTTTTAACCTCCTATTCTTAACGAGTGGAGCTACTGACAACAACTTAAAAAATCATTTTTTAATAAAGCTACGTGAAGATGGCATTGCAGCACAAATACCTAAGCGTAGTGAAATAAAAAAACAAATATTATTTAAACTCTCTGATATTCCATCTACAACAAAATCCGATTATATTTCACGTACTCTAGCAAGCTGTTATGTAGGCACACAGTATCCTGAAGCAGTTAAAACAGAACCTTTTTTTGATTTAGAAGTTTATTTTAAAATTTTTCTAGAAGAGTACACAAAATTAATCTTGGAGGATGAGGAAGATTTACTTCAATTTTGGGCTATATGTCATTCATTTATTCAATTATCAAACAGGCCTAATGGTCACAATTTAGGCAAATATTTATTAAATTCCTGCACAATTTTTAAAGTTAGAGGAAGTGTATCTGCTTCGGGAGGGCATATAACAGAAGCTATTCTAAGAGAAAAGCTTTCCAAAATTGGCCTTAGGGCAGATGTTGATTTTAATACTAATGATGTAAAAATTGGTAATGATGAAATTATTGAAGATGGAAAAAGAAAAAAGAAAACACGTGCTTATGATTTTGTAATTCCATACCGTATAGAAAATTGGGAGCCAAAACCAAAACTCTTTATTCAGTCACAATTCTATACAGGAGATTCTGGTAGTGTCTCCCATAAAGTTATTGACCAAACTCAGAGTTCCAGATCCTTTACATTAACTAAATATCCTAATGCAAAATTTATTGAATATTTAGATGGCGCAGGTTACTACGCCTCTCTCAGAGGGGACTTAGAACATATGTTATCATTTGATAACACGGAGTCTTTTTTTCAGGTCAAGAGTATCTTAATTCGTTTAAGACGAGAATTTCAAAAAATTGATTTTCTTACAGCTATTGAAATTCAACATGCTATCCTTACCAATTTATCTAGTTCTTATGAAAGTGTTATAAATTCATTACAGAATGATGGTTACTCATCTATAGAAATAGAAAGAGCTATTAAAATTAGTTTAGAAAATGGATTAATTACTATTAACGATAAAAATATTTTTTCTATCCCATCCCACCATATACCAATTGCTCGTAGACTATTAATTTTGGACATCGCATCAAACTCTTCTAGTAGACTAACATCTACAGAAAAATCAAGTCAGAAGTTTATTCTAATTCCTGGTTTTGGAGCTGATTTTGGTATTCGAGAATCTTTACTCTCCAATCTAGTTTGCGATATTTGTAAAAATACAAATATTCAATCAACTGAATTTATTGAAGATATAGAGTGGTTATTAGATGAAGGTGTATTCAAACGTTATTAATATTGGGGGTTGGAAATTACAATATTTTTATATGTAACTTGGTCTAGCAATAAAATAAAATTTTGATGATATATCTCAATAGGTAACTTAATTTTTAAGTTACCTATTGAGATTTGAATGATCTAAATTGATGAATAATTAGTAATATCTTACAATTTTTTTAACGTATCTAGCTATGGAATGGTTCAACCTGAACAGCTACGCCATACTTTTCCAATTGTAAGAATTTGGATCCAAAAATTTGCGCTGGGATTTTACGTTGGAGCAACTTAAAAAAATTCTCATCATGGGTAGAAATAATGACTTGTTTATTAAATTGAATACATATACTTCGCAGAAGATCGATTGTAGAAAGTATGTTTATTGAGTCCATAGATTGAATTGGATCATCAATCAAAATAACATCAACTGGCTGACCATCATTATCTTTTACATGTAACGCATTTGCTAAAAATACACTAAGGCTTAAAATATTGCTTTGAGCAGCACTAAAATAGAGAATTGGCGAGATAACTAAATCTGTCTCATCTTTTACAACAATATTCAAACAAGGTTTATCACATGATTCAAAATCCACTTTAAACACTACTTGTTTAAATGCAGGATGTGGATCAATCTTTTTATAAATTGAATTAATTAGATCTTCATAGAAAAAGTTATTAATGAGAGTCTTAAGACTCTCAACTATTCTCTGCATCTCTATATTCAAAGCTTGACGAACTTTATGGCGTTTTTGTAGCATTTTTTTAATGATCACCAGTTCTTTTTGAGCTGAAACACGATTAATGTAAGGTGTTAATTCAGTAATAAGCTCTGAAAGTAAATTAATACTATTTAATCTCATTTCTATATTTTGAACACGCTTCTTATAATCTTCAATTACATTACTTACTATATTTTTAATTTCTGATATTGGATAGTCTTTTCGAATGGTATCAAATTCAGATAATTGTTTATAAAATATTTCAATTTCCGAATCAATTCGAGCAAGACTTATTTCTAAATTCTCTTTTTGTAATTTCAACTGATTAAAATCTATCCAAGATCCTTCCTCTATCATCTCCTTATTTAAAGCTTTACACTCGTCGATTAGCAAGTCTTTTTGGGTGCTGTATTCAAGCATCTTTCTATTAAGTTCATTTCGCTTCACCTCACAATGTTGTCTAAGACTGGAAACTGAAATAATATTTTCTTTAATATACTCGGACACTTTCACATAGGCATATTCATTACGTTTCAAATCTATTTCAGAAACGATATTCAACAACTCATAGTCTTGCGCCTTAATATGATCCTCAAGCAACTTTACTTTAGTTTTTAAGTCAATTTGTTCCTGACATAGATTGGATCGTTTAACTCTCTGTTCCGTAATTTCTGTATTAGCCCGAGTAATTAGATCTTCGTATGAAAGATTCCAAACAGAATTTTCTAGTTCTAAGACTTTATTTTCTAATGTTCTAACCTCTACTTCTAGGATAGACCTATCTTGCTCTGCCTTAGTAAGTCGGCCATTTACTTCATTGAGTCTTTTATGCAAAGCACTCAGTTGTTGCTCTTGAGCTTCAATCGCCTGCTGTGTGATAACTTCAATAATAGTCTTTAGCTCTTTCTCACGTGCTGATAAAGCTGCTAATTTTTTCGAGTTAGCCTGACTTAAATCAGACAAAAGATTTTGGCTCTTAATTTTGTTTAGCAATTCATCGGAAGAAGAATGAGAAGATGTACATAAAGGACAAATAGTAGAAGGATGGATACTCAGATAATCTAAACCGATTGAAATTAGCTGTTCATGTAACTCCATTTGTTCACTTAAAGCTTGTTGAGTAGCGAGAATTGTTTGATTATGTACTGCTATCGAATTGAGTTGAGTCTGACATCTCACCAACTCTTCAATTTTTTTCTGCTCAAAATAAAAGTGACCTAGATTTGCACCTGATAACAAATCCGATGTGATTTTTAGTGAAAAAATTTCACTTAACTTACTGTTTAAATCGTTATATAGAGTGTTCTCTTGCTGAATTAATTTTTCTTGATTAGAAATTTTATTTACAAGATCATTGATCCTAACTCTATGTTTTGAAAGCTCTAAATAAATGGGTTCTGCATTATCAAGAGAGTGTTTTAAAAAAATAATTCTATCATCAATAGTTTTGATTCCTTGCTCGAACTCAATTAGTTTCTGTTCAACAAAGATTTTTTCTGTAGAGTTTTTTGAACGCTCTTGAACCAAAGATTCTTGTTTTGAAGATAATTGGAGAAGGCTTTCCTCATTTTTTAGAAAAGTGTCTAAATTATCAGCAACTTGATTGAAATTTATTTGATATGTATATAGATTTTTATGATCTTCCACACATTTATTATAAGAATCCACCAATAGCTGATATCTCTCACTATCAGCAATACCTTTTTGAAGTCTGGAAAGTTGATTTCTTTGCTCTGCAACCTTATCGGTATAAAGCTCTATTTCTGGTATTTTCTCTAATGTATTTGTCAGTAATTCTAATTTTTCACTATTTAACTGCTTCTCTACGTTCAGCTCATGCTGTCTTGATACAAGATTAGCTCTTAATTGATACTCATCTGAGGTGGAAAAACTTTCACTAGGTAAAATAATACGTTCCCCCATTGCATTCAATTCAGATGCAACTGTATTAAAATACTCAAATGAGGTTAGATCAATAGGTTCATTAATTTTCGCAATGAGCGGTTTTTGTTTATTGTCTAAACTCTTAATTTCATTTTCATTATCAATAATAAAGATTTGTAACTCTTTACGAGCTTGTTCAAGTTCCCCACCAAAACTCTCAATAAATTTAACATAACGATCTTGTGGATTAGTCTCACGAAGAAATCTATCAATTTCATCTTGACTCAAAATTACATTTCTAAAGAAAGCATTTTCTATCCTACTTTTATCTCCTATTCGAATATCCTTTTGATTTCTCTTAGGAATAGGTAGATCTCGTTCAAAGCACCTTGGTAAAGTAGTAGATACAGATACTTTCGTTACAGAATTTATATCTGCAAAATTATTTCTAAGAATTTTTTGTGCATGATTGGGATCTTTAGTAGCTCTGGCAGCAATTTCATTATTTGATTTATTATAATCACTAAATCGCGTTAAATAATTAGTGACTGCCCATTCTACCGCATCATAGAAAGAACTTTTACCAAAACCATTTGGGGCATAGATGGCCACGAAATTTGAAGGTATATCACCTTCATTCGTAAAATCAAAAGTCCCTTCTGACTTTTCTCTATAAGCACGAAATGCCTCAATTTCAACTTTTTTAATTTTCATTATTGCTCAAAAACTCAATTATTTCATTCATCATGAATACGCGCTTTTCTTTAGAAACATTTTTTGAATCTAAAGGTGCGCCACTAACAAATTTTTTTAAAGGATGTGTAAACGGTATGCGATCATGTAATCGCGTGTTTAATGTTAAATCAGAGCCTAGTAACTGTTTGTGTAATTCAATAACCAATTGTTCAGGACTAGCTAATTCTGCGAATTCATCAAGTAATATTTTACGAGCAACAAACTTATTATTTTCTATTAAATATTTTTCCCACACAGGAACACGACCACTTGTGACAAATATTAAATATACATTCCACGCTGCCAAAATACCTGAAGGCTGATGATAAACAGAGATCATACTTTGAATAGCTTGCCAATTTTCAACTATATCCTCTGGGCTTTCACATACACATACTATACAAGATATAAATGGTATAGCTCCCTCTGACCGAAACATATGGAATTGCATATTTCCATATTCTTTACGGAGAGCACTAAAATCAGCTTCTTCACTTAATAATTTCATTAAGCTTTTCCTTTAATAGCTGTAGCTGTTCTCTAACTGAATTGACAGCTAGATACTTATCTTCTATATCAACTACACAAGTCTTACGTAGTCCTTGTAAATGGCTTAAGCTAAAGCTTGCATATATCGAACTTTCAACTTCATCAATAGGAGCCAACGGCCCCTGATTTGGAACTATGGCAATGTCCTTTATCACTTTTTGAAGTCGAAAGTCTGGTGGTAGTGTGCTTGCTGCAGCATCTGGTGATGCGATAATTAATGTACCATTTTCATCCAAAAGTTTACGTGCTGTTTTAAGAAACTCTTCTAGACGTCGAATCCAATTATCGCTACTACTGGTATACATTAACCGACGCTTTCGTTTTATCCCTTCTATATAAACATCATCAGTTTTTCCACAATTATCCATCAAAGCACAAATTACGAGAAACTCTAAATAAGCCTCCCATAACTCTAAACTGTTTAGCTCATCGGATTTCAGTGGATCCACTAAAAGTTCTACACCATATTGTTCTAGAATTTTATATGGTGGAGGCATCCCACCAGCAATAAGTGAATCCGTAAAATTCTCTAAACCAGTTTTCAAATGACGGATATTTTCTGGCTCAATAACATTGAACGCAAATATTTTCTTTTTAACTCTTGAAAAGCATTCCAGATGAGCAGGAATCATTGATGCACTTTTATTTATTTCTAATATTTCATGAAACTTCTGTAGGCTATGGCATTGTACTCGACCATATTGCTGATCTTCATCACTTGCATCCATTCTGAATTCAACACCCGTAAGAAACACCAGCCCATCTTTGTGGAAGTACGTACCTCCACCAGACATTCCTTCGATTTCAGCCCTACTTGGGATACCATCAATTGTGAAAAAAATAAGATCGTCATTAACATTCGTCATATGCCCACCATAAACTTTTATGGGGGTTTGGCTAGTCCTTTCTAAGTTTGGATATCCAACTAAAATTAAGTCAGCACGATGCGTTAAATCCTTAGCATTAAATATTTTTTGTACTACATGAGCCTGAAAACTAACTTTTAAAACTGCATAATCATTTGATAATGTTTCAAGAATAAAGGGGTCAGAATGTCTGAGTATATCTAGAACTTCAATAGAGTTACCTTGGTAATCAATAACTTCATGAGTAGTAATACCTTCGATTACATGAGCTGCTGTCAAAATATAGGAATAATCGTGCGTCATAGCGTTGACGAGTACGCCGCTCCCCCCATTAACCCTAACACTGTAAGACTGCATGATGTCAAAAACTGTCATAGTCTAATCTCACTATCGAGCACCTCTACTCGATAAGCAGTAACTTTTTCTGGTAAAAGTAATTTCGGAATAACCTTTTCATAATTGAAAAGAATTTTACCATTTGTAGATTTAAGAATTCTCGCGATCGTCCTTTTATTTGGAAGACCATGTTTCGAACCATCCGTAGAAATTACATAACGTTCTGAATTTAGAAGGGAAAGTGTTTCACTACTTGTATTATAATGGCTACCATGATGTGAAATCTTTACGAGATCAAGTTTAATTTTATTACCATCACTGTAGCCTAGTGCTCTCAGATTATCTGCTACAACTTGATCATGTGCATCCCCAAGAAAAAGCATAGCCTTATCCTCAACTTCTAAAAGGAATGCAATTGAGCTCCCATTGTAAATAGAAGGGTCCGAGTCAAATTTATCATCAGCCCATATCTCCTCTAAAGAAAGATCATAATCATTACTATGTGATGATGTTGCGCTTGACTCTGTTTCAGTAGGCCACTTATGTAAGAGTCTCTCAAGCTGACACCGCTCAGGTGATAATACTGTCAAAGTAAAGGGGCCTAAATTATAGACTTGCCCAGCCATGATAAGTGGTGCTCGTACACATCGCATTTCATTAAGTAAAGCTTCAAAATCTTTCCCTTGCTGCACACTTGTTTGAGGTGAATTACTAGCCAATAAAATATTATTTTCAGGAATTTCAGGCACATTAAAACTATGTGTAATCAATCTGGATGAATTAAACCAGATCATTTTCACCAATTCATCAAGATAACCGGGCTTCTCAAACCCCTTGATTAAGCCATGTATATGGTCATCATCTATATGAGTTAGGATAGCTAAATCAATATGTTGCCCTTTCGCTTTTATATCATCAAGAGCATCACATAACGGCCCGGAATAGCGTTGTCTAGTGCCATGCCTGAAAGTAGCCGATGGTCCACCATCAATTAATATATTAAAAACACTTGATCGACTCTCATGGCTAATTAAGATGCAATCTCCATGATGAGCTTTAAGGATACGTACAATAACACCCATAATTTTCTCTATTTCAATATTCTAAGCGACAGGCTTATTATTGCCTGCTGATGAAATTATCATCTAAGCATGGTATTCAATCTTATTAGACGACAAGGCCCTATTGATAATTTTTAATGTATTCAATCAATCTTTAACTTGTAAACAAGTTGCTGATTACCCTGAGCATTATATTCGTATTTAGATGTTCAACTAAGAAATAGTTGAGAAAATTAATTCAAAAAAATTAAATCTAAGTTATAAAAAAGCATCTTCAAGATGCTTTTTTATTCAAAACGTGGACTGAGCTCTTTAATTCTTTCTGCAGATCAAATATTTCTTCAGCATCTTGGGTATGCCTTAGTTTATTTGATGCATCACCCTCTTGAAAAAACTCATCCATAATAACTATCTCTTCTTCTTCAGCCATCTCAAACTTCGCATTTGCAAACCCCTGTCTAGCCGTTTCATCTAAAGCCTCCTGATTAAATCTTGCCTGTTTACTTTTCTGGTCGATCTCATGTGCTGTGTGAATCGCAGACTGTAAGTCCACCCCCTCTCTTAAAGTTAAATCCACGTAATACACAGGAGTACGATAGCTTTGCGTCGTAGACTTTCCTCTTAGTGTCAATTGTAGTGGTAAACATGAAAGCAGCCCATTCGATGCTGCATGATAATAACTGAGTCGTGCGACCAAAGTACGAATGCTGTTAAAACCATTAGTTCTAAAAACAAACGTACCGAGTTCATCTGACTCATCTAAATTGACATATAAACGCCCATAAGGCTTACAGTTACCTCCTTGCGCCAAGGAACATAAATCAGGGGATGGGCATGAGTGTTGCTCTACACCTTGATTGGTAATTCGCTGGCAAGTCTGCCCATCACCCACACAAACAGGTCTTCCAGTCTGTCGATCAAACAAGGTGTACTCTGCTCGCAGGTTCAGCTCAGGATCATTAAAGATCATGCGGACTGGAATAGTTCTAAGTTTTTGGTTTTGAGCTTTAGCTCGTAGTTGCTCATCTAAGGGATGTTTAATCCATCCTTCCTTATTTTGTATTTGAGAAGTAATAGTGAATTGGTCGTCCTTTTCAGGCAGTCGTTTACCGTTCTTTTCAACGACTTTACCAATACTGATACGTCCAAGGATCGGTGGTGTAATCGCTAAACCTTTAATCATGATAATTTTCCTCTAAATAAAATTTTACTGTTGACCCTTTGTTATGTAAGCAAATACAAAACCGTTTAAAGATCAGATGAAATGCAAAGACCGCCATTGTTGGCCTACCGCTCCTTCGAGAGTCGGTAGGTCGGGGGTGGTTTTTTGCGCTTTTTTGAAGACTGGAAATATTGATGTGATGGATTCAGTCATCGGTATAGATCTGAAAACGTCGTGTCCCTGCTTTGTTTTGCGGAAACTGCTCAAGCATTTCTGGGTGAAGTTTGAGTAAGGCTTTGCTGTCTAAACTGATTGAATCTTTGGATTTCTTCCACGTCACCGAACCATTGGCAAAGGTTGCTCTTTCAGCATCCCTCATCAACATCTGAATTTGATGCTTAGTTTCATCAAAGTTGTTTTGATACTGTTCAATGTGATGCTTTTCTTGAATCAGTTGAGCAAACAATTGATTGGCTTGTTCGTTATGACTCAAGTCTTCAACAGTCAACGGAATATGTTGTGGATAAAGCTGCTGTATGGCTTTGGCTGCCGATTCACTAGCATCCACATCAGGTGGTGTGTCTTTTTCCACACACTCCCAGAAGTAATGTTCCGCATTGATGATATGTTTGATCACGGATTCGGAGCGCGTCACTTTGAAGATTTTGGTTTCATGACCACAAATTAGCACACAAACATGTGCGGCTAGTTTGCCTGTCACTGCTAATTGATGTTGTACCTGACACAAGACATATAAAGGCACACCATCTCGCCAAAGTTTTGCGCCGTACTCTCCTGCTGTTTTGCATTCCAGAATTTGAACTTCATCACTACCCACAACGGAGTAATCCAGATTAGCCAGCATAAAATGCTTATCAGGATCTGGATGCTGAAGCACTGCATTGATTCTGCGTACCTTGTTATTGGTATGCATGCTGTAGTACTCAGCCACCAATGGTTCTAGCTGCTTCCCCCAATAGAGAGGAGCGATACCTGAACTTTCATCTTCAATCGATTGTTTGACTCGTCCTGTCTTGATCATCCAAAGTTCCAACATCGACATATAGGGATTCAGTCCACAGGCTGCTGCACAATCACTACTTCCAATACCTTGTCGTCTGACTTCAAGCCATTCAGATTGAGTCATGTTTTTGGTATTGACCAAGCGTTTCGCTGTAAATAGTTTTGGGGCATTAAAGGGTTTGCTGGCTTGTTGAATGGATGGGTTTAATATTGCTGTATTCATAGCTTGCTTCCTCATTTTATATGGATGGTGGCAAATAAAGGGCATAAAAAAACCACACCCGAAGATGTGGTTTAATTATTTTGAAATGTAAATTTATATTTAAAATATAAATAGATAGGTCTAACTTTCCATTGCAAGAAACTCAAATTTCTACGCTATGACACCATACGCAAAGCCTGTTCGAGTCCACGTTGCTTGATCGCTGCTCCTGCACTAAACCAAGCTGAATCGAGTCGATGATCTGTACTCATGGCACGTCGTTCATGATCAATAAATTCTGTAATTGAACACAGTAATCCATAGGCTGTTCCTTTAGCAGAACTCAACTCTGCACCACGTCCCTGGCCATTAAACATGTCCATTGCTTTTGTCATCGCCTTGGCATTAGGTTCAGCTTTTTCCTTGGTAATTGCATGTGCTGCCTGAGTCGCAACATCACGGTAGAACTGAATAATGTTGTCCTCCTGATCTGCCACACTCATGCTGGTATTGTTGAACACTGCATCAAAGAAAGCTGCTGCTTCTCCTTGGGTGACTCTACGCTGACTGAGCTGCTTCATTTCGTACATGTGTTCATCCCATGCACGTACTGAAATGCCCAATTGTTGTTTGACTTTATCTGCATCAAACTTGGTGCTATGCGGAACTTTCACCACACCTGCATTACTGTTCTGACCACGTAAAGCAATCGCCAAGGTGTTGTTGCAGACAACACGAATGGAAGTGAATTGTGCCGTAGTTGCCAAGGTGCTATCACAAGCGGTTGCCAACAGAATGTAGCCATTACTGACATCCTTGCCTTTAAGTGCAGTAGATTGACCTGTACGTGCCAGCGCCCAGAACTTCTTACCACCTTTAAGCACGCCTGCGGTTTCCAATTCAAAGCCTGATTGTTCAGTTAGATCACGATAGAACTCTAAGATCTCACGAGGTTGGACTTCCTGAAAACGTTGACTGACCACTGACAAGGGTGCATGAGTATCAGAACGGTACAGTACACGCTGGTCTTCATACGGCATGATGATGCTTTGTCCACGTTCATTCTGTGCCATATAACTGACATTAGATGACTCGATACGCCAGTCCATGCCTGCCTGCTGTGCCCAAATTTCAATGGGCTGATGCGGGCTTAACTGATTACCAAGACCATGCCAAGGTGTATCCCTAACATACGCCATTTGTTCTAATTGATGTGTCATGATGGTATTCCTTTTTACACTCGTTCAACCTGAATGAAGCAGGTTTGATGGGAATTTCTGAGTACAGTTTTGGCAATAGCACAAAGACTGCTGTGGCTTTGTTGGTTGTTCAGTAACTGCATTAATCAGTCCGCCAATGACTGTGCCTGCTACACCACCGACTAGTGGTGGTAAGTTAAAAGATTTTGCCACTGTTGCACCAAGTGCACCTAAGGTTGCAGGAGACACGACTTGTGCAAGTGCTGTATTAAACTGATGATTCATTTCAATCACTACGATTTCTGCTGATTGGCAAAAGGGGCATTTCAAGCTCACCGCCAAACTCCTCATTTAAATATTAAAAAAGGCCTGCACGAATGCAGACCTTGTTTCCATGAACCCTGCAAAGAGCTTCATGATTCTCATGAGGATGTTATGTATCTCAAAAAAATTGAAATGATTTTTTAATCCCGATATCTTTTCTCTATTTTCCCATTACCATCACAAGCACGACAATCATCCCCTCTGCGTTGACCACGCCCTTTACATAATGGGCAAGGAACTAACGAATACTGACTTAGATCAACTTCATCAGCATATCCTTTTTCAATCTCTCCATTTCCATCACAAACAGGACAATCATCCCCTCTGCGTTGACCACGCCCTTTACATAATGGGCAAGGCACTAACGAGTACTGACTTAGATCAACTTCATCAGCATATCCTTTTTCAATCTCTCCATTTCCATCACAAACAGGACAATTTTCACCACGATATCGCCCTTCTCCATCACACAATCGACAAGGCACTAACGAGTACTGACTTAGATCAACTTCATCAGCGTATCGCTGTTCAATTTGACCCTCCCCATAACATACACGACAATCCTCGCCATTATGTCTTCTCTCGCCTTTACATAATGGGCAAGGAACTAAAGCATAATCTCTTAAATCTATTTCATCAGCGTATCGCTGTTCAAGTTCACCCTCTCCATTACATGCACGGCAATAATCCCCATTATATCTTGCCTTACCTTTACATACTGGACAGGCAACTAAATCATACTCTCTTAAATCAATTTCAACAGAGTATCTTTTTTCAAGCTCACCAACTCCCTCACAAACAGGACAATTCTCTCCGAGATGTGTTCTATCTCCCCTACATAATGGACACTCAACTTTTTCAAAAACTGATAAATCTAAGTTTTTAACTTCTTGTTCTTCTATTTCTTTATCGCCAAAACAAACAGGACATTCTGATTCCCCATGAATACCACTTCCTTTACACAAAGGACATGCTACAAAACCATATGCTGTAGTATATTCTTGCTTAATAGCTCTTGTTCTAACTAGTCTCTCTTTTACACTAGCTTGAGAATCACCAGAAACCTCCTCAATACGTTTCTGAATTTTTATAAAATCAGCATATTTAGGGTCAGATTCTGATACCGGAGCCAATTTTGGTATATTTGATAGAGTTTCTTTTGCTATTAGTTCAATAGTCTTTATATGCTCTGGTGTGCTTTCCGATTTTAATTGCTCAAGTAACTTAGAACAAGTTTCTAAAACTGTAATCAACTTAATACTGATATCTTTTTGAAATGACCAATTCTGACATTTTCTACGTAGTATTATATCTTTAAGGTTAGCAACGAATTCCTTATCTATAGGAATAAATATTCCCTTATCGAAAGCTGTATGATGATTACTGCATAAAAATATTAGGTTATCAGGATGGTTATTTAAGCTTTTATGTACCGGATCAATATGCGCTATTTCACAAGTACCCCGGTAGCTGTTACACATCGCACAGGCCATATTAGCCTCAGCTATGACCTCTCTTTTAATACCTTCTGGTATATTAGGCCTTTGTTGATCAGCCGGTTTAGGCCAAGGGGTTTTCAACCAATTATTAAATGAGAATAACTCCGATCTCTCAAAAAAAAGCAGATCTCCCTCTTTTTTATAAAATTGAAGCTTACGCTTGTCTTTGTGCTTTGGAGCAAACTTTGTAAACCACTCTAGAAGCTCGGGAGAAAGTTTTGTTAAACAAGCTGCTTCGTATATTGAACAAATATCTTCTTTTTTCTGTTCAGCCATCTTTAATCAACTCAATAGGTAAAAAATAAATAATTGATTTTAATATATTTTCTATTAAAAATAACTACATTATCGCTCTACAAATTCAAAATCTCGCAACTTAGCAGCAACTTCAGAAAAATCAGCATCACGATTTTCTTCTAAAATACTATTTTCAGGAGTTAAAATTTGCGTTGGTCTCTGATTTTTTCTCCGTCGCTCAAGTTTTTTTCTTATCGACTCATGGTTAAAGGACACATTAACTAGCACGTTCCCAAATTCTAAATCTACACTTTTAAGCCCGTCTCTATAAGCTAATGGTATAAATTTACAGACAGAAGAGGCTATAAATTTCTCAGACTTCAACACATCATATAGGAATTTATTAAAACCATTAGGTTCAGATAAACCTACTTCACAGTATTGCTCTTTTTTGAATAAACAGAAGTATTCAAGTATTAAAGCTTCATACTCAACTAGGGTAGACTTTTCTTTCTGATGTGAATTTTTTTTCTCATTCAGCTTGATTGATAGAAATTCTAGGATATCTTCTAGCTCTTCTAAAGAGCCCATAACATTCAGCATTAAATTTTTATTTAACAGTTGATAGAGACCATAAAAATTTGAAAATAGTACTTGATAAAATGAACTGCTTTTTCCTATTGGCAACTGAAAATGTAGAATAGCTTCTTGAATCTCAACAGATCGATTTTCTTCGTCTTGACCCTTCAAATTCCCTAACGAAAGATGATTCATAGGTTTGAGCAATACAGAATTAGCACCTCTCTTTAAAGTTTCAGCTGGAGTAAGAGCGTGAATTAAGCCGTGGTAATCTTGTAAGTCCTGCTCTCTATGTTCTAGAGTTTGTAATCCGTTACATAATTGAAGATAAATTAAAATCAGGTACTTATCTCTATTCAATAACCTCCTAAAAGCCAAACTGGCTAAATCGTAGCAACTAGCTAATTTTTGGACTTCTTTATAAAGCTCTGAATATTCAGAATTTTGTATTGTTAAAAAAACTATTTCAGGGTAGGCAAAACGAAATTGTTTAGTTAAATTGAGACCAAACTTGTTTTGAATAGGGTTCTTAAAGTCCTCACCATACTGTACGTTCCCCCAAAAACAAGCTAGAAGCTCGCTTTCAAAAAAAAACGTCGAATCCAGATCTAAATATTCATCTGTTATTTCTTGCGAGGATAGCAAGCTATCTATAGTGACTCCCCAACGATTTTTTCTGTATGCTTCCAAAATTATTTGATTCATTGCTTGAAAGGCATCTAACAGCGTGGAATGTTTTTGTACTAGATGAAAATAATCAAACTCTTGTTCAATAAACATTTGTGTTCTAGTCAAACAAGCTGTCTTAAGAAATAAATTCTGCTTTTTATTCATTTTCCCTCATTCGGACATAGATTCACTATTTTTTGTCCAAATAGTTGCTGTTAGTTTTAACTCATTCAATCATGGAGTTAAATACAATGCAATCAAATACCTATCTACGCCCAACAATCGTCCGACTCAAAGGAGTAACCGCATGTACTGGACTCAGCCGTTCCGTTATCTATGAAAAGCTTAATGAAAGATCACATCGCTTTGATCCAACATTTCCCAAACCAGTCAAATTGAGTGCGAGTGCTGTCGGGTGGTTTGAACATGAAATCATTGAGTGGCTAGAGTTGAAATCACAGCAGCGTTTTACCTGTTAACTTTCCAAATTAACAGCTTGTTAAAACAGGCGACTCTACCCAAGAACACATTAAATGAAGTATTGGATTTGTCATGTTTTTATCCTTTCTATAATTTAGGATTTTATATTTAATTAATAAGACTATATTTATTAAAATCTTATAAATAATAGTTGCTTATAAAATCCATTAATTCCTATGTGTTCTACCCTATCTAGATTTATACCAAGGCTAACAATGCCTTGGTAGAGATTTCTATACTTAAAATTTACCAATACATGAATTATATGACCATTGAACAAAGTACATGCTCAAGAGAACCTCTAGCATTAGCAATGAAAAAAATTAGCTCAAACGTTTTTGAAACAGAAGATGCTCTTTTTGATGAAAAAGAAGCCTACAAACAATACGAATATATTTTTCTTATTCGTACTTTAAAAGAAATTGGAGAGGTCAATATCTATGAGCTTGATGAACGATGTAAAGTATATAGAATTGCAGTTAAAAAGGTTCATGACTCTTTCAAAAGAATTGATCCTTTTTATATGCAGGACACTACGTGCACAAGCCCAGAAACTGACTTATGCCGTAAAGTATTTACAGAGGTCATTCCTGCATACATCCTACAGAATCTAGAGACAGATTTTTGGTATAGAAATCAAAGTGATTTAATCCCAATATCACCGAACCATTCTGTATTTAAAGCCCAAATATTAAATAAGCTATGCAATCAACTTCAGCATGCTATAGCTAACGACCAAACTTATCAAAAAGCGATTAAATCACGCTTAGAAAAAAGCCAATACCATAATAAAGTTGCTAAACGTGAAATCAGAAAGATATTTACTACATTCAGTAAACTCCTAGTAATCAGGATTGACTTTGCAATTCGCAGAGAATTTAAAATTCCACTTAAGCTTCTCAAGGTTTTTCATCGTCTTTTTATAAAAAAACTACATGCCCCTAACGACAGCATCCCTTCAATAGTCGGTTTTATTTGGAAGTTAGAATATGGTCTTAAGAAAGGCTATCACTACCATTTTATCTTCTTTATGGATGGTAACATCTATAAGCAAGATACATTTTATGCAGATCTTTTAGGAAAATTATGGAAAAAGATGACGAAAGACAAAGGTACATTTCATAGCTGTAACCATAATAAAGAAAGCTATAAAAATGTTGCTATTGGCTTAGTAGCACACAACGATCATGAAAAAATAGAAACCTTAGATAAAGTGGTTGATTACATTACAAAGCCTGAGCAATTCATCTTAGAAAGAAGCGAAATTAGGCAAAGAATATTTGGGTATAGCACACGTAAATATAAAAAGAGTAAAGCTGGCAGACCTAGAGTATCAGCCATGTCTTTACTAGAAACTGCCTCTACAAACACTTTCGTACCGTAAGTGAATAAAACCCTATATATCAGCTAACCAAATCCGAGTCCTAATATGAATATGCCTATCGAAACTTTGAGTTCTCATACCTTAAATAACCAGCCTTATTTATGCAGAGAAGAAACAAATCTAGCCATTATGCAAATAGTCTCAACAATTATCACTAATCCTAGCTATACGTCCTTTAAAATTAAAATCAAAAAGCAAGGCCCATCCATTACACAGCATTATGTAAGTAATTCTCCTTCCACAGATCGTGTATTTGAGTTGCTATTAAACATCAAACCAATAGATACTAAGTTTCTTAATGATAAGTCATTCAAACTCAGCAAGAGCGTTATAACAATACATCAGGCATATTCAAGCTTAGGCTATTCATTAGATAAACCTATCAACCCTTATTTTCTATACAACTCGGAGTACATCGCAACTATTCAGCCTGCTGTAGAAAAGTTTGTATATGAAGTAAAGAGTAATTCAACACTAAAGAATGCTATTTCAGACCGTGAAAAAAGAAAAATACTGATTGATGAAATTAGAAAAACAAATACATCAGTGATGAAAAAGCTTTTTAAAAAATATCAGCGGTTTAATCTAAATGTTTTTACATACGTGTTTAACACAGAAGCATGTATATCATTCCGAGAGAAAACATTCTTTGAAGGAGCTCTAGTTAAACAAATACAGTCGATGATTAATAAATTCCATGAGAAGCATGAATTAAACCTCTTCACTTTATTTTTTTGTTTGCAGTGTGATTTATCTAGAAACTATAGTCTTACCCTCTATTGTGCAACAGACTATGAGTCTGAAGCACTCTCTATGAAAGAGTTTTTAGATATCAAAAATGATCAATATTTTAGTCTTGCGCCACATGCAAATATTGCTTTAATAATGAATGAAGTGCTTTACCAAATGGACATTCAAGGAGTGGATGGAATAAATGAGAAAAACTGGAAAGTTATTTTTAGTTCGATGTTAGAGCGTTATAACTACGTCTACTACGAGTCTGATATCGTCTCACCTAAATTTATTTACAAGGACTGTTGACACATTTGTGTTCAATAAAGGCATAAATTCTTATGGTCTATTTATGCCTAAGTACAACTCGATTTCAGGCTTTCTAAATAATTTGACCATGCCTGCATCATAGTAACTCTTTCATCTAAGTATTTAGTCCGATTATAAGCACGACCATGCATGTCACGTACTTGATGAGCTAACTGTTGCTCAATTCTTTCAATGGGAAACTTCAAAACCTCATCTAACAAGGTCCGTGCAGTCGCTCTAAAACCATGGCCTGTTGTTTCACCATTTTCAAAACCATACATCTTGAGACGCTTATTTATGGTTGAGTCGCTGATAACCTGACTTGAATTACGCATCGAAACAAAACAAAAATCACTTCCACCTGTTATTTCATACAACTCTTTGAATAACTGAAAAACCTGATTCGACAAGGGAACAATATGCTGTAGTGCTGTCTGATTCTTAGTCTTAGCTGGTGTATAAACCCACAGCCTCTTTTCAAAATCGATATCATCCCACTTTGCAGACCTTAGCTCTCCTGGTCTCACAAACACATGTGGCAATATTTTAAGAGCATAGTCAACTGTGATCTCACCACGCCCAAAATTATGATCAATGCTTCTCAAAAGCTTTCCAAGTTGTTCAGCGTCTGTTATGGCAGCTCTATGTGTCTTTGTTCCTGTTTTCAGGATGCCACTTATTTGATCAGCAATGTTAAATTGGCATAATCCTAGTGCAATCGCATAACGAAAGACTTGAGATGCTTTGCTACGCATACGACGAGCTGAATCTGTCTTGCCTTGCTTTTCATAAAGCCTACATGCATCTAAAATTTGTGTTGCTGTAATTTCACTAATTGGAATATGACCAATAGAGAGATATAACTTTTCCCATACAAAAGCATTTCTTTTTTGCGTACTCGGCTCGAGTTCTTCCGTTTTTCGATACTCTTCTGCGATCAACTTAAATGTATTATCCAAGTGAAATCGTGCTTGTTCTTTTTTTCTATCTTTTTCTACTACTGGATCAATATTTTGTGAAAGTAGTTTCCTGTATTCAACTTGCTTATCCCTTGCTTCACTTAATGATATTTCAGGATATGTACCAAGTGAAATACTATTACGTTTACGACTAATTGGTCTCACATAATCAAAACGCCAGAAAGAACAACCTTTTTTATCAATTACAAAATATAAGCCTTTTCCGTCAGCTAATTTGATTAAGGTCTTTATTTCAAGATTTTTATGAGCATTTAGCGCAGATTTTATTTGCTTATCTGTTAGATTTTTTACGATTTTAGGCATTTTTCACGGTAACTCATATGAGAAAAAGTCTACTTACCGCAATAAATACCGCAAAATAATCCGGTAATAACGGGAAGCCTTAGGACACCATGGGATTATACCAAAACCTAAACTGTTTATTATCAATATAATTAGGATAAGCAAGGACTGCTAAGGAAAAGAATATGGTGCGCTCAGCGGGACTCGAACCCACGCCACAGGCTTCGGAGACCTGTACTCTATCCTGTTGAGCTATGAGCGCATTTAAGGCAACACATCATAGGCAATTCTCAGATGCAGGTAAAGCACCACTCGCATTTACTCTGCATAATTGCCTAGATTTCAAACAAATTAAAAGTGCTTTAGATTACATTTACAATAAAACAATCAACCACTTTGCCTTTTAAATGCTGATTGATCAGTGGTGTATTTTTCCCTTGTGAATACATCGACGAAGCTTCCATCACCCACGATTGATTTGGATTGACCAAAACCCAACCTGATTGCTTTCGCCATGTTTCATTGAGATTAAAAACTTGAGCCGCATTGGTGGTTACGCTTTGCACCCATTGCAGTGGTGTCAACAAACCTTCATCAACCAACTGCACACCTAAAGACACAAAACTATCAAATGCACTAAAGCCCGATTCAGTTTCGGCAAATGGTGCCATTTTCGCTGAACTGCTGAGTGGCTCATGATGGGTACAAATCGCATCAATCACACCCGAACGCACACCTTCACGGAGCGCTTGACGATCTTGTTCAGAGCGCAAAGGCGGACGTACATGCGCCAATGAATTAAAACCATCAATAATCGCATCGGTTAAATGCAGTTGGTGCATCGCCACGTCAGCAGTAACAGGCAAACCTTTGGCTTTAGCATTGGCAATCAGTTGCACCGACTCACCGCATGACAACAAACCAAAATGTGCTTCCACACCTGTCGCTTCGATCATGTGCAGATATTTTGAAATCGCAACTGTTTCAGCGATTGGTGGAATCATCGGCAAGCCTTGACGTGATGCAATAAAACCCTCATGCACACAGCCATCTTTGGCAATCTCTGGCTCTTCGGCATAGAACACGACTTTTAAACCGAGTCCTGCGGCGTACTCCATAGTACGAATCACCACATCATCATTGGCAAACGCCGCATTGGCATTGGATACCGCAATACAACCGCCTTTGCGCAGTCCTGCCATATTGGCAGGTTGCTGACCATTTAAGCCTTGAGTTTGTGCACCAATAATATGCAGATAAATACCACCATCTTTAAGTGCTTTTTCACGGAGTCCTGCGAGCAACGCACCATTATCTTGGACAATTGGCTTGCTATCAGGTGGTGTGACGATATGCAAAATGCCATTTTTTCGTGCGGCAAGTCCTTCTGATTTGAGCGTACCGTGTTGTTGCTGACCCGGTTCACGAAGTCGTGCACACAAATCAAGCATGGTCGGCATCAGCCAATGCCCTTTTCCATCAATCTGCGTGATTTGACTTTGATCAATACGATGTTTATTAAGATCGTGTCCATCGACTAAACGCCCTTGATCAAGGTACACCGTTTGCACTTGATCAGTATCGGTCAATGGATTTAAGACACGAACATTTTCAATTTTTATGATTTGGCTTGCTTGGTTTTGGCTTACTTTGTTTTGATTTATTTCGACTTCGCTCACAATAGCCTCACTTTACTTTTGCAGAATAGTTTCAAATTTCATTTCAGATTTACAGACTTAAAGTGTCGATAAAGCCTTGATATTGCAATTGTCCTTGCATACTTAAAACAAGTACCGCCATACGCACCGCAATACCATTGGTGACCTGTTTAAGAATCACCGATTGCGCACCATCTGCAATACTCGAAGCGATTTCCACCCCACGATTCATCGGTCCTGGGTGCATCACGATGGCATTTGGTTTTGCCAAAGCCAGACGTTCTTCATTTAAGCCATACAACTTATAAAACTCTTGCTGTGAGGATAATGCAGGCGAATCAATCCGTTCATTTTGGATACGTAGCGCAATGATCACATCGCAGTCTTTCACACCAGCATCCATGTCGGTAAATAGACGCACATCTTGCGAATAATCATCAAATGCCACAGGCAATAATGTGCGAGGACCAATCACTCGAATATCTTTGCAACCTAAAGTTTGGAGCGCTGCAATATTAGAGCGTGCTACTCGAGAATGTTTAATATCCCCGATAATCGCCACGCTTAACTCAGAAAATGGCTTGTTTGATTCACGGCGGATCGTCAGCATATCAAGCATGGCTTGGGTTGGATGGGCATGGCGTCCATCACCTGCATTGATGATCGCTACATTCGGGCAGACTGTTTCGGCGATAAAATGTGCCGCACCCGATGCCGAATGACGCACCACAAAAATATCTGCTGCCATCGCCTCAAGATTCCACAAAGTATCTCGCAAAGTTTCACCTTTACTTGTACTTGAACGTGCAATATCAATATTCAGGACATTGGCAGAAAGACGTTTTGCCGCGGCCTCAAAAGTCATCCTTGTTCGTGTTGAATTTTCAAAAAATAGATTCATCACTGTACGCCCTTCTAATAACGGCGTGGTGATCAGATTATTATTTTCATCAAAAAAACTTTGCGCAGTATCGAGGATTTTGGTGAGATTGCTTTTACTCAGCCCTTCGATGGTGAGAAAATGTTTGAGATTTCCATCTTGATTGAGCTGAATCTGACTTGGTTGATGTAGAGCAGCAATGTGCATTATAGGCATCCTCAATCGGTACATTCTCAAATGCGCTTATTCTAACGGAAAATCGTTATGTTGCGCAGTTTTTTAATTTGAAGTGCTTTTGTAGAAAGTAGCGAAATTTAATGATAATAAAAAAGCATTGAGTAGCGCTCAACCCAATGCTTATTTTCATTTCAATTCAACATAGCATTACAGATTTGGATAAACCATCTGCGCAGGTTGCACTACTTCATCAAACTGTGCTGCTGTCACCAAACCAAGCTCGACCGCAACTTGCTTGAGTGATTTATTTTCCTTATACGCAGTTTTTGCAACTTTGGCGGCATTCTCATAGCCAATCACAGGATTCAACGCCGTGACTAGCATCAATGAGTTATGTAAGAAATGATCAATTTTTTCATGATTCGGCTCTATACCTACGGCACAATGATCATTAAAACTATTCGCTGCATCGCCAAGTAGTTGAATGGATTGCAACAAGTTATAGGCAATCACAGGCATAAACACATTCAACTCAAAGTTACCTGAAGCCCCTGCAATATTAATTGTCGTATCATTACCCATCACTTGTGCAACCACCATAGTCATCGCTTCACTTTGGGTTGGATTGACCTTACCTGGCATGATGCTTGAACCGGGTTCATTTTCAGGAATGCGCAATTCACCCAAACCACAACGAGGACCACTGGCAAGCCAACGCACATCATTGGCAATTTTATTCAAACTGGCTGCAATGGTTTTTAGTGCACCTGAGGCAAATACGGCTGCATCACGCCCTGCCAAAGCTTCAAATTTATTCGGTGCAGTGACGAAAGGAAGTTGAGTGAGTTCTGCTAATTTTTTTGCTGATTTTTCTGCATATTCAGGATGGGCATTTAAACCCGTTCCGACTGCCGTTCCACCAAGTGGTAATTCATACAAACCTTGTAAAGCATAATCCAAACATGCCAAACCATGCTCAAGCTGACTAACATAACCGCTAAACTCTTGTCCTAAAGTGAGTGGCGTTGCATCTTGCAGATGAGTACGACCAATTTTCACAATGGATTCAAATTCAGCAGATTTGGCAGCTAATGTATTTTTTAGATTCGTGAGTGCAGGGATCAGTAACTCGTTGATCTGAATCGCAGCCGCAACATGAATCGCAGTGGGAAAAGAATCGTTGGTTGATTGTGCACGATTAACATGATCATTTGGGTGTACAGGCTTTTGCGCACCAAGTGGCTGACCGAGCTTTTGATTGGCAACATTAGCAATGACTTCGTTGCAGTTCATGTTACTTTGCGTGCCTGAACCTGTTTGCCACACCACCAATGGAAACTGACTGTCCCATTGCCCTGTGATCACTTCATCAGTTGCACCAACAATGGCGTCACAAATATCTTGAGGAATTTGCGATAAAGAGGCATTGGTCAATGCGGCAGACTTTTTCACCAAGCCCATTGCTCGAATCATCGCACGCGGCAGACGCTCTTGACCAATTTTAAAATTTTGCAGGCTACGCTGTGTTTGTGCGCCCCACATTGCATCACTTGGTACAGCGACTTCGCCCATAGTGTCATGTTCAATACGTGTTTTAGACATACTTTCCTCTCTGTTGCCCGCACGATTTTGATCGTGAAAACTTTGATTTTATAGTCGAAGAAATTTATTTCTGATACAAGGCAACCGAACGAAGGTGTACATATGCGTACTGCGAGTGATGTTAACGCTGTAGCAGGATTAAAGCTCTCGACTATAGGTGAATGGTATGGCTGGCAACATATATACATGTTTGGCTGGCGACGGACAATATGATGGCAGTATTTTAAAAGTTTTGCACTTTAAATTTCTGTAGCATACGAAGTCACATCCGAAACCGCATTAATTAAATACCATTTAAGCTTGCCTGATAATATGTCCATTGATCCTGAACCATCTTTTCAAGATTATGTTCTGCTTGCCATGAAATCGTGGCATTGAGCTTATCCATATTCCCTTTCAACTGTGCAAACTCTTGCACTTGATCCACTGCTTCTTGGATCTGAATGACACCACTGGTCACATCTTCCACCTTTTCAATCAAGGTATTCAAGCTGTGTAATTCAGGATGACATAAATTAAAACTTTCTAAGAAATTTTTCTGATCATTCGACCACAGCATGAGTTTGTACAGTGCATCCAACATATCCATAACATGCAAATAGCTACGCTCTGCCGTACCGTCTTCGGTATCTAAAGATTGATTAAAAATTTCAAAGACATCTCGCTGATTTGCAATCACTTGTAGCAAGTGTTGAATCACTGATTTTGGAATGTGTTGTGTCCATTCACCCAGTTTTCCATCGGTGAATGTCCCCATGACATTCCCCAATCTTAGATTGAGAATTTGCCAAAAATCATCCACTTTAAATGTATCTTGCAGAATATGTTCAATATTTTGTTGCGTTCTCACATAGGGTATGTGGTGTTGATATTGAAATTCGTCCTGCTCTTTCCAATCTGCACCTGATGCACCATAGACTGTCAGTGAAGATAGATTGACCAAGCGACGCACACCACCACGTTGCATGGCACGTAGCACACTCATGATACAGCTCAGGTTATTATTATAATATTCTAGTGGCTTATGCGCAGACTCAGACAAGCTTTTAAACCCTGCACAATGAATCACATAATCAATCGGATATTGCTCAAAGACTTTTTGCAAAGCAGGTGTATTACGTACATCAAGGCGCATAAAAGGAATATAGAGTTTTGTGATATACTCCAGTCGCTCCAAACTCTCCATCGAGGCATGTGATAAATTATCCACCAGTACCACTTCGTGTCCCTTGGACATCAGGTACAATGCGATATGGCTACCTAAGTATCCCAATCCACCTGTGACTAATATCATGTGATTTCCTCGATTTAGTTTTGTGCAAAATTAAGTTTAATTCATTTGATTTATATCGTGATTACACGTCAAGACATCAGATGTATACCATGACTGAGCACCGCCACGATGCATACTTTAATTTTAATCACCGCAGCGCCAACGACAAGATTAGCCTATCATGCTTTTCAACTGGCTTGTGCAATGAAAAGTAAGCAACAATCCTTTGAAGTATTTTTTTATCAAGATGCGGTCAGCATTGCAAATGCTCAGTTGTGGCGTGCCGAAGATGAACTCAACCTCACCCAAGCATGGCAAACGCTCAATGTCCCACTAAACGTCTGTGTCAGTGCAGCACTCAGTCGTGGGGTAAGTGATGAAGAAAATGCCAAACGCCATCATCTTGCACATGACAATCTTGCTGAGCAATACACTTTGACAGGTCTGGGAACACTGGCTGAAGCAATCAAAAGTGCTGATCACTTATTGCAATTTTAAATATTCAGTTTAAAGATAAACCATTAATGAATCATTCTATGCGCACAGTCTTGATTATCCTCTCAAAAAACGATCAATCGGCAATCAATGTCAATGAAAGCCTGTCCGCACTCATGTTATTTGCCAGTTTTGACATCAATATCCATGTGCTATTTCGTGATGCAGGATTAAGTCTTTTGGCAAGTCAGACCACGGCGAATCTACAGCTTAAACATTTCATCAAATCTGCCAGTAAAATGGTAGAAAGTTTTGAATTTTATGACATTGAACACCTATACATTTTAAGCAAAGATCGCCAACATCCATTATTGAAAGATTGCAAATATGCGCTTCAAGAAGTCACGCTTGACCAAGCATTCATTGCGCAATTCGATCACATTATTCATTGGTAAGCGAGATCGACCTAATCATGCAAACCTCTTTTCATCAATTATTTATTCTTCAAGCGAATTACAACCGACTTGAGCAAGCACTTTTCGAGCTTGCCAATATCGTGACCGATCAAGATGCTGTACTGTTCTTAGAAGATGCCGTACTTGCACCCTCACTCAATGCGATTTCACATGCCAAAGCGATTTTTATCTTGAGTGCAGATGCACATATACAGCATGAAAAAATCTTAGAAAATATGAAAATCATCGACTATGCAGACTGGGCTGAACTATTGCAATACAGTCGAAAAGTACATACTTGGCAATAGGGAACTTGAAAAAAACAACAGCGTAGGAAAATTTCTGCGTTGCGCCTTGCTCGCAATCCTCATGTACTTTTTTGTACACTGCGGTTGCTGTGCGAGGTTCGCCTTGAAATTTACACGACTCGTTCGTTTTTTCTAAGCCCATAATCAAATCAGAACCTTCAATTCAGGATTCAAAACCAATTATGCTAGAACTCGATCAAGACGGACATTTGCAAAACTTCCAAGATTGGACGCCTGAGGTTGCACAGCAGTTGGCGGATACACTAGAGCTGACTTTGGACGATGCACATTTTGAGATCCTCTATGCACTTCGCAACTTCTATGATGAGTACGGATATGCACCTGCAACTCGCCCTTTGATTAAATATTTAAGCACAAAGGTCAATCCCGAGATTAGCAATCAGTTACTCATGCAACGCTTTAATACTGGTCTTGTTGCACGTCACATCACAAGACTTTCGGGTTTACCAAAACCACCAAACTGCTTATAAAATGTAGCGTTTTGAGCATCCCCAATATTAAAATTTAAAACAATGAGAATCATTCTTCAATTTGGACACAATTGGCAAAAGGTGATCATTTTTCACAAAAATAATTTACCTGTTCACAACAATATTTCGTTTTGTTTTTGAAATTTTTGATAGTTTTAAACATTGTAAAAAGTTACAATAAGACGTATCTTGCTTCGATAAATCGGCAAATTTGGCTAAACTTGTCGAGATCTTGAACATTTATAATTCTTGCAAACTTTGGAATGCCGATCATGCAAACCCGCATTTTGCTTATTCATGGACCTAATCTCAACTTACTTGGACAACGTGAGCCTGAAGTTTACGGTTCAATGACGCTCGATGACATCAATGTCCAGTTAAAACAAAAAGCAGAATCGGCAGGCGTAATGCTTGATTATTTCCAAAGCAATTGGGAAGGTGCCATTATTGATCGCATTCACCAAGCCAGTATCGAAAATTATCAGTTTATTATTATCAATCCAGCTGCCTTAACACACACTTCGGTTGGCGTGCGTGATGCTCTACTTGGCGTCGCTATTCCCTTTATCGAAGTACATCTCTCCAATGTGCATGCACGTGAAAGCTTCCGCCATCACTCATTCCTCTCTGACAAAGCAGTTGGCGTGATTTGTGGTCTTGGCGCACGTGGTTATGACTATGCGTTAGATTTTGCTATTCAACATTTAGCTACACAACAACAGAAATAGACGACTCAAGGAATTCATTTTTATGGATATTCGCAAGATTAAAAAACTCATCGACCTCATGATTGAGTCTGACTTACAAGCCTTAGAAGTCAAAGAAGGAGATCAAGCGATTTCTCTGACGCGTCGTAATCCTGTTGTTGCTGGTACAGCACCAGTTGCTACTGCACCTGAGGCACCTGTGGTGAAATCTTCACGTGGTGCGATCGAAACTGCACCGATGGTTGGCGTGTTCTATGCTGCACCAAATCCAGGCGAAGCGCCGTTTGTCAAAATTGGACAAACCATTTCGGCAGGTGAAACGCTTGGGATCATCGAAGCCATGAAAATCATGAACCCGATTGAAGCGACTCAAAGCGGTGTTATCGAAGAAATTTTGGTGAAAAACGGCGATATTATTCAATTCGGTCAGCCTCTGTTTCGCTTTCGCCCTTAAGCAGTGAGGTCTAATCATGTTGCAAAAAGTACTCATTGCGAATCGTGGTGAAATTGCGCTTCGTATCACAAGAGCCTGCAAAGCCTTAGGCATTAAAACGGTCGGTGTCTATTCAGATGCGGACAAAGATTTGATGCACCTTCGTTTCGTCGATGAAGCTGTTTGTATTGGTCCTGGGACAAGTAGTGAAAGTTATCTGAATATTCCTGCAATTATTACTGCTGCCGAAGTGACTGGTGCAGATGCCATTCATCCGGGGTATGGCTTTTTATCTGAAAATGCTGAATTTGCAGAGATTGTTGAAAGCTCTGGTTTTACCTTTATCGGACCACGCCCCGAACACATTCGCCTGATGGGCAATAAAGTCTCTGCCATCGTTGCGATGAAAAAAGCGGGGGTGCCAACCGTACCGGGTTCAGCGCATGCTGTCACGCCACAAAATGCCCTCGCCGAAGCCAAGGAAATTGGCTTTCCATTGATCGTGAAAGCCGCTGCAGGCGGTGGTGGTCGTGGGATGCGTATCGTCGAACGTGTCGATACGTTGCTTGAATCTGTCCAAGCTGCACAGCGTGATGCAGAAATGTGGTTTGGTGATGACACCGTGTACATGGAACGTTTCCTACAAAAGCCACGCCATGTTGAAGTGCAAGTGCTCGCTGATGGCAATGGTCATGCCATCCATCTCTATGATCGTGATTGCTCACTACAACGTCGCCACCAAAAAGTCTTAGAAGAAGCACCCGCACCAAACTTACCTGAGCAAGCTCGTGCAGATATTTTACAAGCCTGTGTCAATGCCTGTGAATTGATCCAGTATCGTGGCGCAGGAACCTTTGAATTTCTCTATGAAGATGGAGAATTCTTCTTTATTGAAATGAATACACGTGTTCAAGTTGAGCATCCTGTGACAGAAATGATTACAGGAATTGATATTATCGAACAACAGATTCGTATCGCTTCTGGGCTCGGTTTAAACCTACAGCAAGAAGATATTGAAGTGCGTGGGCATGCGATGGAATGTCGTATCAATGCCGAAGATCCGCAAACCTTTTTACCATCGGCAGGGAAAGTTGAAAACTACTTTACTCCGGGTGGTGCAGGGATTCGGGTGGACTCACATCTCTATGCAGGATATAACATTCCGCCCTTCTATGATTCGATGATCGCAAAACTTATTGTGCATGGCAAAGATCGTGAAACAGCGATTGCAAGACTTAGTCAAGCTTTAGATGAGATGGTGATTACTGGGGTAAAAACTAATATTCCACTGCATAAGAATATTATTTTACGTGATCCTCAGTTCCGTGAAACGGCAATGGATATTCATTATTTGGAAAAGCATTTGCTCAAACCATTTATGCCTCAAGAAAAAAAGTAAGCGTATCGCTTACTTTTTTTACCTAAATTTCGTCAAAAATAATCAACTAGAGAAATTATGGCAACTGCTTATTCAGTGTTGCAAAACAGTTTTCTCCACGTTGTGTACCGCAGAACTGGATTTGATTTTGATTAACCCATTTCACAAAAAACTTTGAAAGCTCATTGCTCTGATCTTGCTTCACACCTGAACAATCCATTTCATTATTATCATAACTGATCTTAAATATTAGCATCGGTAGAGATTCGCTTCGGTTACTTGGCGCTTCGTATTGGTACTGTGCAATCGACCATTCATCAGCACTTTTGATCACCATACTGTTTTCACCGCTGAAATTATAATATTCCACGCAACTTTGATTCTGAGGAATTTCCATCCCCCACAAGCCCATAATTTCAGGTCGTGTTTGAATGTTAATTTTTGAACTATTGGCAGCGGCAACGAGCTCTTGAGCTTCATCATTGGTGATTTGTTCATTATTCTGAGCCTGTGCAGACTCCGTATCAGCAATTTGCGCTACAGCGAAAGTCGTCCATAAACTCAGTGACAGCATCGTCACGGTGGTGAATACAATTTTTTTCATCGCATTTATATCAATTCTAAAACTATCCTCAAGCAAAGTTAGCATAGTTTTTAGAAAATGTGTTTTACATTAACGATATAAAACAATTCAACGAATCACTTTTTTGATGAGTTTATTCATCCATTCTGAACAACTATTCTTCGATTCGCTCGAATACACATTGCACAGTCTAAAATGATCCTTTAGCATCATTAACATAGCTTGAAACACGGATGTAAGCACAAGACTTTGTTCTTGAAAAAGCTGAGTTGCACAAAAGATCACAAAAGGGAAAGATGATGAAATTTGAAGAATATATACAATATGATGCGCTTGGTCTTGCTGAACTGGTTCAGTCAAAACAAATACAAGCCAGTGAACTTCTAGAAATCGCCATCAATCGTGCCGAAAAAGTAAACCCTAAGATTAATGCGATTATCACGCCGATGTATGATCGAGCCCGAAATAAGGCAAACTCAATGCCTTCTGGGATATTTTCAGGTGTACCCTTTCTTGCCAAAGACTTATTCCAAGAGTATGCAGGTGTCCCTGCTAGCTGTGGTAGCAATGCTTATATTCGTCAGCAATACACACCAAAAGAAAATTCAGAAATCGTCAACCGCTGGGAAAATGCAGGTGTACTCAGCTTTGGGCTAACCAATACGCCTGAGCTTGGTATCAAAGGCGTCACCGAACCTGTCGCTTGGGGTGCATGCAAAAATCCGTGGCATCTCAAACATAATAGCGGTGGTTCATCAGGCGGTTCTGCGTCAGCAGTTGCAGCAGGCATTACTCCGATCGCAGGTGCAAACGATGGTGGTGGTTCGATTCGTATTCCTGCGTCGTATTGTGGATTATTCGGACTTAAGCCAAGTCGTGGACGAACGCCGTGGGGACCGAATCGCAGTGAACTGATGCACGGTGCAGCGACACAGCATGTCCTGACCAAATCAGTGCGTGATAGTGCCGCAATGCTTGATGTGATTCATGGCTTTGAAACTAGTTCGTTGTTTCGCCTACCTGATCCCGAGCAAAGCTATTTAGAACTGATTCAACGCCCTCCTCAACCGTTAAAAATTGCGTATTCAACCGTTTCACCTGTGGGCACTAAAGTGTCTAAAGATGCGATAAACGCCATCAAGCAGACTGTAAAGCTATTAGAATCGCTCGGACATCAAGTGGTTGAAGATCAACCAAATATCAACGGTACACAGCTCGCCAAAGACTTTGTTACCACATGGTTTAGTCAGTGTGCACACAATCTTTATCAAACCAAACTTGATCTTGGTAAAGGTGTTCGTGACAGTGATTTTGAACTTGATACACGTGTCATTGCGGCTTTCGGAGCCAATACATCGGCTGTGGACTATATCCATAATTTGCAGAATTGGGGAAAATATGTCACCGCAATGAATCATTTCTTCAATCGCTATGATCTCTATCTTGTACCAAGTACTGCGACGGTTGCCCCAAAAAATGGAGAAGTTTCCACACCAAGTTGGCAAAAACCAATTCTCAAAACTTTGTTGACTTTAGGAAAAGCCGATTGGCTTGCACAAGGCGCACTCATGGAACAGCTCATTAAAGATAATCTCAAGTGGGTACCATTTACGCAGCTTGCCAATATCACAGGTCTACCTGCGATGTCCGTGCCGTTGTATTGGAATAAGCATAATCTGCCTTTAGGCTCACAATTTATTGCGCCGTTTGCTCGGGAAGATCGCTTATTACAATTGGCTCATCAGTTAGAAATGGCGCAACCGTGGAAGTCAAATTATCAAAATATTGTGGTTTAAAATGTTTTTTCAGTACAGATTTTAAGCTGACGTTTAATTTTGACTTTTAGTTTTGGAAATACGCATCAAAACGAATCGCATCACCTTGCCATTGATGGTCGGGTGTTTGCTCATCTAAAAAAGTCGCATGTTTTGGGCGTTTCACAATCACACGTTTGACTTTGGATTTGGCAAGATCAAGCAAGGCATCGCCCAAATCCATTTCACCATCTTCTGGCAACAGCAAATGCAACAGTTGCATTTGCTTTTTCACTTGGGCTTGTTTTTTCTCTGATTTTTGATTGTGATCTCGTGCAGGAAACATTGGATCAAGATAAATCACGTCCGCTTGATCCTGCACTATTTCAGTCAAATAGTGCGCTGAATCTTGATGAATTATGGAAATTCTTTGCGCAATATTGGCTAAATAGTCATGCCTTTCTGCCTGCTTTTTTGCAGATTCTAGCAAAGCAAAAAGAATCGGATGACGCTCAAGCAAAATCACTTCTGCGCCAAGTGATGCCATCAACAAACTGTCATGCCCAAGCCCTGCGGTTGCATCAATTATTTTTACTGCTGAATGAAGTTGAGGCTTAATCTGACATGCCCGAGCGATCAATTCATTCTTCGGATTGGCACGCTTGAGTCGTGGCACTTCATCTTGCCACGCAGGTTGCATTTTCATGCCATTTGCAGTGAGCCAAAGCCCGTCTTCATCCACCATGAGTGCTAAGTCGGGATGCAATTTTAAAAACTTATTATTGATTTTTTCAGCTTCGATCAACTGACTTTGCACCGTCAAATCTGCAAGACAAGATTGCCAATATTGTGCATGCTCGACATGCTCAATCGTGTAATAAATCAACCACAACGCTGAATCTGACTTCGGCAGTTGATCGTTCGCAGACATCTTGCTTACCAAAGTTTCCAACCTGTCAACGCAAATAATAAAATGATTAAACCTGACGCAATTCGATACCACGCAAAAATCATAAAGTCACGCTTTGCCACATACGCCACGAGTACACGAATCAAAATCAGCGCAGAGATAAACGATACAATCACACCAACGGCGATCACCATCCAATCGGCTGTACCTTGCAACACATGACGACTTTGCCAACCGTCGAGTAATCCCGCACCAACAATGACTGGAATACCGAGGAAGAATGAAAACTCGGTCGCTGCCTTACGAGATAGACCGAGCATCATACCACCAATAATGGTTGCGCCTGAACGTGACATCCCAGGAATCAACGACAAGACTTGGATTAAACCAATGTAAATCGCTTGTTTATAGCTGATATTTTCCACTTCGGGCGCATTAATCGCACGTGGATTCTTCTCCACCCACCAAATGATTAAACCGCCAACAATTAGACCAATCGCCACAGTAATGTCATTAAACAGCACATCCTTAACCCATTGCCCAAAAGTTAAGCCCATTAAGATGATCGGAATGGATGCCAAAATTAACCCAAGACCAAGACGACGCCCTTGTTCTTCACCTGTGATAATCCCTGTCGCCGCACCCCACAGCCTTGACCAATATTCATAGATCACCGCCGCAATGGCACCCATTTGAATCACCACCACAAACATGGCACTTTTTTCTGGTGTCCAAAAGTTCATCAACTCCGAGGCAAGAATCAAATGCCCTGTACTGGAGATCGGCAAAAATTCGGTAATACCTTCGACGATCCCCATGATGATGGCTTTGATAAACAGTAGTAAATCCATGTGTAATGCCTAAAACAATAATCTAAATGTGGTTTAAAGGATAAATATGAAATGGAACTTAAGACTTGCCCTGCTCGGCAATTTTTTTCCACGCATTATCCCGCAGATAAACAGGCAATGCTTGATCCGCAGATACTCTACGCCCTGCCAACCATTCTGCTTTGGCAATTTCAGCGATATCTATGGCATTGGCATAATACAGATTTTCAGCACATGTATGACCCACTAGACTTGCGCCAGTACCCACCACATACGTATCAAAAGGCGGATTCAGTTGCATCATGGCTTGATCGTAGCCCAGTAATTGTTCATCACCGTGTAACTGCATAATGCCTTGATCATCGACAGCAAACTGCCCGAAATAGACTTCATTCATACGGGCATCAATCACCGCAGTGACTTCTGAAAATTTTGACTCTTGATAGGCATGTTGCGCCAAAGCTTGCAGTGTTGATACAGGAATCACAGGTAAATTATTCGCCCATGCAAGCGCCTGCGTGACTGCAGCATTAATCCGCACCCCACTAAATGAACCCGGTCCACGACTAAAAGCGATCGCAGAAATATCTTGCCATGTACTTTTCGATTCGGCTAAGCCTCGCTCGATCATCGGCAAAATCTGCTGGGTCTGCATCCGCGCTTCATGATGATGCTCAAAAAACAAGGTTTGCGTTGCATCAACAATGGCAACCGAGCATTGTTCGTTAGCTGTTTCTAGGGCGAGAATTTTCATAGGATTATCAGGTCAATTCCAAGCAAATAAAAAACAGGAAATTTTTCAAAAAATTTGCCTGCTATGATACGCCAGTTGGATATTTTAAAAAGTATTTTTATCAGACAGATGTCGCAAAATCGTATCAATCCAATGAAAACGGCTTAAGCTCATCCCGAAACTTTTTAAAGTGATGTGCATAATGTATCGCACTCATCGTAATCATTTGCGCCACTTGCTCTGAAGCTTGCTTAACGATTTGTCCCGGTGAACCCATCACGATCGAATTATCAGGAATTACTTTGCCTTCTGGAATCAAGGCATTTGCGCCAATAATACAATTTTTACCAATCACTGCACGATTCAGAATTACCGAATTAATCCCGATCAAGGTATTATCGCCAATGGTGCAGCCATGTAGCATCGCCTGATGTCCGACAGTCACATGCTTACCGATATTCAGCTCAATGCCTGCATCGGTATGTAGCACTGCATTTTCTTGGATATTGCTCATATCACCAATTCGAATGATCGAATTGTCACCACGAATCACTGCACCAAACCAAATACTGACTTCACTGCCCAGTTCGACCTGTCCAATGACTGTTGCATTATCCGCCACCCAACCATTCCACGGCTGAACGGTTGTCGTTGGGTGCAAATCTCCGAGTTGGTATATCATGGCTAAAATCCTTTTAAAAAAATAGTGTGAAGGGTTTGGCTAAGACTAAACACGTGTCACGAATATGAATGGATTAATGGTCAAAATCAAAACTGCTGTCAAAATCCGCATCAATATCCGGTGCTTGTACGAGAAAAGGCCAGTCTTTATGACATTTTAATCCACGACGAAGCAATGTCACCATAATCCGAGCTGTCATGCCCCAAATGATTTCATTGTCAAAACGAAAACTCGGCATATACAAATCATGCTCTGCGAATCTGACCAAATAGGCATGTGGGGGACTTTGGATAAATTCTTGCAGTGGCACATAAAAAATCCGATCAATCTCCGCAGGCTCGGCGATCAGGTTCACTTCAGGAGGAATCACGCCAACAATCGGTTTAACACGTAGCCCAGAGCGTGCCTGTTGCATCGGAAGCTCACCAAGTAGTTGCACATCAAAAGGGTTAAGCGCAGTTTCTTCCTGTGCTTCACGCAGTGCCACCACAATATTACTGGTATCTGCCCGCTCACGCCGACCACCAGGGAATGATACTTCACCCGCATGGTGACGCATCTGTGCTGCACGGCGAGTCAATAAAATCCGTGGCGCTGGCTCTTGGGTGATTGCAATCAATACCGCCGCATCCGCCGATTGGGTGCGAGGTTGAAATGATAAATTTTGCTGTAATTGTTCGATCAATTGATCTTGTTCAAACAATTTATGCATGTGTATTCCCTATTCCTGTTCAGCTTTATTTCAAATGCTTATCTAAGCATCTATAACATAGTTGCAGGTGCGTTGGGAATTTTTTTGCGTTATGCTCACTAGGAATCTTGGACTCTTGAAATATACGAATAATTTATGAGCTTTTGTAGCAACTGCGGACAGCCAACTGAATATAAAATCCCTCTAGGCGACCATCAAACACGTCAGGTCTGTTCTGCCTGCAAGACAGTACATTATGTCAATCCGAAACTCATCTGCGGTGCACTCGCCCTATGGGAAGACAAAGTATTGCTCTGTCGCCGTGCCATCGAACCACGCTATGGACTGTGGACATTGCCTGCGGGTTACATGGAATTGCTCGAAACGATGGAACAAGGTGCCGCCCGGGAAACTCGGGAAGAAGCCGAAGCAGAGATCGAAGTTGAACAACTATATTGCATGTACAACATTCCACGGATTGGGCAGATTTATGTGCTTTTTAAAGCACATTTAATTGAAGGGAAATTTGGCACAGGCGAAGAAAGTATCGAATGTCGATTATTTGAGGAACATGAAATTCCGTGGAATGATCTTGCATTTCCAAGTGTGAAACGGACTCTAGAGCATTATTTTGAAGATCGTAAAACTTTAAAAAATACAGATCAATTTCCAACTCATTTGGAAACTTTAGGGACACGTTTAGATCAGACTGGCTAAACGCATCCAATTCAGTTTAAAACGTAGGTTTAACTTTACAGATTTAATTTTGTCGGGTCAGTAAAAATTCCGCAATGGTTTGTAAAGCCTGCGTATTTCCCTGCATTTGATTGAGCGCATCCATCGCTTGGTCATGCAGTTGTTGTGCATAATGTTGCGCATTATCCAAACCCATCAATGCAGGATAAGTCGATTTTTCCACTTGCTGATCTTTACCCGCAGTTTTTCCGAGCACTTCGGTGTCTGCGGTAATATCCAAAATATCATCTTGAACTTGGAAAGCGAGCCCAAGCGCACGCCCAAACTGACGCAGTGCCGAGAAATCTTGATCCGCTTTTGGCAATACAGTCACCGCCCCCATCATGATCGCCCCTTGAATGAGCGCACCCGTTTTATTCAGGTGAATTTGTTCCAAATGCGCTTGATCTACCAACTTGCCTTCGGCTTGCAAATCCATGACTTGACCATTGACCATTTTGCTACTTGCTGTGGCAAGGATTTGCATATGTCTTAAGCGAACCAGATCATTATTCTGTGTATTTTCTATGCTGAGCTTGTCGATACTTTGCATATCGTCAAATAATCGACTACCCAACACTTCAAATGCCATCGACTGCAAGACATCTCCTGCCAACAACGCCGTCGATTCACCAAATGCCACATGACAGGTCGGTTGTCCACGGCGCAAGGCATCATTGTCCATACAGGGCAAATCATCGTGACACAGCGAGTAACAATGAATTAGCTCAACTGCTACCGCCGCACGACGCACTGCAGGATTGAAATATTTGGAATTTTTTTCTAAATCATTCAGCTCAGAGCTGGCGTAACACAACGCAGGTCGAACTCGTTTCCCACCAAGCATCACTGCATGATGCACTGCTTCTTTCAGTGGACTGGTTAATGCAAATTGATCAAGACAAAATTGCAAATCAGTTTGAATCTGTTGTTGTGCATGTTTTAATACGTCAGGAATCGTCATCGTTCTACTCGTTACATCAGCTCTACAGCGTTGAGTTATGCTTTTTTTACAAATTCAGATTTAAGTTTCATCGCACCGATACCATCAATTTTACAATCAATATCATGACCGTCTACTGCATCTGCGATTAAGCGAATATTTTTTACTTTGGTACCGACTTTAACCACTGAGGATGAGCCTTTAATTTTTAAATCTTTAATCACCGTCACCGTATCACCGTCGTTAATCACATTGCCATTAGCATCTTTGATAACATAATCTTCAATTACCTCAACCTCTCGCCACTCATGTACGCATTCAGGACAGATCAATAGATCGCCATCTTGATAGGTATAGGTGGATTGACATTCTGGGCAAGCAGGAAGTGCGGTGTCTAAAGACATAACGGAGTAAACTCAATCTTTTGAATGTTTAGAATGTTATTATAGTGGTATATGCTTTAAAAGTCGTATAAAAAAGCCCAAATCATGTTTTGATTTAGGCGCTTTTGTTTGTGTACTAATTTATTTGTGTATTAAGACTCTTAAAATTTATTCGTCAGTATCTTCTAACAGTGCACTACTCAAACCCACCGTGTTGAAGCCACCATCAACGTAGAGAATTTCCCCTGTAATCCCTGACGCCCACGGCGAGCATAGAAATAATGCCGCATTACCCACCTCTTCAATGGTGACATTACGTTGTAGTGGTGCAGTTTTTTGATTGGCATCCAGCATTTTACGGAACGATTTAATGCCGCTGGCAGCCAAAGTGCGAATCGGTCCAGCTGAGATCGCATTAACACGAATGCCTTCTGCGCCAAGACTTGAGGCAAGATAACGTACACTCGCTTCAAGTGATGCTTTAGCCAATCCCATAACATTATAGTTTGGTAAAACACGCTCTGAACCTTGATAAGTCAGCGTCAGCAAACAACCCTGACGTGCTGTCAATAACGGACGTGCCGCACGAGCCATCGCAATAAAGCTGTATGAACTAATATCATGGGCAATTTTAAAGCCCTCACGACTGGTCACTTCGGTAAAATCACCGTCCAAAGTTTCCGCAGGTGCAAAGCCGATCGAATGTATCACACCATCCAAACCATCCCAATGCTTTGCCAAATCAGCAAAGGCTTGATCAATCTGCGCATCATCTGCCACGTCACATGGGAAAACCAACTCAGAACCGAGCTGTGCAGCAAACTCATCAACACGTTTTTTCAGTTTGTCATTTGGATAGGTAAAGGCAAGCTCTGCACCCTCACGATGCAAAGCATGCGCAATACCATAGGCAATGGATAATTTACTCGCAACTCCTGCGATTAAAAAACGTTTTCCTGCGAGTAAGCCCTGACTCATATCATGCACCATTTACTTTTATTTAAAATTAAACGCATGATGCCGAACTTTGCTACATGCTGTAAAGGTTGAAATCTTCCAAAATTATTGAAAATTGTTTGTGATGTTCACATGACATAATATTTTTCAAACTCACAATGAACGCATAAAAAAAAGCCCTACATCTGCAAGGCTCTCATAATATTGAGTGGCTTTGAAATTAGTCGCTACTGAGCAAACCAATCAAACGTAGGAATGAGATATACATCCATACCAATGTTGCAAGTAGTGCAATACCACATAACCATTCAAAACTTTTTGGTGCACCGTTGGCAGCGCCATTTTCGATCAAATCAAAATCTAAGATCAGATTCAATGATGCAATAATCGCTACAAAAACTGCAAAGCCAATACCTAACCATGTACTTTCAAACAAGCCTGGAATGGTGCTTTGGAATGCCAACACCATAATCCACTGCACCACAAACACTGCCAAAATCGCAAAAGTCGCCGAAATGACAACAGCTTTAAACTTTGCCGTCGCACGGATAATACCTGTGCGGTACAACGCAAACATGGTCAATGCCGTGATAAATGTTGCCAATAAGGCTTGTGAAGCAACACCCGGGAAACGAGCTTCAAAGAATAAAGAAATACCACCTAAGAACACACCTTCTAAAAGTGCATAAGGAATAGCAAGCGTCGGTGCAAGATTGGTCTTAAAGGTCGCAATCAATGCCACCACAAATGAACCAATACCGCCGACAATCAAACCGCCGAACGCAAGACTGCTATTACCAGTCATGTTACAGAAGATGTAGAAAGCGATACCGAGTACAGCAGCAATCACAGTCATGAGTACAGATTTTTGCACTGCACCTTCGACCGTCATCGGGTTGCCACGATCCGCAACGACTTCCGCTCGGGTAAAAATTGGATTATTACTTTGCATAATTTTTATCCTGTATGGATTAAACCCTAAATTGACTTAATCCGCAGTTGAATTTTAATGAATGGGTTAAAAATCATTTCTATTGCGCATTCTTCTCGTTGCCTCAATAAAAATGATTATGATTTGAGTACAATTCTTCGCTAGATTAGCATACTCAAACATGCACCGTGTAGCTTTATTTTACACAGCGTAAGCATCTGAATTATTTTAAAAAATTAATAAAAGTTGACGACTTATTCTACGCGAAAGAAATATTCACGATAATATTTCAACTCACGGATCGAATCTCGAATATCATCGAGTGCCAAATGTGAGGCATCTTTTTTCAGACCACTCATGATTTCAGGGCGCCAGCGTTTCGCCAACTCCTTCACCGATGACACATCAAGATTACGATAATGGAAAAATTGCTCAAGCTCAGGCATCAGACGATGCATAAATCGGCGGTCTTGGCAGATCGAGTTACCACACATCGGCGAAGTTTTGGCATTGACCCATTTTTTTAAGAATTCTAAGGTCTGCACTTCAGCATCACGTGCCGTCAGCTGACTACGGCGCACACGAGCGGTCAGTCCAGATTGACCATGTTGTTTGGTATTCCACTCGTCCATAGCGTTCAACACCGTATCCGCCTGATGAATGGCTAGCATTGGACCTTCTGCCAAAATATTTAAATGATCATCAGTGACAATTGTTGCTATTTCTATAATCTGATCATTGTCGGTATCCAAACCGGTCATCTCAAGATCAATCCAAATCAAACGTGTATCAGCAGTGCTCGTCATGAATAATATGCTTATCAGTAAATTTTAGCCTTACATACTAACAAACTTATGGCTAAAAAAAATGATTTTCCGTTGTGCGAAAGTCTTCGCTTCGTGGTATTTTTGCCAGTCTGTATATTTTGAATGAAATGAGTGGATGGCTTTAATCCGTAAACGTCGTTTGACTGATCAACAGCAACGTCGTATCGCCAAGCAACAAAAAAACCGCCAAGAAGAATTTGATGCCGATTTCGACATTGAAGGCTTGGTGGTGCAACATTACGGACGCCAGCTTGAAGTGCAAGTCTGCTCATTGCCCAAACAAGAGCTACAACCACAGCAACCCGAAAATTCAAACAACAATCATTTAAATAGCGAAAGCGAAGTCTTTTGGCGTCCAATCGTTTTAGGGGAAATTTGGCGCTGTCATACGCGTACCAACCTCGACAGCCTCGTCACTGGTGATCGAGTCACTTGGCAAGCCGATCCTAATACAGGTTTAGGCGTGATCACTGCTATTCATCCCCGCACATCCCTGCTCAGCCGACCAGATCGTTATCACAAACTCAAACCTGTAGCAGCCAACGTGAGCTTGATCGTGATCGTCTTTGCGCCGATGCCTGAACCGTCTGCAATGTTAATTGATCGCTATTTGGTGGCGTGTCACGATGCGGATATTCAACCGTTATTGGTACTCAATAAAGCCGACTTGTTACAATCAAATCAATTACAATCCGATTCAGTCGAATCTGAGCCGACTTTACAATTATTAAAACAATATCAAAATCTTGGCTATGACACCTGTATTAGCCAAAGTGAAGCGGATGAAGACAGTCCATACCATCCAAAGCATTTGCTGGAAAAATTTACTGGGCAAACGGTGGTATTCGTTGGGCAGTCTGGTGTCGGTAAAAGCTCGCTGATTAACACCATCATTCCTGATGCAGCGCAGAAAACCAATATTATTTCGGAAAACTCCGCACTGGGTCAGCACACCACCACATCTACCCGCTTGATTCAATTCAATGAAAACTCGGCCATTATCGACTCACCGGGGATTCGTGAGTTTGGTTTGTGGCATTTGTCTAAAGATGCGATTTTGTCAGGATTTCCAGAGTTTGTTGACTATTATGGGCAATGCCAATTCCGCAATTGCACTCATCAAAATGAAAAAAACTGCGCCTTACAACTCGCTGCCGAAGAAGACAAAGTCGATCAACGTCGTCTTGATAGCTTGATTCGTCTGCTCAATGAATCTAGCGAATCGGAAAAAATTTAGACTATTTCGACAAGCACGCTTGAAGTTCACTTTTCCATCACTATATATGCGTTATACTGTGCTCGCTTTTGAAAAAGACATAAGGTGAAATGTGGAACGTTGGCTAGAGTTTATGGGAAATCATCCCATTTTATTTGGTATTTTAGGGGTATTGATTGTCCTGTTTTTTGTGATGGAAAGTCGCCGTAGCGGTCGCAAAATTTCCCCACAATCTTTAGGCATTTTGACCAAAGCACAAAATGCAATGCTAATCGACCTACGTGATGGCAAAGATTTTAAACAAGGTCACGTCAGCGGTAGTCGCAATATTCCATATAGCCAACTCGACGCACACGTTGAGGAGCTCAAAGCCAGTGATCGTCCACTGATCTTCATCTGTAATCTTGGTCAAGTCGCAGGCACAGCCTTGCAAAAAGTCGGTCATCCAGACAGCTATCGTCTAGACGGTGGCATCATGAACTGGAAAGGTCAAGGTCTGCCATTGGTCAAAACGGCTGAAGGCAAAAACAGCAAATCTCACAAATAGGAGCATCTCATGACTGCAAATGTTGTCGTTTACTCAACCTCGGTCTGCCCTTATTGTGTTCGCGCGAAGCAACTGCTTGAGCGCAAAGGCGTAGCATATAAAGAAATTAACCTGTCTACCGAAGCACCTGAAGTGCGTATCGAATTGATGCAACGCACCAATCACCGCACCGTGCCACAGATTTTTATCAATGATGAGTTTATCGGTGGCTTTGATCAGTTGTATGCGCTAGAGCGTGATGGTCAACTGGATAGCAAACTCAACGCATCTTCTTAATTTTTAATGGTTTTAATATCACATTGTGTTTCTTTTAGAATTTAAAATTCACCGAAGCGCAATGTGTTCAAGTTAAAATAAAGCATTTACTTCATCCTTCAACACTGTACATAGGAATAGACAATGAGCGAAGAACAACAAGCACAACCACAATTGGCATTAGAACGTATTTATCTTAAAGATGCTTCTTTTGAAGTGCCTGGTGCAAATGTATTTACCAAGGAATGGAAACCTGAGTTAAACATCAACCTCACTTCTGCGGCACAACAAATCGACCCAACGCATTATGAAGTAGCGTTGAAAGTCGTTGTAACTGCGAAGAATGAAGGCGAAACTGCATTTATCGCAGATACCACTCAAGCAGGTATTTTCTTGGTGGAAAATGTAGAACAAGAGCGTATGCCGTACATTCTTGGTGCATACTGCCCGAACATCTTGTTCCCTTTCCTGCGTGAAGCGGTGAATGATCTTGTTTGTAAAGGTAGCTTCCCACAACTTCTACTTAGCCCGATCAACTTCGATGCTGAGTTTGAAGCGAATATGCAGCGTGCACAGCAACAGCAAGCGGATGCAGAAGGTCAGGCTTGAGCTTAATACTTTTTAAAATCTAGTCTTATTTTTTCAAAAAACATCCTCAATTGGGGATGTTTTTTTGATATTAATTCTTTATATTTACAAAGTTGTATAATTTACTCCCAACAGTCTTAAATGCAACCTATTCGCATGTTCGAAATCATGTTTAATTTAGTCATTAGGAGAAATAATATGAATAAGTTAAAGCGTACCCTAGTCATTGCAAGTTTTGCTGTTCTTGGAAGTTCTAATATTTGGGCAGAATCAAGTTCTCTTTTTGAAAGTCGAATGAAGCTCGCCGAACAGGGTGATACAACAGCTCAATATAATGTGGGCAATATGTATGCTCAAGGCATGTTCGTTAAACCGGATCTAAATCAAGCTATCAAATGGTTAGAAAAATCCGCACAAAATGGACATATTGAAGCTCAATATACATTAGCAACACTATATAAATCAGATGCTTTTCAAGGCTCTAAACTTAAAGATTCTTTCATTTGGATGCAAACAGCCGCCAATAATAACCACAAAAGTGCACAACATTATTTAGGACATTTTTACGAAACTGATAAAGTTGTACCAATAAATAATCAACTTGCATTTCAATGGTTTTCAAAAGCTGCAAATCAGGGTGATTCAGAATCTAAGCGACATATCGGAATGATGTACTATGACGGTCGAGGAGTTGATAAAGATCATAAAAAGGCGTTTGAATGGGTGAAGAAATCTGCAAGCGATCACAACTATAAAGCACAACTTACTCTAGCAAGCATGTATCAACAAGGTATCGGAACTAACTCCAATATACAGTTGGCTTTTGATACACTAAATCAAACTGATGAGCGGAATAGAGATGACAAATTGTTAGAGGCAATGTCTGCTCTAGCAAAAATAGGCAGTGCTGATGCACAGAACTTTATAGGTGATTTTGCATGGAACACATATAAAAGCAACTTTAAGTCGGCAATAACTGAAGATGATAATGAACTTAGGCAGATTAAGATGGATTCACTTCAAGGAATAAAAAACTCTGCACTTTATTGGTATGAAGAGGCCGCTCAACAAAAACACCCTAAAGCAATTGCTAGTTTAAGTAAAATTAATGCTGAAAAAGCCAAACTAAGTGCAGAGGTTGATGCGATCGTCCAAGGTCTTGAAAACTCAGAATCCAAATAAGTACATAAACCGTAAAACGTACTATTTGAAAAATACAGATGATAGTTATGCCCTAAAGCAGAACATAAACCTGTTTGGAGTTCCACCTAAGGAGTAATACTCTTTAATAAGGTAGAACTAAGGATATTATTAATAATTATGGCTTTATAAATCAAGATACAGGCACATGTTTATCTAAGGCTTTAGCAATCGCCTCGACCAACTGCTTGGCAATCTCATGCTTTGAGGCTTTTTCTAATTCTTGCTTTTGCATCTGATATTGCTCCGCAAAGAACACCACCATCGCATTCTCATCCGAGGCAAAACCAATATCGGCACGTGACACATCATTACATGCGATCATATCGAGCTTTTTCGCTGTGAGTTTACCTTGTGCATAATCTTCGACATTTTGCGTTTCCGCTGCAAATCCCACAGTAAATGGACGTTTGTCTAGCTGTGCAATGGTCGCTACTATATCAGGATTTTTTACCAAAGCGACTTGTAGCTCATGCCCTGCTTTTTTGATTTTATGCTCTGCGACTTGTGCCACACGATAGTCAGCCACCGCAGCGGTAGCGATAAAGACATCGGTGCCATTTTCCACCAACTGCATGCTGTGTTTGAGCATCTCTTGTGCCGATTGCACTTTGATACGGCGCACGCCATTTGGTGTATCGAGGCTGACAGGCCCAGAGATCAGCGTCACATCCGCACCTGCGGCATAGCATGCTTCAGCAATGGCAAAGCCCATTTTCCCTGTACTGTGATTAGAAATATAACGTACTGGGTCGATCGCTTCACGAGTTGGTCCTGCGGTGATCACCACATGTTGCCCTGCGAGTAAGCCGAATTTTTCTGAGATTTCACGCTCAGCTTGGGCAAAGAAATCATTGACCCACTGCGCGATATCTTCAGGCTCAGCCAAGCGTCCTAGCCCGACATCACCACAGGCTTGCTCGCCTGCTTCTGGCATCACCACATGCACACCATCTTGTACCAATGTGGTCAGATTACGTTGTGTCGATTTGGCTGCCCACATTTGTTGATTCATTGCAGGTGCAACCCACACAGGCGCTTTGGTCGCAAGATATAAAGTGCTGAGCAAGTCATCCGCCAAACCATTGGCAAACTTCGCCAAGCTATCGCAACTGGCAGGTGCAATCAGTAATAAATCTGCCCAACGTGCAAGCTCGATATGTCCCATGCCCGCTTCGGCTTCGGGATCAAGCAATGCGGTATGTACAGGATTGCCCGATAAAGCCTGAAAGGTCAGCGGTGTGATGAACGCCAATGCGCCATCGGTCATCACCACACGCACGTCAAAACCAAAATCTTTTAAGCGACGTACCAAGATGGCGCTTTTATAGGCGGCAATCCCACCAGTAACACCGAGGACGATACGACGAGTTTTTAACGCTTCTGCTTCGAGCTTCATTTCGAACCTAATCCTGCTAAATCAGCATGGTGCAATCATGCTTTATAAAACATTGCAATGGCGCTCACAATAGCATTAAATAGGCCATTGCCCAAGCCATAATTTCCACAACAATCCTTGATAAAATCACAGTACAACAATGCATAAAACAGACGACAACACAGCACTTCACACCACAAAAAAATCCATTAAACATTGGCCTGCGGGTGAACAACCTCGTGAGCGATTATTGCAGCATGGCGGTCACGTGCTCTCGGATGCGGAGCTACTAGCGATCTTTCTGCGCACAGGCTATAAGGAGCATAGTGCAGTAGAAATGGCTCGGCAGATGTTGCATCACTTCGGTGGATTACGGCAAATACTTGATGCTACACCTGAGAAAATTATCGCTTTCAAAGGAATGGGCATGGGAAAATCGGCACAGTTGCTTGCCAGCAAAGAGCTTGCACAGCGATATTTACAACAACAATTACAAACAGTGGAAACACTGGATAATGTGCAACTTATCGTTGATTTCCTCAAGATGAAATTACGTGCTGAACGCCAAGAGCTTTTTGCGATTTTATTGCTCAATCAACATTGTCAATTCATTGAATTTAAAGTCCTATTTCACGGCACATTGAGCCAGTGTTCGGTTTCAACACAGGAAATCATTCGCTACGCCTTAGATCATCATGCGCATCATTTGATTGCGGTGCACAATCATCCGCAAGGTCTTGCCCTGCCATCACCCGAAGACTTACAATTTACTGCAAAACTTGCGCAGGCCTGTAAACTGCTTGACATGCAAATGTCTGACCATTTTATCATTAGCCAAAATGAATATTTCTCCTTTGCCGAGCAAGGGATGATTGCGGATTAAATCCAGTCGTAATATGCTTAATGCCTTAGATTACATGATAATTCCTATGCTTTAATTATGATCATTCGCCAAACCACTAGTACCTTTAAAATGCTTTTCTCTTGGGAAGGCACATTATTACCAAAAATTTTGCCGTCGTTGGGTGTAGTAATGCTTCTATCGGCGATCGTCGGCGGTTTGGAATATAACAATATTTATCATTTCCCTGAGTTACCACTGATAGGATTTACCTTGATTGGTTTGGTGCTTTCGATTTTTTTGGGTTTTAAAAATACCGCATGTTACGATCGTTGGTGGGAAGCACGAAAGCTTTGGGGAATATTGATCGCCACAGCTCGACATCTCGACCGTGATTGCCGTGTGCTGTCACAAGCTCGTCGTGAACGGACGGTGCAACAGATTATCGTGTTTGCCAATGTGCTACGTGATCGACTGCGCCAAGAAACCAATAGTCCGATGAGTCTGCACGAAATTACAGGGATGAGTGAGAATCAAATCCGCCTCCTCTCTCAACATGTCAATGCACCACAGTACACGCTGAGTCTGATCCAATGGGAGTTTATGCAAGCGTTAAAAGAAGGTGAAATTAGCGACATTATTTATGCGCAATTGAATCAACATGTGCATGAGCTCAGCCTTGTCCATACAGGTTGTGATCGGATTGCCACGACGCCGATTCCGTATGCCTATTCTGTTCTTCTCAATCGCACGGTGTATTTTTTCTGTTTCTTATTGCCGTTTAGTTTAGGCAGTGTTTTGGGACTTGCTACGCCGATTTTGGTGGGTATTCTGGCTTATACTTTCTTAGGGCTTGATGCTTTAAGCTCAGAGATTGAAGAGCCATTTGGTACGCAAAGTAATGACTTACCGCTCGACTCGATGGTGCGCACCATTGAAATTGATTTGCTCAGTAGTTTGGGCAAAGCGACCCCTGCACCGATCCAAGCCGTGAATAATAACTTGCTTTAAATAGTTGGCTTTAATTGAAAAACAAGTTTTTGAAAACTTATTCTCTTAGTGTTTGCCATGCCTGAAACTGACCTGCCTGATAAGCATAGATCATGAAAAATTGTGGAATAAGCGCCTCACTCTGATGTGGTCGCAAAAACACATAATCATCTACAGCCACGCTATTCTTTGGAATTTGTACCATTTCCTGATTGCTACTACGACCATACAAAGCATGTGGTGTCGCCCCTTGCGGATAATGATAATCCGCCATCCAATAGCCCCCATAGACAAATGCTGCTTGCTTGAGATGTGGCAAACGATCAAGCATCGGGAAGCCTGGAATTTGGCTAAAAGGCAATACTTTCAACACTGGTGTCGCTATCCATAATGCAGACTGAAAATTTTGTAAGGTCTTTAAATCAAAATCACTCGGCTTTAATAACATTGATCCAAACGAAAGATCATTGCACACACTCTGCTGACAATGCAGTGCAAACGTCGGACTGCCTGCACCGTTAAAGCATAAATCTTCTTGCCATAAGGTCGGAAATTCTGCTTTGATCAGTTGTTGATAGTTTTGATAAATCGTCTGTGACTGTTGATAAGACACATCCATACTTTGCAAAATCGTTGGAATCTTGGCAACGTGAGCATCGTAACCCATTAGTCCCGTGAATCGCAGATGTTGTGGATTTGCGTCGATGAGCTGTAATAGTTGACGCATCTCGCTATCTGTCGTCACGCCACCACGATGCAAACCGACATCAATTTCAATATTCACTTTGAGCTGTAAGTTATATTGCTTACTGTGCTGTTTAGTAATCTCAAGATATTGTTGCAGACGTGCTGTGCTATCCACAAGCCATTGAATATTCGACTGTTGATATTGTGAAAATTGTGCATAAAAATCCGTGACGACTTTTGCAGGCATTGGTTTACCAAGCAAAATATCTGCATCTGGAAAAGCTTGTAGCACCGCATCCAAATGCACTGCATGGAACACCATAAAACGCTCACAGCTTAAACCATGTGTTTGGAACTGCTCAACGACGAATTGTAGAAGCTCAATACATGCCAAAGATTTCACCACAAGCCGTGGCTGAATCTGTTGCGAATTAAATGTCTTCGAACGAGCAAGCATCTGCACAACTTGTTCAATATTCTGTGTCAAAGCATCTACATCAACGATCAACTGTGGCATCGCTGTGCCCTGCTGTTGCAAGTCTTGAGTGAGCTTTTTGAAATATGTTTTATTTATCTTTTTCTTATTTTTAAGCATTTACAAAATCTCCCTTTCGCAACCCAAGATTAATCTAAAAATAAATTTTGCAAATGTGGATTTAACCATTTTTGCGATGGATCGAGTTGCTGACGCAATTGCTGAAATTCACCCCATTTTGGATAGAGGTTCTGCAAGGTTTTTGCAGTTTGTGTATGCAACTTCCCCCAATGTGGTCGTCCTTGATATTTAAGGAAAATCGGTTCAACCAATGAAAAAATCTGCTGATAATCTTGCTTATGATATTGATGAATCGAAATCGACACCGAATCTCGCTCATAAAAAGGACTGAGCGCAATATCATCCCCTTTGACAAAGCGGAACTCTATCGGAAAGAACATCGGTACTTGGTGTTGTTGTAGCGTTGCCAACACTTCTTCAAAACATGCAATACCTTGCTCTACTGGAATCTGATATTCCATTTCATTAAACCGTGTATTGCGAGGCGTTGGAAAAATTTTCGCTGACCAATCGACTGCCTGCATCGGTTTGACAAAATATTTTAAGGTACTTTGAAGCGTTGCATTTAACTTGGGAAACAAACGAACCAACTCACAGCACAAAGTCAAAATCGTATCATCAGATGGAAATGGCTCTTTTCGTGGCAAAATCTCGTCTGTGGTGTCATCCAATGTTTTGAGTATCACTTGATCTGCATGGAGAAATGCCCAAAACTCAACATGTCGATGCTGATCTTTCCATGTCATGATGTTGTCTAAGACTTCACGAAGTGGAAATAACCGCTGTTGTTCATGCAAGCGATATGCAGGACGGTTTTGCATGGTTACTTTGGTCAGAATACCTAAACTACCCAACGCCACTCGTCCTAGATTGAAAATCTCAGCATGTTCATTGGCATCACACCAAAGTAGCTCTCCGTCTGCAGTGAGTAGTTCAAAACCCGCAAGCATTGCCGATAAGCATTGCAAACTCGCCCCTGTGCCATGCGTTCCTGTAGATACAGCACCTGCCAAACTTTGCTGATCAATATCACCTTGATTAATCAAAGCTTGCTGAGTTGGCTGAAGCATATCTGCTAAAGTATACAAGCGTGTCCCTGCATACAATTGACTTTGACAAGTCGATCTATCTTGCGAAATTAAACCTTGCAAATTGTCCAGTGAGATCAGCGTATCATTGGTTGCGACTAGAGGACTAAAAGAATGCCCCGCACCGACCACTCGGATTTTTGAATGGCATTGCACAATTTGTTGTAAGGCATTGATGCGATCAGGATAATAAATTTGCTGTGGTTTTGCAGATTGGCCACCCGACCAATTCTTCCATGTTTGTGTCATCACTGTCATCCCCGACTGTAACTATTAACTGTAGCTATTGACTGTAACTATGAACTGTAGCTATGAACTGTAGCTATTGACGATAAATATTGTTTGTTCGTTTTGCTAACTCATGCGCTGGCGGAATCAGTGGTCGCAAGTTGTGATCATATTTGCGATCAACTTTCTCTAAACGCATCTGCTGTGCAAGTGTCGAAAAGCGTGTTTGCAATGCCCCCAACGTCCATTGTCCATACAGTGTATGTCCACCCTCATAGGCTTGAAGTTGGTATTCTTCATTGGTCGTGACATAGCCCATATAGTCATTACAATACGAGATCAGCCATGTCTTTTCGGACGATTGCGCACCTAAAGCTTTTGCAACACTTTGCTTGAGGCGTTGTCCTGCAATCGTAGTAACTTCCCCTGCACAACATACGATGGTAATCCCACCCAACTGTACAAGCTGAATCGGGACAATGGTTGGGACAAGTTGGCTGTGTTGAATTGCACCTGCTTGATATTGTCGATTCATTTCAGCGATTAAAAGATCAACGAAACTTGGGGCGATATCCAGTCGCTGTCCTAATATTTTCTTTTCACCCGCCTCTAGTACAATTGGCTTATTGCCTTGTGATGCGTACAAGGCTTCATATTTTTCAAACTGAGGATGCTTTGGGTTCAGCCGTGCTTTTCGAACTTGATTAGAGAGTAGATTCATCGCCATCACGATGGGCTTTGCGGTGCCTAACCCATCGACAGGTGTCCCTGCAAAAAATGCACTACCATGACAAGGCTGACTGGTTTTTGCACCTTGAGTCCCTCGGCTAAACTCAGGGGCTACATCAACATTCGACAGATCAATATATTGCAACACCGCTTCGGCTTTTGATAACGACAACGCTTGCGAGTGGTTCAACGCCTGTAAAGCACATTCACTTTGCAACTGACCATTTCGCTCAGCATAGTGATACTCGGCTTCACCTTGAATTTTATTGCGAATTTTCAGCTGATCTTTACCATGAAAATGTGGTGACACGTCCCCTGCTGTTGATTGCGCAAAGATCGCCACTGGAGCATTCACGCCTTGAGATGACATTCTCTGTGATGTTGTGCTCAGTGATGATAAATATTGCTCGGTACTTGCGGCAGCATAGCCCTTATTATCGCCATCATAGGCGTCCAGTTGATTGCCCAAACAAGTCGCATGCACCCCAAACAATGACATCAATGCACACAATTGATCATTCTGATAAATACCCAATACATTCATCTCACGATCTAAGGCAAGATGGGTTTCTGACAACTTACGTTGTTCTACTTCAGGGTTTTGATTATAAGCATCTAGAGAGCGATTCCACGCCACAGGTATATGCGTCGCAAAGGTATTCTGTGCTGTTCGAAGCTCGCAATCTGCCATTGCTTGGTAAGCATCAGAAATACTTTGCACAGTTGCTTGCACAATCAAATCGACATGTTCTGCAACAAAACCCGGCGTCGGCATATTGTACAACGCATCATAACTACAACCACCGGGTGCAGAATGCGTATGCGTTGCCATCAACACCAGTTTTTCTTGATCAAACCATGTGTATTTTGAAAGTGATTGAACAATGCCATCTCGCATCGCAAAGGTGATACAGCCCAAATCTAAACAACAGAAAATGATTGGTTGCTCTTCACCCTGATCCACATCGACCGTAATTAAGATCGTACGTGCAAATAATTCGGTACGTTTTTTTGTAGCACGATGTGACATTTGTCCGTATCCGAACATTGCCAAATTTTTTGCTTCGATTTGAATTTCTTGTTTAGCCCAGCCACTCTTTGGCATTTGATCCCCCTTTGATTTTTATTGTGGGACTAGCATAACCGAATGAATTACTTATATATTGACAAAATACGACGATTTAGAAAAATAAAAATTCCGTTCTCTTTCATCAAGATTTTCAAGAAATAATGCCTAAAACTAAAACCTAAAAAACTAAAACCTAGAAAACCAAGGCTTCACTGCAACGACAGTGAGCTCCACCAAAACACGTGGATCGTACAGTTTCGCTTCAACACAAGTACGTGGTAATGCTTCAATATCAGCGACCCACGCATCCCAAACTTCATTAAAAGCTGCATAATCCTGTTCTATATTTTTAAGATAAATCGTTACGGATAAAATGTTGCTTTTATCCGTCCCTGCATCAGCAAGAAACTGATCAATGATGTCAAAAGTTTGTTGAGTTTGTCCTTTGATGTCTAAGTCAAAATCCGTCGCCAACTGCCCTGCAAGATGTACCAAGTTGCCTGAAATCGCCACTTCTGAAAAGCGCTTTGAAACGTGTAAGCGTTGTACCGTCATATTGAGAAATATCCAATCATTTTAATCATCATCTTCTCTCATGGTAACAAGTCATCTCATGACGCAACAAGCCTACACCCATCAAATTTTACGTTTAGTCACGATCTCGAAAAAATCCATATCAATCTGTTGTATTGTTTTAAAACCTAATCAGAGAACTGATTCGTTTTTCTCGACTAAAGTCGCAGTGAGTAATTGCACACATACTTTTACCCTTATTGACATGATTAAAAACCACTTAAGGGAATCATAATGGTGAAGGCTTATGATGAGTTACCGAAAACTCCTGCCAACTTTGTAGCACTCTCTCCACTGCGCTATTTAGAGCGTGCATCGTATATCTACCCCGATCAAGATGCCATTATTCATGGCGATCGTCATATCTCATGGCGTCAGACCTATCAGCGTTGCCGACAATTTGCCAGTCAGCTGAAAAGTCTTGGTATTGAGAAAAATGATACGGTATCTGTATTACTTGCCAATGTCCCTGCAATGATTGAAGCACATTTTGCAGTACCGATGATTGGTGCGGTGCTCAACACCTTGAACACTCGACTGGATGCCAAAACTTTAGCTTTCATGCTCGAACATGCAGAATCTAAAGTGCTATTGGTCGATCCCGAATTTCGCCAAGTCGCCGTTGATGCCTTAGCGATTGTTGCAGAACGTCAGCCTGCACAAAAAATCGTGGTGATTGATGTCTTTGATGCCGAGTTTGACGGAGAGCAAATTGCAATTGGTCAGTTCGAGTTTGAAACATGGATTGCCGATGGTAATACCAACTTTGAATGGCAACTGCCTGCGGATGAATGGGATGCGATTAGCCTGAATTACACATCGGGTACCACTGGCAATCCTAAAGGTGTGGTCTACCACCATCGTGGCGCATACATCAATGCCGCCAGTAATATTATCGCTTGCGGTATGACACCACGTGCTACCTACCTGTGGACATTGCCACTTTTTCATTGTAATGGCTGGTGCTTTGCATGGACGATGGCTGCCAATGGTGGTACCAATATTTGTCTGCGAAAAATTGATCCTGCGCTGATTTTCCAGTTAATTGAACGCCATCAAGTCGATTATTTCTGCGGTGCGCCGATCGTGCTGTCAATGCTCATCAACGCCCCAAAAGATCAACAAATCAATATTCAACATGCTGTCGAAGTGATGGTCGCTGGTGCTGCACCACCTGCAGCGATTATCGAAGGCATGCGCAATCTCGGTATTAACGTCACGCACGTTTATGGGCTGACCGAAACTTACGGACCTTCGGCACTGTGTGCTTCACAAGCAGGTTGGAGCGATTTATCCATTCAAGAACAAGCCAAACTGCATTCCCGCCAAGGCGTGCCATATCCACTGCAAGATGGTATGAAAGTTTTAGACCCTGAAACATTACAGCCTGTCGCTCATGATGGAGAAACCATGGGCGAAATCATGTTTCGTGGCAACATTGTCATGAAAGGCTATCTCAAAAACCCTGAAGCAACCGCCGAAGCCTTTGCAGGTGGTTGGTTCCATACAGGTGATCTCGCCGTCTGTCAGCCTGATGGTTATGCAAAAATCACCGATCGCTCCAAAGATGTCATTATCTCAGGCGGTGAAAACATCTCCTCGCTTGAGGTGGAGGAAGTGCTCTACCGTCATCCTGCGGTGATGACAGCTGCTGTGGTTGCTAAGCCTGATCCCAAATGGCAAGAAGTGCCTTGTGCTTTTATCGAGTTAAAGCAAGGCGTGGAAGTGAGTGTGGATTACTTGCTTGCGCACTGTCGCAATGAATTGGCTCGTTTTAAAGTGCCCAAAGAGATTGTGATTACGGAGATCCCAAAAACTTCGACAGGTAAATTGCAAAAATTCATTCTGCGGGATTGGGCGAAGGAGCGTGCTCAAGCTGAGTTTGGAGAATAGCGCCATCTCCTAATGATTTAAAAAATTGAATCACTGAAAAACAATAAACCCTGAAATGATTCGGGGTTTATACTGTATTGAGCATTCAAATCGGCGTTGGTAAATTTACTCAGAAATTAACGCTACTTGTTGCACATAGTTAATTATATTTTGTTTTAAGCTATTTAAGGTATCTTCATCGACGCCTTGCTGTGCATCACGTTGATAGCGTAGCACATGCTGTCTTAAGGTATGGCGTTCTGCTGCATTATATTGTTTACAGAACTCATTAATCGCTGAATCACCTTGCTCAATAATCCGATCAACCCAACGCATCAATTGTGCTTGTTTTTTTGCACCCTGCTTTGGCACTAAGAAACTCAGTAGCATGGTTTCATCTTCATTTCTGAGCAGTTTGCCAATACGTTGAAATTGGCGACGGCGTGCTTCAAAAGAACTGATACTTTCCAATTCTAAAAATGCATCGACTAATCGTTCATCAACAGGCAATTTTTGCAGTTGTTTTTTCGGCAATTCTGCCAGTTGCTCGGCAAGTGCTGCCATACGTTGCACATGGCGTTTCTGTTCCGACTTACTGGCTCGACCTTCGAGCAAATCTTCAAAATCACCTTCGGTATAAGGGCGTTGACGTCTAGCCATGATTATTCGCCCTCGTGAAATTTTGCAGCAAAAAGTGCTTTGATTTCTTCGCAGGCTTTTTCTTCATCCGTACCATCAACCACGAGTCGCAAGGTCGTTCCTTTGCCTGCACCGAGCATGAGCAGGGACATGATATTCTTGGCATCAATCAGTTCTTTGCCTTTACCCAACTGAATATTGGAGCGATATTTACTCGTCACCTCGATGAGTTTCCCCGAAGCACGTGCATGTAAGCCCAATTTATTGATTACGTCTAAACTCGTGTCGATCATGACCAGTGTTTCATTTCCCGATGCAATACCTGAACCGACCATTTTGCCTTAAGCGCTTTCTCAAGTCTATCGACAAAATATACCGAGCGGTGTTGACCACCCGTACAGCCTAACGACACTGTAATAAAGTGACGATGCCCTTGGCTAAAAATCGGCAACCATTTTTCTAAAAATTGATAAATATCGTCATACATGGCATTGACCGTATCATCAGATGCCAAAAATTCCTGCACCTGTTTATCTAAACCTGTATTACTCCGTAGCGTATTATCCCAGTGAGGATTGATTAAGTGCCTTAAGTCAAATACATAATCTGCATCCAAAGGTACGCCATGTTTAAAGCCGAACGACTGTAAAATAACAATGAGCTTATCGCCCTGACCAAGTTTCACGGACAAGGTATGACGAAGTTCATGTACGGTTTTATTACTGGTATCTATCGTCATCGTTGCACGTCGATAAACTGAGTACAGCAAATCCTCTTCAACTCGGATACATTCCGTCAATGTTTCATAACGGTGAGCCAAAGGATGTGGCCGCCGAGAAGAAGCATAACGTGCAACTAAGACTTCTTCTCTAGCTGTCAGATAAAGTACATCAACTGCACCAATCTTCCTTAACGCATTTAGAACATCTTCAATAGAAACTTGTTCTGGTTGAAGGCTACGAATATCTAGACCTAATGCAAGCTGATCCATAGCCTGATCGGCACTAAGCTTACTGACAATTTCAGGCACTAAAGACAACGGCAAATTATCAATGGTATAAAAGCCTAAATCTTCTAGAACCTGCAACGTCGAAGTTTTTCCTGAACCCGAACGACCTGTGACAAGCAATATCTGTTTCATGGTAATGGTTTCATCGTAAAATCTGTGTGATAACTCGTTTCTGTTGTCGTACTGCGATATTTATATTTTTCTCACATTGCTAAAATATCAGCCCAAACTCAAAACTGTGTTAGTTTTTTGCACAATTCATTTACAGAAAGTTTAGCTTAAGAAAATTGAACTTAAGAATACTTCACCACAAGATTATCAATCAATCGTGTATTACCAAGTTTGGCAGCAACGAATAAAACAATATCTTGATCAAACGCATTCACGGCTTCTAAATCAGGCGTCAAAGCTTCAACGTAGTCAATTTCAAAACCTGCTTTCGTTAAATTCGCTTCGATACTTGTCAAAACTTCTGCCAAGGGTGTTTTTTTACGCAAGGCCTTTTCTGCATCCGTCAAACTTTGATAAATTTTCGGTGCAACTTTGCGTTGCAAGTCAGTGAGATAACCATTGCGTGAACTCAGTGCTAGACCGTCTTCTGCACGAGCGATCGGCACACCAACAATATCAATTGGAAAGCTTAAATCTCGTGTCATCTGACGAATCACTGCCAGTTGCTGCCAATCTTTTTGCCCAAAAAATGCCGTATCAGGTTGCACAATATGAAAGAGCTTGGTGACGACTGTCGCCACACCATCAAAATGTCCTGCACGAGAGCGACCACAAAGCACCTCTGTAATTTCACCCACCACCACTGCTGTACGACGTGGTAAATCGCCATACATCTGCTGAACTGATGGTGCAAACAGCACATCACAACCCACTTCCGCCAAAAGCTGACTATCAGCTTCTAAAGTTCGAGGATAATTATCAAAATCTTCATTTGGACCAAATTGAATTGGATTGACAAAAATACTGACCACGACCACATCACACAGCTTTTTCGCCTCACGGACAAGGTTGAGATGACCTTGATGCAGATTCCCCATTGTCGGCACAAAGCCAATGGTTTTACGAGCCAATCTTGCAGGAGATAGCGCAGCATTCAAACTTTGTATTGTGGTTTCAGTCTTCATTATTTACTCAATTTATTCTGTTCAAAATCTACTATCCAAATGATAAAGCGACTAGAGCTCAACTTGGAAAGTATGTTCTTTTGCTGGGAATGTCTTATCCAATACCGCTTGATGGTAGGCTTTAATGGCATCAACGATTGCATTCTCCCCAGATTGCTCTCGCATAAAGTTACGCACAAAACGTGCCACTCGACCAAAGGTTAAACCTAACATATCTTGGATCACCAAGACTTGACCGTCGGTATCCACTCCTGCCCCAATACCAATCACTGGTACTGCAAACTGCTCTGCCACTTCCTTTGCCAAAGCCGCAGGCACGCATTCTAATAATAGCAAAGCAGCCCCTGCATCAACAACTGCCTGACAATCTTCCAAAAGCTGATCTGCCGCAGAGCGTGTTTTCGCTTGCAACTTATAACCGCCAAAGACGTGTACCGACTGTGGCGTTAGACCTAAATGCACACAAACAGGCACACCATTTCGAGTTAAACTACGTACCGTATCCGCAAGCCATGCTCCACCTTCGATCTTCACGGCATGTGCACCGACTTGCATAACTTTTCGTGAATTGATTAAGGCATCTTCGACCGTGGCATAGCTCATAAACGGTAAATCTGCCATGATAAAAGCATGCGAATTGGCACGAGCAACATTTTGCGTATGATAAACCATATCTTCAATATTGACAGGTAAAGTCGAATCATGCCCCTGAATAGTCATGCCGAGCGAATCACCAATCAAAATCGTATCGACTTCTGCAACTTCTAAGGCTTTGGCAAAACTCGCATCATAACAAGTCAAACATGAGAACTTGCGACCTTCTGCTTTAAAACGTCTTAAATCAGTCAGACTAATCATGTGGCTCTACCTCTATCGCAAAAATCGTATATTTAAATATCGCTTATCTAAAATCATATGCCATGAATATTATCTTGGCATGTCAGGAATCATGAAAATAACACAACTTAAGTTTACTTCTCAGCAACTTTAAACAACTGATCATGAAACCATGCTTTCTGAATCGCATTCTGGTCAGGCAAATCAGAAATCGCAAGTGCTGTTGGATTTTGAACACATGGCAAATCAGATAATCTGACTTCGCAAATCGTCGCCTGTCGCAACACATCAAGCAATGGTAACAGCACAAAATCACGTTCCATTAATCCGACGTGTGGTACATTCAATCGCGGATGCTGTATCTGAACTTGATCGTATAACAGCAAATCCAAATCCAGTGTACGCTCGCCCCAATGGCGTTTGCGTACACGTCCTGCATCGAGTTCAATGGATTGTAATTGATCTAACAAATCTAAAGGCGATAATGTAGTAACCAATTCAACCACTGCATTGAGATAATCAGGTTGATCTTGAGGACCCATCGGCGGACTAGCGTACAGACGAGATACTCGAACTTGACCTATCTTAGATAAAGCCTCAATCGCAAAACGCAAATAAGCAAGCCGATCACCAAGATTGCTCCCTAAACCAATATAACAAATGTGATGTATTTGATCTTGGTTCGAGTAAGTTGATTTAATCATCGTGTAGGTCCAAACACTACTTGCGATAAATCACGTTGTACACGGCGACGACGTGTAATCGGATGGCTGTTTTGGTTTGTACCGAAATCATTTGAGCGTTGATCAGCTGAATTATTCGCATTGCTTCTAGAACCATTTTGCTTTTGCGTAGAAAAGCCTTGATCGGTAGGATTGTTGTTAGACGCACCATTACGCTGTTTGGCTCGGCGTGCAGCTCGACGATTCACTTCCGTTTCCAAGACTAAAGGTACAAATTCTTCAGGTTCATCTGCTGTGGTCTTTTTATGCTGACGATTGAAGTTACGCTTATAGCTAGCAATGGCTTTTTCTTTTTGATCATTGCTGAGTTCTTGGAATTGCTCCCACCACTCGCCCATGCCTTGTGTTGCAGTATCACCCGACTGCTCACGCAGTAATAGAAAGTCAAATCCTGCACGAAACTTGGCATGTCCTACCAGACTCATAATGTGTTGTGGCTTTGGTCTGATCAATCGAGATTGCATCTCCCATACTTCACGGATAAAAGTTTCCGCAAAACGAGGAATAATGGTACGTGAAGCTTGACGTTTTAACACATCAATACCAGCTTGGGCACGGGCTTCCGCCTCGACCACACCACGACTACGATAAAAATCAGCACGTTCTAAATAGGCTTCCCACAGCAATACTGCATAGAAAAATGCAGGATTAATTGATTTGCCAATTTGAATACGTTGATCGGTATTGAACGCCGCACGCTGCATAAAGGTGGTAATTTCAGGTTTTACATCAGCGAACATCTGACGCCAAATATGAAACTTAATCAGCAATGGGAGCAATTGCTCCAAACGTCCCATCGAGAACATTTTTTGCGACTCATCATAGAGACGATGTGGCGACACTTCACGCAATTGCTGTGCACAGGCTTCATCAAAAATTTTGAGAATACTTTGATCAATCTGAAAACCGAGTTTGGCAGCAAAACGTAATGTACGAAGCATACGCACTGGGTCTTCTTCAAAGCGTTGACGTGCATCACCAAGTAGTTTTAATTTCTTATTTTGAATATCGCTATAGGCATTGCAAAAATCGAGCACGATACCGTCACGTGGCTGATAGTACATCGAGTTAATGGTGAAATCTCGACGTGCAAAATCCTGCTCAATCGTGCCCCAATTATTATCTCTTAGAATCATACCTGATGCGCTAGTCACGGCTTTTTTCGGTGGTGCACGGAAAGTCGCCACCTCGATCATTTCTCGTCCAGAATGTACATGTGCCAACTCAAAACGACGACCAATAATACGACAGCGACGACCAAATACTTGTTTGATCTGCGCAGGCGTCGCATTGGTCACCGCATCGAAGTCTTTTGGATGCTCACCGAGCATCAAATCACGCACACCACCACCAACGATATAAGCGTCATATCCCGCTTTGGTAAGGCTATCAATAATGTCTAAAATGGCAGGGCTGAGTTGTGAAGTGGATAGTCCACATTTAGAGGCACGCAAAGTTTGCAAAGAAGCTGGCTCCAGATTGGAATTTAGCTAAAGGTCGATCAAAAAATTACGCCTTCATCATAGCTTTATCTACGTTAAAGGGCAATTTCTTTATCTATCAATTACTAAAATTTAAGCTGTTCTGTTATTTCGCTTAATGTTTTAATCGGATTCTGGAACGATTTTTTGCCAAAGTTTTCTCACCGATGCCCTTGACCTGTATCAACTCATCCTCTTTTTTAAAATCGCCATGTTGCTTTCGATATTGCACAATGGCTTGGGCTTTTTTGCGTCCAATACCATCCAATTTTGCCGTGATTTCTTGTGCAGTGGCTTGATTGATATTAATCGACACTGCCTCACCAAGTCGTTGTGGCTGTATTTGAGTTATGGTCGAATCTGCAACTTGCGGTGTCGTTGTATGTTGCGGTGTGGTCAATAAAGTCTGCGGTGCACTTTGAATAATTGTCGATTGAGCGTGCTGTTCCATGAGGCGCTGATCCATTAAACGTTGGTCAATCCGCTCTTGTCGAGCTTTCCATTGCTCAAAGCTTAAAGTGGTTTTGGCATGCACTATCCCTGCAAATAAACTACAGAATCCGAATAACAGTACAATAATTTTTAAGCAGAATTTACTGACGTTCATGTGCTTTGGCTTCATCCCAAAGTTGATCAAGCTGTACCAAATCACATTGCTCTGGTGTCAGATCTTTCTGTGCTAAAGCTTGCTCAATATAGGCAAAACGATTGCGAAATTTGGCAATCGTACCATGCAAAGCCTGATCACAGTTTTGATCGAGCTTGCGACCAACATTAATCATGGCAAAAAGGCAATCGCCCAATTCTTCTTGAATGTGCTGAATATCACTGGTTTTTGTGGCTTCACGAAGTTCTTGTAATTCCTCATCAAGCTTTAGCCAAGCACCCTCAACATCTGCCCAATCAAAATTCAGCGTGGCCGCATACTGTTGAATATTCTGAGCTTGATCAATACTTGCACCTACTTTTACTTTCTCTAATCGACTGATAGGCTTTTGCTGCTGTTGCTTTTCTTGTGCCTTAATCTGTTGCCAAATCTGATTGACACCATCCTCATCCAAATTTTGAAAATTCGGATCAAAGACATGCGGATGACGGCGAATCAATTTTTCTTTCAATGTATCAACCACATCTTGAAAATCAAATGCACCCTGCTCTGCGTACATTTGCGATTGAAACACCACTTGCAACAGTAAATCACCTAGCTCTTCTTTGACGTGCTCCACATCCCCTGAGCGAACAGCAGCATCGACCTCATAAGCTTCTTCAATGGCATATTTCGTCAGACTTTCAGGCGTTTGTTTCTGATCCCACGGACATTCTCGCCTGAGTGTTTGCATCAATTCTAATAAATCTTGCATTTTTCTCTAACACCATCTCTAATTTTTTTGGTCTTTTGGGGATTCTACTTTACGTCAATTCTGCCCAACTTAAATTGTGATTTTGACATTGTTTCCACATCATCTTCTATGCTAAAACGATCCTAACAATCAATGACATTGACTATTATCAAGACGGATCATCATATCATGGCAAAACGGATTTTTATTTCAGGTGCCGCTCAAGGCATAGGTGCAGCTATTGCCACATTTTTCCATCAAAACAAATGGATTGTTGGCATTTATGATCTTGATCAAGTAAAAGCACAAGCCCTAGCTCAATCGCTCGGCGATGGCGCTTTTGCAGGTGAGCTCAATGTCATTGACTATGCTTCTTGGCAAAATGCTTTGGCTGACTTCGTCAAGCATAGCGGTGGGCTTGATATTTTGGTGAATAATGCAGGGATCTTATATTCTGGTGCATTTGAAGATACACCAATCGAGGCACATCACCGTACAGTCGATGTCAATGTCAAAGGCGTGCTGAACGGCTGTCATGCTGCACTCCCATATCTCAAACATGCAAAAAATGCTCGAGTGATTAATCTGTCTTCAGCTTCAGCGATCTACGGACAAGCAGATTTAGCATCCTATTCAAGCAGTAAATTTGCTGTCCGTGGTATTACCGAAGGGTTGGATATCGAATGGCGCAAACACGGCATTCGTGTTTTTGATGTGATGCCTCTATTTGTACAGACCGATATGGTGACTGACATGGATGCAGGATCTATCAAAAATATGGGCGTCAACTTGCAACCGAATGATATTGCCAAAGCCGTGTGGAAACTCGCAACAGGACATACATTGCTTAAAAATACCCATCACCCAATTGGCACTTCGACCAAATGGATGTACCGTTTAAGTGCGATGAGTCCACAACTGATCAATCGACTGAGCAATATTTATCTCACTCGTAGATAAGTAAAATATTGAAAATTTGGCGTGCTTTTACTTTGGTATTTTGAGTCACTGTAAAAGCACATCAAATTCCTCAAGCCATTCCCTTAACAGTTTTTCACCCGCTTGCGCTAATGTCGCACCAAATCGTTGATTATCTGCACGTAGCTTTGGAATATCAATTTTGGCGTGATTGAGCTCACTACAATGCCCAATTAACCATTGCTCAAAACGGTTTGTATCCGCTTCAGGGTGAAATTGCATCGCTAAAATATGTTTACCCATCGCAAAGGCTTGATGCGGATAATGCTCAGAACTTGCCAAAAGTGTGGCACTTTTTGGTAAATCAAAAGTATCACCATGCCAGTGTAATACATTCACATCGTGTAAGTGTTTGAGTGGACTTTCAAAACCTTGCTCACTGAGTTGTAAAGTAGACCAACCGATTTCTTTGACATGCCCTGCATAGACCTTAGCACCACTTGCCACAACCAACAATTGTGCGCCCAAACAAATGCCTAATGTGGACAATTGATTTTGAATACGATATTTCAGCCCATCAATCTCTTGCTGTAAGTATGGATAAATATCCGTTTCATAGACACCGATAGGACCACCTAATACCACTAGAATGGAATCATCCGTATAAATCGTTTTCGGAATATCTACACCTGCATGATAATAATGAATCTCAAAACCTTGCGACTGAAACACCTTGCCAAAACTGCCCAAATCTTCAAAAGCAAGATGTTGGATCACGTTGATATATTTTTTGCTTTCCATCATTTTATTCACAGCATCACTCACAAACTATTTTTTAGGGCTAAATTTTCTGCGCCAACCACACGGTATGCCCTGCACAATCAGCATCGTTAGCGACCATCTCTAGGACTAGAAAGTCGTGTTGCGCCAACAATTCACGATACTCATCAGGCGACAAACTCGCATGGTATAAGGTTTCGCCAAACATTTCCCCAATCGCTTCACCCTCACTAGGACCAGAAGTAAACATTAACATCGTGCCGATTTTGGAAAATTGCTGAAACTGGGTAAACATCTGCCGTTGATCATCCGCAGTCAGATGAAAAAAACTATCCCATGCCAAGATACCATCGAAAATAGAATCCGTGTTGTGACTAACATTTTCATTAAGCTGAACATTTCTCATATCGCCAAGAATCCAGCGATGATTCGGATAATTCTCCATCGGAAAATTTTGCTGTGCCATTTCCAACATCACTTCGGAACTATCCACACCAGTGATTTCACAACCTTTTTCGCTTAAATAACGTGCAATCGGCACACCTGAACCACAGCCTAAATCCAATACTTTTGCATTGCTCGGCAGTTTTTCACAAAAACGATCCAACCAAGACTGCTCATACAAATATTCGCCTCGCAGCTCAGTCCACGCTCGTCCGTATTTGCGGTAAATGTCGATGATATTTTTTGCAAGATGTTGATTGCTCATACAGTTTCATCAATTTCTTTAAATAGCTGATTACAGCGTATTGTGCCACTCATGACTATATCGGCTATTTTATTAAACGTTTTTCATTAATATACGCCGACCTTTAGCGCAGTTCACCCATTTTTTCACCACAAGGCGGTGAATTTCTCGTATAATTTCCCCCGCTAGCTACCTGCCCGCAAAAGAGATTTATATGACGACCATTATCAAACAAGATGACTTGATCACTTCGGTCAAGGATGCCCTGCAATTTATTTCTTACTATCATCCCCAAGATTTTATCCAAGCCATGAGCCGTGCTTATGACCGTGAACAAAACCAAGCGGCAAAAGATGCGATTGCGCAAATCTTGATTAACTCTCGTATGTGCGCAGAAGGTCATCGCCCAATCTGTCAGGATACTGGTATTGTTAATGTCTTTTTAGAAGTTGGTTTGGATGTCAAATTTGACTTGACTATGAGCCTAGACGACGCGGTGAATGAAGGCGTGCGTCAAGGTTATTTAGAAAATACCAACGTACTTCGTGCATCTGTTTTGGCTGATCCTGCATTTGGTCGTAAAAATACCAAAGACAATACGCCTGCGGTGATTCACTACAAACTCGTCCCAGGCAATACCGTTGATATTACTGTGGCTGCCAAAGGTGGCGGTTCGGAAAATAAATCAAAACTGGCGATGCTCAATCCATCTGACTCAATCGTCGATTGGGTATTGAAAACTGTCCCAACAATGGGCGCAGGTTGGTGTCCGCCGGGTATGCTCGGTATCGGTATCGGCGGTACAGCAGAAAAAGCTATGATGCTCGCCAAAGAATCGTTGATGGAAGAAATCAACATGGACGAGCTACTGCGCCGTGGCCCTCAGAACAACATCGAAGAACTTCGTATTGAAATCTTTGAAAAAGTAAACGCACTCGGTATTGGTGCACAAGGTCTAGGTGGATTGACCACTGTCCTCGACATTAAAATCAAAGATTATCCATGTCATGCCGCAGGCAAACCAGTCGGTATGATTCCAAACTGTGCAGCGACTCGTCATGCACATTTCACTTTGGATGGTTCTGGCCCTGCACATATCCAAGCGCCAAAACTTGAAGACTATCCTGAAGTGACTTGGGATACCTCAACCTCGAAGCGTGTCAACTTGGATACCATTACCCAAGAAGAAATGAATGCGTGGCAACCGGGTGATACATTATTGCTCAATGGTACGATTTATACAGGTCGCGATGCAGCGCACAAACGCATGGTTGATATGCTGAATAAAGGCGAAGAACTCCCTGTAGACCTCAAAGGTAAATTTATTTACTACGTTGGCCCTGTCGATCCTGTACGTGATGAAGTGGTCGGTCCTGCAGGTCCTACGACTGCAACTCGTATGGATAAGTTTACTCGTCAAGTGCTTGAAGCAACTGGTTTGTTCGGCATGATTGGTAAAGCGGATCGTGGTCCTACCGCAGTGGAAGCAATCAAAGACAACCAAGCGACTTACTTGATGGCAGTTGGCGGTGCGGCGTATCTCGTGTCTAAAGCGATTCGTGAAGCAGAAGTCGTTGCCTTTGCTGATCTTGGTATGGAAGCCATCTATAAGTTTGTGGTGGAAGATATGCCTGTATCTGTGGCGGTGGATGTCAACGGTACATCGGTACATGCGACAGCACCGAAAATCTGGCAAGCGAAAATTGGAAAAATTCCAGTGGTGGATGCAGCGAACTAATTAGTTCAAGCCATTTGGAACATCATAAAGCACGACTTCGGTTGTGCTTTTTTATTCTCCTTAGATGCTCAAATGACAACGAATCCAAAAATGTTAAGTTACGAGAACGGATAAAAAACAGCATAAAAATGAGATTAATGGATGAAATCACCGCTTATCAGCTTATTTAGGTCACATCTCTAGAAAATAATTGTACTTTGATCACATTATGCTATGTTGGAATTCATAGCAATTGCTTTTGAATCTCGAAGAAGGAACAGGTCATGCTGGGAATTAAGCCTCTAAATTTTGTCTTATTACTCACAAGTGTATTCATTACACCTACGGCAATTGCCACTCCTGCAAAAGCAAGCTCTGTAGAACATCTACTACAGCTTTCAGAAGTAGATGTTGTCATTCAAAGCACTTTGGCTGAATTACACCCTCATTTTGAAGCAGAATCAGAAAGTATTATTTTGAGAATAACAGGCAGTGATCAACTTGATGCACAGCAACTCATTGCATCACAAGAGATCGCTCAATTGCTTTTTGATACCACTAAGCAGATCATGACTCAGCCTCAAGTGAAGCTCAAAATCAAAGACATTATGCAAACCGTCTATACTGAGGAAGAAGTGCAGGCTTATATCAAGTTCTTGAGTACGCCTGAAGGCCAATCTATCAATCGAAAAGAAACAGAAATCGTCAATCAAATGCAAAACTACTTTCAGAGCCTCGCAGAAAATAGCTTCCATACAGCGAACTTTGAACAGAAGCTTGAAGGTGTCGTGACACGGTTAATGCAACCATAAGCCATATCACCCATAAGCTAGACCACTCTAATCATTACATTGACAAAAAAGACGCCTCGGCGTCTTTTTTATCTTCTATAACTTTTAGACTCTAGAGCTTACCAAGTCAGCGGATTCCATATCTTAAATGGCTTACGCAATACGAGGCGTTCTTTGTCAGAGAGCTCATCCTCATCCACTTTTTGATATTGACCTTGATGAATATTGCCCGCTAACGCTACAGGCTCAATATCATCATATTTGACAAAACTAATTCCTGGGGATTTCAGCTGTGTTTCCATGATTTCACGCAAACCAAGTTGCTCTGACATCAGATAAAATGGTTTTTTATAGCTACCACCTGTACGGAAACCTTGCTCTTCATATTTAATATAATAAGTCTGCCCTGCCTCTACATCAAAGTCGAGCAACTTCGGTTTTTGAAAATGCATATTCATTAGAGGATGACTTGAACTGAGGCGATAGCTTCCAGCAGGGAGTTCAACCCAATAATAGTGGTTATTAATCAAGCTTGGAATACGTTTTCCATTTAAGAAAAAGTTTGGCGCTGCAATTTCTTGTCTATTCCACTGCGTATATGGTCGATACAAATAGACCATTGCTGCTTCAGGATGGCGAATATTGACAGGCTGAAAGCTTTGACCCGGCGTCTGATTGACCCACGCACCCAATGAAAATCCACCAACATGGTATTGCTCAAGCAAACCTGGCTCTTTACTCAAATCCACATCGGGTAAAGTTGAATTATTTGGGGCTTTGTCAGTGGTTACTTCTTCCTTATGGTTTTTATGCCACAACTTATTCCACAGCGACGAATGCTCTTTCCCCGTTGATGCACATCCCACCAACGTGGAGGCACTGATGACAATCCATAGATAACGCATGACTTCCCTCTAGCGTGCTTTTCTTTTTTTAATCTTAAATGGCTTTTTAAATTTGCCACGACACCAACATCAATGTGGTTGTTGCAAGCTTAACATTTCGAGTTTATTTTGCAAATAAAAAACGCATGAATGGATCATGCGTTTTTCAAACTTCAATTTAAATCGTAGAGCATTAAGCTGATCGCTGATCGTTAACTACTTTCAAATCAACTGCCTTATCTGCTTCGCTCTGTGCTGCTTTTGGCAAGCGCTGTTTGTCAAGAACTGGCTTAGCATGATCACGAATCACCTCTTCGGTCACCGTGACTGTACCAATGTCTTTGCTACTTGGTAGATCGTACATGGTATCAAGCAAAACATTTTCTAGGATCGAACGCAGACCACGTGCACCTGTTTTACGCTCTAATGCTTTCTTCGCAACAGCACGTAATGCTTGATCTTCAAACACCAAATCAACATCTTCCATCTCGAATAAATATTGATACTGACGGGTGAGTGCATTTTTTGGTTCTGTGAGAATTTGCATGAGTGCAGCTTCATCAAGCTCTTCCAAAGTCGCAATGACAGGCAAACGACCAATAAACTCTGGAATCAAACCAAACTTGATCAAATCCTCTGGTTCAACTTCACGGAATAATTCGCCAAGCTTTTTCACTTCGTCCTTTTTCTTCACTTCTGCCGTGAAGCCAATACCACCTTTTTCATGGCGTTGTTGAACGATCTTATCTAAGCCAGCGAATGCACCACCACAGATAAACAAGATATTCGACGTATCGACTTGGATAAACTCTTGCTGTGGATGCTTACGCCCACCTTGAGGTGGAATCGAAGCCACTGTACCTTCGATCATTTTTAACAAAGCTTGCTGTACGCCCTCACCCGATACATCACGAGTAATGGATGGATTTTCAGACTTACGGGTAATCTTGTCGATTTCATCAATGTAGATAATGCCTTTTTGTGCTTTAACGACATCATAATCCGCTTTTTGCAGTAACTTTTGCACGATGTTTTCAACATCTTCACCGACATAGCCTGCTTCGGTCAATGTCGTCGCATCTGCCATCGCAAATGGAACGTCCAATAAGCGAGCAAGCGTTTGCGCAAGCAAAGTCTTACCTGAACCTGTAGGACCAATCAACAAGATATTACTTTTTGACAACTCAATATCAGGTTTCGCCCCTGCTTGTTGCGTAATCTTCAAGCGCTTGTAATGGTTATATACTGCGACGGACAGTGTCTTTTTCGCCCAGTCTTGACCAATCACGTATTGATCCAAAGCCTCACGAATCTCTTGAGGTTTTGGCAATGGACGTGAAGCCCAATCACCTGACTCAACTTGTTGACTGGTTTGCACCAAATCAAGACAGACATCGACACATTCATTACAGATATAGGCATCTTCGCCAGCAATTAACTTGCCGACTTCTGATTGCGCTTTACCGCAAAATGAACAGCTTTTTTGTCCTTTCGTTGTTTCGGACATAGACACTCCAAATTCGTTCGATCAGGGTTATGGACGTTTGCTGAGTACTTGGTCAACAAGTCCATAGTCTTTAGCAGCTTGTGCAGTCATGAAGTTGTCACGATCTGTATCACGTGCAACAGTTTCATAGTCTTGATCACTATGTTCTGCCATCAAGCGATTTAAACGCTCTTTAATATATAAAATTTCACGGGCATGGATTTCGATATCAGAAGCCTGACCACGAAAGCCACCCAACGGTTGGTGAATCATTACTCGAGCATTCTCAAGGCAATAACGCTTACCCTTTGCACCTGCATTCAATAAGAATGCACCCATAGATGCCGCTTGCCCCATGCAATAGGTCACCACATCTGGTTTGATAAATTGCATCGTATCATAGATCGCCATACCAGCTGTGACCGAGCCACCCGGTGAGTTGATATAGAGATGGATATCTTTATCAGGATTTTCCGCTTCTAAAAACAACATCTGTGCCACGATTAGATTCGCCATATTGTCCTCAACTTCACCAGTGAGGAAAATCACACGCTCTCTTAATAGACGAGAGAAAATATCGAATGAACGTTCTCCACGTGAAGATTGTTCAACCACCATTGGAACGAGCGCATTATCAACACTTGGGACATACATGAGAATATTATTTCCTTTAATCTTTATGTAGCGATGAATGCTGTATATGCGTCTAGATCTGCAAAATTCAAGTCATTCATGTTGTTCGAATCTTGCAATATAACTTTGAATACAGACTTCATCAAGCACTGCCCTTTATTTCCGTGCAAAAATAATGCAGGGCTTACATTTTGATATACTTTTTCAATGTCAATTTCTGATTCCTATTTTTATCTTAGCTGTTGAATGATGTAACAAATAGCATCTTATCTAGTCCTAAAACAAAAAGAGCACCGAAGTGCTCTTTTCTGATAAGTCAAATTGACCTAGATTCGACTGATCACGATTTGATCTAATATTAATAGCCAGTATTAGCTACTGAGCTTGGCTTGCTCACGCTTTCTATACGCAATAGATGAGAAGACCGCCCAAACAATAAAGATGATCCCGATCAAGCCTGTCACCAACTCAGGCACATGCACACCTGTACCACTTGCGAGCATAATCACTGCCAATGCACCGATCGCATAATGCGCACCATGCTCAAGATAGATATAAGCATCAAGCGTGCCTTTATCGACAAGATAGATGGTCATCGAACGGACAAACATCGCACCGATCGCCAGACCAAGCATGATAATCACCACATCATTAGTGATCGCAAAAGCGCCAATCACACCATCAAAGCTAAACGAAGCATCAAGTACTTCGAGATAGATAAATCCACCCAAACCACCTTTCATGATTGCCTTGCCAACTTCAGCGTTGCCATTGCCTTCTTCACCTTTCTCAGGACTTCCTTCAAGCAGATGACCAATGACTTGTACGCCAACATAGACCACAATGCCCCAAATCCCTGCCATAATCACGACCAGTTTTTGTGTTTCAGGCACTTGCCCAGCCAAGATGATCAAAGCGATTAAGGAAATAAACACCGATACCGCAGGAATGCTACCGAAGTGAGCGGACTTACGTTCAAGCCAATGGAACCAATGTGTATCTTTCTCATCGTCAAACATGAAATTTAAAAATACGAGAAGTAAAAACATGCCACCAAAAGCAGCAATCTCAGCATGATGCGCCATCAGCTTTGCAGAATATTGATCAGGGTCGTTGAGGGCTAAACGTGCTACTTCCATCATACTCATGTCCGCAGTAACGCCAACGATAAGTAGTGGGAAAACCAGTCGCATACCGAACACAGCAATCAAAATACCAACGGTTAGGAATAGCATTTTCCAAAATGGATCCCAACCCTTGAGCACAGAGGCATTGACCACCGCATTATCAAAAGAAAGAGAAACTTCCATCACCGCAAGAATCGCTGTGATCGCCAACGCCTTGAGCATGGTTTGTACACCTGCTTCTGCACCGTGGGTATATCCCCAATAGGCTGAAATCGCTAAGCAGATGATGGTAAAAATAATTGAAAAACGAAAATGTTTAAGCATATTGTTTGCCTACAAACAATTCTAAGAAAATTGCCTGCATCATACACTACTACTACTTTTTTTAAATCTACTGACTCAAACTTCGTCTATAAAATTGTGCAAATTAAATTCGTTGCAACAACCCTGTCGCATTTAGCACATCATATTTTTTAATGACGAAACTGGAATGGAGCGCCACCACATTGTCGATCTTACCCAATCGCTTGAGTAGCACATCACTATAATTATCCATATCTCGGGCAACAACTTCGAGTAGAAAATCTGCCGACTGACCTGTGATCAAAAACGCATTAGTCACTTCGGGAATGTCTTCAACTGCTGCCAAAAACCGCTCAAAAGTTTCACTATCATGACGGCTTAACGACACTTGCAAAATAGCATGTAGACTAAAGCCAAGTTTTTGATAATTAATTTCACGTTTGATCTTGCCAATGATCTGACGATCCATCAAATTTTTGATACGACGATGTACCGAGCTCACCGATAGATGAATCCGTTCTGACAATTCATTCAGATTCATATCCTCATGACTCAATATTTCGATGATTTGCTTATCGTATTGGTCGAGTTCCATGACGGCTCCGTATATGGGAAAAGTGAATTTAAAAAAATGGTTTGCGATGCCGAATACTAATATGAAAAAGACATCATTGCTTTATCGTTATTGATGATTTGGAAGATCGCTAAAAATTTAAAATATTTTGGGATTTTAGAGGGAGTCTAAAGTATAGACTTTATCTTCTGATGCAAATGCACTGGTCTGTGACTGATCGAATTGCTTGTGGCAAATCGCTTGCTCAGTTGCGTCGTGACTTTTTGAGTCATTGCACCATATAAGTTGTGCTATTTTGGTGCGACGCATTCCCTCCACACCCTGAAGACTAATGTATCAATAACTGATTTAAATTATTTCTCGATTTTTTAAACTTTACCAGTGTTTTCGGGAATATATTTGCATTCATTTACTATTTATTAAAATATTTTCTATTTTTATCGTTATTTATCACTTTTTTACCAAAATTCCACCTATTGTGAACGCTATTTTTCCTTAAAGTAAGAAATTAAAATAGGAAGTGTTCCAAAACATGATTTGAATAAAAAGTGATACTGCGCACGGTTCTAAAATTTTGCAATACAAAAAGTCAATTTAAGGCACAGCTTTTGCTTATCAAAAGTGAAGTTTTACCCTATATTTGCTACAGATTTTTAATACTTAATCAACTCAATTCAATTAGCCAACTTATTTTGTCATGTCTAAACTCAAAGTCGTACTGATCGACGATCATCCAGACCGAGCAGAATATGTCGCCAAAACACTAGAACAACAATCGTTTGAAGTGGTTGGTTGCTTTCTCTCCTCCCAAACCAGTTTACTCAATCTAGAGTCACTGGATGCAGACGTGATTTTGCTCGATATGGATCATCCACATCGTGATGTCGTGGAAAGTTGCGTGATGAATTCAAACTTACCGATTGTTTTATTTACCAAGAATACTGACCGTCAAACGATTCATAGTGCGATTGATGCAGGTGTCACAGCGTATATTGTTGATGGTATTGATAATGAGCGCTTACATGCGATCTTAGATATTGCGATTGAACAATATAAGCATCATCAAAAACTCCTCAAGGATCTGAATGAGGCCAAAAGCAAACTTGCCGATCGCAAAGATATTGATCGTGCGAAGGCACTACTCATGCAACTGCACAATATTGATGAAGAAGATGCGTATAAACGCTTGCGCAAACATGCGATGAGCCATCGTATTACTTTGGGTGAGGCAGCACGGCATTTTTACGAAGCCCTATCATTGATCAATCACACCGATCAGGAGCCACCATGTCAGTAACTCAATTTGAATCAGAACAAAATACTGCTGACATGTTAAAGATCGGTTATTTACCGCTCGTCGATAGCATCGCACTACTTTGGGCGCAGCATCGTGGTTATTTTTCTGCGGAAAATTTAACTGTTGAATTGGTCAGAGAAACTTCATGGGCGACCTTGCGAGATCGTTTGGCATTTGGCATGTTGCAAGCAGCGCATTGCCTTTCACCGATCGTCGCCAGTGCATGTAGTACCGCAGATGATATTGGCATTCCGATGCGCACCGCTTTAGTGCTTTCGCATAACACCGCAAAAATCAGCCTAAAACGTGAACTGTATGATGAATTAGCCATTCAAGCGAATGATTTACCCCATCAAAGTGCAGCGAAATTTGTCGCTAAATCAAATGAAATGACGCATAAATTAGCACAAGTCTTCCCTGCGTCATTGCATCATTTTACTTTGCGAGAATGGCTACGCCTTGCCGATCAAGACTTTGCACATCAATGCAAACTTGCCACTTTGCCACCGCATTATATGCTTGATGCCATTGATCAAGGTATGATTGATGGTTGTTGCGTCGGTGAGCCGTGGAATAGTGTCGGTGCAACCAAGCAAATCTCAAAAGTGGTGTGTCGTTCGCAAGATGTGATTCCAAGTATTGCCGATAAAGTGCTTGCAGTGACCAGTGAGTGGGCAACGCAACATAGCGAAGCGCATCAAGCAATGATTCGTGCCTTAATAAAAGCACAGCAAGATTTGTCAAAAAAAGAAAATAGTGCAGTAGCCTATCAACTGCTACAACAGTTTGACATTATCGACACTGCGTTTGATTCATCGCTTGATCCTGCATTTGGTTCAGCAACACTACAACAAGATGTTGAATTATTAATTCTGCAAATCCATCAGCAAAATATGCAACCCAAAGCCACAGATTTTGATTGGATATTGTCACAGCTCAAGGCATGGCTGCATGCAGATTTAGACGCTGGAAAATTTCAGGATTATAGTTTGCAGTGTATTGATTTGGCGTGTTATCAAGAGGTGTTGAGTAGTTTAAATTAGGTCTGTTCATTTTCTAAATTCAGCCTAAGTTCGATGAAGTTTGTATTGTACATAGTCGAAAAGGAAAAACATTTTAGGCAAGGTCTTGCGGTGTATACTTATATTTCTGGATTAACCTTCGGTTCGACTCACTTTTCTTTCGGGAAAAGTAAGCAAAACCATTTGTCAGCCGCAAACTCGGTCATACTCTAAAATTTATCCTATACCTTGAAAAACGTCATTTTGCTAAAGTTGTTCTGCCCTCGAACAATGCGACTGACGCTCCCACGAATCAGATAATTTTTACTCATCTTATGTCGAACTGAGGTTAAATTTCATAAAAATATGTTTAAAAATTATTGAGATGACATAGCTGTCTTCCATCATCTTTTTTGGGTAAGATGTCTATCTTTGTAAAATACTCATTTTATAAATATGACGGTATTAAGCTGTATTCATAAAAAACGGATAGATAACAATGAAAGTTGCCATTATCGGGGCAGGAACAGCAGGATTAGCATTGGCAAAAATGTTGATTCATCAAGATATCGAAGTCACTCTATTTGAACAAGCACCGACCCTCGATCCCGTTGGTGCAGGTCTATTACTCCAACCCTCTGGACTTGCGGTACTAGCCCATCTCGGCATTTTGGAAGAAACACAGAAGCTCGGTGCAGAAGTCACAGGCTTAACAGGTCAATTGCCAAATCAACAGCTAATTGTCGATAGCCATTATACCCAAGCCGATTCAAGATTTTTTGGCATTGGTATCCACCGTGCCACTTTATACCATGTACTAACGCAAAGTTTAGCGAATGAACGCCAACTCACTTGGCGATTTCAACATGAAATCACACATCTCGAAGACACAGGCTCACAGGTCATCGTAAAAGGTCATTGCAAAGATCAGCCTTTTGATGAGGCTTTTGACGCAACCATTATCGCCAATGGTGCACGTAGCCGTTTGCGCCCTGCACAATGGGTCAAGCTAGACAAACCTTATCCGTGGGGTGCAGCGTGGACGATCGTGCCTGACTGTGTATATGGCGATCCAAAAATTTTGCACCAATTCTATGACAGTACTTCGACGATGATGGGAGTTCTACCCACTGGAAGCTTGCCCTCTGATCCGCAAAGGCGATTATCAAGTATCTTTTGGAGCTTACCGACAGGTCAGTTCGATACATTTGCACAAGCACCTTACACAGCATGGTTAGCTAAAATTCAAAGCCGTTGGTCAGACCTTGCAACGTGTTTAGAAGCCGTATTTAAAGACAATCAACCGCAATGGCTGAATGCCCAATACCGTGATGTTGTTATGTCCAAATATGGTCAAGGTCGTATCGGTGTCATTGGTGATGCCGCACATGCGATGAGTCCTCAACTTGGGCAAGGGGCGAACATGGCGTTGCTGGATGCTTGGGCTTTAGCACAAAGTTTCAACAAAGCGAGAACAGCAAAAGACATGGATTGGCACGTTGTTTGGCAACATTACCACGAACTTAGACACTCCTCGATCAACATGTATCAACTGATGAGCCGACTACTCACACCGTTGTATCAATCAGATCTGTGGTGGGCAGGCAGTTTACGAAATATTATGTTTTCTTGGATGAATCAGATTCCATATTTTCAAAAGCAAATGGCTTTCACAGTATCGGGATTAAAAACAGGTGCGTTTGGTCAGATGAGCTATGATGAGATTGCAAAGCCGATGCAGTCTTCAGATAAAGAACTCTAGCCTTCTATAGCCGAAGAAATTTATTTCTGATACAAGGCAACCGAACGAAAGTGTACATATAGTACAGCGAGTGAGGTTAACGCTGTAGCAGATTAAATTGCTTTGGCTATAGATTAGCCGCCGATGGCATGCATGGTAATTTTGCGAAGTGGCGCACGCTGTTTACTGACATAGCCTGCCTCTTTGTACCAGACCACGGTTTTAATCGTGTCGATGATCTCGTTTCGTAGCGCATCATCTTTATTTTTCTGATATTGCTCTAATTTATCTTTAAAACTTAAACCTTGATCGCTAAACAAACAGGTAAATAACTCGCCTGTGGCAGTCAATCGCAAGCGATCACACTGCTGACAAAATGGATTAGAAATCGTTGAGATAATCCCAATTTTATAGGTTTGTTTTGAAAAGTTTTCTTTAACTGCATCATTTAAATTTTGAATTACAAATTGCTTTGCAGGCTCATGATCTTGGGCAATTGCGGTGATCTGAAATTCTTTTTCCAGTGTGCTCAGAATGTCTTGTTCACTGACCACCCAGTCCTTTTGCCACAGTGCATCACCATCGAGTGGCATATATTCAATAAAACGTACACTGACCTTCTGCGCCATTCCCCATTTGACCAAAGGAATGATTTGATCATCATTGATGCCACGCATCAGCACGGTGTTGATTTTGATTTTTAAACCGACCGCTTGTGCAGCAGTAATGCCTTGTAAAATTGGTTGTAGAAATTTTTTAGTGAGTTGTTGGAATTGTTTGGCATCTAAGCTGTCCAAACTAATATTCAAATCATCTAAGCCTGCACGTTTTAAACCTTCTGCATATTTGGCGAGATAATGCGCATTGGTGGTCATCGAGATACGCTTTAAGCCTTTGGCACGCAAGCGACTTAGGTCGTTGATAAAATGCACCACGCCTTGACGCATTAATGGCTCACCACCTGTAATGCGAATACTTTCAATGCCCTGCTCAACCATCAATTCGCAAAAGATATACAGCGCTTCAAAAGAAAGAATATCCTTTTTTGCCAACCATTCGGGATGCTCAGGCATGCAGTACTGACATTTAAAATTACAACGATCAGTCACGGAAATACGCAATTTTCTTTTTTCACGACCAAACTGATCCACCAAGTTTGCATTGCTACGCACTTGTCGCTTTGGCGATTGATCATATCTAGACACGATCTGTGTTTGCAAATCAGTCAACACTTTTACTCATATTCTCAAAGAAAGCAACGCATCGGTTCAGCACGCTTTGACTTAAAATTGGCTAAGGAAGCCTGATGTTTAATTCTGCCCACGCATTAATACTATGTGGTTGCGCACTGTCATTCGTTAATTTTAACACAGAAAATTTAAGCGATTTAAACAGTCGGAATAAGCTACGTTGATCTTGCGCCAAGCTTTGCGCAAGGTGCTCACTAACAGAACGGTGCATTAAACAAAATGGATAGAGGGCCTGCCCATCAATTTCTGCATAACAGAGTTGACTTTGATCTTTCGCAATTTGCTCAGAGAACTGCTCAAGCAATTGATTTGGAATATAAAACAAATCGCATGGCACAAACAGTATCCAATCTCGTTGACTATACAGCCATGCGCTGTGTATCCCCATCATCGGGCCTTGGAAGCCTTTTTCCAAATCAGAAAAAATCCCAATCTCCGCATCTATGGCTTGATAAATTTCACTATCTCGGTGGCTATTGACCCACAGTTTTTGCACTTGTGGTTTGAGATTTTCCCTCAGTCGATCAAGTTGACGACACTGTCCATCAAAGCATTGCAGTAGTTTATTACACCCACCCATTCGAGTTGCTTGACCGCCTGCGAGAATCACCGCATCGGTATTGGCAATGATTTTTTTTGCAACATCATTTTTTGTAACATCACTTTTTCCAATTTCATTCGGAACAAAATTGGTTGCAAGATCAGAAATTTGATTTTCATCAGATCGCTTGTGATCAATTGGCTTCGTTGGACAATTCACTTTCACGCTCCGACTGACATTGTTTAATCAAACCACGGATTTCAGGTAAGCATGAACCACAGTTTCCACCTGCTTTTAGACACGCTGTGACTTGTTTTTCATTGGTGAGATTTTTGGTTTTAATGGTTTCAATAATACGGTTTTTACCGACTTTAAAGCAACTACACACCAATGCACCTTCATTATTCGCCTGACCGATTGGCATACCAGCGAGTAACGCACGACGATGCAAAGCACTCAGACGATTGCGACTAAACAGCCCAGCCAACCAATCCCGATCAGGTAAAAACTCACGAGGTGCAAGATAGAATGCCGCCATCAAACGATCTTCACGTAGCACCACGACATGCAAGGTGTCGGTATGTACATCTTCATACATCAGCCACTCATCATTTTCGGCATCATACGGCAGTAAATCTTGCAGTTTATTGGCGACGTGCAGACTCTCGGTACGATCGACAATTTCAAAGCGAATTGCTTGTGCCGTTTGGATTTTAACCCACCAAGTAAAGCCTTCTTTATCCCACTGATTTTTATCACAGCCTTTCGCTTTATCACTAGGCGCATTTTCCATCCACTCTGGACGTACATACAGCACACCTTGCCAACGTCCATAAAATGGCTGAATCATCACTGGCGTATGCTTAAACTCAGGCTCACCTGAAATCGCATCGACCACAGGATTGACCACCGCACCAACTCGTGCATCGGAAGCGACTTGATCATTCCAATGAATTGGTACAAAAATCTGTCCACGGCGTACTTTGGTCGAGAACTGACCACGAACGATACAACGTCCCCATTCCGAACGGACTTCGACCAAATCAAACTCTTTAATCCCGAACTTGAGCGCATCTTGTGGATGAATCTCACAATATGGCTCACTGCGATGTGTAGAGAGATTGGCGGACAATCCTGTACGTGACATGGTATGCCATTGATCACGAACACGACCTGTATTCAAAATCAGTGGATATTCTGCATTTGGTTTATTTTTTGGTTCGATATTTGGCGTGGCAATAAATTTTGCTTTGCGATCTGCATGACTGAAAATCCCATCGCCATAAATGCGTGGCGTACCCTGCTTGTCCGCATAGACAGGCCATTGAATCGGTTTCAGCGCATTGTATTCGGCTTGGCTAATGTAACTTAAACCTTGCAGATTGAAATAGCGAAATGCAGGCAAGCTTTCACGCTCAGAAGCAAAACCATTACCAATCGTTGAGAGTTTGGAGTGTTCTAAGAAAATGTCATAATTCGAATTAAAATCAAAGCCTTGCCAACCAAGTTTTTGTGCCACTTGGCTCACCGCCCACCAATCCGCCTTGATGGTTTCAGGCACAGATAAGAAAGCATTTTGACGTGAAATACGACGTTCAGAATTAGTCACTGTGCCGTCTTTTTCGCCCCACGCTTGCGCAGGCAACAACACATCGGCAAAGTCCGTCGTATCGGTATCCTTGCAGACATCGGATACCACCACAAATTCACATTTTTCCAAAGCTCGTTTGACTTGGTCACTATTCGGCAAACTCACCACAGGATTGGTCGCCATGATCCAAATTGCTTTAATTTTTCCTGCTTCCACCGCTTCAAACATATCTACAGCTTTTAAACCGACCTTTTGTGCGATGTGTGGACTTTGCCAAAAGTCTTGCACCAGTTGCTGATGCGTTGGATTATCAATATCGAGATGCGAAGCAAGCATATTTGCCAAACCGCCGACTTCACGTCCGCCCATCGCATTCGGCTGCCCCGTCATGGAAAATGCACCCATGCCCTCGCCTGTCACACGACCAGTAAGCAGATGACAATTGATAATGCTATTGGCTTTATTTGTGCCTTGACTGGACTGATTTACGCCCATTGAGAACAGCGTAATGACTTTCTTGGTTTTGGCGAATAGTTGATAAAACTCAAGCAACTTTTCAATGGCAATGCCTGTTTCCGAAGCGACAAAATCGAGGTCTTGCTCGGCTTGACTGACATCGAGCACACGATCCAATTGCGTGGTATGCGCATCAATAAAGGCTTGATCGGCATAACCCTGTTCATTGAGATATTGCAATAAACCATTAAACAGGCAAATGTCTTGACCAATCAAAATCGGCAAATGTAAATCCGCCTGTTCACACGTTGCAGTAAATCGAGGGTCGATGACCACGACTTTTAGATTGGCATTTTCTGCTTTGGCCGCCATGATGCGCTGAAACAAAATCGGGTGACACCATGCCGTGTTTGATCCGACCAAGACGATGAGCTCAGCTTGTTCAAAATCTTGATAATTACCTGCAACGATATCTTCACCGAAAGCACGTTTATGCGCCGCTACCGCAGAAGACATGCAAAGGCGTGAATTGGTGTCGATATTGCCTGTGCCGAGATAGCCTTTGACGAATTTATTGACTACATAATAGTCTTCGGTCAACAGCTGTCCTGACACATAGAACGCAACACTTTCACGTCCATATTGGTCGATACATTGACGAAATTTATCGGCAATCAAATCCGTGGCTTGATCCCAAGATGTTTGCTTACGCGCTGCACCTCGCCCAAGTTGTGGCGTGATCAAACGATGCGACATACCTACGGTATCAGCGAGATTACTACCTTTGATACAGAGCTTGCCTCGATTGGCAGGATGCGACACATCCCCGACCACTTGTAGCCCTTTGGCAGTTTGCTGTGCAGTCACGCCACAACCTACACCACAATAAGGACAAGTCGAATGCACGATTTCATTGCTTGAAATCGTTGGGATGAGCTGTGCAACTTGATTCATCTTTGCCATTCTCCAAAATTATACGGATTCGTAATCTGTTGATCTTAAAAACCAAATTGGAGTAAGTACCAATTTGGCGATGATCAATCTCTTAGCTTGCTTGCTTCAGAGCGAAATCTCGTCCAAACAACAGCTTATTACGGATTTGGTGAATCGGTGTTTGGTCGCTGATCAACTCCGCATACCATGCACCATCTTCGGTATCACCGAACAATACCGCACCGATCACTTTGTCATTTTGGATAATTAAGCGTTTGTAGATTTGACGCTTTTCATCATTAAGCACGATATCTTCACAGTCTTCGGTCGCTTCAATATTGCCTGCCGAGAACACATCAACACCACTGACTTTAAGCTGTGTCGGTGTCGGCAAAGTTTTAAAGGTCAAGCTACCATGTTCTGCCAAGTGTGTTGCACAAACAAAGGCTTGTCCCCAAAGTGGCTCAACCAAACCAAAGACGCTACCACGATGCTCGATACATTCACCGATCGAATAAATACTTGGGTCAAAAGTCTGCATAGTATCATTGACCACCACGCCACGATTGCAACGCAAGCCTGCACTTTGCGCAAGATCGGTATTCGGGCGAATCCCGACCGCAAATACTACGAGGTCGGCAAGAAGCTGTGTGCCATCAGCAAGACGCACGCCAACGACTTTACCATCTTGTCCGAGAATTTCTTGAGTTGAGGCTTCAGTGATGATTTTAATGCCTTTTTCATGGATACTTTGACGCAACATTTGACTGGCACGTAGGTCGAGCTGACGCTCCATGATACGATCCATCAGATGCAATACGGTGACATTCATACCACGTTGTTTCAAGCCATATGCTGCTTCAAGTCCAAGCAAACCACCGCCGATGACGATGGCATTTTGCTTGGTTTGGCTGATCTCGATCATTTTATTCACATCATAAATGTCACGGAAGCTCAGCACGCCATCGAGATCATTACCTTTGATTGGTGGCATAAATGGTTTTGAACCTGTTGCCAAGATCAAACGGTCATAATCTACGGCTAAACCTGATTCGGTGATGACTTGCTTTTTACGGCGTTCAACTTTCACCGCTTTGTCCCCTGCGATGAATTTGATGCCTTTCTCCGCATACCATTCAGGTGCATGCAACATGATTTGCTCAATGGTTTTTTCCCCTGAAAGCACTGGCGAAAGCATGATACGATTGTAATTGCCCCACGGCTCTTCACCAATCACGGTGATGTCATACATCTCAGGTGCCATATCGAGTAAATCTTCGAGGCAACGCATGCCTGCCAAACCATTCCCCACGAGGACGAGTTTCATCCGATCACGTTGCAATGCCACATTGGTTAGATACGTTTTTTGTGCTTCAGGATAAACCCACACTTCACCATCAACGATCTTGGTTGGAAAGACTGGTAAACTTTGACTGCCATCTTCCAAACAACGCCCTGTCGCCAAGCTAAAATGTTGCTTATAAATCGGCGATGCGATGACACGCTCGCCCAAAATATCGCCCAAAATGCCACGTGACATGACATTGGCACCACTAAATGGATCGTGGTTGGAGAGTGCATAAATACGCTTTTCATTGCCAACACGGAACATGGCAACTTGTTGCTCGCCGATCAGTGCGCAAACACCTGTGTTTGGCTGGATTTGATCGAGCAAACACACTTTTTGCCAATCTAAACCTTGCTTCATCTCTGACATAATAATTTCCTTCAATTCTTAAATACTTTTCGCTAACTCGAATGTGTTCACTTTATACAGACGTTACTGCAATACGTTTTGCATCACGCTCTTGTGCATTCATTGGACGGATTTGACCACGCTCAGGCGTAAACTGAATGTGCGGATCAGCTTGATCAGAGTTAATAAAGGTTTGGAAACGGGCACGGACTTTTGGATCAGTGACTGCAGTATTCCATTCGTCTTGATAAGTATTCACCACGTGTTGCATACGATCTTCAAGCTCTTGTGCCACACCAAGCGAGTCATTCACCACCACATCTTTGAGGTAATCCAAACCACCTTCAAGGTTGTCACGCCATACGCTAGTCCGTTGTAGACGATCGGCAGTTTGGATATAGAACATAAAGAAGCGGTCGATATAACGAATCAAAGTATTAGTATCTAAGTCAGATGCAAGCAATTCTGCATGGCGAGGTTTCATACCGCCGTTACCGCAGACATAGAGGTTCCAACCTTTTTCAGTGGCGATGACACCGACATCTTTACCTTGTGCTTCGGCACATTCACGCGTACAGCCAGATACTGCCATTTTTAATTTGTGCGGAGAGCGCAAGCCCTTGTAACGGTTTTCCAAGAAGATCGCCAAGCCCACAGAATCATCCACACCATAACGACACCATGTACTACCGACACACGATTTCACTGTACGAAGTGATTTGCCGTAGGCATGCCCAGACTCAAAACCTGCAGCGATCAATTCCTCCCAAATCGTTGGTAATTGATGTACTTGCGCACCGAACAAATCGACACGTTGACCGCCTGTGATTTTGGTATATAAGCCATATTTCTTGGCAATTTGACCGACAGCGATCAAGCCATCTGGTGTAACTTCACCACCCGCCATACGTGGTACGACTGAGTAAGAACCATCTTTTTGAATGTTACCGAGGAAATAGTCATTACTGTCTTGTAAGCCTGCGTGTTCTTTTTGCAAGATAAAGTCATTCCAGCAAGATGCAAGAATATTCGATGCGGTTGGCTTACAGATATCACAACCCAATCCATGACCGTGTTTTGAAATCAGCTCATCAAAAGAACGAATTTCATTGACACGTACCAAGTGATACAACTCTTGGCGAGAGTACGGGAAATGCTCGCAAAGGTGGTTGTTGACCGTGACACCTTGACGTTGTAATTCCGCTTTCAGCACTTGGGTGACTAATGGCGCACAGCCACCACATGCTGTCGCCGCTTTGGTACATTTTTTCAATGCGCCAAGTGAGGTCGAACCATCGGCAATCGCACTACACAAATCTGCTTTCGACACGTTATTACATGAACATATCGTTGCAGAATCAGGTAACAGATCAACACCTGTGCCACCTGATGATGCGACATTGCTACCGCCGTATTGTGGCACGATCAAGCTGTCTGGATTTTCAGGCAAATCCATGTCGTTGAGCATCATTTGTAGCAGTTCGCTATATTCTTTTGCATCACCAACTAGGACTGCACCGATTAATTTCTTGGTTTCTTTATTGATGACGATTTTTTTATAGACTTGTGCATGGTCATCATTATAGAAATAACTTGCTGCAGACGGGTGATTAGCATGTGCATCACCGATTGATGCGACATCGACACCCATCAACTTGAGCTTGGTACTCATGTCTGCACCAGCAAAGCTGTTGGTCTCTTCTTGCATCACATGTTTGGCTGCGATACGTGCCATGTCATAACCTGGTGCAACCAAACCATAGATTTTGCCCTGCCACAGTGCACACTCACCGATCGCATAGATATGCTCGTCAGAAGTTTGGCAGAAGTCATTAATCACAATACCGCCACGCTCGCCAAGCTCCAGCCCTGACTGACGTGCCAACTCGTCACGTGGACGAATCCCTGCGGAGAAGACGATCAAATCTGTTTTCAGCTCTGTGCCATCAGAAAACTTCATGCTATGAATGAAGTCATCTCCATCCTCAATCGCTTGAGTGGCTTTTTGGGTGAGAACTTCAACACCTAAATCTTCAATCTTATTGCGCAGAACTTTAGCGCCAAGATCGTCAATTTGCACTGCCATCAAGCGAGGTGCAAATTCCACCACATGTGCTTTTAAGTCCAAATCAACCAGTGCTTTTGCCGCTTCTAGACCAAGCAGACCACCACCGATCACGACACCATTTTTTGCCGTTTGACTTGCAGCACGGATCGCATCCAAGTCTTCAATGGTACGGTAAACAAAGCAGTTTTCACGATCATTACCTGGAATCGGCGGGACAAATGGATAAGAACCCGTAGACAGAATCAACTTGTCATATGGGACTTGTTGACCTGATTTTGTCGTCACGACTTGCGCTTCACGATCAATCGCAATCGCTTGGGTATCCAAATGCAGATCAATCCCATAGGCATCCGCAAAATCTTGACGAGCAAGCGACAAGTCTTTTGCCGATTTCCCAGAAAAATATTCAGAGAGATGGACACGGTCATACGCCAAACGTGGTTCTTCTGCGATTACCGTAATCTCAACATCATCGTTCACATATTCAAGCACGCCTTCCAAGAATTTGTGCCCAACCATACCATGACCAACAACTACTAATTTCATGGGAATTTCTCCGCGTTATTTCTACTATGTATATTTGCTATCTTTGGCTTCGATCAACTGACTATCTGCTTCATCACTTCAAGTCAGTTGACCTCTGCTATTTTGGCTATTGAGGCTAAGGTTTATGCTTAGGCCTCTGCAATTGCGTTACGTTCCGCAATCGCTTGTTCAAATAATTTTTGCTCTTTGGCTTTGTGCTCTGGGCTAAAGCGGATGAACAATACTGATACACCTGCAACCAGCACCAACACCCCGATGACCATCAGTGCAGTTTGAATATCCACCATACCTTTGAGCAAGAAACCTGCTGCCACCGCACCGACATTACCACCTGCACCAATGATCCCAGCTACACCACCTAATGATTCACGATCAATAAACGGTACCAGTGCATAAGTTGCGCCACATGCCATGTGAGTGAACAAACCAAAGATTGTCATCATCATGATCGCCGTCCACACCGTAGACATTTGCGAGAAAAGAATCAGGAAAATCCCTTCACCCAAGATCATGATGAGTAATATTTTGGTACGACCATCCAAACCTTTACCGAGCGCAACTTTGTCAGAAATGATGCCACCTAGAGCACGAGCAAACAGCGCAAGCAAACCAAAGATACCTGCTGCTAGACCTGCTTCTTTTAGACCGAGATTAAAAGTATCGACGTAATACATTGCAGCAATGTTATGGATAAAGATTTCCACACCAAAACATGCACCATAAGTCAGGAACAGAATCCACACACGGTAGTTCGATGCAGCTTGTTTTAAGATACCCATGCTACTTTTCTTACCACTACCAGTTTCCATGCCCATTGCACGAAGCTCTTTATAGTCACCTTGTGGGCTATCTTGAGTAAGCTTCCAGTACATGATGCCAACGATGACCATCAAAATACCTGGTACCAATAACGCTGCTCTCCAACCCCAAGCCGCATCTACACCAACCATGATCAAAGCAGCCATTAATAAAGGCATTAACGCTTGCGTCGCACCACCACCTGCATTACCCCAACCCGCAGTTGCTGCATTCGCAGTCCCGACGACATTTGGTGCAAACATCACACTGGTGTGGTACTGGGTGATCACAAAGCTCGCACCAATCGCACCGATCAACAGACGGAAGAATAAGAATGATTCGTAGCTATTTGCAGCAGCTACACCAAATACAGGAATACTTCCGATCAGTAATAAAGCAGTATACGTGCGACGTGGACCGTATTTATCAGTCAATGGACCAATGATTAAACGAACGAGAATGGTGATCGCCACTGCAGCGATATTGATATTGGCAATCTGATCTTTGGTCAGATGAAATTCACCTGCAATGACTGGCATCAATGGCGCGCAAGCAAACCACGCAAAGAAACAGATAAAGAATGCAAGCCATGACATATGGAAAGCACGCATTGCGGGAGTGGAAAAACTAAACAGTTTAATGGATGTTGCTTTTTTTGCAGACAAATCTACAGATGGGAAAGTAACAGACATAATGGCGTCCCCTGAACTAAACATAAATTAATGCAGTAATAAAACTTAAAACCACATATTCGCTTGTCAGAACGGGCGCCATTGACCGATGCAGTTTGGAGTCATCTTTGACTTATCATATGTAATGCAATAGCCATGCCAGAATTTATTTTTTTAATTTAAAAAGTGATTTTCCCAATGAAAATAAAATATAAATATCTGTTTTTGTTTAAATTAAAATAAAAAAAATAAATTTCTATTGGTTTAAAAACCACAAGTTCCTTTTTCTCCACGTAATAGCGAACACATAAATGCTCACAACTTCATCAGTCAAAATCCCATCGTCAACTTGATTGTTTATTTATTCTTATCTTTGCTTACTAACACTCACCTTAAATTTAATTATATGCTGAATTGCACCCTTTTCGTGCAACACAAAGCAAAGCCACAAAATCATACTTTAGATTCAATTTGCATAGAATCCAATTTTACGCATCATTTTAGAGCAACCTAATGCACCACCCATTGAATTAAACATACTGAGCTTAATTCGCAATATTAATCTCAGCAATCATATACAGCCTTGCATAGCCCGCAACTTCCATGCGCTCATCATCTAGGATTTTGCAATATAGCGTTCCGCCTCGTTTTGAGGCTTGATAGGCAACAAGCTCTTGTTTATTAAAACGATCCGCCCAAATCGGCACAATTCCAGTATGAATCGAACCTGTCACAGGATCCTCATCAATACCCATTGCAGGCGCAAAATAACGAGAAACACAATCTACATGCTCATGATCTGCACTGGCTGTGATTGCCACATCACGATTAGATGCTGTAATCGCAGTTCGTAAATTGCCCAATACTTTCAGTTTGGCAAAATCAGGCTGCTCATCCAAGACATCTTGCACAGACTCATATTCCACAATATAAGCTTGTGGGCTGAGATAAACCGCTTTAAATGGCTTAGTTAAACCTTCACGTAACAACTCAGGATAATTATCTATACGTTCTGCACGACGAATCGGAAAATTCATATGAATCTTGCCATCAATAGCTTGATGTACAATAAATTCACCCAATTTACCCACATGAAAAATGATTTGTTGTAAGTCTAAATCAAGCTGAAACAAAATACTGGCACTCGCCAAAGTCGCATGACCACAAAAATCAACTTCTGCAGCAGGTGTAAACCATCGAATCTCAAAGTTTGTCGTATCTAACCTTTTTACAAAAGCAGTTTCCGCAAGGTTATTCTCCATCGCAATATTCTGCATGACAGATTCATCAAGCCATTCCTCCAAGATAATCACTGCCGCAGGATTCCCCTTAAACAACTTTTGGCTAAAAGCATCGACTTGATACATTTTCATGATGACAACCTACTATTTTCATACACATTTGTATCCCACTATATCGGCTTTTATCACTGGTGAGGAGCTTGTTGATTGACAAGTTGTACTTATAGATTAAAATGCGCTCATCTTACGCTGTCTTTAACATTCTTTTAAAGGAGATCGTTATGCTATTAACCCAAGAGTACACATTTAACTAATTCAGCATACGTCGGTATAGGACATATGTTGTATCCAATCAACGTCCGAATGCCAAGACTATCCTTATCTAGCATTCGCTAGATTTTTTATTTTTGGAATGATTAAAAAATGAAACTGAAAGATATGCCTAAAATCAAATCACGTAATCCTGTTGCACTATCACCGCTTTTGCACAAAAGTGGTGTCTTTGAAACTGAAAAACCACAGGCGACTCATCGACGTGAACGCATGGCATCGAAACATCAGCTTCGTAAAACTGATTGGCAAGCTGATAAATAAACTTAATAATTACCAAACTAAAAAAGCAACCCGAGGGTTGCTTTTTTACTTCACATCTATGGTCATTCAACCAATATGATTATTGACCCGGCTGTACAACAACTTTTTTAACACCAGTAATCTGCAATGTTACACGGCGGTCTGGTTGTAAGCATGCTTTCAATTCAGCAGTTGCTTTAGTACCAGTACAGTTCGTGGTTACAGGTTGAGATTCACCCGCACTGTTCACGTTCATTTGAGTTTGAATACCACGACTCGCAAGATATTGTTGTACAGTTTGCGCACGCTTCATACCAAGATTGTAGTTGTATTTTTCAGAACCCAAACGATCCGTATGACCAGTTACATCGATACTATTAATCGTCGTGTAGTTACCATTCACAGCGTCAACAACTTGATCCAAAGTTGCACGACCTTGTGGTAACAAGTCAGAAACTGATGAACCATCAAACTTAAACAATGCGTCAGCAGCTAGGTTAATCGTTTCTTGCTCAACACGTGGTGCTGGCGCAGGAGCAGGTGCTGGCTCTGGAAGAGGTTCAGCTACAACAGCAGGCGCATCAGGCTTCAAATGACCACCCAAAACAACATTCAAACCAGCAAGTGCTGTATAGTTCCAAAACTCTTCATCAGCATTATATGTAGCACGAGCTTCTGTACGTAGTGACAACGCATCATTGAAGCGGTAGAACGCACCAATACCGGCGTTACCCAAAGTACCTTCTTCCTTTAAACCACGACCAGTACGACCCAATGTCGCTTCATCCGCACCATCAAAATCATACTTGTAATGACCAGCACCCAAAAGTACATAAGGCTTAAACTTACTGTCATAATCTTTAGTAATCAAATCAGACGTCACATAAAAGTTACCATTGATTTGACTTTGAGTGTATTCAGCGCCGTTGATTTGCTCACCACCAAGTTCGATATCACCATTTACTTGATTATATTCAGCTTCAAAACCCAACCACGGCGTAAGCTCTACACCAAGTGCAGCACCAACGAATAAATCGTCTTGGATTTCTGCTGCGCTTGTTAAATCACCTTTTTCCCCAGCATTATTATGCTGAGTATCTTGGAAAGTATAACCAAGCATCAAAGGTGTTACGGTAACTCCTGCATTCGCAGCGGCAAATGGGAGCGCTAACATCAAAGCACATGTTAAACGATTTAAGTTCATATCCAACTCCAGAAAATACATACATAAATTAGAAATTAGGTGCACAAAAAATATATTTTTACTTCTATGATGTAAAAACAAAAAAACCTAACTAATTAATAATATTTAATATATTTAATACAACTAATTTTGTCTGTAATCGTTCGATACAAAAAAAGCAACCCGTAGGTTGCTTTTTATTATAATTTAGTTAATGAAATTATTGACCTGGTTGAACCATGATCGTACGGCTACCTGTGATCGTAGCGAATACACGACGGTTCATTGCGCGCCCTTCAACAGTAGCGTTATCTGCAATCGGTTGATCCCATGCAAAGCCTTGAGTACTTAAACGATTAGCATCAACACCAAACTCATTGACAAGTGCAGACTTCACAGAATCAGCTCGCGCGAGCGAAAGACGCTCATTTAATTTACGCGGACCTGTATTATCAGTATGGCCTTCGATTTGAGCGGTTGCATTTGGATATTCAGCTAACTTCTCTGCTACTTTTGCAATCTCTGGTTTATATTGTGGTTTAATATTTGACTTATTAATGTCAAAGAATACACGAAGTTCCATCTTAAGATCTTCGATTATTTCCTGCGGTTGCTCAGGCTCTGGTTGAACAACTACTGGTGCTGGCTCAGGTACTGGCTCAACTTCAACCACAGGAGCAGCTGGTTTTAAATGGCCACCGAGCACAACCTGCAAACCTGCTAAAGCTGTATAATTCCAAAACTCTTCATCTGCATTATATGTCGCACGAGCTTCGGTACGAAGTGATAAAGCATCATTCAAGCGATAAAATGCACCAATACCAGCATTACCCAAGGTACCCTCTTCTGTCATACCTCGACCAACTCGACCCAAGTACCAATCTGGAATACCTTCAAACTCATACTTATAGTGCCCTGCACCTAAAAGCAAATACGGCTTAAAGCTACTCTCATAATTTCCAGTTAATAAATCAGATAAAATATAAAAATTACCATTGATTTGACTTTGCTTGTATTCTGCACCATCAATTGGCACACCCCAAGCTTCCAAGTCACCTTTGACTTGGGTATATTCAGCTTCAAAAGCCAACCATGGCGTCAACTCTAACCCCAAGGCACCACCAACAAATACATCATCTTGAATTTCGGCTAGATTTGTTAAATTACCATCTCCCCCACCATTATTACTCTGAGTATCTTGAAATGTATATCCAACCATAGGGGTAACAGTAACACCAGCATTTGCTAATGCGAATGGTGCTGTCAATAACACAGCAACTGCGAGTTGATTCATTTTCATAGCTCTTTCTCCAAATCCTTAATACAAAAAAAACTTCATTACTGAGATTCTATATACCTTACAATCTCACTATCTAATAATTACACTGAACATAAATTTTCTTATTTCATTACAAATTCAGCAATCATCTTCAATATAATAAATATATTTTTTACATATGTAAATTTTTGATAAAAAAAAGCAACCCGAGGGCTGCTTCTTTTATATATCTGTAACATTATTAATTACAGACACAAATTTATTGACCAGGTTGAACCACTACTGTACGGCTACCAGTAATCGTAGCGAATACACGACGGTTCATCGCACGACCTTCTTTAGTATTGTTGTCAGCGATTGGTTGATCCCAAGCAAAACCTTGAGTGCTCAAACGGTTCGCATCAATACCAAATTCGTTAACCAAAGAAGATTTCACAGAGTTCGCACGAGCAAGTGAAAGACGTTCATTCAACTTACGTGGACCAGTGTTATCAGTATGACCTTCAATTTGTGCAGTTGCATTTGGATATTCGACCAATTTCTCAGCAACTTTAGCAATTTCAGGTTTGTACTGTGGTTTGATATTTGACTTGTTGATATCAAAGAACACACGAAGTTCCATCTTAAGATCTTCAGTGATCTCTTGTGGTTGTTCTGGTTCTGGTTGAACAACAACTGGAGCTGGCTCAGGAACCGGCTCTACTTCAACTACTGGCGCAGCTGGTTTCAAGTGGCCACCAAGAACAACTTGAAGTGCTGCCAAGCCTTGACCTTCCCACCAATTGTTGTCGAAGTTATGGATAGCACGAGCCTCAGTACGTAGTGTCAAAGCATCGTTCAACTGCCAAAGTACACCTGCACCCAAGTTGCCAAGCGTGTCATATGTACGACGATCAAAACCAGGGTTATCTACAGTGATACGTGAATGACCAACACCGATCAAACCATAAGGCTTGATTTTGCTGTCATAGTTACCAGTAAATACGTCAGTAGTTGCAATCGCATTCAAGCTAAGAGTTTCTTGCTTAGCTTCCCATGGTTGACCAAAAGATGTAGCAGCTTCATTCGCAGCAGCATCTGGTTTAGTTTGTTGGTATTCAACTTCAGCTTGTAACCATGGAGTCAATTCTGCACCAATCGCAGCACCAACAACCAAATCACTTTGAAGCGCAACACCGGAACCATTAGTACCAGTAGGTGTAGTTCCGCCATCACGGCTCGTCAATACTTCACGTTGTTTATCTTGAGTATCTTCAGGATACCAGTGATAACCAAGCATTAAAGGGGTAATTGTAACACCAGCGTTTGCAGCTGCAAACGGAGTTGCAACCAACATAGCAAGAGCAATACGACTCATTTTCATGGAATGCCTCCAGATTAAACATTTTGTTGTGTAACACAAGCCTAAAACTTTGTTTTCTGTGCATAGTATATACACATTTTCATATGTTTTTAAACGGCTTGCTTAAAATTTTACAAAAATTGGACATTAAACCTGAATGTCACAACTAATTTGTCAACAGTATTGACAAACTTTTTTACAATTACCATTGTTTTTTGGTAACTCACAATGGATTTTGATACATCCACTGTTCGCAGTCTAGTGCTATTTAAATGCTTTTTCTATATTTTTTTATGAAAGTTTGATTCATATCATGGTTTTTTTGTAACTTTTTAGTTGAGTTCTTTTTTGTAATTGAGAATACTTCACATCCCAAAAAATCCTGTTATAATATATTTTATTTTAAGAACTTTACGATTCAGCATCACAAAATATTAACTGAAATCAATAAACACATTATTCATTAACTTTTAATTTACAAACTTACATATAAAACAAGGTAAAAATAGACATCCATGCGTAAATTTCAAATTGGTATTACAATTTTTGAATTCATTGTAACTGTAATAATCATCGCTGTGCTTTCAACCATTGCTATTCCACACTTTAAAAGTATCCTTGCAAACCTCGAAGCTAAAAAAGTTAACTCTACATTACACACCCTTGTTCGAGATAGTAAACATCAAGCTTACACATTTAAAAGACGAATTGGTATTTGTGGTAGTTCCAATGGATTTAACTGTGAAAATAATAGTTGGTCAAAGAAAATCATCATATTTCATGACAAAAATATGAATCGCATCTTAGATTCAAGTGAAGCTACACTTAGAGCAATCAATTTGGATCTTAAGTATGGTGAATTACAATGGAACGGCTTCAATGGAAGCACTTTATTTTTTCAACCTGATACAGGTCTACCACGGGGATCCAACGGGCGATTCACCTACTGCTCTCACTCACACAACCAGCATTACAAAATCTTGGTTAGTATGATGGGACACTCTAGAACAGAAAAGCTTCAGAGTTGTTAATACTTAATTGTAGGATTCTAACGGATTGTTTCCAATCTTTTCAAAGTGAACCTATAGTTTCGCTTTATTTTTGTACCTTAATTTAAAATGACTTATAGTTTCGTCATCTTTTTATAAGTCACTAGATTTTACACAGGAGTTTATTCATGTCTGACATCGTGATTGTCAATGGTGCTCGTACCGCAATGGGCGGTTTTCAAGGCAGTTTAGCAGGTGTTACTGCACCTGAGCTTGGCGCAGTATCGATTAAAGAAGCGATTGCTCGTGCAGGTCTTCAACCAACTGATATCGAAGAAATAATCATGGGCTGTGTATTGCCTGCGGGTCTAAAGCAAGGTCCTGCTCGTCAAGCAATGCGTCAAGCTGGACTTCCAGACTCTACTGGCGCAGTGACCATTAACAAGCTTTGTGGTTCAGGGATGAAAGCCGTGATGCAAGCTGCTGATATGATTAAAGCAGGTTCTGCAAATATCGTCGTTGCAGGCGGTATGGAATCTATGACTAATGCACCTTACATTCTACCAAAAGCACGTGGTGGCTACCGTATGGGACATGGTGAAGTGAAAGATCATATGTTCTTTGACGGTTTAGAGGATGCAGAAACTGGTCGTTTGATGGGTTCATTTGCCCAAGACATGGCAAATAAAAAATCGTATAGCCGTGAGCAAATGGATGAATTTGCGATTCGTTCGTTGAAACGTGCACAAACGGCTGTGACTGAAGGTTATTTCGCTGATGAAATCGTTTCTGTCACCGTTTCCACACGTAAAGGTGATGTGGTCGTTGATAAAGATGAGCAACCTTTCAATGCCAATATCGATAAGATTCCAACACTTCGCCCTGCTTTTGCCAAAGACGGTACCATCACCGCAGCAAATGCAAGTTCGATCTCTGATGGTGCGTCTGCATTAGTATTGACGACTGCTGATAATGCAGAAGCAAAGGGTTTAAATCCGTTGGCAAAAATTATTGCTTACGCATCAAACTCACAGCACCCATCTGAGTTCACCATTGCTCCAGTTGGCGCAATCCAAAAAGTATTGAATCAAACAGGTTGGGATGCAAAAGACGTTGACCTTTGGGAAATCAATGAAGCATTTGCAATGGTTGCGATGTGCCCGATTGATGAATTCAAACTTGATATTGAAAAAGTCAATATCAACGGTGGTGCATGTGCACTTGGTCACCCTGTCGGCTCTACAGGTTCACGCATTATCTTGACGTTAATCCATGCGCTTAAACGCACAGGTGGCAAGAAAGGTATTGCAGCACTGTGTATCGGCGGTGGTGAAGCAACTGCTGTGGCGATTGAATTGCTTTAATTAAAAACTCTAAACAGAAAATCCCGCAAACTAATGCGGGATTTTTTTATTCGTGACTCAAAATTTATAACACAATATCTTGGCTATCATGTGTCGCATCAAGCTGACAATTCACCATCCATTGCACGCCAAATTGATCAACAAAAGAACCAAATAATGCACCCCAAAAGGTTTTTTCTAAAGGACACTCAATATGACCATGCACCGACAATTGATTGAATAGGCGACGGGTTTCAGTTTCATCATTGACGAGATTGATGGAAATATAATGATTGTTACCTTGAATAAATCCTTTGGCGTTATTTCCACAGAAGGCTTCCATATAGTCAGAACCCATCAGCTCAGTATGTTCGTTAAGTGGCAGTGACACATGCATAATAAAGTTGCGTTCTTCCTCAGTTAAGTTCACACCATCTTCGGGTGGCATATCACGATAACGGGTCATATTCGAAAATGTGCCACCAAAAACTGATTGGTAAAATAAAAACGCAGCTTCGGTTTGCCCCTTGAAGTTTAAGTAATGATTGAGTTGCATTGTTATATCCTCACGTTCCCTAAGTTAGATTTTTCAAAATTGTATAAACAATATACGATGTGTTCATGTAACATCCTATCTTTGAATTGTTATCCGATTATTATTCAATTAGATAGAATTGCGTTATTCAATTAGATAGAATTGCGTTGTCTATCACAAAAAATCCCGCATCAAGGTGCGGGATTTTTATAAACAGCATGAGTTACTTTTAACGGCTGGTTTGGTAGCTTGCTTCACTTACCGCCGTTGAGGCTTGATAAGGATGGGTAAAATCATTTAAACCTGCCACAGCTTCTTGAATATCCTTACCCTCTTTAATCACAAAGCTATCAAAACCTGAACGCTTTAGATAATTCAGCACATCTTTAAAAACATCACCGACTGCACGCAATTCACCTTGATAGCCTTGACGGCGCAGTAACGCTGCAAAAGAGTAACCACGACCATCGCCAAAACCTGCGAAATCAATAAAAATCGCCTCGAGTTGATCCAGTGGGTATGCTGTTGTTTCAGGTGAATCTTCCGCAGTCAAAAATAATGCTTTTTTCCCTGAAACATTCGGTAATTGATCAAGTTGCGCAACGGTTAGTACCACATCACCTTGTGGCAACTGTCCTTCTTCAGAAACTTGCTGAAAGGTATTCTCAAAAATACTGCCATCTTTGCCGAGCACAGGCTGAGTCAAATTAAGCATAAGCGCGCTCCTTAAATGGTTGAATGCCGACACGACGATAAGTGTCGATGAAGTCTTCACCTTCACTACGCAAATCTAAGTAGGTATTTAAAATTTCTTCCACGACATCTGGAATCACTTCGGCAGCAAAAGATGGCCCTAAAATATCACCAATTGAAGCATCATGGTCTGCATGCCCACCTAAAGTGATTTGGTAAAATTCGGCGCCTTTTTTATCCACACCTAAAATCCCGATATTACCAACGTGGTGATGACCACAAGCATTCATACAACCTGAAATATTCAAATCCAGTTTACCAAGATTATAAATGGTATCCAAATCATCAAAACGGCGTGAAATAGCTTCTGAAATTGGAATAGATTTAGCGTTGGCAAGTGAACAGAAATCACCCCCCGGACAGCAAATAATATCGGTAATAAAGCCAATATGTGCGCGCGCCAAGTTGTTAGCATCTAGGACTTGCCACAATGCAAATAAGTCTTTTTGTGGCACATCTACCAAGGCAATATTTTGTTCATGCGTGGTACGCAATTCACCAAAGGTATATTGATCGGCTAAATCTGCAATTAGATTCATTTCTTCGGTTGTCATGTCACCTGGTGCAACACCTGCACGTTTCAATGAAATAGTGACAATACGGTAGCCTTGAACTTTGTGCGCATGGGTATTGATGTTGAACCATTGTTTGAATTTTGGATACTGTGCAAACAGCTCACTAAAATCTTCATCGGCATAGTTTTGATAAGCAAATGGCGTGAAGTTTTCATCCATTTTTTTCAAAGTTTCAGCATCAATTTTCAAGGTTTTCACGGTATGTGCAAATTCAGCTTCAACTTTTTCTGCAAATACTGCTGGAGTTAGGGCTTTTACCAAAATTTTAATACGTGCTTTATATTTATTGTCGCGACGACCATGCAAGTTATAGACACGTAAAATGGCTTCTAAGTAAGCAATCAAATCCTCACGTGGCAAGAACTCACGAATAAAGCTACCAATAATTGGAGTACGACCTAAGCCACCACCAACTTTAATTTTATAGCCAATTTCGCCTGCTTCATTTTTAACAATATAGACGCCAATGTCATGAAACGCAGTTGCAGCACGGTCAATTTCTTCGAGTGCAGACACAGCAATTTTAAACTTACGTGGTAAGAAGGCAAATTCAGGGTGGAAAGTCGACCACTGACGAATTAATTCACAAGTTGGACGTGGGTCGGCAATTTCGCCCGCCACAACACCTGCATACTGGTCTGTGGTGGTATTACGAATACAGTTACCCGAGGTCTGAATGGCATGCATTTGCACGGTTGCAAGCTCTGCCAGCATATCAGGCACATTTTCCAGTGCAGGCCAGTTAAACTGAATATTTTGACGTGTTGATACGTGCGCATAGCCACGGTCATATTCCTGACTAATCTCAGCGATCTTGCGCAATTGCTTGGTATTCATCAGACCGTAAGGCACGGCAATACGCAACATTGGCGCATAGCGTTGAACATACAAACCATTTTGCAGACGTAATGGACGATATTCATCCTCTGTCAGTTTACCCGCAAGATAGCGTTCGGTTTGATCTCGAAACTGGGCAACACGTTGATTGAGCAACTGTTGATCGAAGTCGGTATATAAATACATGGCGTTCAGCTAGTAAGTCATTCTAGAAAGGTGTGTAGCATACCGATATTTACTTCATCAATAAAATGCTTTTTTTGCATACTTTATTTCGGTTTTATTGATATAAGCAAATCACACTTTATCGTGCATTCATCCTTAAATTAAATAACGCTGAGTTTGATTAGATCCCATTTCGAAGCACTTCATCAAGCTCGCAATTACCAATCTATTACCACTCACCTACACCCAAAGCCTGACCAATATAGTCATAACGCATTTTTGAGCGTGAAAATTGAATTGGATTCGCCAACTGACGCTCTAAAGCCGTATCATTTTTATTTAAAGGTACATTAACAACCCACTCCCGCTCAACTGCCAATTCAGAATTTAACGCTTCTGCCAAACTTAAAACTGCCTCTACACACAAATCAAGCTGTGCAAAAAAATCTTGCCAATACGCCAAGTCCTTCCTTTCAATTTTATTTTGAATCGCTTCCTTTACTAATTTCTGATCGTCAGGCAATTGCGATAGGCCTTTTTCAGCAACAATCGGAAGCTCCAAAGCTTGAGCTAAGCCTTGTAAGAACTGTGGCTCTAAGCCTCCAATAGATAGATATCGACCATCGGCGCAGCGATAATAATCATAAAAACTACCGCCATTCAGTGCGGCGGATTCTGCCTCTGCATTGTGATTGGCCGCCAGTTGTGCAGATGCCGCCAAATTATTGAGGCTTACTGCGCAGTCCGTCATCGAAATATCAATATACTGTCCCAAACCACTACGAGCACGTTCAACCACAGCCGCCAAGATTGCTATCACCGCATGCAGTGAACCTCCTGCCACATCAGCAACCTGCACACCCAAAGGCGGTGGGCCAGAAGCTTTACGTCCGCTATGCCCTGCAATCCCTGACAAAGCAAGATAGTTAATGTCATGACCAGCACGATTGCGATATTGACCAGTTTGTCCATAACCTGTAATTGAACAATAAATCAATCGTGGATTGATCCTAGAAAGCGCCTCATAACCCAAACCGAGTCGCTTCATCACATCAGGACGGAATTGCTCAACCACAATGTCATAGTCATTAATTTTAGATTTGATCAATTCAATACAGTTTGCATCTTTTAAATCGAGGGCGATCGACTGTTTATTTCGATTGAGATAGCTATGAGCTGTGGCTTGCCTATTGGCATAAGGTGGCATTACACGCACCAAATCCACCCGAGTTGGCGATTCAATATGCACGACTTCTGCACCCATATCGGCAAACATTAAAGTAGCAAAAGGACCTGGTAATAAAGTCGAAAAATCTAAAACTTTTAAACCACTTAAAGCACCATCCATTTCACATATTCCCTAAATCTTTATTCTGTAAAGCCAGTACCATAATGTATTTTCAAACTAGCAGACAATACGCATTTTGCTCAAATGCCTTGTCATTTTCTGCCAAGCCAAATCTTATTCGACTAAAGTTAATCTTTGATTTCATTCAACGTTAAGTAAATGATAGATAAAAGAATACTGCAATTTTACTTAAATTATGACATATTCCAGAATATAGAATATGCGTTATCATAATTACTCAGTGAACATTTGTATTTTTTAGCAAGAACGAGATTGCACTGATGCAGTGAAATCCAAAAAAAGGTCAAAAACATGAGCCGTGATACGATTAGCATTCATTTTGTCAATGCTGCGCTTACAGGTGTAAAACGTCTAGGTCTAGATATCGACACGTTACTGTCCCACGTTGGCATTGAAGCAGAGTTGCTCAAACAACCCAAAGCACGTATTTCTCCCGATCAATATACCCAATTTGCTCGAATGCTGTGGCTTGTCACCCAAGATGAACACATTGGTTTTGATGTACAACCACGTAAACTAGGCACCTTTGCTATGATGTGTCAGTTGATTATTCATTGCAAAACTTTGGGCGAAGCACTAGAGCGATCCACTGAATTTTATCGTTTATTTGGTGATGAATGGTCGGTAAATCTTGAACGTGATAAACATGAAGCACGTTTGATTCCTGCGATTCCGCCGAAATACGATCCCGATCATTTCGTTACCGAAAGTATGCTGATGATTTGGCACGGCTTAGCCTCTTGGTTGATTGAGCGTCGTATTCCTTTAGAACGTGTTCATTTTGGCTATGATCGTCCAAAGCATGCCGACGAATATGATGCTTTATTTTTCGCACCTGTGATTCAGTTTAATGCACAGCGTACAGAGGTCACTTTTGCAGCAGATTATTTGGATTTGCCGATTCGTCAGACCGAAGAAACTCTCGCAGAGTTCTTAAAAACTGCACCCGCTGGGCTGTTGGTGAAATTTAAAAATACAAACTCACTAACCAATCGCATTCGTGATGTATTGAAAAGCCATATTGGCGAAGAAATGCCAACACTCAATGATGTCGCTGCTATGCTGTATCTGTCACCGCAGACTTTACGTCGTCGCCTTGCCACCGAAGGCAAAAGCTATCAAGCTGTCAAAGATGCGCTACGTCGTGATGCGGCGATTCACTTATTATTGCGCCATGATTTGACTTTGGAAGATGTCGCACAGCAAGTTGGATTTAGTGAAACCAGCACATTCCACCGTGCATTCAAAAAATGGACAGGTGTAACACCAGGTTTATATCGACAGCTTCACGGTGGTTATCGTCATAGTGAAAACTTGGAATAAAAACACCGAACTAAATTGAATTTCAGCATAATATTTGTTTGATCTTTACTTTCAAAGCTCCTATAATTTGCGCTTCTTTTCGTTTGGTCGTTTTGTTTTGTGTGATTACACAATTTAAAAATGAACAAACCAACTATAATAGGTATTTCGTTCATGAAAACTCTCAGTGCAAAACCTGCTGAGGTGCAACACGACTGGTACGTTGTGGATGCATCAGGTAAAACACTTGGTCGTTTAGCGACTGAAATTGCTCGCCGCCTTCGTGGTAAGCATAAAACAACTTTTACACCGCACGTTGATACAGGCGATTACATCGTAGTGATCAATGCGGAACAAGTTCAAGTTACTGGTAACAAGTCACTTGACAAAAAATACTATCGCCACACTGAATTCCCAGGCGGTTTGAAAGAAACTAACTTTGAAAAATTAGTTGCGCACAAACCTGAAGAAATCTTCCAACGTGCTGTTAAAGGTATGTTGCCAAAAGGTCCTCTTGGTTATGCAATGATCAAGAAAATGAAAGTGTATGCTGGTAGCGAGCACCCTCATACTGCTCAACAGCCGCAAGTTTTGGATATCTAAGGGATAAAAGACATGGCACAAAATTATGGTACAGGTCGCCGTAAGACCGCAACTGCACGTGTTTTCTTATCAGCTGGTACTGGTAAACTCGTGATCAACAACCGTTCTATCGAAGAGTATTTCGGTCGTGAAACTGCACGTATGGTTGTTCGTCAACCGCTTGAGTTGCTTGAAGCAACTGGCAAATATGATCTTTACATCACTGTTAAAGGTGGTGGTATCGGTGGTCAAGCTGGTGCAATCCGTCACGGTATCACGCGTGCATTGATCGCATCTGACGAAACTTTGAAGCCTGCGCTTCGTCAAGCTGGTTTCGTTACTCGTGACTCACGTGAAGTTGAACGTAAGAAACTTGGTTTACGTAAAGCACGTAAACGTCCTCAATTCTCTAAGCGTTAATTTTTTCAGAGCTACGGCTCTTTACGAATTACGATTTACAGAATCGAAAAAACCTCGGTATTTCCGAGGTTTTTTTATGGTAAATAGTTAATGACGGATAGTTAATTGCTAGAGTTTATAATGGTAAACTTTGAAGCACCCCTCCTACACACAAAAAATCCGCACAATTAAAACCACACATAAAAAAAGCCACCGTGATGGCAGCTCAGTTTTAAAAAATCAAAATATAAGATGAGTTACAGCAAATCTTGACGAATCAATGATTTGACTTTTTTCACCGTATCTAGCGGATGCTCTAGTGGGAACATATGTCCACCTTCGACTACTTGGAATGGAATGCCTAGCTTGCGTTTTGCTACCTGTGGAAATTTACGTTTTAAGAATTGGCTATCTTGCCCAACGACTAAATCTACTGGAACTTTGGGTTGAGGCTGAGGTAGCCACCATAGCGATGGATTCTTTCTAAAAATTTCTACTTCGGCTGCCTTAGGAATGGTTAAAGTCACACCACCACGCACGGTATCTTCAGTTAAACCATGTTGAATATAAGCATTAAAACATTCAGGATCAAAGTCTTTAAAAAAGCCTCTCCCCGATAAAAGCTGTGCAGCTTGCTCACGACTTTCCCAGTGATCACGACGATGCTTTGACAATCCCGCAGGCGTAATTTGATCAACGAACTTTGGATAAAACAACTTGGACATGTGGAAGACCAAAGATGCTGCGCCCAAGATCAACGGTGGATCAAGCATAATCACCTGACTAATCAAGTCAGGACGTTTATTCGATACCATAAAACTCAGTACTGAACCCAGCGAATGCCCTAATGCAATCACTTTACGACCATTGGCTTGTGATTCAATGCTATCGGTAATTTGCTCTACCAAATAATCCCAATGATTAGTAATCGGATAACGAGGATTCGCACCCACTGGTGTGGTATAGATGATGTCATATTCATCAGACAGCGCATCAAATAGCTTTTGATAAGTTTCAGATGGAATGCCATTGGCATGAGCAAAATGAATCAGTGGTTTCATAGCTTATATTCGTATTGGATTAGACCTTCATCTTCTCCCTCTTGCCGATTTCTGACAAGAGAAAGAACTGAGCGGTTTTACTATTGCAATGAACACTTCTGCAAATGAGATCACGAGATCAACCCGTTATCGCTTTGCAAGCTTATTACTGCAATTTTACTTATTACTGTAATTTTGCTTGTGACTGGGCTTCGATCTGTTGATTAATCGACTGACCAATGCCATTGCCGATAGATGTACCTACAGTACCAAGTAAAGATTCAAACGGACTACGTTTTACGGTGTAGTCTACTTTTTTATCCACTTTCAGTTCACGAGCTAAAGTGGTGAGATTGCCTGCTTTGTCAGCCAAACCAATTTTGATCGCTTGATCACCTGTCCAAAACAGTCCTGAGAACAAATCTGGCGTATCTGCTTTTAGACGTTTACCACGACCTTCTTTCACCGCAGTGATAAAATGCTCATGAACATTATTCAGCAAGGCTTGTACGTGGGCTTTCTCTTCTTCATCGACTGGCTTCGTCCAGCTCAATAATGACTTATGGTCGCCCGAGGTCATGGTGCGATCTTCAACACCTAACTTTTTCGCCAGTTCAGTTACGCCATAATTCGGCATAATCACCCCGATCGAACCGACAATACTTGATGGATTGACATAGATTTCATCAGCAGCTGATGCAATATAATACGCACCCGATGCACCCATATCTCCAATGATGGCATAGACTTTTTTATCGGTGTTTTGTGATTTTTGATAACGAATCTCTTGCCAAATCTCATCCGACTGCACTGGCGAGCCACCCGGCGAGTTGATGTTAAGCACGACTGCTTTGGCATTTTTCGCTTCAAAAGCACGCTTCAATGCTTTATTGGTGTCTTTACTATTTACACTAGTGGCATCGCCTGCGATCATGCCTTGAATATCAACCACAGCAATATGCTCATCGGATACGATCGGCGTACCATCCACTTGCGAACCTGTGCTACACCCTTTTCCGAGCATAATCAAAATAAACATCAAATAGAGGAATGAAAGCAATTTAAAGAAAATGCCCCATCGACGTGCTCGACGTTGTTCTTCAACAGAAGCAAGTACCGCTTTTTCTAATATTTTCCACTCTTGACCTTGCACTTGGTTTTGATCCGAATGATTTGAAGGACTGTTTGATTGTTGTTCTGAAGATGGTTTTGGTGGCCAATCTGACATTATGCTTTCCTAAATAAAGGTTTTGGCACATCATACAGTTAATCAATTCAACTGCCTATATTGATCTGTAAATCTTCTTCATCTCGTTGTTTTTAGCTTATAATTCAGGTAAATTTTTTCATTATTATTTTAGTTTATTGATTTTTCTATGAGTTATGCAAAATAAGTCTAATGGATTAGCTTGGCTAGTACGCCTATTTCATTACACGCCTTTGAAGTTGTTACAACTTTTAGCGGTGATGATCGCTAATATTTTGTCGATTATGCCATCGTTTAAGACCATTCAAACGATTCGGCTGAATATCGAAATTGCACTTGCCGATTTATCAGCCCCTGAACGAGAACACGTTACTCAACAAGCCATCAAAAATGAATTGTGCTCCTATTTTGAGTTCTTCCACGTTTGGAGCAACAACAATCAACAAAACCTCGCATTGATTCATCAAGTCCATGGACATGAACGCCTGAAGCAAGCTTTAGCTGAAGAAAGAGGTGCTGTTCTGATCGTGCCTCACTTTGGCACTTGGGAAGTGATGAATGCGTGGATTTCACAACATACCGATCTGACCATTATGTATATGCCGATCAAAAATCCAAACATGGATCAGATCGTACTCGAAGCACGTCAACGTGAGGGTGCAACACTGGTACAAACCAATGAAACTGGTGTGAAGCAAATCTTCAAAGCACTCAAGAATGGTGGCACGACGGTAATTCTGCCAGATCATACACCAAAGCAAGGTGGTGAGCTCGTGCCGTGGTTTGGTGTCCCTGTGGAAAGTAGTCAGCTCTGTGCAAAAATGATTCAAAAGACAAGCGCACGTGCATTGATACTTTATGCGCTTCGAAATGACCAATCAGGCTTTGATATACATATCGAAGCGATGGATCCGCAGATTTATGATCGTAGTCTAAATGGTACAGCAATCATTCATCAACATATTGAACAGCTTATTCGACGTCATCCGCAGCATTATCATTGGAGTTATAAACGCTTCAAAGCCAACCCTGAAAGCAAAAAAGTATATAGCTTGCCTCATGCAGAAAGTATCAACTTAATCCGCACCATTCAAGCTCGGGATAGCCAAACCCGCACTATGCGAGACTGAATCGTCGGTCGGCTCAAGCCACTTTCGAGCTGCTCGTCGATATTGCCATGACCACGACGCATCAAGCTTTTTTTGTTCAATATGAATGCCACCCATTTGTGCGGTGTCTACATAAGGAATTTCTAAAGCATTTAATCGTGCAATCGTTTCAGGAGTTGGATGCCCATAACGATTATCGATTCCCACAGAGATAACAGCCAATTTCGGTTGAATTTTTTTTAAAAAATCATAAGCTGAACTATGCCGACTGCCGTGATGCCCAAGCACCAAAATATCTGCCGTCAAATCAGGATAATCTCGCATCAATTGGTATTCGGTGAGCCAACCTGCATCGCCCATCATTAATATTTTAAAATCATCAACCACATGATTCGAGGTGATTAAAACCACACATGATGATTCATTCGCACTTTGTAATAAGCCGCTTTGTATCTGATCATTTGGCATGGGTGAAAGCACTTCAAATAATACACCATCCCATTGCCATGATTGACCACGTTCACATTGGATAAATGGCACATCAGGATAATCCGTCACACCGTCTTTTTGTTCATTACTGCGCAGTTGTTTGACTGCGATCTCTCGCACAATCGCATCTGTACCGCCACGATGATCCAGATCGAGATGCGTCAATAATATTTCATCAAGCTTGCGAATACCTTGATCACGCAAATACGGCACAATCACCCGATCACCCATCGTCGGTTGACCTTCCTGCCAAGCACCCATACCTGTATCTAGCAACATATGATGCTTCTGTGTATGTACCGCAATGGCTTGTCCCTGCCCCACATCAAGAATATCCACGGTCAAATGTGCACGCAAACTTTGTTGAAAAAATATCGGAATCAGAAAAAATATTGCCCAATAACGGCTAATCAACCCTTTAGGCAACATCAAAATCGCCACAGCAATCGCAATACACAATAAGCTCATACCAGTGAAAAAGCTCGGTAAATATAACGCCGTCGCAATCGGCTCAATCGCCTTTAAAATCGAATGAAAAATGGATAATAAAAATGCAGATAATCCCCACAGTAATTCACCCAAAGGCTTACCAATAATCGGAACGACTTGCCAAATTAACGCTGATAAAATGTTCAGCGGCACAATCAATACGGTCAAAAATGGAATCGCAATAAGATTCACTAAAGGCGAAAGTACAGATACAGCCTTAAACTGCCACAGCACAATAGGTAGCAAAGCAATAAAGACACGCCACTGCGTCTGCCACAACAACGAAAATGCATATTTCAGATGATCAATGAATGTATCTTCAGGATGCGATTCATGCTTCTGCACTTGTCGATAGATCAGGATCAAAATCCCTGATGCCACAAAAGAGAGCCAAAATGCTGCGGACAAAATCGCAAAGCAATCAAAAATCAGTACGATCACCGCTGTCATCAGCAACATCATCAAAGTTGAAATCTGCCACCGTTGCCACAGACAAATACTCGCAATACAAGCGATCAACCACGTTCGCAATGCTGGAATCTCAAAGCCTGTAAACACCACATAAAAACTGACTAAACTGAGAAAAATCGGGATATAGAATAATTGTCGTGGAAACTTTAAATAAAGATTCTCTAGTCTTCCCATTCGCATAGACAGATGTAACGTTTTCATCAACAACCATGTCAACATCGCCGCTAAAAGCAACACATGTGGTCCAGAAATTGCCAAAAGATGGCTGATACCCAGTACCTGAAAACGCTGTGTGGTAGCGTGATCAATGCCACTACGATCACCTGTCAATAAACCTAAAAGCAGACCGTGCTCTTGGCTATGCCGTGCTATTTCAAGGTCATTGTGATGACTAAAATTGTTTTGCTCTAAAAGCTGTTGCCGAAACTCAAACCGTAACTTTTCAACCTGTAACCGCCAATCATTGAGTAAACCTCGCTGATCCACCACAAAGCGATACCAGCCCATAGATTGAACTTCTGAAGCCGTGATCGACTGATTATAAAGTACCGTTGCTGTGCCTTGAATGCCTTGTTGTAAGAGCCATTTTTCTTGATCAAAGCCACCATGATTAACATAACCATGCGGTGGCTTAATGTCCAAAGTCATCTGATAAAAATGACCCAGTGCCAATTGATCGGTACTCATGCCAATCACTTCACCTTGCGCATCATAAATCCGCTTGGGATAAAGTAATATTTTTAGACTACGATTTTGTTCGGGTATCAAAAGCTGTGCAGGCTGTCGCCAATTTTCTAGTTTGCCTTCGCTGAGCTGTGAAATATAAACAATGCCTTCAACGGTCTGTCGTTCAATCACATCATTGGCAAGTCGATGCTGTAAACGCTGATCGGCATAACTACAAGCCAAAAATAACGTAGAAATAAAAGCAATGGATTTGAGTAAAACGTTTAGCCATTTCCATTGCAACGTTCGATCAAAACGCCAAAATGACAATAGTAATAGCAATGAAATTAGACAAGGAATCAACCAATACAATGAATAAAATTTATCAATCAGTCCAAGTGGCATCCCAAGCGTTACAATCCCGACAATCCATGCCAAACACAACCAGCGAATCACGACCTTGTCGCCTTTTTAGTGCAAGTTATTAAAATGAATTTTTTATAATGAATCACTGCTTGACCATATTTAATATTTTATATTCTGATAAATTTAAAAGTAATTGAAGCCCAGTGAATTGTCGAGCGATTTATTTAAAACTGTTTAGAAAAAAACTGACCCATTTGCATAGATCAGTTTTTATAAATTTCTATCAAGATCAACGATTATTCTGCGTTAAACCATGCACCATCACGCATATGCAAAATTCGATCTGCGGACTGGGCAAGCGATTCATCATGCGTCACGATCAACATCGCCATTTGACGATCTGTCTGCAATTCTTTCAGCAAACTAAAAATGCCTTGTGCCGTTTGACGATCAAGATTCCCTGTTGGCTCATCGGCAAGAATCAGATCAGGATCAGTCACCAATGCACGAGCGAGTGCCACACGCTGACGTTCGCCACCTGATAGCTCACCTGGTTTATGTTCCATACGGTGGCTTAAACCGACTTGCTCAAGTAGCTTTTCTGCTTTCTTTTTTACTTCAAGAAAAGTCGTGCCCTGACGAAGCATCAATGGCATACAGACATTTTCTAAGGCATTAAACTCAGGCAAAAGATGATGAAACTGATAAACAAAACCTAAATGCAGGTTGCGTTGATGTCCACGTTCTGATTCTTTTAAGGTATCAAAGCGTTGTCCTTTGAGGAAAATTTCACCTTGCGTTGGCGTATCCAAACCGCCGAGTACATGCAGTAGCGTACTTTTACCCGAACCACTTGTACCGATGACGGAAACGAATTCACCTTGTTGTACGGATAAGTCTAAGCCACGTAGTACATCAACTTGATTACGCCCATCATCAAAACGACGATGTACATTTTTTGCTTCAAGGACAATATTGCTTTGGCTGTTCATCGCTTGACGCTTTTCATTAGTCATATTTTCATTACTCATAACGTAGCGCCTCCGCAGGTTGTGTCTTGGCTGCACGCAAAGCAGGATAGATCGTTGCAAGGAAGCTGAGTAGCAAAGACAACACCACAATCACTGTCACATCACGCCATAGCAGCTCTGACGGTAAATAATTAATCACATAAGCAGCGAGTGGATTCAATCCTAAAGCATTGGTCACCCAGCTAAATACTGAGCTAATCGACAATGCAACGGTGACACCGAGTATCGTCCCGAAGAATGTGCCGATCACACCAATGACGGTGCCATGCACAATAAAGATTTTGGTAATGGTCGATGGCGTTGCGCCCAATGTCCGTAAAATCGCAATATCAGCTTGTTTATCAGCGACGATCAGCACCAGTGACGATACGATGTTAAATGCAGCAACCAGTACGATGAGGAAAAGTAATAATCCAATCATGAATTTTTCCATTTGGATCGCACTAAACAAACTACCGTGTGTATAACTCCAATCCGAACCATAGAAATGTGGAGGAAGTTGACTTAACGCTTGATCAACCACATCAGGTGCAGCGAATACATCATCAAGCTTCATTCGTACACTTTGTGCACCTTGAGGCAGTCGAAGTAAAGTTGCCGCATCATTCAATGCAATATAACCAACTAAGCCATCAACATCTGCACCCACACTAAAAATACCGACTAAGGTAAAGCGCTTAAAACGAGGCACAACACCCGCTGGTGATGGTGTCGCTTCAGGCAGAATCAAAGTGATTTTGTCATTGACACGTAGTCCAAGCGCATCGGTGAGGCTCTTACCCAAAATGATGCCGTATTCACCTTGTTGCAGGTTATCCAGTGAACCTTGCACCATGTTGTCTTGGATAATGGATACACGTGGTTCATATTTTGGGTCAATCCCATTCACCACAAGCCCTGTCACCTGTCCCTGCGAGGTGATCATCCCTTGCAACTGAGTAAATGGCGCAGCACCTTGTACATGCTCAATGTTTTCTACGACAGGTAATATATTTTGCCAGTCAGTAATGATATGATTTGAAGACACGGTCGCCTGTGGCACCATACCAAGGACACGGTTTTTAATTTCATTTTGGAATCCGTTCATCACTGATAAGACAATGATGAGTACCGCAACACCGAGCATCATGCCAATCATAGAAGATAAAGCATGAAAAGAGATAAAACGATTACTACGACGCGCTCGCGTATAGCGTAAGCCTATATAAAAAGCGATCGGTTTATACATACGATCAAATCCGAGGAAGTAAAAAATGGTTCAAACTCAGCACTCAGCTCCCCACGGCGAACGTCGCGAAAGCTCACGAGCTGATGCATTATTGAGATTTAATTATCAGGAGATCAGCCAAGAACAAGCAGAACTTGATCCCTACAATCCAGAATTTATGATACCACGATATTTTCTTTTACTTTCAGAACTTGCACAAATTGACAGCGTGCTTGAGTGGGAAATTGACGCAATTAAAACAGAACATCCGGGATTTGGACATATTTTCAGTCTGCTCAATCAAAAAATCGATTTGATCAATAACAGCACTTTCGATTCTCTTAAAGGCATGTTGCCTAGTCCAGAACGTATCAATATCTCAGAAAGTGGCTTGTCATTCTTTACCAAATCAGCGATGCAAAATGACAGCTACATCCACCTCACCTTTATGGATACCGAAAACAACTTCCAAGTCGCTGCCACTGCACACGTGGTCTACACCCTTGAGGGTGACGATGGCAAATATCGTATTGGTGCGCACTTTGTCAATCTACATGATGAAGATCGTGAAAAATTGGCGACCTGTGTAGAGCGCATCCACAACGAAGAACATGAAGACGCTGACTATGCTGAAAGCGAGAATTAAATTAGGCTAAAAAGATGATAAGTTCAACGTATGCGCTCACGGAGCATACGTTGAATATCATGATAAAAATAAATCAATAAGCCAATAAAAATCAGAATGATGCCTAAATAGACCTGCATCGACAAATACTCTTGATTGAGCACCGCACCCAAAATCAACGCAATAATTGGTGTCATCACCGTAGTCAATGACAGCGTGGTCGCCGAGATATTTTGAATCAATTTAAAATAGCAAAACATTGCCACAATTGAAGCTACTACAGCCGTAAACAGTAGTGCTGAAATCGATTTCAGCGATGGCATCGTCGTTGGCACTTGATCCCAAATAAATGGGATAAAACCAATCGCAATAATGGTTGAGAAAATAATCGAACCTGAAGCCTGTGCAAATGGTGTGACTGATGCATTAATTTGCTTGACGAAATACATGGAAAAACAATAAATCGTCACACTCGCCAACACCAAGAAAATCCCAATCACATTGAAGTGCATACTCTCTTGCGCAAGCAAACACATGCTACTTAGCCCTGCGAGCGCCACAAACATCCCTAACCACTGCAAAGCTCGGAGCTGTACAGAAAACCAAATTGCACCGACCAGACCAGTAATCACAGGTGCCATGCCAAATACCATCGCAATAATACTTGAAGACAAATGCGCTGTAGCAAGATAGGTAAACGTCTGCGATACAATCAGACTCAGGCTTCCTGCGAGATAGCTCAGACAAGTCTGCCGTGTGAATGGTAGCGGAATCTTCATCAACCACACCAAGCCCAGTGTCAGCGGTAAAGCAAGGAAAAACCGCAGTACCATCGACCACATCGGTGCAATCGTATCCACACTCCAGACGATCGCAAGCGGTGTCGATGCCCAAATAAAAATAAGTGCAATGTAAGTAATCACCGCATTTTGCTTGGAGATATTCATGCTTTACTCAAGAATGTGTATTGTAGAATTTGGTCGCAGATTAAATGATTTTAAGCTTTAGTCGCCCGAATCTGTTTACGAATCGTCTGCTCTAGCGCATTGGCAAACTCACGTTTATCACGCTCATTCATCGCGGCAGGACCACCAGTTTGCACCCCTGCTCCACGTAGGCTATCCATATAATCTCGCAGATGCAAACGTGCTTTAATATTATTGACGGTAAAAATCTCACCACGTGGATGAATCGCCACACCACCTTTTTCGATTACTTGTGCCGCTAAGGGAATATCTTGCGTGACAACAATATCAGTGGCTTGCATACGCTCAACAATGGTTTGATCCGCTACATCTGCACCCGATAATACTTGCAAAGTCTTGATCCGTGTTGATCGTGGAATATTTAAGGCCTGATTCGCTACAAAGGTCACTTCAAGAGCGAAGCGATCTGATGCACGATAGATAATATCTTTAAGTACATTGGGAATGGCATCGGCGTCGATCCAAAGGTGAAATTGAGGTTCAGTAGCCATGAAAAAAATGCAGATTATCTAGAATAATCTGCATTGTAGTCATATTTCGCTGAATTTACCCTATAAAAATAGAGCGTTTTACCGTGGTTGCATCCGAATGCCGCCATCAACACGGATCGTTTCACCATTCATATAAGCATTTTCAATGATGAATTGTGCTGTTTGAGCGATTTCATCAGGTTGCCCAAGACGCTGTGGATTCAACACCGTCGCAGAAAGCGATTCAATGACTTTTTCACCCAAACTATCAAAGAGTGGTGTATGAATCAGTCCAGGCGCAATCGTATTTACACGGATACCATACTGCGCAAGATCACGAGCAATCGGCAAAGTCATGCCGACAATACCACCTTTTGACGCACTATAGGCAGCTTGACCAACCTGTCCCTCAAAAGCGGCGACCGATGCAGTATTAATAATTACCCCACGTTCACCATCGACCAATTCATTTTTTGCCATTTGCTCTGCCGCAAGGCGTAGTACATTAAATGTACCAACTAAATTAATTTGAATGACACGATTAAATTCTTCGAGTGGGAAAACGCCATTTTTACCAAGCGTTTTCACTGCACCGCCCACCCCTGCATAGTTAATACAAATATGAATCGCCCCAAAACGCGCCATGACTTGCGTAATCGCCTGCTGTACAGAAGACTCATCGGCTACATTGGTTTTGACAAATAAAACCTGATCTGAAAATTCAGATGACAGTGTTACTCCTGCAGATTCGTTAAAATCCAAAACCGCAATTTTTGCGCCCAACTGAACAAACCGCTTAACTGTTGCTAAACCCAATCCTGATGCACCACCTGTAATAATGGCTACTTTATTTTCTAAATCCATATACTTCTCACCTCGCTTACTTTGCCACATACACTAGCAGAACAAATGTGTATCCTCTTTAGCGTAAATCATCATTTCACATTGTCATTATCGTCAATAAGTTTAAGTAACATAAATTCTGTTTTACTGACAAACACTTGAAAATAATCATTTATGCCTTATAACTATATAAAATTTCATTGCATAAAAGTCGAGTCCATATGAGCCAACAGTCGAGTAACAAGCAACAACCTGAAATCATCTCTGTAAGCTGTGAGAACTTTGGCGGACATGCCGAACATTGGCGCATCTTAAGCCAACAGCCTGAAAATGAGGTCAGTGGTTGGATGCAACAAGCGCTCGATACTGCAAGCTCGCCAATGGGGCTTTGTGCGAGTGAAGATGATTTACCCAAAGATGTTTGGCTACTTCAAGGTCCACAGCAACCAATTCATCTACAACAAATCATCGCTGTAGAAAATAACCATCCTAAACACTTTATTACCGCATTTCCATCCTTCGACAGTCCGTATAAAGTCAATGCCAAAGTTGGACGTATTCTTGCTTGTCCGAATAACCATGAAGCCGTGCTTCGTCTTGAGCTTGACGATACTAGCGTAATCTATGCTTATGATGCGCTCTATGTAGTCAATCAACAACAATACGATGCCAACACCACTTATCAAGCCGAACTGTCTGCATGGGGCTATGAGCTCGAAGCTGTACCAAATAAAGAAACCATGCTCATCGAAGATCCTGCGGCGATTCGTCACCATCGTGCTTTGAATGATATTTTGGCAGATCATAATGGTGAAACACCTGACAATCTGCAAGATTTACTTGCCGCATGGCAGCCATCAAGCCCTGAAGATGAAATGCCTGTGACCCTCGATATTTCCAAAATGGTCGCTTATCTTTACGGCGAAACAATGGGTCAGGAAGATGAAGCGTGGTTTCAAGGTGATATCGTTGGGAAAAGTCATGGACGGTTTTTTGATAAATCCATCACACTTTATGATGTGGCGATCATGCGTGAAGAAAAAGCCAAACCTGTCATTTTGCGCTTAGCTGTGGCAAAAACTCAGCAAGAATTTGAAATTGGTGAATTTATTCGCGGAAACATATGGATTCAAACAAAAATATATGCTACAACTGTCACCTAAGTCTAATTACTATGCAATTACAAGGCATAACAATGAAAAGCGATGTCCAACAGCCTCAGCCGATGGAAGCCATCTCTTTATCCAGTCTAAAGGTAGACAAGTTTGCATGTCTGTTCTTCTGTTTGGGTATTGTGCTTAGCGCTTGGTTTCTACACAGTTTCATTATCTAAATAAAAAATCGGTACAATGTAATTGCAACCGATTTTTTAATGTCCATGTTTTGATAATGAACAAGCCAATCAACAGATCAACCATACTGTTGTGCAAAGCCCTGCATAAATTCAACTAAAGCTTCCACACCTACCAACGGCACCGCATTATAAATACTGGCACGCATACCGCCCACAGAACGATGTCCTGCAAGATTCAATAAATTGCGTTTTTCCGCCTCTACCAAGAAAGTTTTCTCAAGCTTTTCATCTGCCAAAGTAAATGGCACATTCATGATCGAACGATTGGCTTTGGCAATTGGATTTTGATAAAAACCACTTTGATCAATATAACCATAAAGCAGATTAGCTTTTTGCAGGTTAATTTGATGCATCGCATCTACCCCACCCTGCTCAAGTAACCATTCAAATACCAAACCTGATAGATACCAAGAATAGGTCGCTGGTGTATTCACCATTGAACCATTCTTCGCTTGATCGGCATATTTCAAGATACTTGGGATTTCTGCTTTGCTTTGATCGAGTAAATCATCACGCACGATGACGATGGTCAAGCCCGCAGGGCCAATGTTCTTTTGTGCACCTGCGTAGATCACGCCAAATTTTGATACATCGAGTGGCGCAGACAAAATACTCGAAGAATAATCACACACCAGTGGCGCATTCGCATTTGGAATGCCTGCAAACTGAATTCCGCCAATCGTTTCATTATCAGCATAATGCACATAAGCTACGTCATTTGAGAGATTCCAGGCAGATTGATCAGCGATAGCCATCTTAGCATCGACAGTAGTTACTGCATCAATGACATTGATCTCGCCATAACGCTTTGCTTCTTTGAATGCTTTCTCAGACCAAATCCCAGTATTGATATAGTCTGCTTTGCTATTTTTACCAAGCAAGTTCAGTGGGATCGCAGAAAACTGAAGTGATGCACCACCTTGCAAAAATAACACTTTATAATTCTCAGGAATCGCAAGTAATGTGCGTAAATCTGCTTCTGCCTTTTCTGCCACAGCCACAAAATCATCGCTACGGTGGCTCATTTCCATGATTGACAATCCTTTGCCCTGCCAATTGGTCAACTCTTGCTGTGCTTTTTCTAAAACAGCAGTAGGTAATGCAGCTGGACCTGCACAGAAATTATAGGCACGCATGGGATGTCCTCATAAAATGGGCGAAAAAATAGATGCCTATTTAAGCATAAAGGCAAATCATAAAAAAGAAGACGAAGTGCAAAGAAGGTCTTTTGGATAATCGCTTATTTCAATTAATTGATTGACTTTAATCAAACTAAACACTCAATTTTTATTTTCATAAAAAATAGAGTGAAGAAAATCTGTAAACGCTCTGTTATTTTTATGGCTAATGTTTGATCTATTTTTCATAATTCCTGACAAATTATTTTGCATTTTTGCGTTCGTCATTACGAAGAACTGACAATCTCCATTGTAATGTTATCTTATAACTAGAATTTGTCACCAAACTGTAAACCCTATTCATCATTTCTACATTTTTTACTAGCATGGCTTCCGTACCTTGCATTGATGCCTAATGCAGTACGATTTATTCCATTGCACATTAGAGTGAGCAAGTTTGAGCACTTACATACTTCGATGACTTTGGACATTTTGTTGTAAATTTTTAAAAGGATGTCTATTATGAAACTGATTAAAACATTATTGATCACAGGTTTAACAACGCTTTCTATCTCAGCTTTTGCTGGTGAAACGATTGAGCAAGCACCTGCAACTACACCTGAAGCACAGCTCAACGTACAAGCCGATGCGCAAGCACCTCAAGATGCAACTATCGTATCTACACAAGATGCTTTAGCTCAAGGTACTGCACCAACTGAAGAACAATTGAATCAAGCTGCTGCTGATGTAAAAGCATCGGATAAAACCGGTGACAAAGTTGCTCTAGAAGAAGAGCAAGACAAAAAAGATAAGCAATAAGCTGAAAGTGCTTGTCATTAAGAGTTCATCTTTTTTAAGAGCCCATCTTAAATACTAGCATTTAAAACTTGTCTTAAAACTTTGTTGGGATTGAGATCATCTTTTAATGATCTCAATCTTTGTATTCTCTTATACAAAAAAATGAATCAAAAAATCATTTCAAAATATATGAATTTCGTCACACATTTATGATTTCAGCTCAATCTCACGCTATGTTTAGCAAGCTAGATAACAAGTGCATAAAAAGTAGCGAATAAACCAACCACCTTAATAATGCAAATAGTTAAATTCATAGCGACAATCTATTATTGATCCAAGTTTAAAAGGACACCTCATGAAACTCTTAAAAGCACTTCTTATGACTAGCCTATTCGCTTTCACTACAACGACTTTTGCAGATGATACTTCTGAAGCAACAGAAGCGACTAGCAAATCTAAAGTACAAGTTGAAATTTTTGACGTTGAGGTTGAACCTGTTGAGCAAATCAATGATGAACCAACAGCAGATCATGAACCTGTCGCAGATGAAACACAGCCTATTTATGGCAACCCAGAAGATATATTGACTGAATAAACGCTTTAGAAATAAAAAGCTGAAAATTAAAAATGAGACCTTTGCGGGTCTCATTTTATTTTGCGCTTTTAAATATAGTTATCAAAATCTGATCGAAGTGAGCCGATAAGCCGGGTTCTGTCGTGAACGATCATTCCTCTAGGCGCACAATCACTCATACGCTCCAGCAACCTACCCGAATCCAGCGCGGGTCACGCCTCAGGATTCCTATTTGGTCTTGCTTCAGGTGGGGTTTACCTTGCCATGCACTGTTACCAGCCATGCGGTGCGCTCTTACCGCACCCTTTCACCCTTACCAAATCCCTTACGAGATATGGCGGTCTACTCTCTGCTGCACTTGCCGTCGGCTCACGCCGCCCAGACGTTATCTGGCACCTTACCCTTTGAAGCCCGGACTTTCCTCCCCTACTTCAGTCACGAAGACCTCCGTAGCAGCGATCGTCTGGCTCACTTCGGCGCACATCTTAGCAAAAAACCAAGCAAAAAACTCGGAGAAAAAATATTTTTTGCATCAACTATTTTTCATATCAACTTTTTGCATCGATGATGCGTTGATACTTCTCGAGCAGTTGTTGTTCTGTTTCGATATGCCGTTCATCTTTTGGAATACAGCTGACGGGACAGAGTAATGCGCACTGTGGCGTATCATAATGCCCAACGCATTCGGTACACAGCGCAGGATCAATTTCATAAATGTCCTCGCCCATATAGATCGCTTCATTCGGGCACGCAGGCTCACAGACATCGCAATTGATGCATTCATCTGTGATCGTTAACGCCATAATGGTTCCCTTAAAATAAGTTTAGTTTGCATCGCTAAATACAATTGTCAGTTCAAAGTGCTGTAACGAACTACCAACCTTGTTGATGCTTACGCTCAAACGCCTCTGTCACCACTTTTGGTACAAACTTGCCAACATCACCATTCAATCGAGCAATCTCACGCACCAAAGTCGAAGAAATAAAAGAATACTGCTCCGATGGTGTCAAAAAGACGGATTCAAAATTGCTATCCAACTGACGATTCATATTTGCCAATTGAAATTCATATTCAAAGTCAGAAATCGCACGCAAGCCACGCAGTACAGCCGTTGCTTTTTGTTCTTGGAAAAAATTTACCAACAATCCATCAAAACCGACAAATTCAACATTATCCAAATGGCTCAGTGAGCTTTTAGCAAAAGCAACCCGTTCTTCTAAGCTAAATACAGGATTCTTATGATGCCCGATCGCAATCGCCACCACCACTTCATCAAACATTTTGGATGCTCTCGTCACCAAATCAATATGTCCATTGGTAATTGGATCAAAAGTCCCTGGATAAATAATACGTGTTTTTGTCATGCGATTCTGTGTCATGCTTAGTGTGCCTTGTTCATCACTGTGGCGAATGAAATACTGTGATCATTAAATCAAGCTTTATTCTAGCAAAAACTTGATTTTTTAGCTAAAGTCACCATTGAAAAACAACGCTAAAATAATCAACCATTGTTTATGAGATGGTTTGTTGTTGGTTTTATAAATATTCTGGAAAAATTGATTTATGGCAAATGCAAAAGTCGTCAAAAAAAATAACGCTGGCACCATCGCACAGAACAAACGTGCACGCCATGATTATTTTATTGAAGAAAAATTTGAAGCAGGTTTGTCATTGCAAGGCTGGGAAGTCAAATCTTTACGTGCTGGGCGGATGAGCTTGGTGGAAAGCTATATTACCTTTAAAAATAACGAAGCGTTTTTATTTGGTGCACAAATCCAACCACTACTCTCTGCATCAACGCATGTGGTCGCAGAAGCAACCCGTACACGTAAACTTCTGCTTTCTCGCCGTGAGTTAGATAAGTTACTTGGCGCAGTCAATCAAAAAGGTTATACCTGCGTGCCATTGGCATGTTACTGGAAAGGTCATTTGGCAAAATTAGAAATCGCCTTAGTAAAAGGTAAACAGTTACACGACAAACGCCAAACTGAGAAAGACCGTGATTGGCAACGTGATAAAGCACGCATCTTTCATCAATAATTTTGCGTTGCAAAACTCACAATTTAATAGGTTTTTTTAGTCTCAAATTGAAGCTAAGGTTAGCTTCAATTTCACATCTGTAATAATGTAGTTGATGTAATTTAACTTCAATACAAGGCAACCGAACGATGGTGTACATTCAGTACATCGAGTGAGGTTAACGCAGTAGTGAATTAAATTACTTCGACGACTCAAAATTCGGCTTATAGTCAAAGCCACTATCCATCACCCGATCTTGAAACGGCTTTAACGGCTTTTTGTTTAAGCTCATGCTATTCACGACATTATTCGGGAAAATCTGAATGCTGTTATTGAAGTGCTCAACATTGCGGTTAAAAATACTAATCGCTGCGCCGACATTTTCATTCTGATCGGTGATTTCGTGCATCAGTTTTTGATAAATCTCATTGGCTTTGAGCTCAGGGTAAGCCTCAACTTGTACATGAATGCCTTTCAGCAATTGTGAAGTTTGCTGTTCGATTTGCTCAAGCTTTGCCACATCTTGGGTATTTTGATTGAGGTTTAAAATATTCTGACGCAATGCGCTGATTTGCGTCATCGTGCTTTGTTCAAAATCACCATAACGATCAATCAATGGTTGCAAATCATCTAGGATTTTAACTTTTTGACGTTCAAAACTCGCCACATCAGACCACGCACGTTTTGCCGCATTTTCATTTTTGACGATATTGTTGCGAATCACGATAAAGAAGAAAATGAATGCAAATATTATGCTGAAAAATATAATCCAACCCATAACTTAGTCCCCTGAAGCGTTCGTTCATTTTCAAACGGTTTAAATCTTTTTATTTCTCCAAAGGTCAACACATCATATCGGCAAACCTTCGATTGCTCTAATTGTAATCTATTTTTAGCTAAAATCCATGACAAGCCTTGATGATTTTGCAGATGATTACATGGTTATTTACTTCTAAATTCATGACATTAAAAAAAATCAAACATCACTAACAGACCCTAATAAAATTCAATGTTTTTGTCTTCTTTTATAAAAACACGCTCATCCATAAAACTTCGAATAATCGCCTGTAGGCTTTTTTGCATACGCTCATAATGTGGTGCTTTTAAAGTGCGCAGATGCCCACGAAGCTGTGAAATATCATCAATCGACTTAGATCGTGCACGTGTCTGGAAAATATCTTGCGTGCTGATATAGCAAAAAGCCTGCATCTGATCGTGAAACATCAATGTACCACGCATATGATCAAGCTGACTGGCTAAAGTGAGAATACGACTTGGCGTTAAATTCTTCGCGAGTTCAAACTCTTGCTGCCCATAGAGATGAAAGTCCCGATTGAACTGCGCATCGCTACTCGTCCAAGAGATCGGATATCGTTCATATTTTTGTCGCTCATTACTTACGCAAAATGCCAAATTTGGCATATCAAATACACATGCGCCCCAAAAGTTTTTTCTAATCTCTTTGGTAATGGGCTCGCCTTTACTTGTTGGAATTTCAACTTCAGTCACAGCCACATATTGGAATAGTAACACTGGAAAATCGTGACCTTGAACTTGCCACGATGTCGCTGCAAAATCCACAATTTCATTACCCGCATTACCCTGATTTAGACTTGCAAAGCCTTGTCGAACCCGAGCCAACATATAGTTTGGATTCATGCCTGCTTGGGTGTTAAAATTTGGGAAATGGGCAAACCGTACATCATATTGATATTGAAAAGTGAGTGTTTCTAAGGATTTGATCACGCCTTCCACATTACTCTGATGCTCTATGGACAAATAAGCAAAACATGCCACCGCAATGCTCAACAACCACACTGTAATCAATAAGGCACCGTGATTGTACAAAAATATTGACGTAAATAAGATGCTTCCTGCACAACACAATAATAAGAAATAACTGAATAAATTGTTGTAACGCAGATTGGTCGATACCCGCCAAGGATGTAGACCATCCAAAATCGCCTGTTTGGATTTGGCAGTGTTGTAAAGATCAATAAGTTTCTCAATATTATAGGCGACTTTCTGATTCATCCGTTGATGAAAGTGCCAACGCTCATAGATTTTATTGACTGGCATGACGATCCCAATTGTTATTCAGTTATTTAAATTTATGCTGACTTTATCGCACTTAATTTATCGATTAACATCGCATCACCATAACTAAAGAAACGATACTTTTCCGCTACCGCATGTGCATACGCAGATAAAATATGTTCACGACTCGATAGTGCAGAGACCAACATCAATAAGGTCGATTCTGGTAAATGAAAATTGGTAATTAAACGATCAACTACCTTAAACGCAAAGCCTGGATAAATAAAAATTTGTGTATCGCCAGACCACGCTTTCAACTCACCACCATGTGCCGATGCCGCACTTTCTAGGGCACGTGTTGCGGTTGTTCCGACTGCAACCACTTGATTACCTCGTGCTTTGGCTGCTCGGATTTTTTCTACTGTCTGCTCAGGCACTTCGCACCATTCAGCATGCATGACATGCGTTTCGACTTTTTCCACCCGTACAGGTAAAAATGTCCCTGCACCAACGTGTAACGTAACAAAATGATATTCAATGCCTTTGGCTTTTAATTTTTCTAACATCGCTTCATCAAAGTGTAAACTTGCCGTCGGTGCTGCAACACTGGCAAGTTTATCAGGATCATGAAATACCGTTTGATAACGCTCACGATCGATCTCTTCTGCCTCACGGTTAAAATAAGGCGGAATCGGAAGCTGTCCATATTGTTCTAAGATCGGCAAGATGGGCTGTGAAAACTCAACAATAAATAAATTCTCATGACGACCTTGCACTGTCGCAGGAATCGCATCTTCTCCGATGAAAATTTTTGCGCCTGCTTTTGGCGTATTACTTGCCTTGATATGACAAAATGCTGTGCGATCAGATGTTAAACGCTCTACTAAGACTTCAATCGCTCCACCCGACGCACGTTTACCTTTTAAGCGTGCCTTCATCACTTTGGTGTCATTGAGGATCAGCACATCACCTTCATTCAACAAATCCAAGATGTCAGTAAACTGATGATCATGATACTGCCCATCCTGATCAAGGTGTAATAAGCGGGAAGCACTGCGCTCTGCCAGTGGATAATGCGCAATCAGCGCTTCAGGTAAATCATAAGAAAAATCGGACAGTTGCATAATACGTCATCGAATAAAAACTCAACTCATTATACGTGATAAACGAGGCATTGACTGGTAGTATACCAAGCATCGCTTAAATGCTATTCAAAATGATATAACAACCTCTTAAATGTACTAAAATTAATCACTCAAACATTAAAATATATTGACAGAATTTCAGAACAACGTAATATGTGCATCACTTCCTGCCTTCCCGAGGTGGTGAAATTGGTAGACGCGGTGGACTCAAAATCCACTGTCAGAGATGACGTGTCGGTTCGAGTCCGACCCTCGGGACCATAGTTCGAAAATCGTAGGAAAACAAAATTTCTAAAACCCTAAACTTAAATATGAGTTTGGGGTTTTTCTTTTGCGGATTTAAAAATTACTTTAAACCCAGCCAGACAATTTATCACTGGTTATCGTAGCGATAAGCATCTGCAAGTCGTTGTAAAAGTGCTATGATAAAACCTCTACGATTAGGTACTTTCTAATAATATTTTGCTTTATTGAGGACATGAATATGACACAAGCTATGCAAAATCCTGTTGGCTTTGCAGGACAAATCTCTGCTGAACAAATTCCTCAAGTCGTCGAAAAAGGCTTTCGCTCTGTAATCAATAACCGCCCAGATATGGAAGGTGGTGCAGAACAACCAACAAGCGCACAGATCGAAGAAGCTGCTCGTACAGCAGGTTTAGATTATGTCTATCAACCTATTATTGCAGGTCAGATCACTGAGTTTGATGTCCGTACTTTTGCCAATCATTATAATGAGCTACCAAAACCGATTTTGATGTTTTGCCGTACGGGCAACCGCTCCAACAACTTGTATCAACTTGCTAAACAAATGGACTTATTAGACGATTAAGTGGGTTCGATTTTCCTTTAATAATAATCCATTACAAGATATACACGACTTTTAGCTATTCTTTTCGACATAAATTTTGAATCATGGTTCTTTTCATTTGGATCAGAATCATGAGAACTTTATTAATTTTATGTTGTCTTTTGAGTATTACCGCCTGCTCGTCAATGCAAGTTCGCCCGACTGCGTCGGTCAGTGTTGGTGCGGGGCTTTGAATTTTTAATTTAGCAACAAAAAAAACAGCACCGTAGTGCTGTTTTTTTAAAAATTACATAACTTAAGGAATGCTAACATCCAATTTCGTTACTTTCCCATTAGGCGCTGTTACAGTAATTACTGCTGTATCTCCTCTTGCACATTCTTTGAATGCATAACGATAATAGACTTGTGATGTCCCCTTAAAACCGCTTGGAGTTAGAAAATTAAATAACCCCAATAATTCACTACCTTCTCGATGTTCAATACTACAACTTAGCTCATTATCTTTTGTATTATCTGTGGCAGAACCAGATACTGTTGTACCTGTAGGCATTGGTACTGACAATTCACTATTACCATACATATAAAAAGTTAAAGCGCTGTCATCTATATCCACTTCATCAAATGTCGGCGTATCTTCCGAAAATGAAACTACCATCTGGTGACGAAGCACAGCATCTAGATTCTGGTCGCATGTATCCGCAATATTAGGTTGAGTAAAAACTGTAGATGATAGTGCTGGTGTACAAGCCCCTGTAGAACCTCTTCGATAAACAAACTCACCTTTGTCAAAGGTACGATTCTCATTATCATCACGATATAAGTCACCAATATTATTGATGAGTGTATCCTCTGATGTAAAGCTATTACTACCATCATTATCACTATATGCTTTATCACCTTCTACATACGCTAACAAACTCACACGATTATCAATTGGACGCGGATTTTGTGTTGATAAAATAACAGAGCATTGGCCATTTGTGGTCGCACAGCTTGGCGTGATGCTACCACCTTCTGTTACAAAACTAACCACCGTCCCATTTGGTACTGGGTTACCCACTCTATCCGCCAGTCTAGCAACTACAGTAGCTGTATCACCATCAACATCATTTTGTAATGCATTTTTGGACATTGATAAGCTCAAACCACTTTGATAAGCACGTCCAGTTGCAACAGCGACATTTTTTGATAGCACAGTTACGTTTGTATTTGCTACTAAAGAAGCCTTGACCTCTACTGGACCTGGCAATGTTCCAGGATACAAATCAACTGTAACTCTACCATTTGTATCACTCGTCAATTCAAGAGTTTTTAACTGTGAGTCAGAGTCCAATGATAAATCTGATGGTCCCTTCACAATCTCAATACTCACTTTTTGATTAGACGCCTCATTTCCATTCGCATAAACAGTAAACTCAATTTGACCTGAAGCCGCTGAACCACTATTTTTAGTGACTAAATTCACTGCATCTGCTGTTGTATATACCAAGGCATTTGCCGTAATAGCAGCGATGTTTACTGAAACATTTTTTGTATCAGTACCATCACTTGTCGTTGCAGTAATTGTTTGTGCTCCTTCACACAAAGAACCGCTTGCACTTACTGCATTATATGTAGTTGTTACATCACCTTGATTCGAAGACACTACCGAATCAGTATCAAAGGATCCACAACTTGTAGAAAAATTGACAGTAATATTGTTTTGATTTGCACCGCTACTCGCATCCTGAGTCTTCATTGTAATATTAGTCGACCCGCCAGATTTCAAACTTGTGGAAACAGCCGTCATATTTGCTATTGTGATGTTTGCAGCTTGCAATGTTAGATAATATGGCGAACTATTTGCTGTTAAACTATCCAAGCTCGCTGTTGCTGAAATCGCATAGCTACCTGTATCAGTCGAGTCAGCAGGGCGGATTGAAATACTCGCCTCACCATCTGCATTTGACAATACTGATCCGTTAGAAGTTCCAAATGTAACGCCATCACCTGAAAAGGTCACTAAGGCACCACCTACTGGACTCCCAGAAGCATCTGTCACCTTTACCTTAGCAGTCACACCAGCTGTACTCACTGTCTGAGTAGCGATACCATCCTGATTAAAAACTTGAATTGTGGAAACATTTAATTCCGCAGTAGATGTTTCACCGCCTGTATCTGTACCAGAGCCATTTGATGAGCCGTTGTTATTATAATAACCATCACTTCCACCACCACCACAAGCAGAAAGCGAAATAGCTAATGCTAATGCTGTAATTTTGAATAAATTATTGTTTAACATCGAGTACCCCATAAAATCCATGTTATTAATCTGCATATTCAGATATTTGTGACTTCTACCAAACTTAGAAATGCCGTTTAGATTTGGCTAATTTCTGTGATTAAATGTAATTAAACTATGTTTCCATGCAAAAATCTAGTAAAGATACATTTAATTTAATCGGTTAAAATATCAATTATTTTATTATATTTAAATTATGCACAACCTCATTATCATCGGCGCTGGCACAGCAGGAATGAGTGCCTACAAAGAAGCCCTCAAACATACACATAACATCCGCCTGATTAATGACGGTGCATGGGATACTACATGTGCTCGTGTCGGCTGTATGCCGAGTAAGATTTTGGTTTCAACAGCAAATCGATTGCACAATGCCAATCATGCAGATCGAGTCGGGCTAAATCTACAAATCGAATCCGATACCAGTCGAGTCATGACACACGTACAGGCACTTCGTGATCGTTTTACTCGCTCGGTGATTCGAGATGTAGACTCATGGAATCCTGAACATAAAATTTCAGGGCAAGCCAAATTCATTAATGCCAATACCATTAAAGTGAATGGTGAACAATTACAAGCCAAGGCTTTTATTCTAGCCGTCGGGTCGACACCCCGCTTTGATCAAGACGATCAAAAAGCATTGGGCGATCGATTGATTAGCTCCGATGATATTTTCGAATTGCCCGATTTGCCTAAGCGACTGGCGGTGATTGGTAGTGGTGCGATTGCGATTGAGCTGTCGCAAGCCATGCACAATCTCGGTGTCGAAGTCACTACATTTGCGCGTAGTCGCCATGTGGGGATTCTGTCTTCTGACAATTTGCAAAATATTGCCCAAGCACACATCAGTCAAAATCTAAATATCTTATTTGAAACGCTACCCACGTCGGTGTCACTTGATGGTGATGAAGTGGTGATCGACTATCAAGATCAGCAAGGACAACCTCAAACGATTCGGATAGATTATGTTTTGAGTGCAATTGGTCGAAATTCTTTACTCAGCACTTTAGATTTGCACAAAGTCGATGCGAGTTTTACCGATGTAAAAAAACTGCCAATCCATGACGATACCAAGCAGCTTGGCGATTATCCAATGTTCGTAGTCGGCGATGCGTTTAGCAAAAACCCAATTCAACACATTGCCTCTTTCACTGGCAAGCATGTCGTTTCAAATGCGTTAAATTATCCCCAAGTCGAAGCTCTACCAAAATTATCGCCATTAGCAATTGTGTTTAGCAATCCGCAAATGGCGATTGCAGGTCAGTCGAAAAAGGAATTGGAACGGAAAAATATTGACTTTATTACAGGTTTTCAGTCTTTCGAGAATCAAGGGCGGGCTCGCACTTTAGGTAAAAATTTCGGCGGTATCGAAGTGTATATTGAGAGATCTTCACAGCGTTTACTCGGCGCGGAACTCTTTATGGATTCCGCAGAACATCTTGCACATATGTTGTCATGGATGATTGCCGAGCAAGTGACATTAGAAGATATACTTGATTGTCCATACTATCATCCAACTTTGGAGGAAGGTTTACGTTCTGCGTTAAAACATGCACGACGACAATTCCGTGAGCTTGGTTAATTTTATGCATTTTCAAGCTCGAAAACACGTTGATCTGTGCTATGTTAATCAACTCATGGATTGATCTATTTTATTGTGCAGATGATGTTTTCACCAATTTTTAAAGTTTTTTGTATTGTCAGTTTGATCACAATTTTTGCCACAGGCTGTAGTACGCTTCGTGGCAATGCACAACAAAAAAGTCAAAAATTAGCTCAAGGCATTCAGCGTGCCTATGCCATCAATCCCAGTACGGCACAGCGCATTTCACCTTATATTATCGAGGGTTCGGAAAAGTACGATATCGATCCAATCCTCATCGCAGCCGTCATCAAACAAGAGTCCAACTATCGGGGCAATGCGCGCTCACCAAGTGGTGCAGTCGGTTTAATGCAAGTCATTCCAAGCTATTGGCGGTCGATTTGTGGTAGCAACTTGTATGACGAACGCACTAATGTACTTTGTGGTAGTCACATTTTAGCGGATTATCATGACAAAGCGGGAAGCTGGAAAAAAGCCACAGCATATTATAATGTTGGACCTGCGGGCTATGAGCGAAGCTTTTGGACACGTTGGAAAGTGCGCAAATATGTCAAATCAGTCAAAAGCTTTGAAAAAAAACTTAAGGACGAACTGTGAGTTTAGAACAATCTCTGCTGAGATTGTTCTAAGGAAAGTAATTTCTGTTTATTGCCTAGCCCGCCTGCAAATCCCGTCAGACTGCCATTTGCGCCAATTACTCGATGACACGGTGCGATAATCGAGATGGGATTTTTACCGTTGGCTGCACCAACCGCGCGCACCGCTTTCGGATTATTTAGCGACTGTGCAATCTGTAAATAACTTCGTGTTTCACCAAAGGGAATTTTTAGTAATTCTGCCCAGACGGATTTTTGAAAATCCGTACCATAAAACTCTAGTGGCACATTAAACTGCTGACGCTCACCGTGAAAATATTCGTGTAATTGTTGTGCTGTGAGTTTTAAGATCGGATGATTTGGCTCGTGTTGCATTTCACCAAGCAACACTCGATTAGGTTTGTCCGCTTCCCATAATACTGCGACCAGAGCGCTGTCATTGGCAATCAGCTTGAGCTGTCCAACAGGTGATTCTATCCATTGATAAGACAATTTTGGAAGCGGTGTGAGCATTTCTGATATTCTATTTGCGATGCTTTAAAGTCTAAAGCAAAAATGCTTCAAACCTGAGGTTTGAAGCATTTTCTAAACAAATAATTTCACAAGAAGAATATCAAGCGGAATTAAAAGCGGAAACGAATCCCTGAGGTAAAATTACGCCCCTGCTGTGGAATACTCGACAGATAAGAAGCGTGGTTATAATAGGTTTGATCGAACAAGTTATTGGCTTTTAAATAGATTTGATAAGACCACGAATCACTTGGCTGTTGCTCATAGCTGATGTCGAGATTCAGCAGATGATAATCTGGTGTCCTTTCTTCAAAATCAGCGATACGATCTTGTTCAAATCCATAAATATATTCTACGCCACCATGAATGCCGTCCGCAAAATCGGCATCAAAACGCATACCTGTGCGTGTTGCAGGAATACGTGGTAAATCAGAGTTGTCCTTAAATTGGGCTTGGACATGATCTGCAAAAATCTTACCTCGATAGAGTGGGCTAAATTGATAGCTGACCTGCCCTTCCGCACCGATAAAGTCTGCATCACGTTGTTGATACTCGACCAAACGGAAGTTCTCATAGCGATCTAAAGTATTCGCATAAATATAGTCATCGACTTGGTTATAGAACGCATTCACGGCGAAACTAAGATCGCCCTCATCTTTACTCAAGCCAATCTCGATATTGTGTGATTTTTCCTTGCCTAGATTTTCATTACCGATTTCATAAGTATTGGTGGCAAGATGAACGCCATTAGCATAGAGCTCTTGTGCATTTGGCATGCGTTCGCCATAGCTATATGCAATGCTTGCAGCATATTCAGGCGCAAATTGCCACTTTGCCGATGCCGAAGCTGAATACGCAGTGTCGTCATAATCTTTTAAACCACTTTCGGTAGCATCGATCTGCTGTTGTTCTACACGTGCACCGACTTCGAAATGCACATCATTCCATTGATAATGCTCAATTAAAAATCCTGCTAAATTTTCAGTGGTGGTTTTAGGCAAAAATGCTTCATCACCGAGGGCTTGGAATTCTGAATTGCTATATTGTGCGCCAAACACACCTTCCCAACCTGCAAGTGGCACATGCACAAACTCTAAGCGTCCATCATAGCCTTTATTTTTAAAGGTTGTACTGACTTCGCCCTCTTCAATTTCGTCATGCTGATAGTCGGTGTAGCCTGCTCGTGCACGGACAGTTTCAATCCCAGCAAAGGGCTGTTGATACTCCGCACGAAAATCAACTCGTTTCGATTTCAGATCAACCCACGGTGCATCTTCATGTGCATGCTCTTCATGATCGTGGTCGTGATCATCGCCATCCTCTTCTTCATGATCGTGATCATCATGTGAGCTACAATGTAAATGCGTACCATGCGGATGACAGCTTTCATATTCATGGCTATGCCCAGGCAAAGCATATTGGTCTTTGCGCTCGCTATAGGCAACACCTGCATAGCCTCGATCACCAATCCACGATAAGCCTACCGTAGCGTTTTGACCTTCATTCCACGTGCCATCGACACGCTTTTCTTTTTCGCCATCATGCGTATAGCCTGAAACCGCATAGTCGTCCGCCTCTCGCTTATCCCCTTCTAAACGCAAAGCAAACTGCTCTCCCAAACCGATCGTGATCCCTGCTGCGCCGAGCTTTTCATTGGCAACCGTGTTTCCTCGCAAATGTACCTCACCATCCACAGCACCCTCAGGCATTTGCGTTGGAATTTTTTCATCAAGAACATTCACCACACCACCGACTGCACTACCGCCATAAAGTAAAGTCGATGGACCACGTAAGACTTCAATTTTTCGAGCCAATGCAGGATCGACCGTTGACGCATGATCAGGGGAAATTTGCGAAGCATCCATCACCTCAGATGAATCGGTCAGGACTTTGACTCGTGGCACAGTTTGCCCTCGAATCACAGGACGACTCGCCCCTGCACCAAAGTTGTCACTGTGAATACCCAACTGACCATTGAGCGCATCGCCCAAAGTCGCCGCACCTTGGCTGAGTTGCTCTTTCTCAAGAATATTACTGGTTTGAACCAAATCATTTTCATTTTGACTTAAAGGATGGGCTTGTACAGTAATCACTTGCAATTGATGGACTTGTGGTGTTGTGTCTTTTATCGCTGTGCCTTCTATAGTTGCATCTTTTGGCGTTGTCGCTTTTTGTGATTCCTGAACTGTCGTTTCGGTATCGACTGATTCTAAATAACCAACTTTTGCATGAGCAATGCTACTCAATAAAATGGCTAAAATTGCAAGACTTAAAGGTGTGTAAGCCACACGCATGATGATTCCCCAGAGTTGTTTAAATTAATTTCTGTTATGTTATAACGTATTTTTATTTTTTCAAGACTTTTCTTTATTGCGAGCCTTATGACTTCATATATGATCTTTAAGTGTTACAATCTGTGAAGCATGTTGTAAATCACCTTGTTGACACCTAATATTTCACCTCCCTATAAACAACATTCCACACTTGAGCTCATGGCTTATACAATTTCCCACACTATAATTGCACCTGCCATATATCACTTTTCAAGACAGCAACTGCCATTAGCTGCAATTGTTATTGGTTGCATGTTGCCTGATTTAACACGATTTTTTATTGACGAAACTTTTAGCCATCATTGGTTGGGCATGTTAAGTATTAATTTATGCTTTGGTATTCTGATTTTTCAATTATGGCAATTCTTCTATCGACCCGTAGTTTATGCTTTTGCAGATGTCCAAGCCCCTATTAGATTCAAACTAAATATTGACGGTATCTTTGTTTTAATCCTTGCTTTGATTTTAGGTAATGCTAGCCACTTAATTTGGGATGGCATCACCCATTTGGATCATCGCACTTTCATTGCAACTGAATTTTTATCAGAGCAAGTTCCTGTTTTAAACATACCCATGCATCTCGCTTTGCAATATGCAAGTTCAATCATTAGTGTTCCTCTACTCTACTTTGTTGTAAAACCATTTTTAGAGCAAATAAAAATACAAAAGACAAGCCAAAAGACCTACGTAACCTTTTCGAGCTTTTTTAGTTTAAAAAGTGCCTTTCTTTACACATGTGTATGCATTGCTACTGGCGTATTCTTTGGTATATACCTCTACCTCTTTGACCCAAGCTGGAGAGCGCCCAATCCTTTCACCATAAAAACTTACGGTGTAATTGCATTTTTCGCAAAGTCCATTTCACTGGCAATCTTTTCAGCATTTAGCCTGATTTGTCTTGCCCTTTATATCCATTTAATCTCATTCCACAAAAACTCGACTTGAGCCAAAGCACACAAATAGGCATAATCGCTAGTTCACAGGCGGTACGCTGTTTACGTATACGCCACAACACCCAATATAGTTTGGAAAATAGGTTTAAACATAACATGATGCGAACTCATTACTGCGGTTCTTTGACAGAAGCGCAAATCGATCAAACCGTAACATTATGCGGTTGGGTACATCGTCGCCGTGACCACGGTGGAGTGATTTTCTTAGACATGCGTGACCGTGATGGTCTAGTGCAAGTGGTGATCGACCCTGACACCCCAGAAGCATTTACCACTGCGGATAAAGCACGTTCAGAGTTCGTATTAAAGATTACAGGTCGTGTGCGTCGTCGCTACGAAGGCACAGAAAATGCCAATATGGTGAGTGGTCAAATTGAAGTGTTGGGCAAAGATATCGAAGTGCTGGCTCAATCTGAAACGCCTCCATTCCCATTAAATGATGAAAACACCAATATTTCAGAAGAAATTCGTTTGAAATACCGTTTCTTGGACATCCGCCGTCCAGAAATGTTAGAGCGTTTACGTTTCCGTTCTAAACTCACCAACCTTATTCGTAACTATTTCGAAGACAATGGTTTCTTAGACGTTGAAACGCCGATTCTCACTCGTGCAACTCCTGAAGGTGCACGTGACTATCTAGTTCCAAGCCGTGTATCTAACGGTAGCTTCTATGCTCTGCCACAGTCACCACAATTATTCAAACAATTGTTAATGGTGGGTGGTATTGATCGTTACTACCAAATCGCAAAATGCTTCCGTGATGAAGACTTACGTGCGGATCGTCAGCCTGAATTTACCCAAATCGACGTTGAAACATCGTTCATGAGTGACGATGACATTATGGATTTAATGGAAACGTTGACGGTTAAGATGTTCAAAGAACTTCTTAACGTGAATTTCGACAAATTCCCACGCATGACATACAACGATGCGATGCGTGACTATGCGTCTGACAAACCAGATATGCGTATTCCGTTGAAATTGGTTGACGTTGCAGACTTGATGCAAGACGTTGAATTCAAAGTATTCGCAGGCCCTGCCAAAGATCCTAAAGGTCGCATCGTCGCTTTACGTGTACCGGGTGCTGGCTCACTGCCACGTTCTGCAATTGATGAATACACTAAATTCGTCGGCATCTATGGCGCACGTGGTTTGGCGTACATCAAAGTCAATGAACTTGAAAAAGGCATCGAAGGCTTACAATCTCCAATCGTGAAATTCATCGAGCCAATCGTACTTGATCTATTAAAACGTGTTGGCGCTAAAAATGGCGACATCGTATTCTTCGGTGCGGACAAAGCCAAAGTCGTCAATGATGCGATGGGTGCACTGCGTGTCAAAATCGGTCACGATTTGAACCTTGCAACCTGCGAATGGGCACCGCTTTGGGTTGTAGACTTCCCAATGTTTGAAGAAACTGATGATGGTAAATGGACCTCTGTTCACCACCCATTCACACTGCCTAAATCAACTGTTGAAGAAGTGAAGAATAACCCAGGCGCTGCGCTTTCAGTTGCTTATGATATGGTATTGAACGGTACTGAAATCGGTGGTGGTTCACTGCGTATTTATAATCTCGAAATGCAAAAAGCAATTTTTGAAGCCCTAGGTATTGGCGAAGAAGAAGCAGAAGAGAAATTCAGCTTCTTACTCAACGCATTACGTTATGGTGCGCCACCGCACGGTGGTTTGGCATTCGGTCTTGACCGTCTAGTGATGCTCATGACAGGTGGTTCTTCTATTCGTGACGTGATTGCATTCCCGAAAACCAAGACTGCTGAATGTCCACTCACGCAAGCGCCTGCGCCTGTAGAAGCAACACAACTGCGTGACTTGGGTATTCGTTTACGTGAACAACCGAAGAAAGAAGATCAGGCTTAATTGATAAAGCCTTGATTTGAAAAAAAAGAAGCCTTGCAATTGCAAGGCTTCTTTTTTGACAGCTACATATTTCCATTAATCAAAAATTTCTGCTGCCGCTTGGAATGGTGAAGTGATCACATCAAATGCCACAGCGAATGGCAACAATACCAATTTTTTAGCAGGGTTGTTGCGACTACTGGTATGTTCCATTTCTTTTTTATTGGTATAGATCGACACGTGATACGGCTTGCTCAATTGCTTGAGATTTGAGTTTAGACGATCGAAGTTCTTTGCCTGCGGATAAGTCACACCACTGAGCGGAATTTCAAAACAAAACCGCTGTGCGTTCATTTGCTTATCACTATAACTACTGCACTCTTTGGCATCATTTTCAATAAAGAAGTTTAAATCGCTCTTGCTAATATCTTCTCTCAGTGCCACATAGCTCAGCTCTAAAACCCCTGTAAAGGTGCCATCATTTTTTTCAGAATAAAAATCTAACCCTCTACTTACCTTTATATTTTTAGGATTTAAACGGCTTAATACCGTGACAAAGTTCTTCCCACCGCTTGTCAGTACATAGCTATATTGTTGACCAACGATGACCACATTATCATTCGGCATATCTCGTATTGGCTTGGCAGGTTGCGCAAAAGCCACGACGGTATCTTGTAGCAAAGTTTCACGTACTGTCTTTTCGTAGCTACGCCCTGTATCTCGCATTAAAGTTGAGGTCGCACACCCCATACAACTCACTGCCAAAGCAAAAATTGTTAAACTTTTCTTCATGTTGAAACTCCTGACTTTATTTTCAATTCCATAACTTATTTTCAATTTCTTACATCAATATAGCAAAACAGCTTTTCTTTCAGAAGTACATTGTTACAATGCTACATTCTGTATTTAAATATATTCCTTGAATGTATAAAAAGCCTTTAGGCTCTGAATTTAAACAGTATTTTTGAGAAGATTTTTTAACAACAAGCTGAAGTATCAGCAGACCTCAGGACACATGATGAAAAATATTATGTCTAACACACCAAAATTCCCACAATGGACAAAATGGCTACCTATTGCCATTCCGGTTTTTATCCTACTTTTTTCTGCGATCTATACCGTTCAAGCAGGCTCTCGAAAAGTCGTCATGCGATTTGGTGAAGCGATTGGGGTCAGTGGTGAAGGTGTTCATCTCAAGATTCCATTCATCGATTCAACGAGAACAGTCGATATCAAAACACAAAAAGTTGCTACACCAACGACTGCGGCGAGTGCTGACTTACAGAATGTACAAACCGAAGTTTCACTAAACTATCGCTTGGATAAAGATAAGTTGATTCCGATTATTCGAAATACTGGACTTGATGTCGATGAAAAAATTATCGCACCTCGTATCCATGAAACGGTCAAAAGCGTCACTGCAAAATTCACAGCGGAAAAACTACTGACAGAACGCCCTATCGTAAAAGCCAATATTGATCGAAGCATGCGTGAATCCTTGAGTAAATATCACATCATCGTCGAAGATGTACAGCTGACCGATTTTCGTTTTTCTCGGGAGTTTGATGCTGCAATTGAAGCCAAGCAAACCGAAGTACAGCGCACACTGAAAGCAAAAAACATTCTTGAACGTACCAAGATTGAAGCCGAACAACGTATTACTCAAGCCGAAGGTGAGGCTGAGGCGATTCGTATTCAAGCCGAAGCGATCCGTGCGCAAGGTGGTCGTGAGTATGTCAACCTCAAAGCCATTGAAAAATGGGATGGACGCTTGCCGACCTATGCAGGTGGCGATGCCGTACCGATGATTAATATTGAGAATATTAAATAAGTTCTTTTTAAAGCTTAGCGCATAAAAAAACCGAGTGCATTCATCACTCGGTTTTTTTTATCATTTTCAATTTTATCGCTTTAAATCTCGATAAAAGTTCTCATGACTACCTAGCTTGAGCAAATACAACGTAATACTTAACTCATCGACCGAATAAGCCAACAAAACCAATTGCCTATCCATTTTGAATTTATAGACCGATACCCCAGCCAAGTCGCCAACTTTTGCGATACCAATCGTTGGGTTCGCACAGATCGCCCGAACTGCATGATCTACATCTTGTTTTTGTTGTTTGGTCAGTTTCTTAATAGTACGTTCAAATAATGGTGATTGTTGTATATTCATTTTTGATCATTAACTGAATTGGTTTTACTGAAATTGTTTTGAAGATAAATCCATCATTTATTCGTCAAAATGATACGGTGTGGTATTCCCTGCTTTGACTTGTGCCATACTCAATAATAAATCTGAAATATCCTCAAAAGTGAGATCGGGATTATCTTGTGCAATTTTGCCAATTCTTGCCCAATATTCTACTTGCTTGGTTGCACTGCGACTTTCTGCTACGCCATAGATTTTTGCAGACTCTACTATCTCACTGTCAATTTTAACCGCTGTATACGCCATGATTATTCTCATAACTGATTTTTAATGATCAGATTTTAATCTTCAATGCAACCTTTTGCAACTATAAAAAATTAATTGACACTTCATAAAATACATATATTCAAGACATAAAAAACCGAGTGCATTCATCACTCGGTTTTTTTTATTGATAAAAATCAATATTTGAAACTGGTACGCCCAGCGGGACTTAAACCACAAATTCAAATAATTGTTAAATATAGATTTATTTAAATATATAATAATCAATACCCCCAAAAGTACCCCCAATTTATTTTTCTTGATAAATTTTGACTATTCACTGATGTGGTTCCGTTAATTAGACCACTCAATTCAGTTTTATAAGTGATAAGTGCATATTCCTATATAAACCTACCATTTATTCCTATTCGTAGCCTACCAGTCATTACTATTCCAAGTAGGCCACTAATTGTAAAAATAAAATGTTTAGATGCCTATTTATCATTTGATGGGGGGAGACAACTTTCGTCCTGTTGATATTACAAACCCTTCTGGTAATGGCTTGAATTTATCATCATCTTGAGTCCAACGAGTTGACCTACTTTGAAAAGCTCTTAGTTCTTTAATATCAATTGTTGCTGCAACAACAAAATCATTTTCTCCACCTCGCACCCTTGCTAAATCACGATTAAAAGATTGTTTAGCAGGTACACGAATACGACTATCGCCATATGATCTATTATTTACAAGAATCGTATAAGCATGGACATCAAGAGCAGCTGACTCTATCAATGTAGAGAATGTCTCTAAATCTTGATTCCAACTAAGTACTGAAAGAGCATCAACTTTTCCTTGAAAACTAATTCTTGATTTACTATTTTGCAATTCAGAACAAACCATAACCCCAAAATGAAAATTATTATGTATATATATTGGCTTTTTTAGAACTTTAAATTGACCTTTTTTATTCTTATACTTCGTTCTAGAAAAATCCCACTTTTTACCATATAGACCAATCAATTCTTTGTCTTCACTTACTGCCGGTTCAAGTTTAGGTTGCCAAATTTTAGCAAATGCATAATGACCGGTAATCCCCCCTAAAAATAATAGGATCTAAAAGTAGAATTTTCTCTTAAGATACGAGCAGGAGATTCTGCATGAAA
>NZ_JAKUML010000005.1 GCF_022601685.1 Acinetobacter sedimenti
TGTGGGGTTACCCATGTGAGAGTAAGTCATCGCCAGCTTTTAATTTCAAAACCCCCCACCAAAAGGTGGGGGGTTTTAGTTTGTGGGTTTGAAGTAAAAATGCTATTTAGAAGATAGAGATGTAAGCGTAAAAAAACCGAGCATAGAGCTCGGTTTTTGAGTTTGTCATGCTTAGTGTTGGTGACCTACGTGACCATTGACTTCAGCATTAACACCGATGCTTGTCGAGCCAGTTGTTGCATTTGATACTTTTGATTTTACAGCATCTTTAGTATCAACTGCTTTGTCTTTTACTGTGTTTGCAACTGATTTTGTTCCATTCACAGTTTTCTTCGTCACTGATTTTGCGCCAACTTTTACATCAGATGCTTTTGATTTTGCTTTATCAGCTGTTTTAGACGTGATCTCTTTTGTTGTATTGAATACTTTCTTAGAAGTATCACCTACAGTATTTACACCACTGTTAATAGTGCCTTTAGTCGCTGTACCAACTTTTGAAGCGGTATTAGAGGTTGTTTCACCAACTTTTCCTACGACATTTTTAGTCGTGTCACCTACTTTTTGTAGAATATTAGGTGTTTTCACTGATACATTTGCAGAAGTGCTTGTATGTGGTGTTTTTACAGATGCATCTACAGCATGTTTCGCTGTGTCGGCAAATACTGAACCTGTTGCCAAAGCCGTAGAAATCGCAAGAATTAGTTTAAGTTGTTTCATAGATCATTACTCGATATTTTCGACGTTGCCTACTTTAACCTCTTAAAATCAATGTAGTGTGTAGGCTTCGTTCACTAATGGTAAGTAATAAGCAAGATTAAAGATTTTTTCTGCCATAAATATTGCAGAGTGTTAACTAATAGTAATTGTTGATGTAGCTTTCCGATTATCTGTTCCAATTTTCTGAATATAGACGTCCTGACTGAAAGTAATTGGCAACTAAATCAATAAAATGCTTAAAGTCTTTATTCTCCTTTAAAATACGATTAATGGTTTGCCAGTCTGCATCTTGCCTACGCTTGGCAGGCAATAAGATTTCACTTTCTGTTGGATTTTCAGGATTGAGTAAAATCACGCCGATACCATGAAGCGCAGATAGCATTCTTAGTTCTTCTTCAGTATCTTGATTTGAGATAGAGGTCGCAACTAAATACCCCTCATGTGCCCAACTGGAATTACTTACAGCTTGAAAGTAACTACTTCGAATATTTGCACTAGTGAGCTCTTTCTTTACTTCAAATGACCATAAGCGCACATTCTGACCAGAACCATGTTTGACACAGGTTTTGATAAATTCATGCCATGTTTTGTCTAATGGTTGCATAGCGACAATATCAGGGTGTAACCATTGATTGCCATTTTGTCCACGTGAATTGGATGACGTTTTTTCATTGATTCTTAAACAATATAGCCCTATTTCGGATTTTAAAAATTGAATTAAGATGGGATAGAGGTCATGCTCAGTATAGTCTAGATTGGATATTTGATTGATTTGCGGAATATCTAAGTCATCTGTTTCTAAAATGACTTCATCTTCTGTTTGTAATTGCACATGATTTTGATACATAGTATTTGGATCATACCAAAAAACACGTGGACGAGGTTTGTCTTGAATATGTATGTATGGTGAAACATTCAAAATATTGTCTTTTTGAGCACCAATTTCAGCAGATACTTGATTAATAAAATCATCTTCATTTTGAAACCGTGGATTTTCTCGTTTTTCTACATAATCCTCAGGAAACATCTCAATGATGCCTGTGGCAATGTCTTTGGCTTTAAATTTTTGTAAAGGACTCGCCTTTAAAAACTCATGAATACGTTGCGCTTGTGATAGTACGCTCATCATTTTTCCCAAAATAAACCCCACTCATTTAATAGCAGGGTTTATTTATTTTTTCAATAAAATGAAAGATTAACTTTGCAAAATAGAAATATCCGCAACACTCAAGAATAATCCACGAAGCTGTGCTAATAGCGCCAAACGATTGGCTTTCTGCACTGGATCATCTGCCATCACCATGACATTGTCAAAGAATGCGTCGATCGGTGTGCGAAGTGCAGCAAGCTTTGACAGGGCTTCAGTGTAGTTACGATTATTGAGTAATGGTTGAACTTCAGCAGTCAAAGTTTTCAGCGTTTGATAAAGGTCTTTTTCGGCAGACTCAACTAACGTGGCTTCACTCACTGTACTTTCTGCAATAGTTTCTTTTGCCAAGATATTTGCCACACGCTTATTGGCTGCAGCCAATGCACTGGCTTCATCTAAAGTGCGGAAATGATTCACCGCTTTGATGCGTTGGTCAAAATCAAGCGGTGACTTTGGAGAAAGTGCTTGAACTGCTTGGATCACATCGATATCCACACCTTGGTCTTCGTACTTGGCACGGTAGCGACCTTCTAAGAAAGTCACTGCATCAGCACGGGTTTTGTCATGATCTTTGATCACATCGCCATATCCAGCAAGCGCAAGATTGACTAAGGTTTCTAGGCTAATATCCAGTTCATTTTCAATGATTAAGCGCAGAATGCCAATCGCAGAACGACGCAGTGCAAATGGATCTTTTGAACCCGTTGGCGCTTGACCGATACCAAAAATACCCACCAAAGTCACCATGCGATCGGCAAGTGCAAGGGTAGTACCTGTTTTAGATTGCGGTAATGCATCACCTGCAAACTTCGGTAAATATTGCTCACCCAGTGCATCAGCGACTTCGTCATTCTCACCTTCGAGGCGAGCATAATAGGTTCCTGCAATGCCTTGCAGTTCTGGGAATTCACCGACCAATTCAGAGGTGAGGTCACATTTCGACAAGAACGCTGCTTTTTCCGCATCGAGTGGTGATGCACCTGTAAATTGACACAGTGCTACAGACAGCTTTGCTACACGTTCAGTTTTTTCCCAAAGTGTGCCGAGTTGTGCTTGGAACACCATATTTTTCAGCTTGTCTTTACGACTGGCAAGCGGTTGTTTCTGATCTTGTAGGAAAAAGAATTCTGCATCAGACAAACGTGGGCGGACTACTTTTTCATTACCCTCGATGATCTGGGTTGGATCTTTCGATTCAATATTCGATACGGTAATGAAGTACGGTTGCAGTTTGTTATGACCATCGACCAAACAGAAATATTTTTGATTGTCCTGCATGGTGGTGATCAAGGCTTCTTGTGGTACTGCCAAATAGCGTTCTTCAAAGCTGGCACGAAGCGCAACAGGAAACTCCACCAATGCCGTCACTTCATCACGTAAATCCGCTGGAACGATGGCAATCGCATTCACTTCATCAGCAAGGGCTTTGATTTGGTTGTCAATCATCGCTTGACGTTCTTCAAAGTCAGCAATCACTTTGGCATTACGCAGCGCATCGAGATAATCATTGGCATGAGCAAGCGTAATCGACTCTGGTGCATGGAAACGATGCCCGAAAGTTTGATTATTGGTTTGAATGTCTTGAATAGTTGCTTCGATAATTTGCGCATCTTTAAGCAAGACCACCCACTGCACAGGACGGACAAATTCGGTACGGCTTGCCGCTGAGCGCATACGCTTGGCAATTGGTAGATTATCGAGCGCATTTTGTAGAATATTTGGCAAAAGCGCATCAAGGCTTTGACCTTTGATGTCTTTGAAATAACAGACTTTTTCGACTTTGCCTGCATTAAAAGTCGAAACTTGATCGGCAGTGATGCCTTGCCCACGTAAGAAGCCTTCAAGGGCTTTCGTCGGCTTGCCTTCGGCATCATACGCTGCTTGTACCGCAGGACCGTCAAAGCGCTTTTGGCTATCGGCTTGCTGTGCTTCGATTTGGTTAATTTTTAATGCCAAACGACGTGGCGCAGCATAAGCATTAATGCTGTCAAAACCAAGCCCTGCATCGTTTAAGCCTTTTTCGACTTCATTTTTTAAAGCATCACGGAGTGTTTTTAAGCTCTTTGGTGGCAGTTCTTCACAGCCTAATTCAAATAATACAGTGTGCTTTTGCATTAGTTCTTCTCCTTCGCTTTTTCAGCTGTGTCTGCTTCAGCTTGTGCTTTTAACTGCGCCAAGACTTCATCACGCAAATGTGGCTCAGCCATTGGGAAGCCCAGTTTTGCACGAGATTGCACATAGCTTTGTGCAATGGCACGTGCCAAAGTACGAACACGGAGAATATAACGCTGACGTTCAGTGACAGAGATTGCGCCACGTGCATCAAGCAAGTTAAAGGTATGTGATGCTTTGACCACTTGCTCATAAGCAGGCAGTGGCAACTCAGCTTGCATCAAACGGTTGGATTCAGATTCATGGAAATCAAACAATTCAAATAATTTATCGACTGGCGCTTGTTCAAAGTTATAGGTTGATTGTTCTACTTCGTTTTGATGGAACACATCGCCATAGGTCACTGTGCCGAATTGACCTTTCGTCCACACCAAATCATAGACTGAATCAACCCCTTGCAAATACATCGCAAGACGCTCAAGGCCATAAGTGATTTCGCCAGTCACAGGGTAGCATTCGACACCGCCGACTTGTTGGAAGTAGGTGAACTGCGTCACTTCCATGCCGTTAAGCCACACTTCCCAACCTAAGCCCCATGCGCCGAGCGTTGGAGATTCCCAGTTGTCTTCAACAAAACGTACATCATGGGTCAAAGTGTCGATACCGATGGCTTTGAGTGAGTCCAAGTACAGCTGTTGGATATTGCTTGGATTTGGCTTCAATACCACTTGGAACTGATAATAATGCTGTAAGCGGTTTGGGTTTTCTCCATAGCGTCCGTCTTTTGGACGGCGTGACGGCTGTACATAAGCGGCATTCCATGTTTCAGGACCAAGAGCACGCAAGAATGTTGCGGTATGGAATGTGCCTGCGCCCATTTCTAAATCGTAGGGTTGCAGGACGACACAGCCTTGTTCTGCCCAAAAGTTTTGTAAAGCTAAGATCAGCCCTTGAAAGGTATCAATATGCGAGATGGCGCGACTCATGTGGCATCCATTAAAAATATAAGAAAAAATTGTGCTTAAGTATAAGGATTTTCAAGGGACGTGGCAAAGGATTCCACGATGACAAAACAGAAAAAGTGCCGAAGCACTTTTTCTAAAACAAATCAAGTGATCTAACTTTTGGATAGGCTAGATAAAAAACCAATAAATAAACATCGACACGATGGCGATACAGAAGATATTGAGTATGAAGCCAACCCGCATCATTTCACTTTGTTTAATGTGCCCAGTACCAAATACGATGGCATTTGGTGGCGTGGCAACAGGAAGCATAAATGCACATGATGCGCCAATACCAATCACGATGACTAAGATCTCTTTTGGTAAACCCATTTGATCACCGATCACAGCAAATACAGGGACGAGTAGGGCTGCCGATGCGGTATTACTGGTGAATTCGGTGAGAAATACGATAAAGGCAGCGACGATCGTAATCACAATAAAAGGTGAGGTATCGCCAAGTACATCGGCAAGGGTTTGCCCGAGTACCAGTGACGAGCCTGAATCTTTGAGGATCGCACTAAGCGTCAAACCTCCACCAAATAGCATGAGTACGCCCCAATCTGTATTTTCAGCGATGTTCTTCCATGTTGCGACACCGAGGATCACCACCATACATGCAGCAAATACCGCAATCCAACTGTCAGGTTGACTAATGCCAAAAGTATCACTGATTTTTTTACCCATAATCCAAGCAGTTGCTGTAACGACAAAGAGCGCCATCGTCAAAATGCGTTCACGATTCCACGGAATGACTTCGGCATTGAACTCGACACGACGATTGAGTTTCGGGCGCAACATGATGTATAGACTAAATAGCATTGCAGGCAAGATCAGCAACATCATCGGCAAACCGACTTTCATCCAATCGGCAAAATCATAATTCAACGCTTTGGCAGCAATGGCATTCGGTGGTGAGCCGACGATCGAGCCTAGACCACCGATGCTTGCTGAATATGCAATGGCTAAGAGAATGAAGACAAAAGTCTTGCGCTCTTTTTCAACATCAAAGTGAGAAAGTAGTCCTAATGCAAGCGGAAGCATCATTGCAGCGGTTGCGGTATTAGAAATCCACATCGACAAAATGGCTGTGACAGCACAGATCGCTAAGATTGCAATACCGAGATTGCCTCCCGACATGGAGATAATCCACATGGCGATTTTGCGATCGAGCTTTTGGACGTGTAGTGCAGTTGCAAGAGCGAAGCCACCAAAGAATAGGAAAATAATCGGATCGGCAAAAGTGCTTAACGCAGTTTTGGTGGTGATGGCGCTCAGTTCTCCGCCTGTATCACTCGGCATACCTAATGCCACAGCAAGTACAGGGATAAGTAATGCGGTAATGGTGATGTGTAAAGCTTCGGTGAGCCAAAGTATCGCAATAAACAACAGTAAGCTTAGCCCTTTGTTTGCATTGTCATCATAAGGTAAGACCTGATAAAGCCCAAAGGAAACGAATGCAGCGATGGCGATAATAATCCAACCACGCAATGTATTTTTGGGAAATACGTTGGTGGGTGTTTCTAAATTTTTGACGTTCATAGAATGTCCCTATTCAATATGATTCAAGCATAATTCGCACCAAGTCTGCGGTAAATTATACCAATGGATAGGGGAATAGGTTTAAGGCTCAAAGGCTTGATGATTGGTCTGTGGTCTAGGTTGATTGTTTTGAGTTTATGATTTTGAGTTGTAGATGATGATTAGAGCTGTTGAAAACCTTGCCAAATTGCATTCATGCCGAGCAATCCAAGTGCAATAAAGATCATCATGTTAAATGCAGACTGCGACATTCTCCCACGAATTCGACTGCCTACATAAACGAAGATTAAAGCGGTAATGGTGATCAAAATTAACAGGTAAAGTTGTGTGGTTTGAAAGGTCAGAATAATTGGCGTAAGCATGACGAGTTGTACCAATTTGCTAGCAAGGAAGCTCATGTTGCTAATGATCACTACATCGTTTTTTTGATGCTTTGTGCTGAGTAAGTACATCATCAGAAAGGGCGCCATCGCATTGGTTGCACCACCGATGATGCCTGCTAAACCACCGAATAGCGTCATGTTGGGCATCGAGTGCGAGAGTTGAATCGGCGTAGTGCGAAATTGATCAGCGATATATAGCAAAATCACTGTGCCCATCAACAGCTTGAGATAAGCTTCGCTGACATATAATAATAGGCTGACACCTATGAAGCTTCCGACCAAGCTACTCACAATCAGTCCTGAATATCGTTTTAAATAATGAATAAATGGGTGGCTTGCACCCGCCCGAAGCAGGCTGATATTAAGGATAATGCAAGGAATCGCAACCAAAGCAATAGCGTACTTGAGTGGATAAAACATTGCCAAAGCTGCTGTACTCATCATCGGGAAGCCAAAGCCACTCATGCCATGCAACAAAGCCGCCAGAGCGCTTAGAACGAGGAGAAGGAGTTCCGTTTTTTGCATGGATATTCCAAAGCGTGAATGGTGAATTTGTCACGTCATATTGCGTCGCAATGCCGTAGTTTCTATCTTAACTGATATGTCATCGCATGCTAATTTAATTTCAAAGGTTGATGTGCATAAGGGTGTGATGAAATGTCAGATCGAATCCGTGAAAAACTACAAATCCTCGCTGATGCGGCAAAGTATGACGTGTCGTGTTCATCGAGTGGCAGTCAGCGTAAAAATCAAAATAAAGGCTTAGGTGATGCCAGTCAATCAGGCATTTGTCATACCTTCACCGAAGATGGGCGCTGTGTTTCTTTGCTGAAAATTCTATTTAGCAATGTTTGTATTTATGACTGTGCCTATTGTGTTTCTCGTCGTTCCAATGATGTGAAAAGAGCCGCTTTCACTGTGCAAGAAGTAGTTGATCTAACCATTAATTTTTATCGTCGTAATTATATCGAAGGACTGTTTCTCAGTTCAGGGATTTTTAAATCGGCGGACTACACTATGGAACGCATGATGCAAGTGGTGAAAAAGTTGCGCTTGGAAGAAAATTTCAACGGTTATATTCATCTAAAAACCATCCCCGGTGCTTTACCAGAGCTGATTCATGAAGCAGGATTGTATGCCGATCGCATGAGCATTAACCTAGAAATGCCGACAGAAATTGGCTTGAAACAATTCGCACCAGAAAAATCACATCAAGAGGTGCAGAAAGATTTAGGCTTAGTGCGAGATCGTCTGATTCAGCTTAAAGACGAACGGCAGATCATCAAGCATGTGCCGAAGTATGTGCCTGCGGGACAGACTACGCAGATGGTAGTTGGCGCACATCAAGAAACTGATCAAGATGTGCTGCTGATGGCGGATCATCACTACAAAACCTTTCAGCTCAAGCGAGTTTATTACTCAGGTTATATCCCGATTAATCAGGAAAATAACACTTTGCCTGCGGTCGGTTCGGCACCGCCTTTACTGCGTGAAAATCGACTCTATCAAAGTGATTGGTTGATGCGCTTTTATGGTTTTGACGCCAATGAAATCGTCGATGAAAAGCATCCGCATTTGGATTTGGATATTGATCCAAAGCTCAGTTGGGCATTACGTCATCCTGAATCTTTTCCAGTGGATTTGAATCGTGCTGATTATCGGATGATTTTACGTGTTCCTGGTATTGGCGTGAAATCGGCGCAGAAAATCGTCCAAGCACGTCGTTTTGGTAAAATTCATAATGATTTGTTGAAAAAACTTGGTGTGGCATACAGCCGAGCGCAATATTTTATCCGCTGTGAAGATAGTCCAAGCTTTCAAAAAGAGCTACAACCACAACAGATTCGTCAGCAGATCGTGGAAAAAGGCAATTCCAAATACGTCAAACAGCTTACGCCACAACTCAGTCTTGGGTTTTGATATGGAGAACTTCAATCTCTCCCAACCTCCCTACTTGCGAAGCAGTGCTTCTCAGGAGGAGATACTTTTTTTATTGGGACAGAATTGATGAGGCATGAAGAGATGGTGGATCACAATCATGACAAGTGAACGACCGATTTATTGCTTTGATGGCACACTGACAGGATTGCTGTGCTGTGTGTTTCGAGCATTTCAATTTCGAGAATATCAGGTTGAGATTCATGCTTTTGACACACATCAAAATACGACTGCTCGGCATTCGTTGCAGGACAATTTATTTAATGTGTCGATCGAGGTGGCAAGTCAGGATGTCCATGCACAACGTGTTTGGAATGCGTTAAAAAACAAGCTTTCAAACAATGCGCTTCGACAGTTGTATTATGCGTTTTTGGCTGAAAATACGGATGCCTATCAGCATATTTTTAATTACTGCATTTATATTTTTCGACATGCACAGACCCAACAGATTCACTCTCTTGAGAAAAATTATACTCATCCTAGTGTGCTTGCCATTGCACAGTGGGCGAAAAAAGTGGGACGAGAAAAGCATCGTATGGAAGCTTTTGTTCGTTTTAAGAAAAGCAGTGACGGCTTATTTTTGAGTTTGATTGCACCTGATTTTAATGTATTGCCGTTAATACAGCGCCATTTTCGCAATCGTTATCAGGATCAGCGTTGGTTGATTTATGATGAAAAAAGACACTTCGGGATTTATTACGATTTAGATCAAGTACAAGAAGTCGATTTATCCGCACAGACCATTGATGCGCAAAAAGAGGTTGGCGGAAGTCAGCAGTTTCTGATTGATCTAGATGATCAAGAGGTGCTGTATGATCAATTGTGGAAGGATTATTTTCAGAGTATTAACATCAAAGAACGGCAGAATATCAAGCTCCATGTGCAATGCGTACCAAAACGCTATTGGCGTTATCTGAATGAGAAATCTGTATAAATGCGTCTATATAGCTATTCATTACGATCAAAAACGCTGATAAAGATAAGCTGTAAGTCAAATACATCTCTAAGCAGAATTTGACTATACTGAGCGAGCATTTTGTTCGTTAAGGTTGCATCGTGTCCGCTTCATCACACTCATGGATTGAAATTCTTAAACCCAATTTTAAAGTGCTTTCCTTTAAAGAAAGAGGCTTGAGCGGGATTGGTGCGCTCATTGGTTTGGCAATCTCATCACTGATCAGTTGGTATGCGCTAGACGGCATCAATGCGTGGTATATCGCACCGATGGGCGCGTCGTCTGTTTTACTTTTTGCGGTGTCGAGTAGTCCGCTGGCACAGCCGTGGAATATGATCGTAGGGAATGTGATTGCGGCGATCGTCGGGGTGAGTTGCGGTCTATGGATTACTGACCTGACTTTTGCCTTTAGTATTGCAGTGGGGTTGTCGATATTTTTAATGATGACCACAGATTCACTTCATCCGCCAAGTGGAGCCGTGGCGATTACGGCGGTGCTTGGTGGTGATACAGTGCATCAGCTTGGCTATTATTTTGTGCTGTATCCTGTATTGCTTAATTCGGTTTTATTGATTGCATTTGCTTTGTTTTTTAATCGCATGATTGGTCGGCAATATCCACAGCCCGCACAGATCAATCAACGCTCCAGTGATCCGACACCAACGCAAAAAGTCACCATTCAACCTGAAGATATTGAATATGCTTTGGAGCAACATACCGAGTTGCTCGACATTAGCCAATATGATCTCGAAAGCTTGATTTTAGAAGCACAGCAACATGCCAATCATCGTTTATCATTGGAAGGGCGTTGTGCAGATATCATGAGCAAAGATGTGATTTATATTAATGCCGATGACGAAATCCTGCATGCCTTAGACCGCTTTAAACAAATGAATATTATGAGCCTGCCAGTCTTGGATGAGGCACACCAATTGGTCGGGACGCTAGCATTATCTGATGTAGTGGAATGGTTTCGTAATACCTCAGAGATTCGCAGTCCGTGGAAAGATCAGGTTAAGCAAATCATGCACCGTCAAGTGGTGATGGTCAAACCTGAACAAAACATTGCTGATTTGATTCCGTACTTTGTAGAAAAGTCTTTTAATTATTTGCCTGTGGTTGGTGAAGATCGCAAAATTCTCGGAATAATTAGTCGTTCTGATATGATTGCGGTGTTGTATCAGAATTTATTACAGCAAGGTAGTTAATGGCGTTGTCGAGCGAATAATATCGCCCAAAAATCAATATGTGAAATAAATCTATCTTTTTAAAATAAATGCTGATAGAATGCGCCCACGCACGAATCTTCCGTTCATTACCTGAACATTTATCTATATTTACCTAGTCTGCGCGTTTTGTCCAAAGAGAGGACGTCCCTTCGCGCCGAATCGCATACTGCGATTATTCAGGTTGCGCTCGTAAACATGTGTGCGTTTATAGACCACATCGTCTCAAATCGGAACTTGTCACAGCCAATTAAGCAGAGTTAATTGCTTTGTTGTAGATGCTGTTTTGTCGCCTTTATGCCGATGTATTGAATTAAATATTTTAGAATTGGAGCGCCGAATACTCGGTGAAATTCTCTATGAGCAAAACTTTTGCTGATTTTCCTCTCGCAGAGTCATTACAACTTGCACTACAAGACTTAGGTTTTACGACACCGACGCCTGTACAAGAACAGTCGATTCCAGCGGCAATAGAAGGTAAAGATTTATTGGTATCGAGCCAAACAGGTTCGGGCAAAACTGCAGCATTCTTATTACCAACGCTCAATGCGTTATCTGAACAAGATACATTGGTGCCATTCAAAGAGCGTATGCGTGCTGTGACTACACCTGCGATTTTGGTACTTTGTCCAACACGTGAATTGGCACAACAAGTCTGCCAAGATGCGATTGCATTCGTTCGTAAGATGAAAGGTGTTCGTGTTGCTGCAATCATGGGCGGTATGCCATTTGCAAAACAAATTCAACAGCTGAAAGGTGCACAAGTGGTTGTTGCGACCCCAGGTCGTCTTTTAGACTTGGTGAATCGTCGTCAAATCAAACTCGATAAAGTGAATGCGTTGATCGTTGATGAAGCAGATCGTATGTTGGATCTTGGCTTCTCTGAAGATCTAGAAGCGATTAGCGATCTTGCAGGCAACCGTGAACAAACTTTGATGTTCTCTGCGACGTTTGCAGATCGTATTATTTCACTTGCAGAACGCATGATGAATTCGCCTGAGCGTATTGCGATCGAAACTGGTCATACAACCAATACTGATGTGACACAAACATTGCATTGGACAGATGGTTTTGAGCACAAGAAAAAATTACTTACGCATTGGTTAAATGATGAAACTTTAGATCAAGCGGTCGTGTTTGCTTCAACTCAAGAAGATACCGATATGTTGGCTGAAGAGTTGGCAGAGTCTGGTCTTTCTGTGGTTGCGCTACACGGTGCAATGCCACAATCTGTACGTAACCGCCGTTTGCGTAGCATTCGTGAAGGTAAAGCACGTATCTTGGTGGCAACTGATGTTGCAGCACGTGGTTTGGACGTCCCAACCATTTCGCATGTCATTAACTTTGGTTTACCAATGAAAAATGAAGACTATGTACACCGTGTAGGTCGTACTGGTCGTGCAGGTCGTACTGGTCAAGCGGTGACTTTGGCGACTTATCGTGAGCGTGGTAAAATCCGTGCCCTCGAAGAATATTTAGAAACTCGTTTGAATGTGTCTGAAATCGAAGGCTTAGAGCCATCTCCACCACCAGCACGTCCAAGCCGTAAAGGCGGAAAATCTGACGGACGTCGTGGCGGCGGACGTGGTGATCGTGGTTTTGGTGGCGATCGTGGTGGTCGTAGCTTTGGCGGAGATCGTGATCGTGGTTTTGGCGGTGGCAAGCGTCGTATCGAAGGCGAAGGTCATTTCAAACGTGAAGAGCGTTCAGGCCCACGTAAGTCACACAATGACTATATCAATGATGTCGTGGCGAATGCTGACTTTGCTGGAAAGCCACGTTCTGAGCGTCCTCGTTCAGAATTCAAGTCGCATGAAGATGATAACCGTGGTAACCGCAAAGATTACCAACCTCGTTCAGAAAAGCGTTTCTCTGATCGTGGTGGACGTGGTGGCGACAACCGTGGCGAGGGTCGTCGTTTTGATGGCGAGCGTAAGTTCGGTGATCGTTCAGAGCGTGGTGGTCGTGATTTTGGCGGTGATCGTCCAAAACGTGACTTCGGTGGTGACCGCCCAAGTTATAATGATCGTCCAAAACGTGATTTTGGAGATCGTCCAGAGCGTTCAGAAGGTCGTCGTTTTGATGGCGAGCGTAAGTTTGGCGATCGTTCTGATCGTGGTGAACGCAATTTTAACGACCGCCCGAAACGTGATTTTGGTGGTGATCGTCCAAAGCGTGACTTCGGTGGCGAACGTCCAAGTTATAATGACCGTCCAAAACGTGATTTTGGTCGTGATGACAACCGTGGTGAACGTCGTGAATTCTCAAATGATCGCGCACGCCGTCAAGATGGTGAGCGTTCGGAAGGTCGTCGCTTTGGTCAACATGACAATACTGAAAAGCGTTTTTCACAAGAAGGTCGTGAGCGTCGTTATAAAGGCAACGGATCGAGTTTCGGCTCGGACAGTATCCGTAAATGGACAAAGCAATAATCAACTCAAATATATAATTGATTTTTAAATAAAAACAGCACATCGAAAGATGTGCTTTTTTATTGCTCAAATGTAATAAATGGGTGTACAATTGTCACGCAATAGTATTCAAATGTGAATTGATTAACTTTTATTGGTGATGGGTTGGCTTGTGCCATATTTATTCGTATTTTTGGTGATGATTAATGCACTCTTTTTGGGTGCACAAGTCTATAAACAGTCGCATCAGTCGACTGCATCCATGCACGCCCACACGATAGATACTGTAAAAGAAACAGATACTGAATTTAAAGATTAATTTTTAGCAAAACTATAACGCTAATTTGGCTATATTTCTGTAGAATCACCACTTTCCTCAAGGATAAAAAATATATGGAGTCATCTATGCCAGCGAATGATGTGGCATTGATCGAAGTAAAAAACCTGAGCTTTCAACGTGGCGATCGAGTGATCTATGATGGTATCGATATGCAGATCGCTCGTGGCAAAATTACTGCGATTATGGGGCCATCAGGTACAGGTAAAACCACTTTATTAAGATTGATTGGCGGACAGCTTAAACCTGATCAAGGTCAGATTTTGCTTGATGGGCAGGATATTGCCAAAATGTCACGCAAGGAATTGTTTGATGCACGTGCTCGTATGGGCATGCTTTTTCAAAGTGGTGCATTATTTACAGACATGACCGTGTTTGAAAATGTCGCTTTCCCTATTCGTGCACACCGTCAAATGTCTGAATCAGCGATCCAAGATCGAATATCGCAAAAGCTCGAGTCGGTTGGACTGCGTGGTGCAGAATATTTGATGCCGTCAGAGCTTTCAGGTGGTATGAATCGTCGTGTGGCATTGGCAAGAGCGATTGCGCTTGATCCTGAGCTGATTATGTATGATGAACCATTCGCAGGACAAGATCCGATCGTGATGGGTGTATTGACGAGACTTATTCGCTCTTTAAGTGAAGCGTTGGATTTGACTACGATCATCGTGTCGCATGATGTCGAAGAAACCTTGTCAATTGCGGATTATATCTACGTAGTTGCTGAGGGAAAAGTGCAAGGTGAGGGTACAGCGGAACAGTTGCGACACCATTCATCACCTTTTGTACAGCAGTTCTTAACAGGTTCAGTTGAAGGTCCTGTGGATTATCAGTTTAGTCGTATGCCTGATACCATCAAACTTGGAGGTGCGCAATGAACGCAGTTGCGACTTTAGGTCGTCGCTTGATCGGTCGAGTGCAAGGTATCGGCTATGCAGCGATGATGTTGATCCAAGTGCTGATGTCTTTACCAACTTGGAAAGGCGTAAAGCTATTTATTTATCAGATGTACCGTGTTGGCGTATTGTCTTTATTGATCATTACGGTTTCTGGTTTATTCATCGGTGCAGTGCTTGGTTTGCAGATGTACAGTATCTTAGTCACCTTTGGTAGCGAAGCCATGCTTGGTACAGCGGTGGCGTTGACTTTACTTCGTGAGCTTGCCCCTGTAGTTGCTGCATTATTATTTGCAGGTCGTGCAGGTTCGGCATTGACTGCAGAAATTGGCTCAATGAAGCAAACTGAACAGCTTGCCAGTATGGAAATGATCGGTGTTGATCCATTAAAGCAAATCGTTTCACCACGTCTTTGGGCAGGTATTTTTAGCTTGCCGATGTTGACCGTGATTTTTGCTGCCGTTGGTATTTTGGGTGGAAAATTTGTTGGTGTAGATTTCTTGGGCTCGGATGAAGGCTCATTTTGGAATAGCATGCAGTCCTCTGTGGTGTTTTGGAAAGATGTCTTTAATGGCACTATTATCAAGAGCATTGTGTTTGCAGTGATTTGTACGTGGATTGCAGTCTATCAAGGTTATGCTTGCGAGCCGACACCTGAAGGAATTGCAACAGCGATGACACGTACAGTAGTGTATTCGTCGCTCTGTGTTTTAGGATTTGATTTTGTGTTGACTGCGGTCATGTTCGGAGGTTTATGATGAAAACACGTACAGTTGAACTGGCCGTTGGAATATTTGTAATTTTATTTGCAGCAGCATTATTTTTATTGGCGATGCGTGTCAGTGGTTTGGCAGGGAGCACCATGGGTGAAAGCTACAACCTGAGTGCCAAGATCGACAATATTAGTGGCTTGAAAGAACGTGCCAAGGTGACTATTAGTGGTGTTAAAGTTGGGCAAGTCAGCAAGATTGAACTTGATCCATTATCACATCGCGCAGTCGTGACCATTGCGATGGATAAATCACTCACCACCTTTAATGCTGAACAATTTAAGCAAGTTGAAGCCAATGCGATGGAAGATCTGAAATATAGCTATGACTATACAGAAGCATCACCTGAGCAACAAAAGGTAATGGAAAAGCAACTTATTGATAACATGAAGAACATCACGACTATCGATCAAGATGCTTATATAAAGGTCGCAACCAACGGCATTATCGGTGAGAAGTATCTCAAGATTGAGCCAGGTGGTGCATTTACCTATATCCCACAAGGTGGCAGTTTCCCTGAAACACAAACTCAAGGTACTGTTGAAATTGAAGACTTGGTGAATAAGTTTATTACAGGCTCTTCACAGTCGAAGTCTACTAGCACAGAGAGTTCAAGTGAAGATGTGGTAAGTGAGGATACAGCAGTTGAAGCAACTGCGAGTCAATCAAATAATCAAGCGGCTACTGAGCCGACAACGAGTCAAGATGAACCATCATTTATCGATGAGTGATGAATAGTTAGGAGTGAATGAACATGACTTTCATGAAAGCAGTTGCTAAAGAAGCAGTTACAGCAAAAGCAATGACAATAAAAACAGCGACATTAAGTTTGTCACTCGCAGGTATGATGGCGAGTTCAATGGCTTTTGCTGCACCATCAGAAGCACCATCAGACTTCGTAAAACGTATTTCTGATAAGCTAATTGTTGAGCTGAAGCAAAACAAAGCAAACCTTAATAATAATACTGTGATCAACAAAATCGTGGCGCAAAATATTGAACCACATGTTGATGTGCAAGGTTTTTCTCGTCTAGTGATGGGGCAATACTATTCAAATCAATACAGTACGGCAGAGCAACGTGGTCGTTTTACCAAAAACTTCCGTGATAGCGTAATTAAGACCTATGCCAAAGGTTTGGCGCAGTATAATAATGAAGGTTATACATTGCGTCCATATCGTAATACTGGTGCAAAATATCCTGTAGTCACAATGGATTTTAAAGCCAATAATGGCAATAAGATTCCAGTAAGCTTCCAGTTGATCGACAAAAATAATCAATGGAAAATCCGCAACATCAATGTAAGTGGTATTGATATGGCGTTGACTTTCCGTGACCAGTTTAAAGCAAACGTACAGCAAAACGGTGGCAATATTGATAAAGCGATTGCGAGCTTTAAACCAGATGCAGAAGCAGGTAGTAAATAAGCTAAGCGTCAAATAAGCGATTGATATTAAAAAGCCCATTCATATGAATGGGCTTTTTACTGTTTGAGGGAAAATTAAATCCTGATTAGAAGATACTATTTGGATTTGCTTGAGCGTTATTGCCGTTATTTTGTTGTGGAGCAGGCGTGCTAGTTGATGGCGAAGCATTACCTGAGTTATTTGGCGGTGTTGCTTGCGTTGACGGTGCTTGAATTGGTGTATTCGGTAAATTTAGCGCAGGAGGTGCGTCACTTTCTGTAGTCAGTGGTTGATCTGTCACATCGTCTTGGAAGTCTTGTTGAAAGCGTGCAATTAATGAATCTAACGTGGTTTGCGGTGCAGGACGATAAAGTGGTCGAGCAAGCGGTGGTGTTTCACGTTGCTGACGACGTGCTTCTGCAAGATTTCCAGTTTGATCGAATAATTCGCTAACTGTGTCATCTGCGTTTTTATCTAATTTCACCCATGCGTGTGGCTCATTTTTCAAAGCACCTGCCATAAAGTTGATCCAAATCGGTAGTGCAGCAACGCCACCGTATTCACGACGTCCTAATGTGCTTGGAGCATCAAAGCCAACCCATGCGACAGCAACTAAGTTACCATTAAATCCTGCAAACCAAGCATCTTTTGCATCATTGGTGGTACCAGTTTTCCCGCCCAAATCACTTCGACCAATGCGTAACGCTGCACGTCCAGTACCATGTTGGATAACATCACGTAAAATGTTAGCCATATCAAAAGCTGAGCTTGATTTTAAAATACGATCGGCTTGGCGATATTGACCTGTAAATTGATTACTTTGTGTGGTGGTTGGTACAATCGTTTGATTATTGGTAATTTTACCAGATGAATCATTGGTGATCTCAGTAACTTCTTCTGCAACGAGATTATTCTCGTCGACCTCTACTTCCGCTTTTGTGCCCGATGAATCAGAAACACAGCTGATACATGCGTATGCAGGATCTGCCTTAAATATTGTTTCACCAAAAACGTCTTCAATACGGTCAATAAAATAGGGCTGTACTCGATAGCCACCATTAGCAAACGCTGCATAGCCTGTTGCCATTTGAAGCGGTAAGACCTGTGGTGTACCAAGAGCGATAGTATAGTTGCGTGGAATTTGATCATCATGTAGACCAATATCCATCAAAAATTGGCGTGTGCGCTCAATGCCTACATTTTGTAGCAATCTGACAGAAACCGTATTTCGAGAGAGGTATAAAGCACGGCGCAAAGTAATACGTCCGAGGTAACGACCATCTGAGTTGCGAGGAGACCATTTTCCAATGCGAATTGGGTTGTCGTCTACCATCGTGTATGGTGTCATGCCGCGTTCAAGTGCAAGCGCATATACGAAAGGCTTAATGGTAGATCCTGGTTGACGCCAGCCTTGGGTTGCGCGGTTGAATTTTGAATAATAAAAATTATAGCCACCAACGACGGCTTCGAGTGCGCCATTGTTTGGGTTGATCGCCACCAACTGCCCTTGTACTTTTGGAATCTGTGTTAAGCGCCAAGCGCTTTTATCCGCATTAGGGCGAAGTCGAACAATATCATTGACTTTGACGATTTGCGAAGCATTTCCTGCGGCGGGTCCTGGATTGTTGGCATTACGATATAGGCGCACCCAATTCATACCAGACCAAGGGATCGTGACCGTTTTGCCATCTTTGAGCATTGCTTCAAAGCTACTATTATTCACTTTAATAACTTGGGCAGGGTGCATGTCGCCGACGATAAAAAAGTCTTTTAATGGTTTGTCATGCGCTTCCGCACCACGCCAGCCATGACGGCGATCATAAGCTTCTAGTCCATCTCGGACAGCTTCTTCGGCTGTTTCTTGGCGGTAGCTCGTGACAGTGGTATAGACTTTAAATCCTGAGTTAATGACATGTTTGCCAAAGCGATCTACCAATTCACGGCGAGTCAGTTCTGCAAGATAAGGATATTTGGTTTGAACTTTTCGATCTAGGAGCTTGAGTCGAATCGGCTCGGCAATTGCAATCTCGTATTGCTTTTGGTTGATATAACCGAGTTGCAACATACGTCCTAAAATCCAGTTGCGTCGTTCAAGAGCACGTTCAGGATTGGCAACTGGATTGTATTTTGAGGGTGCTTTGGGTAAGCCAGCAATCATGGCTTTTTCAGCCAGAGTAAGTTGTTCTAAGCTTTTGTTGTAATAAATTCGTGCAGCGGCTTGAATACCGTAAGCGTTTTTTCCTAAGAAAATTTTATTGACATATAAAGTGAGGATTTCTTCTTTAGTTAGATTTTGTTCAATTTTTCGTGCTAAAAAAATCTCAGTCAATTTACGACGCAGTGTGCGTTCAGGAGATAAGTAATAATTTTTAGCCACCTGCATCGTAATGGTTGAGCCACCAGTTTGTGATGCGCCACTGACGGTTTCGCTGACAGCACGGCCAAGTCCTTTTAAACTCACGCCACTGTGTTCAAAAAATGCTGAATCTTCTGCAGCAAGAAATGCATAAATCATATCTTGTGGAATATCTTCATACTTCACAGGAATCGAAAGTCGATCGCCAAATTCTGCAATGAGTACGTCATCTTTGGTATAAATCTGCAGTGGTTTTTCCAGTGGGGCTTTTTGCAAGCTACTCATATTTGGAAGCGATGGCGCAATATAAAGATACATGCCATAGAATGCCATCGGGATAACAAGCAGGATTAAAATCAAGATTGCAAAAAAAGGATGAATCTTTCCCTGAGAGGATAGCATTTTCATAATAAGTAGGTTTTAATGGGTAATTGGGGTATGTTGGAACATAGTAAGTATAGCTGTTAGCTCTCAATATTGTTAGTAACAAAATGCTACTCACTGTAAAAAAAATAGTGCATAATCCAACATGGGGATAAAAAACAATAGGGAATAGAATGGTGTTGAAGCTAAATTCTAAATCATCAAGGGGTGTTATAGGTGTAGACATTGGTTCTACTTCTGTAAAGCTTATTCAGCTTGGTCGTAAAGATGGAAAGTATCAAGTTGAAGCGTTTGGGACACTGCCTTTGGCTGAGAATGATGTGTTGGATAAAAACATCATGCAAGCGGAAAATGTGGGTGAAATTTTAGAGCGTGTCTATAATCTTGCGAATCCAAGTACCAAGGAAGTTGCTGCTGCTGTACCTACAGTTACGGTTATCACCAAAGTCATCGAAATGGATGCTGACATGGGGGATGATGAACGTGAGGTTCAGATCCGTATGGATGCAGAACAATATATTCCGTACCCATTAGATGAAGTTAGTCTAGATTTTGAAATTATTAGAATTAATGAAAAAAATCCTAATCGTGTTGATGTCCTGTTAGTTGCAACTCGTAGTGAAAATGTTGAAAATCGCTCTGAAGTGATTGAGTTGGCTGGATTAAAGCCGAAGGTCATGGATGTCGACTCTTATGCATTGGAGCGAGCATATGCTTTGCTTTCAGATAGTTTGCCGATTGGAACGAAGTTGGTTGGCGTATTGGATATAGGTCATTCGCAAACTACGCTTACAGTTTTGAATCAAGGCGAAGTTATTTATAGTCGTGAGCAAAGCTTTGGTGGCAAACAGCTAACACATGAAATTCAGCAGCGTTATGGGCTTGGCTTGGAAGAAGCTATGTATGCCAAGGAAGAACGTAATTTGCCTGATGATTATGAAACTGAAGTGCTTTATCCGTTTATGGATGGGTTAGCACAACAAGCCGCGCGTTCATTACAATTCTTCTTTTCATCGTCACAATATTCTGAAATCGATCACCTCTTACTTGCAGGTGGTGGTGCGCAAATTCCTGGGTTGTCGAAACTTTTACAAGATAACTTGGGCTACCGTGTAACCCTAGCGAATCCGTTTTTAAGAATGGGGTATGCGCCTCAAGTTGACGCAAAAAAAATAGAACGTAATGCGTCATCATTGTTGGTGGCATGTGGCTTGGCGTTAAGGAGTTTTGATTAATGGCTAAAATAAACCTGCTGCCATGGCGTGAAGCGCTTCGAGAGCAGCGAAAAAAAGAATTTTTTGCAATTAGCGGTGCTGTTGCATTGCTTGGGGTAGTGTTGTCGGGATTGATTTGGTTGTTTTTTAACAATCAATTGCAAGATCAAAATGATGCCAATCAGACCGTAGTGGCTGCCAATCAACAATTAGATCGTCAGTTAAAAGAACTGGATGGCTTGCAAGAGCGTAAAGAGCAGATTGTTGAGCGTATGAAGCTGATTCAAGACTTGCAAGGTGTGCGTCCTGTAATTGTGCATGTCTTTGATGAGTTGGCAAAACTTACGCCATCAAATATGTATGTGACGGAGTTTTCTCGTAAAGAAAATAAATTTACATTAAAAGGTAAGGCGCAAGATCCAAATGTGGTCTCAGACTTTTTGCGGAACCTAGATGCATCACCCTGGTTTAGAAATGCATTTATGAACTCTTTTGAGGCGGTGGAAGCTAAGCCAGTACAACAAGGTGCAGTGCTCCCACGTGAAGAAGATGCTTATGGCGTGTTTGATGTGACTGTGGACTTGGATGAATACAGCACAGTATCGACGGATACCATGCCTGAAGAAATGAAGGTGTCGCCATGAGTTTAGATAATAATGTAAATCAAATGGATGAGTTTGAGCCAACCAAGAAAAAAGGCTTTTCTTTTGAACGATATGTTCAACAGCTACAACAAATGGATATGGAGAATATCGGCGCTTGGCCAACATCGGTTAAAGTGACGGTATATGTGTTTATTCTGCTGTTGATATTAATTGCAGCATACTTTCTAGCGATTAAGGGCGTTCGTGAAGATATTGCCAATGCTGAAGCGCAAGAAGCGAATCTGCTCAATGAGTTTCGTGATAAAGATTCGAAACTGCGTAACTTGTTGCAATACAAACAGCAAGTGGAATTAATGGAAGTGCAATTCAATCAACAGCTTGAGCAACTTCCGAAAGAGACTGAAATTCCAGGCTTGGTTGAAGATATCAATATGGCGGGTGTGTCTTCAGGTCTTGAGTTTAAAAACATTAAGCTACAACCTGAAGTGAAACAAGAGATCTTTATTGAATTACCAATCGATATGCAAGTTCATGGTAATTACCACAGCATGGGCGCTTTTGTAAGTTCTGTTGCGGCATTGCCTCGTATTGTGACTTTGCATGACTTCACGGTAAGCACTGAAAAAGGTGCAGGTAGTGAAGTGCCACAGCTGAAGATGGAAGCTAAGGCGAAAACCTATCGCTACATGTCTGAGCTTGAAATTGCGGATGAAAAAAATGAGGAGCTGAAAAAATGAGAAATCAAAGCGCTCTGATTAAATCAACATTAGTTGTTGCATCGATACTCGCCTTGGCTGGTTGTGAGTCACGTGTCGATGAAGTACACACTAAAATGGACGAAATTCGCAATGCAACACCGTTGCCGATTGAGCCACCGCCAGTATTTACCCCTGTGCCAAGTTATTCTTATTCAAGTTTTGGCACAAAGAGTCCATTTGTCCCGACCAGTATTGCACGTGAGCTTCGGGTCATGGCAGGGAAGCGCGTTTATCCAAATTTGGCTCGACCAACACAACCTCTTGAAGAGTACACGCTTGAAGAGTTGTTGATGAAAGGGACAATGACAAATGCTTCTGGTCGTATTGTCGCTCTCATTCAATCTCCAGCAGGAGAGATTGAGAAGGTGCAAATTGGAAGTTATATGGGTAAAAACCATGGTCGTATTATTGCTATTAATCCAAATCAAATCTCACTATTAGAAATAGTGCCAGACGGACAGGATGGCTTTATTGAGCGTCCGCGTACTTTGATTTTGCATGGTGAAACTTGATAAGGGAAGATTAAGAAATGAATATAATGAAATTAGTGGGTGAAATGGGGTCTGTAATGAATATGCAACTCACCATGAAAAGATTTGCAATGTCCGCTGTGGCATACGGGGTGGTTCAAGTTGTTAGTGCTCAAGTGGCAATTACACAGGTTGTACCAATGTCGACGGCTGATCAAGGTACAGAACTTCGAGTGATGTTTAATGGCTTGCCAGTACAGCCAAAAGCGTATCAATTGGAGTCGCCATCTCGTTTAATTCTTGACTTTGAGGGTGCGACGAATTCTGTTGGGAGCAATGTTGCTGTTAATACTACAGAAGTTGGCAGTGTAGATGTGCTTGAAGATGCTGAGCGCTCTCGCTTAACGATTAATCTTAAAGATCATGGTGCTTTTACAACACGTACCGAGGGCAATACATTTATTCTCAAAGTGGCACCTGAAGTTCGTGAAAATGTATCTTTGCCATCAAATATTGCACAAGCTTCTACTCAACAAAATCTAGGATTGACCAATATTGGTTTTGAGCGTGGTGCGCAAGGCGAGGGTTTGGTGAATATTGAGCTAGGTAGTGCGCACTCACCAGTAGATGTACAACAACAAGGTAGTAAGGTTGTCGTACGGATGCTTGGTACAAAAGTACCTGCACATTTGGCTCGCCGCTTAAATGTTGGTGATTTTGCGACGCCTGTGAATACCATTGATGCTTATAATGAGGGCAGTAATGGTGTTATTGTGATTCAGCCAAGTGGTAGCTATGAGTATATGGCGTACCAAGCTGAAGATAAATTGACCATTAGCGTGAAACGTCCTGTAGATAATTCATCAGTGTCGATGATCCGTGCACCACAAACCTATAACGGCAAAAAAATCTCATTAGACTTCCAAGATATTGAAGTGCGTCGTGTATTGCAGTTACTTGCCGACTTTACCAATGTCAATATGGTGGCTGCTGATACTGTGCAAGGCCAAATCACCATTCGCTTAAAAGATGTGCCTTGGGATCAAGCACTTGATATTATTCTCAAAAGCAAAAACCTCGACAAGCGTCGTAACGGCAACGTGATTTGGATTGCACCTGTTGCAGAGCTGATCAAAGCGGAAGAGGAAGAGGCGAAAGCAATCGCACAAAGTATTAAGCTTGCACCAATTCAAACTGATTATATTAAGCTGAATTATGCGAAAGTGGCTGATATTGAAAAACTAATCACTGAAGCAAAAAGTAGAAGTGGATTGAATGGAACATCAGGTTCAAATAACTCACTAAATGGTTCTGCAACAAGTAATCAAGCAAATAATGAATTTGCAGGTAGTATGCTTACTCCAAGAGGATCAGTATCTAGTGATATTCGGACTAACACTTTGATTGTGAATGACACAGCGCAAAAAATTGATGAGATTCGCAAAATGATTGAACTCATTGATGTGCCTGTAAAACAGGTAATGATTGAAGCGCGGGTTGTGCGTGCTACGAATCAATTCAGTAAAGAAATGGGCGTTAAATGGGGTATATTGTCGCAAGGTGTCACTAAAAACAATGATTTGTTAGTTGGTGGTAGTGATCAGACATTATGGGATCTTAAGACTCCGAAATTAGATCGTGATACTGGGGTGTATGAGTATACGATTGAAAGGCCTGATAATCTAAATGTCGATTTGGGTGTCGAGAATGCAGCAGGAAAAATTGCGTTCGGTTTGATTAGTTTGTCAGACTTTATGTTGGATTTGGAGCTTTCTGCTTCTGAGGCTGATGGGTTGACAGAGATTGTGTCTACACCGAAGGTATTAGCAGCTGATAAACAAAAGGCAACAATTAAATCAGGTGTTCAGATTCCTTATCAAACAGTATCTCAGGAAGGAACGAAAACAGATTTTGAGGAAGCTGTTCTTTTGCTTGAAGTAACGCCGAGTATTACTCCTGATGGAAAGGTTGGTATGCAATTAAACATATCTAAAGATACTCGAGGAGAGATTACTCCAGATGGTGTTGCAATCAATGTGAACCAAATCAATACGAATGTATTGATTAATAACGGTGAAACTGTGGTGCTTGGTGGTGTATTTGAAACTGAAAATGGTAGTAGTGTGACTAAAGTTCCGTTCTTTGGTGATCTGCCTGTGGTGGGTAATTTGTTTAAAACTACATCGAAGATTGATAACCGCAATGAGTTATTGATTTTTGTCACACCACGAATAGTCACTGACAATAGCACGGTAAATCGTTAAACTATATGTAATAACGATTTACAACACTGAAGGTGTTTGTTGAGTAGTAGTCATAAAGATGCGCAGGATTTACCAAATATTTATTTGGTCGGTCCGATGGGCGCAGGAAAAACCACCATAGGTCGCCACTTAGCAGAACTGCTGGGTCGCGACTTTATGGATAGTGATCATGAGATCGAAGCACGTACAGGTGCCAACATTCCTTGGATTTTTGAAAAGGAAGGTGAGCTTGGTTTCCGATTGCGTGAAAAAAATGTCATTGCTGACTTAACCAATAAAAAAAATTTAGTCCTTGCTACAGGTGGTGGTGCAGTCACTCAACCTGAAAATCGTCAGCATCTACATCATCGTGGCATTACTATTTATTTAATGACTTCGGTTGATCTACAGTTGATGCGCACTTATAGAGATCGTAATCGACCATTATTACAAGTTGAAAATCCTGAACAAAAATTAAAAAGCCTTTTAGCAGAGCGTGATCCACTATATCGAGAAGTGGCGCATTTTGTTGTTGAAACGCACCAAGGCTCCGCGCGTGATTTAGCGCAAAAGATTTTACAACTAATTCTTGAAAATCCGTTACCATAGCGTTTAGTTTTAAATTGTTAGAAATGAAAGTGATTCATGCAAACCTTATTTGTTGAGTTGGGCGATCGTCGCTATCCGATTTTTATTGGTCATCAGCTAGATGGCTCAAAATTATTAGATCAATATATTCAGTCACAACAGGTGATGATTGTCACCAATACCACTGTTGCCGAACTTTATTTAGCACATTATCTAAAGCAGTTTCAGATGATGGGTAGAACGGTTGCAACGTGTATTTTACCTGATGGTGAAAAATACAAAGACTTTCAACATTTACATCTTATTTTTGATGCGTTGCTAGAGGCTAATTTTAACCGAGATTGTACAGTGGTGGCATTGGGTGGTGGTGTGATTGGCGATATGGCGGGTTATGCGGCAGCGTCTTTTCAACGTGGTGTCAATTTTATTCAGATTCCAACCACCTTGCTTTCGCAGGTAGACTCAAGTGTTGGGGGAAAAACTGGTATAAACCACCCACTTGGAAAGAACATGATCGGTGCATTTAAGCAGCCAGAAGCTGTGATTGCGGATATGGCTGTACTTGATACGTTGCCTGATCGTGAGTTATCTGCAGGTCTGGCTGAAGTTATTAAATATGCGCTATTGGGTGATGTTGAGTTTTTAATTTGGCTTGAGCAAAATATGTCGAAATTGCTAGATCGAGATCGTGAAGTTCTTGCTGAAGCAGTTTATCGGTGTTGTGCGCATAAGGCGCGAATTGTAGCGAATGATGAAACCGAAAAAGGTGAACGAGCGCTACTGAATTTAGGTCATACCTATGGGCATGCTATAGAATCCTATATGGGCTATGGGAATTGGCTGCATGGAGAGGCTGTGGCGACAGGTATGGTGATGGCGGCATCGTTATCTGAGCAACTAGGGTGGATTTCAACAGAAGATGTCGCTCGTGTAAAAGATGTATTGATTCAAGCTAATCTGCCAATTGCAAGTCCGAAGATTCCTATTGATGAGTTTTTGGGGTATATGGCGCATGATAAAAAAGTATTAAATGGTCAGCTTCGTCTGGTTTTATTGAAGTGCTTGGGTGAGGCGGTGATTACTAAAGATTTTGAGCAATCGCAATTGATTCAGTCAATTCAAGATAACTTGGTTGCATAACAGGTGAAAAGATGATCAATAGGGCGAAAATTTGGCAGGATGTAAAACAGGCAATTTGGTTAAGTTTGGGTGTTGCGTGTTTAGTGTTGATTTTTATCTTTTGGATCATGCAATCTAAAGAGAGGCAGACCAAAGAGCTAACGCCTATTGAAGTAAAAAATGAGCAAGAACAAAGTGTCACTCAGCAGCAATCAGTGCTTTTAGATAAAAAAATTGGTACTTTTCAAGAAGAAGTTCCACCGATTGATTTGTTAAAACGAAATGCACTCGCAGGTGATCACGAGCCCGAGTTTCGTGGGTCGGCATTTATTGCTGAAAATAAAAATGTTTGGACATTACAGTTATTAAAAGTTGCTGAAGAGGATGTCATACGCTCTTATTTGGATGGTCGTGAAGATCGAGGTCAATTTCATTATTTCCGCTTAGATGATCAAAAGAATAATAATGTGCAGTATGTTTTGACCTATGGTGTGTTTAAGAATACACAAGGTGCAATTGAAGAGGCGCAAAAAGTCAGTTTTGGTTTACCAAAAAGTGTCAAAGTGTTGCCTGAGAAATTTAATGCGTATGCAGATATGGTGAATGATCTTGGGAGTGATGAGAATAATTCGACGACCAAGCTCCAATCGATTTTGTTAACTCGTGCAGCGGTACCAAAAGTTAGAGAAGTTGCGCCTCAAGCAACCGCTGAGTCAACATTTGCTACACAGTCATTAGGCGGAACGACGACCACGATTCAGCGTACAGATGAATCTGGTGAAGTACAAAGCTCTGATACTGAACATTCGCAAGTGAAGCCTGGTCAAAATCCGACAAGTGCACCAACTTCAAATCAGAATTCAAATGGTGCTGAACGAAAAATGCCGGTAGAGATTATAGATCCATTTTAGTGTAATAAAATGGAGCATTATTTTGAACAATCTACTGTAGCTCTTATTTGGTGCGATATATTGCTTTATTTTGGTGCGAGAAATAATTTTAAGTTTTGTAAGTCTATGTTTATTAGATAGTATTTATGTGTGTTATACGGCATATTTTTTGCTTTATTAATTGTGTGAATCGTCATAAAATTGATCGTTGCAGAATTGGTTTAATCTGCACAAATACTCCTACTCACTAAAAACATCAACTTGCAAATGAAGGTTTGCAATACTTGCCTGTTCAATGAGAAAATGCGTCGCTAGACATTTGACCATGTGGTTATCACAGTGTTTTGACTCGGTCATTTCAGTTTGGTTGTTTACGGCTTTAGTGGCTTGGGGTTGTGATCAAACATTTGTACTGCTTCTTAAGTATTTACAATGATTTGGTTTTTGAAATTTTGGTTTATTGACTTAGCAATTGAGTCATCTTGAAGTTAGAAGGGTACGCTATGCACATGCCATCGCTCAATACTGTAGCTCCCACTGATCAACCGAAAGGGTTGTATCAGCCGCATGAATTTAAAGACAATTGTGGTTTTGGTTTGATTGCACATATGCAAGGCAAACAGAGCCATCATCTGGTGGAAACAGCCATTCATAGTTTGAGCTGTATGACCCACCGTGGCGGGATTGCAGCGGATGGTAAGACGGGTGACGGCTGTGGTTTACTCTTGGCGATGCCAAAACAGTTTTTCCGTGAAGAAGCACAAAAACTGGGTGTAGAGCTTAGCGAGATCTTTGCGGTTGGTACCGTCTTTTTAAATCTTGATCCTGCATTGGCAGAGCATGCGAAAAAAATTCTCAATGAAGAGATCGAAGCTGCGGATTTGACTGTTGCGACGTGGCGTGCTGTACCGACTAATCCAGATATTTTGGGTGAAATTGCACTTCGCTCAATGCCTGCTTTTGCCCAGATTTTGGTGAATAATCCACAAGCTTTGGCAGAAGACGAGTTTAATCGTAAACTATTTTTGGCACGTCGCCGTGCTGAACAACGCTTAGAAAGCGATACATCTTTTTATATTACGACACTTGCATCGACAGTCATCAGCTATAAGGGCTTGATGATGCCTGAAGCGATTGCTGATTTTTATACTGATTTAGCAGATCGTCGTTTAGAGTCGCATATTGTGGTGTTCCATCAACGCTTCTCTACAAATACATTGCCACGTTGGCCGTTGGCACAGCCTTTCCGTTACTTGGCGCACAATGGTGAAATTAATACCATTACAGCGAACCGTAACTGGGCATTGGCTCGTACACCAAAGTTTGAAAACCCATTACTTCCAGGTTTGTTAGATCTCAAACCGATTGTCAATCGTACTGGTTCTGACTCTTCGAGCTTAGATAATATGCTTGAAATCCTCGTCGGTGGTGGCATGGACTTGTTCCGTGCGCTTCGTATGCTGGTACCACCTGCATGGCAAAATGTTGAAACTTTGGATGCGGATTTACGTGCGTTTTATGAGTTTAATTCAAAACACATGGAAGCTTGGGATGGTCCTGCGGGCCTAGTGATTCAAGATGGTCGCCATGCGATCTGTATGCTTGATCGAAATGGTTTGCGCCCAGCACGTTGGGTCATTACTAAAAATGGTTATATCACTTTGGCATCTGAAATCGGTGTCTGGGATTATGCACCTGAAGATGTGATTTCTAAAGGTCGTGTCGGTCCAGGTCAAATCTTGGCGATCGATACAGTGACTGGCAATGTGCTAGATACCAAAGAAGTGAACAACCACCTGAAAAAAATGCGTCCATATCGTGAATGGTTGCGTGATCGTTCGTTGAAGTTGCAAGGTGATGTTCAGCTTGAAGAAAGTCTAATTGAAAAAGGATTAACAGGTGACGCACTTAAAGCTGCACAAAAAATGTTTATGGTGACGTTTGAAGAGCGTGATCAGTTACTTCGTCCAATCGCTGAAAGTGGTCAAGAAGCTGTTGGTTCAATGGGTGATGATACGCCAATGGCAGTATTGTCACGTCAAGTGCGTCATGTGTCAGACTATTTCCGTCAGCAGTTTGCTCAGGTGACCAATCCGCCAATTGATCCACTACGTGAATCAATCGTGATGTCATTAGAAACTTGTCTTGGACGTGAACAAAATGTCTTTGAACAGAGCCCTGATCATGCAGATCGTTTGATCATCTCTAGCCCTGTCTTATCAAATTCAAAAATGCATTTGATTCGTACGCTTGTACGTGAAGGTTATGGTCAAGCTGAAATTGATTTGAACTATCCTGAGTCTGAGGGACTTGGCGTTTCCATAAAACGTATCTGTGAAGAGTCAGCTCAAGCGATTCGTGATGGCAAGTCGATTTTGATTCTTTCGGATAAAAATATCCGTGAAGGTTACCTGCCTGCCAATTCAGTATTGGTAACTGGTGCTGTACACCACTACTTGATTCAGCAAGGTTTACGTACCGATGCTAATATCGTGGTGGAAACAGGTGTGGCACGCGGTCCTCATCAATTCGCTGTGCTTTTAGGCTTCGGTGCAACAGCGATCTATCCATACCTTGCACATGATGTGATCAATGATTTGATTGCTAAAGGTGAACTACTTGGCGATCCAATCCAAGCACAAGCGAACTTCCGTAAAGGTATTGATAAAGGCTTGTTGAAAGTCTTGTCGAAAATGGGTATTTCTACCGTGGCTTCGTATCGTGGTGGTCAATTGTTTGAAGCGGTTGGTCTGTCTAAAGAAGTGGTGGATACTTGCTTTATTGGTGTCCCAAGCCGTATTGAAGGTGCGACATTTGCCGATCTTGAAAATGATCAGAAGAAACTGGCTGATTTGGCGTGGAAAGCACGTAAGCCAATTGATCAAGGTGGTATGCTGAAGTTTGTCTTTGGTAAGGAATATCATGCCTTTAACCCTGATGTGATCAATGCATTGCACAAATCAGTGCGCTCAGGAAAATACGAAGATTTTAAAGAGTATGCAAACCTTGTAAACACTCGTCCAGTGGCGACGATTCGTGATTTATTCAAGTTAAAAACTGACAATTCAATTTCTGTGGACGAAGTTGAGGCAGTGGAAGACATCTTGCCACGCTTTGACTCTGCGGGCATGTCTTTGGGTGCGTTATCGCCTGAAGCGCATGAAGCGATTGCGATTGCGATGAATACCATCGGTGGTCGTTCGAACTCAGGTGAGGGCGGTGAAGATCCTGCACGTTATGGCACGATCCGTAACTCTAAAATCAAACAGATTGCTTCTGGTCGTTTTGGTGTGACGCCTGCGTATTTGTCATCTGCGGAAGTGTTGCAGATCAAAGTAGCACAGGGTGCAAAACCGGGTGAGGGTGGTCAGTTACCAGGTGGTAAAGTGAATGGCTTAATTGCACGTTTGCGTTATTCAGTACCGGGTGTGACCTTGATTTCACCACCGCCGCATCATGATATTTATTCGATTGAAGACTTATCACAGTTGATTTTTGACTTAAAACAAGTCAATCCAAGTGCGATGGTTTCAGTGAAATTGGTGTCTGAGCCGGGTGTGGGTACGATTGCTGCGGGTGTGGCGAAAGCCTATGCCGATTTCATTACCATTTCAGGTTATGACGGCGGTACTGCAGCATCACCGATTTCATCAATCCACCATGCGGGTTCTCCGTGGGAACTTGGTTTGAGTGAAGCGCATCAAGCATTACGTGTCAATGATTTGCGTGGCAAAGTACGTGTGCAAACTGATGGTGGCTTGAAAACTGGCTTAGACGTGATTAAAGCGGCAATTCTTGGTGCGGAAAGCTTCGGCTTTGGTTCTACACCAATGATCGCACTTGGTTGTAAATATCTACGTATTTGCCATTTGAATAACTGTGCAACAGGTGTCGCAACTCAACAAGATCACTTGCGTCAGGAGCACTATATTGGTGAACCTGAGATGTTGATTAACTTCTTCCGCTTCATTGCAGAAGAAACACGGGAATTGCTTGCAGCGCTTGGTGTTCGTTCATTGAAAGATTTAATCGGGCGTGTGGATTTGTTGGAAATCTTACCGGGTGAAACCGAGCGACAACAGCATTTGAACTTAAAGCCATTGCTTGAGTCGCATCCTGATGCAGATGGCAAGGCGCAATACTGTGAAGTGCAGGGCAATGCACCACATGATAAAGGCTTGCTTGCAGAAGAAATGGTCAAGGACATGTTGCCTTCGATTGAAAACTGTCAAGGTGGTGAGTTCTACTACACTGTAGGTAACTGCAACCGTTCGATCGGGGCACGTTTGTCAGGTGAAATTGCAAAACGTCATGGCAATTTGGGCATGAGTAATGCGCCTGTCACATTAAAATTGCAAGGTACAGCAGGACAGTCTTTGGGTGTTTGGAATGCGGGTGGTCTGCATATCAAGCTTGAAGGTGATGCCAATGACTATGTCGGTAAAGGCATGGCAGGTGGTCGAGTGTCGATCTTCCCACCAAAAGGCTCACCATTCCAAACTCAGGAAACAGCGATCATTGGTAATACCTGTTTATATGGTGCAACTGGCGGTAAGTTATTTGCTGCGGGTACAGCAGGCGAGCGTTTTGGCGTACGTAACTCAGGTGCGTTTGCGGTCATTGAGGGTGCTGGCGACCATTGCTGTGAATATATGACAGGCGGTATCGTCACTGTACTGGGTAAAGTTGGTCACAACTTTGGTGCAGGGATGACAGGTGGTTTTGCGTATGTGCTTGACTTGGATAACGATTTTGTCGATTACTACAACCATGAGTTGATCGACTTGACCCGTATCTCAACAGAATCAATGGAAGAGCATCAACAGTTCTTGATGAAGATTCTCGATGAGCATATCCAAGAAACAGGTAGTGCGTGGGGATACAAGATTCGCAATGAGTTTGACTATTACAGCCGTAAATTTTGGCTCGTTAAACCAAAAGCGGCAAACTTGCTAACCTTGCTGAAAACCACACAAGCTGACCCACAATAACACTGCATTGAATAGGCAGATGCAAGGTCGCACAAGCAAATAGTTGTGACCACTGCATCTACCCACGGAGAGAAACATGGCAGAGCGCCTAAATAATAGCTTTCAATTTTTGGATGTTCCTCGTCAAGATCCAGATAAAAAGGATATTACTGTCCGCAAAGCAGAGTTTGTGGAAATTTATAAGCCATTCACGGCAGAAGTAGCAGCGAATCAAAGCCACCGCTGCCTTGAATGTGGTAATCCATATTGCGAATGGAAATGTCCAGTACATAACTACATTCCGAACTGGTTGAAATTGATTGCTGAGGGTCGTATTTTCCAAGCGGCAGAATTGTGCCACCAAACCAATACCTTACCCGAAGTGTGTGGTCGTGTTTGTCCGCAAGATCGCCTGTGTGAGGGTGCATGTACATTGAATGACGGCTTTGGTGCTGTCACGATTGGTAATGCTGAAAAATATATCAATGACACCGCCTTTGCACTTGGCTGGCGTCCAGATATGTCACAGGTGAAGTGGACAGATAAAAAAGTTGCCATTATCGGTGCTGGTCCTGCGGGTCTGGGTTGTGCTGATATTTTGGTGCGTAACGGCGTGAAGCCAGTTTTGTTTGATAAGCGTCCTGAGATTGGCGGTCTTCTGACTTTTGGTATTCCAGAATTCAAAATGGAAAAAGACGTGATGAAGCGTCGCCGTGAGATTTTCACAGGCATGGGCATGGAATTCCGTTTGAATACTGAAATTGGTAAAGATGTGACCATTGACCAATTGCTTACGGAATACGATGCCGTATTCATGGGCATGGGGACATATACCTATATGAAAGGTGGCTTCCCAGGTGAAGACTTGAATGGCGTGTATGATGCACTGGATTTCTTGATCGCCAATGTCAATCGTTGCCAAGGGTGGGAAACTGATCCAAGCGAATATGTCAGTGTTGAAGGCAAAAAAGTCATCGTGCTTGGTGGTGGTGATACGGCGATGGATTGTAACCGTACATCGATCCGTCAAAATGCAGCGTCGGTGAGCTGTGCATATCGCCGTGATGAAGCGAATATGCCGGGTTCGGTACGTGAAGTGAAAAATGCACGTGAAGAGGGTGTAAACTTCTTGTTTAACCGTCAACCGATTGAAATTGTTGGTGAAAATGGCAAAGTCACTGGTGTGAAAGTAGTCACGACTCAACTTGGCGAGCCTGATAGTCGTGGTCGTCGTAGTCCTGAGCCTGTACCAAATTCAGAAGAAATCTTGCCTGCAGATGCAGTATTGCTTGCATTTGGTTTCCGTCCAAGTCCTGCGGATTGGTTTGCTGATGTGAAAATTGACTTAGATGGTTCTGGGCGTGTATTGGCTGCGGAAGAGCAAACGTATAAATTCCAAACATCGAATCCAAAAATCTTCGCTGGTGGCGATATGGTGCGTGGTTCTGATCTTGTCGTGACTGCGATTTGGGAAGGTCGTCAAGCTGCAGAAGGCATTTTGGATTATTTAGACGTTTAAGCAATTGTTGCAACAGTGATTATCTCTCAAAGAAAGCTCACCTCAGTGGGCTTTTTTGCATGTGATATTTTGAAAAAATACAAATTGAAATAGAAAAATCATTTTGAATTGATACACTGAGATAACTCAAGAAAATTAATGAACAATTCGGGTAGTCTTATGAATGCATTAAAAAAAACAATGACGGCAACTGCTTTGGTGGCGAGTCTAAGCTTAACAGGCTGTGGCTACAACACTTTGCAAATCAAAGATGAATCGGTCACTGCGTCATGGTCTGAGGTGGAAAACCAATATCAACGCCGTGCCGATCTTGTGCCAAATTTGGTGAATGTGGTGAAAGGTTATGCTGCACATGAAGAAAAAGTATTAACTGAAGTCACGCAGGCTCGCTCGAATGTTGCAGGGCTAAAAGTCGATGCGGAAGTGCTGAACGATCCTGCACTTTTTGAAAAATACCAACAAGCACAGGCGCAACTGACAGGTGCATTATCTCGCTTGATCGCAGTATCAGAAAATTATCCTGATCTGAAAGCCAATGAACAATTCCAAGCCTTACAAGTCCAACTCGAAGGCACGGAAAACCGTATCGCTGTAGCACGTAATCGCTATATCAGTAGTGTGCAAGACTTTAATAGCTATGCACGCCAGTTCCCGCAAATGATGACCGCAAAAGTGATTGGCATGGATACCAAGCCAAACTTTAAAGCAGATGCAGGTGCTTCAACTGCGCCAACGGTTAGTTTTGAATAATTCGTTAGTGATTCAATTCAATTGGATTATTTAAAAGATGGCTATTCGGGTGTGGCTTCAACAATCCAATACAGTGGCATGGAAGATTGTTCTTGTATGCTTTGTACTGTGCTTAAGCATTTTATTCACAGCGTTATCATCGCAAAATAGCTATGCGGAAGAAGCAGTTGCTATTGATAGCGATGTTGAAGAAATTATTGTTGCAGGAAAAGTCTTAAAAGATCATCAAGCGATTCCACAGATTAATCAGCAAAATAATCAATCAAAAAGTAGTCAACAAGTAAATCAACAAAGCGATAACCAACAAAACAGTGCATCAACGACAGCAACTGCAACCGATACAGCATCACCTGATGAAAGTATCGTTCAACGTGAACTACCTGCACAGCTCAATGCACCGATCATTGATCAATCCAATGTGTTAAGTTCGGCTGAAAACGCACAGCTGACGCAAAAGATTCAAAATATCTACCAACAAGGTAAGGCGCAGGTTGGCATCGTTATCGTCCCTAGCACGGGACAAGAAGATATTTTTCAATACGGTATGCGTGTCGCTGATGAGTGGAAGTTAGGCTCAGCCGAGCGTGATAATGGTTTGCTCATTGTCGTAGCGCTGAATGATCGACGCATTCAGATCTTGACAGGCTACGGCTTGGAAGGCGTGCTCCCAGACATTATTACCCATCGTATTATTCAAAATCAGATCAAGCCACAATTCCAACAACAGCAATATGCACAAGGCTTAAATGACGCTTTGGGGGAAATAGATCGTATCCTCAGTCAAGACCCTGAAGTGGCACAACAAGCGGCTGAAGAACTCAAACAACGTCAAGCCGAAGCCCATCAGCAACAGCAAGCACAGCAAAATACTTTTGGATTTTCACTGTTTATACTCGTAGGTGCGGTGATCGCATCGGCATGGTTCGGTCGGAAAATCTCAGCACTCGGTGCAGGTGTCGCAGGCACAGCATTGGGTATGGTGAATGGTATTGGTTTAACCATGAGCTTGGCACTTGGTTTTGGCATGTTTTTCCTCGTGATTAGCTCGCTTGCACAAATTCTTTTCCAAGCATTCTTGAGCGGTGGAGGTCGTGGAGGAGGCGGAAGCAGTGGCGGTGGATTTGGTGGTGGGGGCTACAGTGGGGGTGGTGGTAGCTTTGGCGGTGGAGGAGCATCAGGCTCATGGTAAAACAAACAACGCAAAATAACACGATTGTGGACAGCACGATCAAACACGTAGATGATGAAACAATCTTCACCACACGACACAGTCAAAGCCAAGCACAGCCAAGTTTAAAACGATGGTTGAAGCACGTGTTTTATTTTAAATCCAGTAAAAGCGTGATTAATCCCATTCAAGCACAGCAAATCGCAGATAGCATTCGAGATGCAGAGCATGGACATCGTGGTGAAATCCAAGTGATCGTTGAGGGAAGCTTATCCAGTGACGTGGCATTTCAGTACAACTGTCAGCAACGTGCCGAGCAACTCTTTGCCGAGCATCGAGTGTGGGACACCGAATATAATAGTGGCGTACTGATCTATCTCAATCTCTGTGATCATGATGTCGAGATTGTGGCAGATCGAGGCATTCACCAAGCGGTCACTGATGAATATTGGCAAACAATCTGTCAGTCGATGCTACCATTCTTTAAGAAACACCAATTCGCCGATGGCATCTGTCATGCGGTCGAGCAACTGGGTGAAACCTTGCATCAATTCTATATTCAACATGAAAGTAAAGATTCAGAACAAAAAGTTGATCCGAAAGGTAATGAATTGTCAGATATGCCGAAGCTTTTATAAGCCGATAGATACAATCAAAAAAGCCAAATAGTGACAAATATTGTCAATCCATTGCAAATAAAATGTGATAAAAATCACGGAGCTACAAATAATTTAAAAAATGGGTTGTTTAAGAGTTTGTTTTATAATATAAATCTGAATTAGCATAAAGTTGGCACAACTTATGCAATATTTATAACATAGCTAAACTAGCTAACTAAGTAACAAATCAAACATATTCTCTAGGGAGAACAATATGAACGTTCAAAAGGGTTTTACACTTATCGAATTGATGATTGTTGTAGCGATCATCGGTATCTTGGCAGCAATTGCGATTCCTGCTTATCAGAACTATACACGTAATGCGTCTGATAAGTCATGCTTGGCTGAAACAAAAGCTTATGCAAATACTGCGATGGCAACCTTCTTAGATCCAATGTTCGGTTCGACTGGTGGTCCAACAATTACAGCACCAACAATTAGTGCATGTTCAAACATTACTACTCCTACTGCTGTAGGTGATGATGTTGTAGGAACTATCCGAAATGGTAATAAAACATCGGTTACTTGTGATTTGGAAAAAGGTGCGACTTGTACATTGAGTTAATTTTGATTAGATACAAAAAAGCCTTAACCTTGTGTTAAGGTTTTTTTATTCAAATTTTTCATAAAACAACTTAATATCAGATAAGGGTAAATACTGACAAAAAAAGACATCTATAAGATATTCTACCTATTGATTTTTAATATTATTTTTTTGGTATGATTTTTGCGTTACAAATTATCATAATGATTTGGGGAGTGTGACATGTATAGTATAAAAGGATTTACACTTATTGAATTAATGATTACAGTTGCTATTCTTGGTATTTTGGCGGCAATAGCGATTCCTGCTTATAATAAACATGCAGCTTTGTCAGCGAATCGAGCTTGTATGTATGAAGCAAAAGGTTACAGTAATTCAGTTGCATATGCACTATTTGATCAAACAGATGGTACTGATCCGAATTCTCCAGTGATTAAAGCTTGTGAATCGGTTACAGATGCCTCGGGTTGGACATTAGATACTATGCAAAAAATCACAGCAATAGCTAAACATCCAGGTGGAGCAACGATCGAGTGTAATCTGCCAAATGGCGTGTCTTGTGTAATTTTGCCTTAGTGGTATTTAGAGTTATAGTTTTAAGGAATTGAGAATTATAAAAATATGTCCAAGCGTTTAAAGTTTTTCCTAGGTCATTTATCTGTCTCCATCGCTATTGCTTTATTGGTAGTTGGTTTAGTTTTCCTGATTTGGTATCCAACACCTTTAGGAAAAGCCTTGGGGGTAACACAGCTCTTTTTAATGTTGGTAGTTATTGATGTTATTTTGGGGCCTTTGTTGGGATTGTTGGTCTATAAAGAGGGTAAGAAGACATTAAAATTTGATTTAGCTACGGTTGTTATTTTGCAATTAAGTGCTTTAGGTTATGGTATTTATAGTATTGCGGAAGGGCGTCCAGTATGGATTGTTTATGATACAGCTACATTTACAGTTATAAAGAATAGCGAAATAGAAACGAAAAATATTGAACAGGCAAAACCTGAGTATCAAAAACCTTCTTTGTTTAAGCCCCAATACGTGAGTTTAAATGCCGACCTGAAACCAACAATGCAAGCATTGCTACATTCCTCATCGCAAAGTACAGCGAGTCGTTATCCTATTTATTATACAAATCTATCGAGTGCAAAATTGCGTATGCAGTTTAGTGCATTACCTATAAAGTTTCTTGAGCACTATAATGATAAAAGCAAGGTAGATAAGGTGGTTAAAAAATATCCACAAGCAGATTCATGGGTTGGGCTGTCTGCTCCAATGCGGGATATGGTTGTGCTCATCAATAAAGAAAAAGGCGAAGTGGTTAAAATCGTCGATCTTCGACCATGGAAATAACATTGAAATTAGCTGTTATAGCACATAAAAAATCCCGCATTCAGCGGGATTTTTTTGAGCAAATGAAAAATTATTCTTCTTCCATATTCTTCTGAATAAAGTTCTCAATACCGACTTTTCCGATCAGATCAAGCTGTGTATCTGCCCAGTCGAGATAGTCTTCGTCTTTTTCTAAGATGCTACGAAGTAAATCACGAGTAACATAATCCATCTCTTGCTCAGCCATTTTGACCGCAGATTGTAACGCTTCGATATTTTCTTTGGCTTTGCGTACATCACATTTCAACACTTCTTCGGTATGTTGTCCAATATAGAGCTTGCCGAGATGTTGTAGGTTTGGAAGACCTTCTAAGAACAGAATGCGCTCAATGACTTTATCCGCATGCTTCATCTGACGGATTGATTCTTTATATTCCGCTTCGCCGAGACCTTCGATACCCCAGTCGTTAAACATGCGTGAATGCAAAAAATACTGATTGATTGCAGTCAACTCATGAAAAAGCACTTGGTTCAACTGCTGAATGACTTGCTTACTGCCTTGCATATCACCACTCCAAAATATAGAAAACTTCAAAATCTTAATTTATAAATAGTCTAAGCGTTTCAAAGCTACGGTGCGAGGACTTTTTAGAACAGCAAATGAGAATAAAAATGAATATGGCTGTGAACAAAGCTCAGCATCAGCAAGCTAAAGGTCACAAAATGGTGATAAAAATAAACCCGCCTTGAGTCATGGCGGGGGAGGAGTAGTTTGTGATTTTGATTATTTATTTGGTTGTAATGGTTGCTTCTAAATCGTGTTAAGCTGCAACAGAGATTCGTACTGCGATTTCCGCAAGTTCTTCAGAAATAATCGCTTTTGCTTCAGGAACGCAACGCCCACAACACGTACCAAGATCAAGCATTTCACGGACGTCACGAATGCTTTCTGCGCCATTTTGCATCGCATTTTTGATATCTTGGTCGGTAATACCACGGCATAAACAAACGTACATCGAACAAACCTGATGTGTAAATTGGATAAGTAATATTATTGATAATTGTTATCGTTTGTCAACAAGTTTGATTGTTTTTCATGTTAATTTTAATCGAAAAAAAAGATCAAAAACTTATTTTTTATCGAAAGTTTGTGATCTTTAGTGGAGTTAACTGGTTTATTTATTAATACAAACGATACCATCCATTTCAACGAGAGCGCCCTTTGGAAGGCTTGCAACGCCGAGTGCTGCACGAGCAGGGTAAGGCTGTGCAAAGTATTCCCCCATGATCTGATTAACCAGTTGAAAATGAGAAAGGTCAGTGAGGAAAATGTTTAACTTCGCAATATCCGCCAAACTTGCATCGGCGGCAGTGCAAACAGCTTTGATATTGTCAAATACACGACGGATTTGCGCTTCAATCCCATCCACAAGTTCCATGCTATATGGATCTAAGCCAATTTGCCCTGAAAGGTATAGTGTACTATCCACCAAGATCGCTTGAGAATATGTGCCAATCGCAGCAGGTGCATGTTCGGTATGGATAACTTGTCGTGACATGGGAGTGTGTCTCCTAAAATTAATAAATTAAATGTAATGCGAAACTATTTAACTGACTTTTGCAGTTTGATGATTGGCAAAAGGCATAAGTAATCGGGTAATTTTCGGGAAATTCAGTGTCATACGTAATTCGCGAATAATGCTTGCAAGATGGCGACGATCATTCACCACGATATTAAAGTAAGTGGCATTGCTTTCGTGTAGAACAGATTCAACCCCTGCGTTGGCTTTGCGTGCACGATAGATCGCCTCTGAGGTTTGTTCATCATTCAATGATTCATCAATCGCAAGATAAGCGTTGAATCGTGCGCCTTCAGGATTTTGATCATACCATGAAAGTGGCATGATGTTTTCAGGGTGCTTGTGTTGCTCTTGCAATAGATTGTTGCATTTGGTGCGATGTACGATTAAACCACGACGAGTAAGATGCCCCATGATTTGATCGCCAAAGACAGGATTGCAACAATGTCCGTATTTCACTTCAACGCCTTCAGTACCTTGAATTAGAATCAGTGTATTATCATCTTTTGTTGATTGTTGATGATGCAGGCGATTGGCAACCAATTGCGGTAAAAGATCGCCAACTGCGATTTGCTCGTACAAAGCTTCTTTGGTTTCAAGATGACGCCATTCCAATAAGCATTGCCAGTCTTTATCTGAAAGTTGATCAATCGAGTCGTTAAACATGCGTAGCGCACGATTCAAAGCTTGTTGACCAATCAAGATCTGCTCATCAAAATCTTGATCGCGTAAAATGTTTTGAATAGCACGACGTGCTTTTTGTGTGTTGATAAAGCTGAGCCAATCAGGATTTGGCGTAGCAAGTACATCAGTAATAATTTCGACGACTTGACTATTCAGAATCGGTGTAGAAAGTGGTTTTTGCGTACCATTGATTTTACAGCCTACCGCATGGTTGCCTAAGAACAAACTGGCGGCATAAGCAAAATCAACAGCCGTTGCACCACGAGGAAGTTCGTGAATATGACCGTGTGGGGTATAAGCGATGATTTTTTCTTGATGTAAATAATCGAGCAGGTCGTTGAATGTTGTTTTTGCACAATTTTCATCAATCAAATCATTTAAGCTTTGTAGCGATGCTTGAATGGCTGAGCGACATGTTTGCGGTGCGGCCTCACCAAGTACCATGCCAAAGCGAGCAGTTTTTCGCATTAACTCGGTTTGAATATTTAAGCTTAAAAAGGTCTTTTCGCCTTGCAGTTCTAATAATAATGCTTGATTACCGCCAGGCATAGGGCGACGAATATGGTCGGTATAGCTGAGTGTGGTAAATTGTGCAGTCATTAATTTGACTAAATCATCGCAATCTTGCACACGTTGCAAAATAATGTCAAAAGTATGGCTGTGTGTGAGCTGATTAAGGTCAAGCTTGTTTTTAATAAAGTGGCGCAAGAGCTTGGTATTATTATTTTTCTTTTTGATGCGACCTTGAATGTTGTTGTCGCTAAGGATTTGATTGAGCTTTTCTTCCCAAAAGTTTTGATATTCTTGTCGTTTGAGTTTGGTGTCTGCGAGGGCTTGCTGAATGCTGGCGTACATGTCGATATCAAGATTTTGATAACAGAGGTCTTCGAGCCAGTCCCCCATTTCGTTCATGCCGACAAGGCGAGCCATTGGCACATAAATATCAAAAGTTTCACGTGCGATGCGCTCACGTTTATCAGGACGCAAAGCATCTAATGTCGTCATATTATGATAACGATCAGACAGTTTAATAATAATGACACGTGGATCGTGTAAGGTCGCTTGCAAAAATTTGCGGAATGAAGCGGCTTTGTTGTATTGCTTGTCACTCGAACTGGTGAGTTTTGTTACACCATCAACCAAATGTGCCACAGTGGCATTAAAACGTTCGGTAATTTGTTCTTTATTGACTTCAGTATCTTCGATGACATCATGTAAGAGAGCAGCCATAAGTGTATCTGCATCCATGCGCATATGGGCAAGTAAACACGCCACCGCAATCGGATGGAGAATATATGGCTCACCGCTTTTTCGCGTCACTCCTGCATGTGCTTCATCTGCGAAGTCACTTGCCTCCATCACTGCGGCTACTTTATCGGGGGATAAGTACGGTGTAATGATGGATTGGAGCTGTTGCTTGGCATGGCTGACGGCATCACCTGGCATAAAAGATGGATCCTAAAAGCTGATTTTTTGCAAAAAATTACTCACCCTATAATGAAAAGCAAAACGTCTGAGTTGTCAAATATTTTTTGCTAAATTGTCTATTATGTCGGCTGTAATTTAAGGCTTTGTTTCGATTTGAACAATGCTGTGAAATTGCTGAGAGGAGTCAAGTTTGAAACGAAAATCTGTTCATCAAAAGCGGTATAAGTAAAAAAATATGAATTTCAAATCATAAAATAAAAAACCAATGCAACTTAGGCATTGGCTTTTAAAAACGGATAAACAATTGCGACTTTAGAGGTCAAAGCTGAAAAGCTAAAACTTAGAAACTAGAGTTAAAAGCTAAAGTTGTCTAGGTTGATTGCATCGGTTGAGAGCGCCATATCAAACTGGTTGTGCTCAAGGTCTTGATCACGTTGCTTTAAGATATCTTTATTGATATGACCTTCAGCGATTTCACGAAGTGCAACTACAGAAGGTTTGTCATTATCCCATTCTACAGTCGGCTCTACGCCTTGACGTGCGATTTGACGGGCACGTTTGCTTGCAACCAAAACCAACTCAAAACGGTTGTCTACATTTTCTAAGCAATCTTCAACAGTTACGCGTGCCATGATCTGCCCTGTAATATTCAAATTTAAAATAGTCGCAAATTATAGCCAAATTGATGCGGTGACTCAAGCTGAATGTTTGAACTTAAGTTTTTGGCAGGCAATTGAAGTACTTTATTTAACTTGAGGAGTAAGTAGATTTTGAATTAAATCGCTATGGCGATTGGCTTGTTGGGTGAGGGTCATGCGATTCGCAGTAATGACTGATTCTAGCTCATGCAAAGCGCGATCAAAAGAATCATTGATAATAATATAGTCAAAATTGACATATTGTTGCATGTCAGAAACGGCACAACTCAGGCGATGTTCAATCACCTCTACGCTATCTGTACCACGATTGGAAAGGCGTTGGCGTAGATCGTACTGACTTGGCGGAAGAATGAAAATTTGAATTGATTTTGGGAATAGTTTACGGACTTGAGATGCGCCTTGCCAGTCAATTTCTAGCAACACGTCATGACCTTGCTTGAGTTGTTCTTCAACGGTGCGCTGTGATGTGCCGTAATAATTGCCAAATACTTCGGCATATTCGATAAATCCACCTTGCTCGATTTGCGCAGTAAAGCTGTCTTTTTCAATAAAATGATAATGAATGCCATCCAACTCACCATTGCGTTTCGGGCGAGTGGTGTGTGATACAGACACATGTAGATTGCTCGTGCGATCGAGTAATGCTTTTACCAGTGAAGTTTTGCCTGTGCCAGATGCAGCGGCAACCACAAAAAGTAAACCCGACATGCGAAATTTTCCTGTATCATATTTATAGTGGAGATTGTAGTAGAATGTCTTTCGAAACTAAACCCACATTGCAGTAATTTGACGCAATTAAATTGACATTGCGATCAGCTAAAATTGATGAAATCAGCAAATAATTCTAGTGACTAGGTGAATCATGCAAATACTTTTGGCGAATCCTCGAGGCTTTTGTGCAGGTGTTGATCGTGCCATTGCGATCGTCAATCGCGCACTAGAATGCTTTGGTGCGCCAATCTATGTGCGTCATGAGGTGGTTCATAATAAATTTGTTGTTGATGACTTAAAGCAACGTGGTGCGATCTTTGTTGATGAGCTTGATCAGGTGCCTGATGATGCGATTGTCATCTTTAGTGCGCATGGCGTATCTAAAGCAGTTCAGCAAGAAGCTGAGCATCGTCAGCTCAAAGTATTTGACGCAACTTGTCCGCTGGTGACTAAAGTTCATTTGGAAGTGCTGAAGTATTCTCGTGAGGGTATGGAAGCTATCTTAATTGGTCATCATGGTCATCCTGAAGTTGAGGGGACGATGGGTCAGTTTGATGTCAAATATGGTGGGCAGATTTATTTGGTTGAAGATGAGCAGGATGTTGCGCAGCTTCAAGTGAATGACCCTGAGAAATTGGCATTTGTTACCCAAACGACCTTATCTATTGATGACACATCGAAAGTCATTGAGGCATTGCGTGCAAAATATCCGCTGATTCAAGGGCCTCGAAAAGATGATATTTGCTATGCCACGCAAAACCGTCAAGATGCAGTGCGTGATCTTGCAGAGCAGTGCGATGTGGTTTTGGTGGTCGGTTCACCAAACTCATCAAACTCAAACCGTTTGCGTGAGCTTGCTGAGCGTATGGGGAAAAAAGCATTTCTCATAGATAATGCAGATGAAATGCGCCAAGTGTGGTTTGATAAAAATAATAAGATTGGTGTGACTGCAGGGGCGTCTGCACCTGAAATTTTGATCAAACAAGTCCTTGATCGCTTGCAGGAATGGGGGGCAACCTCTCCTGAAGAGCTTGCAGGGCAAGAAGAACATATCACTTTTAGTTTGCCTAAAGAGCTTCGAATCAAAGTGATTGAAGCATAAATTTGGAAGCTTGGTGATCAATTTGTTATCACAGTCATTTTAGCTATTTCTAAGTATTAATTTTCAAGCCAGCTGATGTCAGTTGGCTTTTTGCCTTTTATCTTCAAAATCAGCCATTAATCAAGAAATGTATTTCTTGACGAGCTTATTGTATTATCTTTGTATTGGGGTAATAGGATTTAAGAGGCATATCATGCCAAGTAAAGGTTTTACATTAATTGAAATGATGGTAACGATTGCAATTGCTGCAATTATAGCCTCTATTGCAGTTCCAAGTTTTGCTGATTACATGGAGTCGTACCGACTAAACCAAAGCGCTAAGCAAATGCTGACAGGGCTTAGAGAGGGTAGAAGTCGTGCAGCTGCATTAAAAAATAGTGTAATCGTTTGTTCTGATCGAGATAGCTCTGGTGCAACAGTATCAGAAACAGCTTGTGTGACTAATGCAATACCATCTGCAACGGCGGCGGATTTCATCGCTGAGAATCGTGTGGTTCTTGTGCAAATTTCTCAAGGTGTTGATGTTTCTGGGGCTGAGGAATATGTCTTTAATCCAACAGGATCGGTTCGAACAGCTGGTAGCACGGAGTTTTGTCTAGCTGGGAAAGAGCGTGAAATTCGAGTGGCTGTCTTGGGTGCAGTTGATATGCGAGAGGGGACCTGCTAATGCTTAATTATAAAATACAAAAAGGTGTTGGTTTGGTAGAGGTGCTGGTAGCGCTCATTGTTTTGGCCTTGGGGGTTCTTGGTTACACAGCCTTGCAACTTAGAGCAGTGGATGCAAGTGGCGAAGCATTAGTGAAATCTCAAGCAATTCTAGTAATGCGTGGTTTGACTGAAAGTATTCGAGCAAATGAGAGCGGGCAGGGGAGCTACCCAGCAGCTGTGCAGTCTTATGTAGGGATAACTCCGACAACAGTTGCACCTAGAACTTGTTTAAATCAAACTTGTACGCCTGCGCAAATGGCGACTTTTGATGCTTTCGTGTCAGCAAGAGCGGCACAGAATGTAGGAATACAGATGACAATGGTGGGTTGTCCAGGAACAAGTGGTCGAAGACAGTGTCTTTTTGCTGCATGGGATGACACTCAGTTACAAGCAACAACTTTTGCGCAGTGTATGGGGGCAAATGGTGTGTATGTTGCTGGAGCGAAGTGCGTCATGATGGAGGCATATTGATATGGTGGCTATAAGAATAGATATAGATCAAAAAGGTTTTACCTTGGTTGAATTAATAGTTGCTTTAGCAATAGGTCTAATTGTAAGCGCTGCGGCGTTACAACTCTTTACTGGTGGCATTATTACAACGAGAATGCAGGATGCGAGTGCTGAATTACAGGATAGTGGGGTGTTTGGTCTAGAGTATCTTGCTCGGGATATTCGTATGGCGAACTATAACAATACCAATGCGTTAGTGTTAACTGATCAGACGAATATGGGGGGGGTTGTTTTATCTAGTGGTGTGACTGGAGCGAATTTGCCTTTGGCTTCAGTGGCAGCTGGTTTGTTGAGTCATAGTGCAGGCGCATCAAATGTTTCGGGTAATAGTGATCAGTTAACCATTCAATATATCTCTCCAGATAATCGTGTGAATTGCGAAGGGGAGTTGGTTGATGCAGGTGATTATGTGATCCAAAGATACTTTCTTCGAAGAGATACCACCACTGGTGCAGGAGCTAATGATTTGGTTTTAGCTTGCGATGCAAATACTCCTGATACTGGGGCAGTTTCAATTACGGGTTTTGCGACTGGAAATGCGGGGGAAATGATTATGCCTCGAGTGGATCAGTTACGCTTTTATCTTGGAACTCGAATAGGAAATAATACGTTTGCATATTATACCTTGGCGCAGTATCGTGCGACAGCTAACGCTGCAAGGTTGGCAGGCACGGAAGTTCCTCGAATTATATCTGTAAAAGTCAATGTGTTGGTTCGCTCTCGAGATAGTACTGCAAGTAAAGAAATCGATTTAACGCAGAGTTTTCCATTCTTAGATGGTGCAGTAACTCCAACAGATCAAACTACCCGATATATGCGTAGGATGTATTCTACTAACGTTACTTTCCGAAATGGATTGGGGGTGTCACAATGATTACTGATGCTACGAAGTTATCCAATCAAAAGGGTTCAACATTAATTGTTGTGATGATTGTACTTTTGATGCTGACTATAGTAGGTGTGTTCGCTATTCGCACAGCTATGACTACATTAAATATTGCAACAAATGCGCAAACAAATCAGCTCCTTAGTCAGTCTGCTGATGCGCCAATCAATGGTTTGCAAAATCAAAATGTAGGTACAATTCGTAATTTGGGGAGTGTAATTGGATTTGCTATTGAAGATAGTAAAGTTGAACAAGGGAAAGAGTATATATTTTGCTATCGCCCTACTTCGTCGTTACGACTTGCGAATACGATCAGTATGGCTGTGGCTCGGGTGGGTGCTGGTGGTGCCATTACTGCTGAAGGCCCAGCGGCTGCTTTTTGTGATTTAAGTGCTGACTTTGGTAGTAGCCGTGAGGCGGTAGTGACGCAAGTGTCTGTGAAAATACCAGTAGATCCACCAGCGAACTCATTGCCTGGAGATTTTTTGACTCAGGGTAATAATGAGTCAGAGGGGCAAATTACACAGACTGGTACTGTGAAACAACGGATTCGAATTACGACGACAGCGATCTTCCCAGTATTTGCGGCAAACCAAGCTGATGCGCAAGCCTGCGTGCGAACGCGACTTAATGACAATACAGACTCAGCTACAGCAGGATTTGTGACTGTGGCGCAATGTTTAGCAAACTTAGGTGTCCCCGTGAATAGTCAAATGCAAGAGTTCTATTTGCAAGACTGGATTGAACAGCTCAGTGAAATATAGAGGTAAATGAAAATGAAATCATTAAATAAAGTAGCCTCCACTGCGACAAAGGCTAAACCGACGAGTTTTAACCGGTTGGCTGCGGCTTGTAGCGCATTCATGGGTGGTTTGCTCTGTATTAGCTCAGTCGCAGAGGCGACAGATATGCAAATCTACGCAGCACCGTCTGCTGGTAAAAAAACCATTATCATGATGCTCGATACATCAGGTTCGATGGCGTATTTTGATAATCCAAGTTGTTATTATAATTATTATGGTAATACCTATCTTCATGGTACTGGAAGTTATGGCAGCACAACTCAAAGACCATATTCACGGCGCTATTGTAAAGACTCTAATGGTGCGGTGGCTGGTTTCGATCGGTTGACAAATCTTAAGGATGGGATGTTCGAGTTTTTGAATAGCTCTAATCCAGTCTTGCAGAGTGTGCGAGTCGGTTTGGGAAATTATTCTGCGAATGGTGATGGTCGAAGTGGTCAAATCCTTGTGCCTGCAGAAAAATTAGGTGCAGTTGGATCAACGCATCGAGAAGCCTTAAAAACAGCGGTAAAAGATCTCACAGCATCTGGAGGGACGCCTTCGGCTCATGCGTACGCAGAGGCAGCTGCATATCTGATGGGGACGAATACAGTTGGTGTTGCTGATATTCAAGTGGATGTGTATAAAAGTGAAACAACGCGTCCAGTCTTAAGGTATACATGTCCTAGTAACTATCCATACTTAAGAACAAATGTAGACCCAGTAAGATGTTATGAAAGATATGACTCTTGGAGAAGTCAGCCTTACCGTGGGGATAATGTGGTTGCAACTCCAGTCTATGGTTCAGAGATAACAACTTATTATCGTTGTGATTCATTAAGATCGACGGATTTTGATAATGGAACGCAATCCTGTCGTAGTGATGGATGGTCTGCATTGAGTGCGATGCCAAACGTATCGAACTTAACATTATCGAATGGTGTTTATACCAAAATAGAACAACAAGTGAATAATAGTGGTGATTCAGGTTTCTCTAGTTCAGCCAGTAGTACAAAGACGACGACAAATTATATTTCGCCTTTACCAGCTGTGGCTGATCGCGTGAGTTGTGATGGACAAGGGGTTTACTTTTTGTCTGATGGTGTTCCGAATAGTTCAAGTAATTCAAAGTCAACGTCGTTAATGAAAGCAGCCTTGGGGACGCTTGGTGCAAACTTTAATTGTACGGGTGGTCTGACTAATACTACGAATGATTCGGGTTGGGCTTGTATGGGGGAGTTTGCAAAAAAACTTTATAATAAAGATACAAACCCTGCTGGAGTTTCAATTCAGACTGCATTTGTAGGTTTTGGTTCTGATTTTACCAACCTGTCAGCAAGTAGTGATGTGCAGAATGCGTGTCGTTTGAGCTCTAGAACACAAAATGACCGAACTTCAGATGATGCTTGCTCCCCAACAGGTACATCAGGTTATACAGTTGCAAATCCAGGTTATGGTAATGGCGGTTTTTATACAACCCAAACTTCAGAGGGGGTTACGAATAGTGTCATTGACTTTATTAATAATTTATCAAAAGCGCCTATTGATCCATTGGCAACTGGTGCGGTTGCAGTACCAGTTGACTCTCTAGATCCTTCGAGCTTTCAAGAGCATGGTTACTTGCGTGCACTTGAACCCAACCCAGCAACTCCAATCATGGTGTGGACGGGTAATTTGAAGAAATATAGTATCGTTGGTGGACAGTTGAAATATGGTTCGACTTCCGTTTTTGATACCAAAGGCGCATTAAATAAAAACACTAAAGATAATTGGAATACGTCATCAAGCGTTGATAATGGTGAAGTTCGCAAGGGTGGGGCATATGCACGGCTATTGATGCCAACGAGCACAACTTTTCAAACACGCCCATTGTTTACCGATATTGCTAGTGTGAGTAGCGGAAGTGTTGTGAAGCAAACAAGTGGTACTTTACTTTCGGTTCCTGTTCGACCTGTAGCTGATAATAATGGGGTGTTGAATGCCTTTGCGACACAGGCAACTCTAAAAGATTTTCCGCTTAATTTAAAACTAAGATTACTCAATTATCTTGGTTATGATTTAGATTTGACATCGACTACAGCCTTGCCGACGACACTTACATCACCTGCAACTCCATTTATCTCGATGGGGGGGAGTGTGCATTCATTCCCAGTGCAGTTAACTTATAGCGGTACCTTGGATGAGTATGGGGATTTGACCGATGCACGTACGCAGTCTGTACTTTATGGTAGTGCAGAAGGTGGTATACGTATAGTAAATGCGGACACTGGTGTTGAACAAATGGTCTTTGTTCCAGCAGATATCTTGAATTCTACAAATGCGAATGCTTTGCGTAAAGGTGAAGGTGGTAGCCTAGTATCAGGAATGGATAGTACTTGGATCTCTGATGCGTCTTATAAAGTGACAAGTTCAACTCAGGATGGATCGACTGTAGCGGCGAAGCAAATGAATGTCTATGGTGGTATGCGCATGGGTGGTAGCAGCTATTATGGTCTTAATGTCTTAAGCCCAAGTTCGCCTAAGCTCTTGTTCCGTGTCGGTGCTGACCAATCAAACTATTCACGAATGGGGCAAACTTGGTCGAAACCTGTTGTTGCAAATGTGCGTTATGGTGGTGAAATTAAGCGAGTTCTATTTGTTGGAGGTGGTTATGATATGTGTTATGAAAATCCACGCTTCAAACTAGGTTCTGCTTCGAATAGTAATACAGATTATCCTGACACAACGTGTAATAATGTGAATGGAAGTAAAACCACTGCCAAAGGTAATGCAGTATATATGATTGATGCAACTACAGGTGCACGCTTGTGGTGGACAAGTAGTAGTGGTTCTGATACCAATAATGCCAATATTACCCACAGTATTCCAAGCCGTATCAGTACCTTGGATCGTGATGGGGATGGTTTGGTTGATCACTTGTATTTTGGTGATTTAGGTGGACAATTGTTCCGTGCGGATTTGAATAATACCAGTGGTACAACTGCGGCCAACTTTGGGAAACGTGTTGTACGCATGGCTGAGTTGGGTGCGACGACGGATCGGACCAATGGTGACCAGCCTAGATTCTTTCAACCACCTACAGTAACGTTCCATATTGATGGTACAAATCGCTTTATTGTACTTGGCATTGCATCTGGGGATCGTAGTACGCCACTTGATGTTACGCCAGCAGTAGGCCGGGAAGGAATGTTGCCAGTATCGGCGATGACGGCTCGCCCTGATAATAATGTGTATGGCATTATTGATCATGACTTTTCACAAAAGACATTAATCACTGGCTCACCAACCTTGAAGTCTGAAAACATCGCAATGACTCAGCTACAAAAGGATCCGCAGAATGTATCTGGTGCGTTGACATCGTTGTTCTTCCCTGCGACGTCATCTACAAAACATGGTTGGTATCGTTCATTGTCTACAGTCGCTTCTGGTGCGCGGGTAAGCGGGGCGAGTTTAGGTGGAATGAAAGCTTTTGAGGATGAGCCATTAGCAATCACCAATCGGTTAATCGTACCTGTATATGATCCAGACGGTAAGGTCATGGCAAGTAATAATCCATGTAGTACACGGGTGATCGGCGAAACGGTAATACAGCAGTTCTGTCTGCCGTATGGTAAGTGTACTGATTCAACCATTGTCACAGGCTATGATTCAGATAATGTCGTGGCGAGTGGTATTGTTGGTTCGGTATTTGTGCCAATTGGTGATCCGTTAGATGGAGAATGTAAAGGTGAAAACTGTAAAAAATTCGCTTTACTTAATCAGAAAGGTGCGCCAAAAGGAGAATGGATTTCTAATGTGATTTTGAATCCAGTGCGTTGGTATGAAAAGAACATTCAGGGTACAGATTAACGGAGTATGATGATGCGTAAAAAACATAATCAGCATAGTCAAGTTGGTGGGTTTACCTTGATTGAGGTGATGGTGGTAGTTGTAATTATATCTATAGTTGCAGCTATTGCTTTCCCTAGCTATCTCGCTTACACAAGAAAGGCATCGGCATCATTGGCTGAGCAGGAAATTTTGAAGTTAGCAGAGCAGTTGGAGCGACATAAATCAAGAAATTTTACCTATCGTGCTTTTGATGCAACTTCGATCTATGGGACAACTGGTGTAACGGCAGCTACAGTTAATATCCCAGTAGGTTCTACGGGAACAGCTGTTAAATATGTTATTACCATTCGGGATTTAAATGCACCTACTTTGGCACTGAGTGCTAATGGTGCACGTGGTCGGGGTTATGCAATAAGAGCTGCAACAGCAGATGCGCAGAGTTTTAATTATTTGCTAACGAGTGGTGGGGTGCGTTGTAAAAATAAAAGTGCAACACTCGTAACTTTTGTAGGTTGTGGTACAGATGCGAATGGAGCTCAGGAATGGTAACTAATCATCAGGGTTATACGATCATAGAGTTGCTAATCGCCATAGCGGTTTTGGGTATTCTGGCAGCTATTGCTTACCCATCTTATAAAAACTATATTGTTAAAACAAACCGTGTTGATGTGCAAAATGAAATGTTGCAGGAGGCAAGAAACCTAGCGAATTATAAAATGGCTAGAGGTACTTTCACTGGGGCGACATTGAGTAATAGTGCAACAACGAAAAACTATCCTGCAACAGGCACTGCGCAGTATGGAATAAGTTTAAATATTCCTGCTGGTGGAAGAAGTTGGACGATAAGTGCCACGCCTAAGCCAAGTGCTAATCAAACAGGTGATGGTATAGTTCAGTTGAATCATCGTGGAGAAAAGTGCTGGACAAAAGGTGGAAGTTGTACGCCATCAGCGACGACAAACTGGGACGGTCGCTAATCGGTTTGGGTAAAATTGAATAGAAAGAGAAAATCTGACGAAACCCCTTTATAAAATTTACGTTATCGCTTAAAATATCTGCCTTTTGATGCCTCGTGTATCAAAAGGCTTCTTTTTTAAGAACACTTTTTAGTAGAGAGTATGACATGGTCGTAATTCGTTTAGCCCGTGGTGGCGCTAAAAAACGTCCGTTCTATCAAGTAATTGTGACAGATAGTCGCAATGCACGTGATGGTCGTTTTATCGAGCGTATTGGCTTCTTTAACCCAACTGCACAAGGTCAAGCAGAAAAAATCCGTTTGGATGCAGACCGTTATGCACACTGGGTAGCTCAAGGTGCACAACCTTCTGAGCGTGTTGCTGCGATTGCAAAACAAGCAGCGACTGCTTAATAGATGAATCAAACCACCGTGCAGGATGTGCCTGAAGATCGTATCCAGATCGGACAGCTACGTTCGCCGTATGGATTAAATGGTTGGCTTTGGGTCTTTTCGAAGACTGATCCATTGAGCAATATGTTTGACTATCTTCCTTGGTATATCCAAACCAAGACAGGTTGGCAGACAGTAGATGTAAAACGTTGGAAAACACAGGGCAAAGGTTTGGTGGTTTCGCTCAAAGGTGTGAGTGATCGCACGGTAGCGGAGCAGATAATCGGTGCTGAGATTTGGGTTTCCAAATCACAATTGCCTCAAGCAGGTATGGATGAATACTACTGGAATGATCTGAAAGGTCTGACGGTGCTTGGTTTAGATGATTCTGAGAATGAAGTTAATCTTGGCAAGATTCATGAGCTGTTTGAAACTGGCGCAAATGATGTCATGGTGGTTCACGCAACACCTGAGAGCATTGACGCTGAGGAGCGGATGATTCCGTGGCATAAAGATGTGGTTCAACGGGTTGATATTGAAGCAGGTCGTATTTACGTCAATTGGGGCGTAGATTATTAATATCGTAATAGATATTAATTTTAAACTGGAAATGAGGAATCTCTGATGTGGTTTGCAGTGATTACATTATTTCCCGAGATGTTTGAAGCGATCACCGCATTTGGTATTAGCGGGCGTGCAGCAAAACGTGAGCAAGTACAAGTCACTTGTATTAACCCACGAGATTTTGCAGAGGGCAACTATAAACGAGTGGATGAACGTCCATTTGGCGGTGGTCCTGGTATGGTGATGAGGGCTGAGCCTTTGGCAAAAGCGATTAATCATGCCAAACAGCTTGCGCAGCAAGCAGGATGTACCATTGTCCCAGTGGTGTATATGTCACCGCAAGGGCAGACTCTGAGTGAGGTCGCAGTACAGCAATTTGTCAACTATGATGGTTTGATTGTGCTTTGCGGACGTTATGAAGGGGTAGATGAGCGTTTGATCCAGCGTTATGTCGATCAAGAATGGTCGATTGGAGATTATGTCTTATCGGGTGGTGAGCTTCCTGCGATGGTATTACTCGATAGTGTAATTCGGCGATTACCGAATGTGATGTCGGATGAACAATCTGCTTTGCAAGATTCTTTTGTGGATGGTCTTTTAGATTGCCCACAATATACCAAGCCTGATCATTTCGAAGGCTTAGATGTACCAGCAGTACTCAAGTCTGGTCATCATGGCAACATTGAGAAATGGCGGTTTTTGCAGCGTTATCAGCGTACACTTGAGCGTCGTCCAGAATTGGTCGAACAAGCGAAACTGAGCAAGCAGCAAGAAAAATGGCTTAAAATGAGCGAGGAATAACAACGATTGATAATCGTTGTCCTGAGGAACGAGTGTTCCGTAAGGAGATGAGAAGCTATGCTTCGAATTGATTCTTCAGAATCATAAATGTGCGCTTTAAAGTTTTGACTTCATAAAAAATCAAACTTTAAGGTTTAGATAAACGGGTTGATATGCGAATAGCCTCTGTCCCCAGCGAAACAATATTTATTTTAAACATGGAAATATTGCGTTCGCATATTGGAGATTCCCACAATGAGTGGCAAACATCCTTTAGTTCAAGCAGTTGAAAATGCTCAATTGAAATCTGATATCCCTGCGTTTGCACCAGGTGATACAGTTGTCGTATCTGTAAAAGTAAAAGAGGGTAACCGTGAACGTCTTCAGGCATACGAAGGTATCGTCATTGCGAAGAAAAACCGTGGTTTAAACTCATCTTTCACAGTGCGTAAGATTTCGAGCGGTGTTGGTGTTGAGCGTGTTTTCCAAACACATTCACCAGTTGTTGCAAAAATCGAAGTGAAACGTCGTGGTGACGTTCGTCGTGCGAAACTTTACTACCTACGTGGTCTTACTGGTAAAGCTGCACGTATTCGTGAAAAGTTACCTGCTCGTAAAACAGAAGTATAATCGCTGTTTTAGAGTGAAAAAAATGCGCCATGTTTGGCGCATTTTTTTATGCCTAAAAATTTTGTTTATTACAAACCTTGAAGCTTTAAGCGGTTTGCATGTTGACGGTATAAACCAACTGGATCAGGAGCAAACAAACCAGTCAAACCAAACATCAAGTTTGCAAGATCAGTGTGATTCAGTTTGTAGTTGTCACGGATCACATGACCAAGATGAGTACTACAACGTGCGACCATACCATCATTGTCTTTATTGCCATAAGCTAATGGTCCAAGTTGCATCAAGATGGTATCAATATCAAGGATGTTGGTGGTTTGTGCAACACCAGTCCAAGAGTAATAATAGATTCCACGATCCACTTTGGCACCACTTTCATTACAGCTTGAAGCGAGCGCAGTCGTTGGGTATTGTTGATTGAAATGAGCTGACTCAACTTCAGTTAGAGATTTCATCGACGCATCGAAGTCTACAGGAATATCTGGATTTGCTTGCGCCCAAGTTAGTAACGGTGCAACGATATAGTCACCTAAGATATTGAATGCTGTGCGGGAGATTTCATTGCTTTGGATTTTATCTGCAACTCGTGAACCACGATATGTACCTGCAACCCCAGTAACTGATGCAATATATTCAGGCTTTACTGCGGCAACATATTGCACAGTTGGTCCGCCATGTGAGTGACCAATCAAGTTGACTTTGTCTGAACCAGTGATCGCCATGACTTCTTCGACTTGAGAGAGTAGCTGTTCACCACGGAATGCAGTGGTGTTGGCAGGTGACATTTGCGCTGCAAAGACAGAACCGCCATTACGTGCAAGATCAGGAAGAATCTGATACCAATAGTCAATATTGAAACTTTCATTACCAATACGTTGCCAACCAAGCCAACCATGTGCAAAAACCATTGGATATTTGGTTTTTGCATAGCTAGAGGTAACCTTATCAGCAGTGACTTGCATAGGGTGGGTGCTTGCTGCATGCGTGGTAATTGATACCATTGCGCTAAGCAAACCTGCTGTTGCCAATCCTTTCAGAGCGTTAAACTTCATCGAACTAAGTTTCATTGAACTAGGTTTCATCGAGCTAAGTTTCATCGAATAATGTCCTCTATTATTCTTTCATTTCCTTGAACAATAATTGCGCTTCATTGATTCATTGTCACAATGATTCATTTGCGGTGATCTGCAATCTATCCATAGAGCGATTTATTGTATGTACTTCCAAGTAATCAATATTGTTTTTAAAGCGAAAAAAGATTAGCACTGAAAAATATTCGTATTCAACTCGTTAGTGTGCAATTATACAAAAAAATATTTTAAGTAAATAAATTTTAAAAAAAACAATAAATTAAGTTTATCGGTGAGATGGATTTTGAGGTTTATTGAATAAAAATACTAAATTATCCATGTTTTATTCGCATTTCAATTAACAATAATTGTCACTTAATTCTTCAAAGTTAAACCCCACCAATGTCACAAGATGGGGTTTAGAGGTGCTCAAAACTTTAAACGACAACTTTAAACTTACAAACCTTGAAGTTTTAAGCGGTTTGCATGTTGGCGATACAGTGTAACTGGGTCAGGTGAGAACCAACTGCGCATGCCAAGCACCATATTGACTTCATCAAGATGGGTGTAGCTGTAGTTGTCACGAATCACCTTACCAAAACGTGCGCTACAACGTGGTACAAGTCCATCGTTATCCAAGCTACCATATACCAAAGGTGCAAGTGTAGACACACCAACATCCAATAGGTCAAATGCGTTGGTTAATTGTGATGTACCAGTCCATGAATAGTAGTAACGACCATTGCTTGAACTCGCACCACTTTGACTACAGGAGCTTGCAAGTGCAGGTGTTGGATGTGCATTGTTAAATGCGGTAGAGCCTGCAACACTGATAGATTGAAGCGAGCGATTCATGTTGATTGGTAGGTTAGTATTGTCTGATGCCCAAGTGATGACTGGTCCAAGTAAATAATCACTTACCGCAGAAATAAAAGCACTCCCACCGCTGTTACTGAGTGCAAGATCAGCAACTTTCGAACCACGGAATGTACCACCCACACCTGTTAATGAAGCGACATATTGTGGTTTGACGATTTCTATATAACGAATGGTTGGTCCACCATGTGAGTGACCGATCAAGTTGAGCTTGCTTTGCCCTGTGATTGCCAATACTTCTTCGACTTGGCTCAATAGTTGTTCGCCGCGAATCTCGGTAGACTCTAATGGTGATACTTGAGCAGCATAAGTCGTTGCACCATTACGTGCGAGGTCGGGTAATACTTGATAGAAGTAATCCATACCAAATGTACTGCCACCTAGACGGTCAAAACCAAACATACCGTGTACAAAAAGAATAGGATATTTCGTCTTGGCATAAGTGCCAGTTGCTTTTACATTTGGTGTGTTCACCGCACTATGGCTGATGTTTGCGAATGCTAGCCCCAAAGCAAGAGATGCAATCGTTGCTAACTTTTTACTTTTTAACATTTTCATATTTATTCCTTAAATATGTGTCCTTGAAATGCGTATTCCCTGTGCGTGATCGTAGGCTACATCATGTAGTCGGTTAGTCGATCTGTCGCAATGCTTAAGCAAGGTCTATAACATGATTTAGATAATTGAACTCATCAAAAAATAGTTCATCTCTGCATGTTTGATAAAACTGCCTAGTTAAGCTTAGTGTTTAAGCGAATTAGTTAAATGGTAGTTTGCCTCCTTGATCATGAATGGTTTCAAAAGTATTCAGACGCAAACGATCTTGCTCTGAGCTGAATTGCTGTTGCTTTAAGTCATTAATCGCCGCTGTTTTGGCACTGTCACTCAGACCACTTTGCATAATCGTTTCACGTTCTGAGAGGTAGCTTGTCACTTGTTGTTGCCATTGGCTACGCTGTGTATCGAGTGCTTCAAGTCGTTCAGTCGCTTCTGCACCGACGAGATTTAAGCGCATTTGTCGAATCTCTTGAGGGCTTGCATTGCGTGCTTTGAGGTCTGCTGTGAGTGAGCGTAAATCTTCGAGTTTATTCATTTGCTCAAGATTTTCTTTCCAGTCGGCAGGGAGTTGATCGAATAATGATTTTAATTGTTTGGCTTTTTCTGCTTCACTCAGTGATTTATTTTCCATTACTTCCATGCGTTTGAGCGTGTATTCATGGTAGAGATTTTCTTCACCAAATAAGCCCTCGATCTCCTCACGAGAGAAATATGTTTTGCGAAGGTTTTGCTGCTTCTCATAAACTTCACGATAGTATTTTGCACTGTTGGCGTTGCTCGACGGCGGTTGAAGCTTGCCTAATTGCTCACGATAGTCCATATAGCGTGACCACAAATCTAGAATTTGTGAAAGTGCGGGTTCTTGATAATTGGCTTTTATATATTTTTCAAAATCAGCTTTGATTTGGTCAATATTTTTTTCACCATATTGGGTGATAAAAAATTCAAAACAGTTTTTGGTTTGTTCATTGATGATCAGGCGCTGGCTTGCATTTAAGTTCATCTTACAATCGACTTCGATATCTTGTTGGCTTGCACTGCTATATTGTGCATTGCCAGTAGATGTCGCGTTTGGATTGGTTGGATCGAATTGATTTGAAGAAGTACTTGAGGATTCATTTTGTTGTTGTTCTGCGTTGCTATTGTTTTCATCACCTGATTTTAACCATAGCAAAGCACCGCCAATCAATAGAATGAAAATGATTGGCAAAATTATAAAAACCGAATCCTTGCGAAAATTTAGCATACACATTTTGTCCATAAGTGTGCGTTTTCGAAAAATAAACTAACATAAGCTAACTTGGCTGTCATGCATTAAAAAATAAAATCCGACGAAATGAAACTGCTTTTGCTAGAATATTAAAATTCATAATTTTAAAAGCAAGTCTTGATCAGCTCATATGTCTAAAAATGTACGTCGCCATATTGATGGTGTTTTTCTACTGAATAAACCGCTAAATATCAGCTCAAATGCGGCATTGCAAAAAGTCCGTTGGCTATACCGTGCACAGAAAGCAGGGCATACAGGTGCATTAGATCCATTGGCGACGGGGTTACTTCCGATTTGTTTAGGTGAAGCGACAAAGTTTTCACATTATTTATTGGATGCAGATAAGCGTTACCAAACCACGATTCAGCTTGGAACGGCGACCAGTACAGGTGATGTGGAAGGTGAAGTGGTTGAATCTCAAGCTATTCCTCTCTTAACAGAAGATTCGATTTCGAAAATCTTAAAGCAGTTTGATGGTGAAACTACACAAATTCCGCCGATGTATTCTGCATTAAAAAAAGATGGTCGTCCTTTATATGAACTTGCTCGGCAGGGCATTGAGATCGAGCGTCCTGCTCGTCCAGTCAGAATTTCACAAATTAAATTACTCAGCTTTACCGAGCAGAGCATTTCCCTTGATGTGACCTGTTCTAAAGGGACTTATATTCGTGTTTTGGGTGAGGATATTGCCAAAGCGATGGGTACGGTTGGACATTTGACTAAGCTACATCGGATTCAAACAGGGCATTTTCAGCTTGATGAGCATATGACCATTGAATATTTGGAAAGTCTAGATGAAGCCGCTCGTGAAGATTTGTTGCTACCAAGCTATGCCGCTGTTGAGGGCTTGCCTAAGTTAGAGCTTCCACTAGAGCGAGTCAAATATTTTAATAATGGTCAAGAAAGTAGCGTGGAATTTCCTGAGTCAGATGGTGTATTGGTATTTTCCAATGGGCAATGTTTAGGGCTTGCAGAAGTGAATGCTGTTGGACGCTTAAAACCAAAAAGACTACTCATTCAGCGTGATGGGTAAACATTCAACTCTATGATTAACGGTGCGATTAACGCTACAACTGTACAGCAAAAAAAGGTATATTAGGCAGGGAATAGGACAAGTTTTGGATTGTGATGAAGTTACAACGTCAAGCCATGTACAAAGAGCGACAGCAGCAGATTTTACGTGTTGCGGAAAGCTTGTTATTGGAAAACCAAAACTTCACATTGGATGAAATTGCCAAAGAGCTCGATCTTGCCAAAGGTACGTTGTATAAGCATTTTGCCAGCAAGAATGAATTACTAATGCACCTCATCATCGAAAATGAAAGCAATGTCCTCGCCATCTCCAAGCAATATAGCAATAACATTAAAGAATATATTCCACGCTATATGCTCTATCATTTGAATGATCCAAAGAAAGCGATTATTTTGCATCAGATCGAAGAACAACTCACCATGACGGTGATTCATTCCAATGCGACTTTTGATGAGTTGTATCAGATTCGCCAAGAACGCATCATGGCGATTCGAGATATGATCGAACAATATCTCAAAGAAATGAATTATGAAATCTCGATTCGGGATTACTCTTCATATGTTTGGTCGCTGACTTTTGGGGCGTGTCTGCTGTTAAATTCAAGTTACTATCAGCGTTCCATCGGTTCACGAGATAAGTTGATTAATTTGTATATTCACCAAGCTTTTGCCTTTCCATCGAATACCTGCAACTTCACGGATGAGAGCAACATCAATTCAAACAGTGCTCAAGCTTAGGCTTAAAAGATTTCTAATCAAGACGTTTGAAGCAGAAATTTTTTGCGATAAAATAATTCCAAAAAGTTATTAAATTTATAAAAATGATAAATTAGTTTTATATAATTTTTGCAGTATAATTCATATATAGATGTACAATTCTTTTCTTATTTTTACACCCAGTCCAAATCGTGGCGCAGTTGGAGGCTTCAAAATGGCAGGCAAAACCTTATATGACAAGTTGTGGGATGACCACTTGGTTAAACAAAGAGATGACGGCTCGAGTTTGATTTATATTGATCGTCATCTTTTGCATGAAGTGACTTCACCGCAGGCATTCGAAGGCTTGCAACTTGCTGGGCGTCAGCCGTGGCGTTTGAGTGCCAATATTGCGACACCTGATCACAATGTGCCTACGTCGATCAAAGAGCGTGCAGAAGGGATTGCAGGGATCAAAGATGATACATCACGGATTCAAGTGCAGACTTTGGATGATAACTGTGCGACCTTCAATATCGTTGAGTTTAAAATCAATGATGAACGTCAAGGTATTGTGCATGTGATCGGACCTGAGCAAGGTTTGGTCTTACCTGGTATGACCGTGGTGTGTGGTGATTCACATACGGCAACGCATGGTGCATTGGGTTGTTTGGCACATGGTATCGGGACGTCGGAAGTTGAGCATGTGCTTGCCACACAATGCTTAGTACAAAAGAAAATGAAAAATATGCTGATCCGTGTCGATGGTCAGTTGGGCAAAGGCGTGACACCAAAAGATGTGGTCTTAGCGATTATTGCCAAGATCGGTACTGCTGGTGGTACAGGTCATGCGATGGAGTTTGGCGGTCAAGTATTCCGTGATATGACGATCGAAGGACGTATGACGGTCTGCAATATGGCGATCGAAGCGGGCGCACGCGTTGGCTTGGTCGCTGTCGATCAAGAAACCATTAATTATGTCAAAGGTCGTCCATATGCACCGCAAGGCGAACAGTGGGATCAAGCCGTAGAATATTGGGGCAACTTACATTCAGATGACAATGCGGTATTCGATACAGTGATCGTAATGCAAGGTGAAGATATCGAACCACAAGTGTCTTGGGGTACGTCACCTGAGATGGTGATTCCTGTGACGCAAAACGTACCGACGTTGCAACAAGCCAAAGATGACGTACAGCGCAAAGACTGGACACGTGCCTATCAATATATGGGCTTGAACGAAGGTCAGGCGCTTGCGGATATTCAGTTAGATCGTGTCTTTATTGGCTCATGCACCAACTCTCGAATTGAAGATATTCGTGCAGCAGCAGAAGTGGTTAAAGGGCGTAAAGTGTCGCCAACCTTGAAGCAAGCAATGATCGTCCCAGGTTCAGGGATTGTGAAAAAACAAGCTGAAGCAGAAGGTCTGGATAAAATCTTTGTTGAAGCAGGTTTTGAATGGCGTGAGCCAGGGTGCTCAATGTGCTTGGCGATGAATGCCGACAAATTGCAATCGGGTGAACACTGCGCCTCAACTTCGAACCGTAACTTTGAAGGTCGTCAAGGTAATGGTGGGCGTACGCATCTCGTCAGTCCAGCGATGGCAGCAGCGGCTGCGATCGCAGGTCATTTTGTTGATGTGAGAACGTTCTAGAATCCCCCTCTTGCGTAGCAGCACTGCTCACCTTTGTAAAGGAGGGAGTTCCCCTCTTTAATAAAAGAGGGGCTAGGGGAGATTTAAAGTGAATAAATTCTGTAGGGTAAAACATGCAAAAATATACAGTTGAACAAGGTATCGTCACGCCTTTAGATCGTGCCAATGTCGATACCGATTTGATTATTCCAAAGCAATTTTTGAAGTCGATCAAACGTACTGGTTTTGGTGACAATTTATTTGATGAATTGCGTTATATGGACGAAGGCTATCTTGGTCAAGATATTAATAAGCGTCCGAAAAATCCTGATTTTGTCTTGAATCAGCCACGCTATCAGGGCTCAACCATTCTATTGGCACGTACCAATTTTGGTTGTGGTTCGAGTCGTGAGCATGCACCGTGGGCACTCAGTGAATATGGTTTTCGTACCGTGATTGCGCCAAGTTTTGCTGATATTTTCTTTAACAATAGTTTTAAAAATGGCATGTTGCCTGTGATTTTAACAGAGCAAGAAGTCGATCAATTGTTTAAAGAATGCGAAGCCAATGAAGGCTACCAGTTAACGGTAGATTTGGATGCGCAAGAAGTCCGTACACCGTCAGGTCAGGCGTTTAAGTTTGAAGTCGATTCATTCCGTAAGCATTGTTTGCTCAATGGTTTGGATGATATTGGTTTGACCTTGCAGGCTGAAGATGACATTCATGCTTTTGAGAATCAGATCAAACAAACTCGACCGTGGATTTTTAAGGAATTGTAACTTTTTTAAAAGAATCAATATGCTTTACAAAGCTGACTTGAAACAGCGTAGCTATCTCCGTCACAACTTGTTAATATGTGACAAATATTATTAGTTTGTCCTAACGAAAGATGAGTAAGGTTTCTATGACAAGTGCGACTCGGATTGGTGCGCTCGGAATGATGGTAGTGTGCTTAGCTGCTTGCCAAAATTCCGCTCAAGTCGTAGATGGATATAAAATCCTACAAAGTGTTGTTGAAAGTAAGGGCGTCACGAAACTTTCATGTGGTGCCAAGCTCGGTTGCGACTTCGAGCGGATTGATGATGTTGCTGTGATTGATGAAGAAACGAAACGCCCAACTGCAACTGCGATTGAGCAGGGTTTGGTGCGAATCGAAGGTTCAGTCTTTTCACCAACTCATGAGTATGCTTTGTCGATCACTGAGGGCGATCATGAGATTGCTGTACGATTCTATCCTGTATCGGTAGAACGTGCGGAACGCTTTCACTTGATTCACAATTTCCAAGCCAATCATCGTTATCAGCTACAGATGTACCGTCAACGTGATGAGGTTGGACAGTCACTCCTGTCTGTTGCCGCACCGGGTAAGCTTTGTGTGGATTTGCAACAAGATGAGATTGCGATTCGTCGTTTTTGCCGTAGTTATGACGTGCTTACTGGGCTTGGTGAGTTTGTAGAGCAAGGTATTTAATCTTGGAATTTTATCCTGTAATTTTCAAAAACATTTAGTTTCCAAAAGCAATTTAGAAATTATTTTTTAAACTCAATCGTTGTGGACGAAAACATGTCTAAACATATTTTAATTCTGGCTGGTGATGGCATCGGTCCAGAGATCGTTGCGTCAGCAGAACAAGTTTTAACTGCGATCAATCAAAAATTCAATTTGGGATTCACTTGGGAGCATGGTTTGCTCGGTGGCTCTGCGATTGATGCACATGGCGAGCCGTATCCTGCGGTGACCAGTGAGCAAGCAAAAAAAGCCGATGCGATTCTACTTGGCGCTGTCGGTGGTCCCAAGTGGGATAGTATTGAGCGTTCGATTCGCCCTGAACGTGGCTTACTTAAAATTCGCAGTGAATTGAATTTATTTGCGAATTTACGTCCTGCGATTTTGTATCCACAGCTTGCTGATGCTTCAAGTCTAAAACCTGAAATCGTTGCAGGCTTAGATATTCTCATCGTGCGTGAGTTGACTGGTGGTATTTATTTCGGTCAACCACGGGGTATTCGTGAACTCGAAAATGGCGAAAAGCAAGGCTATAACACTGATGTTTACGCAGAGTCAGAAATTAAACGTATCGCTAAAGTTGCCTTTGAAATGGCTGGACTGCGTGGCGGAAAAGTCTGCTCAGTCGATAAAGCCAATGTACTTGAAGTTACAGAGCTGTGGAAGCAAACTTTGACGGATATGCAACAAGCAGACTATCCAAATATTCAGCTCTCGCATATGTATGTTGATAATGCGGCAATGCAATTGGTACGTGCCCCGAAGCAGTTTGATGTGATGGTTACAGGTAACTTGTTCGGTGACATTTTGTCTGATGAAGCGGCGATGTTGACAGGTTCAATCGGTATGTTGCCGTCAGCTTCACTCGATGAAAATGGTAAGGGTATGTATGAGCCGTGTCACGGTTCTGCACCTGATATTGCAGGTCAGAACGTGGCAAATCCATTGGCAACGATTCTGTCTGTGGCAATGATGCTACGCTATACTTTCCGTGAAGAAGCTGCGGCAAAAGCGATCGAAGATGCTGTAGGTACAGTATTGGATCAAGGCTTACGTACAGCAGATATCATGTCAGATGGTATGAAAAAAATTGGTACCAAAGAAATGGGCGAAGCTGTTGTCGCAACACTGGCGTAATCGCATATCACTGATTTGAGCGCTTAAAGAAAGTCACCATCAGGTGGCTTTTTTATTGGAGATTAGCAGTATGACAGTTCAAATCATTTTCACGATCACAACAATTTTATGCCAATTTCTAAGCACAGCATTGTTAATATAAATCTTATGTAAAAAGCATATTTTAAAAATTTGCTAAAAAATAGAATTTAATCAAAATCAATCGGAGCATCATTGATGAGTAACAATACCATTCGTGCCTATGCGGCACAGCAAATCGGTGCAACACTTGAGCGTTATGACTACGATGCAGGCGCACTGAAAAATGATGAAGTGGAAGTCAAAGTGCATTACTGCGGTATCTGCCATTCTGACCTGTCGGTGATTGATAATGAATGGGGCTTTAGTCAATATCCAGTGGTTGCAGGGCATGAAATTATCGGCGAAATCGTTGCACTGGGTGAAGATTGTAAAGGCTTAAGTATTGGGCAAATGGTTGGTGTTGGTTGGACAGCAGAATCTTGTCAACATTGTAATCCATGTATCGGCGGACATGCCAATGTTTGTGCCAAAGCGCAACCGACGATTGCAGGGCATATGGGTGGATTTGCCGACAAAGTCCGTGCGCAGTGGCAATGGGTAATTCCAATGCCAGATGGTGTAGATTTGGCGAAAGCTGGGCCTTTGCTCTGTGGTGGTATTACCGTATTTCAACCTTTGCTACAGCATGGTATTAATGCGTCACATAAAATCGGTGTGGTTGGCGTAGGTGGTCTAGGTCATATGGCATTGAGCTTTTTTAACGCATGGGGTTGTGAAGTGACTGCCTTCAGTTCAAATCCTGATAAATATGATGCGATTAAAGAGATGGGAGCGCATCATATTCTCGATTCCACTGATCCAAAAGCTTTTAAAAAAGCTATTGGTAGTTTAGATTTGATCGTTTCTACTGTGAATGTGCCACTGGATTGGAATGCATATCTTGGCTTGCTGAAACCACAAGGTAAATTGCATGTGGTCGGTGCGGTGCTCAAGCCTTTAGATATTCAGGCTTTTGCTTTGATCTCAGGGGAAAAGGGTGTAGCAGGTTCACCGACAGGCTCGCCAGTACAGCTTCGTACCATGATGGAATTTGCAGCACGTAAAGATATTTCGCCAATCGTGGAGGAGTTTGCCATGTCAGATATTAATGCAGCGATTCAGCATGTACGAGATGGTAAGGCTCGCTATCGTGTGGTACTGAAAAATGATTTTTAATTTTTATAAATGTTAATTGAAATGAATTTGAGTTGATTAAAGCAAAAAGCCAAGCAGAAAGTTGCTTGGCTTTTTGTATGGGTGATTACCATTTTTTGATGACTTAATTGTTTTGTTTCGAAGGGGCTAATTCAGACTCATTGAGCAATTTTGAATCTTGTTTTGGTTTGACCAATGGCGCAGTTGGTCGTGGTTTGCTTTGTGTATATTGCATACCTACACCTGCGTTGACATCATCCGCTGCAATTTCAGTTTCAAAACGCTCTTGATCACGCTCACGGATATTTTCGCTGATTTCTGCAACGTCATGCTCATCTAAGCCTAGCTGTTTTAAAACTGCTTCGCCAAAGCTCATCGCAGATTCAAACGTTTCTCGCATGATGAAATCGACATTTTGTTTGACCAGATGCAGAGAATGTTCACGGTCATAAGAGCGCACCATCAATTTCGCCAATGGAAATTCATCTTGTACCAGATCGACAATTTTATTGGTGGTGTCTTTGTCATCGACACAGACTACAATTGCTTCGGCTGTTTCAGCTCCTGAAGCATGTAAAATATCCAATCGTGCGCCGTCACCATAATAGATTTTAAAACCAAAACGCTCGGCACTTTGGATCATGTTGATGTTTGAGTCGATAATCGTCACATCAACACCACGTGCCAATAGAAGTTGACTGGTGACTTGACCAAATCGCCCAAAGCCAATCAGTAACACACTCCCTGACAAGCCTTCAGCAATACGGACACCTTCGAGGGATTGTTCATCTTTGCTGATGGTAAAGCGTTTAAACAGAATACCAATAATAGGGGTCAAGACCATTGAGATCACGACAATGGCAGTCATATTCGATTGCACAGTTGCATCAATCACTTTTGCACCTGCTGCAGCGGCAAACAGTACAAAGGCAAACTCACCACCTTGAGCCATGACTAGAGCGCGATCAAGCGCATCATAATGATTGGCTTTGGTCAGTCTTGCGACGATGTAGATCACTAATGATTTGACCACCATCAACGCAATCACACCACCGATGATCAGTTGCCAGTTGTTCGCAACAACGGACAAGTCGAGCGACATACCAACACCTAAGAAGAACAGACCAAGCAAGATGCCACGGAATGGTTCAATATCTGCTTCGATCTGATGACGAAAAGTGGATTCTGATAATAATACGCCTGCTAAGAAAGCACCCATTGCCATCGACAAGCCACTGACTTGCATGAGCAATGCTGCACCAAGTACCACAAGTAAAGCTGCCGCAGTCATGACTTCACGTGCTTTCGCAGCTGCAAGTAAACGGAATAATGGATTGAGTAGCCAATAGCCTGCGACAATCAAGCCAACAATTGCTGCAATCGCAATACCTATACCTTGTAGGCGATCGGCAGTGCTTTCCACGACTTGTATAGGGGACAAGAAAGCAACAATAGCGAGTAAAGGGACAATCAATAAATCTTCAAACAGTAAAATGGCAATAATCTTTTGACCACGAGGTTGGCTGATATCGCCCCGATCACCAAGTAGTTGCATCACGATTGCTGTTGATGTCAGCACAAAGCCTGCACCACCGACAAAGGCAACTTGCCAAGAGAAACCAAATGCCAAGCCTACACCTGTCAGTGCCAAAGCCGCCAAGCAAATCTGTAATGTGCCTAAGCCAAAGATCTCACGGCGCAAACTCCATAGATGCGTTGGTCGCATCTCCAAGCCAATGATAAATAAATACATCACCACGCCAAGCTCGGCGACATGGATAATCGCATTGGGATCAGAGAAAAAGGCAAAACCAAATGGGCCGATAATCAAACCTGCAATAAGATAACCAAGCACAGAACCTAGACCAATTTTCTTAAAAATTGGTACAGCAATCACAGCGGCAGCAAGCAGGACAACAGGGGAAACTAGGCTAAAAGCATGTGCTTCTGCACTCATATGGGATTATTCCATTTCAAGATTTTGCATTGGATCAAGTGTAATCTGAACTCGACGAATTGCACAATTGAAATCTAAAAATTGTCAAACTAATCACAAGGTGGATGAATTTCTAAAAAATCGACTTGACCGAAATCACAAAATAGATAAAATGCACGGCACAATAATGAATATATGACGATGCTTTATTTAGAGCATAAGTACATATTCACCATGCCGGCATAGCTCAGTTGGTAGAGCAACTGACTTGTAATCAGTAGGTCCACAGTTCGAATCCGTGTGCCGGCACCATTTCTTTATTTCCTTTTATTTTCAAAAAGCTTTTTTAAAAGCGATTTCCCAAAAACTGTTTCTAAAAATTTGTTTTTTCAAATTGCTATCCAATTTTTAAATCATTATTCACGCCTATTTCACGATGTGTTTAGGACTGTTCCGTCAGTTGCAAGTCTGCGCAAGCGGGTGATTTTCTGTTAAACTTAACGGTTTGTTACAGTTAATTTTAGCGAGCGATTTGCATGTCCAATCCTGCACTACAGGCTTCACCTCAAACTGCAATTTTAAAAGAACTTCTTGCCAAGCGTATTCTGATTATTGATGGTGCGATGGGTACTATGATTCAGCGTCATAAGCTCGAAGAAGAAGACTATCGTGGTGAGCGTTTTGCAGACTGGGCATCCGATCTCAAGGGTAATAATGACTTATTAGTCCTGACGCAACCGCAGATTATTCAAGGCATACATGAAGCGTACCTCGATGCAGGTGCGGACATTATCGAAACCAACAGCTTTAACGGTACACGTGTGTCGATGTCGGATTATCACATGGAAGATCTCGTGCCTGAGATTAACCGTGAAGCCGCTCGTCTTGCGAAAGCTGCCTGTGAAAAATACTCCACACCTGATAAGCCTCGCTTTGTCGCAGGAGTGCTTGGACCGACTTCTCGTACTTGCTCGATTTCGCCGAATGTCAATGATCCTGCGTTTCGGAATATCACCTTTGATGAATTAAAAGAAAATTATATCGAAGCAACGCAAGCCTTAATTGAAGGTGGTGCGGATATTATCCTGATCGAAACCGTGTTCGATACCTTGAACTGTAAAGCAGCGATTTTTGCAGTCAAAGAAGTCTTTAAACAAATTGGTCGTGAGTTACCAATGATGATTTCGGGCACGATCACTGACGCATCTGGACGGACTTTGACAGGTCAAACGGCGGAAGCCTTTTGGAACTCTGTTCGTCATGGCGATTTATTGTCAATTGGCTTTAACTGTGCGCTCGGTGCCGATGCGATGCGTCCACACGTCAAAACCATTGCTGATGTGGCGGATACTTTTGTCTCTGCGCACCCGAATGCAGGCTTGCCGAATGCTTTTGGTGAATATGATGAAACGCCTGAGCAGACCGCAGCATTCCTGAAAGAATTTGCTGAAAGTGGCTTGATCAATATCACAGGCGGTTGCTGTGGAACGACACCTGATCATATCCGTGCGATTGCCAATGCGGTCAAAGGCATTGCACCTCGCCAAATTCCTGACATCAAGCCTGCGTGTCGCTTGAGCGGTTTAGAGCCGTTTAATATTTATGATGATTCATTATTCGTCAATGTTGGGGAGCGAACCAACGTCACAGGCTCAAAGAAATTTTTACGTTTAATCCGTGAAGAAAACTTCGCTGAAGCACTGGAAGTTGCACAGCAACAAGTCGAAGCAGGTGCGCAGATCATCGACATCAACATGGATGAAGGCATGCTCGATTCAGAAAATGCCATGGTGCATTTTCTCAATTTGGTTGCGTCAGAACCTGAAATATCACGTGTACCGATCATGATTGACTCCTCGAAATGGGAGATTATCGAAGCAGGCTTGAAGTGCGTACAAGGTAAAGCTGTGGTGAACTCGATTTCCTTAAAAGAAGGCTATGATGAGTTTGTGGAAAAAGCCCGTCTATGCCGTCAGTACGGTGCAGCGATTATTGTCATGGCATTCGATGAAGATGGTCAGGCAGATACGGCACAGCGCAAGAAAGAAATTTGTCAGCGTTCTTATGACGTTTTGGTCAATGATGTGGGCTTCCCATCGGAAGATATTATCTTTGACCCGAACGTGTTTGCAGTCGCAACAGGGATTGAAGAGCATAATAATTATGCCGTGGATTTTATCGAAGCCACAGGTTGGATTAAGCAGAACCTACCGAATGCAATGATCTCTGGCGGTGTGTCGAATGTATCGTTCTCATTCCGTGGTAATGAGCCTGTGCGTGAGGCGATTCACTCGGTATTCTTGTACTATGCGATTAAGCAAGGCATGACCATGGGCATCGTCAACGCTGGGCAGATGGCGATCTATGACGAAATTTCCCCAGAGCTTAAAGATGCGGTTGAAGATGTGATCCTCAACCAAAATCAAGGCGAGTCGGGTCAGCAAGCAACTGAAAAACTACTTGAAGTGGCGGAAAAATATCGTGGACAAGGCGGTGCGACCAAAGAAGCAGAAAACCTTGAATGGCGCAATCAACCCGTGGAAAAACGTCTTGAATATGCACTAGTTAAAGGTATTACCAGCTTTATTGATGAAGATACCGAAGAAGCACGCCTCAAATCTAAACGTCCTCTCGATGTGATCGAAGGACCATTGATGGACGGTATGAATGTGGTTGGCGACCTGTTCGGCTCGGGCAAAATGTTCCTCCCGCAAGTGGTGAAATCGGCACGTGTGATGAAACAAGCGGTGGCATGGCTGAATCCCTACATCGAAGCAGAAAAAGAAGAAGGGCAGTCCAAAGGTAAAGTGCTGATGGCGACGGTCAAAGGCGATGTACACGATATTGGTAAAAATATCGTTGGCGTGGTCTTGGGCTGTAATGGCTATGACATCGTTGACCTCGGTGTGATGGTGCCTGCGGAAAAAATTCTACAAACTGCGATTGATGAGAAATGTGACATCATCGGCTTGTCAGGTTTGATCACGCCAAGTTTGGATGAAATGGTTTTCGTTGCCAAAGAAATGCAACGTAAAAACTTTCATTTGCCATTATTGATCGGTGGTGCAACCACGTCTAAAGCACATACCGCAGTCAAGATCGAACCACAATATCAAAATGATGCGGTGATCTACGTCGCTGATGCTTCTCGCGCGGTCGGTGTAGCAACCACATTGTTGTCCAAAGAAATGCGAGGGGCATATATCGAGGAACAACGCCAAGAATATGCAAAAATCCGTGAGCGTCTCGCCAATAAACAACCGAAAGCCGCCAAACTGTCTTATGCAGAATCTGTGGAAAATGGTTTGAAAATTGAATGGGATGCCTATGTACCGCCGAAGCCAAACTTCATCGGGCAACAGACTATTACTAACTATCCATTAGAAAAATTGGTACCGTATTTCGATTGGACACCGTTCTTTATTTCATGGAGTTTAGCAGGGAAATTTCCAAAAATTCTACAAGATGAAGTGGTTGGCGAAGCTGCAACTGACTTGTACAATCAAGCGCAAACCATGCTCAAAGACATTATCGAGAATAATCGTTTTGATGCTCGTGCAGTATTTGGCATTCATCCAGCCAAACGTACTGGTAAAGACACCGTGTCGGTCTATGATGAAGCGGGTAATGTCACGCACCGCTTTGAACATCTGCGTCAGCAGTCGGATAAAGTGACCGGTAAACCGAACTTGTCTTTGGCAGATTTTATCAGCACATCTGACAATCAAACAGATCACTTGGGTGGCTTTACGGTGTCGGTCTTCGGTGTGGAAGAGATGGCGAATGAATACAAAGCCAAAGGTGATGATTATTCGGCGATTCTAGCGCAGTCTTTGGGTGATCGTTTTGCCGAGGCTTTTGCTGAGCATTTGCATGAATTGATTCGTAAAGACTATTGGGGCTATCAAGCGGATGAAAACCTTGATAATGAAGCCTTGATCAAAGAAAAGTACGTTGGGATTCGCCCTGCACCGGGCTATCCTGCTTGCCCTGAACATTCGGAAAAAGCGGTGTTGTTCGACTGGTTAGATTCGACGAATCAGATCGGTACGCAACTGACCGAACATTTCGCAATGATTCCACCATCAAGCGTGAGTGGATTCTATTACTCACATGCGCAGAGTGAATACTTCAATGTCGGTAAAATCTCGCAAGATCAGCTTGAGGATTATGCACAGCGTAAAGGCTGGACTTTGGATGAGGCGAAACGGTGGTTAGGTCCGAATTTGGATGATTCGGTTGGGTAAGATGCAGACCCTTCGCCAGCGTCTAATTCAAATAGCATTAGAGTGGGAACAAGTCTTTGGCAATGTTCCCTCTATTACATCAGTAATATCTGAATATGATGCTGCAAAATTATTAGGTATTGATGATGCGACTTATAGTCAAATCATGCAGAACTCTACAAGTGTTCAACGTGGGCATGATTTTATCTATCAAGGTCTGAAATATCAGGTTAAAGGTACACGCCCAAGTGGTAAAAAAGGGAGTAAAATAACTAAAGTCCCACAAGCTAAAAATTATGAATGGGATTATTTAATCTGGATTTCATATTATCCTGACTACTCCATATCTGAGGCATGGATGTGGAAAGTTCAAAGCTATCGCACTGAGTTTGAAGACAAACATCGTATTTCTCCTTTAGATATGAGAAAAGGTGTAGATTTACTTAATATTTTAACAAAATAATTAAGATTTTTTAAACAAACGTCCGTTTATATTTTTCATGAGTTTCAATATTACTGAGTTCATCTTTTTCATCCCACACTTGCAACTCCCATGGGAAGTAAAAATTCGATTTGTTTTTAAAGTAAATATGTAGTCCTCGATAGCCGTCTTTATCACGGTAATACCAATTTTTTAAGCCGTACTTTTCTTGCCATTCATCTAACTGCTCGCTGATGGCATCGACTTCGGCAGTATTGACGATGATTCTTGCACCAAAAATATCGTTGAGCCAATTATTTACAGGATATTGGTCTGTATTTTCTGAAAACCGAGCAATTTTGTCATCAATGCTTTCCAGCGTTTTGACCCGATAATAATACTGTAATAAAAATCCTGTTTTATTTTTGATCAAATAGTCGTTGATACTTTCGTGTAGATTTAAACGGTATTTGGTGATGTGTGGATAAGGAACACGACCAATGGTTTTGGACAAATTGACCTTTTCAATACGCCCAGTATCAAAGTAATCTTGAGAAAAGTCAGCATGAATTTTATTAATGGTTTCAATCATTAATTCAACTTTTTCTAAGGTACTCTTGCTCATTCCATTCTCTACTTCTTAAAATTCGACAACAACGCCGAAGTAATCGATGTATTATTTTTAACGACTCTAGTTTTTTTCGCTTTTGCCGATTGGTCTTTGACTCTTTCGATACGGATCGCGCGCAACTTATCTTCATTCTCGATCACGATAAATTTCACCCGTTCATTGCGCTTCGGTTCGCCATCTACCAAAGGAAAATCAGAAATATGAAAGAAAATATCCTGCTCCAGCGCATCAATAAAGCCAAAGCCACGATCGGCATTGTATTGTTTGATGCGACCTTGATGAAATTCAGATTTCATAGCGATTTCCTTGATGGTGGGTGATTAAAGTTTAACGACGAGTTTATGTGGTCTGAAAAACCGAAAGGCGACGCAAATAAACATTATAAAGCAAAGCGTGTAACTTCAAAATCAGCGGTTAATTATGCGCAGTTAGTCAGCAGATTACTGCAACTGTTTCCACTCGACTACCACTTGATTATCACCGCCCATCAGCGTCCATTCACCATCCATGATGTTAAGTTGTAGTTGCATGGTGCGCTCGCAGAGTTTTTGAATCTCTGCTGTGGTATTTTCAGAGAGTTGCCACACTTCGACATTTTTCAAAGTTTTTAGTTTGGCACTGCGTTTATACCATTCTGCGACGGCACTGCCATAAGTAATCACCGCGACTTGATCACAGCGTGCACTGGCTTTTTTGACTTTATCTTCATCCGGACTACCGACTTCAATCCATTTTTGCAGCTGACCTGTCAGGTCTTTTTGCCACAGCGCAGGCTCATTGGTTTCAAACAAATCTTTGGTAAACTCTAGTGCCTCATCGGCAAAACGTGCATATGCCAAAATCCGCACCATCAAACGCTCAATGGTTTCAGATGGGTGCAATGCCAAAGTCAGCTGAAAGTCGCTATATGTATGGGTATCCATATCGGCAATGTTTAAATCTGCTTTATAAATGGTTGCTTTTAATGCCATGGCAATCTTCCCTAAAATAGGTGATCCTAAAATGTGCGTATAGGATAACGAATTACGATAGCGGATGCAGAATAATTTCAAGTGATTTGTTTTAAATGGGTTTTATTATAATTTGCTTTAAAGCTCTCGCTGTGCACGCCAATTTTTTTGATTAGTAAGGAATACCCACCAACCCAAAGCTGCGCCCATGAGTTTGACGATTTGAAAGGTAAACGGCGCAAAAATGGTTGCACACAGAATCGCAGGGAAATCCTTCCATGACAAAGAAATTTCAGTCCAACGATGATAAAGCCACATGCCCCAACAATGATAAACCAAGTCCAAAGTCATCTTGCCAAGAATGATCAAAAGTATTGCGTAAAGCACAGGATTTGGCTGAGTAAAATCCGCTTGAAAAATTAAGATGCCAAGAATAATAAATGCGCTCAATCCTAAAAAAGGCTGAATCGCATCAAACATCTTCATCGGTAGCATCAAGCGACCGACCGCACCATATTTATGATTTGCCATCATATCGAGATAGGCAAACTGTGTCTGCAAAAAACCACCAAACCAACGCTTACGTTGATGGAAAAAAGCTTTAAAACCATTCGGTGCATCAGTCACACCATAGGCTTGTCCTGTGATGCCGACTGTCCAGTCCAAGTCGTGCTCTAAGGCATAGCGATAGATACGGTGATTCAACTCATAATCTTCTACCATGCTATCAGGATCAAAGCCACCAACTTGTTTCAACACCTCAGTACGGTAAATCGCAAACGCACCTGAAACCAAAAGTAGGGCATTGGCTTTGTAACATGCGGCACGAGAGAGGAAAGAAAAGATGTATTCAAACTGCTGAAAAAATTCAAAAAAGCAATTCACTAATCTTGAAAAACGATTTGGGCGACAAACTGGTTTAAGCACACCGCCAGAAGCCACTAGATTCGGACTGTTTTGAAAATCAGTTATGAACGCTTGCAGTGCATTTGGTGCAATCACGGTATCTGCATCCAGTGTTACCATGAGATCGCTGTCAATATAGGATAACGCACTATTTAGTGCTTTCGCCTTGCCTTGAGAAGCTTGTCGAAGTACAAATAAGTTTTGTCGTAGTGTCGACTGGATTAAGCCTTGCGATGTTGCAAGTCCGTACTTTTGTTCAAGCAATTGTGCTGAATGATCGGTTGAGCCGTCATCAATGATATAGATTTTCGCTTTCACATCTTGCTGTGCAAAAAGCGCTTCAATACATTTGGGTAAAATTAAACTTTCATTTCGTGCAGGAATCAGCACACTAATGGTTGGGTTATTTATGATTGTGCTGTGAGCTAGGGTTTGAATTGAATTTTGAGTTGTAATTTTAGCGAATGGGAAAATATGACGTTGTGTGGCGAGATGTCGAGTTTGAAATAGAACAAAGAAAATCAGCCACACATCATAAGCCAAATAAAACAAGCCTGCCGACCACGCCCAAATCCCATCAAGAAACCACCATGCACCTGCACTCAATACAAAGAGCATCAAGCAAAGGAGCATGATGAATGTTGAGAGTAGATTTAAGCTAGAGTGATGGAAAGCCATTCAAAGCCTAGAAATAAAATGCGGTGCTGACGTGGTAGCGATTATACACATGGCTTGTGATGAAAAGCGTTAATATTGGTGAACCACCGTTTGAAAACGCATTAATCTACGATGAACAACTCACCATTACTTCAGGTTGATCACTTGGCAATGGCGCAAGGTCTTCGGCTCGTTCAATCTCAGCTTGTTTTTCAAAAGGGTTGCTCAGTAAAGTAAATAAACGCTCAACTTCGGATAAGTCATCTTTTTCCGCCAGTTCGATTGCACGTTGCGCCATATGATTGCGCAAAATATAGATTGGATTGTGTTGTTGCATATTCAATTGCAAACTATTTTGATCGGCATCTTTACGAATCGCTTGATATATGCTCAGACAGTCATCAAAGGCACGGGTATCAATACAATCATCTCGAAGGGCAGTATAAGCGTGATCGGTCAGGCGACGGAAACTGCTGGTATAGTCCAACTGCTCAGCTTGTAAAATCCGTAAAAATGCCATACCACAATCAAAACAGCGGTCATCATCTTGTGGCAAGCCCATTTTCTTTGCCAAACCTGATCGGTAATAATTCAGAAATGCAGGTTCAAAATCTTCAAGGCAAGTGGCTAAATCCGCTTTGAATTGTTCTTTATCTTGTGCATTTGCTAGTTCTGTATTGGCTAAGGGAATCAAATTATTCAGCCATACCCAAAGATTCCAATGGGCAATACTTGGTTGATTTTGATAGGTATAGCGTCCTTGATTGTCCGAATGATTGTTAATCCAGTTCGGGCGGAATCGTTCCATGAAACCATACGGTCCAAAATCTAAAGTCGAGCCTGTGATATTCAAATTATCCGTGTTCATCACGCCATGCGCAAAGCCGACCAACTGCCAACCTGCGATCATGTAAGCGGTACGATCAATCACTTGTTTTGCCATAGCGAGTATAGGTGATTCAGCGTTTAAACAATCAGGATAATAATTTTCCAAGCAGTGTTGAGCAAATTCTTGCAATAGATCAGGTTGATATTGATTAATCCACTCAAAATGACCAAGACGAATATGACTATCCGAAGTACGTAGTAAAATCGCCGACGGCTCAAATTGCTCACGACGGATTTGTAATTCATGGGAATAAATAAAACCAAGCGCATTGCTTGATGGCACATGCAGATGATGTAGCGCATGTCCTGCAAGGTATTCTCGAATTACTGAGCGTAGTACAGCTCGACCATCACCCATGCGAGAGTAGGGCGTAAGCCCAATACCTTTGAGATGTAAATCAGTTAATTTTTGATTTTGATCTAAGGCTTGCCCGATTAGTAATCCACGTCCATCACCCAGTTGACCTGCCCATTGTCCAAACTGATGACCTGCATAGACCATTGCTAAGGGATCGGCTTCATTGGGTAAATTGGTGCCATTGATGATATTGACCCAATCGGCTTGCTCTGCTTCTGTCCATTGCAACTGCTCAGCCAAAGCATGGTTAAAATGTCCTGCCTTTGGTTTTGGTAGACTTTCTACAGCCTGTTTATGAAATAGTTTTGGGCTGAGCGTGGCGTAGCGATTGTCAAATTGCATGGATAAGTTCCTTGAAGCAAGACGACTACTATAGCAATTTTAAAAAAGTAAGTATTGTGGGAAAGCTTTAATACGACTCGTCAGGAAATAAAAAAAGCTTTCCGAAGAAAGCTTTTAAGTGAATTGGTGGTGAGCTTATTAGATACGTTTTGCTTCTTTACGTAATGAACGAAGCATGAGCTCTACACGTTGACTTTGTTCAATCAAGTTTTGCTCAACAGCGTGGAATTCTTGTTTTAGCTTGATATCCATCTGATGAATACGCTCTGCAACAGCAACTTTTTTCGCTTGTAACTCTTGCTCTCTGAGCTTTGCCCATTCATTGAGTGTGTGCGTAAACGTTTCGTATTCATCAGCAATTTTCAGCTTCATTTGCGCAATGTCTTCATTGACGTTATGACCAAAGATTGCCAAATTTTTCTCTGCATATTTAAACTTCATGGCAAGCTCAGCACGCTTGATATTAAAGCTTGGAATACGACGCAGGTTTTTGGTCAGACCAACGGTAGATAACGACCAAATCAGCCACTTTGTTGGATCATATTGCCACCATTTCACGCCATTACGATAGTCGTATTGGAAGATGTGGTGGTAGTTATGATAGCCTTCGCCCCATGTGAAAATCGCCAACCAAAAGTTATCACGTGCTGTATTTTCATCAGTATATGGACGTTTGCCCCACATATGGCATAGCGAGTTGATAAAGAAAGTCACATGATGGCTTGCGATCAAACGCAATAAACCGCCAAGCAACATCACACCCCATAGATCGCCTACAGCCCAACCGACCAATGCAGGAATACCAAGATTGGTCAAAAGAACCAGCGGAATATAGTAGTTGTGCTGAAACATGACTAACTTGTCATCGAGCAGGTCAGGGACATTTTTATAATCCGTTTCGCCACTAGGATAGTCACGAAGCATCCAACCAATGTGCGAATACCAAAAGCCTTTTTTCGCAGAGTACGGATCACGTTCGATATCATCGACATGACGATGATGGACACGGTGTCCAGATGACCAATACAAGATGCTGTTCTGAATCGCAAAAGTCCCTGCGATCATCAATGCAATACGCACAGGCAATGAAGCTTCATAAGTGCGATGCGCCCAAAGACGGTGATAGCCCGCAGTAATGCCTAGACTACTCATCGCTAAAAGCAACACAAAACTGACCCATGCAGCAACTGAAAAGTCGTGCGAATAGGTATAGAGAGGGATCAAGATCAATGCGGCTAAAGGTGTACCGAGTAAGACAATGGTGCCCGGCCAGTTAATCGGCGCTTTGCCTTTAGGCGTGATGGTTTCAGATGACATCTATTTGGTTTCTCCATTTCCACCAAAAAATCTGTAAAAGCTTTCGACGTCGAGTCGAGCTTTTGGTGCGACTATCATAGCATTAGCATACAGTTGTACACTAATAAAAAATGATGAATTTGTGTCAAAACTCTACATGAAATCTACATAATTTCGGTATATGCTGAATTCATTGATTTTTTTGTTTAATCGTGCGCTTTTGGAGGAAAAATGCAGAAATTATCGACAGTACAAGCATCCGCTCAACAAGATGTAAAGTCTTCGATCAAACATGCACTAGTTTTCTCGATAATGACTTTGTTGATGACGGCATTTTTGCTCACAGCGTGTCAATCCGCACCGCAACAATCAAAAAGCAAATCACAAGCCACTAAAACAACAAATACAGGGCTGACTCGTTTAGAAATCTCGAAACGCACTGTACCGATCATCAAAAGTAAAGATGGTGTGCAAGATATTCCGTGGACGATCACTCAAGTAAAATATAAAAAAGCACTCTATTTCAACCAAATGCCAAACATTCTATTGCAATCTAATAGTCTGAGATTGATTGGTAGCACAGGCTGTAATGCGCTGTTTGGGCAATATCAAATCAATGTTGCAAACCGAACCATTACGATGGATGCGAGCGCAGGACATCAAACATGTAATAATGCTTTAGCACAAGAAGCAGATTTGATGGACGCATTGAAACGTGTAGAAAAATTCGAAATCACCGCACAGGGGATTCGTTTTTATGATGCAAATCGTCAAATCGTAATACAAGCTGAGCAACGCTAAAGATTGCCCTTGAATAAATTAGAGTTGTTCGAGCATCAACTTTGGAAAATCTGTAATCAGCCCATGAATGCCAAAATCTCTCAAAGCTTTGGCACGCTCAACATCATTGACCGTCCATACACTGGTTTTCAGTCCTGCTTGATGGCTTAAATCAATCAACGCTTGGGTGGCAAGGATATCTTTCCAACCAATACGATCGCAGCCAAAATTCACTGCCGTTTCAATCGCATGTGTACCGAACGGAAATTCGACTAAGAAGCCACGATGAAATTTTGACTGGTTTTTTAATTGGCGCTGTTGCAGTGCAGTCATGATTTTGACATCAAAGCTAGTAATGGTGACGTGATGTGCATCATACTCCAAAGCAGTTTCTAAAAATTCAACCAATTCATCGGCGTCATCTTGGGTATCGACGGCCTTGACTTCAATTTCGATATGATCAAAGTCATGGCAAATCTGCATCACTTGCGCTAATCGTGGTAAGGCTTCAGGCTGATGCCAGTCAGGCATTGTATGTGCAAGATTTAATTGCTGAATGTCATCATCAGAGGCGTGGACAAGACTTAAATCGACACCAGTCGTTCTGAGAAAGTGATCGTCATGAATAATCACCAATTCCTGCTGCTTGGAGAGTCGTACATCAAACTCTACCGCTCGAATACCGAGATTATGTAAATACTGAAAACCACCCAAAGTATTTTCAGGGGCTTCACCACGTGCGCCACGATGTCCAATGATTTGCATAGCACCTCAAGTTTTTTAATCGACGACAATATGCAGTTGATCATAGCATTTGCATGATCAAATCACAGTGTAAAAGACTAGATTTGATCATTGATATTTTTTTGCCACAGCACTTCTGCACCACCTGACTGGTGCTGTAAAGTGCGTGATGTAACAAAAAACCAATCGGATAAACGATTGAGTAATTGTAATGCAGTGGCTTGAATATTCTGATCACGCTGTGCAAGGCTAATCAACTGGCGCTCGGCACGGCGACACACTGCACGAGCTTGATGTGCATAACTACATGCAAGCGTACCACTCGGTAGGATAAAGTCTTTGAGCATTGGCAAGTTTTCATTCATCTGATCAATGTCATTTTCCAAAAAATCAATACATTTTTGCTGTAACAGTTGATAGTTGGGAATACAGACTTCACCACCAAGATCAAATAACCAGTGTTGAATCAGGCTCAGTTTTTTATCCCAATCTTGAAAAGTGTCTGCATCATCGAATGCGCTACTTTGAATCTGTGCACGAAGTACGCCGACGACTGCATTTAATTCGTCAATGTCGCCTAAAGTGTGAATGCGTAGATCATCTTTGGCTGTGCGTGAGCCATCCCCAAGTCCTGTGGTGCCTGTGTCGCCTGTTCGGGTGTAGATTTTACTGAGTCTGTGTCCCATGATTTTCCTCAATGATTTCGACTTTCAGTTGTTGTCAATGTTGGTATAAAAAAATGGATAATGCTGGAGTGTCATTATCCATGTAAATGGCTTTGAGTTTAGGCTGTTATGGTTATTCTCTGCCTAAATTTGTAATGGCTGTTTAATAGCGTAGTGTTGCACCAATTGAGGCCAATCGACCGCCATTGATGTAATAACTACCACTGCCATAGGCTGTACGATATTTACTATCACCGACATTTTGTACATTAGTGAACAGTTTTAAATGATCATTCACATTGGCATAAGCATGTAGGTCGATGCGAAGACGTCCAGGTATGCGCACGGCATCAAATGCAGAGTTATCCGACTCATCATTTGCTGTCAATGTGCTCGAAATACCATACATTTCATCAGCCCAACCTGCGGTTAAGCTTGCACTTTGGCGAGGACGGCGACTCAAGTCTTCACCAGTATTGTCATCCGTAGTACGGACATAATGATAGGCAATATTGGCAAATAAGTTTTTCCCTTGCCATTTTGCGTAGACCTCGCCACCTTCCATCGTGGCTTGATTAATATTTTGGTTTTGATAGACTCCAAATCCACTACAATCTGCAATACAAACCGAGTCAATCAAGTTATCAACTTCTGTACGGTACAGCGAAATACCTGTTTGTACAGATTGAGCGATTTTGTGATCTAAACCAATTTCATAAGATAGGCTTTCTTCAGGCTCCAATTCAGGATTGCCACCATAAGCATATAAATCATTAATACTTGGTGCACGAAAAGCACTGCCAATATTGCTATAAATGCTGGTTGCAGGTGTAAAGTGATAGCGAATAGCACCTTGCGCAACGGTATGCTCGCCGTATTTTTCATTGTCTTCTACACGTACACCGACTTGTGTATTGAGCTTTTGACCGCTGAACTGATGTTGTAAATAGTAGCCTGTGGTATCTACGCTTTCATCAATTGGTGAACCATAGCTGATGACATCTGCTTCACTGTTGCGGTGTGTTGCACCAATAAGAAGGTTTTGTGTCGTGGTAAAATCCCATTTTCCATAAAGCTCTGCTTCTTGGCTGGTACTATGGACAAAATCATAGCTTCCTGCCCAGTTTGGGTCTTTCTGTTCGATATTGTCTTCAAACTGAGAAAGGCGTGCGTTTACTTCAACTTGTCCAAGATTGACACGACCTTTGAGGTTGATCATTTCATTGTCAAAGTCTTGTGCAGTCATGTTACCCATGCTGTCATATTGGCTATTGCCTTGGTTGTCGCTATAGTCGATCGAAGATGCATATTGCTCACGCTCTACGCCAAACTTTGCACTAAAACCACGTTGATCAAAAGCGGCTGTTGGCGCATTATCAATTTCTTTTACAGCAGTACCATCGGTTTCAAGGCGTTGTCCACGGACTTGTGCATAAAAACCATTTTCAGCCAAATCTGCACCGATTATGGCTTTATAGGTATTATTTTCACCGTATTCACCAGTTAAAAATCCACCACTTTTTTCAGGGGTCTTACTGACGAGTTGCACCACACCACCGATCGCATCTGTACCATATAAAACCGATGCAGGGCCTTTTAAAATTTCAATTTGTTTGATGTCAGTGGTATCAATAAAGCCCAAAGAGGCGATGCCTGCTGAAGTGCTATTCAGACGTACACCATCACGCAACACTAGAGTCTGGTCAGACTCTGCGCCACGAGTAAAAATAGACGCTTGTTGACCATAACCACCAAGTTGCACCATATTTATGGCTGCTTCAGCTTGTAATAGATCAGGCAAAGAGGCGATTGGTGACTGTGCTAAAGTATTTTCGTCAATCACGTGAACACGTGCTGCAACGGTATTTAGGCTTTGCGCAGAACGTGTTGCGGTAACGACGATCGGATCGAGTTTTACAATGTCTTGTGAATTGCTTTGTTCAGCCAATGTCGTGGTACTTGCACAGGCAATAGCGATCGCACCAACCAATGGCGCAACAGGGAAGTTTTTAAACATATCAAGCTCCAGACATTCACCCCACGTGAATGATGGGTTAAAGATGGTAGCAAGTAGGTATCCGGACTTCGATATATCAAAATGGTTATGGTTCATCATCTTGATTGCTATACACCTTCCCACAATATGCCAGTTGGGCTTTGCAGTGGTGTCAGTCGCTCATTGTGGTGAGATCGACTGAAAAAATAACAGTTTCATCGTTACCGTTGCGGGGGCAGTATTGGGCTTTCACCAATTTCCCTAAGACGAATCTCTTTTAAATTCTGAAAAAGAAACATCGCAACTTGTTACAAATTGGCAACATTATAAAAGTTCAGGTGGTTTTTCTCAACAAAATTACCAAGAGTTTTTAGATTCTGAAAAAATCTATTGAGATTTTGCATTACAATAGGACGCTAATTTTTAAACTCACGCTTTTTTAGGTTACTGTTTTAAGTGGCAGTTTTTAAGTTAGTTTTCCATTCTAAGAAATCACAGGTTAGCCATGAGTATGATGCAACGTGTACGCGCCAAGATTTGCGGATTGACACGTATAGAAGATGTGCAAAGTGTAGTCGATGCTGGTGCAGATGCCGTGGGTTTTGTGTTTTATCCACCAAGCCCTCGGGCAGTGACTGCGAGCCAAGCACAAAATCTCGCACCGCATGTGCCTGCTTATGTGCAGATCGTGGGTTTATTTGTGAATGCTACGACTGAAGATGTACAAACCGTGCTACAAAGTGTTCCGTTAGATCTGATTCAATTTCATGGAGATGAATCGCCTGCGGAATGTCAGCGCATTGCCAATAGCGTTGGACGACGTTGGTACAAAGCCATTCAAGTCAAAGCGGATCTTGATGTGGTGGCTGAGATTGAAAAATATCATCAGGTCGGTGCCGGTGCAGTGTTGCTTGACGCTTGGCATCCTGAGCTCAAAGGCGGCACTGGACAGCCATTTGACTGGACAAAATTTCCTAAGCTCGATATTCCTGTGATTTTGGCAGGTGGCTTGACCCCTGAGAATGTTACAGATGCAATAAAAATGACTCGTCCGTATGCCGTAGATGTCAGCGGTGGTGTAGAATCAGCCAAAGGCATCAAAGATCAACAACGCATTTTTCAATTTATGCAAGGAGTCCAACGTGGATCAACACAATGTGAAGCAAAATAGCCAGATCGATTTTACTCAGTTTCCAGATCAAAAAGGGCATTTTGGTATTCATGGTGGTCGATTTGTATCTGAAACGCTGATGGCGGCATTACAAGATTTGGAACAATTGTATTTGCGCATGAAAGATGATGAACAGTTCCGTGCGGAATTTGATCGTGATTTGGCGCATTATGTTGGTCGTCCAAGTCCGCTGTACTATGCCGAGCGTTGGTCGAAAGAATTGGGCGGTGCGCAGATTTATCTAAAGCGTGAAGACTTAAACCACACGGGTTCACACAAGGTCAACAATACCATTGGACAAGCCTTATTGGCGAAATTGTCTGGGAAAAAACGCATCATCGCTGAAACGGGTGCAGGACAACATGGCGTAGCAACGGCAACGATTGCCGCACGTCTTGGGTTGGAATGTGTGGTGTTCATGGGGTCAGAAGATGTTAAACGCCAAGCAATGAATGTCTATCGCATGCGTTTGCTTGGTGCTGAAGTCGTGCCTGTGGAAAGTGGCTCAAAAACCCTGAAAGATGCCATGAATGAAGCGATGCGTGATTGGGTCACCAATGTTGATTCGACTTATTATGTGATCGGTACAGTCGCAGGACCACACCCATATCCACAGTTAGTGCGTGATTTCCAAGCGATCATTGGGCGTGAAGCAAAACAGCAAATCTTAGCGCAAGCAGGTCGTTTGCCTGATGCGTTGGTTGCTTGTGTCGGTGGTGGCTCAAATGCAATGGGATTATTTTATCCATTCTTAAATGATACCGATGTGTCGATCTATGGTGTCGAAGCGGCGGGTCATGGCGTGGAAACTGGTAAACATTCTGCACCACTCAATGCAGGTCATGTTGGCGTGTTACATGGCAACCGTACTTATCTCATGTCGGATGCACAAGGTCAGATTATCGAAACCCATTCGATTTCGGCAGGTTTGGATTATCCAGGGGTTGGTCCTGAACATAGCTTCTTAAAAGATATGCAACGTGTGAATTATGTGCCCATCAATGATACCGAAGCATTGCAAGGCTTCCGTGATCTGACCAAGATCGAAGGCATTATCCCTGCGCTGGAAAGTGCGCATGCCATGGCATACGTGACGAAGCTTGCGCCTACCATGTCCAAAGATCAAATCATCATTGCCACGGTGTCAGGTCGTGGTGATAAAGATTTAATGACAGTTGCCAAGATTGATGGTATTCCAATGGTTGATCTTTAAAATACTAGTGCGTTAAAAGAATTTAAATCTATCAGGGGGTGTTCTCGAAAGAGAGCACCCCTTTTTTATTTGTATTGGGTTGAAATTTATGGGGTGTGTTCTTGTGAAGTTAATATTTTAAAAATACAGTAAAGTGTTTATATTTATTCGGCTTTTTGATTTGCATGTCTACATACTGTATTCTTGGGAATTAAATAATATGTCTTGAGTGGCTGTGCATGCGAGATAAGTTGTTAGCACCGATAAAAGGAACATTTATTAATTTATTAGAATGGGATTATTTAAAGAAAACTCAGGTCGTCTTGCTATACGCCACACTTATTGAATTGGCGGTTTATATTACGCAATTCAAGTTAATTGGTCACCCTTTGGTGAATACCGAATTCTTATTACGATGGATTTGGTATTTCCCTACACTGATATTGATCAATGGGGTATTTTTTCTTTTTGGGCTAAAACTCAAAAATAGTCCAAAGCAACAATATTATTATGCATATGTCGTTGGTATTTACTATTCAATCGCCTTGATGGTGATACCTATTTCAATAGGTATTTTAAATATTGCAAATGGTGTGATTTTTCTTGGCACGACATTGCTAAGTTTGATTCTATTTCCTCGAAAAATGGTCTATGGTGCAGTGGCAATTTGCACCATGATTTACATTTTGAGTGCCACCTTAATTGTCACAGGCTATATGCCGTATGCTTTGGCATTGAAACCTAATATTTTACTACCCCCGAATAGCACAGGCGTGTATGTGATCGCATCTATGGCCTATACGATTATCTATGCTGCATTAACGATATATCTGTTTGATATTTCATTAAGAAATTGGAAAGAAAAAGAACAATATAAAGATAAGCTGAGTGTGACAGATGAGTTGACACAGCTATTAAACAGACGTGGTTTTAATTCATTGGTTGAATTACAAGTGCGTCAAGCTCAAATCCGCTATCAGGAAATTTCATTGATCATTGTCGATATTGATGACTTTAAGAAGATCAATGATCAATATGGTCATCAATGTGGGGACTTAGTGATTAAATCGGTAGCAGATATATTAAAAAAGAGCTTTCGCAGTAGTGATATTGTTGCTCGATTTGGAGGAGAGGAATTTACCATTTTATTGCCTTCGACAAATATGCACGATGCAATACATGTTGCAGAAAATTGCCGACAAATACTGGAATCAAGCTCTATCGAGATATCTAAAAGTGAATTAATATCTACAAAGGCGAGTTTTGGCATCAGTAGTACAGTGAGTAGATGTTTTGATTATGAAACGCTTTTTACTGAAGCAGATAAGGCTTTATACGAAGCAAAGCAAAATGGGAAGAATCAAGTGCGGGCTTATCGTTAGCTCGATAAAAAGGCATCATTTCGAGTGATGTAGATTAGAAATCAATTTTGATATTGCAAATTAACTATCGCTACAGCAGCACCAATCATTAAATAGGGAAAAAGTTTAATGAAATTAATCCAAGACAATGGACAGCCACATTTCGGACGTTTTGAGCAAGCGCCAACGTCATTTAATATTCAAGATTATGAAAATCCTTTTTTAAGCCAAGCATGGCGTCGCAAGTTACGCTTTAAAAAGTTTAGTTTTGTCGGGATTCAGCATCAGCATTACACCATCGGCTTAGCGATTGTCGATTTGGCGTGGGCAGGGCATGGATTCTATTATTGCTATGATCGAAAGAATGATCGTTTTATCGACCTACATGGCTTACAACCCTTAGCACGGAAAACCCAATTGCAAACCCTCGATCGCATGCAAAATGCGAGCTTTTTTAAGCATCACGATCTACAGATTGAGCTGAAAGAACGAGGCGATCAACGTCAGATTCAAGTCACTCGAAAAGGCGCAACATTGTGCCAAGCAACCATCCAGCGAGTGCCTACAGAACCGTTGTATATGTGTAGTCCGACAGGGGTTCGAGGATGGACATTTACTCATAAATCTATGGCGCTCAAGGTATCTGGCCACTTCTATGATCCAGAGGGTTCGCAGATTTATTTTGATGATAAAAGTTTGGCGAGCCTTGATGACAGTTGCGGGTTCTTACGTCCTGAAACGGAATGGTTTTGGCTCTCGAGTCAGGCGTTGATTAATGGTCAAAAAATTGGCATCAACCTTGCCAGTGGTGTGAATGAAAGCTGTGGTAATGAAAACTGCCTATGGATAGATGGCAAAATTTATCCCTTAAATGATGTGATTTTTCAACAGCAAGGCGACAATCTTTGGAAAATCTTTAGCTTAGATGGTGCAATTGATCTGCGTGTCACGACAGCATGGCGACGTTATGAAAATACCAATCTTTTCATTGCAGCGAGTCAATTTAGCCAGTGGATTGCCAGCATCGATGGACGACTTAAAACAGCCGATCAGTCGGTGACCTTTCATCATGTGCATGGTGTGCTAGAGCAGCACTATGCCAAGTGGTGATTTAAAAAAAGGCCTAGCATATGTTTTTGAGAAAAAAAGCGCTTGATGATCAAGCGCTGTACTCTAGGAAAAGACTATACTCTAAATAAGTAATAAAAAGTTCAAATCTGGATCAATAGCCTGCTTGCCAAAATGCATGTCCAGCTTTGATCGGATCACCAGTTTCTTCATAGACTTTCAACCATACATCATATTGATGAATCACAGGATGTTGGTTTGGATGGAAGTCTTTCTTAAACCAATCGAAATATTCGCTTCTCATACGTGTCATGATGCCCTGCTTTCCGAAGAACCAAGGTAAGCCTTTACGGAACATATTGAAGCGTTCACGGCGACTAAAGCCATCATGATCGAGCATAATATTGGCACGATACATGGTGAAGCCAAACATCATCACTGTCGTGAAAGCGAGGGCAAATTTACGTGTTGTTTCAGGCACTTCACCAACTTGTTTCATCACATCGAATGCAACGTCACGATGTTCCATCTCTTCGATCGAATGCCATGCAAACAATGCACGTGCATAAGGGTGTGCATCTTCAAGGGTTTCTTTATAGTTATAAAATGTGTGTGCCATCAATGCGGTAAGATGCTCTGCTGCTGCGGTCATGGCAATATTGTATTGTGGCGAGCGTTTAGTCAGTTCAAACTTAAAAATCTTTTTAAGCATTGTCGTAAACTGATCGAGTGGCATGCCTTGTTCTTTCATCAAGTCATTCATTTTGTCATGCGCAATGCCGTGCTGTGCTTCTTGACGGATAAAGTCTTTGACCTTTTGTTGTAGCTCAGGATCTTCAATTTTATCTCGGAAGAGTCGAACCGACTCGATAAAGTAACGCTCGCCCTCAGGAAACGTTAGGCTCAGCGCATCAAAAATACGAGTACGGAATGGATCGTCACCAAACCAAAAACGTGGGATGTCGTCAAGTTTAAAATCCAAGTTGGTACGAACCACTGGATCAACCTTTTGATGCTGTACGAGTGCATTCATTTTTTATTTTCCTGCTGTCTTGATGATGTCATTATGGACGAGATTGTTCAAAAATGTTTTGACAGATCAAGTCAAATTTTATACAAATGACGACATTGTACAATCTCGAGTGTCAAGTTATGACTGTAAAACTCATCGTCGGATATTTACGCTTGATGCAACGTGTGATGAATCACTATGAGCTGACTTGGGAGAAGTTATCAGTTCAAGATGTTCTGGTACGTGCCTTTCAACAGAGTTTGCACGATGACCAACGCCACGAATTTGATGCCGATCAATATACCCAAATCATGCAAGCCATGCAGGTACATTTTGAGCGACCTATTGGCTTGGTCATGGCAGAGCATTTGGCACTTCAAGATATTGGGCTCATGGGTTATTTGGCATCGACCAGCATTGATCTAAAACAAGCGTTTGAGTTGTTTCAGAAATATTATTCATTGCTTTATAAAATGACCAATATCGAAGACATGACGGTCTTTGATGATCGAGAGTGTTTTTCGATTCAATGGCATGGTGGCTTTGAGGCGTGGCAGGTTTTTTATGAGTTAAACATTGCGATTTTATTTCGATATATTCAATTGATCGTACGTAAAGAAGAATTGATTCCACCAGAAAAAATTGCACTGGGCTATCAGCCTCAGTTTGCGCTACACCATTACGAGCAATTCTTTGAAACCAAAGTCGATATTCACCCTGAATATTATCTCATCACTGTACCCAAAAGTAATTTAGAAATTAAAAGTACTGCATCTGATCAAGCTTTGAATGAAATGTTGTCCATCCAAGCACAGCAGTCGATTGAGCAAAATAGTCAAAACCTCAGTGCCAAGCAATTTCGGCATAAAGTGGTGACATTGATGGAGCAATCGCTACAACAAGATCAGCAACCCATTCAAGCCTTTGTCGCAGAAAAGATGTTTTGCTCAGAACGAACATTACAACGGCAACTTTTACAGTTTGACTTACACTTTCAGACCTTGCTGGATGAATTTCGTTTTGAACGTGCGAAGTCGTTACTAATTACAGGAAAGCACCTTTCTGAAATCGCTCAACAACTGGGTTACTCTGATCAAAGTGCTTTTGGACGTGCGTTCAAACGCTGGTCAGATATGACACCAAAGCAGTTTATTCAGTCGAAAAGAAGCTAGTATTGCTCAAGATTTTATGATGAATATATTAAGTCACTATCAAAATAAAAACTAACTGGTCGCATTCAGTTTCACGACACTAAAATAATCTGTGCTATATGTGGTGAGTTAAAACGAATTTGATAAGGATTGAACGATGAATATTCAAGAAATGACAGGTTTGGAAATCATGCAAGCGTTTGCACGTGGCGAGATTCCTGCGCCAAGTATCTGTGAAACGATACCGATGCAACCTGTCGAGGTCGAATATGGTCGTGCGGTATTTTCTGCACAAGCGGATAAACGCCACACCAATCCTTTAGGTGGTGTGCATGGTGGCTTTGCAGCAACGGTTTTGGATTCGGTGACGGGTTGTGCTTCGCATACTGTTGTAGGTGCAGGTGAGGGTTACGGCACAACAGATTTGAATATCAAAATGTGTCGTCCAATCCCGTATGACACCAAGATGATTGCTGAAGGGAAAGTCATCAATGTCGGACGAAATTTGATTATTTCAGAGGCGTATTTAAGAGATGAGGCGGGTAAAATTTATGCGCATGCTACAGCGACCAATATGATTATTCGCCGTTAAGCGAAACCGATTCCAATTTCAATAAAAAAAGCACCTAAGACAAGGTGCTTTTTTATGAGCAGTGAAACTAGACCGCAGCAGATGCCGTGGTTTTCGGTTTCCCTAATCCTGTGAAAATCGCCAAGATGGCAAAGATTGCCAGCATCCAGCAGTAATAGACATTGCCAATCAAAACGAGTGGGGAAATGCTTGCAATCGAGCTTGCCAGTAAAATTTGTGCGCCATAAGGTATGACACCTTGTACCACACACGAGAAGATATCGAGTAAGCTTGCACTACGTTTCGGATCGACGCCATACTCAGCGGCAACTTCACGTGCAACATCACCCGAAAGTAGAATCGCAATTGTGTTGTTTGCCACGAACAAGTTAGAGAAAACCACCAAGAACGCAATACTGACTTCACCTGCACGTTGACGAGCTAGACGAAGCTTTCCTGAAAAGGAATAGATACGTTGTAATAACCATTCTAAACCACCTTGCTTTTGTAACATCGCAGACAAACCGCCTAAGAATACCGAAAGCAAAGTCACTTCAAACAAATTCACAAAGCCGTCATAGATCGAGTTGCTGAATTTCACCAAGCTATATTCAGGGGTAAAGAATGTGCCAAATAAACCTGAAACTAAAATCCCGACCATCAATACGGCAAGTACATGCAAGCGGGTAAATGCTAAGAAAAACACCACCAAATAGGGAATAATTAACCATGCGTTAAAGTCTTTCACTTCGATCGCATTGTGGTGTGAAAAGCCAATAACTGTATAGATCACGATCGCTAGGATACTCGCAGGCAGGGCAATCCAAATGTTGCTTTTAAATTTATCTCGAAGCGTTACATTCTGACTTCGTGTCGCAGCGATGGTCGTGTCTGAGATCATCGACAAATTGTCTCCAAACATCGCACCGCCGATGACCGCACCAATCGTTAAAGGCACTGCCAAATCCGTCGCCTGAGTAAAGCCAAAGGCAATCGGTGCGCAGGCAGCAATAGTACCCATCGACGTGCCCATTGCCGTAGCAATAAATGCTGAAATGATAAACAGCATCGGCAAGACGAACTGTACAGGAATTAGGGATAAACCAAATTGAACCGTGGCATCGACACTACCAATCACGCTACTGACATTGGCAAATGCCCCTGCAAGCATGAACACCATCAACATCAAGATTAAATTTGGATGGCTTGCGCCTTCCAAGAAGTCATTGATGGCTTGATTGATTGGTTTACGTGCTAAAAAAACAGCCAAAATTAATGCAGGTAAAACAGCAACAGGTGCTTTGAGTTGATAAAAGGCGAAGTCTGTACCGAGATAAGTATGATAAATCCCACTGCCCAAGAATAATGCTAAAAACAGTAGCAAAGGTAACAGTGCCAATGCATTAGGGCGGATTTTTTGAGTTTCTGTGGCGGTCATTTGTCGCTAAACTTTAGAAAATAGCCATCTAGTATAAAAAAATTAAAGATTTCTACAAATAACAAAAAGCAAAATTCATATCAATAATCGGATAAAAGGTGCTTTTACAGCAAATCATTCATTGAATAATGGATTGAATGTTTATAAAAAGCATGTTGAAATTTTGGTACAAAGTATCATTGAGCGATTGGATTTAAATTTTTAAAATGCTTTCCAAGTTTTAAAGATGAAAAACATTTGGCAAAAACTGCACTTTCTGCCGAATTTTCTTTATGATGGCAACAACACGATGTAATGGTAGGAAATACAATCTCATGTCACGTTTGGCACAGCGTTTTGCACAGTTACAAGCAGAAAATAAAAAAGCATTGGTGAGTTATGTGATGGCAGGTGATCCAACACCGTCAGTCACTGTGCCTTTGTTGCATGACATGGTTGCGGCAGGTGTGGATATTTTGGAAGTGGGATTGCCATTTTCTGACCCGATGGCAGATGGTCCAGTGATTGCAGTGGCTGCAGAGCGTGCGATTGCAGGCGGTACCAATACTTTAGATGCGATCCAAATGGTCAAAGAGTTCCGTCAGAATGATCAAGATACACCAGTAGTTTTGATGGGTTATTTGAATCCTGTAGAAGTGATTGGCTATGAAAAGTTTGTGGAAATCGCCAATGATGCAGGTGTTGATGGCTTGATCTTGGTGGATTTGCCACCTGAAGAAGCACAAGATTTTGATGCGATCTTGGCAAAGCATGACATGGATCAAGTGTTTCTCCTCGCACCGACCTCGACCGATGAGCGTATTGCCCATGTGGTGAAACAAGCGCGTGGCTTTATTTATTATGTATCGCTCAAAGGTGTGACAGGTGCAGCGACATTGGATATCAAGTCGGCAGCAGAACGTATTGCCAAGATCAAGCAAGTGACTGATTTACCAGTTGGTGTCGGCTTTGGTATTAGTGATGCGGCATCAGCCAAAGCAATGGGGCAGGTTGCCGATGCAGTGATTGTCGGCAGTGCATTTGTGAAGCCTTTTGCAACACTTTCACCGAGCGAAGCAAGTGCCAAAGCGGTGGAAAAAGTCAAAGAATTACGTGCTGCTTTAGATGAGTTATAAACTCATTTTCTAAAAATAGCGCAGTGAAATGAATCGGTTGGACAAAACTTGGATGTGTAGACATGAGTGAAGTGAAGCAAGAGCAAAAGCAGGACGAGAAGCAGAGCTTGTTACAAAGTAGCTCATGGTTTGAGCGTGAAGTGCCGAGCGTAAAAGTTCCTGAAGAAAACAAAAATAAGCCACTGTTTACCGAGCCGACCATTGAATGTCCAGAATGTCATGCCTTGGTGACACGTACGGCGATGTCATTTAACTCCTATGTGTGTCCGCAGTGCGATGAACATTTGCGTATGAAAGCACGTGACCGTTTGAATTGGTTTTTTGATCAAGTCAATCAAGAGCTCGGGCAAGAGTTTTCTGCTGGCGATCCGCTGACTTTTGTGGATAGTCGCCCATACCCACAGCGTATGGAAGAAGCACAGCAAAAGACAGGTGAAACAGAAGCCCTGATCAGTATGCAAGGTCAAGTCAATGGCGTGCCGATGATTGCGGTGGCATTTGAGTTTGAATTTATGGGTGGGTCAATGGGCACAGTGGTCGGCGATCGTTTCGTCCAAGCGGCCGAGTTGGCTTTGAAATTCAAACAACCGATGATCTGCTTTGCTGCATCAGGCGGGGCACGTATGCAAGAAGGCATGTTGTCCTTGATGCAGATGGCACGGACTTCGGCGGCGATCGAGCGACTGCATAATGCGAGTATTCCCTATATCGTGGTGATGACCAATCCTGTCTATGGTGGCGTGACTGCATCACTTGCCATGCTTGGTGATGTGCATCTCGCTGAGCCAAAAGCTATGATCGGCTTTGCGGGCAAGCGTGTTATCGAACAAACGGTACGTGAGAAACTCGATGAGCCATTCCAACGTGCAGAATATTTACTTGAGCACGGCGCGATTGATCAAATTGTGCATCGTCACGCATTACGAGATACAATCTACCGTATCGTAAGTAAACTGATGAATCTCCCTTGAGCCAGCCCAATTCTGATCAAACATTAAATATTCCAACAGCGCACGATCCATTACAGACATGGCTTGACTATTGGACTTCGGTTCATGTCACAGCCATTGATTTGGGCTTGGAGCGAGTGCTTCCTGTCGCTAAAGCTTTAGAGATTCTCAAGCCGAACCTTCAAAACAATGCCAAAATCATCACGGTAGCAGGGACAAACGGTAAAGGCTCAACCACAACTACGATCGCCAGTATCCTCAAAGCAAGTGGCTACAACGTCGGCTTATATCAATCGCCACATATTTTCCAGTTCAATGAACGTGTCCGCTTAAATGGTCAGCCTGCTGATGATGCTTTACTCATTGAAGCTTTCGTCGCTGTAGAAAATGCACGTCAACAGTGCAATCTAACGCTTTCTTTCTTTGAAGCAACCACGCTTGCGGCGTTTTATATTTTTAAACAACAAGCCTGTGATGTTTGGGTGCTTGAAGTTGGTTTGGGTGGTCGGCTTGATGTGGTGAATATCATTGATACCGATGTGGCGGTGATCATCAATATTGGCTTGGATCACGTCGATTGGCTCGGTGATACCATTGAAAAGATCGCTTTTGAAAAAGCAGGAATCATTCGTTCAAATGTTCCAGTGATTTTTGCAAGTAGCCAAGATTTACCTCAAGCGATTGCCGTTAAAGTCGCAGAATGTGATGCCAAGCTGATTCAATTCAATCAAGATTATTTTATCAATGAAGATCAAAGTAATGATCCAGATAGTTGGCATTTAGCAACCTCAGCTATGACGCTGCGCTTGCCACATGGACATTTGGCACAGATCAATCAAGCTGCTGCCATCATGGCGGTTTTGCAATCGGGTTTAAATATTTCCCAAGATGCGATTGCACAGGGTTTAGTGCAGGCGAAGCTCGCAGGACGTTTCGAGCTGCGAGAATATCAAGGGCAACAACTCATCTTAGACGTGGCACACAATCCACATGGCGCAGAATTTTTAACACAACAATTAACACGATACTTACAATTACATCCTGAAATCCGCCGAGTAAATGCGGTATTTTCTATGCTCGATGATAAAGACATTGTCGGTGTGATCAAATTATTATCAAATCATGTGCATCAGTGGTATATTGCGCCATTAGATGTGGCACGTGCAGCACCGATTGCACGGCTACAACAGGATTTGGCGCAGTTTGATCAGTCCGTCGTCGTGGCGGATACTGTGCAGGAGAGCTTTTTGCAGGCGATCGCACAGCGCACATCAGATCAATTGATCGTGGTATTTGGCTCGTTTCATACTTTAGAAGCCGTTTGGGAGTGTTTGGTGGATGGCAATGAATAATAAGCAACGTCTATTTGGCGGCGTTGTGCTGCTTGGTGGCGGCGTGTTATTGGCAGCAATTTTATTAAAAGGTCAACATCAAGACGACACTCGTCCACCATTGACACAACCTGTCGAACAAAGGGTTGAACAAAATCTAAACGGTGAAGCGAGCGCAACAGGTGAGCAATTCGACTTGCAACCTTTAGCTGTCGATGTGGAAACCGAACGTCGTCTACTCGAAGAACAACGTAAAGCCCGTGAAAAAGCCGTTGCAGAACAAGAGCAACTGGCAGCGCAATATCTTGCTATGCAACAACAAGCAGAAGCCGATGCCGCGCGTAAAGCCGCAGAAGAACATGCCGCCTTACTTGCATCGCGTCAGGCACAGATGCAAAGCTCAGACAATATTCCACCTGAATTGGTCGAAAGCGAACAATCAAAACTGGCTGCAGCGCAAAAAACTGCCGATGAAAAAGCCAAGATCGCTGAGCAAAAAGCCAAAGAGGTCGAAAAGCTGAAACAAGATGCCGAAGCAAAACGCAAAGCCAATGAAGTAGAGAAAGCCAAGAAAGCTGAAGCGGATAAACGGCAAGCAGAAGCAGATGCTAAGGCGAAGAAAGAAGCTGACGAAAAAGCCAAAAAAGAAGCAGAAGCAAAACGCAAAGCTGACGCTGAGGAAAAGGCAAAGCAAGAAGCTGAGGAAAAGCGGAAGGCCGAAGCAGATGCTAAAGCCAAAAAAGAAGCCGAAGCAAAACGTAAGGCCGAAGATGAGAAAAAAGCCAAAGAGGCTGAAAAAGCTCGTCAGCTACTGGAAGAAGGCGATAAAAACTGGATGGTACAAGTGGCACTGGCTGCCAACCAAGCCAATGCCGATGCTGTGACTGCCAAGCTCCAAGCTAAAGGTTATAAAGTCACACAAAGTAAAACCACCAAAGGCGTGCGCATCATGGTTGGACCATCGAAAAGCCGTGAAGCTGCCGATACCACACGCAAGAAGATCGCAGCGGATAGTAGCCTCAATATGAAATCTGCATGGGTGATCGACTGGGTGCCGCTCGATCAGCGTTAAGCTGATGGTTGAAAGAAATGTTGTAGAAGAACAGCCGAAAGGCTGTTTTTTGCGTTAAGCGTGTTATATCTTTAGGGTAAGCGTATTATTATCATTCGTAAAATGACATATTTAAATACATTAATCTCTATTGGTAGTGATGCCTTAATAGAAATGAACAAATACTCAAATGAGATTTTCTCTGATTTAATAGAACAAGAAATACATCAGATGTTAAAAGTTAAAAATGGATTTTATGCTTTTGAAAGTGCTTTACATATATTTCCTTCAATAGCTAGTGAAAAAGAAATCGGCTTAATTGATTGGAATAAAAATGACTTGTGGAAAGACAAATATCAGAAAGACTTGGATGGTATCTGCTTTTTTGCAGAAGATATTTTTGGTAATCAATTTTGTGTAAAGGACGACAAAATCTATCTTTTTGATGCTGAAACAAGTGACTTCGAGTTTGTTGCAAACAACTTGGAGCATTGGGCTGAGTTAATCCTGGCTGAATATGATGTCTTAACTGGCTATAAGATTGCACATCAGTGGCAAATTGAAAATGGCGTAATTCCAAGCTTTTATCGGTTAGTACCCAAAATACCATTTGTATTAGGTGGTGGGTTTTCTTTGGATAATTTATTTCTTTGTAGCTCCGTAGAAAGTATGCGTAGTAGAGCAAATATTGCAAATCAGATTTTAGATTTACCTGATGGTATGGAAATTCAAATTAAAGTTGAAAAGTAGAATAAAAGTCTATGTGTTTGAAATAACAAATCCCCCGAACAATTGCTTTGCACACCATAGCTCAGTAGAATGGACGACTCCAAAATTCTGCCAACAGAGTGGTCTATGTCAGCACGTAAAATCCTCGTCACCAATGCTTTACCCTATGCCAACGGTCCGATTCACATGGGGCATTTGCTAGGTTATATCCAAGCGGATATTTGGGTGCGTGCGATGCGTGCGATGGGACACGATGTGACATACGTCTGCGCTGATGATGCACACGGCACAGCGATCATGCTCCGTGCCGAAGCTAACGGCATCACACCCGAAGCACAGATCGCTAATGTTCAGCGTGAGCATATCCGTGACTTTGATGGTTTTGGTGTGCATTTTGATCATTACGACTCGACCCATAGCGACACCAACCGTGTTCGTTCACAAGAGATTTATCTGAAAAATCGTGAAGCAGGCAATATCGCTGTACGTCCAGTCAGCCAGTTATTCGATCCTGAAAAAGGCATGTTCCTCTCAGATCGTTTTATCAAAGGCACTTGCCCAAAATGTAAATCTGAAGATCAATACGGTGACGCCTGTGAAGTCTGCGGTACAACTTATAACGCTACAGAACTGCTCAATCCGCATTCGACGCTAAGCGGTGCAACGCCAGTCGAAAAATCTTCAGATCATTACTTTTTTAAATTGCCAAACTTTGCAAATTACTTGCAAAAATGGACACGTGACCAAGGGCGTTTACCGCTATCCATCGCCAATAAACTGGATGAATGGTTTGAAAATGGTTTGAACGATTGGGATATTTCTCGTGATGCGCCGTACTTTGGTTTTGAGATTCCTGATGCGCCAAACAAATATTTCTATGTGTGGGTGGATGCGCCGATCGGCTATATGTCGAGCTTCGAGAACTATGTAAAACAGAAGCGTCCTGAGCTGAATTTTGACGACTACTGGAAAAAAGATTCACAAAACGAAGTCTATCATTTTATCGGTAAAGACATTGTCTATTTCCATGCGCTATTTTGGCCTGCAATGCTGGACGGTGCAGGCTATCGCACGCCGACAGGTTTATTTGTGAATGGTTTCCTCACCGTCAATGGGCAGAAGATGTCAAAATCTCGTGGCACATTTATCAAAGCAGAAACCTATTTACAGCATTTAAATCCTGAATATTTGCGTTATTACTTTGCCTCAAAACTGTCTGATAAAGTTGAAGATTCTGACTTGAATTTGGATGATTTTGTCCAAAAAGTGAACTCGGATTTGGTTGGTAAAGTGGTCAATATCGCCAGTCGCTGTGCCAAATTTATCAACACCAATTTTGACAATACATTATCTGCCAACTGTGCTGAAACTGGATTAGTCCAAAGCTTTATTGATGCAGGTGACTCGATTGCCAAGTGTTATGAAGACCGTGAATTTTCAGCGGCAATCCGTGAGATCATGGCGCTTGCTGATCGTGCTAATCAATATATTGATGAGAAAAAGCCGTGGGCTTTGGCGAAGATCGAGGGTGAAGAACAGCAAGTCCATGAAGTCTGCTCAGTCGGGATTAACTTGTTCCGTCAGCTTGCAGTCTATCTTGCGCCAGTGTTGCCGACTTTGGCACAGCAAGTACAAGATTTCTTAAAATTGGACAGTTTTGATTTTGCTTCACGTACTACGATTTTGACCAATCACGAAATTACCCAGTTCCAACCGTTGATGCAGCGTGTCGATGCCAAAGCTGTGACGGCAATGGTTGATGATTCTAAAGACTCATTAGCGGCAACCGAGCCTGCAAAAGCCGACAAGAAAAAAGCCAAAACTGCGGAAAAGGCAGCAACTCAAAAAACGGAGACTGTTGTCGGTGACGCTGAACAGATCAAAATTGATGATTTTCTCAAAGTTGATTTACGTGTTGCAGAAGTGATGGATGCAAATATCGTTGAAGGTTCGGACAAACTGCTACAACTGACCTTGAATGTCGGCGAAGCTGAGCCACGCAATGTCTTTAGTGGCATTCGTAGTCAATACGCACCTGAAGATTTGAAAGGGAAATTGGTAGTGATGGTCGCCAACCTTGCGCCACGTAAGATGCGTTTTGGTGTATCGAATGGCATGGTGCTCGCTGCGGGAAATGGCGAAGCTATCTTTGTCGTGTCACCTGATAGTGGTGCAAAAGCAGGGGATAAGGTGTCTTAAATCTGCCTTATGGATTACCATCTTCTTTTTTATAAAGGATGATTGTTTTAATAGTTTTGCTGAGCAACGATATGGTAACCAACACCTGTGTTGCCATAGCACATGGTGCTGTAGTCTGAAATAACTGCGTCTCTTAAACCGTCACCATTGAGGTCTTTGTATGTGGTGATTTCACCTGTGTCACAGTTATCTTCCCAGCCATGTTTGGTTTTTGCAAAGCCAGCGGCTTTAAAGTTTTGGCTGGCTTCTTTAGCGGGAACATTGGGGCTAGTTTCTGCAAATGTGGTGGCGCTGAGTAAGGCAAGGATAGAAAGTGTGAGGATGGCGGTTTTCATTTTGTCCTAAAGTTTTTAAGTTCGTTATGGATGAAGTAATAAAATTTTTTGGAGATTTTAGCGGATTTTGGGGAATTAGCTAGGTGGTTTTAGCTATCCTTTATGAAGCGCTATTTTTTAAATACCTCTACCTAACCCTCTCCTAAAAGGAGAGGGAACTTCCAATATTCAATTTATGACAGCATTTAATTGGTAATGATTTGACCCTCTCCCTGTGGGAGAGGGTTGGGTGAGGGTGCTAGTCAAGCATACAAAATGACTTTGAAAGTTGTAGACGTTCTAAGTCTTTAAGTTTGGTGATGGAGGATATTTTTTTGATAATTGAGTTTTTTCTAATGTGAACTTTTTTGATAGATTATATATTAGATTTTTGATATTTCACCTCTTATATGAGTGATATATTTAATATTTTGAAATATATGGGTTTTTAAAATTGATTTAATTAAAATATAGGGTGGATAATGGTTAATAATTTAGATTTGATAAAATCAGAAGTTAATGATTATTTAGATAAGATAGATTTAAAAGAGCTTAAGGTTAAGATTAGAGACTTTAGATCTTTACCGAGACATAAGCTTTCTGATAAAGAGTTAATGGATGAAATATATAAAGTTCTTGAGATAGATAATCATTTTATATTGCAGCCTCATTTACGTACCTATCCTGTAGGAAGTTACTTTTATAGAGTTAGGAAGCTTTCACAATCTAATATTTCAGAATTGAAATCTGTAAATGATTTTTGGAATGCTCCAAAAGAATTAATTACCTCTTATCAACGATTAAACAAACCAAAAGAAAGTTTATTATATACAGCGTTTGATATTGATACAGCAATAATTGAAACTCGTCTAAAGGAAAATGATTTTTTCTGTTTAATGATTTATGAAAATATTAAACCTATCAAAGCTGTTTGCATTGGGACAAGTTTTAGTGATGATTTAAGACTTATAGAAATTGAAGATTTTTTAGCAGAAGAATTTTGTAAACCAGTTGGTATAGGTATAGAGCATTTTTATAGAACATCTGAATTGATAGCGAAGCATTTCTTTGATTTACCATCAGAAGAAGTTCAAGATGCTTGGGAATATCCCTCGGTACAAGATAGAAAGAAGTTGAACATTTGTTTTAGACCTGAATTAGGAAAAAAACTTTTGAAGTTAAATGGCACACTAATTTGTAAATATGGTAGTGAAAATACTTTTGCTCCACTTGCTGTCCAAGATGGCTTTGGAGAGGATTTAAAACCGAATATTTATCATTTTGATGAAAATTTAGTAAAAAAAATTGCTCCTAATTTTCCTGGTGAATACAGAAAAAACCCGTCTTAAGACGGGTTTTCTTTTTCAAAACTGATCAGATCAACCAATCAATTTCTTCATTAATTCATTCACTTGAGCGGGGTTGGCTTTACCCTTAGACGCTTTCATCACTTGACCAACCAGACCGTTGAAAGCTTTCTCTTTACCAGATTTATATTCCTCAACCATCTTTTCATTGGTAGCCAAGACCTCCTTGATGATCGCTTCGATCGCACCTGTATCTGTTTCTTGCTTCAAGCCTTTTTCCGCAATGATCACATCGGCAGTCTTGCCTTCGTCCCACATATAGCCAAAGACTTGCTTGGCGATCTTACCGCTGATCGTGTTATCGACGATGCGTGCAATCATGCCACCCAGTTGCTCGGCAGATACAGGCGATTCGCTCAGCTCTAAGCCTGCTTTGTTCAATGCACCTGAGAATTCACCCATCACCCAGTTAGCAGCGACTTTACCTTGCTTGGCACCACCTGATGAGACAACTACTGCTTCATAGAAGTCCGCCATTTCACGTGATAGCGTCAAGACGTGCGCATCGTATTCCGTCACACCAAATTCACTGACAAAACGCTCACGACGTGCCGCAGGTAGTTCAGGCATTTCCAATTTGATCGCTTCGATTTGTGCATCTGCGATTACCACAGGCAACAAGTCTGGATCAGGGAAGTAACGGTAGTCGTTGGCTTCCTCTTTGGAACGCATTGAGCGAGTTTCCATTTTGTTTGGATCGAACAAACGAGTTTCTTGGTCGATCGTACCGCCGTATTCCAAGATTTCCATTTGACGCTCGATTTCCACATTGATGGCTTGTTCAATGAAGCGGAACGAGTTGATATTTTTCAGTTCACAACGTGTTCCAAATGGCTCATTTGGACGACGTAGCGACACGTTACAGTCGGCACGGAATGAGCCTTCTGCCATGTTGCCGTCTGAGATGCCAAGCCAACGCACAAGAGTGTGAATTGCTTTGACGTAGGCAACCGCTTCGTCCACCGAGCGCATATCAGGTTCTGATACGATCTCGAGTAGCGGTGTGCCTGCACGGTTGAGGTCAATGCCCGACATACCATCAATCGCATCGTGAATCGACTTGCCTGCATCTTCTTCCAAATGTGCACGGGTCACGCCAATGCGCTTCACAGTGCCATCTTCAAGCTGAATGTCGATGTGACCTTTGCCGACGATCGGATTGTCCATTTGGCTGATTTGATAGCCTTTTGGTGAATCAGGGTAGAAGTAGTTTTTACGAGCAAACACAGAGGCTTGGTCGATATACGCATCTATGCCCAAACCAAAACGAATGGCGAGATTGACCACTTCTTTATTCAGTACAGGTAGCACACCCGGCATGGCTAAATCGACAAGGCTTGCTTGGGTATTTGGGTCTTGACCAAACTCAGTTGATGAGCCAGAAAAGATTTTAGAATTGGTCGCCAGTTGCGTGTGGATCTCAATCCCGATCACCACTTCCCAGCCGTCAATAAGATTTGATTTCGGCTTGTTTGCTTTAGCATTGTTCGCCATTACGCATTCTCCTCAGCAATCGCCGCACGTTGGGTGTGGAAGTCGGTGTGTTGTTGATATTGATGAACGATGGAAAGCAGTTGTGACTCTGACCAATAATTCCCAATCAACTGTAAACCAACAGGAAGTTGATCTTGATCAAAACCAACAGGTGCATTGATCGCAGGTAAGCCCGCCAAGTTCACTGCAATGGTATAAATATCACCGAGATACATTTCCACAGGAGTCAAATCCGCACCGATTTTATAAGCTGTGGTTGGCGCAGATGGCGCTGCGATCACATCGACACTTTCAAAGGCTTTTAAGAAATCTTGTTGAATTAAGCGGCGGACTTTTTGTGCTTTGACATAGTACGCATCGTAGTAGCCTGCTGATAGGGCATAAGTACCAATCAAAATACGGCGTTGTACTTCTGCACCAAAGCCTTCTGAACGAGAGCGTTTGTACAGATCGAGAATGTCTTTCGGTTCGTCACAGCGATAACCGTAGCGCACACCGTCATAACGTGACAGATTGGATGAGGCTTCCGCAGGGGCGATCAGGTAGTAGGTCGGCACGTAGGCTTCAGTCATGTTGAGGTCGATCTCAACCAAGATTGCGCCAAGTTCTTCTAATTTTTTCAATGATTCTTCAACACGCACTTTGACATCATTGGATAAGCCATCAACATTAAAATATTGCTTAGGAATACCGATGCGTAAACCATTTAAAGTTGTGTTATCGAGATTTGCGACGTAATCATCGACTGATTTTTCCATCGAAGTCGAGTCTTTGGCATCGTGTCCAGCCATGACATTCATCAAATAGGCGCAGTCTTCGGCTGAACGTGCCATTGGACCGCCTTGATCGAGAGAGGATGCATAAGCGATCATGCCAAAACGAGAAACACGCCCATAAGTTGGTTTTAAACCTGTCAGTCCGCAAAATGACGCAGGCTGACGAATCGAACCGCCTGTATCTGTGCCCGTGGCAAATGGTGCAAGATCAGCCGCAATCACCGCCGCCGAACCACCTGATGAGCCACCCGGAACACGATCAAGCGCCCACGGATTTTTGGTTGCGCCAAAATATGAGGATTCACTGGTCGAGCCCATAGCGAACTCATCCATATTGACTTTGCCCAGTGTGACTAAGCCTGCATCTTTGCCTTTCGCAACGACGGTTGCATCATACGGCGAGATAAAGTTATCCAGTATTTTAGAACCCGCGGTGGTTTTGATGCCTTGGGTACAAAAGATGTCTTTATGCGCAATCGGGATACCCGTCAGTGTCGTTGCATTGCCTGCTTGACGCAGTGCATCGGCTGCATCTGCTTGTGCAAGTGCTTGTTCAGTGGTCACGGTGACATAGGATTGAACTTGGTTGTCGATTTTTGCGATGCGGTTGAGGTAATGTTGCGTCAATTCTCGAGAGGAGAACTTGGCTTGAGCGAGTCCTTCTGAGAGTTCTCGAATAGATAAACGATGTAAGTCAGTCATAACATATTCAATCTGTAATTCAGTAAAAATATAAAAAATGGATTTAATTGGTGATTATTTGTTCGATTTTATTCAATCACACGAGGTACAACATATAAACCATCTTGTGTTTCAGGTGCAACAGCCTGATATTGGTCACGATGATTACTTTCGCTTACAACATCGTCACGTAATGGTTGAGGATGGTCGAATGGGCTTTTCAGTGGCTCAACACCTTCGGTATCGATCCCTTTCATGGTTTCCATCATATCCAAGATTTTATTTAAACTTTGTGCATAATCAACGCATTGCGAGTCATCTAGCGAAAGGCGAGCAAGGTTTGCAATCGCAGAAACTGTTTCGGCATTGAGCTCTTGAGCATGTTTTGCATTGTCAGCAGACATGAGTTCACCTGATCCGTTATCAAAAAATTTCAAAATATCGTGCGTTATAATAAGCGATTGACTTGTTCAAATCATTACATTTCGTTAAAGTTGCCATCTTGAATCTTCACCTGATTGCACAGAGAACACTCGTGATTTTTATGAAACGCATTTTTGGCTGGTTTTCCCCGAATTTAGCCATTGATCTTGGAACTGCCAATACACTGATCTATGCGCCTGAACGTGGCATTATTTTAAATGAACCAACTGTGGTGGCAATTCGCCAAAGTGGTTCACAAAAAATTGTGGCGGCTGTGGGTGAAGATGCAAAGCAAATGCTTGGTCGTACGCCTGCCAATATTTCTGCAATCCGTCCGATGAAAGATGGTGTGATTGCAGATATTGAAGTTACTGAAACTATGTTGCATCAGTTCATTACCAAAGTGAATGAAAGAGGGTTGTTACCAAATCACCCTAAAGTCGTAGTATGTGTGCCATGCAAATCAACTTTGGTGGAACGTCGTGTAATCCGTGAAGCGGTCTATAACGCAGGTGCGCAAGAAGTGCGCTTGATCGAAGAGCCAATGGCTGCGGCGATCGGTGCAGGTATGCCTGTAGAGCAAGCTTGTGGTTCGATGGTGGTCGATATTGGTGGTGGTACAACTGAAATTGCCATTATCTCATTGCAAGGCTGTGTATACGCAGATTCACTACGTGTCGGTGGTGATATGTTTGATGAGCACATCATCAATTATGCACGTAAAGCGCATGGTTGTGTAATCGGTGAAACCACTGCCGAGAAGATCAAAAAAGAAGTTGGCATGGCATTTAATGATGGTAAAGCAGATGAAATTGAAGTGCGAGGACGTAATCTTGCAGAAGGTGTGCCACGCTCCTTTACAATGAATTCTGATGAGGTATTGTCTGCGATTGCTGATCCACTACAAAGTATTGTCAGTGCGGTGAAAACAGCGCTTGAGCAAACTCCACCTGAGTTGTCATCAGACATTGCCGAGCGTGGTATCGTCTTAACAGGTGGTGGCGCACTACTACGTAACTTGGATAAATTGCTTGCACAAGAAACAGGTTTACCTGTAGTGGTCGCTGAAGATCCACTGACTTGTGTTGCTCGTGGTGGTGGGAAGGTGCTCGAATACTTTGATAATCCAAACCATGAAATGTTATTCATTGAGTAAATTCTGACCTTTAACACAGATCAAATAAGGAAATAGACGGTGCACACAATTTTAACTAGACAACCACCGTCTGTTCGTTCATTTATTCTTGCTTTAGTTGTCTGTTTTGTTGCTATTTTTGTCAATTGGCGATTCCCACAAGTCATTCAGCCAGTTCGTGATGTGTTAAAAGTAGGCTATTACCCAATTTATGCTTTGGCAAATTATCCTGTACTTTCAGGCGAATGGATGAAGTTGCAGCTTAAATCTGAGCAAAGCTTACGCCGTGAAAATATTGCACTTCGTGCAGAGCTAGATCAAGCCAAAGTTCGCTTACAAAAACTTTCAGAGCTTTCTGCTGAAAATACGCGCCTTCGAGGTTTGGTTGATACCCCTTTGATTATTGATGGACGCATGTTGATCACCGAAATTATCGGTGTCGATTCCAATCCGTTGAATCACATTATTATCATCAACAAGGGTAGCCGTGATCAATTGCAAGAAGGTCAAACTGTACTTGATGATCAAGGTATTATGGGGCAGATTATTGCAGTTTATCCGCACAGCGCACGAGTGATGCTGCTTTCTGATAAAGATAGTTCTCTGTCTGTGCGTTTGGATCGTACTGGAATGCGTTCGATTGTGTCAGGCAAAGGCGATTATAGTGAACTCGTCATGCAATATGTGCCAAGTAGTGCAGATGTCAAAGTCGGCGACCTTGTCTACAGCTCAGGTTTGGGAGAGCGATATCCAGCAGGATATTTGGTTGGTAAAGTGAAACATATTGAAGTGCCGTCTTCGAGTGAGTTTGCAGATATTACCATTCAACCTTCGGCGCAGCTTTCGAGCGGTCATAATGTTGTTGTGCTGTTTTCCCAAGCATTGTCGAAGGAGCAGCCGAATGGCACTCGCTAAGAAAGAAAATTTTCAAAGTCGTGATCCTCTGATTGCCATTGTCATTTCGGTGATCCTTGCATCTGTGTTCATGGTTTATCCAGTATCTTATTTTTTAAGTGGCTGGCGCCCGATGTTTATGCTTCTAGTCATGTTTTTTTGGGTGATGTGTCAGCCTGCGTGGTGTGGTGTGTGGTTTGCTTTTTTAGTTGGTATTTTTACAGACTTATTAATGGAGTATCCATTAGGTTTAAATGCCATGAGTTTTGTGATGATTGCATTTTTTGCCCGATTTTTTACACGTGAACGTCGTGTCATGACAGAAACAAACCTATGGATAATTACCGTCATAGCCGTTGCATTCCATCTACTTTTGATGTGGTTACTGTTGGTGATGACAGGTAATGAAATGAGCCTAGTTCGGCACTGGCAGACGTTGCTGAGTAGCTCATTGTTGTGGCCAGTAGTGTATTGGGGATTAAAGAAATGGCGAGCCGTGTGATACTCGCCTCGGCATCGCCAAGACGTAAAGAATTATTAGAACAAGTTAATGTCGAGTTTGAAATTTATCCTGCAAATATTGACGAATCACAACACCTAAACGAACACATCGATCAATATGTACAGCGTGTTGCGATTGCCAAAGCACAATATATTTTAAATCAATTTCCAGATGCCATCGTGATCGCTGCTGATACCACGGTTGGTATTGATCAGCATATTTTGACCAAGCCGAACGACGAAGATGATGCACTGCGCATGTGGCGATTGCTTTCAGGGCGAAGTCATCAAGTCAAAACAACCGTAGTGATTGCGAATAAATACAAAATTTTCCATGACACGGTAAGCACCTTAGTTTACTTTAAAGTATTAGATGAAACTGAAATGCGCCAATATTGGCAAACTGGTGAGCCACAAGATAAAGCGGCGGGTTATGCGATTCAGGGACGTGCAGGCGCTTGGGTGACTCGTATTGAAGGAAGTTATAGCAATGTGGTCGGTTTACCCTTGTATGAAACCTTGGCGTTATTGGTAAAGGTACAACAAGATATTTAACTGATATTTATAGATTTGCCAGTTTTAATTTTTATTCTTTATTTTTGGTTTTAGGTCGGGTATGGCGGAAGAGTTATTAATTAATATCACGCCGATGGAGTGTCGTGTGGCACTCATCGAAAATGGCACGGTGAATGAGCTATTTGTTGAGCGTACAGCCAAGCGTGGTTTAGTCGGCAATATTTATAATGGCAAAATTGTCCGTGTACTGCCGGGTATGCAAGCTGCATTTGTTGACATTGGGCAGTCACGTACCGCTTTTTTACACATTAATGATATGGTGTGGCCTCGTGCGCAAACTGCACCAAATATCTTTGAAATGCTACACCCTGGACAAGTCGTTTTAGTCCAAGTCATGAAAGACATGCTCGGGACAAAGGGTGCTCGCCTGACTACCGATCTCTCTATTCCTTCACGCTATTTGGTATTTATGCCTTTTGGCAACCATACAGGTGTATCACAAAAGATCGAACAGGAAGCTGAGCGTGATCGCTTGAGGGAAATGATTGATCGTTTACAAGCAGAACATCAGCTACCCGGTAGTGTGATTGTACGGACAGCGGCTGAAGGCGTCACTGAGCAAGCACTCAGCCAAGATATGGCATATTTGGCCAAGCTGTGGAAATTTATTCAGAAAAATCAAAAAGAAGTTGAAGCAACTGCGCTGATCTTCGAAGAGTTGCCTTTGCCTGAACGAGTGATCCGTGACCTTGCCAATAGTGAAACCCATAAAATCTATGTGGATTCACGTGAAATTTTTACCAAACTTCAAGACTTCGTCGAAAAATTTGTACCGACCATGCAAGGTCGTTTAAACCATTATCCCGGTGAAAAACCACTGTTCGAGTTATATAACGTCGAAGACGATATTCAAAAAGCGCTACGTACTCGTGTTGATCTGAAGTCTGGTGGTTATCTGATGATTGACCAGACTGAGGCGATGACCACCATTGATGTCAATACAGGCTCATATGTTGGTGGGCGTACTCTCGAAGATACGGTATTTAAAACCAATCTTGAAGCAACGCAGATTATCGTTCGTCAACTTCGATTGCGTAATCTTGGCGGGATTATCATCATTGATTTTATCGACATGCAAGAGCAGGCGCATCGTGATGAAGTGATGCGTCTTCTTGAAAAGATGCTTGAGCGCGATCATGCCAAGACGAAGATTACTCAGGTGTCTGAGCTTGGTTTGGTCGAAATGACTCGTAAGCGTACACGAGAGTCTTTGGAACATCTGCTTTGCGAGTCGTGTCCGACTTGTCAGGGACGTGGTTACGTTAAAACTGCAGAGACAGTATGTTACGAAATCTTTCGAGAAATTATGCGATTTGCAAGAGCTTACCAATCGCAGCATGCCTATACCATTGTGGCTCACCCGATGGTGATTGATCGCCTATTGACCTCAGAGGCTTCTGCTGTGGCGGATTTGGAGCATTTTATTGATCGTGTGATCAAGTTCCAAGTTGAAAACTTATACACTCAAGAGCAGTACGATATCATCTTGAGTTAGCATAATCTTCCAAGCTGTAACAAATTGCGATAATTGTTTGTTACAACTGGAGTTTTACTTTTTATCGTCGCTCCTCAATACTGTAATCATCGTCAATCTAGCCAGCAAAACAACTTTTAAGTGTTTTAAAAGTTGAGTTTGAAAGCCAATGAGGTGAATACTATGGGTGCAACGAAAACGCTATTAAAAACAGGCGCAACGGCGATTGAACTTACTCGTGTAAATCGTTGTTATATGGTGTCTGAGTCAGGCGAAGAAGTTCGTGTGACTAAAGAAATGATTCAAATGGCATGCTCGCAACTGCTATCACGTTGTCGTAAATAATTATTTTGATGCTTTGCTGATTCTATTTTTAATCATCTCCTATGAATAGGATACTCCCACAAGTAAAAATCAAAATAGAGTAGAACAACTCAACGCTATACGTTATCAATTAATAAAAACGCCAGTGAAATATCACTGGCGTTTTTGCATAGAGGTGATATCAACTCAACAGCGTGATATTTTCCTCAAGCTGTGGTTTTTAAGTTATCTTGATAGGTAATCTGACACATCTGCTCGAAAGTTTGGATTTCATCTTCAAGCAAAGTAAGCAAGTTTTGCATACTTGGTAAAGCTTGACGGCAGGCTGTTAAACCGACTTCGAGCTTATCTAAGTAACTTGTCATGGTAATGTTGAGCGCCTGACCATCCAATACAATAGATACAGGATAGAGCGCATCGAGTACCGCACCATTCCAATATAATGGCTCTTTTGGACCTGGAACGTTGGAAATCACGAGATTGAAGGCTTGATTCTTTGGCATCAAACCAGACAGCATGTTCACACCGGCAGGGCCATAGACTAGCGCACTGTAGTTGAAGATTTGCTGTGTTGTCATGCGCTTAAAGCGGTCTTTGGCATTTTGCATACTGCGCTGAATGATGGCAATACGATCAAGCGGGCTGGCTTTGTGAGTCGCAAGATTCGCCAAAATCATCGTGATGCTATTACCTGTATTCGAATCATCAGAACGTAACGATGCAGGTACCATAGCAATCAACGGACGCTTTGGTAGTTGATTAATGGACAATAAATAAGATCGAATCGCACCCGAGCAAACGGCAAGTACCACATCATTAATCGTGGTGTGTAAGCACGTCGCAATATTGCGGAAGCGTTGCAACTCAAAAGACTGCGCTGCAAAACGGCGTGATGAACTGACACGTTGATTCAAAATCGACGCTGGCGCTTGAGACGTTGATACATAATCAGGATTTTTACCACGCTCTTTGGTGAATGCTTGATAAAGCTCTTTTGATACGATGGGCGCAGCTTGGAATTGCGACTTTGCAAATTTCGCAATTGATTTGATCGTATTCACTGGTTTTGGTTCAGGGCGTTTGAGCTGATTATTTCGTACACTCCACGGCGGGACAATAGTTTCCGTTGGGGAGTGGGAAAGTGACTTTTCAATCAAACGCATACCTGCCACACCATCAATCATCGCATGATGGATTTTAAAATACATGGCAAAGCGATTGCCTTCGATCCCTTCGATGATATGGCATGTCCACAGTGGTTTTGCACGATCAATCAAGGCACTATGCTCTTGAGAAATATAGGTTAAGAGCTCACGAATACGACCTGGTGCAGGTAATGAAATATGGCGGAAGTGATGATCTAGATCGAACTCTTGATCGACATCCCAAAATAGACCGCTGAGAACTTGATTAAATGGTGCAACAGGTGGTGCTTTCGAGCGACGGATGTCCTGAACAATATCGTGAATGAAGCTAGTTGGCGCACTCTCTGGTAATTTAAATAAAAATAATCCACCGACATGCATCGGTTGTTGCCTTTTTTCTAAAGACAAAAAAATAAAATCAATAGGATTGAGTGGTCTCATACTTATGCGCCTTATATCCTGAAAAAGCTATCCCTAAGAATTATTAGTAAATTCCATTTTACCTATCCATACTAGCATAGGCAGATTGAAAGTGAATAGCAATAAAGCTTGATAGACCAACCATTCACCATAAAAAAAGCCACTTCAAGTGGCTTTTAATGTAAGAAAATTCATCAAACAAAATTTGTGACCTATTTCACTGAACTTAGTGGCTTAAATGCAAACCACATTCACGGTGTTCTTCACCTTTGGTTGGGTCAAAATAATCTTCATTATCAGGCAAATTGTGTTTTTGCATATATTCCCAAAGGTCTTTTGATGTCCATTTGAGTAGAGGAGCAACTTTGATTAAGCCGTCTGAATTGATACTGACAGCGTCCATCTCGGCACGAACAGCGGTATCCGTTGCACGTAATGCAGTAAACCAAACTTGAGGTGCAAGCTCGGATAAAGCACGCTCGAATGGCTCTAGCTTTACTTCGGCAGTAAATGCTTGATGTTTTGGATCATCAAGTGCAGGGACTTCGCCATCAATTGCTTCACGATGTGCACGAGATCGTTTCGGTAGATATGTGGTGAGATTTAAATTCAATAATTTACTGATTTCATCGACATATTTATAGGTGGTTTCGGTGTTATAACCATTATCCATCCACACCACTTGAATGTCAGGCTTGCGCTGCGTGATCATGTGTAAGATCACCGCTTCGAAAGGACGAAAGTTGGTGGTGATAATTGCTTTTTGATCAAGGCTCAGTGCCCATTCAACGATTTTTTCAGCGTCATTATTTAAGTCGCTATTAATCTGTGCGATATCTAAATCTAAACTCATGGCAAATTTCTCTAAAATAATTGCAATAATCAATAGGGTGTTATTGAGGCTTAGTATAGGAGTATTCAAGGCAATACACTAGAAAAATGCGAAAACCACACAAAGTAACGCCGACGTAAAGCCAAGCCTAGACAAATCAAAGACGCTAGAAAAGCGCCGAAATGACATCTCATTTTTGCAGACTAATGTTAAACTAACGCCAAATTTTTAATCATCGTATACGTTGGAGCATACATGGAAATCGTTTGTTTAGACCTTGAAGGCGTTTTGGTACCAGAGATTTGGATCAACTTTGCAAAAAAGACAGGCATTAAAGAATTAGAAGCCACCACACGTGATATTCCTGACTATGATGTGTTAATGACACAACGCTTAAATATTTTAAAAGAACATAATCTCGGTATTCATGATATTCAGGAAGTGATTGCTGAGATGGGACCATTCGAAGGTGCAAAAGAGTTTGTGGAATGGGTGCGTACCCATTTTCAATTGATCATTCTGTCAGATACTTTTTATGAATTTGCACATCCATTGATGAAACAATTGGGTTGGCCAACGATCTTTTGTCATAAGCTTGAAGTCAACGATCAAGGCATGATTACAGATTACAAACTGCGTCAAGCTGATCCAAAGCGTCAATCTGTCAAAGCACTACATACTTTGAACTATAAAATCATTGCAGCAGGGGATTCGTATAACGATACTACGATGCTTGGTGAAGCAGATCATGGATTCTTATTCGATGCGCCCGATAATGTGATTGCAGAATTTCCACAGTTCCCTGCACTCAATGGTTATGAAGCATTAAAGCAAGCGATTCGCTCTGTTTCTGCTCGTGATATTCCAAACTAAAACGATTTTTTTGGTATGGGACACAGTATAAAGAAAAAGGAGCAATTCAATTGCTCCTTTTTTATGGTTTTTTCTAAATCAAGTGATTAGAAACGGTAACCGAGTTTTAAGCCATAAGCGATCGCAGTGTTGTCTTCAAACTCAGCGACGTATTCATCACCGCCAGATTGAGCGCCTGTTTGTGCTTGAGCATCACCCAACCAGAAGTATTTTGCACCAGCTTGTACAAAATAATTAGGTGCAGGGCTATATTGAACACCTAGACCCACATTCCAGTAACCTTCTGTAGGGCCTAAAGTTGAAACAGGATTGCCTGCGCCACTATCCCAGCCAACTGAAACGCTACCTGACCATAGATCATTCAGTTTACGACCTACACCAACATTGGCAGAGATTTGATCTTCTGAGTATTCAACAAGATTAAAGCCGTCAGGACGACCAACTAAAGGACCAACAGCTTCAGATACTAAACCAAATTTGTATGGACGAATCGAGAAGTTTGACCAGTCTACCCAACGAATTTGTGCAAATGCAACAGTGTTCGCCATGATGCCTGATTGAAGATCAAGGTTAACAGATTGCGGTGTAGTGATTTCAGTCTGACCAGATGCTGCTGCAATTGCTGCTGCTGCAGCACCACCTGAGCTACCTAATAATGCTAATGCAGGCAATGTAGGGATTGACTCAATAACATTTGCATCGTAATCAATTTCTGAGCGATAAGTTACAGATGCTTTTAAAGCGATCTCTGGAATTTGGTAAGCCATACCAGCCAACCAACCCCAACCATTTTCTTTTCCAATTGTTGCATCGTAGCCATTATATAGGCTATATGCTTGACCACGAAGGCTTACGCGACCTTCAAGTTGTTGGAAAACTGGACCTGCGTAGAAGTTCCAGTTCTCGGTTGGTTGGAAACCAAACAAGAAGCTTAAGTTTTCTGTTTTAACTTTAACATCAGTTGCACCAGTACCTAATAAAGCATTTACACCAGAGATACCTGCTGCAACCTGTTGTGCAATCGCAGCACGAACAGCAGTATTGATGGTATCAGCTGTTGCTCCACCTGCGTTATATGCTGCTAATGTTGCAGCATACTGAGCTTGACCGGCTGCACTTGTTAAGTCAACACCTTGAGCATTTAATGCAGCACCAACAATTTGTGCGGCTGTTAAATTATTAAATTCAGATTCAACTCGTGCCGCACCAATAGCAGCAAGTTGATCTGCACCTAAGATGGTATTTGTGCTGTCAGATACAAAGATATTTTGACCTTCATATTTTGCATCAGCTCCAAAAGGTTGATCATACAAAATACCAAAAGAAAAATTACTGGTAGGCTGTACTTTGATTGCTGCTGCACCAAAGACATAGTCTTTCGCCATGTCATCGATTTCGCGCGTAGTTGTAGATGTACCTGCTTCACGACCTTCAACAGTTGGGGCTAAGATTGAGATGCTTGCTTCAGCGTAGTTATTTGGTTGCAAGAAAGCAGAAACTGATTGTCCTGAACGATCTAGTGCTGCTGCGAAAGCGCCAGTTACAGGAAGTGCACATGCAAGTGCGGCAGTGAGAGTCTTGATTTTCATTATCATCAATCCATGAGACCTAAGTTAAACTTAAAATAGCTTATAAAAACCAATATTAATGAGGAGTTTATAAGTTATGTATTCGTGATGTTTCACTCATGTAATTACTATAACTGAACTTTCATAAAAAACTAAGGAAAATGTAGAAAAAGCCAATGTTTTTTTATATCAAATTGATATTTATATATATTTAATAAAAACTCATTAGTGCAAAAATAAGACTTGAATGTCAAGAGTTGTTAAATTTATTGAAAATGAGAGTTTATACGCATAATTTTAAGGTGATTTATGTGTAATTTGTGGGGAAATTAATCAGAACTGCAAAAGATTTGTTGCACTTGTAACGGTTTGTTTTGGAAATAAGCTTGATTTTCACACCAAATGAGTTGTTCGTTACAAAACCATTGTACGGCTTGCGGATAGATTTGATGTTCTAAAGGATGAATGCGAGTAGCGAGTGATTCAGCTGTATCCGAATGTCGAACCTCTAAAACAGCTTGTATGATGGCTTGACCTGCATCTAGTTCTGCAGTGACAAAATGCACAGTGCAACCGTGAAAACGGTCACCAGTGTTGAGCACTCGTTGATGGGTGTGCATGCCTTTATAGTGAGGGAGTAGGGAAGGGTGGATGTTCAGCATCCGACCTTGCCATTGACTCACAAAATCACTGGATAGGATTCGCATAAATCCAGCAAGAACCACGAGATCAACATCCCAATCGAGCAGTTGCTGATGCATCTGTTGATCAAAACTTTCCCGAGTAGGAAAGTTTTTGTGGGAAATGATTGCAGTATCAATATTGGCTTGTTGGGCGCGTGTCAGCGCATAAGCATTGGCTTTGTTGCTTAGTACACCAACTATTTTGCCCTTGCCGAGTTGCCCTTGAAGTTCGGCATCAATTAAGGCTTGCAGGTTACTACCGCTTCCTGAAACCAAAACTGCAATACGTTTCATCTTAAAACGAATACCAATTTTTTATTTTATTGAAAGACCACACGGATTTTTTCATCGGCATCTTTAACTGATGCGGCGTCGGCTTCAATCGTACCAATTTCCCATGCAGATTCGCCTTGCGCATTCAAGATCTCAATGGTTTTATCGGCATCAGTCGCATCCACAGCGATGACCATGCCTACGCCACAGTTAAAGGTGCGATACATTTCAAATTGTTCAACTTGCCCTTCAGCTTGTAAAAGTTTGAACAATGTAGGCCATTGCCAAGAGCTTTCATCAATCGTTGCACGTAAGCCGTCTGGTAAAACACGTGGTACGTTGCCTGGTAGACCACCGCCTGTGATATGCGCCATCGCATGCACATCAACTTGTTTGCATAGTTCAAGCACTGGCTTGACATAAATACGAGTTGGTTCCATCACCACTTCACTGAGTAATTTGCCGTCTACTTGGGTATTTAAGTCAATATTTTTGACATCAATGATTTTGCGAAGCAATGAGTAACCGTTTGAATGCGCACCACTTGAAGCTAGACCGATAAGCACATCGCCTGCTTTCACTTTGGTGCCATCAATAATTTTGCTGTGTTCAACCACACCGACTGAAAAACCTGCAAGGTCGTAATCTTCACCTTCGTACATTCCCGGCATTTCAGCTGTTTCACCGCCGACGAGTGCACATCCTGCAAGTTCACAGCCTTTACCAATACCTGTCACGACATTGGCAGCAACGTCAACATTTAAATGACCTGTTGCATAGTAGTCGAGGAAGAATAAAGGCTCCGCACCAGTTACCAGTAGATCGTTGACGCACATTGCCACCAAGTCTTGTCCGATGGTGTCATGTTTGTTGAGTTGTAGTGCAAGGCGTAGTTTAGTCCCTACACCATCTGTACCTGAAACAAGGACAGGCTCTTCATAGCCTTTTGGAATTTTACACAATGCGCCAAAACCACCGAGTCCACCCATCACTTCTGGGCGAGTTGTGCGTTTTGCGACAGATTTGATTCGCTCGACGAGTAAGTCGCCAGCTTCGATGTCTACACCAGCATCTTTATAGCTTAAGCCTGTGCTTGAATTGGTGTTTGAATTTGAAGTTGAGTTGCTCATAAGTGAAGTCTCCGCATTGGTGGCTGATTATACCTGAATATACGAAATTCTTATGATTTTTCTTGCATAAAATGCTATCTTTTTCTTAAAAATTGGTTTCGTTAAAAGAAAACAACTACCGATGCCACCCCGATCTCTTAGGAAATGTTGACGATGCATGATTTGGTGTTGAAAAGAGTGTTCATACTCGCTGGTGTAGCACTGTTTATTTATTTGCTTTACTTGCTTCTCCCAGTTGTTATTCCATTTTTGATTGCATTTTTAGTGGCATATCTATTTAGTCCACTTGTAGATCGTATGCTTCGTTTGGGTTTTCCAAGATGGCTAGCGATTACCTCGGTATTTTTAATTATCATCGTGGGCTTGGTCTTGGTAGGCTGGTTCTTAGTGCCCATGATTTGGGCACAGTTGATCTATGCTCGGGATCACATTCCAGAGTCAATTGCTTGGATTAATGGTACATTTTTGCCGTGGCTTTCAGATACCTTTAATTTGGTCGAAATGGAGCTCAATACCGATGAGATGACAGCGGTGGCGATGGAGTATATTCAGACCAATTATAGTGTGGATAATCTGCAAGATGTGGCACTGCGTTTGGCTCAATCAGGGCTAAATTTTATTCAAATCGGTGGCATGTTTGTTTTAATCCCGATCATTACTTTTTACTTCCTGCTTGATTGGGACAAGATGCTTAAACATATGCAACGTGCAATTCCTCGTCCATTTGAAAGCAGTGTCATCGGTATCGCCAAAGAGTGTAATCAAGTGCTTGGTGCCTTTGTGAAAGGGCAGTTTTTGGTGATGATTTTACTTGGGATTGTTTATGCTGTTGGATTGCAGTTGATCGGCATTGAAGTGGGCTTGATCATCGGTATTGTTGCAGGGCTTGCCAGTATTATTCCCTATCTTGGTTTTGCTGTGGGAATTATCGCGGCTGTGGTTGCTTCCTTATTGCAATTTGGTGTCGATTGGATGCAGTTATTCCTTGTTCTTGTGGTCTTTATGATCGGTCAGGCGATTGAAGGTTATGTGTTACAGCCTTTCTTATTAGGCGATAAAATAGGCTTATCACCTGTTGCTGTTGTTTTTGCGGTGTTGGCGGGTGCGCAGTTGCTCGGATTTGCAGGAATGTTAATTGCCTTACCAGTCGCAGCAGTGATCGTGGTCTTGCTTAGACATCTACGTGATAGCTATGAGCAAAGTGTGTGGTATGGGGCGGATCAGATCAGGCTATCTGAGCAATTCAGTGATATGGAATTATTGTCATCACAAGATCCTCAGCTTGGCGATCAGTTGGCAAATCATACATCGAAGCAACAAGCGAAGAGTGGCGTGGAGAATAATGCTGAATCAATAGTAGACTCAGATTCTAACTCGACAAAAGCTGATGATTCAAAAGCATAAGGCTAAATAATGCGAACTGAGTGTGCTTGCCTATGCGCCAATTAAAGCTAGATATTGAACCACACTTGGATGCACAAATCAGTGATTTTGCAGGTCCAAGTTGGGGTTCGACCATTGATAGTGTGCGTCAATTTCATGCAGGTTTAATTCGGCAGCTATTTATCTATGGTGATGCAGGTTCAGGCAAATCACATTTGCTGAGTGCAATCTGTGACTCGTACTCAGATGTTGGTAAACGAGCGATTCGAGTGCCTTTATTGGGATTGTTAGATGCACCAGTAGAGGCGATTCAAGCATTAGAGCACTACGATGTTGTAGCACTCGATGATATCGAAGCAACGCATGGGGTGATGGCTTGGCAACGTGCTATTTTTCACCTAATCAACCAAAGTTATGAAAGCCAGACTCAGTTGGTCTTTTCTTCACGCTTGGCACCAATGTCATTGCGGTTACAGTTTCCTGATCTGCAATCTCGTTTGAATCAGTCGGTAAGCATTCGTGTGCCTGATGGTAGTTCATATGAAGACCGATACGCTTTACTTGTTGCAGTTACGCAACGACGGAGTTGGCAATTTCAAGCGCCGATTATCGACTATCTTTTGCAATATGGTCCGAAACAAACAAATAGCCTACTTGCAACTTTGGATCGCATCGAACAAGTGCTACAAGGTGAAAAAACTAAATTATCAAATCTGCGCCTAAAACAAATATTTGCGCTCATAGATCAGTATTCAGACTAAAAGCACTTACAAATTGGGCTTGTCACATGCGTCAAGCTGTGCGAAAGTATGTGGGTTCAAGGATTGGCAAAATATTACGCCAAAAACAACAAAAAAAGCGGGTTCAAAGGAGTGCGATAATGCTTAAACAAAGCATTGCTGTGGGGTTATTATGCTTAAGTGGGCATACCTTAGCAAATATTGATGTGACGATTACCGAAGATGTTGTTAAAGATGACGATGAATGTTCAATTCGTGAAGCCGTCACGTACATCAACGAGTATTACACTGCAAAAGCTGGTGAATCAGAAACAGACAAAACCGCACGAGAAGAAATCAAAAAAGCAGGCTATAACGGTTGTGGTGGTGAGGATGCCTCTACTGCGATCATGTTGAAGGCGAAAGAAACATATACCTTAGATGCAGAGATTAAAGTAAAGGCTTCGTTGACAATCCAAACTGAGAGCACCACATTTAATGCAGATGCGACAGAAATGGGCTTGGAAAATGCAACAATAAAAGCAAACGGTAAGCATCGTCTATTTAATTTGAATGATGAAAATGCAGAAATTAGTCAAATCTCTGTGAAATTCAACCAAGTCAACTTGCAAGGTTGTGGTGCTACGGCAATCTGCGAAGAGCAAGGTGGTATCATTTTTAATCGTGAATTATTAAGCCTTGAATATGTAAAGCTATTTGATGGGAGTGCGAATGAAGGTGGGGCTATTTATTCTGATGGTATTTTTATTGCTTCAAAACTAGCGTCTGCAAACTTCGTAACGATTACTAGCTCCCTACTTCAAAATAATACGGCAAAAAATGGTGCTGTTCTATATATAGCTAATCCACTTTATTATATAAAGAATAGCGTGGTGAGAGATAATATTTCTACAAATAGTGGCGCAAGTGTGATTTATAGTGCTATTCCATTTGAAGATGAAACTACAAATTCTGGTGTTTTTACACGAGTATCATATTTATCAAATACTACTCTATTGAAAAATAAGGGCTATTTGTTGAATTTGCTTGATGGTGTTTATATTAATAATGTCACGGCAATTGATAATGAGAAGGGTTTTTATTTTAATGCACCCAATCAAAAGGCGCATATTGCAAATAGTATTGTTGTAAATAATAGTGCGGATTGTACATATAGTGGTGTTGATCAATCTTTTTCTTTAAATAACTTGGTTGGTGTCGGGTGTAGAGATGGTGAGGATGGTAATCGAAATACCAAAATTTCTACATTACCAAATGCTAAACTCTTAGCTGGAGAGAGTAGTGAGGGTAAATGTGATCGTCCGCCTGCAGATGGTCTATTTTGTCCATTTAATACACCTTCTGACTATTTCTTAGGTTATTTCAAACCGAGATTGCTTTCGGCATATACCACATTGGCAGATTCCCCAGTTGTCAACAGGGGGCGTGCCTTTAGTGATGGAACGACAGAAGGTACCTTTAGGTGTGAGGGGCAAGATCAGCGAGGCTTTACTCGTGTAAATAACTCAGCACATTGTGATATTGGAGCAATTGAACTCATCATTAGCTCGGCGACTATAGTTCGTATAGGCGATGATATTAATTATGGTGAAGTCTTTAAAAAATCAATCTTAGATAGTCTTGCTGATGGTGAGCTATTGCCTGCAAGTGAATGCGCAGCAGTTTTAGGGGAAAATATGGATCCTGATGGGAATCCATGGAAAATTGGTTGTTTGCGTATAGAACAGAGCGCAGCGACTCCGGTGTCTAAAGGTATTTGGACGCTCGATGAGGATGGAACAATTACGTATACTCCGAACTCAAACTATCACGGATCGGATGAGTTGAGTTTACGCGTGGTGACAACAGGTTCTAGATTTTCAGAATCAATAGGCGATAGAGATATTGTTATTCCAGTTAAAATTACGCAAAGTCCAGTTGATAACTTTTCAAGTAAAAAAGTAAAAGTTTCTGGCGGGGCTGTAGTTTATTCATTATTTGCTTTGTTGGCGCTTGCTTTAGGACGATCAGCACGTAGAAATAAAAAACTTAACAAGGAGTGTTAAGGTGAAACAATATAAGAAAGCATTGCTTGCATTATCAATCGTGGCGACGCTACCGTTGATGGCGGCAACCAAAGATGACACGATATACGTAACAACTTTTACAGATGAAGATGGAGAGAACCCAAGCGCATGCTCATTGCGTGAAGCTATTACTACAGCTGCCGATAATAAGGCTTATGGAGGATGTGCGGTTGGTTTAACCTCTCCAGATGTCACTGACCGGATTGAATTGAAGGCCGGTGAATACACTATTGAGAAACCGCTTACTCCAAGTTCAATGGTAAATATTTTGGGTGAAACACCTACTGATTGGTCTAATAAAGATATTATTCTTGGTGAATATCCTGAAAGATTACCTCTTCAGACCACGATTAAAGGTAATGGAAGTTTTACACTCTTTGATACGACTGCAGGGAAATCTACTTTAACGCTACAACTACTAAGGTTGGAGGATGGTAGGTCTTCACGTGGTGGTGCAATCAGAGCTGGGTCTACAGTGTCTTTGGTACAAGTTGAAGTGAAAAATTCATCTGCTGATGAGGGTGGTGCCATCTATTTATCTGGCGTAGGTAGTGCGCTAAATGTCACTAATAGTGTATTTGAGGGAAATACAGCGAAGCGCGGCGCTGTACTCGGGATGAGTTGTATTGACAATTTAACATTCACATCTCGTACGGTTAGCTTTTTGGGCTCCTCGATTATAAATAATGGTCAGGCAGATACGACCAGTGTTATGGAGGCTTGTGGCGAGCCTGACTTTAGTATTAAATCGAGTACAGTAGCACATAATACGGCATCATTAAATAATGGTAGTATTATCAAATTTACAGGTGATAGCTTGCCTGGGCAAAATGGGAAAACAATATTAAGCGCTGGCGGTAAATTGACATTATTAAGTAATACGATAGTCAATAACACCGCTACAAGTACATTGCTATATGATGCTTTTGGAAGTAAAGCCTTAAATTATAATATATTGGCGTACAATACAGGTCTGTCTTGTAAATACTTACTTTCACCTAATTTTCCTGAAAATAGCTTATTGGGATTTTCAGTGAGCTTTAATGGTTTAATGGAGTCTGAAAGCAGTAGTAGCTATTGTGAGTTGCCATATGAAACCCTTAAAGATGAAACTGGTATTAATCTCAGTAATGTAAGTCAATCGAGTGTGATGAGTACTTTGCAACCGGCTGACCAATATACGGCATTTTTGCCGATGTATTTCCTAACAAATCCTTTATCAAATGTAATGATCAATGTTGGAGACCAAGCAGGTGGATGTGAACCTACTGACCAGCGAGGTTTAAATCGTTCACTTCAGGATAATTTGATTCTTGATGAAAACACAGAGAATCGATGTGATTTAGGTTCAACTGAATTCATTAAATTGGCAGCTAATGACATGGTGAGTTCGAATAGTTCTCAAGTTAAAGCTGTAGAAGAATTTGAGGCTCAGGAAGAGTTTTTTCAAGAGCTTTTAGATGATGAAGAAACGAATCCAGATTTTCTAAAATATTATGAAATCCGTCGAGATTATTTCAAGCAGAGAAATGTGGATTTTAAAGAGAGTCTACGTTATCGACAGGCGTATTTTGATATATTTGCAGGTAGTGTTCCTGCTGAGATATTAGTGAATGGGAACCGTGAAATTCAGCATCTTGATGCGGATCTTTACAATGTGGAAGTAATTTCTTTGGGAATGCTGAATAGTGATGTTTTTAGCAAAGATGACCCAAGTGGGTTGCCTGTGGCGGGTTCTGATCCTCATTTGAAGTGCGAATGGAATGCGGCGTTAGAAGCTGTCGTGATGTATCGTACTGATTTCAAATATGAACAAAATGATGAGGGTGGCGGTGTTACTCAAGCAGGGAATTATAATTATTGTAAATATACAATTTCCTTAAAGGCTGATCCGACGATCAAGTCAACGGGTGTTGTGCAAGCTACATTTACAAACATTGCGCCTATCGCAGAGAATGATGAATACACGATGAAGTGGGGTACTGATCAGCGTGTTAAAATTGACTTACTGGCCAATGATAGTGATGATGGGGATGGTGCAATAGACCAAGTTGGATATCCTTCAGATAAACCAACTTTCTATAAAAATGCTCAAGGGATTAGCATACCTATAAAATTTGATGAAGTGGATAGCAACCTCTTAATTGAGGCAGACTACAGAGAGCTTTGTCCCGATCAATCACGTAAGTGGTGCTATGGTGGCAATATTTACGTTAAGCCTAAGAATAGTTTCAATAAATTTAACTATACCCTTACCTATCAAGTGTTTGATGCAGATGGTACGTTGTCCAATACAGCAACTGTTAAACTGATAAGCACAGCGACAACTACTGATGATACTCGAGGTGGGGGAGGTGCTCTAGGTATATTGAGTATTTTAGGGTTACTTGGATTGGCTCTGTTGCGACAACGCAAAAGTTGATTCTATGTGATAGTAAAAAGAGGCATCGGATGTCTCTTTTTTAATTACCTTAGATTAGCATCTTAAAGTGGCTGTATTTTGGTGGCTATTCAGTGTTTAAAAATCTGTGTTATTTCAATAAACGAAATGACACAGTTTTTTGAACACTACCAAATTTGAGCTAAGTTTGCGGTTGCCCTGCAAACCCGGGATGTTTCACTCAAAAGATAGGGAGCTTATAACTCCCATTTTTTGTTAGCTTTCTAAATCCCTATGTTAATTTGAAGAATACTTCATCATAACGTCCGAATACAGCTATATTTTTTTGATTTCTACAATATCACTTGATTCAATGAGCGATTGGATATTACCAAATAAACTTTGAATATAATCAGAGGCTAGATGGATATCTAAATCCTCCCTGCTACGCCATTCTTCTAAGAAGAAATATCTACTCGAGTCATTTTCGCTAATATAAAGCTCATATTTCAAGCATCCTTCTTCTTGAAGCGTAGGTTCTATTACACTTTTTAAAAGCGTTTCTAACCTCTCTTTTTGATCTGACTTTGCCTTAAAGTTCGCAATTATTGAAATAGTCATTATTTCACCTTGAATTTGTTTTAGAAGTTTTCTAGTACAATTTTGCCTTTTGACTTACCTGATTCAAGCAACTTATGCGCCTTCTCCAAGTTTGCAGCGTTAATTTTGCCTAGATTTTGGTTGAGGGTACTTCTAATTTTTTGCTGGTCAACTAATTGGGCAACCTGTTGCAATAGATCACCTTGCTTTTCAATATCATCGGTTTCATACATTGAACGGGTGAACATCAACTCCCAATGGATAGAAATAGATTTAGTCTTAAACGGCATAATATCAAATGTTTGTGGATCATCGATCAATCCAAGCTTGCCTTGTGGTGCAATCAGAGAAACTATTTGCTTGGTATATGTTTCTGTATGATTTGTAGAGAATACGTATTTTGGTTTTTCAATGCCTAGTGCTTCGATTTGTTCGTTTAAATCTTTGCTATGGTCGATGACATGGTCGGCACCCAGTGATTCCACCCAAGATTTCGTTTCTTCACGTGAAGCTGTTGCTATAACAGTCAGATTTGTTTTTGCTTTTAGGAGTTGGATAGCGATTGATCCTACACCACCTGCACCACCAATAATTAAAATACTGCCAACTTCTGTTTCTGAAATTTGAAACCGATCAAACAGCATTTCCCATGCCGTTATTGCAGTTAATGGCAATGCTGCTGCTTCTGCATTAGATACTGTAATGGGTTTAAGACTGATAATTCGTTCATCGACTGCTTGAAACTCAGCATTACTACCATCTCGGGTTAAATCACCAGCATACCAAACAGAATCTCCTACTTTAAAAGAGGTAACTTTTGAGCCAACTTCAATAATTTCCCCAACGGCATCCCAACCTAAAATACGATTATTTGCTTCAGAAGAATTTTTTCGCACTTTGGTATCAACTGGATTCACAGAGATTGCCTGAACTTTTACCAGTACATCACGCTCCTTAAGGGTAGGCTTCGCTTTTTCAATATCTACCAATGAATTTTTAAAATCATCATGGTTATTTATAACATACGATACGGCTTTCATAGATTTGTCCTTAACTTTAAAAATATAGTAAAAATGGGAGCGAGGTGCTCCCATTTTTTGTTATTCAATTATTAAAACTCTTGGCTCGTTGGGCGTAAAACAATTTCATTAATATCTACATCCGCAGGCTGTTCAATTGCATAAGCAATTGCTCGAGCGACTGAGTCAGCTGGTATAGCTTGTTTGTAGAAATCAGTAACAAACTCTGAACTTTCTTTATGAGAAGAACCGAATTTTAGTTCTGACTCAACTGCACCAGGCTCAATAGTAGTCGTTCTAATTGTTCCCCCAACTTCATGACGAAGTCCTTCAGAGATGGCTCTTACAGCAAACTTAGTACCGCTATAAACAGTACCTCCTGGACTAAATACTTTTATCCCTGCAACAGATGCGAGATTAATAAAGTGTCCAAAGTTTTGTTTTTGGAAAACAGGTAGGGTAGCTGCTATACCATAAAGAACACCTTTGATATTAATGTCGATCATACGATCCCATTCATCAACTTTTAGCTCACTTAATGGTGCAATAGACATTAATCCAGCATTGTTTACCAATACATCGATTTGACCAAATGCGCTTAATGCCTTTTCAATAAGTGCTTGTACTTCATGTGGTTTGGTTATATCCATACCAATAAATTCAGCTTGACCACCTTCAGCACGAATGTCGTGAACAATAGCCTGTAATTTTTCAGTACGTCTAGCACCAAGTACAACCTTTGCACCTTTTTTAGCAAGTAAGCGAGCAGTAGCTTCACCTAAACCACTACTTGCACCTGTGATAACAATAACTTTATTTTCTATATTATTCATACAAGTAACCTACAACCTATCTGTCAATCATATTTGATGGATTAAGTATTACAGCCTTGTTAGGTATAATAAATGAATAATATTATCTTTCAGTATTCCTATTTACGGAATAATTACCAGAACACAGGATTGGACATGCAGAACAAATTGGAAATGATGCGTATCTTTTGTGTCGCAGCAGAGTCTCGAAATTTTAAAGAGGCAGCAACTCAGCTGGGTATTTCCCCGCAGATAGTGACACGGGCAATAAAAGAGCTAGAAGAGCAGCGCGGAGAGATTCTGTTTTACAGGAGTACTCGACAAATTAAAATTACCGCTGATGGTGAGCGTCTGGCAAAGCAAGCACGTTTTGCGGTGGGATCGATCGATGCTTTGTTTGTAAAAGACACCAAGGAAAAACGAGATGAAATGCGTGGGACTGTCCGTCTTACTGTGTCGTCTGTGTTAGGGCGTAAATTGGTAGTACCTGCACTAGCAGAATTTGCCACACGTTATCCAGATATTGTCGTGGATTGTGTGCTAACAGATTCACACTCGGATGTGATCGATGAGCGGATAGATATCGGGATCAGATTTGGATTTTTGCCGGACAATCGATATGTGGCAAGGGAATTGGCTAAAGTGAACTTTTATTCTGTGGGTACGCCAGAGTTAATTGATAAGGTTGGAATGCCCAAAAAAATTATTGACCTTGATAAATACCCTCTAACAGCACTATTCGATCATAAAACAGGGCGTTACTGGCCATGGACATTCACTGAAAGTCGAAGCTTCACGCCATCAAAGCCTCGTTTTATTACAGATGATCTAGAAGCTGAATTTCAAGCTATTCTCGCTGGAGTTGGATTCGGACACATGCCTGGATTTCTAGTTTTGCCGTGGCTTAGGAGTGGTAAGCTCATTCAGATACTTCATGAGGAAACCTCTCCCGTTTGGCGCCTGTATTTATATCGTCCACAGCGGGGCCCGACACCTTTGCGAATCCGAGCATTGTTTGATTACTTAGTGGAAGTGCTGGGCCGTATAGAAACCTGAATTAGATAAGATCATCATGTATCTAAAGTAACTACAATTTTTCCTATTTGCTGATTTGATTCAAGATAGCGCTGAGCGTCATGCATGTCCTCAAAGTTAAAGCAACGGTCGATCACTGGACGAAGATATCCTGCACCTATACTGCTCAGAATAAATCGTCTGGCTTGCTCCCTTAGAACAGGGTCATGGAGAACCTCAAGGAACAAAAAACCTCGCATAGTTAAGCTCTTGCGTAATGCAATTTTTAGGGGGAATGGTGTGATCTCCGAGCTAAGTGCACCATGCATAACCATAGTTCCTGCCACAGACATCGCTTTTGCAATCTGTTCAATATGTGGCCCTCCTACCGCATCGAAGGCGACATCAAGATGTTCTCCACCCAAACGTAAAACAAGCGCCTCATACAAATCTGGTTCATCTTCACTGGCTATAACATCTTTAACACCGAGATCCAGTAAACGCTGCTTTTTCTCTACCGTCTGTGTACTTGCAATGACCTTAGCTCCCGCTGCTTCAGCTATCTGTATCGCAGCTAGTCCTACGCTACTTGACGCTGCTGTGATCAAGATCGTTTTTCCTTTCGAAACTCCACCAGCATGGATTACACCACCCCAAGCCGTCAAATACTGCATCCAGATTGAAGAAGCTTCTTCCCAGCTTAAACTATCAGGTTTGTGAACTAAAAAAGTTTCTGGAATCAGAAGCTTGTCCGCATATGTCCCATATTTGGCTAGATTGTCAGTCGGAAGAATCGATACTGCATCTCCTGGAGAAAATTGGCGTACACCTTCACCTATCGCAAGAACTATGCCTGCTCCCTCATATCCCAAACGAGAAGGGAATACTGCCTTTTGAATATAAGTACCACGCCGAAACATTACATCAGCCCGGTTGAGTCCGATCGTTTTCATCTGGATTAGAACTTCTCCTGCTGCTGGTAAAGCAACAGGCAGTGTTTCTAATGTCAGAACGTCTGTATCTCCAATACTATTGAAGCGCCAAGTCTTGGCCTGAAGTGCGTTAAATGACATCAATCACAACCTTAATATTGGCAGAGCGATCTTGAACAGCATCATGAGCCTCAATCGCTTGGTCTAGAGTAAAATGACGAGGATCAACAATAGGACGCAGTTTACCTTCCTCAACGAGACGAGTCGCGATCTTAAGGACATCACCATGATGAGAACGGCGATTGCCAGTTAACATCGGCAATAGGACGAATACGCCAGACAGTGTGGCACACCGTAGAGATGAACTCGCTAAATTATGATTACCAAATGCAGCACAGCTGGTAATGTGGCCATAGTGAGTTGTCATGGAAAGTGAAGCTTCGAGTACTGGACCACCCACAGTGTCGTAAACAATGTTAAAACCTTGACCCTCAGGGCTTGCAGCAATAATGTCATCGGAAGATGCTGTTGTGTAATCGAGAGGTGTTGCACCGAGTTCTGAAATCAGTGATTGATCAGCTGTACGACCAGTCGCCCAAACATTTGCATCAAGTGCTTTTGCAAGCTGAACCACCATATAACCAACGCCACCAGCACCACCCTGAACCAGTACAGTTTGCCCTGGTTGGACCTTCGCATTATCCACTAAACCTTCCCAAGCCGTGAGGAACGTCAATGGAAGTACTGCTGCCTCGCGCATAGAGATATTGCGTGGCTTTAATGCGATCAGATCAGCATCTGCTACAACATATTCTGCTAAAGATCCTTGAAGATCACGAACGCCACCAATCAGACCGTAAACTTCATCTCCGACGTTGAAGTGGGTGACACCTTCACCAACAGCAGTTACAACCCCAGCCATATCCGTTCCCAACACGGCAGGAAGCTCTGGCATAGCATATGGTGCTTCACCAAGACGAATTTTATAATCAATAGGGTTTACACCACTAGCATGAACACGTACTAGAACTTGCCCAGCCTCTGGTTGAGGTATAGGGAGTTCTACACGTTTAAATTCATGATCACCAAAATTTTCTAAGATAAGAGCATTCATCATCTTATTCATAGTTGTTCCTTATTCTTAACTGGGGGATGATATGCACAGTACCAAAGTAAATTAATCCAATAAATGATATTTATAGGATTTGATAATTCCTAAATAATGAATAATAAATATCATCTGCTCACTAACAATATTCTAGTACAGTCTGTAAAGGCAGTTTAATCTAAACTGTCTGTAGTATTTTCAAGGCTTGAAACGTTCAAAATACCTACAAAGTGGCTAAAATTTGAAACATAATTCTAAAAGGTCACAGCATCGCAAAGAACATGAACCAAAATAAAAAAATGGGAGCTAAAAGTCCCATTCTTTGTGACTTTAGCATCAGCTCTACGATGTTAATTTAAAAAAAACTAAAAACAGGGATAGAAAATTTTCGCTAAAGAGCTTTTTGATTTTCGATTTATAAAAAATATTGCTTTTTTTATACTATAGGGTAGTATAGTATTAATGCTAGCAAATAAGGAGGTCTGATGCCTAATCAGGTTGAAGACAAAAAAAAGATTCTTCTACGCGTCAGAAAGATCAAAGGTCAGACGCAAGCGATTGAAAAAGCGTTAGAAGACAATGTTGAATGTGTTGCAATTCTGCAACAAATTTGTTCTGTGCGTGGTGCTATTAATGGTTTGATGAATGAAATGTTGGAGGTTCATTTAAAGGACACTTTAGTATCAGGTGAAACCACAGAACAACAACGAAAAGAAGAATTGGCTGAAATCGCCAAGATTCTAAAATCATATTTAAAATAGATCTGTATAAGGAATTATTCCATGAAGTCACGTGCTGCCGTTGCGTTTGGTCCTGGTCAACCTCTTCAAATTGTTGAAGTTGATGTTGCACCACCGAAGAAAGGTGAAGTATTAATCAAGATCTCCCATACCGGTGTGTGTCATACAGACGCATTTACTTTATCTGGCGATGATCCTGAAGGTGTTTTTCCGGCTATTCTCGGGCATGAAGGTGCTGGTGTCGTAGTTGAGGTTGGTGAAGGCGTGACTAGCGTCAAACCAGGTGATCATGTAATTCCACTTTACACCGCTGAATGTGGCGAGTGCGTATTCTGTAAATCTGGAAAATCGAACTTGTGTATTTCCGTTCGCGAAACTCAAGGTAGAGGCGTAATGCCAGATGGTACCACTCGTTTTTCCTACAATGGTCAACCGATTTACCACTATATGGGCTGCTCAACGTTCAGTGAATACACGGTAGTGGCAGAAGTATCATTGGCTAAAATCAATCCTGAAGCCAATCACGAACATGTCTGCTTACTGGGTTGTGGTGTAACAACGGGTATCGGTGCAGTACATAACACGGCTAAAGTACAAGAAGGTGATAGTGTTGCAGTCTTTGGTTTAGGTGGTATTGGTCTGGCAGTCGTACAAGCCGCACGTCAAGCTAAAGCAGGGCGTATTATTGTGGTTGACACGAATCCAGATAAATTTGCGCTGGCAAAAGAGTTTGGTGCAACGGACTTCTTGAATCCTAAAGACTACGATAAACCAATCCAGCAAGTCATTGTCGAAATGACTGGTTGGGGTGTAGATCATTCATTTGAATGTATTGGTAACGTGAATGTAATGCGTGCAGCCCTTGAAAGTGCACATCGTGGCTGGGGACAATCCGTAATTATTGGTGTAGCTGGCGCAGGTCAAGAAATCTCTACCCGTCCATTCCAGCTTGTTACTGGTCGTAAATGGCTAGGTTCTGCCTTTGGTGGCGTAAAAGGTCGTACGCAACTTCCAGGAATGGTTGAAGATGCCATGAAAGGTAAAATTCAATTAGAACCATTTGTGACACATACGATGGGCTTGGATCAGATCAATGAAGCCTTTGATCTAATGCATGAAGGTAAGTCAATTCGTACTGTAATTCATTACGATTAATTGCGTCAGACCTTATAGTTTTCCATGCATGTGCATCATGAATGACATGCATGGAATCCTCTAAAACGGCACATTATCTGTAAAACCGATCTATCTGTGTAGGCATCGTGTATAGGTTCAACAAACCTGCCTACATTTTAAATCTTTATCACTATTCTCTGTGGAGAATGTCAGACTCTTTGTTTACTCGATTTCTCATGAAGTCTTGCTCAACATAGGTAATTGATTATGGAAATAATTGAGAAACATGCTTCTTTTGGTGGATCGCAAGAAGTGTATCGCCATCAGTCAACAGCATTAAACTGTTCAATGAAATTCTCAATATATCTGCCACCTCATGACAAAGATGAGCGGTTGCCAGTTTTATATTGGTTATCAGGGCTGACTTGCAACGAACAGAACTTTATTACTAAAGCCGGAGCACAAAAGTATGCGGCTGAACATAAAGTCATTATTGTTGCACCAGATACCAGCCCACGTGGAGAGGATGTACCAGATCATGCAGATTATGATTTAGGCCAAGGCGCAGGATTCTATGTCAATGCAACACAAGCACCCTGGTCACAGCATTTCAAAATGTATGATTATATTGTGGAAGAGCTCAGAAATCTGATTGACCTGAATTTTCCGACCAACCAAGTCCAAAGTATTATGGGTCATAGCATGGGTGGTCATGGTGCATTAGTCATTGGGTTAAAAAATCCTGAGCTGTATAAAAGTATTTCTGCTTTTGCACCGATTGTTGCACCTAGCCAAGTACCTTGGGGGAAAAAGGCTTTCACACACTACCTAGGTGAAACCGAAACTTTATGGAAAAGCTATGATGCGATTGAATTAATCAAAAACGCTGAAGTTCATTTACCTATTTTAGTCGATCAGGGAACAGCTGATGATTTTCTTGAAGAACAGTTAAGGCCTAAGCTGCTTAGTGATATTTGTTTGGAACAAGAATATCCTCTTACACTTAACCTAAGAGAAGGGTATGACCATAGCTATTACTTCATTGCGAGTTTTATAGAGAAACATATAGAGTTCCACAGCAAATTCCTAGCTAAATAACTTTCATAGATATGAGGATGTACAATGTTGTTCTTGAGTGCTTCTTGAGCAATATAATTTCCAGATGAAGAGGTCAGCTTATAAATCTAAGGACGAATCAATTGATCCTTATATAACTAAGATTGAATTTAATCATCTCATATCTTGTTTTTTTGATTCAAATGTTAATGGTATTAACTTGAATAAATTCATAGCATTATGTCGAAATAAAAAACCAGATTTTGGCTCAGCTATGGAGGATTGTTTTTAACCTTTGTACAACAAAACTTTCTGACATGCATCCATTAGCAATGTCAGAATCGTTTTAATTCTAATCAATTGTGGAGTTTTAGTCATGCTTAAAACAGCTTTATATGTCCGCCTTGAAGCTAAACCGGGTAAAGAAGACGAAGTGGAAGCTTTCCTTAAAGCCGGTTTACCTATTGTAATGGAAGAACCCGCGACAGTTGCGTGGTTTGGCCTACGTCTTGGACCTACAACATTTGGTATTTTCGATGCATTTCCTGATGAGGCGGGTCGCCAAGCACATTTATCTGGCAAGGTTGCAGCTGCTTTGATGGCTCAGGCCGAAGAGCTATTTTCAGAGCCACCGTCTATTGAAAAAGTAGATGTTTTGGCGAGTAAACTACCAGCTCAAACCGACGCTTAAATGTATGAGGGTGCTGCCTGAAATTTTGAATGAAAGGTAGCACTTCAACCCAGTGAGGTTTGTCAGAGGTTTTTTATTCAAGTTGGGCTACTTTATTTATTGGCTTAATCTCATCATTTAAATGGGTCAATATCCAAAACAGGGTAAATAAACGAATGCAACTATTTACATGCCTTATATTGAACCAATCTATCTAATTTAGCGCTGCATTTGTACATCTGTTAAACCGTGCCAATCTGCTTTTAAATATTCAATCACCTCTGTTTTGTATAAGCCATTCACTGTTTTAGCCAATGCGTTCACGACCATGTCAGTAGTCATACGTGTTGATACCTTTCATCCAACAATCGCTCGTGAAAATACATCAATAATAAAAGCGGTATAGAACAAGCCTGAATTTCTTTAACCATCACTAAAGTTGCAAGCTGAAATAATTTTTATAAAAATAGACGACTGGTCTATTTTTATGTATAGTTAGCACATGGTGTAGGCAAAAGCCGCAGTATTGTCGGATTTTTTAAAAGTTTATTTGATGAATAACGGTGGTTTTTCAAATCAATTAACTGATCATCCTAGGATAAAAATATGCTGAATTTTAACTTTTATAATCCGACCCGCATTATTTTTGGTGGCGATACAATAGCTAAAATCAATGACTATGTGCCTACAGAAGCAAAAGTATTAATGTTGTTTGGCGGTGGAAGTGCACGCAAGAATGGTACTTTAGCTGAGGTGCGTGAAGCATTAGGTGCAAGAGAAATTCATGAATTTGGCGGAATTGAGCCGAATCCGAGTTATGAAACCCTCATGAAAGCTGTAGAGCTGATTCGAGAACAAAAGATAGATTTCTTGATGGCTGTCGGTGGTGGATCGGTAATTGACGGTACTAAATTTATTGCAGCAGCAGTCAATTATACAGGGGATGCATGGGAGATTTTAGAAACCCATGGTACTAAAATTACCCAAGCTTTGCCTTTTGCGAGCGTACTCACCCTTCCAGCAACTGGTTCAGAAATGAATAGCGGTGGTGTAGTCACCAGAAAATCGACCCAAGCCAAATTGTCATTTAGCAGTCCCTATGTTTTTCCACAATTTTCCGTACTTGATCCGAATAAAACTTTTAGCTTGCCGACGCGCCAGTTAGCAAATGGCGTGGTCGATGCATTTGTTCATGTCATGGAACAGTACTTAACTTACCCTGTGAATGCACAAGTACAAGATCGTTTTGCCGAAGGTCTATTGCAAACTCTGATTGAGATTGGACCTAAAATCTTAGAAGATTCAGCAGATTATGACACGCGTGCGAATTTGATGTGGGCTGCTAGCATGGCACTGAATGGGCTAATTGGAGCTGGTGTACCACAAGATTGGTCAACCCATTTGATTGGACATGAGCTCACGGCTTTACATGGTATTGATCATGCTCGTACCTTGGCCATTGTGTTGCCGGCCAATCTACAAGTGCGTCGTCAAGAGAAGCGAGAAAAATTACTACAGTATGCAGCTCGTGTCTGGCAGATTGTCCAAGGTGATGAAGAACAACGTATTGATACTGCTATTGCTCGTACTCGAGCTTTCTTTGAGCAACTTGGATTGCCGACTCGTCTTAGCGATTATGGACTGGGGGAGACAGATATTGAGATCATCATTACGCAACTTAAATCACACAATCTTACACAGCTAGGCGAACATAAAAATGTTTCATTAGAGATCAGTCGCCAAATTCTCGAGATGAGCATCTAAGCTAAATGCGCGTATTTGGCATGCTCTGACCCTGTAACAATGCTCCTCAATCATGAAAATTATCGGAGAAATAACATGAAAATTTTAATCGTTTTAACCTCACATGATCAACTTGGCAATACTGGTAAGAAAACAGGTTTCTGGCTAGAAGAACTTGCTGCACCGTATTACACCTTTATTGACTCTGGTGCTGAAGTTACGCTGGCGTCGCCTCAAGGTGGGCAGCCACCACTAGATCCGAAAAGTAATTTAGCCGATGCGCAAACTGAAACTACTCATCGGTTTGAAGCTGATCCAACTGCAATGCAAGCATTGGCACAGACGCATAAACTTAGCGAAATTTCTGTAGCTGATTATGACGCAGTGTTTTATCCAGGCGGGCATGGCCCATTGTGGGATTTAGCAGAAGATCCGATTTCAATTTCTCTGATTGAACAGGCGATTCAGTCTGGCAAACCTGTTGCAGCAGTGTGTCATGCCCCAGGTGTTCTTCGTCATGTGAAAGCAAGTAATGGAGCGCCTTTAGTTAGCGGTAAATTAGTGACTGGTTTTACCAATACTGAGGAGGCTGCTGTAGGTTTGACTGAAATTGTACCTTTTTTAGTTGAAGACATGCTTAAAGAAAACGGTGGTCATTATTCTAAAGTAGATGATTGGCAAGTACATGTTCAAGTAGATGGCTTGCTGGTTACTGGACAAAATCCAGCATCTTCTGCTGCAACTGCCTCAGCATTACTTCAATTGTTGAAATAAAGAGTAGCGAGTGCCTGTTGTGGTGCTGAGTAGTGAATAAACTTCTGACTCTGAGCAACTGGCGCAATAAGCAAAATAACCCTCACTTAATGGTGAGGGGCCTGAGTGAATAGCTTTCCTTCCTTTATTTTTCTATATACAGGAAGGAAGGTTATTTTTTTAGGGGCTTAGGAAGTTACCATACTTTGTAATATGTTTAACTTCCTAAGCCCCTTTAATTTTTATGAATCTTCATTTTTTAATAGAAATTTAGTTGCTCTCAAAGCTTGATGTAATGGTGTTTTATCTTTTTGCAACTTACTCAGTAATGCTGCACCTAACCACATTTGGTAAAGTACTTGTGCCAACGTTGAGGCCTCAGTATCTGCTTGGATAGATTGATCCTGTTTACCCAAATCAATTAAACCAGCAATACGTTGGATTACATCATCGACGCCAGCGGACATAATAGAGCGCATATCTTCAGATAGATCGGCAACTTCTGCGGCAAGTTTCACAATTAAACAGCTATCCGCCCAACCACACTGTGTTTGAGGGTCTTCTATCCATAAATTAAAATACTCAATCAGCTTTTGATAAGGGGATTTATCGCTACGCCATACATCATTTAAACGGACTTGGTAATTATCCACATAATGCTGTACCAATTCACATCCGAAAGCTTCCTTAGATTGGAAATAATGATAAAACGAGCCTTTAGGGATTTCACAGCTCTGTAAAATTTCCTGTAATCCTACACCGGTAAAACCTTTATGCAAAATCAGGTCTGAACTGGTGTTAAGAATGTGTAAGCGCTTCGCTTCAGACTTTTTAATAGGAGTAGGCTTCATATTAATTATTTACTCTATTGTAAAAAAATAGACCAGTCGTATTGTTTTTTAGTATAACTCATCTACAATGGATGTAAAGACGTTTTAATCAACAGTTTCAATTATCAATAGAAATACTTTTATACAAAACATGGAGTTATGCGAGTGGAAACAGTTATTAACCAACGCATTGTTTTAGCTAAACGGCCAGTGGGTGAGCCAAAACACAGCGATTTTCGTATTGAACAAGTTGAGCTCAATGAACTTAAACAAGGCGAGATATTGTTAAAAACCATTTACTTGTCACTCGATCCTTATATGCGTGGTCGCATGAGCGATGCTCCTTCATATGCAGCACCAGTGAAACGAGGCAAATATGTTAGTTCCGACTTAATTTGGCACAGAGCTTGAAAAAGAAGAAATTACCGATTTTGATTAAAGGTGTCGAATCTCTATCAATAAAGGTAACTTCTCATGTTGCATACTAACGCCTGAATTAAGCCGCGCCGCGAAGCGGCGTCGGCTTGAATGAATTGTTAGGTGCCACTGACGGCGGCATCAGGGTTTTTGTCAGAGATAAGCCGAAGATCAATTCCGTGCTCAAGCAATGCCTTGCAGGCAGAGATTACGAGATTGAATCCCTCAGTGGAATCCAGTGCCTGCGCAACCTTTTCATCATCGGTTCCTTTGAAGCCTGAGGCGACGATAGAAACAAATGTTGTGTCATTGCCTTTAGGCGTAAAAGTCCATTCAACAGGCGTGGGCCATTCAATGGCAATTCTTTGGTTCTTCTCCAGCGCCGTGACCGTAACTTCCCCCGAGACGCCGTATTGATCCCAGTACCAGGTTACTGTCTTACCGGGAGCTAGTTGTCCACTGGAACGACTAAACCAAAATCTGGTGGTCACGGTGGGATCGACGAAGGCATTGAACACCTCCTCGACGGGTCTGCGGATGAGCATTGTTGCTCGCGCAACAGGCGACTTCATGAGTGTCATTTCAGCTCTCGGAAATCTGTGTGTGTGGCACCTAACGCCGGAGTTAAGCCGCCGCGCGTAGCGCGGTCGGCTTGAACGAATTGTTAGACATCATTTACCAACTGACTTGATGATCTCGCCTTTCACAAAGCGAATAAATTCTTCCAAGTGATCTGCGCGTGAGGCCAAGTGATCTTCTTTTTGTCCCAGATAAGCTTGCTTAGCTTCAAGTAAGACGGGCTGATACTGGGCAGGTAGGCGTTTTATTGCCCAGTCGGCAGCGACATCCTTCGGCGCGATTTTGCCGGTTATTGCGCTGTACCAAATGCGGGACAACGTAAGCACTACATTTCGCTCATCGCCGGCCCAGTCGGGCTGCGAGTTCCATAGCTTCAAGGTTTCCCTCAGCGCCTCGAATAGATCCTGTTCAGGAACCGGGTCAAAGAATTCCTCCGCTGCCGGACCTACCAAGGCAACGCTATGTTCTCTTGCTTTTGTAAGCAGGATAGCTAGATCAATGTCGATCATGGCTGGCTCGAAGATACCCGCAAGAATGTCATTGCGCTGCCATTCTCCAAATTGCAGCTCGCGCTTAGCCGGATAACGCCACGGGATGATGTCGTCATGCACGACAAGGGTGACTTCTATAGCGCGGAGCGTCTCGCTCTCGCCAGGGAAAGCCGAAGCCTCCATAAGGTCATTGAGCAATGCTCGCCGCGTCGTTTCATCAAGCTTTACGGCCACAGTAACCAACAAATCAATATCGCTGTATGGCTTCAGGCCGCCATCCACTGCGGAGCCGTACAAATGCACGGCCAGCAACGTTGATTCCAGATGGCGCTCAATGACGCTTAGCACCTCTGATAGTTGGTTCGAAATTTCGATGGTCACCGCTACCCTCATGATGTCTAACTACAGTTATACGGCAAATTTGCCGCATAACCAAAATGAATTTGCAACATAACTATTTTGACATCCTATTTTTTTCTCGTTATATTTCAAATACCTTAAAGATTAAAAACATACTTGTCAAGTTGTGATAATCCAAAATTAAACGCATAAGCAACCACCAAAACTATTAGAAAAAGTCGCTTATACAGGACGATACAGATATTGAAGCCTATCAACAGAACGAGCCTATATCCAATGGATTAAACGCTACATCCTTTATCATAACAAACAACACCCAAGTATTTTAAACGAAACACATATTAAAAGTGATCTGTCATATTTAGTGAATAATAACGGCGTGAGCAAATCAACCCACAAACGAGCACTCAGTCTATTACTCTTTCTTTATCACCATGTATTAAATATCACTCTGGCATATATTGATAGGGGCTTAGGAAGTTAAGCATATTTAAAATTATGGTAACTTCCTTATATGAAAGCAAAAATAGATGCTATTCCCGTTCTAGAATCGCAGAAGCAAAATTCAGGCAAATTATTCGCTTTTTTGCCATGGATTTTACTGCATCTGATACTGCTAAACTCACTAATATTTCTGTGCGATCTATCCATACTATTTACATCAAATTGCATAAAAAGATCGCTGTCCAGTGTGAAAAAATATCTCCCTTCAATGGCATCGTTGAACTGGATGAATCCTACTTCGATGCTCGTCGTGTTCGAGGTAAACGAGGTCGATGTGCTTCAAGTAAAACGATTGTATTCGGTCTGCTCAAAGGAGATGGAAATGTTTATACAGAAATTGTTCCTGATTGTTCCAAAGCCACGCTACAAGGAATTATTCGTGGGCATCTAGAACTTGATTCAGTCATCAACACAGATGGATGGAGAGGTTATGATGGTCTTGTCGAAATTGGGTTTGAAAAACACTTAAGAGTAAATCATGGTGACAATGAATTTGCTTGTGGAGAACGTTATATCAATGGCATGAAATCCTTTTGGGGCTATGCCAAAAAACGGCTGATTAAATTCAATGGAATTGACAAAAAGATGTTTTATTTGCATCTTAAATAGATGGAGTATCACTTCAATCATCGGCATGGTCATTTATATCTTGATTTGCTGAAACTACTCCGTAATAACCCTCTTTAACTTCCTAAGCCCCAACGTTTATAAAAAAAAGAAAGATTCGATTTTCTCAAAAAGCGATTTGAAGTGCTAATTCCTTGATCAATCAAAACATATCAACAATCAGTAAAATCCTATTCAAATCTGCTACAATTACGCCAATTTTGAATTCCCACTTTTTCAGTTTTAGTACATATTTAGAAATGTGTACATAGCTGTGTACATATTGTAGATTTTTCTTATGTTTAAAGATGAATTAGCCAAAGAAGTAAAGGCTCGTAGAACCTTTGCCATCATTTCCCACCCCGATGCGGGCAAGACCACCATGACAGAAAAATTGCTGTTATGGGGTAAAGCCATTCAGGTCGCAGGCATGGTGAAAAGTCGTAAGTCAGATCGCTCAGCAACATCTGACTGGATGGAGATGGAGAAGGAACGTGGGATCTCGATCACCACCTCGGTGATGCAATTTCCATATAAAAATCACACCATTAACCTACTCGATACTCCGGGACACGAAGACTTCTCGGAAGACACCTATCGTACTTTGACTGCGGTCGATTCTGCCTTGATGGTGATTGATGGTGCAAAAGGGGTGGAGGAGCGTACCATCAAGCTGATGGAAGTGTGTCGTATGCGTGATACGCCGATCATCTCTTTCGTCAACAAGATGGATCGTGAAATTCGTGAACCACTTGAGCTCCTTGACGAGATCGAAAATGTCCTAAAAATCCAATGCGTGCCGATCACTTGGCCACTGGGTATGGGGCGTGATTTTGCAGGGGTATATAGCTTACTTGAAGACAAGCTGTACATCTATAAGGCAGGTTTTGGCTCGACCATTACCGAGATCGAAGTGCGTGATGGTTATGATCATCCTGATATCCGTGAAAAAGTGGGCGATCTTGCATTTGCTGCTTTTGAAGAATCATTGGAGTTAGTCCAACTTGCCAATGAGCCACTCGATCGTGAGTTATTTTTACAGGGTAAACAAACGCCTGTATTATTCGGTACGGCACTGGGTAACTTTGCCGTCGATCATGTCTTAGATGCGTTCTTAGAATGGGCGCCAGAACCAAAAGCACATCCAACTGAGGAACGTGTGGTTGAGGCAACTGAATCAGGCTTTAGCGGTTTTGTATTTAAAATCCAAGCCAACATGGATCCGAAACATCGTGACCGTATCGCCTTTATGCGTGTTTGCTCTGGGAAATACGAAAAAGGCTTAAAAATGAATCATGTGCGCATCGGTAAAGACGTGCGTATTAGCGATGCCTTGACTTTCCTTGCGGGTGAACGTGAACAACTGGAAGAAGCGTGGCCGGGCGACATTATTGGTCTGCATAATCACGGTACGATTCAGATTGGCGATACCTTTACCAGCGGTGAGAAGTTGCATTTCACTGGGATTCCGCACTTTGCACCTGAGATGTTCCGCCGAGTCCGTTTAAAAGACCCTTTGAAATCCAAACAATTGCAAAAAGGTTTGAAGGAGCTTTCAGAAGAAGGTGCAACCCAAGTCTTTATGCCACAAAATAGCAATGATTTGATCGTTGGTGCGGTCGGTGTGCTCCAGTTCGATGTGGTGGCATATCGTCTGAAAGAAGAATACAAAGTCGATTGTATTTATGAACCTGTAAATATCAACACCGTGCGTTGGGTACACTGTGATGATGATAAAAAATTCAATGAATTTAAGAAGAAAGCACATGACCAATTATCCATTGATGGTGGTGGTCATTTGACTTATCTTGCGCCAAGTCGTGTCAATCTACAGCTCATGCAAGAGCGTTATCCTGATATTCAGTTCCGTGCTACACGTGAGCATTAATATCGTGTTGCGCTAAGCTGTTTTATGCAAAAAAAACTCACAATAAAGGAGTGTCCAATCGCATTCCTTTATTGGTATAACTACAGCTCATAATATTGTTGTGTTCATAATTAGATTGAAGCTAGGTTTTTGAAATTAGGTTCGGGTGTATCGTGTTTGAAAATTGGGGTCAAAGCGGAATTTGCAGGATGCGAATTTCATTGCTTAAAGCGATTCATTTTACTGCTTTAACTACGGTATTGGTGGCTACTCTCAGCGCATGTTCAAAACCAAGCGAAGAACAACAGCAAGAACAAGTCGAAACGGAACAAGTCAAAAAGCAAGGCTATGAAAATCTGATTGCAATGCCAGTGATTGCGGATTATGCCTTGCCTTTTTGTGAAGATGAATATTGTATTGATGTCGAAGTCTTTGGTTTTAAAAGTAAAGATCAATGGTTTAATGATTTTGGCAAAATGCAAAGTGCAGATTTGATTCGTCAGCAGTTGGGTATTTCACAAAAGCTCAGCTTACAACGTGCAGTCAATGAATTTGTAAAGCGTTCCGATGCGTGGCGTGAAACACAGCTGGCTGAAAATAAACATGCAAAACCGCAAGCATGGTCGATGTATATTAAGCCTCGACTTGCCATGCAACAGGGCGAAATGGCGTTGCTGATCATTAATACTAGTTACCAGCTTGGTGATGAGGCTGTGCCTGAACAGCACTATTTTTATGTGGTGGATCGTAAGGCGAAAAAGTCTTGGCGCTTGTATGATGTAATTAATGAGAATAAACGTGTCAGCTTTACACACTTTGTCCAAGCACAATATGACGTATGGCGTGAAGAAACATCTGCACAACTGAGTGAAGAAGATCAAGTAAAATTACCGACCAAAATCTATTGGGCAAATCAAGACTGGTTCTTCGATGAGCAAGGTGTAGCGATTTATTATCGTTTTAATGATTTGTGCGCAGAATGTGAAGCATCGAATGGTAAAGATTTCACAATTTATCTCAGCCCAACACAATCACAACAATGGATTAAAGCACCGCTACTGAAACAGCTCAATTTTGCATCTTAGAACACAATACTTTACTCGCAATAATTGGCTTTGGTGCTATGCTGAATGGACTTGAGTTGAAGCTTTTAAACGGAAGCTTTCAAATAGAATCATTCAAGCAGAATCATTGTAATGCGTAAAGTAAGGGTTATTATGAAAGACAAGCTAAGCACAGCAAAACATTTGATTACATCACAACAACATTCAAATAAGCTTAAACCGTTCAAAGTCATTGCTTTGAGTGTGGCGATGGCGTGTGCAGTGAGTGCTTGTCAGAAGAAACCTGAGCCAGAAGTTGAGCAAACTCAAGCTGCAACAGCAGAAGTTGGACTCAATGCGACAGTGAAAGATGTGCCGATTCAGCTTCCAGAATGCGAAGGTGAAGTATGCCCTGAGATTACCATTCAACATTTAAGCAGTAATTATCCGAAGCTTGATCAAGCGGTGGATTTGTATGTTTTAAACTATGTGAAAAATCTAGTCCGTGGTTTTGACATGACCACAGTGAGCAATCAACAACGTCAAGATGAAAAGTCGGATGGTCAAAATCCTGTAGCAGACGCAAAAGCAGAGAATGCACAGGAGCAAGACAGCACCAAGTCGATTGAAGAAATCAACACACAAAAAGCGCAGTCTAAAGAGCAAGCAGAGAATCAACCTGATCAACTACAGCCTTTTGTGGATCAATTCCTGCTACTTGCACAAGAAGTCAAACAACTTGGCTCATCGGCAAAATTATCCTTATTTTTGAAACCACAAGTTTTAAATCCTGAAGGACCGATTGTTACGGTCGTGGTCAATGCGGAAAACTATGTTGGCGGGGCACATGGTAGTGCTGCACAGCAATATTTCAATTTTGAGTTGGAATCTGAAACTTTATTGAGCCTTGATGAAATCTTGGTCAAAGGACAACGTGCCAAATTCAATGATCTAGCGCATCAAGCCTTTGAACAGTGGATTATGGCGACTCAGCCTGATATGGATGTGGATGAATATCAAGAACTTTGGAAATTTACTTCAACGGATAATTTCTATTTAAGTCCGACAGATTTGATTTTGCAATATGGTGAGTATGAAATTGGTCCTTATGCGGTGGGTTTACCACGGTTGGTGATTCCGTATAAATATTTACAAGGTGTGATTAAAGATCAATATTTACCAGTTCAAGCCAAAGCTGAGCTAGAAAAAGCTGATGCTCAAAAAACTGAAGCTCAAAAAGCGAACAGTGCAAATAGCGACGCTGAAAAGTCGGCATCGAAATAAAGCCGTGATGGCAGAATCAAGATGATTCAACTGTTTGATACGCATACCCACTTTGATGTGGAAGACTTTGACGCTGATCGGCAACAGCTTGCCGAACAGGCGTATCAAAGTGGCGTGCAAGCGTTGATTCTTATTGGCTTTTTGCAAAATCGTTTTGCAGACCTTTTAACGACGCATCAATTTTTAGGTCAGTTGTCGGATGTGCCCAAAAGTTATCTTGCGCCTGGCTTGCATCCTTACTATATCAAGCAACATCAGCGACAACATTTAGATGATTTAGAAAATTTTCTAAAACAACATCACTGTGTTGCGGTTGGAGAGATTGGTTTAGACAGCTTTGAAAAACGTCATAAAACTGATGAGATCAAACAGCTTCAAGCCGAATATTTTTCAGCGCAACTCGATTTAGCGACACAGTTCGAAAAACCTGTGTTACTGCATATTCGTAAGTCGCATGGCGATGCTTTGAAGATATTAAAACGGCATCATTTTAAACATGGTGGCATTGCCCATGCGTTTAGTGGTGGTGTAGAAGAAGCCAAAGCCTTTGTGAAATTAGGTTTTAAGATCGGTGTGACAGGGCAGATCACCAATCCCAATGCCAAACGGTTGCAAGACGTGGTGCGAAGCGTAGCAGTTGAAGATTTGGTGCTAGAAACAGACTGTCCCGATATGACGCCGCTGTGTTGTCAGCTTTCCACTGAGCGTAGAACACGCAATACACCAGCAAATCTGCCTTATGTCTTAGATGGTTTGGCCGAGGCTTTGGGTTTAGATCAGTTAAAAATGGATAAATCAAAACTGGCAACGCAGCTTTGGCAAAATAGTTTAGATTGTTTGCATTTATCCAAGAATTAACAGTCCAGAAAAGAATCTAAGATTAAAAAACAAATTTAAAACTGCTAAAGATTCGCCACACTGCTTTTCACTATTGCTTTCACGTATAATCATGCATTCATGTTTTAATGCCTAACTTTAAATTCTACCTATGTCTGACACATTGCCAAGCCCAAAAAATTCAAGCCTAGAAAGTTCAAGCCAAGATAAACCAAACGATTCCCATCAATCTGTATCACAGCCAACGGATTATGATCGCCGTTTTGCAGGTGCCAATAAAATCTATGGCGAGTCGAGTTTTCAGACTTTTGAAAACAGTCATGTCATGGTCATTGGTATTGGTGGTGTCGGCTCGTGGGCGGTGGAAGCATTGGCTCGCTCAGGTGTTGGCAAACTTACTTTGATAGATATGGATGTGATCGTCGCATCGAATGTCAACCGTCAACTTCCTGCGCTCAGCTCTACATTTGGACATGCCAAGATTGACGTGATGGCACAGCGTTGCCGAGAGATTAATCCGCAGATACAGATTGAACTCATGGATGACTTTCTCACGCCTGATAACGTCACCGAGCTATTGGCAAGTCGTCCTGATTTAGTCTTAGACTGCATTGATGATGTCAAAGCCAAACTGGCGTTGATACTACATTGTCGATTTAACAAGATTCCACTGATTGTATCGGGTGGGGCAGGCGGTAAGTTGGATCCGCTGAAAATTCGTGTGGCGGATTTATCCAAAACCGAGCAAGATCCAATGCTTGCCAAATTGCGTACACAGCTTAGAAGTAAAGGCATCTGTAAAAAACCAAAAGAAAAATTTGGCATTACTTGCGTGTATTCGGTGGATAATCCTTTTTCCAATGCTGAGGCGTGTGGTGTCGATTCAAGCGCAGGATTGCGTTGTGGTGGTTATGGTTCTGCGGTGGTGGTGACTACTAGCTTTGCGATGGTGGCTGTAGCTGAAGTGTTGAAAAAGCTTTCTAAAGCGCAATAGGCACATTAATCTAATATTTAAGAAAGCTACTTCAACCACATCGTTAAATTATTTTTCAATCATTTGATCTAACTTTTGAATATCCGTTTCAATTTTCCATTTTTCCAAATCATCGACAGGATTTGGCAGGCGACCTTCAAGCCATTCAGCCACGACGTCAGGTGAAAATTCAGCATGATTACACTGAATCACCCAAGCAAGAAATTCTTTCGCTTCTCCATTCATATACGGTGGCGGTGAGACAGGTAAAAACTGTGTCGGCAAGCGTTCATTGGTCGAGAGATAGTTCAAGACATGTCCAAGCTCTTGCACAGTCTGCCAAGCCAAAGGATGTTCTACATCAATTTTAAACTTGACCCACCACGCATGCTCACCATCTGCGCCATGAGCGATTAAACCTTGTTCTCCAATACTTGGGACACGCTTTAGAAAATTCGTAATTTGTTCAAAGTTCAACGTAAAACCTCTACTTTATGTAGTTAAACTACACCATTTTACATATTAGTTCATATAAGTAACTAATATCCATATTTGCTCATAGATTCTTTTGTACAGTATGTTTATTCAAGAGGACATACACCGTGAACAAACAAATTAGTGCAGTGCTTTTAAGTTTATCTATGCTTGCAGGCTCAACCGTTGCTTTTGCAGCGCCACAAGGTCAAGAGCAAGATAAACATACACAACATCAGAACGTGCAACATCAAAATGCAGCACAGCATTCAAACACAAAGAGTTCAAATACAAAGAATTCAAATACTAAGAATCAAAGCAATGAGCGTAAAGCACAAGCAGATCAACGTAAAGGGCAAACTGCACAAAAATCACCTGCTCAGGTGAAAAAAAGCAGCAAGCAACAAAGCCAATATAAGTCAGGTCAACGCTTGCCAAAGCAATACCGTGATGACTTTGTCGATTATAAAAAGCATAAACTTCCGAAACCACCAAAAAATCAGCGTTGGGTGAAAGTCGATGGTGATTATGTCTTGATCTCAGTGGCTACTGGCGTGATTGCGAGTATCATCTTAGGTTCTTAATTCGCAAAAAAAGTGTGAGAAACCGAATGCTCCATAAGAACATTCGGTTTTTCTTTTGGTGAAAATCGAATTGGCAGAACCGAGTTGGCAAAAACGAATTAGTAGCTGAGGTCATACTAGTGGGGGATAAAGTGTAGAAATGTATGATTGCAAGACTACATTACTTTACATTTTAAAGCATGAATTTAACCGACATCCATATTTGCTTGATTTTTTCAGCCTATATTAAAACGATTCCAAAAAGGAGAATAATCATGAATAAGTCAATAAGTGCAATTGTACTGAGTTTGACGATGCTTGCGGGTTCAAGTGTAGCCTTTGCTTCGCCACCGTCACATGCGCCTGCTTGGGGTTATCACAAGGATCATGATCACTATCGAAGCTATGAGCGTAACCGCTACGATAACCACATTCACAAACATAGCCATAAAGCGAGCAAGTATGAGAAAAAACATGCACGCTATCATCGTGGCGATCGCTTAGAGGATCGTTATCGCAACAGCCGTTATTATGTGAATGACTGGGAAAAGCGTCATCTATCAAAACCACCGAGAGATCATCGTTGGGTAGACGTCGATGGTGAATATCTGTTGATCTCTGTAGTGACAGGTGTCATTGCTAGCGTGCTTTTGGGTTCTTAAACATCCCAATGGATAAATTTCCATTTAAATGAAAAGAAGATGGTGAGTTAAGCTAACTCATCATCTTCTGGTCGTGGGGTTTTGCCGATAGGTAGCTCACGATCAGTTTGCTTACTGCGGATTACCGAAGGGTAGTTCCATGAGGCAAAACGTACCACCAAAATCGCAAAGGCGAGCAACAGTATCGCACCAGTAACGATGAACAAATCCCAATCTGCTTTATGATCGTGTTGAATATCGGCAATGAGTAATCGAGTCAATGCGGTGATCGCTACATATATCAAGAATCGCACAGGCATGTGATTGGTTTTGAAGTAAATCCCAACCATTGCTCCCAATTCCAAATAAATAAAAAGCAAAAGTATGTCGTCAATGGTGGCGAATTTTTTAATGGTAAAAATATCAATCGTCGTATGCACAGCTGACCAAATCACCATACAGCCAATCAACGCCAACATTAAGTAATGAAAGGCTTCAACTAGATAATGACCAATATCATCCAAGGCACTTTCGATCTTTTTAATTTCTCGTTTCATCAATACGCTTCACATCATAGGAAAATAAAGTAGCAAAATAGCAAAACTGCTGATGATGAAAGTTAAGCGAAATATATGCCAATCTTGTGAATTGAAGTGAATTTTCGTGTTGATGGGCATAAAAAAACCTGCTCGGAAGCAGGTTTTTATGTTAATGGTACTGTCAACAAATTAAGACTGATTGGTAAAGTAGTCTGCATCAAAGCCCATCACCAAGTCTGTGCTCGATTGGATACGAACTAAACGTGCTTTCAAATCAGGTAAGATGCGTGCAACGAAGTAGCGTGCAAGTTGTACTTTATTGGCAAAGAACTCGCCATCTTTTTGGCTTGCAGCATTGGCAATTTTTGCAAACATGTAGCTAAAGCTAAGTAGACCAACTGCGTGTAGATAATCTACCGCCACACCATTTGAGTAATCTGCATTTTCTTTAGACTGCTCAAGGATGTACTGCGTGATAGACTCAACTTCGGTTGCAGCATCAAGTGTTGCATCTTTGATAAAGTTCAAGTCTGAACCTAATTGATTCACTTCGTCACGGATTTCAGCGATATATTCAGCGATGAATGCACCACCACACTTAATGGTTTTACGACCGATCAAATCTTGTGATTGAACGCCGTTGGTGCCTTCGTAGATTTGTGAAATACGTAAATCACGGATACATTGTTCCATGCCCCATTCACGAATATAACCATGACCACCGAAGACCATTTGTGCATCCAAAGTCGCTTGGAATGCAGTATCTGTCAAATACGCTTTAGCAATTGGTGTTAGAAGTGCAACACGGTTGTTGGCTTTTTTCACTGCTTCGGCATCTGTAGAAAACTTAGTAATGTCAAGTTGTTGACCGACGTACACAGCGAAAGCACGAGAAGCTTCATTGTTTGCACGAACATTGAGCAACATACGACGTACATCACCGTGTACCAAGATGCTATCAGCTGCTTTATCCGGTGATTTTGCACCAGTCGCACTACGACCTTGAATACGATCAGTTGCGTATTGTGCAGCATTTTGATAAGCAAACTCAGATGCGCCAATCCCTTGAATACCCATTGATAGACGTTCGTAGTTCATCATGACGAACATGGCAGCAAGCCCTTCGTTTTCTTTACCGACGAGGAAGCCTTTTGCAGCGTCAAAGTTCATCACACAAGTTGCAGAGGCTTTGATACCCATTTTGTGTTCGATTGAACCTGGACTGACCGCATTGCGTCCGCCTATCGAACCATCTTCATTGACCATGAATTTTGGAACGATGAACAGTGAAATACCACGAGAGCCAGCAGGGGCATCAGGTGTTTTTGCAAGCACAAGGTGGATAATATTTTCCGCCAAGTCATGATCGCCACCAGTGATAAAGATTTTAGTCCCTGTGATGTTGTATGAGCCGTCAGCATTTGGCTCAGCTTTGGTTTTGATGATACCTAAGTCTGTACCTGCATGTGGTTCAGTCAAGCACATCGTACCTGACCATTCACCTGAATAGATTTTTGGCAAATACGTTTCTTTTTGTTCTTGAGAGGCATAGCTACTGAGTGCCATGCCAGCGCCGACAGAAAGTAGTGGATACAACAGGAATGATGGGTTGGTGGCAAACAGCATCTCATCTGCAAGTACAGTCAGCATTTTTGGCATTGCTTGACCGCCCCATTCTTCGTCTGCACCTAGACCGATCCAACCGCCTTCTGCGTATTGACGGAAAGCATCTTTGAATCCTGTAGGCGTGAACACATCACCATTTTCCCAACGTGCGCCTTCCTCATCACCTGTACGGTTGAGTGGCAGGGTGACACCTTGAGCAAACTTTGCCATTTCTTCTAAGATGGCTTCAGCTGTTGCTGAGTCAACGTGCGCTAATTTTTCATTGGCTTGCCAGAATTGATCGGCATTGAAAACATCGTTAAGGATAAAGCGCATATCCGTAAGTGGCGCATTATAAACTGGCATATTGAGTTACCTATTTTGAATGTCTAAATAGTCTGACACTTGGATGTGTTGACTATCAGTTGAACCATAAAAATTTTAACAACAGAATTATAAGCGATCAGCCAATAAAAAGGCTGACACATCAGTCAGCCTTTTTACACTTTTTATTTCAAGATTTGACGAAGTATCAAATCAGAAATCGCAACATCATCATTTTAGATAATGAAGTCATCCGCAGCCAATGCAGCAAGTGGTGCATTACCAGATGCCATCACTGCAACGTGTGACTTAGTACGTGGCAAGATTTTGCTGAAATAGAAGCGAGCAGTGGTCACTTTTGCATTGTAGAATGCAGTTTCAGTTGAACCTTCAGCCAATTTTTGCTGTGCAAGACGTGCCATGTCAGCCCAGAAGTAAGCCAATGTCACATAACCCGCATAGTACATGTAGTCAACTGCAGCAGCACCAACTTCGTCAGGACTTTGCATTGCTTTCATACCGATCTGCATGGTGATCTCGCCCCATTCTTTGTTGAGTGCAGCAAGTGGCTCTACAAATTCTTTCAAATCTGCATTGTCTTTGTTTGCTTCACAGAACTTGTGAATGATCTTGGTGAAATCTTTCAGCATTGCACCTTGAGTTTGCAATACTTTACGACCTAACAAGTCAAGTGCTTGGATCTCAGTTGTACCTTCGTAGAGACACGCAATACGTGTATCACGAACGATTTGTTCCATACCGTGTTCAGAGATAAAGCCGTGACCACCGAATACTTGTACGCCGTGCTTCGCAGATTCTGAACCAGTTTCAGTCAAGAATGCTTTTGCAATTGGTGTCAAGAATGACAAGATATTGTCAGAGTATTTACGCTCTTCTTCAGTTGCGCCTTGCTCAACGATATCCGCATGCAAAGACAAGAAGTAAACAAGTGCACGACCCGCTTCAGCAAATGATTTTTGCGTCAATAGCATGTTACGTACAGCAGGGTGAACGATGATTGGATCAGCTTCTTTCTCAGGTGCTTTAGGACCAGAAAGTGAACGCATTGCCAAACGGTCACGTGCGTAAGTCACAGAACCTTGGAATGAACCTTCAGAAGCAGAAAGACCTTGTACAGCGGTACCGATACGTGCAGTGTTCATGAATGTGAACATGCAGTTTAGACCACGGTTCTCAGGTCCAATCAAATAACCTTTTGCTTGATCGAAGTTGATCACGCAGGTTGCGTTACCGTGGATACCCATTTTGTGTTCGATCGAACCACAACGTACGCCATTACGATCGCCAACAGAACCATCAGCATTAACATGGAATTTTGGAACGATGAACAGTGAAATACCTTTGGTACCTTTTGGTGCACCTGGAAGACGTGCAAGAACGATATGGATAATGTTCTCAGCCATGTCGTGCTCACCCGCTGAGATAAAGATTTTCTCACCAGAGATCGCATAGCTACCGTCAGCTTGAGGTTCAGCTTTAGTACGGATAATACCCAAGTCAGAACCTGCATGAGATTCTGTCAAACACATCGTACCAGTCCATTCACCTGAAACAAGCTTAGGAAGATAAGTATTCTTTTGCTCATCAGAACCGTGATGTTCTAAAGTACGTACCGCACCGTGCGATAGACCAGGGTACATACCCCAAGCCCAGTTCGACGTACCCACCATTTCTGAGATCACGTTACCAAGAGAAACAGGCAAGCCTTGACCGCCGTATTGTTCTTCGGCAGCAAGAGATGGGAAGCCAAGCTCGATATATTTTTGATACGCTTCTTTAAAGCCTGTCGGAGTCGTTACAACGCCATCATTCCAAGTACAACCTTCACGGTCGCCAACTTGATTCAATGGTGCAAGTTCGTTTTCACAGAAATCAGCAGCAGTTTCTAAATATTGATCAACCAATTCACGGCTTACTGTTTCTGCGTATGCAGGAAGTTTTGCGTAGTGATCACTAGCGTTTAATAATTCATGCAAAACAAATTGCATATCACGTAAGGGCGCTTTGTATTGTGGCATGTGTGTGTTCCTCAATACTGGTTTAACCAGATTTTATTAAAAAATTTGTATTGAACAGGCGATTTCAGTGCGAAGATCAAACCGTTGCCTCATTGCGCAGGTTTAAAAAACGCAGGATCTGAAAAGTATCTCAATCGTGCTATATATGACGCGACTGCACAAGGGTTTCAAGGCATATCCTTATGACTTCGAAGTCAAACATTTTCAAATCAACAAAATAATTGCCATTAATGTAAAGAAAAACGCTAAAGATAGATAGTAAAAACATGTCTTGTAATACTTTTTAGAATGCAAATTATCTAAATATAAGGTGTTTTATCGCATGACTGTGGCGACACATTCTTATTTATGCAACAAGTTGCATAGATTTGTGTTTTTTAATATAGTGTGTTTAGAAATTGATCATTCATGATCGCAATCTACAGTATGAAACTGCTGTACAGAACCGTTGTATAGAACAATACTCAAAGGAGTTTGAAAATGAACGTACTCGCATCAACAACCCAAGCGTTACAGACATGGCATCGTATGATAGACACTCGTGAAATGTCGCTACTAGATGAGTTACTTGCAGAAGATGTGGTGTTTTATTCACCTGTGGCATTCAATCCTTATCCAGGTAAGGCGGTAGTGAGTTTTATCTTGCAAAATGTGATTCAAGTCTTTGAAAATTTTACTTATCACCGTGAATTTATGAGTGAAGATGGTCACAATGTGGTGCTTGAGTTTTCTGCCAATGTCGGCGAAGCAAAGCTAAAAGGCATTGATATGATTCGTTTTAATGATCAAGGTCAGATTGTTGAGTTTGAAGTGATGATTCGTCCAAAACGTGGACTTGAGGCATTGGCTGCACAAATGGGTGAACGAATTAAATTGTTCCAACCGCAATAATGTACTTGAATTCAGATTCATTTTTTTATCTATGAAATGGATTTGAAGATATGCATTATGAATTGAGTTGTTATAGATTGAGCTTTTATTGATTCAGTTTCAATTTCTGATGATTTTGCTCATGTGAACGTAGGTGTATTTATGCTGAAATCGAATTTATTCTCCCAAATAAAATGTCGGATTTTACCGAAACTATCGAGTCAAGTGGAGCGCTGGTCAGGTGCAGAAACGCCAACGCTGTATTATTCGAAGTTAGGTGCATTCCAACAGGTTGAGCTTGATTTACCTCAGCTTACCGTGCCATATCGTCCGACACCGTGGCTCAGCAATACCCATGCGCATCTTCTGTATTTTGATGTGATTCGTAAAAACAATGTGCAATTGGAATACGATCAGATCGAACAGCTCACCATGCAAGATGGTGGTGTGACGGCGATTGCATGGTATGGCAAAGATTTACCTGCGGATACGCCGACGATTGTGATGATGCACACCATTACAGGTTCACCTGATTCGATGCGTGAATTGGTCAAAGATTTGCATCGCTATACAGGCTGGCGTGTGGCGTTATGTGTCCGTCGTGGTCATGGTAATCTGCCTATGCCTGTGGGTAAATTTTGCTTATTCGGCTCACCTGATGATTTGCGTGAGCAGATTGCACATATTCAGCAAAGTTATCCGCAATCGACTTTGTACGGTGTGGGCAGTTCCGCAGGAACCAGTCTGTTAGTGCGTTATTTGGGTGAAGAAGGTGAGCAATCACCACTGCGTGCTGCCTTTGCTTTGTGTCCAGGTTATGATTTGGAAACAGGTTTTGATCATATGCATCGCTTTTATAGTCGATATATGGCGAAGAAAGTGCTGAACACATTTGTGCATCCGCATGTATCGGTTTGGCAAAGTAATACAGGGTTAAAACAACTCATCGCACAAAAAGAATTGAGCCAATTACATCGTTCATATTTTGAGTTTGCAGGCTATGCAAGCTATGCGGACTATGATCAAGCGATCAATCCGATTCATGTCTTTGAGCAGATCAAAGTGCCACTCATAATTTTAAATGCAGAAGATGATCCTGTGTGTAATATTCGCAACTTTGATCCCTATAAAGATCGTGTACGCGAGTTAGATCATGTGATGGTGGTGACCACGAAAAAGGGTAGTCATTGCGGATTTTATGAAGGCATGCGCAATCCTGAAGCATGGTCAACCAAGCTGATGGCAGACTTCTTGAAATTACAACATGCTCGTATCTTAAAAGAAGAGAAGACTTCAAAGCTGAAAGCGTCTTAATTATTTGTAATCTTTAAAGATCAACAGTGATAAAAAAATAGTGCAGACCATCGAGGTCTGCACTATTTTTTTTAGATGAAAGATTGAGTATTAGAAAGCGACTTTTACTTAGTTGCTTGCCGGTGCAGTTGGTGCAACTGGCGCTACTTTTTGATCAGCAATAGTTTTGTCCATACGGGTTGGTTTGAAGCGAACTTGGCATGTACCATCAAAATTTTTTTCGCCAACTTTAACTGAGATGGTTTGACCAACTTTACCTTCACATGCTTTTTGTAGCGCTTGCATGGTTGCATGACGCTCTGCACGACGAGTTTGCATTGCTGCTTTTTGTTCTGCAGTGAGTGCTATACGTTTGTCAAAACGACGACCGTCATGATCTCGACCATCTTTGCCATGTTTATGATCAAAGCCTTTCTGATGATCTTTGTTATGGTGACGCATATCATCACCACGCATTTCTTTACGGTCAGGATGATGATCTGAACGGTCAGCAGGTTTTGGTTGGCTTTGACATGCTGCAAGTCCAACGATTGAAACCAATCCCAAACTTGCCACTGCGATTTTTAAAGTATTCATCATAAGTATCCTTAATAATAAACGCGCATAAAAGTGTGTGATCTAAAGCATTCTTATGCATTTTAGAATATGCAAAGATTAAACAAACATGATGTAGAAACAATGGAGAGCGTTTGAATAAGATGTTGGTTACAATACAGATTATGAAGAGATTTTTCAGCGTTTAAATTTGCGGTCGAAAATTTTAAAAAGGACAAAACTATGCCGAAGTGGCGTGTCACGATTGCACTGAAGTTATTTTTAGCGGTGTTATTGACTGTGTTGTTGATCACGACGGTCAGCTTGTTCGTGTCGCAATGGACCATGCAAAAAAACTTCTCACGCTACGTCACACAAGTCGAAATGCAAAAGCTTGATCATCTTAATAATAATTTGGCAGAAATCTATCAAGTCTACGGCAGTTGGACAAAGGCGATTGAAAATAGTTTGACCCGATTAGACACTGACATTAGCGAAGAGCGCAAACATCGTTTTGCCACCTTGTGGTTGTTGAAACAATATGAAATCGCACAACGACAAAATGATCTAATCAAAAATCCTGCATTGTTTCAAAATCGAATTGATCAACAATCGCCAACCATTGATCGTTTTATGCCGTCGCATTTTGATCCTTTTGCGAGGCCACCTGAACAACCGAAAAATCAAAAATCATTAACAGATAATGACCAAACGAACCCATCGCAACCGTCCGAGCAGCAACGCCGCTGGATTATCCCATTGCCTGATCGTTTGGGCTATGGCAATCGCTTGTCATTGTTCGATGCCGATAAATCCTTAGTCATGGGTGATGTCACACCTGAAGTGCCTTTGCAAGAAATTATCGTCGATCAAAAGGTGGTTGGTTATCTCGGCTTGCGTCCTGCGATTGATGTGGACGATGCGTTGAGTATTAATTTTTTTAGCAATCAACAACGCTATTTGCTATTAATTTATAGCTTGTCGATCTTGGCAAGTTTGGTGGTGGCACTGCTTCTCGCCAATACTTTCCGTAAACCGATTCATCGGCTATTACACGCTGCGCAGGAATTGAGTCGAGGTAATTATCAGCATCATGTTGAAGTGCAGAGTAACGATGAACTGGGCGATTTATCCAATGTGATCAATCAGCTTGCACGGATTTTGGATCAACATGAACAGTCACGTCGGCAGTGGGTGGCAGATACCTCACATGAATTAAAAACGCCGTTAAGTGTCTTGCAGGCGCAGATCGAAGCGATGCAGGACGGTGTGCGTAAAGCCACACCTGAACACCTTGCACGGATGCAACAACAAGTCATGAGCCTGAAAAAACTCACACAGGATTTGGCAGATTTGGCTCAAGCGGATGCACAGCAGTTGACATGCTATTTGAGTCAGATTCAACCGTGGCAATTGGTACTGAATGAAGTAGTTAATTTTAGCTCGCAGTTTGAGCAGAAGAAGCTAAAAGTTATTGTGGATGAAGATGATGCAGAATCGATTTATCTCACTTCAGACCCCGACCGACTACGTCAAATCATTGTCAATCTTTTGAGTAATGCGGTGCGTTATACCGAAGCGGAAGGGCAGATTCATATTCACCGTGAGGTCACCAATCATGAGTGGATACTTCATATTGATGATAGTCCGCTCGGTGTTAGTGATGCGCAACTGGCACAGCTTGGTCAGCGCTTCTATCGAGTCGATGATTCACGCACTCGAAGTACAGGCGGTACAGGGCTTGGCTTGGCATTGTCGAAACAAATTGCGCATATATTGGGTGGTGATTTACAGTTTTCACATTCACCTTTGGGCGGATTACGTTGTACAGTGCGATTAAATCGACATTTACAAAAAAATGATTAGATTCAAAATATCAATCAGGATTTAAGCTAAACAAATATGAGGAGCGCACATGAAGCAGATCATGTTGGTAGAAGATGAAGTGGAATTGGCGGAGCTGGTCAAGGACTACTTAGAGGCAGCAGGTTTCGAAGTCAGCATGTTTCATGATGGACAAGCTGCTTATGATGCCTTTAACCATAAAAAACCGAGCCTGATGATTTTAGATTTGATGGTGCCAAGGATGGATGGTCTGACGATTTGTCGGAAGGTACGTGAACAATCCGATTTGCCAATCATCATGGTCACTGCACGTACAGAAGAGATTGATCGTGTGCTGGGCTTAAATATGGGCGCAGATGACTATGTGTGTAAACCATTTAGCCCAAAAGAATTAGTTGCTCGTGTGCAAGCGGTAATGCGCCGATTGGAACGTAAAGCTGAGCCTGAAACTGTGGATTTATTTCGTATTGATGCGGCGCAACAACGCATCTGGTATCAGCAAAAAGCTTTGAGTTTGACACCAACAGAGTTTCGATTATTAGAGTTATTTTTAGAACATGTCGGTCATGTCTATTCAAGAACACAACTGCTTGATCATATCAATCCTGATAGCTATGAAGTGGCAGATCGTGTGATTGATAGTCATATCAAAAATCTACGTCGTAAAATCAGTGATGCTGCACAAACAGGTAATCGCCATGAATGGATACAAGCGGTGTATGGAGTAGGTTATCGTTTTGAATATCCTGATGAATAACTATCGTCAAAGCACTTTAATCCTGCTACAGCGTTAACCTCGTTCGAAGTACTATTTGTACACCTTCGCTCGGTTGCCTTGTATCAGGACTAAATTGCCTCGACGATAATAGGGCGATATAAAAAGTGATTGAATCGTGGAAAACTCATCAAATTATTATCTTAGACGAATGATCGCCATGTTGCTGTTTATCGGCGCATGGTATTGTTTGATCTTATTTTTTCTGCAAGGCATGCAGGATTATTATCTACTGCTGTTGATGATTGGGCTGTTTATTGGATCATACTTTATTGCGCCATATTCCAAAGGTCGGGAGAGTTCATCAGGTGCATGGGATGTTTATGCGATTGAGTTTTTCTTTGAAATGGTTTCGTTGCCAATTCGCTTAATTATTTTTCTCGTTCGGCATGTGGTGGATTGATTTTAAATTTGCACTTTATTTGAGAATCTAAGGTATAAAAAAACCAAGCACATGGCTTGGTTTTATTGTTTTAGGTATAGATTGTCTTTGGTATAGATTAAATCTTCCATTCCACAAAGTTTTTCAGCAGTTGCAAACCTGCGGTATGACTTTTTTCAGGGTGGAATTGTGTCGCAAACAAATTATCTTGATGAATCGCTGTGCAGAAGTTCAATCCATAGTCACAGGTCGCAGCGACTAAAGCTTGATCTTGTGGCTCAACATAATAGCTGTGCACAAAATAGAAGCGACTACCATCGGCGATGTTATTCCACATCGGATGGCTTGGATCGAGTTGATGCACTTGATTCCAACCCATGTGTGGTACTTTTAGATGTTCAATCTCTGGGAAGTGTTTGACTTGCCCTTGAAAGATACCCAAAGCATCTGCGCCACCGTTTTCTTCTGAGCGTTGCATTAAGGCTTGCATGCCGACACAGATCGCAAGAACAGGTTTATTAAAAACTGATTGTTTTACTACCTCGTCAATGCCTGCTTCATGCATCCCTTGCATACAGTCACGCATTGCGCCGACACCAGGGAAGACGATTTTATCCGCTTTTGCGACCAGCTTTGGATCATTGGTGACATCAACGGTTGCGCCAACGTGTTCCAATGCTTTTGCTGCCGAGTGTAAGTTCCCCATGCCATAATCAAGTAAAGCAATACGGGTCATTACAAGCTACCTTTGGTCGAAGCAATCGTACCTGCTGCACGTGGATCATGCTCGCACGCCATGCGTAACGCACGTGCAAACGCTTTGAATGTGCTTTCGATTTGGTGGTGGCTATTTTTGCCTTTTAAATTGTCAATGTGTAGCGTCATCAAGGCGTGATTAACAAAGCCTTGAAAGAATTCTGAGAATAAATCGACATCAAAAGTACCGATGCGTGCACGAGTAAATGGAATATCCATAAACAAACCCGGACGCCCTGATATGTCTACCACGACACGAGATAGAGATTCATCCAGCGGTGCATAAAAATGCCCATAACGACGAATGCCTTTTTTATCACCCAAAGCTTGTGCAAAGGCTTGTCCGAGCGTAATACCACAGTCTTCAACCGTGTGGTGATCATCAATCTCAAGGTCGCCATCGCAGTGAATATCAATGTCGAATAAGCCGTGTCGTTTGATCTGATCAATCATATGATCAAGGAATGGTACGCCAGTGTTGAGTGTACCTTGACCAGTACCGTCTAAGTTTAAACGGACTTTGATTTTGGTCTCATTGGTATTTCGAACCACTTCACTGATACGTTGCGTCATGGACACATTCCTTAAAACATTGAACAATAAAATCATCAATGATAATTTGATGAGATATAAATAATAGCTGGTTATGTGAAATGATAGTCAATCAAGTATGTTTTTTGAGCAATACATCGTCACACATTTGCACGCCTAGTTTACCGCATCTTATCAAAGATTTACAGAATCAATCCGCATAAGCATTTATTGTGTAGTTTGGGCTATACTGAGAATATATGTTTTTATATTTATTCGTCCAAGTCATTTCGCAATACTCAATTTATTGATACTCAAAGGAGCATCGCAATGCCAATCCAAGTCGAAGCTGTCAAATCGTTATCTGATGCAATGGTTCGCAATCAAGTGGAACGCCTGTATGAAACCAGTCCAGAGTTTAGTGATGGTCAAGATGCGGTCAATCAGTTGGACAAAGTGCTTGATGAAGATACTGTGCTTTATACGGCGATTTTTAATGACAAGATCATTGGTGCGATTTGGAGTGTAGGTACTGGCAACCATCGCCTACTTCAAAACATCGTGGTGCATCCTGCCAATCGTGGTCGTGGCGTCGCAGATCGTTTGGTCAGTGAAGTGTGTCGTATCGAAGAAGAACAAGGGGTGCAGACCTTTAGCCCTGGATGTGGTGCGATTCATCGTTGCTTAGCGCATTTAGGTAAAATTACCCCTGCTTAAAAAGATAAAGTTGTATTGCTGTAAAAGTGTGCAAATGGTCGTCAAATCAGTGTGAAGCCAAGTTTAATGCTTGACCTTTGTTGGATAAATCGGTTTAATACACGCCATCGGCGCGATAGCTCAGTCGGTAGAGCAACGGATTGAAAATCCGTGTGTCCCCAGTTCGATCCTGGGTCACGCCACCATATATTCACATACATGTATTTATTTTTAGTATTGTGATTTCAAGCCCTGATCCCATCAGGGCTCTTTTTTTGTCTATTTCATGGCTAAAGATAGCGAAAACTGCTTAATTGATTGAATTGCAAACGTTCAAGCTTGACCTTTGTTGGATAAATCGGTTTAATACACGCCATTGGCGCGATAGCTCAGTCGGTAGAGCAACGGATTGAAAATCCGTGTGTCCCCAGTTCGATCCTGGGTCACGCCACCATATTCAAAAAGCCCTAAACACATGTTTAGGGCTTTTTATATTTGAGCGCTGAGAATGAATTAAGCCCTTTGATGTTCAACATCAAAGGGATTTGTCGTATGGCAATTAGAAGATTTTATTAATCTGCTTTAAAGCGTTTGAAACCTTTGTTCGCATAATCAAAATTACGTTTTTTATTGAACGCAGGTTTTTCTTGTGGCTGAGCCTGAGCTTCTTCTGTGTCACGGCGTTGTTGGCGCAAGTAACCACCACGACGTGCAGGAAGCGGATTTACTTTCATCTTTTCAGTACGACGTTTAGCCATACCGTAAAGACCAGTACCTTGACGTGGCTTTAGCTCAACAAGTTTTGTCAAATTATCAATATCGTGCTTATCGAGTTCGATCCAACGACCAGTACGAAGCTCACGAGGTAGAATCACTGAACCATAGCGAGTACGTAATAGACGGCTGACTTTCAGCTCTTGAGATTCGAACAGGCGACGGACTTCACGGTTACGACCTTCTTTCACCACGACTTGATACCAGCGGTTAATACCTTCACCGCCGAGATCAGTAAATGATTCGAATTTGGCAGGACCATCGTCAAGCTCTACACCTGCAAGCAGTGTGTTGCGAATCTGTGGCGTCACTTCACCCATGACACGTACCGCATATTCACGCTCGATTTCATTCGAAGGGTGCATCAAGCGATTGGCAAGTTCACCATCATTGGTAAATAGCAATAAACCTGTACTGTTAATATCCAAGCGACCAACCATCACCCAGCGGTCATTGGCAATCGTCGGTAGATTATCAAATACGGTTGGACGGTTTTCAGGATCATTCTTCGAGCAGATTTCACCTTCTGGCTTGTAGTACACCAAGACACGACGGCGAATATCATCTTCAAGTTGATAATCCACTTTACGACCGTCGATACGCAGCTCATCGCCGTGTTCGATACGTTGACCGACTTCGGCAATTTTACCATTGACACTGACACGACCAGCGGCAATGACTTCTTCCATATAACGACGAGAACCCAGTCCAACACGGGCGAGGACTTTTTGTAGCTTTTCACTCATAACAGCACAACCTTAAAAATAAAAATCATCAACATCACTCCATTAGCACGGACTTGAATGCTCAAGCTGTGCTAAGCCCTCCTTGTGATCTTGAATAACTGGGAGATCATTTAACGATGCTAAACCAAAAGCATTTAAAAAATGTAGTGTTGTCACCAAGAGCGCAGGGCGACCGGGAGCATCCCGAAAGCCTGACTCTTTGATCCAATTCCACTCAAACAAAGTACGCAAAACTTGACTATTGTTACTGACACCACGAATCTGCTCGATATCGGCACGTGTCACAGGCTGATGATACGCAACCACAGCGATTATCTCTAACAAACTTGGTGATAACTTGACAGGACGCTCAGGCCAAGCCTGTTGAATAATGTGGCGATATTTGGCACGAACTTGTAGACGAAAGCCTTGAGCTGTTTCGATCAGCTCGACTGATCGACCATGCTGTAGTAACGCCAACTGTTGAAGCAATTGACGGATTTGACTACTGGAAAAATGATCACCTAAAGCCTGTTTGATTCGTGCAATACTGACAGGTGTGTCACTCGCAAAAATAAGCGCCTCAATCTGCATCAAGGCTTCATGGTGCATATCATCGAGATTGGTCGGCTGATCAGGAAAAGTGTTTTGCATTCGCTTCTCCTTGACCATCGGTATTTTCAAGTGTTTTGTCTTGAAAGAACCTATCTTGAATAGACTTGCTCTGAATAGAGAGCGTCCGTTCTACACCATCATGCACAATTGTCACTTGCTGTTGTTTTACCAACTCTAAAACTGCGACAAAGGTGACCACAACACCCATACGCCCTTGACTCGGATTTAGCAAACGTCCAAATTCGATACATGCGCCAGTTGCTAGTTGTGATTGTATAAATTGCATCCGGTCTTCAAGCTGAACCGCTTCATGCTCAACTTGATGGACGTGTGGATCAGGACGTTGAAAAATACACATTAAGGCATCATGCAAATCGGTCACGTCAAAACGATCAATGACTTGACCTCGTTCGCCAAGATCAGCTTGCGCAACAAAAACGTCACGTTCCAAAATGCTGTGCATCGCCAAGCGTTCAGCCGCTTGTTTAATTTTTAAATAATGTTCAAGACGTTCGATCAGTTGTTTTTTCGGATCATCTTCAAATTCGATTGCCGTTTCAGGGACTGGTAATAATAGTCGTGATTTCAAATCGGCAAGTAATGCAGCCATCACCATATAGTCTGCTGTGAGCTCGATATTCAGCGATTTCATTTGCTCCATATAATGCAAATACTGTTTGGCAATCGGTGCAATATCGAGATGTTTCAAGTCAAAACCATTTTTTTGCACAAGGTACAACAAGAAATCTAAAGGACCTTCAAACTGAGATAATAAAATGGCAAAGGCTTCTGGCGGAATGTAGAGATCCTCAGGAATTTCCTGATAATATTCATCTAAGACACGTATTGAAGATATTTTTTCTTCAGGGATCGTGATGACAGACTCTACAGTCACGGTTGTTGTACCTATTCTTTGTACAAATCAGTGTTTGTACACATCTTTGTATCAGTCATGGGAAAACTGATGTTATATCCACGCGAATTTTCAAAAGCATGATTGCCGAATTGACCTAAAATAACGTCACTTCGAAAATTTTGGTCAATTGTAGTCGATTTGCAGGAAATAATGAACTGAAAAAATGTGAACTGATGAGTAATCTTTGCAGAAAATACACATGAGTTTAAAAAGAATTCATTTAGAAATCGCAATTTCTCTGTAATTCACATATTAGCCAAAAGTCTAATATGTCTAGCTGAATACATCTCAAGCAACTTATAATTAATAAGATATTGTGTGACATTTTTTATAAAAAGTTGATGGACTCCTCAAGCTTTTATAAAGCATGTTATGAAACATGGAATTTTTGAGGATAAATTGATGAAAAAATTTCTAAAGATTTTGGGCATCATTATTTTAGTGGTTGCTATTATTGGATTGATCTATTTGTTTAGACCGATCGCATCGAAGCAAGTCGAAACTCAACCAGACGACGCAGTCACCGATGTGGTGCTGATCGGTGGCGGGATCATGAGTGCGACATTGGGCACGTATTTGACTGAGCTTGAGCCAAACTGGACGATTCAAATGTATGAGCGTTTGGATGCTGTCGGTGAAGAAAGCTCGAACGGTTTTAATAATGCAGGTACAGGTCACTCAGGCTTTATGGAGATGAACTATACCTCTGAAAAAGACGGCAAAATGGACATCAAAAAGGCCATTGATGTGGCGTCACAGTTTGAAGTGGCGAAACAGTTTTGGTCGTATCAAGTCAAACAAGGCGTTTTGGGTGATCCAAAAACCTTTATCAATCCAGTAGATCACATTGCTTTTGTCTGGGGTGATGAAGTGAAATTCTTGGAAAAACGTCATGCGGCGATGATTCAAAGTCCATTATTCCAAGGCATGGAAATCACTGAAGATCCTGCGGTCATCAAGCAATGGGCGCCTTTGGTCATGCAAGGTCGTGATGCACAACAAACGGTTGCTGCGACACGTATGGATGTGGGTTCGGATGTGAACTATGGCTCGATCACCAAACAGTTGGTGGCGAATCTTCAAAAGCATCAAACTTTTAAACTCAATGTTTCAACTGAAGTGACTGGTATCAGTCGTAATAACGACAAAACTTGGTCTGTACAGTTTAAAGATCTTAAAACGGGTAAAACATCGTACGTGAAAACACGTTTTGTCTTTATTGGTGCAGGTGGTGCAGCCATCAAACTGTTGCAATTGACTGGACTTGAAGAATCGAAACAGTATGCAGGCTTCCCTGTAGGTGGCGAATTCCTGATCACAGATAATCCTGCGATCACAGCACAACACACAGCTAAAGTCTACGGTAAAGCAGAGCTTGGTGCACCGCCGATGTCTGTGCCACATATTGATACACGTTATATTGATGGTAAAAAATATGTCTTGTTTGGGCCATTCGCAACTTACTCGAATAAGTTCTTAAAAAATGGTTCACAGCTTGATTTGTTTAAATCAACCAATAAAAACAACGTGCTTCCGATGACTGCGGTCGGTTTGGAAAATCTTGATTTGGTGAAATACTTGATGAGTCAAGTTGCCATGACTGATGATGATCGTATGAATGAGTTGAAAAAATACTATCCAGAAGCGAAAGGCGAAGATTGGCGTTTAAGTCAGGGTGGTCAACGTGTACAGATCATCAAGAAAGAAGCGGATAAACCTGCGAAATTGCAATTTGGTACAGAAGTGTTTGTGTCTAAAGATGCTTCGGTTTCCGCATTGCTTGGTGCTTCTCCGGGTGCATCAACTTCACCTTACATCATGCTGACTTTGATGGAAAAAGCATTTCCTGAGCAAGTTTCGGGTCAATGGAATGCGAAGTTGCATGAAATCGTACAATCGTATCAACAAGACTTGAATGCTGATCCTGCATTGCTCAATCGTATTCGTTTGGATACCAGTGCAACGCTAGGTCTTAATTACAAGTCTCGTATCGTTGGTGCAACTACGACGCAGGCTCCAGTGGGTACAGCAGACAAAGCGCCAGCAAATGATGCAGCTGCACCTGCTGAAGCGCCTGCAACGGAGCAACCTGCGGTAAAAGCATCGTAACTAAGATTTGAAGTGAGGAAAACTTCCTGACTAAGATCGCAAAAAATAGGCTGATTCGTCAGCCTATTTTTATATGTTGAAAATGTGTTTTTTGACATGTGGCTGATGGTGTGTGAATTGGTGGCATAAATGGTTAAGAGAATGAAATATCAAAAACTATGTGCAGGATTTGGCAAGATAGCGATCGTCGCATGTATATTGCTTCTCGGAGTTCAATCTTTATACATCATGATATTGGGCGGTCAGGTGGTTTATCTGTTTTTAAGCTTAGTCGTGATCATTGTACTGACGTATTTTGTGTTTAAACGAACAAAAATAAATAGATTGCATCACTATGCTTTCATCTTTGTACTTTTGGTTATCTTATCCATTGTTCAGCATCATGCTTTGCTAAAGATCAAGCAACACAATGCACAATTTGCGACGGATGAAACGTGGCAACAATATGGTGCGCTGTAACGGTTGAAAATATAAATAGGGTCTAGATAACTTTAGAGTGGATTCTCTCTTAATTCTTTGAGTAGTTTAGCATAGAGGTTTTCATGTCGATGGT
>NZ_JAKUML010000006.1 GCF_022601685.1 Acinetobacter sedimenti
TATATTGAGATGTTCTACAATTCAAAACGTAGACATGGTTCCAATGGTCAACGTTCTCCATTAGATTATGAAAAGGCCCATCAAAAGATGGTTATGTGTGTCTAGAATTTTGGTGGCTATTCATAGGGGGATTTAATATTGTTCTGAGAAATATCAGTCGTTTCATAAACAGCATGGCGTTGAATGTTCCATGACAGATGGATACCTTGTGAAACAGTGTTTCTCATACCAAAATGCTCTAGCTGAACGGATCAATGGTATTTTAAAAAATGAATATTTATTACACAAACCTACTGATATTAAAGAAGCAATCAAAATGGTTGCTGAGTCTGTAGACATTTACAATACAAAGCGACCTCACCTTGCCTTAAAATACAAAACGCCCAATGAGGTTCATCAGGCGTTTTATAGTTGAAAATAAGTGTCAACTTATTTCAGGACTAGACAAAAAGTAATTGACCTATTTGATTTTGCAACAACAACATCAACAAAACTAAATGCTATAATTCAAAATGATTATTTAATGATTATTTTTATGAAAATCCGCATCTTAACCATTGGTCAAAAAATGCCTGCTTGGGTCTATACTGCTTTTGAAGATTATTTCAAGCGCATTCAGCCTTTTGTCACGACGCAATTGATCGAGTTACCCATGGCAAAGCGTGGTAAAAATGATTCCGATGCAGATATTTTGAAATATTGTCAGATCGAGGGTGAAGCGATTTTATCCAATATCAAACAAGGTGAAATGCTGATCGCCCTCGAAGTTGGCGGTCGGGAGCTTTCAACAGAAAAACTCGCACAAACCATGCAACAATGGGCACTTGATGGTGCTGATATTGTCCTTGCGATTGGCGGTCCAGATGGGTTATCTGATGCAGTACGTAAAGCAGCAACGTGGCATTGGTCACTATCCAAATTGACCTTACCGCACCCAATGGTACGCATTATTCTGATTGAACAACTGTATCGAGCGATGAGTATTAATCATAATCATCCTTACCATAGAGCATAAGTCATCGAGCTTAAGTCATAGCATTTAAACCAAATCATATTGTGAATTCTGCTTTGTTATGTTGTGTGGCAAGCTCTTGGTTTATGATCAATTTTGGCGCACAATAGTGCGCTTTAAATGGTTTGACTCATATCCTTGTCGGATTGCACATCCGTTCTTGAATTGACCGCTATTTATTGAATCCACTGTTAAAAAAGGGTGCATAGAATGACCGATGCCTTAGTCTTACAAGATTTGCATAAAACCTATAAAAATGGTTTTCAAGCACTCAAAGGAATTGACCTCACCGTTCCAGAAGGCGAATTCTATGCGCTACTTGGTCCAAATGGTGCAGGTAAATCGACCACCATCGGCATCATTAGCTCTTTGACCAAAAAGACCTCAGGTAGCGTCAATATTTTTGGTTATGACCTTGATCAGTTTTCTTCTAAAGCCAAACAACATCTTGGCGTCGTCCCGCAAGAGTTTAACTTCGGTCAGTTTGAAAAGACATTTGACATCTTAGTCACACAGGCAGGCTACTACGGCATTGAGAAAAAACTTGCTGAGCAACGTGCTGAACATTATCTCGAAAAGCTCGGACTTTGGGAAAAGCGTAATACCCAATCTCGCCTGCTCTCAGGCGGTATGAAACGTCGCTTGATGATCGCTCGTGCCATGATGCACGAACCACAGCTGATGATTTTGGATGAACCGACTGCAGGTGTTGATATTGAACTACGTCGTTCGATGTGGGATTTTTTGACTGAGCTCAATCAAAATGGCACCTCAATAATTCTCACCACGCATTATCTTGAAGAGGCAGAAATGCTCTGTCGCCGTATCGCCATCATCGACCGTGGCGAGATCAAAGAAGATACCAGTATGAAAAGCTTTTTAAATCAGCTTTCTGTGGAAACCTTCATCTTTGATTTGGCAGCACCAATCGAAAACTTTGATTTAAATATTATTGGTTTCCAATTCGATTTAATTGATTCGAGCACCTTGCAAGTCACGATGGATAAAGCCCATTCGATTAATGATTTGTTTGCGATCTTTGAAGCCAACGGCATCATCATTAGCAGTATGCGGAACAAAGCCAACCGACTCGAAGAGCTCTTTGTAAATATGGTAGAAAAAAATCTGACAGGAGCGAACGCATGAACCGTCAACAACTCAGCGTCGCATTCCTGACTATCGTCCGTAAAGAAATTCGCCGTTTTATGCGGATTTGGCCTCAGACGCTTCTACCGCCTGCGATCACCATGAGCTTATATTTTGTGATTTTTGGAAATTTAGTCGGCTCTCGCATTGGTGATATGGGCGGTTTTAGCTATATCCAATTCATCGTGCCAGGTTTGATCATGATGTCAGTGATTACCAATAGCTATTCGAATGTGTCATCAAGTTTCTTTAGTGCGAAGTTTCAACGTAGTGTCGAGGAGCTGGTTACCAGTCCCGTGCCAAATCATGTGATCTTACTTGGTTTTGTCGTTGGTGGCGTAGCACGAGGGATCTGCGTTGGCTTTATCGTCACGATCGTGAGTTTATTATTTACGCATCTGAACATTTTTAATATTTTTGTGACGGTGTATACCGTGCTCATCACGTCAATGATGTTCTCATTAGGTGGATTTATTAATGCAGTCTATGCCAAATCATTTGATGATATCTCGATCATTCCGACCTTTGTATTGACACCGCTGACCTATCTCGGTGGTGTATTCTATGCGATTAGTAATCTCAGTCCATTTTGGCAAAATGTGTCTTTACTCAATCCGATCGTGTATATGGTCAATGCGTTTCGTTATGGCATCTTGGGGCACAGTGATGTCAATGTTTGGGTTTCTTTGATGGTGATTAGTGCGGGCTGTTTTATGATGTACGCTATTGCATATCATTTATTAAGCCGTGGTACAGGAATGCGTGAATAATGTCAGTTGATGCGTCGCTTTTGGGTCAAGACACTCAATACCCAACGAAATATGCCCCTGAGCTTTTATTTCCAATCGCACGTGGTGATGCACGCCTAGCGTATAAGGATGTCACAGGCATTGCACAAGGCATCGACTGGTGGCATGTCTTTGAAATCTCATGGTTAGACTTAGATGGCATTCCGCAAGTTGCGATTGGTCGTTTACATATTCCTGCAACATCAAGTCACCTGATCGAATCAAAATCCTTAAAACTGTACTTTAATAGTTTTAATTTTGAGCGTTATGCACGACAAGATTTTATTGATACGGTTGAAACTGACTTATCCAAAGCTGCCCATGCAGAGATCAAACTTGAATTATTCGATGTTGATGCGCTCACCGTAGATCGACCTCATGGGATTTGCCTTGATCAATACAAGCCAAGCACCATCGTTTATCATCCCGATGCGTCATTGCTGACTTTAGACAGTGAAGTACAACCCAACAATGAAATCATCGAACAAAGCTATTACTCACATTTATTACGCAGTAATTGCCCTGTCACCAATCAGCCTGATTGGGGCACTTTATTGATCCGTTATCGTGGAAAAAAGCTTTCTGAAGCCAATTTATTCGCCTATATTATCTCTTACCGTGAACACAATGGTTTTCATGAGCAATGTGTTGAACAAATATTTGCGGATATTTGGACACAATTGCAACCTGAAAAACTCATGGTGTACGCCGCGTATACACGTCGAGGTGGGTTGGATATCAATCCGTGCCGTGTATCAGATTTGTCATGGATGCCAAGTCCGCTTAGATTAGCGCGACAATAAGCAAGAACAACAGACCCTAATGGAAATTGATTGAGGAAGAACAATGCCAAGTTTTTTTGGATTTATCCCATCCCCTTCACTACTCGGTGATATTCAACAAGCTCAGCGCAGTCGTAATGCATCTGAACCGATGTATCCACTCCGAGATAAAATCGCATTGGCACTCAACGATGAGTTGTTAGATCGTGTCTTGAGCGATGGTCTAAAAGAGTTTCCACCAAGTGACCGTAAAGATACTGCTGAGAAATTAGTCGGTTATGTCAAAAGTACTGTCCGTGCATTGTTGGGACAACTACTCAGCAAAACTCCGAATGAAAAAATTGTCGCTTCGCTTGATTTTATCGAAGGCAGTATTTTCCATGATGCCCAAGCACAGCTTCGTGTTGGCTCGCCATTGAACAGTGCGCTTGTTGCACAAATGCAAGGCAACTTTGCTGCGATTCTCGCAGGTGAAGATCAGAGCAAAATCAAACCTGCATTGACTGAACAATATAAGCAGTTTGCAGATTTGATGGTTAAACATTTTATGGTTGATTTTAACAAGACACTTGATCTTGGCATGATCAAACGTAAAGCTGCCGATGTCGGTGCAGGTGTTGTCAGCAAAGCGGTGCATATTGCGATTAATAAGTTAATCCCTGCACTAACTGACGAAGAGCTAAAGATTTTGGCACATCACCATAGTCAGTTGATTCATCAAACCAACTAACTTTATAGGTATATTGATAAAAATATACTGATATAAATCAAGTCGCAAAAGCCTAAGTGATCTATTGTTTGCTTAGGCTTTTCATTTTTTAAATTTTAATTTTCTTAGTTTCAACATCTATTCTTTCTAAGCGTCTAAATTCCTAAACATAATATTTTACTTTTCTCGATGAGATTTCTTAATCAATTTTTTTAGCTGTGTTAGCATATACGACTTGTTTTATCTCAAAACAATACTTCATTTTTTGCATTCGTTTTCCGCTACCAATTATCTTGAACGCCATGTCTTATCGCATTCATCACAATCGCTTCTTACGTCATGCACCTCGAGATGGCACAAGCTCTCGCTACCCCCTTTCACTATGGGAACGCATCCACCTCGATCCGTGGCTGCTTGGCTTATTGGCATTTAATGCGGTACTTGGGTTGACGGTACTATATAGTGCATCTGCTGAAAATAGTGGCTTGGTACTCAAACAAGCCATGAGCTTTGGTATTGGTTTTGTGGTGATGCTATTTATGGCGCAAATCCCACCAAAGATGTATCAAGGCTTCTCGCCCTACTTTTATGGGATTGGTGTGTTATCACTGATCGCTGTGATTTTGTTTGGTGAAGTGCGTATGGGCGCACAGCGTTGGATTGATATTCCGGGTTTTGGCAGTGTTCAGCCCAGTGAATTTTTAAAAATCGGTATGCCGATGATGGTGGCATGGTATCTGTCACAGTATCCTTTACCACCAAGTTTCAAACGTGTATTCATTAGCCTCATTATTATTGGTGTACCTTTTTTACTCATTGCTGAGCAACCTGATTTAGGGACTTCGCTACTGGTGCTCGCAAGCGGTATGTTTGTACTGTTTTTAAGTGGCTTGTCTTGGCGTTTGATCTTGGCTGCTGTCGGTGCGGTTGCGGTGATTATTCCGATTGCTTGGCAGTTTCTATTACATGACTATCAGCGCCGCCGAGTGTTGACCTTATTAGACCCTGAAGCAGATGCGCTCGGTTCTGGGTGGAATATTATTCAGTCCAAGACGGCGATTGGTTCTGGTGGATTCTCAGGTAAAGGCTACTTAGAAGGCACGCAAGCACATTTGCACTTCTTACCCGAAGGTCATACCGACTTTATTATTGCCGCATTTTCTGAAGAATTTGGCTACATCGGCTTGCTGATATTATTGGCGATCTACTTTGCAATGATTATTCGCATCTTCCAAATCAGTTTACATAGCTTTCACAATTATGGACGCCTTGTTGCAGGTGCGTTAGGATTATCGTTTTTTGTCTATGTATTTGTGAATGCCGGGATGGTTAGTGGTATCTTACCCGTAGTTGGTGTGCCTCTACCTTTTATGAGCTATGGCGGTACGGCAATTATTACCTTGATGGCCTCTTTTGGTGTGATCATGTCGATCCATACGCATCGCTAGCGATCTCATCAAATGCTCGCAAGTTGCCACAATCTTTTTTAATTTATAATGGAGAATAAGTTAAATGTTGAATTTTTATAAAAAAGCCATGCTCACATTGGGATTAGGCGCATTTTCGATCACAGCAAGCTTTGCAAACGACTTTATTACCCATCCAAACTATCTCTCATTCAAAGCCAAAGCAATGCAACAACATGGCTTAACTTCTGCGCAAATTGATAATGCCATGTCAGGTGCACAAAATATTGATCGCATCTTAAGCATTATGGCAAAACCTGGCGAAAGTAAGCCGTGGTATGAGTATCGTGAAAACTTCTTGGTTGAAGGCACGATTCAACGTGGTGTGCGTTTTAAAAATCAATATGCCAGTGCGCTACGTCGTGCAGAACAAACTTATGGTGTTCCTCAGTCAATCATTTTAGGCATTTTAGGTGTAGAAACAGGCTACGGTGCCAATAAAGGTTCATTCATCACACGTGATGCGCTAGCGACCCTCGCCTTTGGTTATCCACGTCGAGCTGATTATTTCCAAGACGAGCTTGCTGCCCTCATTGCATGGACATATCAAGATGGGCGAGTCACATCAAGCGTGAAAGGTTCTTATGCAGGTGCAATTGGCTTTCCGCAGTTCATGCCAAGCAATATTACCAAACTTGGTGTCGACTTTGATGGCAATGGTCATATTGATCTTGAAAACTCGGCTGTAGATGCGATCGGTTCAATCGCCAACTTCATCTCTAAGCATGGTTGGCAAACAGGTCAACCTGTAGCTATTCGTGCGATCTATACAGGTATCGATGATACTCAAGTGATTGCACCTGATTTGCGTACAGCAAAACCATATCTGGTTGGTGAGCTTAGCAAACTTGGTGTTCGCCCGATTAACCCAACAGTCAAACTCGACTCGATGGATATGGTACACGTGATTCGCCTTGATGAAGTTTCAGGACCGCAGTATTGGATCACCTACCCAAACTTCATTAGCATCATTGGTTATAACCCAAGTCGTATGTATGTTTCTGCAGTATGGCAACTCGGTGAAGAAGTCGCAAATCGTTAAGTTTTGCGGGTCAACAAAAAGTGTCAGAAGCTCTAATTTTTTGACACTTTTCAAAAAGTCAAACAATATTTTGCGACGCAGTTTGAGTTTTAGACTATTTTAAATATTTTGTTACACTTTTGATTATTATTTAGCCACAAATTGCGAGAAAAAGTTACTTTTTGCAAATTTATACAGTTTAGACATAGACAAATACAAAAGCGAACCATTACTATCCACTCAATTCTGAAGATCGCATCATGCATATTGTTTATGCGATCAATGCACTGGAAGCAATCTTAAATAAAGAATTAGGTTTTTATTTAAGCAATTTCAGTCACATATTGGTCGTATATTAGGAGTCGTCGCGTGCAAAAGTCTTTAAGTACACTTTTATTGATCGTTGCAGCTGGTTTTACATCTCAAAGCCAAGCTGAATTATTACCAACTACCAATTTAGCCAATACAACAGACAAAACCAATTTGGCATCTAAAGTCCTCGATAAAGATTTCCAAGCTTTAAGTGATAGCTTATTTAAAGGAAATGGTGATGCTTTGACTGGTTTAAGCATTACTGAGTCAGCAAACAACCGTGTGATTAACAAACAAGTGGTCGCTGCCAAAGTCGAAGTGCCTGAAGAGCCCAGCATCATTGAAAAATTGAATACTGTTGCCTCAAACACTGTGAAAAAATTCACGCAAAGTGGTGTGGCATCTTGGTATGGTCGCCAGTTTCATGGCCGTAAAACTGCAAGCGGTGAGCGTTTCGACATGAACGCCATGACTGCTGCACACCGTACCCTACCGTTGAACTGCTATATCCGTGTAACGAATAAGAGTAACGGTAAGAGCGTAATTGTTAAAGTTAACGACCGTGGTCCATTCCATGGCAATCGTGTTGTTGACTTATCTTACGGTGCTGCCAAAGCGATCGGTATTACTGGTGCAGGTTTAGGTAAAGTATCTATCGAACGTGTTGAAGGTCCGAATTCTTAATTATGATTTTTAAAATGTTCCAAAAGCCACTTTTTAAGTGGCTTTTTTTATACGCCTTATATTCTCAAATGAATTGCTACACATAAAACCTAACTCACTCGTAGTATTTGACCTGTTTTGATATTGCAGTTTCTTACGCAAGACGATACATTAAAGATAGAGTTGACTGCAATGCGAGGGAGCGTGATGAAAACAATTCAAGATTGGCTATCTGAATATAACGAGAGCCACCAGAATGCGACAAATAAGGTAATTCACTGGGTTTGTGTTCCTGCGATCCTTTTTACCATTATTGGTATTCTGATGCACTTTAGCGCCCTGCTTACCGCTTTATTATTGGTTTTAAGCCTCGTATTTTATGCTCGATTGGATTTGGTACTGGCAATCGCTATGGCGGCCTTGCTTGCGATGATGACGACATTGGTAATCATTCTGCCTGTCGGTAAGAGTTTTTACTTTGCAATGTTTCTGATTGCTTGGATTGGTCAATTTTATGGACACAAAGTAGAAGGTAAAAAGCCATCTTTCTTTAAAGATTTACAATTCCTTCTCGTTGGTCCTGCGTGGTGTATGGATGCGTTTTTGGGCAAAGCCCTACCTAAATGGCGCTTTCGCAATCCTGCTCTTTCTTAATGAAACAAATCAGCATATTTATCGCGCTTTCATTACTGACCGAATGAATAGAATGGCTCAATGAATATGCTGAAAACTGGTTGAGTAATTCAGCAATTTACGCATTAATTCTGCCTGACTTTTGCAACCTACTTTAATAAAAATATGCTTTAAATAGGTTCTCACCGAGCTCAATGTAATGCCGCACTGCGTGGCGATCTGCGTTAAATCTAAACCTTGAGCAAAATATTCGCAAATCTCTGTTTCTCGATTAGAAAGTTGATAATGCGTCATTAAATATTGTTTCGCCAAGTACACTTGATGATTTGGAGTTGTTAAAAAAATGGCAACCTGCGGTGATTGAGTCTGCAAGTTTTCACTGTATCCTGAATTTAGCCCGACATGATTCTGTAAATTCGAAAATGGCACTACAGAAATTAATATGGAATCTTGATCACTTTCATCGTTCAGCGACATTACACCACCAACCTCACTATCATTGAAATTGGTAATATTTCTTTGAAATAATGCACTTAAAATATATTGATCAAGGGTCGCCTGATCCCTCACGTTCACTTTTAAACGATTAAAACGATCTATGGATATATATGTTGAATGTTCAAATACGCTCTGTGCTTTCTTATTTGCGTAAACTAAACGACTATCTTGATCTAAAATAATTACGCCTACTCGAATATAATCCAACAAACTCGATAAATTTTGATTTTCTTGTTTTACTGTGCTGAGCTGTCGATGAATCTGTAGAGCCCTTCTAAGGTGTACACCCAACCGAGTTAAAATATCTAGTTGAGTTTTCTCAAAAGGCTTTGCAGTTGCTGCACGATGCGTTGCTAACACTGCCCATTGGTACTTTGCCTGTTCAAGTAAAACCGCACAGACGTGGCTGATCCCAGTCGGTTTTAAACACTTTTCATAAAAGATATACTCATCAGTTCCGAGCATAGTTGCGTAAGAAGTGAAATCTTGTTTTACAGCGCCACCTAAGCCAACACTTTGCCAATGTGGCGTATGTAATTTCATATCAATGACTTTGACTTGTTCATCTGCATAAGCTAACAAGCCTTCTTCTGGAATATTAAACGAGTAAACAAAATCAAATTTGGGGTTGAGTTGATCGCATACGGTAAAAATCGCTGTTTTACTCTCGGTATAATCTACAATTTCCTCAAGTACGTTCGACCATAGCGCTGAATTCATAGAGGCGTCATAGATCGTTCCAATGAGTTCGTTTTCTCGCTCAAAATCAGACATGGCTACTCTCCCCAATTAATATACTTATAAATAATCTAAGACTCAGTTATACAAATTTTTTGCAATTTTTTCTAGTTTTAACTTTTGTAACTGCATTTAATTCACCTTACATTTCATAATCTTATAATAAAATTAAGATAAATAGATGATTTAAATACAAATAACATCCCCATTTAAGGATATTTATAAAAAATATATTTTATTAGTATGTAATGACGATTTAAAAAAAGGATGATCACGATGAAAAAGACGCTTTTAATTTCTATGCTCACGATGAGCCTCATTGCCTGTGGTGGGGGCAATTCTAGTTCTTCAAATAATGAATCAGAGGGTGAAACCGAAGGCAATACAAATACTGGAGTACTTACAGATGGGGATATTGCAGGAGTAAGCTATACGACCAGTAGTGGTCTTACAGGCACTACCAATGAAAATGGTGAATTTAGCTATGCAGATGGAGATCAAGTTACTTTCAAAATCGGTGATGTGCAACTCGGCGAAACCATCGATGCAGTTGCTCGTATCACACCATTAGATTTAGCTGAATCAGAGAATTCTAGAACTAATCTTTTGGTATTTTTACAGTCATTAGATAGCGATGGTAAGCATGATAATGGCATTAGTATTTCAACCACAGTGAGTACAGCTTTAGCAAATCAAAGCATCGACTTTGAACAGTCACCTGAAGATTTCATTAGCGATGCTACATTTGTGGACACAATGGCTCAAGCTGGATTAGAAACAGTCGTTTCCCCTAGTCAAGCAATGGCAAACTTCCAGAACGCATTTTATAAAGACATCTCTGGTGTGTGGCAATACTCTAATCAGCAAAGCGGTACGCCCATTAATGTCTTGATATATATAGATGAAGATGGACAGTATCTACTCGGTGAATTTTCCGCACAAGACCAAGCAGGTCAGCCTGGACTTGAAGCGGGTGATATCAACTGGAATGCTGTAACTACGAGCTTAACACCATCTATCAATATTGATACAAATGATGAGTGGGGATTATCTAATCCTGTCGGCTTGCATCACTTAAACTTTGACGGCACAGATCTGATTTTAACTGAGCCCGATATTCAACAAACTTATATCTTTACAAAAGTTAAAAATCAAGACAACCAAATCATTGGTTCATGGCAGTACAGTAAGGGACAAGTCTTTAGCTTCCTAGAAAATGGGACTTACTTTATGCTTGATCCAATAGGTGATGATCAAGTAGAAATTGGCGATTCACCTTGTGGTGGTGCAGGAATTGAATCCGGAAAATATACCATTACCGGCTCAAATCTTATTATTCATGATGTAAGTATTGATACCAATGACTGCGCTGGTCTATCTGATAACCAGCAAGGGCAAACGTTACCGTTTAGTATTCAAGGTAATGAATTTCAGTTTAGTCCTGCAAGTGAAGGAACTTTTACCATAAACCGTATTATTTAACTTCACGATAATATCAATGACCACAGTGATAATTACTCTCTGTGGTCTTTTTTTAAATCGATTTTAAAGCAATCAAATATCTAAACATTAATACAGATCCGCACGCGTCTTTCTCACCAAACTCGGATCATGCTTTTCACGTTCCAAACGCTCAACCAGTGTTATTGCTTGCAGCTCAATTTTGCCATCTTTAAATAAAATCATCTCACCGGGCTGATAAGCCTGCCACATCTCATTATCTGTTAATGGCTCTGTGGTAATCACTGCCACACGATCCTCTAATGTCGTCACTGTGCTAAAGTCAATATCAACATCTAAGTCAATCAGCTTCGCATGCTGGAACGGATATTCACGGATGAGCCAATGAAGCTTGGTGGTGGCATAACTAAATAAAGCCTGTCCATTAGATAAGAAAAAATTAAACGTGCCGTGCTCTGCAACCTTAGGACAAATCTGTTGTAAATATTCAAAAATATCTTCAAGGCTTGGATGTTCATTGCCAAATTTCAGCGCCAACTGGTCTAGCACATAGCAAAATGCCAACTCACTATCTGTATCCCCTACAGACTGAAATCGACCTGTGAGCTCGGGATTAAAATTTAAAAGGTCACCATTATGGGCAAAAATCCACTGTCTACCCCACAGCTCTCGCACGAATGGATGAGAGTTTTCTAAGTTAATTTTGCCTTGAGTTGCCTTTCGAATGTGCGCAATCACATTGCGTGATTTGATCGGATAATTACGAATGAGATTTGCAATCGGTGACTCTAAAGCAGAATGATTGTCAACAAACAATCGACAGGCTTTTTCTTCAAAAAAAGCAATACCAAAACCATCAGAGTGATCCGATGTGACACCCGCACGCTGCGAAAATCCTCGAAACGAAAAATCGATGTCGGTAGGTGTGGCGCAATTCATTCCGAGCAATTGACACATAAGCTTTCACTATTTTGGGAGGTTGGTCTTACAGAAGCTTAAAGTCAATACTTCTAGCTTAGCTGTCTTTCATCCAATATATGAAATATTGTTGTGTCTGCTCAAGTCTTTTTTTGAATATACATATCCAGCGTTGATATAAAAGTGATCCCGTCTTAACGCTGAATCATTTTATTCATGACAAAGCTTTTTGCTGCTTCATTCATTTCAAGGTAGACGAAATAATCTAAGCAGTTGAAAACTTCATCATAAAAAGCTTGCTTAGAAAGTTTCGCTTGCATATTCAAATACACATCGAATAGCTTCGGTATACGCTCCTCATGTGGCAAGCTGAAACTTGGCATTTGTGGTGTGAATGCATTTAATGCCTGAATATCAATGCTTTGCTCAGGACTTAGATTTTGTAATAGCTGATGCGTGTGGTAAGCACGCGCTAGATTACCTTCCAAGCGAATACTGACACAGCCCATAAGATATTTAGCTCGCATACTCCATAACACTTTTGGTGCAAGATTGAGCCATAACATTGACAATGCCTTACCAGAACGGAATCGTGGATGCACACACGTACGACCGACTTCGACAATGTTCGAACAATGTGCAAGATGTGGAATCACATTAAACTCTTGGGCGCTATAACTATGCCCAACTTCATGCCCTTGGAATAATTTTAACCGTGTATAAGCAACGATTTCACCTGACCATTTTTCACGAAGCACCGCATGTTCACAGCCAAAATCATAAATATCTTGATCAATCTCTTGCTCGAAAGAGATGCCAAATTGATCAGAAAATTGTGCTGCACGGAATTGTTGGACTTCACGGAGTTGTTTTAAATCATCGACCCATTCAAATCGAAATTGGGTTTGTTGGTTTTTATTTTTATTCAGTGGCAGTTTATTGGCTAATGGAAAATTCGATAAAGGGTTGCCTTTAGGCAGGGGAAGATTTTTGGCAAAAGGGAATTGTTTTGGTGATGGTAGCATTGGGCGAAATTGATTGAGTTTTTCTAACATATTGTTCACTCCTCGTTTTGCTTACGATAGAAGCGACAGATGACAAATAGATGACTAAATCATGAGCGATTAATGACAATTCAAAAAACAGTCAAATAAAAGTCTTCAACTCAAAAAACAGAAAAAGCCGCACTTAGCGACCTTTTCAAAACACTTAAAATCAGCTTGAAATTAATGTTTATTTAAACGGTTAGAAATCAGCGTACCTACGCCATGATCGGTGAAAATTTCTAATAAACTAGCATGTGGCACACGACCATCAACGATATGCGCACTCACTACGCCACCTTTGACTGCATCAAGCGCACAAGTCACTTTTGGAATCATTCCGCCGTAGATCACACCTGTAGCGATCAACTCATCTACATCATGGGTATTTAGACCTGTGAGCAATTCTTTGTTTGCACCAAGAACACCTGTAATATTAGTGAGCAAAATCAGCTTTTCAGCACTTAAAGCTTCTGCAACTTTTCCTGCAACCAAATCGGCGTTGATGTTGTAGGTATTACCCTCTTCATCGACACCAAGCGGTGCGATCACAGGAATAAAGTCACTGTGCAAGAACATGTCGATGACATCAGTTTTCACGCCTGCAACTTCACCAACTAAGCCAAGATCAATCTGTTCAGTACCTTTGTCGGTGACTTTATCAATCAACAGTTTTTTGGCACGAAGTAAATTACCATCTTTACCTGTCAGACCGATAGCACGTCCACCATGTTTATTGATCAGATTAACGATAGATTTATTGACGCTACCGCCAAGCACCATTTCTACGACTTCCATAGTCGGTGCATCAGTCACTCGCATACCATCAATACGATCAGATACACGACCAAGTTGTTTGAGTAGATTGTCCACTTGCGGACCACCACCATGCACCACCACCGGATTGATACCGACGGTTTTTAACAGCACAATATCTCGTGCAAATGAGCTTTCCAGTTCAGGATCAGTCATGGCATTGCCACCATATTTCACCACAACGGTTTTCCCTGAAAAGCGTTGGATATAAGGTAAGGCTTCGATAAGCACTTTGGCTTTATCAACACCAAGTTGATTGATTGACACGAAATACTCCTGAACTTTTAAGCCGCAATTTCTTGTAAGGCTTGGGCAAAATGCGGTGAGATATTATGCACCATCTCGACAAAAAATGCTTTAATCTTCGCCAAATAGAGCGCATCATCGGCATCGAAACGTACGGTAAAATATTCACCTGTATTGGACGCACGGATAATGCCAAAACCATATGGAAAATCCAGTCGAATGCCATCGACACAACTTAATGTCATCGACTGTGCATCGACCTGACTTAAATTATTGTGAATATAATCCTGTATATGCGCAAAAAGTTGCTCACGATCTATACCGTTCGCATCAATATAGATATCAGGACTTGAGGTACGTTCAGGAAATTCTGCCAATAATTCACTTAGACTTTGTTGGGTTGATTCAAGATATTCCAGTAAACGCAGTGCCGCATACAAGCCATCATCATAGCCTAGACCACGACCATCGTTAAATACATAATGTCCTGCGTATTCCCCACCAAATACCGCAGACTGCTTAGCAATATAATGTCTTAAAAAACTACTGCCTGTACGAAGCATATGACTACGACCATGATAATGAGCAACAGTTTGTGCAATCATCGTCGAACACTTCACATCAAAGACGATCTCAGCAGACGGCTTTACTTTTTGATCAGTTAAACAAATTTTGGCAAAAGCACACATCAACCGATCCGGACTAATCAATTGACCGAGTTCATCAATGATCACCACACGATCGCCATCACCATCTAAGGCAATACCCATCACAGATTTTGACTCAATCACTGCTTTTTGTAATGTTGTTAAGCGTTTAAAATCACTTGGGTCAGGTGCACCATGTGGAAAGTTGCCATCTGCATAGCAGTTTAAAGCGGTCACTTTACAGCCAAGATTTTCTAAGGCGATTTGCGCAATTTCACCTGCCGAACCGTGCAAACCATCAACGCAAATATGATGATTGTTTTGTAATTTTATATCTTGCTTTAAGTATGAAAAATAGTCTGCTTTTGCATCAATGGTGGTGACTTTGCCACGATGAGAGAAGCTTTGAAAATCTTGTGATTCGATCAAATCAGCGACCTGTTGAATCTGTTCTACCGTTGGCGGAAGATGCTGACACAACCATTTAAAGCCATTATCTGACGCAGGGTTGTGGCTTGCGGTGATCATGATGCCATTACCACCAAAACGCTTGGCAGTGAAATACAGTAATGGCGAACTGACACAACCGATTTGAACAACATCCAGCCCAGATGCGGTCAATTGTGCTGTGATGATTTCTGAGAATTCGCAACTGCTTAACCGTGCATCATAGCCAATAACGACTTGCTGTTGATTGGCGCGGATAAACTGTGTGGCGAGTGCTTTACCAATTTGAGCGACCAATCCATCTGACAACTGAGCAACTTTTCCCCGAATATCATATGCTCGGAAAATTTGTCGAGGTACAGATGCCACTTTCGTGGATTGGAATTGCTCACTCATCGCTTAGCGTTTAACTCATTAATAACCACTATAAATATTATTTTGTACCAGTATGTCCAAAGCCACCTGCACCACGCTCTGATTGTTCAAATTCTTCAACAATATCAAACTGCACTTGTTGCACTGGGACAACCACATATTGTGCCAAACGCTCGCCCGGTTCAAGGACAAAATCCGCCTGCCCACGATTCCACACCGATACCATCAGCTCGCCTTGATAGTCTGAATCAATTAAACCAACCAAGTTACCAAGTACAATTCCGTGCTTATGACCCAGCCCTGAACGTGGCAAAATCAAACCTGCAAAATGCGGATCTTCGATATAGATCGACAAACCTGTTTTCACCAAAACCGTCTGACCGACAGCAATGGTAATCGCCTCATCTAAACAGGCACGTAGATCAAGTCCTGCCGAGCCAACGGTTGCATAGGTTGGCATATCCCACTGTGTGCCGAGACGTTGATCTAATACTTTGACTTGGACTTTCATGCTATTTCCTTTAATTTCTGACTAAATTTGATCAATGATAGCGTTTTTAATGACTACAATTATCTTTTCATCAAGGCTTTCAAATTTTCAATGGCACGGCGAGCTTGCTCTTTAGGATCGACATCCGTCGCACCCGCAGGCTTTTTCCGACCAAGCCATTCAATATCATTCTGTGGCAATTCATCTAAGAAGCGACTTGGCGTCATTTGTTTCATTTGTCCACCATTTTTACGTTGCTCTGCCAAAGTCATGGTCAAGCCTTGCTTCGCCCGAGTAATGCCCACATACATCAGACGGCGTTCTTCTTCAATGGTTTCACTGGCGATCGAGTTGCGATGTGGTAACAACTCCTCTTCTAAGCCCATCATATAGACATAAGGAAATTCCAAGCCTTTCGCCGCATGCAAAGTCAGTAGATTGACCTTATCTTGATCCTGCTCTTCTTGCTGTTGTTCCAGCATGTCGATCAACACCAATTTACGAATCGCACTTTCAATATTGCGATCATCAACATCTTCGGCTTTATTGATCAGATTTTGGATACTGCTATATAGGCTTTCGATATTGTCGAATTTCGACTTTTCTTGCGCAGGTGTGGCAGCATTTTCACGAATATAATCGACATAACCCGCTTCATTAATGAACTGACGCACCAACGGTACAGGATCATCATGATCATGTAATTCTTCGGTAAAGCGTTGAATAAACTCGGCAAACTCATGTAACTGGCTCATGGCTTTTTTCGGCAAGACCATCGCAAGGCGTTGATCCGCAGATGCACCAAGCAAAGACAAATGATTTTCCTGCGCAAATAAGCCGAGCTTTTCTAAGGTCACAGGACCAATCGCACGTTTTGGCGTGTTGATAATGCGTAGAAATGCACTGTCATCTTCAGGATTAATGATCAAGCGCAGATAGCTCATGATGTCTTTAATCTCTGCCCGAGCAAAGAACGATTGACCACCCGAAAGCTTGTAAGGAATCTGCATCTGACGTAGCTGTGTTTCGATCACTCGTGATTGGAAATTACCACGATACAGCACCGCATAATCTTTCCAATTTTTACCATTCATCAGCTTGTGCGTAATCAAATCTTTGACCACACGTTCCGCTTCATCATCGTCATTGCGACAGGTAATTACTCGAATCGCTTCGCCACGACCTTTATCACTCCACAAGGCTTTTTCAAAAATATGCGGATTGTTGCCAATCACCGCATTGGCAGCATTCAAAATGACATTGGTCGAGCGATAATTCTGCTCCAACTTCACCACCTTTAAACGTGGGAAATCATCTTTGAGCAGTGCCATATTTTCAGGCTTTGCACCACGCCATGCGTAGATCGACTGGTCATCATCACCTACAGCAGTGAACTGTCCCATCACGCCGACCAGTAATTTCACCATCATATATTGTGCGGTATTGGTATCTTGATACTCATCGACGAGTAAATAGCGCACACGATTTTGCCACTTGTCACGCACTTCGGCATTGTCTTGTAAAAGTCGTGTCGGGAGCACGATCAAGTCATCAAAATCCACCGCATTATAAGCACGCAGATTGCGCTCATAGAGTTGATAAAGATGCGCCAATTGTACATCTTCTTCAGTTTCACAGGTGACATGCGCTTGCTCAGGCAAGATCAGATCATTTTTCCAATCCGAGATTTTCTTCATGGCTTTGGCGATCAGTTCTTTGCTATCTGCATTTGCCAGATTGTCCCGATGCATCAAATCCATCAGAATTCGTTTGCAGTCATCGGCATCTAGAATAGAAAAATTATTTTTCAGTGGCGTATGTTTTAGTTCGATACGTAGCAAATTCAAACCAAAAGTATGGAAGGTCGACACACTCAGACCTTTAGATTGCTCTTTGGATAGATGGCGAGTGACACGCTCTTTCATCTCACGAGCGGCTTTATTGGTAAAGGTCACTGCGGTGATACGATGTGCAGGAATACGACATTCTTGCACAAGATAGGCAATCTTTTGCGTAATGACTGAGGTTTTGCCTGAACCTGCACCCGCCAATACCAATAGCGGTCCTTGCGTATAGCGCATGGCTTCTTGTTGTTTCTCGTTCAGCAGGCTACCCACAGACATTCAAACACCTAAAAATTAAATTGACAGCAACATGTGTTATTGCATTCTCAATCAATACAATGAAAAACTTTGCAGTTCGATTTTTAAAAAGCAAATTATAGAGCCTTGCGTTTTAGTTGCAATGACTAATCGGAAAATGCCAAACACATGCCGTCAAATTGTGCCGTGCTCAATCCGTCATTTTCAAATGCTGATGATGCTAAGATTTCAAAATATCAGTGCTGACAAACTTGTAAATCATCGTGCTCAGCTTGCAACTGATTTTTCTTAGCTATTAAAGCTTTTTGCAATTGATCGATTTGGTTTTGTGCTGCCACTTCCCCTGCTTGTATAGTCTGCGTGCGTGAGCCAACCGAGAATACATGGGCTTTTTCTCGAATATCAGGGCGAATCACGATGTCCGCTTGCTTGACTTCGTAGTCGGCGAGGCGATTTTGCATGATGTTAATGTTTTGGTTAAACAATCCCCACACATTCGAGGTTTCGGTATGTTCTGGACGTGCCAAAATATCCACAGCAATGATCATATCTGCCCCAAGTTGCTTGGCGATAGACACAGGCACTGGATGCACTAACCCACCGTCAACATATTCTTGCTCGCCGATCTTGGTTGGCACAAACATACTCGGAATACTGGTCGAAGCCATCACCGCCTTACCTGTATCACCTTGTCGAAAAACCACATCTTGTCCAGATTTTAATTCCGTGGCCACCACATAGAATGGAATCTTCATATTTTCAAGTAAGGTATTATCCACTTGTGCATTGACATAGTTTGCGATTTTCTGCCCATTAAAAAAGCCTTGCTTACTCAAAGTAAAATCTCGCACGTCGTCACTTTTGAGATCCATGGCAATGTTTTTCATCTGCTCAGGCGTTTTACCGCTAGCATAGATCGCACCAACGATACTGCCCGCACTGGTGCCAACGATCATATCGGGACGAATACCATTCTGCTCAAGCACATCAATCACGCCAATGTGCGCATAGCCACGTGCCCCGCCACTTCCGAGCACTAAGGCAACTTTAGGCTTTGGCTTTTGATGTTCTGAGCTCACCGCTTTCCACTGACACGGCAATGTCTGTGCACTCGGACTTTGTGCACTTTCTTTTTGTGCACTCGCTTTTTGAGCATGTGCAGCATGCAAACACAGACTCGGAATCAAAAAAAGTAGACTGAACTTGGAAATGGCTTTAAGCATGATTGAAGTGATCGTGAAAAACTGATGTCATAGAAATAGCTTCGGAAATATGCAGAACGCATGCTACTGGATTTACTGCGAATCTTCGATGGAAGAATTGCTGAAAAATGTTATTTTCAACACATTTTTCTTCTTTTCAATATTTTTCCGATTAAGGTTTTTTCAACAAACCGCTAACGTAAGATTTATGAAAACTTTTTTTGTCTTTGCGTGATTATTAATATCTGTCTAAGGCAATTTTGCGCTAAAATAGCAAGCGTTTTTATAACATGTATTGTATCTGAATTTTTCATTCAATTTTCATCCCTAAACATAGAAGGAATGCTGCCGTGGACGTACGTCTATCAGATCGTGTGAATGCCATCAAACCATCCCCTACACTTGCCGTAACGAACAAAGCAGCTGAGCTTAAAGCAGCTGGTAAGAACGTGATTGGTTTGGGTGCAGGTGAGCCTGATTTTGATACCCCTCAACACATCAAAGAGGCAGCAATAAAAGCCATTAACGACGGATTTACCAAATACACAGCTGTAGATGGTACGCCTGCTCTGAAGAAAGCCATTATTGCGAAATTCAAACGTGACAATAACCTTGACTATCAAGCCAACCAAATTTTGGTGTCTTGTGGTGGGAAACAATCCTTTTTCAACCTTGCTTTAGCATTACTTAACAAGGGCGATGAGGTGATCATTCCTGCACCATTTTGGGTAAGCTACCCAGATATGGTGATCATCGCAGAAGGTACGCCTGTCATCGTGAAATGTGGCGAAGATCAACGCTTTAAAATCACGCCTGAACAATTGGAAGCGGCGATCACACCAAATACGCGTCTATTGGTGTTAAACAGCCCATCAAACCCAACAGGTATGATCTACACCAAAGAAGAATTGGAAGCATTGGCAGAAGTATTGCGCAAACATCCACAGGTCTATATCGCTTCTGATGACATGTACGAGCCGATTCGTTGGTCTGGTGACTTCTACAATATTGCAACCGTTGCACCTGATTTGTACGATCGTACTTTTGTACTCAATGGTGTGTCGAAAGCCTATGCCATGACTGGTTGGCGTATTGGCTATGCAGCAGGTCCTGCAAAGATCATTGGTGCGATGAAAAACATTCAATCTCAGTCTACGTCAAATCCAACTTCGATCTCTCAAGTCGCTGCGGAAGCCGCTTTGAATGGTCCACAAGATGTATTGCAACCGATGGTTGAAGCTTTCAAACGCCGTCATGATTTGGTGGTCAATGGACTCAATGCGATCAAAGGTATCTCTTGCTTGCCTGCAGATGGTGCATTTTATGCCTATGCCAATATCCGCCCATTGATCCGTGCTAAAGGTTTGAAGTCTTGCACAGAATTCTCTGAATGGTTACTTGAAGAAACTGGCGTTGCTGTCGTTCCTGGCGATGCGTTTGGTCTAGGTGGCTTTATGCGTATTTCATATGCAACAGCAGATGAAGTGCTTGTAGATGCACTCTCTCGTATCAAAGCAGCTGCCGATTCGATCAGCGGTGTAGATGAAGCGATAGCTTCAATCGAAGCTGAGAAAAATTCATAATTAGCGATGCTTAATATGATTTAAATGAACATTAAGACTTATAAGCTGTACTTAAGCCCTGACCTCGTTTCAGGGCTTTTTGTTGGACAATATCCGATAAAAATTACATGGCGATACACATCTTGATCCAATCCATACATGACTTCATTTTAATCAGATTTAGAATTGGCATTAAAACTGCTTTACTAATAAATGAATGTGCGGCTAAAACCGTAACATGACTATAGAAGATTACATCAACAAGCGTTCGAAGGAGTTCGATATGAAAATTCAAGAAAACCTACACTGCTTAAACAACCTTAAACACATCAAACAACTGCATGATGCAGGCATTGATGTGGATGTCATTGCACATTTTTTCCAGTCAGAGAATATTCCGCTCAGTGCAGATCAGATAGTGCATATTTTGCACTCGATTGATGCGCTGAATAAAAAACAGATTCCATCAAGCAAGCTTACTGCGCTGATGAGTGCCAAAGCCGATATTGCCGAATCAGAACAAATCCCTTGTCCAGTTTAAGGGCACTCTTTCCTGTCCGTAGTTCCGAAAGATTGAGTGCTTATATCTAAAAGCACTCAATTTAAAAGTACAAAATTTACTTTAGGTGTATTTAAAGTTCATTCGCCTATTCATTGCGTCGCTTTATCGGATCTTTGCATGAATTGATTGAAAATTAGCTCGCCGAGTTGTAATTCAGTGCAAATAGACTTGACCATTGATAAAATCTGTCTATAATCGCTTGCACATTCTCCCATAGCTCAGTCGGTAGAGCGACGGACTGTTAATCCGCAGGTCCCTGGTTCGAGCCCAGGTGGGAGAGCCAAAATACGAAAGAGCCTAGATCATTGATCTAGGCTTTTTTTATTTTCGATAACTACATCAAGATCAAGCAAAAAAATAGCACCTATTTAAGATGCTATTTCCTGATTCTATTTACTAAAAAATTTATAAAACTTTGGCGATCGACTCAGCTACATAATTAATATTACGCTGATTCAGACCTGACACACAGATACGCCCTGAACGCACCAAATACACGCCAAATTCTTCTTTTAAACGATCCACTTGCTCAGCAGACAACCCTGTATAGCTAAACATGCCCTGCTGTGCTGTGAGATAGTCAAAGTTGCCATTTGGTACAAGTTCAAGTAAACGACGACGCAACTGATCACGTACCGCAAAAATACGAATACGCATTTGTTCTAACTCATCCAACCACATTTGCTTTAAGTTTTCATCATTCAAGATAATGTTAACTAAGCCAGCACCAGTCGTTGGCGGACTTGAGTAGTTACGACGCACAGTCGCTTTAAGTTGACCTAACACACGCGCAGCTTCTTCTGCATCTTGACAGACAAAAGACAATCCACCGACACGCTCACCATACAATGAGAAGATTTTTGAGAATGAATTACTCACCACATATTTCACATCGGTATTTGCCAACGCACGGATGAGATAAGCATCTTGCTCTACACCCTGACCAAAGCCTTGATAGGCAATATCCAAGAAAGGAATCAGTTGTTTCGCTTTAAGAATCTCAATCACTTGATCCCACTGTTCAGCGCTTAAATCCGCACCAGTTGGATTGTGACAACATGGATGAAGTAAAACGATGCTTTGTGGTGACAGAGTATTTAAATCTTCACACATCGCATCGAAGTTCACTTGGCGAGTGTCATTATCAAAATAACGATAGGTATTTGTCTTAAAGCCTGCACCTGAGAAAATCGCAACGTGGTTATCCCAAGTTGGATTACTCACCCAAACTTCAGACTGTGGAAAATAATTTTTAAGGAAATCCGCACCGACTTTCAATGCACCAGAGCCGCCTAAAGTTTGAATGGTTGCAATACGCTTTGCTTGAATCACTTGACTATCTGCACCAAACAATAAAGCTTGAATCGCTTGGCGATAGCCTGACATGCCTTCCATAGGAAGGTACAACTTTGCTTCATCATTATGCGTTGCATATTGCTTTTGCGCTTCACGAACCGCTTGTAGCTGTGGCACAACGCTTTGCTCATCGTAATACAAACCAATGCTCAGGTTGACTTTATGCGTACGTGGATCGACTTTGAAATCTTCCATCAATGACAGAATCGGATCGCCTGCATAGGCAGGAACTTGTTCAAACATATCTATTCCTTAAACAACTCATTATTACAATGCTTATTTGCAAATTGACTATTCTAAGCACTAAACCACGTAGCGATCTGGACGATGATTAATCATCAAAATCAAATTCAATACCACCGCACCCAAGATCGAAATCACAAGTAATGGCACACTAATAAACATGGTCGATGCCAACAATACACTGATATCTAAACCCATTTGCACCTTACCCGCCGAGATACCATAACGCTCTTGTAGATATAGCGCCAATAGATTAAAGCCGCCGAGGCTTGAGCGATGGCGAAATAATATCAAAAATCCAATTCCAATCAAGAGATTGGCGAGTACCGTACCATAAACTGGCGTAATACCATCAAGATGAATAAAGTGCGGATGGAGCTCAGTCAAGACAGATAATAAACCAACAGCAATAATCGTCTTAATTACCATCTGCATACCTAGACGTTTATATGCAAGATAATAAAAAGGAATATTGATCAAAAAGAAAATCACACCAAACTTAATCCCAGTCGCATAATGCACCAACAGTGCAAAACCCGCTGTACCACCTGTCAAAGTATGCGCTTGTTGCATCAAAAGCATGGCAAATGAAATAAGAAAAGTACCAATGACCATCGCCATTGCATCTTCCAAATGCGAATGTTTAGGCTTGCTCTGAGCTTCATCTTGCATCGTCAAAGATTGCTCTACAGTATCTATAGCAATATTAGTCAAGCTCAACTCCTCTCACAATGTGGCTCATCATTTGGTGATTCTCTTTAATCCGTTCAAGCACGATCGAGGTATGGAAATTACCGATACCCAAATCGAGTGCGGTGATTTTATTGATCAACACACTCATTTGCGCCAAATCTTCAGCAGTCACTTTCAGCAGATAATCGTAGCTTCCAGTAAGCTTATACACATCACGAATCATCGGCTCATGTTCGATAAACGCTAAAAACTGATCCAGTACAGCTTGACTATATTGCGTCAACTTAATCTCAAGCATACCTACAATCGGATGTCGCTCAGCTTCAGGATGCAATTGCGCAAAATACCCAACAATCATGCCCTTTTGCTCAAGTGCCACACGACGACGTGAACATTGTGACATTGATAAACCCACAATCTCAGCAAGCTCTTGATTGCTTAAACGACCATTCATCTGTAGTTGTTGCAGTATCTTATGATCGAACTCGTCTAATTGATCACTCATCAATAACCTTTATCCGCTTAAACTCATGTAAACAAAATGCACATTATTTGTATATTTTTAATTTTATCACAATTTATTTGCATTTATTAGCACTAATATCTAGATACCTATTTATCTGCTCTACCTCCCAACAACATACTTTCTAGTATTGATTATTAAATCCACAATTGATGAAATCGAGAGAATCCGTCGCTTGACCTCTTCCCATTCAACACATAAAATGCGCCTAACATTCTCCCATAGCTCAGTCGGTAGAGCGACGGACTGTTAATCCGCAGGTCCCTGGTTCGAGCCCAGGTGGGAGAGCCAAGATTTGAGCGAAATGCTCTACAATGAAAAAGCCTAGATGAAATCATCTAGGCTTTTTTGTATTTAAAAGACTAACTATTCGCAATTAATCTAAATATTGGCGTAAAAAAATCGGCGATGTATCGCCGATTTAGTTAAAGTGATTTAAGACTTTTTTTTCACTTCGTAACAGTCTGCAAGGTCAATTGAGAGTGTGCCTTTCAAACGCTTTTGCTGATCTGCCTCTTCTGTAGTTGGTGTATATGTTGTGGCATTTGCTTTGAGATAAACTGACTTATTAACATTGTAGAAGTTTACCCAATTTGCTGCTGCACCTGCCGAATCACTAATATTAATGTTTGGTAATGATGCTCCAGCATTAATATTCTGCACTGATGTATTGAGCAAATCATGAATATTGACCTTTACTGCTAAATTCGTATTTGTGTTTTCTAAATTCACAATCGTTGACAACCCAGTCACTACGCCTCGTAGATAACCAAAACTTGGATCTGAAATCACCAATCTAAAACTTAAACTACGATCACCTTGTTGGGGTTGATAGTTCGAAGCTGCTATGGTTCCTAGACGGTATTGTTTGACTCCATAATTATCTACTGGAGTAGCCTGACTAGAGTCCGTTATACCGCACATACCAGACATATCTGTTGCTGTTGCACCAGTCTTTATATCACTTCGAACATCACCATTTTCATCGATCACAATACCCAGTTTAATATCCTGAACCGTGTTATCATCATGCTCAAATGTCAATGTAGCATAGAGTGGGAAGTAATAATCTTCACCAGATTTCATATTTTTGATGGATTTAAAAACACGATTATCTAGGTAGGCAATTGGATATGCCTTAAGAAAATCAACCCCGCCACTGTATTGGCCATCAGAAGTACTTTGATCCCACTTCGCGAGAATCGTTGAATCCGAGGTATCTTCACCAGTTAAATATTTGGAAAACTCAGAAGAGCCTGCAACAGCATAATCATTAAACAATTTGCCCTGATTAATGGCTAAAGTGTCATTTTGCGCAGTAATTAACTTAAACTTTTCAGATGTTCCAAGACGTTTTGTCGCAGGATCCACAAAAGCAGATTGTGAATCTGCATGCATAAACAATGGATTTACTTCTTTTTGTAATAAAACTGCAGCCGTCGCAGGTGATGCATTCGTAATACTCGGCGTGCCTCTCCATTGAAATCCATAGCCATGCGTAAAGCCCGCCCGATCACTCATGAGGTAAAATACGCCCATCAAAGTTCGTCGATTATCCCCTGTGCCTGCATAACCCAAAAGCCCTTGATAAGCACTTGAAATTACAGGAATATCTGCTTGATAAATGGCACTTAGGCTCATATTAGATGCATCTTTTAATACCCTAAAAGCTTGATCATCACTAATAGCCGCCGTATCGATCCAAGGCGTTAAGATTTCTTCATATCGCCCAGTTTGTAAATCTTCATCTGTGACCGATGCAGTAATATCTTCCAGTCCTTCTAGAGTAATATCATCTATCTCTACAAGTTGGATATCACCCACAACATTCGTTTGACTCTTTTGGCTACCAATTGCTTGAAATATTTTTACCAAGTTCATAGCCACTTGAACAGTCTCATCACTTGTAGACATGGACTGCGCTGCTTGCCCAGTGATACCTTTCGCCATATCTAATAAGGTTAAGTGGACAGGTACAGAATCAGCACTGAGCACACCGAGATCAGACAGCTTTACACTACCCAACTCCACTCTGTTGTCATCATTAGCATTCAAGAAAAATGTTGCCGTATCATCCTTATCACAGCCACCTGTAACGGCATTTCCATTCAGTTTTGTCGAAAAAATATTAATTTTATCTTTGGCACAAGTATACTGTAGACCCGCTACCGGATACTCCATAAGAAACTCAAAGCATGCATCACTAGACGCAACGGTACAACCAACAGCTGTTGTTTCTGTAGGTTTTACCGTTGGATTTTCATGAATATTATTGCTACCACCACCACATGCAACCATCATCATACATAGTGTTGATACAGAGAAAGGCAAGAAAAACTTATTCATTACTATCATCCTTAAATATATCTCTAGCTGTATATTTGCAAACCGCATTTATCGCAACAGCGTGAGCTTAATTTGTCCTTCATTACTTAATTTTAATTCTGATACATCTGCACCAAATTCTAGAGCACTCATTAATAAATAATGGCTATTCTTAGGAATATAAATCACACCCTCAATTGATGCAGATTGTAACATTGTTGCTGGATTCGAATAGGTATGGAAAGCACTAGCCCCCTCGATAATACACCCTTTCTGATCAAGAAATATCACGATTGGCCAATAATACGTTGGTGACTTATCACTACTCGCATATGAAGTAATTTTTAAATTTTGAACTTTCTGATCAAAATCAAGCAATTCAAAATCAAACTCATCATTAAAAGGCGCTCTAGGGAAGAATGACACTGAATCATTACGACCAAATCCCTTACTTTTGCGAATCGCTTTATCATCAACACACTGTAACGGAATCACTTGAGTTAGCTCAGATTTAGGAATGACGCGATAATTTTTCCCAAGTGTAACGACATCGTTTTTAGAACTCGTATCAACACCACGAAAAACAGTCATATCAACACCTTTTTGACGTTCTACTACTTCCCAGCTCGCAGCACCTGAACTAATTCCGTCAACCCCTGTTGGAATTTGATAAAATCTTTTTTTATCTTCGATATTAAACTCTTTCGACTCCAAATATTCAGCTTGATAATATTTTTCACCGTCAATCACTTTATACGGCGCTTGTTCTACCATTGGTTGCTTGTTATCACTTTGCGGTTCATTAGATAAATCAGTACTTTTAGAAGTTTCCGAGGGTGATGAAATATGTGATTGAATATCATGTTTTGTTTTTTGAGATTGGACAGGTAAATACATTTCTTGCGCAACTGATTCCGCCCCACCAACTTCATTCACTAAATTAGGATGTACATCTATATTTTTCGAAGTATCTTTAGTTTTTGAAAATAATTTAAACCAAGATTTATCATTTATTTGATCGTTTATTTTTTGTTTTGCTGAGGCTTCATGCAAATTTCCACTAGTATCATTATTTATATTTCGTCCTGATTTATTCGCTTTTGGCTTCGCTTCAGGGACAGGAACTACCATCGGTAAACCGTCTGGCCCGATAATTGTTATTAGCTCATTTGTATCAGCATAACTATAATTAGTTATCGCACCAAAACAAAATACAGCAAGGAAAATTTTATTCCGTTGCTGTAAATATTTTTCAAAGAAAAATTGCTGCATTTCAATTTTACCAATCACCACTTCGTACGATAAACAATACCAGCCAAATTCACTTTCGTATTTGTGCTAATATTTAAACCTGCATATGGGTTATACATAATATTGCCTACACCCGTTTCATTTGCAAGATCACTGGTATTTGCAGGAATCTGATCTCGACTACGCAGATGCGCATAGGTCAAATCGATCTCCGTATCTGGATCAAACTTGTAGGTTAACCCCATACCAAACAGTTGTGCATTATTCAGTGGAACTAGAGTATTACGCTTATTATCTGGAATTGCAGATGAACGTGGCTCGTAGCCTAACCGTAGCTGTAAACGATCAGTTGCATCATATTGAACTCCCACGCCCCAACGCCAAGAAGAAACGAACTCTAAAGGGAATGATACAGATGACTCAGTAATATTATTAGAAAGTAATTTTGCAACTTTCAATACAGCCAAAGATCGATCAAATTCCATTTTGAACTTTTCCCAAGCCTTAAAATCAGTCCAGCTTACGTCAAAGTTAACCTGCAAGTCTGGGAAAACTTTATATTTAATCCCAGTTTGAAAATGTTGTGGATATGTCAGATCCATTGAAACCAAGCCACTTTCAGTTGGTGGCACATATGATGGGAAACCCAAAATAGCAGCAAGGATTTGCCCTGTCACGGAAGTATTTAATGCATTCGTTAGCTCTTGAGCACCCTTACCATTTGCAATATGATATTTACCCTTCATTTGCATCTTACTTTCGCTTTGATACACTATTCCAAAGCCAAAGTCATCCGTAGGCTCCCATAGCAAACCTAAGTTATAGCTTGGTGCCAATGATTGCTCTAAAGCAATTTCTAGGGTGGCTAAATTGTCAAAAGGCCCTAAAGACTCCTCAGCATTACACATACCAAAAAGAAGTAAGTCGGTAACAATATTGCCGTTTTCTTTAAACGGCGCACAGACGTCCTCATCAATTAAACGCAATACACCGACCAAATCATTAGGTGCCCGCATATCTGTTTTCAAGCCCATTGCTTGATATGACATACCAATAGATGCACCAACCGATAATTCGTCATTAATTTTATAAGCCGCAGATGGTGATAAGTAGGTGATCCGTTCTATTGCTACTTGTTGCCCCATAAAATTACCAGGGTTGCCATCCTCTGCACCGAATCCGGCAATCATGGGTGCATACATCGCTGTCGCATAAGTTACTTTTGAGCCAGGAGGACGATAAGCTACACCAAAGGTTGGTGCTGCCACAGGCATCCCTTTACCCAAATCAACCATTTTTTTCAGGACAGGTACATATAAGGTAGGATATTCAACATCACCCTCCACAACACCTTTGTAATCTGTACACAAACTAGATGGGTTTGAAGGGTCATCATTACATACTAAAGGATCATCAGAATAACCAAATACACCATACCCTTCCGGCGCTGACCACTCACGCCCAACATCAAAGTGAGCAATAATGCCTTGCAAATCAGTTTGCAACCCATCAATCCGAGATAAACCAGCTGGGTTAAAGTGAATAGAGTTGACGCCTGGCGGATCTGCTGTAACCGCATTACCCAAACTTAATGTTTTAATATCAATTGATAAGTTTTGACCTAATCGCGCATGACTAGTATTAGCTAAACCAATCAGTAAAATGGCCGTTACAAGTGGCGCATAACGAAGTGTTTTCATCATTGCACCCCTTAGCGAACTTGTTTACCAAAGCCCAAGAAATCCAATGGGAAAGAAAGACCCAAGCTAATATCCGGCGCATCTTCAGTTAAACCAATACCAACCGAACCATTCACGATTGTTTCAGGAGAAACTCGAACACCTAGAGAAATACTTAAACTTGCACTACTTTGATCAGCAGGTTCTGACGTTTCACCACTTGTAAAGCGATATTCTGAAGCAGTATTAAAGCTTTGCTGATATGACATCGTCATAGACACATCATAATTAAATGAATATGCATAACCAAAAGCAAAACCACCACTGATACCTGGATCAAAAGAGTCCAGAATACGTTGACCACGTAATTGATTAATGTCTGACTCTTCAAAACCATAATTCGCAGAAACTGAAGCAAATAAAACCACTGGGTCAATATACTTACGTGTACTTGCACCAGCTCCAACTGAGTAATACCCCTTACCTGTCGAAAGTTCATTATTTGCATTCACTTCATATGGGCTATCACCAGTTTTTGTTGATAGATTACCAAATAAGATTAAAGGCAGACGACCTTGTTTAAGCGGAAATGGCTCCCAACGAGCACCAAAAGAAATATCACCTAAGCCAGCTGTAGTCGCATCTTTGATAACATCAGACTTTGCCACCAATGGTAACGAAGCTGTTAACGTCAGATTATTTAATAAACCATACTGTACGGTAAAAGTATTGGTTATATTATGATTTGCATTATCTTCGATACGTAACCGAGTCAAATTAGAGCTACCATCATCCAATGCCAAATCTAACTGCGTATCTCTATAGTAAGAGTATTCAAAATCATATGTAGCTGAATACGAACCTTTCTTCACCAATGAGTATTGCTGTTCTGACGCAGTAAATACTTCTTCAAGGTTATCCTGTTGCGTCGCATCACCTTCTTGTTGTTGCAACGCTTGTGAGGCATTTTCTGGAGCAGAAACCACGTCCGAAGAACTAGTTTCTTCCTGTACCGCTGTGGCATCCGAGGACGTCTGTACAGCTTCAACTTCAGCAGAGGCTTCCGCATTCACAGTATCATCAGCAATTTCCACCTGTTCAGTTTCTATATATGCAGACTGCTCAGCTTCTGAATTAGGATCAATAGCTACTGCATTTTCATCAACAATAGCTGGCTGACTTTCGACAATTTCAGTTTCTTGATCTTGTGCATAAATTTGTCCAGACAAAGCAAGTCCTATGCTTAATGCCAAAACGCTCCGATTCATCCATTTAATCTCGATCATCTGTCCACTACCCTATTACGACATTTTTTAATTTTGTTACGATTACTTGCGTTTGTAATACATACGCATATATGTATCGATTGGCTTTCCATAATTGTCAGACTTTGGATCAGCATCCAAAACTCTACGCATCGTGGAAGCTTGGTTTGCCAACTGATCTTGACGATGTATCGGATATTGTAAATCAACAAATGCATATTGATTGACAGTCGCATCCTCAACATGGCGCATATCATTCTCTGTTAAAGTGAGTAGATTTTCAGATTTCTGATAATCAGCCAACTCAACAATAAACAAAGTATTGTTATCCCAAATTTCAGCAAACCGATCTACATTAAAACTAATATTTCCAAGTGCAGGGTCAGCCACATAAACGCGACCATCCTTATACCCTTTATAGACTACAAAATGCTTAAATCCAGCATAAGCAATAGGTACGATTGCAGGTTTATCTAAAGATATTAAATCCTTTAACTCACCCCGATAACCACCACTAGAATACCCCAAGGCTGTCACAAAGCGCTTCATATCTAGCAATGAAAAACTGCGACGTTCAACGATGCGATTATATTCGCCATAGCGCATCAAGCCATCCATTGTTTGCTTTTCAGTAAGATTCAAACCAGCATAACCATTCATCATTGTTGTCAGTGCAGCTGAACCACAACTATAGTCATAAGCCTGACGAACAATACCTCGGAATTGATCCACAACAGCAGGTTTAATCTGAACAGCTTCCCGATGATTTTTACTAAAACTATTGACTCGGCTGTCACTCACTTCTGTGTAGTACACCGTACCAGCCGGTTGATCTTCCAGCTCAAATGATTCAGTCGCAAAGTGATATATCAATGCTGACCCTATGGTTATAAGAAACATGGAAACTCTTTTTTTGTTTTAGGCAACTACTGTCACCAAGCCCTGTGTTTTTTATGCATCATTCATTGACGCAAAATCCCTAATTGATTACAAGATACCTTGTTTTGAATACAAATTCACTACTTTTTTCAAAAAACTATAACTTTTACTTAAAATAAGCCTATGTGACTTACAACCCTTTTACTATCGCCTTAAAGTCAGAAATAGCAACTCCACTCATCCCAATATTACCGAGCGAGCCATTTTTCAGATTATCAAAAGAACCCACATCCTGAGTTCCTACTTCACCAATAGTAATATTCGTTAGCGCCAGATCAAACTTATCCATTGTCCCATCCGCCCCAAACACAACACCACTATTCACAATATCCCCATACACCCCACTAAAACCACCAACCCCATCATGATCATACAAACGGATCCCAGTAGTACTATTCGATGCTGAAAGTTTAAAGCCCAACTGAATATTAGAGCCACTTTTATCATAAATACGGATTGGATCACTGCCATCATCAGCAGAACCAGTAACACACATAGCATTATTCGCGATACACATCAAACTGCCACTTGATACCTTAAACATATGATCTTGGGTTGAATTACCGAATTGAACATTCATGCCTAATGTATCATTTGACTTAAATAATATATCTAAACCTTTATTACCAATTGATAAAATCTTAGTTGCAGTACTTTTAACCACACCACTTTGATATAGTGCATCCGCCCCTGGAGAAAGGTAAACTGACATTGGATTGATATGGATCAAAGGAGCATCCACAGGCATAGAAATATTAATATTCGCAACTGGCTCACCACTATTACCATCTGAATCAATAGCTACGTGAATACCACCTACCGATGCACTACCATCAGCTTTTTTCAAACTAACACCACGCTCTGACGCTGTTAAATCACTAGCAATAACTATAGAGGCAGGATTTGAATGAGTCGTCGAACCTGAAATACCATCCTTATCAATTAGCGCAATCGTATCATATGCAATATTTCCATTTGGAAAATACAAACCGATATTCACACCATCTTGCGCAGTAGCCCTTGATAAATCAGACTCTTCTAAAGCCTGCATCGCATTAACAGGCATTGCAGAAGAAATACACAATGTTAATAAACCGCATTTTTGTAATTTATTCATAGTACTTCCTTTCACTTTATAACCCTGCCATTCAACAATCAGCCATGTTACTTAATGTCCCGTAATCGTAATGGTATGATTACCAATCTGAAGACCCTTTAAAGCCACATCCCCGATACTATTATCCATAGATGCCAAATTTCCAAGTTTAAAGTCTTGCATCAAAATATCCACCACCTTACCAGCCGATGGTTTTAAAACCAAACCTTCTTGCGTTACATTCACTGAGGCACCATTAATCGTTAAGTCTTGTGATGAGCCTGCATCTTTAATTTTTATTTCAGAAGCTCCTATGCCATATTCTTCCCCAGCACTTTGAGCACCTATAAGGCCAAAATTAGAAATTTTTATACCATCATTCACAGTACCATACGCAAGCAACATATGCCCTTGAGCTGAATTACCCAACTGAACATTCAATTCAAGCCCGCCTATATCAATACGCATGTCTTTCATTATTTTCGTTTGATTCGTATATGAACCATCAGTTTCTCTTGTAGCAACAAAAATATCACCTGTTTGGATATTTAAATCATCTGGTAGATCAATATTAATATTTAAAAAAGGTGCTCCATTACCAGCATCAGTATCCAATTTCAGAACCGTCGTGCCTTCACTGATCCTAAAATTACCCGCACGAGTTCCATCACCAAACATCACAGCACCAGCAGATGACGGATTGATAAATCCATAATCAACAGGATTAATAATACCATCAGATGCATTTACACCAGTATTATCAATCCAAATTAAGCGTGCATTCGGAGCAATATTTTGAAGTGTAATTGTTAAGCCATCTTGGGCTGTCGCCTTACTTAAGGCAACATTATCTAATGGCTCCAACGCAGATGCAGATTGAAACACGAAATACAGCCCAACAGCTGATGAAATTTTTTTTATTGTATCTATTCTATTCAACATTTAGTCCTCTTCCTGAGAAATGCTGACTCAATTTGCGCAGAACTCGCTTATCCAGCAAAACTATTGCTGAAAAATAAAGCGGTAAATTACCGCTTTATTTAATTTCATCACTCTCGATTAGTGACCAGTAATCACTAACGAAGGCAAAGTTACATTCGTTAATGCAATATCACCTAGAGAAGCAGCAGCCAACTTATGACCCAACTTCACGTCACGTAGATTGATATCATGAGAGCCATTCATGTCAATTTTCAAACCGCCATTTACAGCATTAATTTCTGTATCCATGGTTAAGTCAGATGTACCAGTTGTTAACAATTGAACACCCCCCAAGTGAATACCTGCCAACGCATTACCGCTTGCATCAGTATTTACTTCTAGTGAGCCCAAAGCAGTCGGACCATATGTGATACCTGCAACACCTAATGGTTGATACAAACTAATATTAGACAACTGCAAACCACCTGCAATCGTACCGCTCAACTTGATCATTGCACCTTGTGTTGCATTACCCAGTTGCAAGTTCATCGTTGCATCACCAAGTACCACCTCGATATTATCAAGGATTTTCACTTGGTTCGCATAAGCACCCATATCCGTATATGCCGTAGCATCAGAAGTAGAACGATCAGAAGATGCTACATAGATATCACCGGTATTGATCGTCAACTCATCAGGCAAACCGATATTTACGTTGAGTACTGGATCACCTGCATTACCATCAGCATCCACATGCACACGAATACCTGTACGTACAGCACTTGTATCTTCAATACTAAAACCATCTAGAACGATTGCACCCGAAATATCAGTTTCCGCAGTTGCAGTAAAACCAAGTGCTGTACGTGTAGGTGTTGCCGCAGGACCTGCAGGACCACCAGCCGCTAAAGATTGATAACCATCTTTATCATGCACTACAACATCTGCATGAATATCACCAGCAATAACAATTGTAATACCATCCTGACCTGTCGCAGCACTCAGCGCTTCATCATCCAAAGATTGCATCGCCATTGCATGACCAGAGATCGCCATTGCTGATACAAGCGTCAACTGTGTAAATTTTTTCATAATAATTCTTCCTTTGTTACTTAGATAATTCAGCTTGATTACTCCGAATCAGCCTTTTATGGAATAATTGGTGTCAATTTCACAATCAACACCAATCGAACTAAGAATTAGTGACCAGAAACGATCAACTGGTTTGTACCCATATCCAAACCTTGGATTTCGATAGAACCGATTGAATTTGCGTTACCCAATGCTAGAGAACCGATATAGATATCTTTTGCACCAGAAGATGAAATTGCCAAACCACCACCTGTAGCATGAGTACCAGGAAGTACAGAAATTTCTGTATCAACAACAAGGTTTGCATTGTTTGCAGAAGTGATTTTTAGATCACCGATAGCGATTTCACCAGTTGTTGCAGTGTCAACTAGGTTCAAGCTATTGATGGTTACACCACCTTGAATCGTACCATTAGCAACGATCATTGCACCTTGAGGTTGAGCACCAAGTTGAATATTCAACTCAGAAGCACCAACGGTGATATCAAGATCACTAATAATTACTGTTTCTGCACCAGCACCACGACGTGCGCCAACCATTCCCGACACATCATTAGATGCAGCAACCGAGATATCACCAATACCGATATCTAGTGCATTGTTTTTCATATTAATATTAAGAAATGGATTACTTGCTGTACCCGCAGAACCTGCACCACTATCCGTATCAATAGTCACTCGTGCCAAAGCACCACCAAATGCAGCGGGAGCAAGTGTATTATTCACACCAACAGTTACATCATTTACAACAATCGCACCAGCAGCACCTGTTGTGTAGTCACCAGCCGTACCTGTACCACCCAAGCTTGCACCACCTTGTGTAGTTACCGTAGAGTCCAAACCATCATTATCATGAATTAAAAGTTTATCAATAGTAATACCAGAAGTTACAACTGTTAAAGTAATACCATCTTGACCTGTCGCCGCACTTAGCGCCTCATCATCCATTGATTCCAATGCCATTGCATTTGCACTAATAGCCATTGCTGAAACTAGAGCGATTTTAGAAAATAGCTTCATGCTTTTCCTCTCCTAGAGATTTAAATCCTGACATTTACTTCGTGTAAACGCCTTAATTGTTGTTTTGAGCACTTACGTTTTGTGACAGACTGCCATTTACGCAACCATAAAATTACAATAGAGCAACACTTTTATCAAGTAATAGTCACCGATGTAGATCGATTTACCGATAAACGGTATTTTTTGCAAATCGACAAAATCAGGCTAAACTACGCTCGGTTTACTCTTTGCTTGGCGAATACTGTGCATTTACATTCTGTGACGTGCCACTCATCTTTTGACTTAATTAGTCTTAATCAATATTTAAGTAAATATTTTGGATATTGTTTTCTTAATGATAATAATCAGCCATTTTTTGCAGTTCTTCCAAAATCGTTAAATATTTTTGGCACACATGGCCATTTTTTGCGCCGTACAGATTTTTCCTATGACTACGCCAACTTTAATGAAAAATTAGAATTTATCTTACCGATATCTTCAGATCGTCAATCACTTTCTTCATCTGAGATTCAATTTACGGGTGGCTACGTTTGCTTTTATTCATATGATTTTGTCAGTTCTACATACATTTCCAATTCACAAAATAGCCAACCTCACCTCTCCCCTACAGCCATCATTGGTGAATATGATATTTTTATTCAACAAAAAAACAATCAATGGACGCTTTTTTTTGACTCGACATTGAGTGATCAAACTACTTTACTCAAACTTATTCACGACTTACAAAATCCTGCTGTCACGCAGAGCGATAACTCTTTTCAGTTGCAAGAATCTCTACAAGCTCGCTGGTCTAAAGCTGACTATGTATCTGCATTTCAAAAAGTACAAGATTATTTATATGCTGGCGACTGCTATCAAATCAATCTCACTCAAGAATTTCAAAGTAAAATTTCTCAAGGACGATTACTCCAACTTTTACCCGAGTTATTAGAATTAAGCCAAGCGCCTTTTGCAGGCTATATTGCGCATGATGATTTTGAGTTGTTGAGTTGTTCACCTGAGTTATTCATTGAGTTTCAAACTGATCGCATGATTCGCACCCGCCCAATTAAAGGCACACTTCCTCGGGATAAAGATGCCCAAACAGATCAAGCGAATCGTCTGCAACTCGCTACCTCTGAAAAAGATCAAGCGGAAAATTTGATGATTGTCGATTTACTACGAAATGATCTGAGTGTATTTGCTGAAACAGGTTCGGTGAACACCCCAAAACTTTTTGAAGTTGAAAGTTTTGCCCAAGTGCATCATCTAGTGAGTGAGATTCAAGCCAAATTAAAACCTGAAATTAATCCATCAAAAATGCTGTTACAAGCGCTACCCGGTGGCTCAATTACTGGTGCACCAAAAATCCGTGCCATGCAAATTATTGACGAACTCGAAGGCAATGCACGTGGTGCGTATTGTGGCAGTCTAGGTTACTTTAATTATGACGGTACAGGACGGTTTAATATTCTGATTCGCAGCTTACAACGCTACGGCGATGCGCTGAGTATTTGGGCTGGTGGTGGAATTACGGTTGCATCCAATGTCGATGCAGAATATCAGGAATGCTTAGATAAAGTGTCGGCACTACTTGATTTTCTCAATCAATTTACCGCCACCTCATCTTAGCTTTACGCAGGCACTAGCGTCTTACAAAATGGTTTTTAAGCTATCAATTAGCCGTTGATTTTGCTCATCCGTACCGACGGTAATGCGCAGATAATTATCAATGCGTGGACGATTGAAATGACGTACAATCACACCTTGCTCACGTAGTTTTTGCGAAATCGGCGCCGCAGAAACCGCACCATGTGTGGCAAAAATAAAATTAGCTTTCGACGGCAACACCTTAAAATCAAGCGTCTGCATCTCAGCAATCAATTGCTCCCGACTGGCAATGACTTTTTCACATTGCGCTTCAAAATACGGCTGATCTTCAAACGATGCCACTGCACACGCTAAGGCAAAACGATCGATCGGATAGGAGTTAAAACTATTTTTTACCGATTCAAGTGCCGTGATCAAATGTGGCTGTGCAATCGCATAACCAACCCGAAGCCCTGCGAGAGAACGAGATTTGGATGTGGTTTGACAGACCACGAGATTTTCAAATTCAGCGACTAAACTGACAGCCGACTCCGCACCGAAATCTACATACGCCTCATCAATTACCACCACTGAATCGGGATGATCATTGAGTAATTGTTTGATTTGATCAATATCAATTGCTCGTCCTGTCGGTGCATTTGGATTGGTAATGATGATGCCACCGTTCAAACCACCGTTAGCTTGACGATAGTCTTCAACAGCAATTTCAAAAGAATCAGTTAAAGGAATTTCAATCGTATTTAAGCCAAAAAACTGACTATACACAGGATAAAAACTATAGCTAATATCAGGATAAAGTAGCGGTTTATCCTGTACAAAAAACGCCTTAAAAATATGTGCAAGCACTTCATCTGAGCCGTTACCGACAAAGACATTTTCCACTGCTACGCCCTGTTGCTTGGCAATCGCTTGCTTGAGCAAGCTAGCATCAGGATCAGGATACAACTTAAGTACATCAGCTTGATTGGCGATAACCGCTTGTACCGCTTCGACCACTTTTGGCGATGGCGGGTAAGGGTTTTCATTGGTATTTAATTTTAATAAATTCTGGATTTTCGGTTGTTCGCCCGGCACATACGGCTCAAGCTCACGTACCAGCGGACTCCAAAAACGCTTTTGCTGTGTAGTAATTTCTATCGACATTTTCAATCTCAGCTTTTCCCCCCCTTTCTTAAAGGGGGTTAGGGGGATTAATTCTCCCCCTTATTAAAGGGGTTAGAGCAAATCCCCTTTCCTGATGGGAGTTATGGGGATTGCTATAAAATCTTATTGATAACGATAACGTGCCGAGCGTGCATGGGCATCCAAGTTTTCTTGTTGCGCCAAGATATCCGCCGTTTTCGCCAAAGTTTTTACACCTTGCTCAGAACACATGATCAAACTTGAGCGCTTTTGAAAATCATACACGCCTAGCGGTGAGGAAAAGCGTGCCGTACCCGAAGTTGGCAACACATGGTTAGGTCCTGCACAATAGTCACCAATCGCTTCTGGGGTATAACGCCCCATAAAGATTGCACCCGCATGGCGAATTTCTGCACTCATCACTTCAGCTTCGTCCAAACACAGCTCCAAATGCTCAGGTGCTACTTGGTTAATCAATTGAATCGCTTCAGCACGATCTTTGACCAAGACCAAAGCACCACGATTAGCAATCGAGGTTTTGGCAATCTCAGCTTTCGGCAAATCTGCTAAATGGCTTTCAATTTTCTCTGCAACCGCTTCGAGTAAATCCTGATCAGGCGTGATAAAAATCGCTTGTGCAACGGTATCATGCTCGGCTTGCGACAACAAATCCATCGCCAACCACTCTGCATTATTTTCACCTTCGGCATAGACCAAAATCTCCGAAGGTCCTGCGATCATATCAATACCGACCTGTCCAAACACCGCACGTTTCGCAGCTGCCACAAAGCGATTACCTGGCCCTGTGATTTTATCCACTTGCGGAATAGTTTCTGTACCATAAGCAAGTGCCGCAACCGCCTGCGCCCCACCAATAGTAAAAACTCGGCTAACACCTGCAAGATACGCCGCAGCCAAGACCAATGGATTCAACTCACCATTGGGTGCAGGTACCACCATGATAATCTCAGGTACACCTGCCACATGCGCAGGAATCGCATTCATAAGCACCGATGAAGGATAAGAAGCCAAACCACCCGGCACGTAAATACCCACTCGATCGAGTGGTGTAACTTTTTGCCCAAGCGTGTTGCCTAGCGCATCCACATAGGTCCAGCCATCTTGCTTTTGTGCTTGGTGAAATTCACGGATACGATTTGCTGCAAGCTCGAGGGCTTGTCGGACCTCACCATTTAAGCCATCAAAGGCATGTTGTAATTGTGCTTGAGTCAGTTCTAATTGTGAAAATGTTGTCGCTGGATGTCGATCAAATTGCTGTGTCAAAGCCAACACATGCACATCGCCTTTTGCACGAACATCCGCAATGATTTGATCAACTGTTTTCAGGAGTTCAGGGTCATTGACGGTTTCAAAAGCCAAAAGTTCAGCGAATTGCTGTTGGAAATTTTGATCTTGCGTTGACAAACGGCGCATTAAATTCATTCCACAGATTGATAAAAAAGAGTTATTTTACCTGTTTTCTATACCCTTGTGGCGAATGAAGCACCGTAAATTCCACTTAATTCATGGATTATGATGATAATGAATTAAGGATTTCTAGATTGCACAGCCTGTTCAAGTTGCGTCAAAATCGGATTTAATAATGCGTGTTTACGCTTAAAACTGGCTTTATTGACGATCAAACGAGAAGACACTTGGCAGATTTCCTCCAAAGGCTCTAAGCCATTGGCTCGCAAGGTATTGCCTGTATCCACCACATCGACAATGTAATGCCCAAGCCCAACCAATGGCGCAAGTTCCATCGAACCATACAGCTTAATCACATCAACTTGTTCACCACGACTGGCATAAAATTGACGTGTGAGGTTGACATATTTGGTGGCGATACGCAGACGACCTTGTGGTTTTTGCATACCAACTTTGCCTGCGGTCATCAGTTTACATTTGGCAATTTGCAAATCCAGTGGCTCATAGACATTTTCTGAACCGTATTCCATCAGTACATCTTTACCCGCCACGCCAAAATCTGCCGCACCATTTTCCACATAAGTTGGCACATCACTAGCACGCAAAATCAAAATGCGCACCTGAGGATGTGTGGTTGGGAAAATCAATTTGCGTGATTTATCAGGATCTTCAAGTAGCTCCACGCCTGCTTCTGCAAGGAGTGGCAAAGTTTCTTTGAGAATACGCCCTTTGCTTAGTGCCAAAGTCAAACCATGATCAAAATTCCCCATGAGTTCTGCGTCTGAGATGCGTTTATCTGAGAGGCTTTGTGATGAGTGCGCTTGTTCCTGTGACATTTAACCCTAACCTTTTTCTAAACTGCGTATCTAAATCGTTGCGTAAATTGTTATTCGCTGAAATTACAGCAAGTTAATGAATGCGTTGAATATCCGCACCTAGTGATTGAAGTTTTGCTTCAACTTCTTCATAACCACGATCAATATGGTAAATTCGATCGACCACGGTTTCACCTTCTGCCGCCAACGCTGCAATCACGAGAGAAAATGACGCACGCAAATCGGTGGCCATCACAGGCGCACCTTGTAGTTTTTCCACACCAGTGACGGTCGCATCATTACCTTCGACTTGGATATTTGCACCCATACGGCATAGCTCAGGCACGTGCATAAAGCGATTTTCAAAAATGGTTTCTGAGATGGTTGCAAAGCCACGACCAAGTACATTCACCGCCATGATCTGCGCTTGCATATCAGTAGGAAACTCAGGATGTGGTAAGGTGCGGAAGCTCACCGCTTTTGGGCGTTTACCCTGCATATCGAGCTCAATCCAATCTTCGCCACGCGTCACTTCTGCGCCCATTTCTTCAAATTTTTCAAGGACTGCTTCCATCAAGTTTGGATCGGTATGCGTGGTTTTGATTTTACCACCCGTGATCGCAGCAGCAGCAAGATATGAACCTGTTTCGATACGATCGGCAACTACAGCATATTCACAGCCTTGCAAACTTTCTACACCTTCGACGATCAATGTATCGGTATCAATGCCTGAGATTTTTGCACCCATTTTATTGAGTAGATTGGCAAGATCGGTAATTTCAGGCTCACGTGCTGCATTACGAATCGTCGTTGTACCTTCCGCAAGCACAGCAGCCATTAGAATATTTTCTGTGCCGCCAACGGTGACCATATCAAAGACCACTTCGCCACCTTTAAGGCGACCATCGACTTTGGCAAGCACATAGCCTGCCTCAACTTCAATCTGTGCACCCAATGCTTCGAGGGCTTTGAGATGTTGATCGACAGGACGTGAACCAATTGCACAGCCACCCGGCAAAGACACTTTCGCTTCGCCATAGCGAGCAAGGAGTGGACCAAGCACCAAGATCGAAGCACGCATAGTTTTTACCAATTCATATGGTGCAAAATAATTATCTAGCGTACTAGTATCCGCAACGACCGTATCCCCTTCATAGGTCATGGTAATGCCTAAGCCACCGATCAACTTTACTAAAGTATTGACGTCTTTAAGATTCGGGACATTGGTTAGCGTAATCGGTGTTTCTGCCAAAATCATCGCCGCAAGCAGTGGCAACGCTGCATTTTTCGCACCTGAAATTTTGACTGTGCCGTTTAAAACATTACCGCCACGAATGAGAAATTTATCCATTTAGCCTTATGCTCCAAACATGCTGACTTTGCGCCATTCTTCTGGGGTCATCGCACGAATCGTCACTGCATGCACTGCGCCAGAGGCAATTTGCTCATTGATTGGGGCGTAGACAGCTTGTTGGCGAGCGACGGTTCTTTTACCTTCAAAACCTGTATCAACGATACGTAGGTCAAATTTTCCTGCTTCTCCAGTTACGGCAATATCCGCATCAGGAAATGCTTGCGCTAATAAGCTCTTAAGCTGTTCAGTATTCATGGTACTGGGCTCTAATTCGTTCAAGACTAAACCGCGTAGTTTACTATAAGTTTGATCTAGACTACAAAAACAAAGCATAGAAAAGGCAAAGATTTATCAAATTTTATGGAATTTTCAAACAAATTAATCAAATAAAAAATCAGGGCAAAAGCCCTGATCTAAAAACAACTCAAGTGGATGGCTAAAATACCTAAATCCATAACACTAAAAATCAACAATACTCCAAATCAATTTCATTTAAGTGTCTGAATTTTTCATCCAATTATGCAAACAGTTTATGCAACCAATTTGTGTAACGGCTTATTCGCCAACTGATTATGCGTGAGCTTTTGCCGTGCAAGTTGTCGCTTTAATTTTTCACTAATTTTATGAATTGCTTGATACATATCATCTGCGGTTGCCTTGGCGACCAACTCTTTGCCCGGTACTCGAAGAATCACTTCAGCATGATGGTTATCCTGCCCTTTGTGACTTCTTGAGTTTAAGCGATGATCTTTTTGTAATTTGACCTGCATGCTACACACTTGGTCTAAATGTTGGGTGATTTTGGAAAATTGCTCAGTAATCTGTTCTTCAATCGCTGGGGTAATCGCCAAATGATGTCCACGAATTGCTATATGCATAGTACCACCTCCCATGAAATTGAAGTCAAACATGATCAGTGGACAAGATTTTTAAATGACTATTTTATAGAAACTTCATATCAATCTAATTTTAAACTACCAAAAAGACATCTATTTTCATTTAAATCATCTACATATCTTGCAATATCAATGAATCATGTCGGGCTCCCATTTTGATTTAATACGGTTTGATTTGTTCATGCTGTGATCAAAAAATCAATCAACTGCATCACTCTAAATAATCATAGAAACCAAGTTAAAGCAATACTTTTCGATCTGAAGAAGATGGGATATTGAGGGATTCACGGTATTTCGCCACTGTACGCCTTGCTACGTCGATACCTTCATCTTGTAACAATTTCGCAATCGCATTGTCCGAAAGTGGTTTCTTTTGATTTTCTGCTGCGATGAGCTTTTTGATCATGGCACGAATCGCAGTTGAAGAACATTCCCCACCAGTTGCCGTACCCACATGACTGGAAAAGAAATATTTAAGTTCGAACAAACCATTTGGGGTCAAAATATATTTATTGGTCGTGACCCGAGATACGGTTGATTCATGTAATTCCACTTCATCTGCCACATCACGAAGTACCAAAGGCTTCATGCCTTCTGCGCCAATTTCAAAAAAATCACGTTGATGTTCGACAATACATGTTGCAACTTTTAATAAAGTTTTATGGCGTTCATCAATGCTTTTGATAAAGTTTTTTGCTTCAAGCATTTGAGTTTTGAGATATTGATTATCAGCACTTTGATCCGCACGTTTAATCATCCCTGCATAGAAAGAATTGACCCGAAGTTTTGGCAACACATCAGGATTTAAGAAAACATGCCAACGCTCATTTTTCTTTTGCAAAATCACATCAGGCGTTTGATAGTCTTGCCCCTGCTCTTGAAATCTTGCTCCCGGTGCAGGATCAAAGGATTTGAGCAAAGCCATGGCTTGTTTGAGTTGATCGAGATCAAGCTGAGTTTTGCGCATCAGCTTATTAATATCATTCGTCAGCAATAATTCGGCATTTTGCAATAACATTTTAGCTTGCTGTTTTAGCGTTGTATTTTGCTGATATTGCTCAAGTTGAATCGCTAGACATTCAACCAAATTACGGCACGCCGTTCCTAATGGATCAAGCAGTTGAATATATTTCAGCACCACGACCACTTCATCGAGCTCAAGCTCTTCTTCAACATCAGCCTGTTGCAACATGTGCTGTGCAGACGCAAGTATCTCTTCTAGCTCGCAATCCAAATAGCCACGTTCATCTAACGCATCAACAATACAATGTGCGACGACTTTTTCTACATCACTCAGATGTAGCAGATTGATTTGCCAAAGCAAATGTTCCTCTAAACTGTCCGTGCTCGTGCGATTATCTTCACGCTCCTCAAACTCAGGAGTTGCCATCGCTGTAGATTGATGAGTATAGACATCATCCCAATCTGTATCGACTGGTAGATCATCTGGAATGGTGTCTTGTTGCATTTGATCTTGCAAGGTAGGATCGACTTCTTCTTTTTTGGCCTCCCCGTATTCTTCTTCGATCTTTTCGAGCAGTGGATTGCTATCAAGTTGAGATTGGATTTCTTGTTCTAATTCTAAAGATGATAGTTGTAATAGCTTGATGGCTTGTTGAAGTTGAGGCGTAAGCGACAGTGAATTCGCTACTTTTAAACCTACAGATAACTTCATTGCAATAAATCCACCTATGTGTCTGACAGATCAGCTCAATCCATTCAAAAATAGACGAAATGGAAAAAATAAGCCTCGATCGAATAAAAGGAGAAAAACCAAAAATTACACGCATAGCAAAATCTATGCCTAGAATCATCATAGCTACACAACTATATAAATGCAACGCTATACAGTGCAATATTTCCACCGTTGATCGTCTGTTCATCAAATCTAAATTTCATCAAGTGAAATAAAGCATATTCAATGATTTTTTTATGAAAAAAGTTGCATTTTTAAGCAAATCTGACACATTAAACATGCGTGTATAATATATATATTTTGCAATGGTGCGAAAAATGAAACCACCATGTATTATAATCGTGGAAAATAACTCCAAAATTCTCATATTCGCCATTCTGGAATTATTTGAGCAAGCCTTTTTAGGCGATTACACCAACTATTAAAAGTGACACAATCTATGTCAACGACTCAAGCACAGCGTATCGAACGTATTTTTGCGCCTGATGAGCTTAATGGCTTTGACGATAGTCATTGCATTCATGTACCTGTCGCTTTTATTCACGAGCTCACTTTTGCCGATTCACTGCAAGCAGTATTAGATATCGTCGTAAAGTGGGTCAGCCATATTTTTCAAACTGATCGTGCCAGTATTAGCCTACAAAAAGATACCAACCAACTAAAACTCTATACCATCAACGGTAATCAAGCCATTCCTATGGACTTCCCCTTACCGATTGATCAGACTTTTATTGGTTGAACTTTTCATACGTCCAAGTTGATGATTTGTGACGATACCACGGTATCTGATGAATTGGACTGCATCAAACTCAGCGTTGGTGGACTAGGTAGTTGTATGGACGCACCAATGATCCATAATGGCATTACCATCGGGACACTGAACGTCGCAGATGCTCGGAAGCATTGCTACAGCAAAGCACAAGCCATCCAACTACAATGTTTAGCAAATTGGATTGCCTTGAATATTCGCTTGCATTTGCAACTCCAAGAGATGGATTTACTGGCATCGACAGATGAGCTCACAGGCACCTTCAACCGTAGACGCTTTACCCATGAAAGCAATGAAAATATGCAATGCTTTTTGCATCAGCATACGCCTTATGTTGTTGGCATCTTAAATGTTGATTTATTTAAAGATTTAAATGATCACTATGGACATACTGCTGGTGACAACGTACTGAAACATCTCACAAAAATTATTCGAAAAACCATTCGAAAACAAGATTTTATCGCACGAATAGGTGATGAAGAGTTTGCTATTATTTTGCCCGCATGCGTGACAGATGAAGCTTTTGAAATCTTTGAGCGAGTTCGTCACAACATCGAACAACACCCTCTGGAATATGAACAACAAAAAATTCATTACACCGTCAGCATTGGGTTCTCAGAAGTTGCCACAACAGATCAGCATTCGGAAGATATCTTTAAGCGGGCAGACAAAGCGCTCTATCAAGCCAAAGCAGACGAGCGGAATCAAGTACGCTGTGGAAATTAACACACTAGAATTTGAAAAAATTAATCACTAAATCTGCTTTAATTGCCAATCTTATTTTAGTTGCCAAATCCATTTTTGCTTTTGATTCAATTGTTGGTGTTGATCCAATTTGCGATCACCTAAAATTTTTAATACCAACACTAAACTTAACAATAATAACAAATACCATGAACCAAGCTTACCCCAACCCACCATATGCCACGCATCAACTTGTGATGGATAGAGCCAAATTTGGTAAAAGGTACTAATATTTTCAGCAATCCAAATCAGAAATGCTAAACACAGTAAAATGAACAACATTGGCAATTTAAAAGTGTGCTTTTGTACTTGGAAGTGCACCGTCGTTTTCCAAAAAATCAGCACTGAAATCACAAATAAAAGTAGTCGAATATCTGGAATAAAAAATTTCGACATAAAGTTGATATACGACACAACTGCCAACGCTAACATGATGGCAAAACTCGGCAGATTCACCATACTGACCTGAAATAGACGCAAACTCCGTGCAAAAAAACTTCCCACCGCAGAGTACATAAAGCCTGCAAATAACGGCACCGTGTAGAGTTTAAAAACAGCAGGTTGTGGATATTGCCACGAAGCAATCGCAGGATGGGTGAGGAACAATTCCATACCCATTGCCATGATATGAAATAGCGCAATGACTTTGGCTTCAGACCAGCTTTCCAGTTTGAAATACAAAAGGAAAATCTGTACCAAAACTGCGAATATTAGTAAATAATCATAACGATACAAGCCATAAAATGGCTCATGTCCCATTGGTGCTGTAATCACAAAAGTGAGCAACAACAATATGCCAAACAACGCTGCCCACACTGCTTTTGCGACAAATTCAGCGACAAGCTTTGCACCGTTGACAATGATTTCCACGTATATTTTCAACTCGTCAGTCTTTATTGTAGCGCATTAAAGTGTGCAGATAATTACAAATATTTTTGACTATATTCATGTACCGTATCCACAAAGACTTTCGGCATCGCAGGATCAACCCACTGGGTAATACCATGCCCAAGATTTGCCACATAACCAGTTTTTTCACCATTGGCATAGGCTTGATCAATCATACGCTGTACAGCAGCTTCGATCGCTTTTGGTGTACCGTACAATGTTGCAGGATCAAGATTTCCTTGTAATGCAACACGCCCTGCGACTTGACGGCGCGCCTGCGCAAGTGGCGTTGTCCAGTCCAAACCGAGCGCATCAGCACCACTTTCCAACATTTCAGGAATCCACAAGCCACCACCTTTGGTAAAGACAATCACAGGAATACGTTGTCCATCTTTTTCTTTGGTTAAACCTTTAATAATCTTTTGCATATATTGCAAAGAAAAATCCACATAGTCTTGATGTGCTAATGCCCCACCCCAACTGTCAAATATCTGAACAGCTTGTGCGCCTGCTTCAATTTGTGCATTGAGATAATCAATCACCGAATCTGCAAGATGATCAAGCAAGGCATGCAATAGCTCAGGTTTTGCAAATAACATCTCTTTACTATATCGAAAATCTCGACTTGAACCACCTTCGATCATATAGGTTGCCAGTGTCCACGGACTGCCTGAAAAACCAATCAACGGCACAGCACCGCCAAGTGCAGCGCGAATGGTCGAAACCGCTCGCATCACATAATCCAAATCACTGCTTGCATTGAGCTTTGGCAACTGTGCAATATCCTGCTCGGTACGCACAACTTTTTGAAACTTAGGTCCTTCACCTGTTTCAAAATATAGCCCCAACCCGAGCGCATCAGGAATAGTGAGAATATCTGAAAATAATATTGCGGCATCAAGTTCATAACGACGCAGTGGTTGCAAAGTCACTTCACAAGCGAGCTCAGCATTTTTGCATAACGATAAAAAATCACCCGCTTGCTCACGTGTCGCACGATACTCTGGCAAATAGCGCCCTGCTTGACGCATCATCCATACTGGCGTGGTATCTACAGGCTGACGAAGGAGTGCGCGTAAAAATCGGTCATTTTTTAAAGCGGTCATGGGCTGTCATCATTCGCAAAAAATTTGTCGCTCATGATAGCAAACTCGTCCACTCTATTCATGATTTCTTCTTTAAAAATGCAATGCGCTAACGCAATCAAACTGTCCGCACACAATTTAGACAAATTTAAATACTGAGAATACATCCACTTCATCATCCACAACATTCTTAAATATATGTTTTTAAAATATAAAAACATGCAACTTCGTGCATACATTTCCTTAAAAGTTGTAACTTAGACTACAAAACCATTACGTGAAAACATAAACTTTCTTTTATAATTAGGCAGATAACAACATTTTCTTAGGACAATTGCATGTTTGCACCTAGTAAACCCTACAATAAACTCAGTTTAAGTTTGAGTATTGGACTTGTCTGCGCTTTTAGCCCCAACATCCATGCAGAGAATACTGCAAGTCAAACCTTAAAGCCGACACCTGCAACGGAAGTGCCAATCCAATCTTATCGTCTATCTAAAGCGCAAGGTGCGACTGAACTTCGTCAGCGCTCAGAAAGTGCACAAATCGAATTAAACGCTGTTCAAAATACGGCGAATACAGCACAAAAAGCAGCGACTCAACAAGCGACTGCTCCACAAGGAACCACACAACAAGGCATCCAGCAACAAGGTATTCAGCAACAAAGCTTACCTGTTCCAACAACTACTCAAGCGAATAGCCCAGTTCCTGCAGAGCAAGATGCGTCATCAAATAGTGATAACACTGTGGCATCAGGCAGTGGTTTTGCCGATCCTACACAGGATGAAATTGAAAATAGTACAGCAGGCTCATCACCAATTGCAGATACAGCTGAAGCGGAAGCAGTAAAAAATGCCAAATGGACGTTAGATGGTCTAAATCAAACTGGTTGGGTTGATGGTATTGAGAAAGGTCGTCTACCTGTTTTTGCAAAAATCCAAGTTTTACTGAATCGTAAGCATGCTTCTCCAGGTGCGATTGATGGTGCAACAGGGATGAATACCCTGAAGGCGATTTCAACCTATCAAACCATGAACAACCTCGATGCTACAGGCAAGATGGATCAACAGACTTGGGATAGCTTAAATGCAGGTCAATCTGAACCTGTATTTGTGGAATACACCATCACAGAAGATGACTTGAAAGGTCCTTATGCCAAATCCATTCCATCGAACTATGCACTACAAGCCAAAATGAAAGGTTTGTACTATACGCGCGTGACGGAAATGCTTGGCGAACGCTTTCATATGGATGAGAACTTTTTACAACAAATCAATCCAGACGTAAGCTTCAAAAAAGCAGGTGAGAAAATCATCGTAGCAAATATTCGCAACAACTTACCTGAAGATATTCATCTGATTATTGCGCATAAAGGTGCAAAACAACTGTATCTCTTTAACAGCAAAAATAAGATGATTGCGTCGTTCCCTGCAACGATTGGTAGTAGTGATACGCCATCACCAACAGGTACACATACCGTAAAAAATATTGCACCAAATCCATGGTATGGCTACAGTCCGAAAAACTTTGTTCAAGGCAACAACATGAAGCCTCTGTCATTGCCACCAGGCCCAAACAATCCAGTGGGCAATATGTGGATTGGTTTATCTAAACCATCATTTGGTATTCACGGTACGCCGAACCCATCACTCATCTCAAAAACTGCATCTCACGGCTGTATTCGTTTGACCAACTGGGATGCACAAGATTTAGCGAAACGTGTGAAAAAAGGCATTACGGTTAAATTTTTAGAATAATTGCTGTTTTAATATTTTTCTAAGACTTAAAGAAGCCCTTCGATTGAAGGGCTTTTCTTTGTTTCGAAAACTTAATTAGAATTCATCTACCACAATTAGAAGTTGTATCGAGCCATCACACCCACACGATTGTCTTTAAACGTCTTTTCGCCATTTGCATTTGGTTCGAAAGTTTCACGTTTACCATTGATATATTCAATACCAAGATCAACAGGTTTCACAGGTGAATAGATAAAGTTAATCCAAGCCTGTTCAACTTCTTTGTTCCCAGTAGGATTCAATATTGCGTATTCACTGTCATCGTCAGCAAATATCGCACCATAAGCGATTGTCGAGCGTAGATTTGGCAAGATTTTATAGGTTGCACCAACTTGGAACGCATTAAACTCATTTTGCGCCAAATCACCATCAGCATTGACTGCAAAAGCTGAGTTTGAACCGTACAGATAGTTGCTGTTGCCTTCCACATGCGAAACATCAGCGGTTAATTTCAATGGATCAGTCACTTGAAAGCTTGCACCCGCAGCAACGCCCCAAGCGGTTTCATCTGAATCATTATTGCCCTCTGCTTCGTAACGCTCAGCCAAAGCACGAACGCTGACCTTACCTTTGCCTTCTGCAAAACCTTGATTCAACTTTGCAGTCAATACAGGCAATTTATATTTTGCAGTTGCATCTGTTGCCGAGCTATTGCCCTCTTCGGCTGCCAAGACGATTTGTGTTGCAGGCGCGAGGTTATGGCTATAGCGCACTTGTGGAATACGTGCCGTACCGCCACCGATGTTGGTATCAAAGTCGATCATCTCTGGTGCATGGTTGCTTAAAAAGTTCGACGTGGTTTGACCAAATAACCACTCATTGAATGTTAAGTACGCATGGCGAATGCGTAGATTTTCATCACTACTCGCAAAGTCTACTTCCACTTTACCACCGACTTTTTGCCCTGCAATCGGTGAGCTAAAGTCCAATCCGAAACGAGTCACTTTAGCTGTCGCACGAAGCTTGTCTTTTGTTGCGCCATCGCTACTTGCTGTACTATTGAAGTCATCATCCGCACCTTCGATGATGTAGTTCGCATCACCACGGATGAAACCATATAAATCTACTTCTGCACCTTTACTTGTCGTGATTTTTAAATCTTGAGTATCCACTTTTATTGCTGGCGGTGGCGCAGAATGGGCATGATGTTGTACATGAGCTGGTGGTGCAACTGGCGGAGCGGAACGCTGTGCAGCGAGCTGTTGACCTTGCTGCTGAACCAGACTACGAAGCTCTTGAATCTCTGCACGAAGTTGTGCGATCTCATCGCTGTCTGCAGCAAAGCTCATTGAGGACATTGCGCCTAATGCCAAAGTTAAACTACTTAATTTTAGTGCTTTTCCTAAACTCATTTTCGGACTCATTCTTTACTCCTTAATCAACTTAGATGTGCTCAGCAATACCAATACTGATTCGCTCAAGCATCTCGCCTATCCCTATGCGTTGAAATAAATTTTTACTGGCAAGATCTGCATTGTAATAATTTGTTCATAACGATGTGAGTAGCGTTAGCCAAAAGTCTAAATCAGTAGCTCAATTATTTATTTTTTCAAAAAATAAAATATTAATAAAAATCAAAATATTACATTTTTAAAATTTTCTTCCTTACTGCATGATTGAATAACTCTTCTTTAGACTTTGGTCGAAAGACAAAATTCTTTTTACTAACTTGTGGGCTTTATTTGATATTTTTTGGCTGTTCTGCCATATCACAACTGGTTGACTACTGTTAATTTGAATCACTAAGATCATTCATCTTTACACTTCAATTCTGAGTAGAACTGACAACCAAAACAGGGACTTTTATGAATACTGAACATGTTGCCATCGTTGATCATGCCATCACCTCTCGCCACTCTGTACGTGCATTTTTGGATCAAGCCGTGGATGCCTCCACCATTAAAGACATCTTACAAGTTGCTTGTCGTGCACCGTCAGGGACAAATACACAGCCATGGAAAGTCTATGTGGTGACTGGTACAAAACGCCAAGAGATGATTGATCGTGTGGTCGCAGCACAACTTGAGATTTATGAAAGCCCTGAGATGGCAAATCAATATCACGAAACCTTTGCCTATTACCCTGAAACGTGGATTTCACCTTACATCGACCGTCGTCGTGAAAATGGCTGGGGGCTGTACGGTTTGCTCGGGATTCAAAAAGGTGAAAAAGAAAAGATGGCGACGCAACAACTGCGTAATTATCAACTTTTTGATGCGCCTGTTGCCTTATATTTCACTGTAAATAAAGCAATGGGCATTGGCTCAAAAATGGACATTTCCATGATGATTCAAAATGTCATGGTGGCAGCAAAAGCACGTGGTTTAGATACTTGCCCACAAGCAGCATGGAATCATTTCCACCCAATTGTACTTGATGTATTGAATGCGCCTGATGATGAGGAATTGGTATGTACAGTGGCACTTGGTTATGCCGATCCTGATCATATTGTAAATACGTTTATTACACCTCGTGTTCCTGCCGAGGAGTTTACTGTTTTCTTAGGTTAATTTTGAATCCATAAAAAATAGAGAGGTATGTCGTGGACACCTCTCTAGTTTGCTTTTATGTTTATCTTAGACAATAGCAGACTTCAATAAGTGATCATGCAAAGCTTGTACTGCTTCAATCGGCATCTCTTGATATAGCGTCGCACGACCTTTACTGCGTTGATAGCGTAGCGTTACCCACACTCCTGATTTACGTTGCTTTAGCTCTGCGGACAACTGTTGTGGAAATGGTTTAGTTTGTTGTGCCAAATTTGGTAATGTACGAAGATGTTTCTCTTGCAATAACTTATCCCACGCTTGCGACCACCAGCCTCTGACTTCCAAACTTGATAAATTCTGAGAATGAGTCGCAGAATAATGATGACTTGCCTGTAGAATTTTACTGGTAATCTCTAACCACTCTTGTGGATGTTTAAAATCTGCCACCGTCCATGTGTAAGCTTTAGACTTTCTACTCATGCCTTGCTGATATATCGTTCGCAAACACAACATATCGTATGACATATAAGACTCAAATTCGACCTCCAAAATAAACTGCCGATTGGATTTCACATGTAACGTCTTTTGATAAATCGTCTGTGATGAAACCAAAGCCTTTATGCCCAATAAAGCCTTTGTCCCTCGCACTATTTTATCTGGTATCGTTCGTTTCATTCAGCTTCACAAATTTTTATGACAAGTTAAATGGGAAATGGGATTTACCCTTTTAAGCCAGCTTCGTCTTTTTCGCACGGATTCGCAGGACATAAACACAAATCAATCCAAGCACTGCAAAAATCAACATGGTCACTGCCATGTTTTGTAATACAGAACCTGTGAAAATGGTTAATATAACCCCTGCAAACAAACCGATCGCAAATTGTAAACTTCCCATCAATGCACTTGCTGTCCCTGCTCGATTTTGCTGTTCTGAAAGTGCAAGTGCCGTTGCATTAGGTCCTGTTAAACCAACACCTGACACCACCATAAACAAACCCACTAAAATCCACATCGTCCCAACATTCACCGCAAAAGCATCTATCAGCAAAATAATCGCACCGATCAACTGCAAAGTCCCACCGAGATGAAGTAACGGTAGTGGTCCCACTTTTTTAACAACTTTGCTATTGGTAAACGAAAACAGCATGATACCAAAGGCATTCAAACCAAAAGCCAGTGCAAACTGATGTTGATTAAAACCTAAATCTTCCATCAATAGCGCAGATGCAGAGGTCAAATAACAAAACATCATGCCTGAAAAAAATGCCATCGCAAGCATAGGCGTGCGAAAGCTTCGATCCGAGAGGATATTGCCATACAAGATAAATACTTGCTTAAAGCTGAGGTTCAATCTGCGTTCGACTGCTAAAGTTTCATGGAAAAAATAATGCACACAACATAATGAAATGAGCCCAACGATTGCCAATAGAATAAAAATCGAATGCCAACTAAAAAACTGAATCAGCACAGAACCCACTAAGGGCGCAATGATAGGTGCAATGCCTAAAATCATCGCCATATGTGCAAGCGCCTGCGCAGAAGTACGCACATCGAAGCTATCTCGAATCGCCGCACGTGCCATCACCACACCGACACAGCCACCCAAAGCTTGTAAGACTCGGGCACAAATCAACGCCCACTCACTATGGGCAAAAACACATAAAATCGAACCGATGCAATAAATAATTAAGCCAATATATAAGGGCTTCTTGCGACCAATCCGATCGCTTAGACTGCCATAGATCAACTGACCGATCGCCAGTCCAAAGAAATACGCAGGAATGGAATTGGAAATACGAATCGTGGTGGTGCCAAACTCTGTCGCCATCTCAGGCAAAGCAGGCATATACATGTCGATCGACAAAGGACCCAGTGCCGTCAGCAAACCCAGTAAAGCAATCCATTTGAATGAATATTGTACTGTGTTTTCTGTTGCCGTTGTCATAGACCATCTCACTGATTCAAAACCGTGATTAGTATACGCCTAATATCTAAGAAGAACGGTTGAATACACCATCATTTGGTCGAAGCTAATTTTAACGACATTCGTTTTAACAAAGCTTTATTCATTCAAAATCATTACGTGATCTAATCGCAACAGCTCACATGCCCCATCGCCCGTATCTTCACGGCTCAATGAACTTTTCCACGTCCAACCATCATCGCCTTTGATCTCAACCAAATCACCGCTGAGAAATACTTTATCATCCGCTTTGACTTTATCTAACTGCCGACCAATCGAAGCATTGGCAGGAATGATATGAATATTACTACTACTGGTTTCGATTTCACGTACTGGAATCGGCGGAGCGGATTGTGTACGCCAACGATACCATCGACCACTTTGGCTAATCTCGATTTGCTTATAGATTTGAGGGTCTGCCATTTTTCCCCAACCCACAGCAAAGTCTACTGGACTAAACTTCGCATCTCGTCCGAGCAAATAATTTTCACGACTGAGAATACGAAACTCCCCCTCAAAGTGCTCTAAAGCGGTAATGGTATAGCCATCGACCTGTTGCACTTCAGCACTTGAGCTCACCGCAGAACTGGTCGGCATATCTGCCAAATTTGGATTGGGCTTAAATACCCAAATCCATAGCAAATAACCAACCACGATGAAGATCATCCAATAATACTTTTTTGACATACCCTTCTACTTCTAATGCGCTTTAATTTTCTATTCAAATGCTAATCTAAGACTATTAAAATATTTCAAGATTTTCGGTATTTTGCAATGCCCCACATCAATTTGGCATATAATTATTAAGCCATAGCAATCAAGCACATTTAAACTTTATCAACCTCATCCTGAAGAATCTGTGAATACGATTAACTCCATCAAACGAATCAGTTATAACACCACATTGATGTATGCAGTGCGTATGTTGATTGCTTTTGCAGGGACAGCGTTTATCCCCTATTTGCTTGGTCAGCAGTTACTCACCATTCCACTGACTTTAGGCGTGATCGCTGCAGCACTGAGTGATATTGACGATCGCTTTTCGATCCATCTGCGTAATTTGTTTTTTACCTATTTTGGATTTTTTGTCACAGCTTCGGCAGTAGAGCTACTTTTCCCACATCCTATACTGTTTGGTTTTGCGCTCATTGTTTCTTGTTTTAGCTTGATTTTACTGGGTTCATTGGGTAAGCGTTATGCCACGATTAGTTATGGTTGTTTGGTCATCTCAGTCTATACCATGCTCGGCGTGGATATTTTCTCAGAATGGTGGCAACAACCTGCCCTGTTGGTCACAGGTGCTGTGTGGTATGGGTTACTTTCTTCGATCAGTTTTTTGATTTTTCCTGTGCGTCTTGTGCAAGATCAGTTGGTGCAATGCTATCAATTGGTGGGAAATTTTCTCTTTGTAAAATCGAATTTGTTCGACGTTGATATGACTCCAAAAAGCTATCAACAGTCGATGATTGATTTATCCCTTGCCAACTCCAAAGTCGTCGGCAAATTTAATGAAACACGTGTGGCATTGGTTACACGGCTCAAAGGCGATCGTGGGCGTAAAGATACACGTCGTAGTCTGCAATATTACTTTATCATTCAAGACATTCATGAACGTGCCGATTCTGCACATATCGACTATCAAAAATTGGCGAAAGTCTTTTCGCATCGTGATGTACTGTTTCGTTTTCAACGGATTTTAACTCTACAAGGCAAAGCATGTCAGGACTTGGCGAATGCAGTTGCCAACCGTCAGCCTTATGTGCATAACCCACGCTTTGCATATGCGTTTAAAAATTTAGAGCGTTCGATACAACATTTACAAGATGAGTTGGCAGATCAATCAAAACCTGGGGAAAATGGTGAGCTTGCACAAAAACCTACAAATCATCTCTTGGCGAATGATGCAGATATTGACCTATGGATCAATGCCTTACGTGGTTTGAGTGATAATCTCAAAGAAATCGATGCACAACTACATAACCTTGAATCCGACCAAGCACTGAATCGCAAATCACAAGACGACGCAAGCAAAGAGAATTTACTCCGAGATGATGGGCTACGTGGTTGGCAAGATATTTGGCAACGCATGAAACAAAATCTAAGTCCTGAATCGAGCTTGTTTCGTCATGCCACTCGCTTATCCATTTTGTTGTTAATTTCCCACATATTGGTGCAAGTTTTTGATTTTGAATACGGCTATTGGATTCTTTTGACTGTGCTATTCGTCAGTCAACCGAACTTTAATGCCACCAAGCGCCGTCTGAGGTTACGAATTATCGGAACACTTGCGGGAATTACCATCGGGACATTTGTCATTCATTTTGTGCCGTCGATTGAGGGACAACTCTTTATCATGGTGTTGAGTGGTGTGTTCTTTTTACAACTCCGAGCACAGCAATATGCGCAAGCAACCATGTTTATCACCCTGCTTGCTTTGATCAACTTTCACCTCGCCGATCCTGAACTCAATGCTGCAATACCTCGTGCGATTTATACCTTTGTCGGCTGTTTTATCGCATGGCTTGGTGTGATGTTTATTTGGCCAGATTGGCAATTCCGTCGTTTACCATTGGTGATTAATAAAGCCTTCAACAGTCAGTGCAACTACCTGACCGAAGTCGTGAAGCAATATCACGAAGGGCGTAATCATGGTTTGGATTATCGGATTGTGCGTCGTCGTGCGCACATTATGGATGCCGATCTCGCCTCAACCATTTCAACGCTCGCCACAGAACCAGATATTGATCAAAATCAGAAACAACAGGCGTTTAAATTGCTCAGTTTAAATCATACTTTGCTCAGCTATATTGCTGCGCTCGGCGCACATCGTGAACAGATCAAACATCCTCAAGTGCTTGAAATTTTAGATGAAGCGTTGGATGACATTCACGGTGCCCTGCTCCGTGATGAAATGCCACAACTCAAATCCCACGCCGCCATTCAAGCACTTCGATTATTTAACCGTGCCCAAGATACCTCACTTGATCCTGCTGAAAGTGTGGTGTTGCAACAGATTGCTTTGATTATCAACATCTTGCCTGAAATCAGCACATTAAAGCAAAACCTTAGCTATGAACATGATCCCCAAGCAAGCGCACTCGGTTCAATTTAAACTACATCAGATTTCTACAACTAATTTATAGGTGCTAATTTTTCATAACGCATTTCTATCAGACAGGCTTTAATGCTAAAATCGGCGCAAAGTTTGATGAGTACAGCGAAGCAACATGTCCACCAAGAAAAAATCGACAACCAAGCAACCTACTAACCAAAAACTTGCAAAAGGCAATTCTGCATCAGGTTATGCCTACACATTGCAAACCGTACCTTATGAAATTTCTGCTGAAGAACAACGTCGTGCACAACTTTTGATGTGGCGTAGTACAAATAAAGTTCGTCCTCGCACTTGGGCGATCGTTGCTGCGGTGGTGTTATTATCGATTTTAGGCTTAATTTTTATTAAAAATTATTCAACGATTATTTGTTGGGTGGCTTTGGCCTCTGTTGCTATCTTCTTGGTTTTACGTCTATTCGTTTGGGAATGGTATGCAAAACGCAAAATGGCAGAATTCCCTGCACAAGAAATCAAGGGCATCAAACTTGGCATTCAACCGCATGGTATGGTGATGCAACAACAAATGAGCATGCCTCCACAACGTGGTATGCAACAAGTCATTGCGCAACCTGGTGTGATGAATGTGGCATGGAAAGAAGTGTCAGAATGGTATGACAATCAAGAATTTTTATTAATGACATTCAAAGTCAAAGATCAAGATGGCTCATTCTTCTTACCAAAACGTATGGACACCAAGCAATTTTCATTTGATACCATCCGTAAGCATCTCAATGAAACTGTTGGTGAAGCGAAAAAATTCTAACGACTGCTCTGTAAAACTTATAAATCTAGCCTTCTTCTGAAGGCTATTTTTTTAACTTTCTAAAAAATATAAAAAAATCAGTCTAAATGAAAATAAAGCTCATTTTTATTCGCAAAATCTATATTATCTTCTTAAAGCTGACGTATAATTTGGCTTATTTTTTTTAACTTCACTGACTATGTTTAAGAAAGTATTTTTCCAACTGCATTGGTTTATGGGGATCACCGCAGGATTGGTCTTGTCCATCATGGGTGTCACAGGTGCGATCTACTCGTATGAGCAACAAATCCTAAAATGGATCAATCAAGATAGCTATGTGGTTGCAGTGCCTGAGCAAGCGAAGCTTACACCTGCTGAGCTGTATTCACATTTCTCACAGCAAGACCCTACTCTGCAAATCAACAGCGTGACCATTGTTAATGAACCATCAGCATCTTCTACGGTCAACATCGCCAAAGAAGGTCATCGTCGTGGCTACAATATGTTGGTCAATCCTTACACTGCCGAAGTTCTTCCTGAGATCAGAGGTGAAGGATTCTTTGAATTTGTCGAAGATTTGCATCGTCGCTTAACCGCAGGTGAAATTGGCAAGCAAATCACTGGTGCATGTGTACTGATGCTGATTTATTTTGTACTCAGTGGTATCTATCTGCGTTGGCCTAAGAAACATTCTTTGCGTCAATGGCTCTTTGTCAAACCGAAGCTGAAAGGCCGTAACTTTATTTGGGATTTACACGCCGTTATCGGGACTTGGGTGGTTCTCTTTTATCTTATCTTTGCTGTGACTGGACTGTACTTTTCATATGACTGGTGGCGCAGTGGTATGTTTAAAGTCATGGGCGTAGAACGTCCACAAATGCAACAACCGCCAATGCAAGGTGGTGGGCAAGGCGCACCACAAGGTCAACAAGCACGTGATGAAGGTCGTCCGCAAGGTGAACGTGCTCAAGGTGGAGAACGCAACCGTCAAGGTGCCGATCGTGCAAATGGACAAAAGGAGAAAGTTCAACTCTCTCCTGAACAAATCAACACTGCATTAACTGCAACATGGGCGCAATTCCCACAGCAGTTAAACCGTGAATATTCATCAATGACTTTGAATATTCCGAAGTCAGCTGATCCGAAAGTTGAAATTCAGTTTGTCGATGCAGAGCCACAACATGAACGTGCTCGCAACTCAGCGACATTCAATTATGCTGATGACAACATCGAAAAACTTGAACTATATGAAGACAAAAAGCTCAATGAAAAAATCATGAGTAGCATGTTGCCTGTCCACCGTGGTAGCTTCATGGGTGAACCATATCAGTTCGTTGCTATGCTTGCGTCATTGGCGATGCCATTATTCTTCATCACAGGTTGGATGCTGTACTTGAAGCGTCGTAAGCAAAAACGCTTAACACGTGAGGCAAAACAAGGTTCAAATGTAGTAAACCTTGATCCGAATGCAGAAAGCTGGATGATTCTCTATGCCAGTCAAACAGGTACGGCAGAGCAAATCGCCTACAACACCTCGACCGCTTTACAGCAAGCAGGTACGCCAACCCAAGTCAAAGCATTAAAAGATGTCAGCGTTGCAGATATTCAACAGGCACAGCGAGTGCTCTTTGTTGCAAGTACTTACGGTACTGGTGATGCACCTGATTTGGCGAGTAACTTTGCCAAGAAGCATCTCAAACAAAGTTTTGATTTGAGTGCCGTGAAATTTGCCGTCTTAGCATTGGGTTCAAAGGAATATCCTGACACCTTCTGTACCTTTGGTCACGAGTTAAATCTATGGCTTCAATCCAACCAAGCGCATTCGGTCATGGATGTCGTTGAAGTAGATAATGGCAACACTGCTGATCTTGAGCGTTGGTATGCAGGTCTTGCAAGCGTTACAGGTAGTGAAATTCAAGCGGTGATTCCTGAAAAAACTTTCGATCAATGGCAATTGATTTCACGTGAGCTGCTGAATCCAAATAGCTTGGGTGAGCCTACATTTGACCTCAAGTTTAAAGCTTTACATGCAGAAACTTGGCACGCAGGTGATATTGCCGAAGTACAATGTGGCAATAGTGTTGAACGCATTGCACTGTTCATTGAGCATCATCAGCTTGATGCGACTGAATCACTCGTTTATGCACTACGCTATAAAGATTTAACGCAGAGCATCCAGCCTGATAGTAATGACCTCGCTTGGATTGAACAATTGTCAAATCTACCAAGCCGTGAATACTCGATCGCCAGTATTCCTGAAGATGGTTATTTGCAATTGGTGGTTCGTCAAAAGCAAATTAGTGACAATGAATTTGGCTTAGGCTCAGGTTGGCTCACTGTGCTTGCATCTTTTGATGAAAATGTACCGTTACGTGTCCGTACCAATCCAAGCTTCCACTTGATTGATGATAACCGCCCTGCCATTTTCATTGGTAATGGTACTGGTATTGCAGGCTTAATGAGCTTACTGAAACAACGTCAGCAACTCGGCTATTCACAAAACTGGTTAATCTTTGGAGAGCGTCAACAATCCGTTGATTACTTCTATCAAGCACAACTCGAAGCATGGCATCAGGATGGTCATCTACAACATCTTGATCTTGCTTTCTCTCGTGATCAAGAACAACGAGTTTACGTGCAACATCTCGTCATGGAACACGAAGAACGCTTGAAACAGTGGATTGCAGATGGTGCGGTGATCTATGTCTGCGGTAGTATCGAAGGCATGGCATCAGGCGTCGATCAAGCCTTGACTGAAACTCTTGGTGAGGAATACATGACGACATTACGTGAAGAATCTCGCTATCGTCGTGATGTCTATTAAAGATAAGTTTTAATCCTCAAAAAAAATCCCTCGCATGTTTCGAGGGATTTTTTTGCCCAAAAGAATTGCGATTAATTCAAACGAATCTTCCGAGGTAAAGGCACATCAGGATTTTGCTGAAAGAATTGTGGTGCTTGGCTATAAATTTCATAGAGAAAATTCTTTAAATCCAACAATACTTTTTGTGCATCCAAGAAGACACTCTGACCGTCAGGTGTCATCATAATAGATAACTTTACATTTTCCTGTTCTGCATAAGGTAGCAGCTCAAAAATGAACTTTTCCAAACTTAAACTCATCGCTTGATGCCCAGCCCAAGATTGATTCTGACAAGCCTGTGCATAATGCTTTGCCGCCCACACAGGTAAAACTTGACCGCCTTGCGAAGTCGCACCAATAGCCCAACCATCTTTAAACAAACCCCAAACTTGCTTTTGTTCAATGATCTGTCGAATAAAAAAACGATAACGATCGACTGGTTGTTCGAGATTAACTGAATTTTTCTGCGAGCGCCTTGCACCCTGATATGGATTACGCATAGATTCCCCTCAATGTATTTTTTTAATATTTCTATAAATGCTCACGATCCTTCATCAACATTTAAATCAATCTAACGTAGTAATTTTAATGAAAGCTATTCTTACTCATCGTGTTAGATCAATTATTTTAACGCCAAACCATCCTGACGTATACGCTCTGGCGCCACAAAGATGCACTCTGCTTTAGCATTGCGATTTATTGCGACTAAATAATGTTGCTGCTCAAGGTAAGGTAGGATTTCATCAAACAACATATCTCGAGTAATTCTCTTCGGCTCAGAATCTTGCCAAAACAATAAGCAATTGCGCTGAGCATCTGCTTTATTATTCCAGATCAACATGGCTTTTTTGCCTTGATCATTCTGATGTAACGTCCAATAATTTTTTGCAATACTCCACACAACTTCCCCTTGTTGTATAGCATTTAAAAAATCTTGGTATTGCTGATCTTGATCCAAATTTGGACTTTCGGATGAAGTACCACGACGAGTATACGGATTGCGCATTAAAACCAAACTTCAAAAAATCAAACGAACTGAAAATACAACAACATTTCATGCTATCTAAAATCTAGCAACAAAATGTATGGTGGGCGCTGACGGGATCGAACCGCCGACATTCTGCTTGTAAGGCAGACGCTCTACCAACTGAGCTAAGCGCCCTGAACGAGCTTAAAACGTTGTTTTAAGCGAAGTGCAAGACAAACGAAGTGCGTAGTATCTGAAAACATCACTTCTCAAAACATATGCACTGTAATCTTTTGCCCGAACGCAAGGGAAAATTTAAATTTTCCTATAGTATTCGACTCATAAAACTTCAAGACAAACGAAGTGCGTAGCAGATGTCTAAGAACTTCATTCTTTGAGATCAATGTTTAGCCAAACCAAACATGAGGGAAAATTTAGACTTTCCTAAGACCTTCAATTCATAAAGCAACAAGACAAATACAGAATGCCTAAGCTTCATGACATAGCTTAATACAAACTAACATTTTTTAGCAATTGCATATGACAAAACTTGTCATTCATTTGTTAAAAAGATGAAGAAATTATGTTCAAGAGTGGAGCTTGAATGACTTAGGTTTAGATTTAGATGATTTAGACTTAGCTGTCTTGGATCTAATATAGCTTGAATTTAGATAACTTAATTTTTGATGACTTGATTTTGGATAAATTAAGAGAAATGGCGCAGCGGACGGGGCTCGAACCCGCGACCCCCGGCGTGACAGGCCGGTATTCTAACCAACTGAACTACCGCTGCACTTAGGTTTCGCATTAAAGCGTTTGAATCAAAACTATGGTGGGCGCTGACGGGATCGAACCGCCGACATTCTGCTTGTAAGGCAGACGCTCTACCAACTGAGCTAAGCGCCCTGAACGAATAAAAAAGCATTGCTTTTTTATGAGTGCAAGACAAACGAAGTGCGTAGTATATATACTACAACTTCATTCTTTGACGTCACCGCCAAACTAAACCGAACGCAAGAGAAAGTTTTAACTTTCTTTTATTTGTATTCGACTCAAATAAACTTTTTGCAATGGCGCAGCGGACGGGGCTCGAACCCGCGACCCCCGGCGTGACAGGCCGGTATTCTAACCAACTGAACTACCGCTGCATCGCAAAGGTACTATTTCAAACGTAATGTGCTAAACATAAATGGCGCAGCGGACGGGGCTCGAACCCGCGACCCCCGGCGTGACAGGCCGGTATTCTAACCAACTGAACTACCGCTGCACTTAGGTTTCGCATTAAAGCGTTTGAATCAAAACTATGGTGGGCGCTGACGGGATCGAACCGCCGACATTCTGCTTGTAAGGCAGACGCTCTACCAACTGAGCTAAGCGCCCTAAGTGTTTGACTTAGTGAGGTGCATTATAGAGATTCTAGTGAGGGTGTCAAACGCTTTTCATGATTTTTTTGGAATTTGCGTTTGATTGTTTAAAAATAAAACTTATTGGCGAAAATAACGCTTATACCTTGATTTTAAACTTGATCTTTTGCTTGTTCAGCGACTCATTCAACTGTGGTGCTTTCATTTTTAGGCTCTGGACGAAGCCAAAGCCAAATCGCAACGATAAGCATGGTGAGGTCAGTAAACACTTTGACAGCAAGCGGTGCATTGGTCAATAACATCAGGACTGCACTGATCGACATCATGATTGTTGCAATCCATTTGGCTTTTCGAGGTACAGTACCGTGTTCTCGCCACGCTCGAAGAGTCGCACCATACTTTGGATGACTCAACAATCGCTCATACATACTTGGCCAACCTTTTGAAGATGCCCAAAGTGCAAGAATCAAAAAGACCGTGGTTGGCATACCTGGAAGCACTGCCCCAATCATACCGAGTGCAATAAAAATAATGACTAAACTTCGCCAAAAAAGGATGCGCATACCAATCTATTCTTTCAATTTAGTGTTTACGAAAAGTATTATACGCTCGATCATCTGTTGCTGTTGAAATTTATACCGTTGATTAAAACAAGGATTTTTAAATTGCACGAATCGTAGTTTGTGATTTGCCATGTGCTTTAGACTCGTACATCAGTCGATCTGCATAGCGAGTGGCATCATCCAGCTTTTCAGGTAAATTATTGGTATCGAATAAGGTAATTCCCATACTGTAATCAATGCCAAAATCATTTTTTAATGGACTATTCTGAAAAACCTTTCTCAAGCGCTTATCATATTCCTGTACACCAGATTGATCCGTTTCTAGCAAAATCACTGCAAACTCATCGCCGCCCATTCGTGCAACGATATCATTGCTTCGTGTCGCATCTGTCAGTATCTGAGCAAATTGAACTAAGACTTCATCACCTTTGCTGTGTCCAAAATTATCATTCACCGCTTTAAACCCATCCAAATCCACAATGCCGACTGCACACTGAGTTTTTTTCTTAAAGCGCATCGCACGCAGTAGCTGATATTTCAGATCAAATGCACGTGTATTATTTAATGAAGTGAGCGAATCTTTCATTGCCATATTGGTCATTTCTTTGAGGTGTGAACGCACCTTGAACAGTAGAAATGCCACAATACTAAAGAAACCAATACGAACACAGGCATTCCATAGTGGAATCCAATCACTCGAATAGTTATGCCCTGCAATAAAATCTGCAAAAATCCATGTCACTGCTGAAGCAATAATCATCACGATGGTAAGAAAACTACTTGCATACCAGGCCGCCAAAGACACAGGAATCAAATAAAACACCGAAAATGAGTATTCGTAGCCCGTACTATAATCAATAAAGCCCAATATCAGCACGGTCAAAAATAAAACAATACAGCGTATGACTTGATTACTCATAAATATTCGCTCAATACTTGCGATCATCTCGACAACCATCACTTTAATGTACAAAGACACTACTAGACTGGATATAAGCTTCTAGATTGACAGAACTGTTCAATCAGTTCTTATATAAAGCATCATACCTTGTTATACTGTCTTCTCATATAACATATCGACTAAAATTTGATATGCTTATTGTCAATACTCAAAGTCGTACCCTAGCCAGAAAAACAATAATGCACCCACCTCAATTTAAATCATCTGACCATTTCGAACCGTGCTATTTTGAACCACACTATTTTGAACCATGGTACGACTACCACGATCCAATGGTACGTCAGCTGTGTTTTGCGATTGCCAGTTTTAACCTTTTAAAATTTTTCCCTACTGCATTAACGCAACGTACAGATATTCAATTCCATGATGATAGTTTTTGGCGAAACATGTATGCATGCTACCAACCTCGTTTAAAAGCACTCGATCAACACCCAGCGCCGCTTTATAAGTTTGTTCAGCAGATTAAAAGCACTCGACTAGGTTTGCGCTTTGAAGCATTACTTTGGTTTTGGCTTGCCGATCCACACAATCAACATTTTGAATTATTAGGACATAGCATTCAGCACCATCACGATGGCAAAACTTTGGGGGAAATGGATTTTGTCGTACGTAATCGAGCAAATCAAGCGATTGAACACTGGGAAGTGTCTTTAAAATATTATCTGGCCGAAGCTGATCTCAATATCTATACGTGGATTGGCTTAAATCCTGAAGATACATTTGCACAGAAATTGACGCATTTTGCAGAAAAGCAATTTCAGTTCGATCATGCACTCGGCTTTGATATTGATCGACGCATAGCCGTGATGAAAGGTCAATTATTCTTACCGACATTCATAGATAACCCGATACAAAAATTACCGGAATGGCTCAATACGTGTAGACGGTTAGGCTTTTGGCAAAGTACAGCCCCAGTACATTATGGTGGAAATAATCCAAACTGGAGAAGGTTAAAGCGTGCCGAGTGGCTCTGCCCTGCACTCATAAATAGTCAAAGATCACCTCAACATCCAATCAGATTTTGGACGAATGGTCTATATTATTCAGAAGCTCAACATGAATATTTTATGCTTCGTTTGAATCAGAGTTTTGCTCCATTTTTCTGACAATCTCGCTTCCATCGCATGGTTTCGTTATCGTAAAGTTATCATTTCGATGGAAATTTACAGTTGTTGCACAATCATTTACTGATTCTTTACTGTATTCAAAATCTGTTGATTTAAATTAATAAATAGTCGAATGACTAAATTTAAAGCATAAAAATTTACTCGGAGAGGAACTATGAAGACTTTGTTAACTACTTTGGCAATCGCTTCAGTTATTGTATTTACTGGATGTAATACAATCAAAGGCGCAGGTCAAGACGTATCTAAAGCAGGCGAAGCTGTAACTGATGCGGCACAAGACACTCAAAACCGTATGTAATCTATCATGCAAACAAGTATGTATTAAATAATGATACTTTACTGAAGCATTGATTTAAAACGTCCTTGATGGGCGTTTTTTATTGCGCCGAAGAATGATGATTTTGCTATACTCCACGTTAAATTTTCAATCTATTACATCGCATCTTATGTCTTCTGCTACTCTCGATCTCAGCCTTGAACTATTAAAACAACCTTCTGTCACGCCAATCGATCACAATTGTCAGCAGATCATTGCCGAGCGACTTGCCAAAGTTGGCTTTCAGATTGAACAAATGCCTTTTGAAGATGTAGAAAATCTTTGGGCACGTAAAGGCACTAAGGCGCCACTGTTTTGCTTTGCAGGACATACTGATGTCGTCCCAACAGGTGATCAAAGCGCATGGGATTCTGCACCATTCGCACCTGAAATCCGTGATGGTAAACTTTATGGTCGTGGTAGTGCCGACATGAAAACAGCGATTGCGGCAATGGTTGTTGCCACTGAACGCTTTGTAGAGAAATATCCAAACCATAAAGGTTCAATTGCCTATCTCATTACCTCGGACGAGGAAGGTCCATCAATCAATGGCACAGTCAAAGTCATCGAAACTTTAGAAGCACGTCAGGAAAAAATTGACTGGTGTTTAGTGGGTGAACCATCTAGTACAGCAAAGCTTGGCGATATCATCAAAAATGGTCGCCGTGGCTCACTCAATGGTGTGCTAAAAGTACAAGGCAAACAAGGTCACGTTGCTTATCCGCATCTTGCTCAAAACCCAATTCATCTTGCCACACAAGCCATTGATCAATTGTGCAAAACGACATGGGATCAAGGTAATGAATATTTCCCTGCGACCAGTTTTCAAATCTCAAATATTCAAGCAGGTACAGGTGCGACCAATGTCATTCCTGATATTTTGACAGTGACTTTTAATTTCCGCTTTTCTACAGAAGTCACGGCTGAAGAGTTAAAACAGCGTGTGCAGGCAATTTTAGACCATGAAAATCTAAACTACACAATTGATTGGACACTTTCAGGTTTACCGTTCTTAACGCCTGTTGGCGAGCTCGTCAATGCCGCAAAGACAAGTATTAAAAAAGTGACAGGTGATGAAACGACACTTTCGACCAGTGGCGGTACATCTGATGGTCGCTTTATTGCACCAACTGGTGCGCAGGTGATCGAGCTTGGTGTACTCAATGCAACAATTCACCAAATTAATGAGCATGTGAACGTTGATGATCTTGAGCCACTTGCTGAGATTTATGAGCAAATGCTGATTGAGTTGCTTGCTTAATTCTTCTAGAAGTTGTATGCGATAAACTAAAAACGAGAGCCATAGCTCTCGTTTTTTATAGATCAAAATCTGTTTTTACTTAAAAACTTGCTGTTGAATCGCACGTAAGTTTGGGACTTGATAATCTACACCATTGACTCGCACATATTGATAGGTACGAGCTGGTGTCTTTTTCTCAACATCGACAACTTCTGAAATACGCAAACGCAAGCTGTTTGGCATACTATCGCATAGCAATGCAAAACGAGTAGCTTCCTGCTCACCTTCAACAACCAAAGCCGTCACTTCCGAAAGGTCAGGCTGATGCACGACATACGTCGGCAGTTGCTTATCATGCCATTCCACTTGCTTTTCATTTGCTTTGACACTCATCGCTGATAAGATCATATTCTGTGGAATCAGAATCGGCACATCGCCATGTACAGGAATTTCATAGACATCTAAAAAACCTGTTGACGTCGTGATCAGACTTTGTATCTGCTCTTGTGACAGATCAATTGTGCTATTTTGTGTGGTATTAGCCATGATTTATTTCCGTCATATATTTACGATTTCGCATTGGCTTTGGTTTTTGCCAACACTTTTTGGATGTTCGACACGAGGTCAGCTTCTTGGAATGGTTTACCCATATATTCATTCACACCAAGGCTAAAGGCATGCTCACGATGCTTTTCACCGGTCCGTGAAGTGATCATGATAATCGGTAGTGCTTTGAAGTTTGAGTCATGACGAACATACGTTGCCACCTCAAAACCATCCATACGAGGCATCTCGATATCAAGTAACATCAAGTCAGGTACGCCTTGCGCAAGCTTTTCAATCGCATCCACACCATCATTAGCAGTAATCACTTCATAGCCATGACGCTCAAGCAAACGTGTAGTGACTTTACGTACTGTGACTGAGTCATCCACCACCATGACCGTTTTACGTGCCGTACGCTGTGTACTTGAGGATGTCGCTTTTTCCACTTGGTGTGCACGTGCTGTCGTCAATACTCGACGTGCAATGGTCTGACCATCAAGAATCAAACTCACTTTACCATTTGCCAAAATCGTGGCACCACCGACATAACCTACCGATGATAGCTGTTGACCGATTGGTTTAATCACAACCTGAGCACGAGAACCGACTAGCTGATCGACCTGTAATGCGACCGAACGACCTGAACTATTAAAGATAATCACAGGGACAGACGAGCCCATATTGCTAAACATCGGCTTCGCTTGCCCAGTCACAAACTCACCAACATAGCGTAGGCGAATCTGCTGACGATCCAATTCAAAGGTTTCTTTCTTACTATCGTAATACTCAGACAATGCCACAGGCGATATACGAACAATACGTTCGATCTGTGCAAGTGGTAATGCAAACTGCTGATCACCCACACGTACCATCAAGGCATCACTCACCGCCACAGAGGTTGGTACACGAATCGTAAACTCCGTGCCCTGACCCAGTGTCGATTTCACACTGACGTGACCGCCAAGAGATTTAATCTCATTTTGTACAACATCGAGTCCAACTCCACGCCCAGAAATCTGGGTGACTTTTTGCGCTGTACTCAAGCCCGGATGAAAGATGTATTGCATCACATCCTCATCACTGACCTGCATATCGGCAGTAATCAGACCATTATTCGTTGCTTTGGCTTTTACGGCATCGACATCAATCCCTTTACCATCGTCAGAGAAGATTACAAGAATATCGTTCCCCTCACGAGCAATATTCAGATTGATACGACCTGTTGCAGATTTACCCGCTTGGGCACGTTGCTCTTGATCTTCAATACCGTGGTCAATCGCATTACGTAACATATGCTCAAGTGGTGAAACTAAACGCTCTAGAATATTACGATCAAGCTCACCCTCGGTATTCTCAATATTAAAATCTACTGGGCGATTTAACTGTGTCGATACCTGACGAACCAAACGCTGAAGACGTGGCACTAGACGTGTAAACGGTACGAGGCGAGTACCCATCAAGTTCTGTTGTAATTCGTTTTGCAAGCGGGATTGTTGAAGTAGCAAACTTTCTGTATCCCGAATCTTATCTGCCAACGTGGTTTTAAAATCAATTAAATCCGATGCAGATTCAGCAAGCGATTTTGACAATTGGTTCAGTGATGAATATTGATCCATCTCCAATGGGTCAAAGTCCGCATAGCGCTGCCCTTCTACTTCATGTTTGGCAATAATTTGTGATTCAAGTTCACCATCCATACGACGAAGCTGATCGGCAAGACGTAATATCGCCAACTCCATCTCTGAAAGCGTATTGGTCATCTGCCCTAAATCAAGCTCGATACGTGAACGGTTAATTGCACTCTCACCTGACAGGTCAATCATCTTCTCAACAAGATCAGCAGACACCCTGATTTGCTCTTGAGCCGTTTGATCCTGTTTTACTAGACTATCGGCATACATCTCTGGCGGTGTAGAACCATCACCTTGTACGACTTTACTCTCTTGGTAATCTGCAAAATCAATCACTTCTGCTGTAGTCGTTTCATCCACTGACACAGCGCTATCGTCATATACCACTTTTTGCAGACGAGCATGGAGCTTATCTAATCCAGCAACCTCATTATCATATATCGCCGTGCGTAACCATTGATGCGACTGAATAATTAAATCGTCATAACGATCTGAGGTAAATTGATGGAATGCGAATTGCTCAAATATAACTTCTAACTGGTATGCAATCTTGCCAACTTCTTGCTGATTTACAATACGAGAGTTACCTTTTAAGGTATGGTAAGTACGCTGTAAGCTTAATAACAAGCTTCGGTTACCACGATCACCTTTCCAATGTTCTAACACTTTTTCAGCTTGCTCTAGTAGCTCTTCAGCTTCTTCTAAATATGTTTCAACGATTACAACTTGTGACTCGTCACCAGAAGCAATCGCTTGCGTGAGAAAAGCCGGCTGAACACTACTATCTCTTACTTTTGCTTTAACTAGCTCAGGTTCAGGCGATGTGTGCTTCGCTGTAGTTTTTTGCTCCTCAGAAACAACTTCCGATTCTTCCTGAACTAAGTCTTGAGTATCCTCTGCTGTTGGCTCAAAGGAGATTTCATCAGCTATAGCGGATTCTTCAACTTCGACATCAGAACTTTCAATCTCTACCGTTGAGTCTTCAACAATTACAGATACATTTTGTGTCGAAACAGTACTGCCCTGACCTGTAAGTGATTGCAGTTCCGCAATTAGACTTGGGTTGTGCTCATCGACACCTTGATCACGTAATTTCTGCAATCTTGTTGCAATATCATCCTGCGCATAACGAATTAACTGTAATGCTTGAGTATTCGGAGCAAATGTACCCTTTACAACTCGTTCATAAATTGACTCTAGTTCATGTGCGATTTCACCAAGATGAGTCGCTTGAATCATATTTGCACCACCTTTCAAGGTATGCAAATAACGGAATAAATTATTTAATACTTTCGTATTCTTTAAATCCTTTTCCCAAGTATTAAAGTCTTGATCCATACCAACAACAAGCTCTTCAGATTCATCAAGAAAAATATCAAGTAAATCTGGATCAAAATCATGATTAGCAGCCTGAACATTCAGCTGATCATTGACTTTAAAAGTATAACTTTCTAAGTGATCCTGAGTATAAGCAATATCATTTGTAGTATTTGTATTACTCTCGGCAGAAACTACTAAGTTATCGGTATCAATTGGTTCAACTAATTGGTTGCTAGAATCTACCACCGCACCTGCAAGAACCTGTTGAAGTTCAAGAATTAGTTGAGGATTTGCTTCGTCAATATTTTGATCACGGAGTTTTTGAATACTTACTGCAATCTCATCCTGCGCATAACGGATACGTTGCATTGATGTTGCATTTGGTTTCAGCTGACCACTCAGTACACGCTGATAAATGCTTTCCAATTCATGTGCAATATCACCCAAATGCGTCGCTTGGATCATATTTGCACCACCCTTTAAAGTGTGCAAATAACGGAATAGATTATTTAATACCGTGGTGTTTTGAGGATTATTTTCCCACGTACTAAAGTCCTGATCCATACCAATGATCAACTCCTCCGACTCTTCTAAGAAAATATCAAGTAAGTCTGGATCAAAGTTACTATTTGGAGAGTAGACATTATCTAATTCACTATCAGCGAAAGATAACTCTACTGATTCAATCTTCGCTTGATAATTCGTGACAGCTTCAATCGCCGACTCAAACTCTTCTTCTATCAAGCTAGTCAATGCCATATTCTGACCAGATGCCATTCCATCAAAAGCATCTATTAAATATTGATGTAAAGATTGTATCTGACCTATTAAAGCATCATCACTTCTTGCAAAAGGATTAGAAACTAAAGCCTCATAGCATCGTTTCAAATATTGTGCGATACGACACAACTCATCTGATTGTTTGATGTTGCAATGTTCAATTAATAATTTTGCTTGTTGTTCAAGCAAAATAAAGTAACTCTCGCCAGATTGCACTGCTTGATCTACAAAAGAGAACTCAGCATCCAACATATCATTAATATCTAACTCTAATAGCTGAGCTACTATGCCTTGGCTTCTAACTTCTCCAATTTCTCGAACATTATTTGCTTGGTAGTTCTTCCAAACCTGATCAAATTGTGAGGTAATTTCCGACAAAAATTTCGTATCTTTGCTACCTTCTAGGGCTGCTATATAGGCACGTACATACTCATAGTATTCGGATAATAATTGCTCTTCAGCCTTATGTTCGAGATAGTTTTCAGGTATTAACGTTTTGAATTCATTTTCAACATTACTACTTGCTAAAAACACTGCTTCAAAACCAACCATACCTGAACTACCGCGTATAGTGTGTACAGCACGAATAAGTTGATTAAACTCTTCTACAGTTGGCTCTTGCTCTAAATGTAAAAATTTAGATATTGTTTCTAAATGCTCAGTACTTTCTTCAATAAATATTTCAAGTGTTTGATTTTCTATGCTTTTTTCAGATTTTAGATCAATAACATCCGTAGCAATGTGTTCCTCTTCAAATAAAGTCACATTAGCATCAAGATCCACTTTCTCAGCAGATGCCACCACAAGACTATCCGGTATTGCTTTATTTTTATAAAAATCAATTGCATATCGCAACTCTGGCTCTACTTCTTGCATATCCCTCAAACGTTGTGCAGCTACAATCCATGTTCTTAATTCAATCGTATGAGGACGTAGTTGTTTAAAATCATCAACTAGACTTCCATAAAGTGCTGAAACTGAAAAAACTAAATTTTGAATATCTTCATTTAAGCCAACCGCACCAGACATAACTCGATTAAGCAACTCTTCAATCGACCATGCTAATTCACCTGACTCAACTGCACCTGCCATACGCCCAGAACCTTTCAATGTATGAAATGAACGACGAATATCCGTCAGTACTTCTTTGTCTGAGGGTTTACTTAACCATAGCGGAATAGTTTGCTGTTGAAGCTCTAAAATCTCTTCAACCTCTTCAATAAAAATATCTCGAATATCAGGATCTTGATCTTTTAAATGATCCTCTGGAAGCTCAATATGACTAATTAATTGTTTTAAAACTTCGTTCATAAGCTTTGCTTCTTTATATTCCCAAGATGCCTCAATCGAATCACAATTATTGAGCTTCCTTACATGCTCACATCATCCATCATTGATTCAAATTTAAGGCATTTAAGTGTTAAAAATATATCACCAAAAGATGCAATCCGTAGATTGCACCCTATCACCCTTATACGTTGTCAGGAAGCTTAAAGTCAGTTACAGACTCACGTAATGCCTCTGCCATATGTGACAACTCCGTAACAGAACGTGCGGCATCCATTGTCGTCGTGGTTGTTTGATGCGTAATATCTTGTACGACATTCATCGTTTGCGAGATATTACCTGCAGAAGTTGACTGCTCACGTGCTGCTTCAGAGATACTTTGAATCAATGTCGCCAAGTCACCCGATACAGTTTGAATCTCATCCAGTGCTACACCCGCATCTTTCGCAAGCGTCGTACCACGTACAACCTCTGTCGTAGTCAATTCCATTGATGAAACTGCTTCGTTGGTATCTGCCTGAATGGTTTTTACTAGTGATTCAATCTGCTTGGTCGCTGCCGCAGAACGTTCCGCAAGACGTTGTACCTCATCCGCAACCACGGCGAAGCCTCGACCTGCTTCACCTGCCATCGATGCTTGAATCGCAGCGTTCAATGCCAGAATGTTGGTTTGGTCAGCAATGTCATTAATCAGCGATACGATGTTACCAATCTCTTGTGAAGACTCACCCAAACGCTTAATACGTTTAGATGTTTCTTGAATCTGCTCACGAATAGTATCCATCCCTTGAATGGTACGGTTTACGACCGTTGCACCATTGGTTGCAATGTTTACCGAACGCTTCGCAACTTCTGCTGACTCGGCAGCATTCGCAGATACTTGGTCAATTGAAGCCGCCATTTCATTAATCGCATTCGATGCACCTGCAATCTCTTGTGCATTATGCTCTGATGCTTCAGACAACTGCATCGTCACCTGTTGTGTTTCTTGGGTATATTTTGCTACTTCCTCAGAAGTACTGTTAATACGAGAAACGAGGTCACGTAACTGGTCGATCGCAAAGTTAATCGAGTCAGCAATCGCACCTGTAAAGTCTTCCGATACCGTTGCATAAGAACGCAAGTCACCATCTGCCAAATCAGCAATTTCATCTAGAAGACGTAAAATTGCGTGCTGGTTACGATCGTACTCTTCTTGTAGGTTTTCTACACGCGCATGGTCGGCACGGTTACGAAGTTGTAGTAACTTATAAACTGCAAAAGCCAAAGCTAAAACTGATAACAAAAGAAATAGTGGTAAAAAATTATGCCAAATAGGTTTTACACCATCTGATAATTCTTCCAACTGGGTTGTTACATTGTCAGTTTGAGTAAAAATCGTACTTGTCGCTTGACGTACTGCAAGTAATTTCGCAGAGTCACTCAATACTTTTGCAGCAGTCGCTTTCAATACTTCATCATATTCAGTCTTAATACCTTCCAAGATGTCACGCATATCTGGCTCAGCAATGCGTACCACACCGTATTCTGCACTACCGTTTAACTGCCCATTAATATACTCACCAAAAGTTAGAGTATCCGCATTAAAGTTATCCGCATATTCAACCGAGTTAGTATCCCCAGTTAATACCGCATTGATCGAACGTAGAATACGTTCAGAGAGATATACCTGGTTTTTTGCCAAAGCAACCTGTGATGCAGAGTAACCACCACGTGTCATTTCATCAACAAGTAAGTTATATTCCGACTGAATCCCTGGTATCGCTTCTGTAATTTGTAATCCCAATCCCTGCAACTGGCTAATCGTTTGTTGTTGACCGACAATGAGTTCAATATTGTTATCAACTTGCGACCACTCGTTGACTAGTTTTTCCACGGTGCCATTATCAGCATGCTTATCAACAACAACATCTAGCTCTTCTTCGAATCGAGTACGACTTTGTTGTAGTTCACTCATGATCTTTTCATCACCACGTACTGAAGCTTCAGCAGATTGACGTGAAATTTGTTGAGATAAGAGTTGTAACTCACCAATACTCCGCGTTAATTGCGTTTCAATACGGGTTGTCCACATCACCCAAACAAAAAATACAATTGTAAATAATAAAGCAATCAAAAGAACTGTCAGATAACGAACAGACTGTTGTCGATCTTCACCAAAGAACCCTGCCACACGGTCAAGTTCAGTCTTAAATCGCAAAGAAGTTGCGTCACTTCCTTGTGATGGTTTGCTTTTCTTTCCTCGCCATAAGCCCATACAAGCTCTCCCCTATTTTATCCGATAGTCCATCAATAGCTTTTGTTTATAAAGATGGATTCATGAAATGCTGACTATCAAAAAGCTCTCGCAACATAAACACGTGCCATGGTTTATTTTTATCCATAAAATAACCCTGACACAACTGATCCAGTTGCCCCTTGAGATCCTTTGATTTCTTAAAATAACTCTGCTTATTAAAGTGTTGAATACCGAAAACTTGATCCACCACCACACCACAGTAATGCTCAGGGTGAGTAAGGCACATCACTTTACCAGCACGCCCAATATCTGATTGTTTTCCCGAAACAAATGCAGGCAGATCAGTAATGGACAACAAACGCCCTCGAATATTAGCAATACCACAAGACCATGCTTGCGTATGTGGCACATGCGTCCATTCTGGTGTATAAATCACTTCAGCAACATCACCTAAAGGTGCGACAAAATACTTTCCTAGCATTTCAAACGCCACACCCGACCAGCGTTGATCTAGGTCAATTTGACTAACTTGTCTTCTTTTACCCCGATCCGCCAACCTTAGCAGTTCGATAAATCCTTTGGTTGCCATAGTTTTTCACTTTACGTATTTAAATGTTGATGAATCACGTCGATCAATTGCTTTTCTTCAACAGGTTTAACTAAGTAATCTTTTGCACCTTGTCGTTTGCCCCATAGACGATCAGTTGCCTGATCTTTGGTACTAACAATCACCACAGGAATATGCTTTGTTTCAGGTGCTCGTGTAATTTGACGTGTTGCTTGAAAACCATTCACACCTGGCATAACCACATCCATCAAGATCAGATCTGGCAACTGTGCTTTGGCTGTAGTAACTCCATCTGCACCATTGCTTGCTTCAAGGGTTTCAAAACCATTTTTTTCCAAAATTTCCTTAAAGCGGAATGTTTCGGTTGGTGAATCATCAATAATTAAGATGCGTGCCATTACTCAAATCCTATACGATTAAATCATGAAAAATTAGACTGAAACATGATTATTAATTGCTTCAAACAATTCTTCTTTACTAAATGGTTTGGTCAGATATTGCTCCGAACCAACGATTTTACCTTTCGCCTGATCAAACAAACCATCTTTACTTGACAGCATAATTACTGGCACATTTTGAAAGTTTTGATTGTTTTTAATCAAAGCACAAGTTTGGTAGCCATCAAGACGAGGCATCATGATATCGACAAAAATAATATCTGGATTGGTATCTACGATCTTAGAAAGTGCATCGAATCCATCAACAGCACTCACCACCTGACATCCTTCACGTTGCAATAATGTTTCCGCTGTACGACGAATCGTCTTGGAATCATCAATAATCATCACTTTTAAATTTTGAAGTTTTTCTTCCATTTGACTCAATACCCCAAGTGAATCTATTCCTAATTGTATTTTGCAAATCAAAATACTCTGTTATTAGTATCTTTGTATCATAGTTAATACAAATTTCCAATGTTTGACCTCCCTCATCACACTTTTATTTTCAACTGGTAAGTCAAAGTGGATTCTGTACTTTGAAAAACTCTCCACTTTTAAGATGAAACGCTACAAGCTCCCCTCCCCACACGCAACCACCATCAACTGCGACAATATTTTGACGAATTGGTTTCGCCTGTAATGCCGCCCAATGACCAAAGATAATTTGATGCGTTTGCTCTACTTGACCATTAAAGTTGAACCACGGTTGATAACCTTCTGGCATTTGATCGTCTAGACTGGCTTTAAACTCAAACTCAAGGGCAGATTGCCCATCACTTAATCGCATGCGTGTCAGATAATTGGTAATGACTCGAAGTCGAATAGTGCCAGACAAATCATCATTCCACGCATTCGGCTGACTGCCATACATTTCTTTAAGGAAATCATCTAGTCGCTCAATGTCTGCCTGTAAGACCTGCTCGACTTCACTTGCGTAATTTGCGACTTGCTGAATCGACCAAATATGTGGAATGCCTGCATGCACAATCACAGAAAGTTTTGCTTCAGTCTGTTGTGGAGCATGATCAATGATTTCAATAAATAATGGCTGATGACGTAGCCAATCAATTAAGTCACTACCATCCATCGCATCAAATATATCTTGAGTGCGATCTTTTACTTTGATTTTTTTAATGCCTCGTGCCGTGGCAATCAAGGTCAAATCATGATTACCCAAAATCGTTGCAGCAGCGTTTTGATCATAAAGTTTTTTTACAAAGCGTAAGCAAGAGAGTGAGTCCTCACCACGAGCAACCAAATCACCTGTAAAAATAATAAAGTCTTGGCTTGGGTCAAATTGGATTTCTTTAAGCAATGCTTTGAGTGCAGCAAAACAGCCTTGCAAATCACCAATCGCATACACATGGCGATAATCTGTTATATCAATTTTCATTTTACAACTAACCAATTTTTAACAATTCAGGGCAACAACTACTTTCTAAAATACCCTAGCTATTGACATATTTTAGAATAAGGCTATACACGCATCCGACAGTGCAACAAACTGCGCCAAGCTCAATGTTTCAGGACGTGCCATCGGATCTACACCTGCTTTGACAAAACCGTCATCATCCAGCTTTCCTTTTAAGCTATTCCGTAAGGTTTTTCGACGCTGAGTAAAGACATGCGCCACCAATGCAGACAGATTGGCTTCATTCTGTGCTTGAATCGGTTTCTCTGCATAGGGTTCAAGGCGAAATACAGCACTGGTGACTTTTGGCGGTGGATTAAATGCACCTGCGGGCACTTCGAACAAATAGGTCGCCTTACAATAATACTGCAACATGACAGAAAGACGACCATAGGTCTTACTATTCGGTGCAGCAGTGATGCGCTCGACCACTTCTTTTTGTAGCATAAAGTGCATGTCTTGAATGATGTCACCTTGTTCAACGAGATGAAATAACAATGGCGTAGAGATGTTATAAGGCAAGTTTCCCACCACTCGAAGCGGTTTATCTAATGCCAATTGCGCAAAATCAAACTTCAGCGCATCCGCTTCAATGATATTCAACCGATCTGGATAAGGCACACGACTTGGCAAGCCTGCTGCCAAATCCCGATCCAGCTCCACCACAGTTAGGCGATCCACTTCACCAATCAGTGGCGAGGTCAGTGCAGCGAGTCCAGGGCCAATTTCCACCACATTATCATCATGGCGTGGATTGACCGCACGCACGATTTTTTCAATGACCCGTTGATCATGTAAAAAATTTTGCCCAAAGCGTTTGCGTGCTTGATGCCCTTCTTGCTTGGGATTGAGGGCATTGATTTGATACATGTCTTGTCCAACTTCGAATTAAATAAGAAATAAAGTGCTTAGCGCTGCTCATCAGATTGAGAAGCCTTGACTAGCAGTGATCATCCGTTTGATCGCCACTTGCCATTTGCAATGCCAAATCCGTCGCAACCATCAGACTGGAGCTACTGGCACGACCTGTGCCTGCCAAATCGAGTGCTGTACCATGATCAACCGAGGTGCGAATAAACGGCAAGCCTAAAGTGATATTGACCGCTTCACCAAAACCTTGTGATTTTAGCACGGGAAGCCCTTGATCGTGATACATCGCCAACACCGCATCAGCATTTTTTAAGTGTTCAGGATTAAATAAAGTATCGGCAGGCATGGCTAAGCTGATGTTTACGCCATTTTGCTGATAGTGTTTGAGTACAGGATTGATGATGCGAATTTCCTCATCGCCAAGATAACCACCTTCTCCTGCATGCGGATTCAATCCACACACCAGTATTATTGGATTAGCAATATGAAACTTGCGCTGTAAATCGGCAATTAGAATATCAATCACTTGCTGTAGACGTTCTGTGGTGATGGCATCAGCCACTTGGCGTAGTGGCAAATGTGTCGTGACCAATGCTACTCGAAGCAACTTGGTTGCAAGCATCATCACCACACGATCGACACCCGCTTTCTCTTGGAAAAATTCGGTATGACCACTAAATGGAATGCCAGATTCATTAATCACCGACTTTTGCACTGGTGCAGTCACCACACCTGCACTTTGACCCTGCAATGCCATTTGTGCGGCAAAATCAAGCTGACGAATCACATAATCGGCATTTTTCGGATTGAGTTGCCCTGCGATGACAGGTACATTCACAGGAATATGATGTACGAATAATTGCCCATCCTCTGCAACACAATCTTGCCCCTGATACTCAATCAGTTCAACCGCAACACCCAATTTCTGAGCTCGCTGTTTTAGGAGATCTTTGTCCGCAAGCACTACGATCGGTCGGACACCTTTGCGCCTTGCTAGGTCCAAACAAATATCTGGACCAATCCCCGCAGGCTCACCACTGGTGACGAAAAGCGGACGAGATACATTGACGATTGAGCTATTCATTGCCGATAGATTCACGATAGAATTGTACCATTGTCGCAAGATTTTCAGCAAAGCAAAAGAATTTCTCCTATGTTTGAACAATTCAAAGAAATTCCTAATCAACACATTGATGATTTGGGCGAAATCCAACTCAGTGTGAAACGCCTTGATTTAGTGCACCCGACCATTTCAGGCAATAAATTCTTTAAGCTCAAATACAACCTACTTGAAGCACGCAAACTTGGCTATACGCAATTATTGAGTTTTGGCGGTGCGTATTCCAATCATATATACGCACTTGCACAAGCAGCGCACGCTTTTGGGTTTGACAGCATTGGCATCATTCGAGGCGAAGAATTACAAAATCAAGTGCTAAATCCAATGTTAGCAACGGCGTCCAAGCTCGGCATGCAGTTACAATTTATCAGTCGCCAAGACTATCGCCGTAAGCATACGCCTGAATTTTTAGCCAAATTACAACAACACTATCCTAATGCCTATATCATCCCCGAAGGCGGTAGCAATGATTTAGCAATCAACGGTACAACAGAAATTTTGACGGACTTTGATCGAGAGAACTTTGATGTGATCTGCTGTGCAGTGGGAACAGGTGGCACCATTGCAGGGCTAATTCACGCATCGACACCACAGCAAAAAGTCATTGGATTTTCTGCATTAAAAGGTGATTTTTTAAATGATGAAGTACGTAAATGGACAACTAAAGATAATTGGCAAATTTATCCTGACGATACATTCGGTGGTTATGCCAAATATGATGAGCGGTTGCTGAACTTTGTTAAAGATGTCAGTGAAAAATATCAACTTCCATTAGAGCCGATCTATACAGGAAAAGCTTTTTATCAATTGTGGCAGTTGATACAGCAAAATCTTTTCACTGCATCAACACGAATTTTATTTATTCACACAGGTGGCTTACACAGCAACATCCCACCGCATTGATTGGCAAGTATTAAACCCAACCATCACCGATAGGCTTATTGTCTAATAATAAAATCATACCTTTGATCACACGGTAGATATACCAAACCCCGACAGCCATCAGCACCAAATATCCAATTAACACGATGAGTAATAGAAAACCTATCACGCCACCAATTAACGAATACCAAAAGGTTTTAATCTGCCAATCGAAGTGACTTTCTAGCCAAGTGCCTCGTGCTTCATCACGCTTTAGATAGTTCATGATGACCGCAACAATACTGGTAAAGCCGATCAATAAACTTGCGATATACAGTCCGTAAGTAATCGTGGTGTATTGCTTGAGATCAGTCTGATTAAAATTCGATTGTTTGAAATCATGGTTTGTTTGCTCAGTCATTTTTATTCCTTTTGGTAAAAATTCTCTCTTTGGAATGATTTAGAAATTAAAGGAGAATTATAGGTTAGTGTATTAATACTTTTTGAACTAAATACTATATGCACTTTTTAGCACAAAAAATAGTATAGAAACAAACCGTAATATTTATTTCTTCTCAATCTCCATACTCGTATTTTTATAATTCATATTCCCTAGATACAGCTTATACTACGCCATTCTCAACCGACCGTAATTGATTGTGCGTTATGAACCCAAATCCTCAAAATTTTACCCATACTCATAATCAGTTTTATGATGTCATCGTGATTGGCGCGGGTGCAGCAGGATTGATGTGTGCAGCGCAAGCAGGCAAACGTGGTCGCAAAGTTTTAGTCTTAGAAAAAGCCAATAAAGTCGGTAAAAAAATCCTCATGTCTGGCGGTGGAAAGTGCAACTTTACAAACTACAGCATCGAACCTGACAACTACATCTGCCACAATCCGCATTTCGTCAAATCTGCACTATCGCAATATACCCAGTGGGATTTTATTGGTTTAGTGCATGATTATGGTATTGCCTTTGAGGAACGTGATTTGGGCAAATTATTTACATTAGATGGTGCAAAACACATCCTAAATCTGCTTCTTGAAGAATGCGCCAAAACTAATCATGTCGATATTCGCACTTTAGCCGAAGTCACTGATGTCCAAAAAACGACAAAAACTGATGATGTAAATCTTCAGCGTTTTTTAGTCAAAAGTAGTGTTGGTGATTTTTCATGTCATTCACTTGTCATTGCAAGTGGTGGCTTATCCATTCCAACTTTGGGCGGTTCAGGCATCGGTTATCACATCGCCAAACAATTTGGTCATCAGATTTATCCAACACGTGCAGGACTTGTGCCCTTCACCTTTAGCGATCAATTTAAAGAAAGCACAGAAAAACTCAGTGGCAATGCGATTGTGTGCACTTTATCAAACAGCAAAGCAAGCTTTACCGAGCCACTTCTTTTTACCCATCGCGGGCTGAGTGGTCCAAGCAGTTTACAACTGTCGAATTATTGGCAAAGCGGTGAAACGTTCTATATCGACTTTTTACCACAACATGATTTAAAACAAATCTTGATTAACCAAAAGCAAAAACAAGCCAAAGTGCTCTTACGCACGATCTTGAATGACTACTTCCCAAAAAGCATCGTGATTGAATTGCAAAAGCTGATGTGGGCTGAACAGAGCGAACTCGCCATTGGACACTGGTCAGATCAAAAACTTATTCAGCTTGCCGAACTCATTCATCACTATGCAGTCAAACCATCTGGTACAGAGGGATACCGTACTGCTGAAGTCACCCTCGGCGGGGTAAATACTGATGAGGTTTCTTCAAAAACCATGCAAAGTAAATTGGTCGAAGGCTTATATTTTATAGGTGAAGTGGTCGATGTGACTGGACATTTAGGCGGTTATAATTTTCAGTGGGCGTGGTCTTCTGCTTATGTGGCGGGTGCTGTGGTGTAGCATCCATGCTGTATTTTGATGTTGTGCTATTTAAATCAAAAAGAGCTTGAATTAAAAATAGCTTCCAAAAACCAACAACTTCAAAATGTCCTTTGGGAGAGTTTTCAATTTCAAAATTCAAGTAATCTAAGGTCAATAACGATTAGCTATGACGTACTAGATTTGGCTTTCGCTTTGAAATTGCAATGTCTTGGCTTTCGTCTGATTCTTTCTTGTCACGAACAAGATTGATCGCCGTACCAACGACATAGATTGCAGTACCCATCATAAATGCTGGGATAAACTTCAAGTTTGTTGGTTGCTTCATATTTTTCAACATGTCATCAACCTCCTTTTGTTGAACAGATTTTATACTAATCATTTTATGCAAATCTTTTTCTTATTTTGTCTAACAATTTACCTTTTGTGTGATGAAGATAACAAAAAAGCCACCTAAGTGGCTTCTTTTAATACAATCTAAACAAAAGTTTAAATTGTGAAGAAATTATGACATGAATAGTTGATCATTTATCCGTATCAGGATGTAAATCTATATCCGCAACGTTCGATGGCAAATCTACTTTTGCTTCCGAATCTGTAGATTGAGCAAGCGGATTTGGTTTGTTTGCTTCTGATTCAGCTGTATCCAGTAGCTTAGTCAATAGGCGCTCAGCAGGCGCTCGACCACCAAGACCAAATGCCAATGCAAAGGCAACTGCAACACCACCAAGTGTTAGACCAAACGCGAGATTCACGATCGAGTCTGCAATACCCATCGCACGAAGTCCCATTGCAATCACAAGACCCATGACCAAGATGCGCACCAAGTTACCCAACCAACGAGAGCTATTATACTCGCCACGTTGGATGACATTCGCCACAGTATTTGCAAGCCAAAAACCAATCACTAGAATCACCGCACCAAGCAAGATGCTCGCACCGAACTGGATAAACATACTGATCAGTTCACTCACCTGAGTAAACTCAAGTCGATTCGCCGCTTCAGATGTTGCAAACAGCATGGTGAAAAATACAATCAAGAATCCAACGAAACTCGATACTTTTTGCTCACCTAAGAAACGCTGTACATCAAGCTTTGCAGGAATATTATCCACGCCAGTTCCAGCAAGTATCTCCGCAACCAATTGACCGACAAAACGTGATACCACGTAAGCAATAATCAAAATAATCGCCGCACCGAGAATATTCGGAATCGCCGCCATGATTTGATTGAGCATCGCAGTCGCAGGTTGAGAGATCGCCTCTACACCAAGTGCATCAAATGCAATGATCAAAGCTGTAATCATCACAATAGTGAATACAAACGAACCTAAAAGCTTAGGTAGATTCGACGATTTAAAGACACCAAGTTTTTCCGCTTGCGCTTGAAGTCCAATACTGCTGAGTAAACCTTCCACAATCCCACGAATGATTTTTGCCAAGATATAGCCTGCAAAAACAATAATCCCTGCGATAAACAGATTTGGAATAAATGAAATTGCCTCAGTCACCATCACCTGCACTGGCGCAAGCAAACCTGTCAGACCTAATATCGAAAGCACCATCGGTAAAAACAGAAGCAGGATTAACCAATAAGCAATATCCGCAATATTCTTACTGACTGGTGCAACACCAACATCATTGCTCAGTTTGTCATCCAAATTGGTACTTGCTAAGACACGTGTCAATCCTGCACGTACCAATGTCGCCAACAACCAACCAATCAAAGCAACAGCTGCCGCTGCAATCAATGTCGGAATAAAGGCAAGCACTTGACCAATCATATTGGAGAAAGGTGCACTCACAGACTGAAGATTCAGCACATTGAGTCCAGCAACGATCGCAATGATCATAATGAACCAAAATATAATTCGAGCAAAAAGTTTCTCGATATCAGTTGACTGTTGTGTAGAGCGGCTAAGCTTGTCGTTCAGACCCGCAGAACCCAATAATTTTTTTACACCGCCTGAGACCAGCAATGCAACAATCCAACCCACGATCAGAATAGCAATCGCTCCAAGGATTGGATGGAATTGATCCCATAAATAATGAAAGTTTAGACGGTCACCACCGCCCGCGCCGAAGTAGTCATTCATAAAATGGCTCCCGAATTAAGTTATTGTGATAAAAATCACGCTTTTGCGTAATTTTAACTCGTGTAGACAAGCAACATGAAATCGCAAATAAAGTGCAATGAATATTACAGCTTATTCACTATCCCCACTGTTACTGTCAACAATGACAGGCTCAGGGGCTTGTTTTTGCACTGTTGTTTGATCTTTTGCTTCCTCAGCAGGTGGCTCATCTTGATCACTAATGAACCCTATAGACATGCCGACAATGACCAAAATCAAAAAACCAACGATAGCGATGGTAATAAATTTTGTGCGTTTTTTCTTTTCAGATGTGCTCATATTGTCAGGATTAGAGCTAGGATGTTGCGATGGCATAAATATATTCCTTAACGTTGTTGTATATTATTTACCCTAACATATTAATTTTAAGTTAAATGTATAATTTTAATAACAATGTGACTGCATTTTATGATCAATTTATGCCTCAAATTTACATAATCTCCACACATTTTTATTTTAAGCACGCCATTTATTATTCTTTTGGTTGATCATTTATCAATATACTTGCGTGGATATATGAGCAGTTTATAATGTTGCTTCTTATTTTTACGACGCTTTTGACTTATGTCCTTTCGCTTAACGCCGATCAGCCTCTCACTTGCAACTGATGTCAGTCATCGTTGCTGGCTTCACCGTAGTCGTGATGAGCATTTGATTGGCATTATTGAGCTAACCAAACCTGACAGCGAACTGTCGTGGAATGACATTGAATATTGCCGTCGCCGTGTCGAAGAATTCTCTGTAATGCCTTTCCCTGATTGTATTAATGCTTTGGTGATTGATTTGCAGTCATTTATTCCTGAGGTTGATCAGGAGTTTATGCTCTTGGCTTGGCGCCTACAAGAAGAAGATTGCCCAATCCGTTTGGTTGTGACAGCTGAACAATTTGAACATTATGCCAGTATTTTTGACCCAATCTTGCTCTCAACAGATGTCCATGATGCAGTGCGTGAAATCCGTCAATCTTTAGATATGTTTGTGCATTGAGCTCAAAATTACATCATATGGTTTGAATCTACCAATAATTTTCCACCGCAATATTTCCCACACCACGACGATTCATCACCAAACCGATCGACTTCAAAGCCTCTTTGGTATCTTCAACCATCTGCGGATTACCACAAAGCATGACGTGGCTACGATCGGCATGAAATTTTAAATTCGCAACTTGTTCAAGCTCACCTGACAAAATCAATTTGGGTAAACGCTGATTCAACTTTGCAAGCGGATCACGTGTCACAATTGGCAAGAAGGTAAAACTCGCACCTTCTTCGGCAAACATGCTTTGAATCTCGCTAATCTGATCAACATAAGCAAGTTCTTCAGGTGTTCTGACACTATATGCTAATACGATGTGTTGATAATTCTTCCATGTATCAAAATCTTGGAGCATAGAAATAAATGGCGCAAGCCCTGTCCCTGTGGCGAGTAACCACAAGTCTTGTGGCAACGGCTCTTGATAACGTGCCAAGGTCAAAAATCCATACGGAGTTTTTTCCAAATAAATTTGGTCGCCTTCTTTTAAATGTTGCAGTCGAGAGGTAAATGCGCCATCTCGGACAACGATCGAAAAGAACTCTAATGTTTCCTCAAAAGGCGAAGACACCACTGAGTATGCCCGCACCACCATTTCACCATCGACATCAATGCCTATCCGAGCAAACTGCCCTGCTGTGAAGCGGAAATGCGCAGGTCGTGTCATGGTAAAACTAAATAGATTACTTGCCCATCTTTTGACGGAAAGTACGGTTTCTAAAGTGAATTTATCTTCGGACATGCAAGGTTCAAGACATACTATTTATCGAGCGATCATGTTAGCATGACTGATTGAAGTTCTCACCTGTTTGACCATATAGTTTGTTTTTACGATTTATGCGAACTATTTTCCTGAAAGGATCTGATTATGCGCATGACACTTCGTCAGCTTGCAGTCTTTGTAGCTGTAGCACAAGAAGGTACGGTCACCAAAGCCAGTGAAGCAGTACGTTTGACACAAAGTGCGGCGAGTATGGCATTATCAGATTTGGAAGATGGACTCGGCTCACCACTGTTTGATCGTCAGGGAAAACGCCTACAACTTAACGATCTTGGGCGTTACCTCTTACCACAAGCTTTAGAAATTTTGGGTCGCTGTGAAGCCTTTGAACAAGCGGCAAAAGGTGAGCTACAAGGTATTGATTTACGTCTTGGTGCGACCTTAACCATTAGTGATTATCTCGTGCCTGATTTGATGGCAAACTTTTTATTACAACAGCCAAATGCACATCTACAACTGCAAGTCGGCAATACCCGTCAGATCATCGAAGCCGTGAGCCAATTTCAACTTGATTTAGCACTCATCGAAGGTTCATGTCATTTGCCACAACTGCAATGTATTCACTGGCAAGATGACGAACTTGCGGTGTGCTGTGCGCCTAGCCACCCACTTGCACAACTCGATCGAGCTTTGACCATCAAAGATTTCGATGCGGTGGAGTGGATTCTACGTGAAGAAGGCTCTGGTACTCGTGAAGTATTTGATCATGCGATTTTGCAAGATTTACCTAACGCCAATATTCGCCTGACACTTGGACATAACGAAGCGATTTTAAAAATCGTCGCAGGTGGTATGGGTGTGGGATGTGTATCCAAATTGGCGATTCAACCTTTCCAAGATAAAGGTCAATTGGTGATTTTAGACACGCCATTTTGGGAATTGACTCGTCCGCTATTTATGCTCGTACACCGCCAGAAATATCAAGGACCGGGCTTAAAAGCTTTAATGCAGTTTTGTGAAAACCAAGCAAAAAAAAAGGCTTAATGTCTCTTTGACAAATTTTAGAAACCGCTTAAATTACCAGCGACTATCACGTTCACAGGCATCACCGTCACCATCGCCATCCATTTTTGTGCCGGGACAATTTGCAACAAACCAATTCGCTTCTGCTTTTGAAGTCATCTCTGAACAATGCACACGACCATCGCATTTAAAGCCGTGCGGATTGCTATCCGCCTGAATATTGGCAATCGCTAATGTTTCTTCATTCACCGATTGGTTTGCTAGGTCATGACGATGTAATGATTTTTGCACAAAGTTATAAGCAAATAGTCCACCACTTATCACGACTATTATTGAAAGCAACCAAGTAAAAAGTGAGGTAGTTGGTTCTCCTCGAGGTGCTCTTTGTCGAGGTCTAGAATTGATTCTTTCAGGCTGGTGCATGTCTGACGCTTGCTGTACATCAGGATAATCCAACCGAGTGATATTCACTGCTTTGTTTTTATTGGACTTTTTATCCTGAGTAATAGCAAAGGTCAGTCGCTCACCGACTTGCGGTAGAACGCCTTTTGGAAAATCTTTGATGTGAAAAAAGATGTCTTGACCTTGATCATTTTGAATAAAACCAAAGCCACGCGCTTGATGATAATTTTTAATTTTCCCTGATTGAATCATGTCGTTCTCAAAAGCGCTTCACCATGCATCAAAAACATGGTGAAGCGGAAATAGTTCTAAGTTGATATAAGATTCTAACTTTTAATCAGTTTATAAAATCACCGAATCGTTATCCTTTCTGCACCGAACCAAAGATCTTATCCCCTGCATCACCAAGACCTGGAATGATATAGCCTTGTTCATTCAGCCCATCATCAATCGAGGCTGTGTAAATTCGAACATCAGGATGCGCATCTTGTACACGTTTGATGCCTTCTGGCGCTGCCACCAAGACCATCACTCGAATATCTTTACTACCACTTTGCTTGAGTACATCAATCGCCGCAACCAATGAACTTCCTGTTGCTAACATCGGGTCAATAATCATGGCAATACGATTGCATACATCAGGTACAAGTTTTTTATAATACGTTCGTGCTTCTAATGTTTCCTCATCACGCTCAAGACCAAGCACACTCACTTTGGCACTTGGGATCAAGTTTAATACACCCTCAAGCATACCAATACCCGCACGTAAAATCGGGACAATAGTAATTTTCTTACCGACCATACGTTGCGTCGTGACTTTTCCTGCCCAGCCATCAATCTCAAAGTCCTCCACAGGTAAGTCTTTAGTCGCCTCATAGGTCAGCAGCATGGTAACTTCCTGCGCAAGCTCACGAAAGTTTTTGGTGCTAATGTCAGAACGACGCAACAAACCCAATTTGTGACGAATAAGTGGGTGACGGATTTCTTGAATGTGCACGAATGCCTACCTTAAATGGACTACGATCAAACAGTGCTTATGATAGCAATTTTCTGATCTCTTGTGTGCCACAGATTACCTCATAACACCGTTCCGAAATAGCATTTCTCAGGTGCCATGCCAAAATGATTGTTGATTAAATGATAAATATGCTTAGAAATATACAGATTATACTTTTGTCCTAAAGCAGAACATAAACCTGTTTGGAATTCAACGCTGAAACTAGGAAATATTGCAGCACCAATTCTTGATCGATCATTTTCACATGGTCAACATTGACATTTTTACTTGATTACGACCATCTTGCTTTGCACAGTATAATTGTCGATCAACTTTTTGTTGAAAAACTTCTACAGAATCTTCAGATATATATGGAAAAATTACACCCATACCAAAACTGGCGGTTAAAAATGATTTCCCACCATTTTGCATAATAGGTGTCTTTTCAATTTGTATGCGAATACGCTCAGCGACTTCAAATGTTTTTCGCTCAGTGCTTCCTAAGATAATAATAACGAACTCTTCCCCGCCTATCCTAGCAACTAAATCTGTATCACGAACCCATGATTTCAGTGTATTAGCAATGACCTGTAGAGCAATATCTCCAGCATGATGACCATAACAGTCATTGTATTGTTTAAAAAAATCAATATCGAGCATAATCATTGAAATCGCTGAGCAATTCCTTTTCGCCAACTCCCACTCTCTGACTAAAAAAGCATCATAAAATCGGCGATTCGCCACACCTGTTAAACAATCTTGATAAGACAAAACTTCAAGTTCTTGCTTTAATAATATTAACTCTTCTTCAGCACTTTTTTGGGCATGAATATCAAACATTAGCCCAACTAAAGATATAGGTTCATTTTTTTCATTACAAATCACATGCACTACATCTCGTATCCATATATAGTCGCCACCTCTAACCAAGATTCGATAGTCAGCTTCATGAGCTACCCCTTTCATGGACTGCTCTAAACAATTTTCAACCACCCTATCTCTTTCATCAGGATGAATACATTCCGCCCAATCGCTAATGCCCGCCCAGTCTTCCACATTCCAACCAAACATTTCTTTAATCTGAGGTCCAACATAACTAAAAGTCATGGTTTGCCAGTCAACTTGCCAAGGCAAAGCCTTAGTTGATTCTACTAAAGTTTTATAAAAAGTTTCACTGTTATCTTGTTCAGTTGGCTTTATATTCATGAAGACTCTCCCAAGATCAGCACAACTGCTTCATCCGATCGACTATTAGTCCTTACTCTCCTCTAAAATTTCATTCTTCTAAATTTCAGATAGAGTCACTTAAGACAAAAAAGTCTGCCCTTAAGCAAACTTTTTTGACAAAGAAGCAGTAACATTAAGCAGCTGTATATTCGTATTTCACACTATACGATAATGAAAGGCCATTTGCGTTCACTGTTGCATCAATATTGCCCACTGTACCATCAAATGAACAAGAATTGATTTTCACAGAACCATCTGGTAATTGGGCATTCATTTCATCTGATCCACAAAATTCAGACTTATTCGCAGGTTTTGGAATATTATTGATGGTAACTGATGTGCTACTACCCATCACGGATGTCGTTACTTTAAGGTTGTAATCACCACTTGGAAGGTTTGGATTATTTCCTGTATCGATAATAATATTAATACCATCTGTACTGATGTCATAATTCCAGTTGTAACTTGTACCATTCACACTATAGTTCACATTACAAGTATATGTTGAACCAACGCCACTACAAGCCGAATTCAATCCAGTAATGACCACGCTATCCAAAATTGCATCGAAACCAGTTGAGTTCGCATCAAACTCATATTCAAATAAGTCTGGATAACCCGTTGTACTATTAAAGCCATTTGCTTCAAAGACTGTTTTAAGATTGGCAATCGCTTCTTTTGATGCTTCCTCAAGGATCTCATTAAATTCATCAATCGTTGTTTCTGCGGCAATCTGTTTCCAATTCGCATAAACATCTGCCAACGAGTCAAAATCACGATCTTCTGCTGCTTTATTGGCAGCCAGTATAGACTGAGTTGTAAGCTGAGTTACATTGACATAGCCTGCACCTGCCGCATACGAATACAGTACTGTTTCACCTTTTGATGCTTTGATCATATATGGTGCGCCTGTATCAATTTGGATGGTGAATTTACCATTTTGATCAGTCGTTGTTGTTGCAGTCTGACCATTTTTATTCACGACTTCAATACTCGCATCAGCTAATGCTGCTCCTGTTGCAGCAGTACCTGAAAGTGTCTCTTTTTGCTTTTGCTCTTCACCAGATGGATTAGACGAATCATTATCATCGCCACCACACCCTGTAATTAGTAACATAGAACTCAGTACAGCTGACAACACAAATCCTTTATTTTTAAATAACTTAGCCATTTTACTTCCCCTTCAAAATTGTCATTTAATAAAGCAATTTCTTGCTTCAAAATTTATTATTATGCAGGAGTGGAAATCGTCATATCCCCTGTTTAGAGGATATTGAAATATATATTTTATTTTATTAAATAATACTTCACCTATTTAATAACTTTTAAGTTATATACCTTATTTCAATCCCATAAAAAAACCACAAATCGAAATTTGTGGTTTTTTTTACATCATTTATCAGTTTATTCAACAACTGCGATTTTTGCCATTTCTGCAAATTTTAATACAGGCTCAGGATAAATACCAAATAATAATACCAGTAATGCAGCACCAAGTACCATGATACCCCCTGCTGTTTGTCCCCAATGCCCTTGTGCATCAATACGTGGTTTAGACGGTGCCGTCATATACATCACCACCATGACACGCAGATAGTAGTACAAACCAATACCACTACCAATGATGATCATCGCTGCTAAGAACCAGTTGGTTGCCGCCACAGCCGCCAAGATCACAACGAATTTTGCGATAAAGCCTGCGGTAAGTGGAATACCTGCCAAAGACAACATCATCACCGTCAACGTCGCCGTCAATACTGGACGACGCCAAAACAGACCACGATAGTCCGCCAAGCTTTCCGCTTCATCCAAATTATTGTATGGGCTCGACATCAGCGATACTGCACCAAATGCACCAATCGTCGTCAACACATACACCGCAATATAGACGGTAATCGTGCTGACACTTGATACATCAGTACTCACCAATGCAATCAAGATATAACCAAAATGAGCAATTGATGAATACGCCAAGATACGTTTGATATTGACTTGCGTCACTGCAAGCAAGTTACCTGCAAGGATTGAAAGTACAGCAATCACTGTCAACACAGTCATCATACCATCAAGTACCAAAGTCCCTGAGGTCAAGAAATAGCGAAGCACTAAACCAAGCATTGCGACTTTTGCCACAGTGGCAAGGAAAGTTGCCATTGGCGTTGGCGCACCTTGATAGACATCAGAAGTCCATTTATGAAATGGCGCAAGTGATAGCTTAAATGCAGAACCAAAGACAATCAGTCCAAGACCAACTACCACCAGTGGCTCATTGATGACTTGCACGACTTTCATTGCCGATGCAGTGAATGACATCTCACCTGTATACGCATAGAGATAAGCAAAGCCCATCAACATCATCGCAGAAGCCGTTGCAGACAAGACCAGATATTTCACACCTGATTCTAAAGACTGTGAACGCTGATAAGTATAAGCCAACATGCCATAGACAGGGATCGACATCATTTCTAAGCTGATGAAGAACGATGCATAATGGGTACTCGTTACCATCAACATCGCACCAGCGACCGAACTGAGCAAAAGAATATAAAGCTCTTCTTTGCTGTCTTTAAAGCTGTCGATATACGCATGTGACAAGGTACAACATGCCAATGCAGCGATCAAAATCATGATCATGTAGATCAGTGCAAATGGATCAACTGTAAATAAGCCCATCACATTGCTTGGCTGAACACCCTGCCAAAATTGCCAAATAATATAAGCAACCGCAAGGTTTAGACCGATCACACTCACTGTGGCAACCAAAGTATGATTGCGTTTCAACGCCACCAAAAGCATGGCAATAATCGCTGTTACAGCAACGATCAATACAGGTGCGAGTGGCATGAGCTCCGAAATTTGTAATGTGAAGTTCATGTTATTGCACCTCCATCGGCTGAATCTGTGTCATCGGTTCAACCACCGAATTTACTTGAGGTAGATAACTATTGACGATCCATTCAAGGCTAGAGTTCGACACATCCAAGATCGTTTGCGGATACATCCCAAGCCACACTAGACCGACCACACAAACCATCAAAATACTGATTTCACGTGCAGATAAATCTTTTAGTGGATTTTCATAATGTGAGACTTGTTCAGGATTTGGCTCACCGAATAGAGAACGATGAATTAAGATCAAACCGTACAAACCTGCTAAGACCAAACTTGAAGCAGCAAGGATCGTAAACACAGGGTAACGATCAAATGAGCCCATCAAGATCAAAAACTCACCGATAAAGTTACCGAGTCCTGGTACACCCACCAATGCCGCAACGAAGAACATCAAGAAAAATGGTAAATAGCGGAACTGACCACGCATACCACCCATCAAACGCATATCACGAGTGTGCATACGCTCGTACACCTGACCACACATGATGAACAATGCTGCAGATGACAAGCCATGTGCCAACATCATGATCATCACACCTTGGAAGCTCACGATATTTCCTGCGTAGATTGCAAGGAGAATAAAGCCCATATGTGAAATAGATGTGTATGCCAAAAGACGCTTCATATCAGTTTGTTGATACGCCAATACTGCGCCGTAGAACACACCGAATAAACCTAAAATAATGGCGATATTGGCAAATTCTGCTGAAGCTTCAGGGAAGAATGGAATCACAAAACGGAGCAAACCATAAGCTGCTGTTTTGATTAAAATCCCTGCTAAGTCTACAGAACCTGCTGTTGGTGCTTGCGCATGTGCATCAGGCAACCAACCATGAAATGGGAATACAGGTAGCTTTACTGCAAAACCAATGAAGAAACACAGCATCAAGGCATAATCCAAACCATGTGGAATCTGCGTACCGAGCAACTCCATATAGTTAAAGGTAATGCGCGCTGTTTCAGGGCTGACTTGCAATTGTTGGGTATAGTTAACCAATACCAAAGCCAAGATACCCACCAACATGATCAGACCTGACACTTGCGTGTAGATAAAGAACTTGGTGGCAGCATAAACACGTGAACGACCGTTCGAGCCTTTGTGTCCCCAAAGTGCGATCAAGAAGTAGATCGGCACCAACATCATCTCCCAGAAGAAGAAAAACAGGAACATATCAATAGCTAGGAATACACCGATGACACCGCCTAAACTCCATAATAAGTTTAGGAAGAAGAAACCTTCGTTCTTTTGAATCTCAGACCACGAACAGCCTACTGCGAGAATTCCCAGTAATGCCGTCAATGCCACCATCAGCATCGACAATCCATCAGCTGCCAAGTGAATGCTAATTCCAAAAGTTGGAATCCATTGCACCATAAACTCAGCAGCCCAATCAGGTGTTGCACCTTGTGGCTCAAACTGAAAATTACCTTGTTGCCATAACATCAGCGATAGGACTAAAGTAATCGTCATACCGATCAATGCGATCCAACGTGTGACATTGGCACCCGCTTTAGCAATGATCCAACAAATAAAACCCGCAATAAAAGGAACTAATATCAGCGCAGGAAGAATCCAATTGTTTTCCATCTTATAACCCCACCTGCTTGACGATTAGGATGATCACTAACACAACAACACCTAAAGCAATACTTGACGCATATTCACGTAAAGACCCTGTTTGTCGCCAACTGGTAAATTTATGACCACCTTTGACCACCGCAGGAATCATCAACCACAATCCATCGACAGGATCACGACCAAGAATACGTGCAAGCAATAAATATGGTTTCACAAACACTAAGTCATACAAGGCATCAAATCCAAAGGCACTACGCCAAATGTGCGCAACACCTGCACCAAACGAAGTATTTGCCAGTTTTTTGACTGAACCATAAGCGAAAGCAAACAGGATAATACCAAGTACTAAACCGGTCAGTGCAATTCCGACTGCATACAATTCTATCGTGTGCTTATAATGCTCAAGATCAGCCGTCATGGTAAATGCAGGAATATTTGCTTCAGTCAAAATATTTAACACTGGCGTTTGTAATAGCGCACCCACCGCAGTTGAAAGTACTGCTAAGATTGCCAGTGGTAGCCAATAGCTCACGCCTTTAATCTCGTGATAATGGGTTTTCTCTTCACCGAAGAACACCACCCAAATCAAACGGAAGGTATAAATCGAGGTCAAGAATGCACCTGCAACACCAACCCAGAATAATGTGCCGTAAGTTTCGATACCCGTAGTATGACCATGCGCCCAAACTTGCCAAAGAATCGCATCTTTAGAGAAGAAGCCGACCGTAATAAATGGTAATGCAGCCAATGCACCACCACCGATGGCAAAGCAAGCAAATAAGAATTTATTACGCTTAAACAAGCCACCCATTTTGAAAATGTTTTGCTCATGATGATAGGCTAGAATCACCGCACCAGAAGACAAGAACAATAATGCTTTAAAGAATGCGTGGGTAAGCATATGGAACAGACCTGCTTGATAAGCTTCTGCGCCCACTGCCATAAACATATAACCGAGCTGACTCATAGTTGAGTAGGCAAGAATACGTTTGATATCGGTTTGTACCAATGCCGCAAAACCTGCAACTAATAAAGTCACCGCACCGACAATCGAGATAAATTGTAAAATCTCAGGTGCCATTTGGAACACAGTATAAGTACGGCAAGTCAAATACACCCCTGCTGTTACCATCGTTGCCGCATGGATCAATGCAGATACTGGTGTAGGACCTGCCATCGCATCAGCAAGCCATGTTTGTAGTGGAATCTGTGCCGATTTACCTGCTGCACCTAAGAACAACATCAACGCTGTCCAAAATGCAATATTGCTATCGGTCAACATGGTTTTAGCATTTTCAACGATATACACCGTATCTAATGTGCCAAACTGTTGATAAAGCAAGAACAACGCAATCAATAAAAACACATCACCAACACGTGTTACGGTAAATGCTTTGATCGCCGCCCAGCCATTGGCAGGATTTGAATAATAAAAACCAATCAACAGGTATGAACACAGACCGACACCTTCCCAACCCAAGAATAGCAACGCTAAGTTATCACCGAGTACCAACACCAACATGCTCGCTACGAACAAGTTGAAGTAAGAGAAGAAGCGTGCATAGCCATCTTCACCACGCATATACCATGAGGCAAAGATGTGAATCAGGAAACCGACACCCGTAATCATGCCAATCATCAACAGTGATAAGCCGTCCAAGTGCAAGCCAAAGGTCGCTGAAAAATCACCGACATTAAACCATGTCCATAAGTATTGATTGTAGGCGGTACCGTCTGCTTGAACGAATTCGATTCCTGCAAACAATGCCACCAACGCTGATAAACCAACTGAACCAACACCGATCAGTGCTGCCACATTTTCAGAAAGCTTATCTCGACCTGCCGCCAATAAGATAAAACCAATCAGCGGAAATAGAATTGTTAAATATAAATAACTCATCCGCGCATCTCACTAGCTGCATCCACATCCAAGTGATGGAAGCGGTGATAAAACTGAAGAACGATCGCAAGTCCGATACATGCCTCGGCTGCTGCCAAAGTCAGAATCAAAATAAACATGATCTGACCATCAGGCTGTGCCCAAACACTTCCTGCCAAGACAAATGCCAAAGCTGCGGCATTCATCATCACTTCAAGACTCATCAGAATGAATAATAAATTGCGACGAACCATGACCCCACAAAAGCCCAATGCAAACAAAATGGTCGCAAGGATTAGTCCGTGTTCGATAGGAATATGACCCATTAACCTTGCTCCTTCTGATCTTCATCAACTGGTACACGCTTCCCAAGATGATACGCTGCAACTAATGCTGCAAGTAACAACATCGCTGCGACTTCTACCAAGAGTAAATATTGGGTAAATAAAGCCGTACCAACCGCTTTAGGACCAATCACTTCTTGACCCATTAACGGGAGATTTTCAGTATTACCGTTACAAATCATCCAAATAAGTACAATACCCATGATAAAGCTCATCGCCGCAGGCCAAGCCCACGTTTCTGAAGTCAACCATGATTTTTCTTGAAAAACTGTATGCGCACCGAGATTAAGCATCATCACCACGAACACGAACAACACCATGATTGCCCCTGCATAGACGATGATTTCCAATGCACCAGCAAATGGCGCACCGACGATAAAGAAAATCCCTGCCACCGCAAGTAAAGACACAATCAAGCTCAGTAAAGCATGGACAGGATTCGAGTTGGTAATTACTCGAATGGTCGAAATAATGGCTACCAACGCCATCAAATAAAATGGCCACATCATGGTAATAAACTCCGTACATCGATTGGCGCACTCTCACGTTGCGCTTGTCCTTTTTCTTTACCTGTCACTGCCATACCTGTTACACGGTAGAAGTTATAATCAGGATATTTACCTGGCCCAGAGATCAGTAGATTTTCTTTTTCGTAAACCAAATCTTGACGTACATATTCACCAAGCTCAAAGTCTGGTGTTAACTGAATCGCAGTGGTCGGACAGGCTTCTTCACACATCCCACAGAAAATACAACGTGAAAAGTTGATGCGGAAAAATTCAGGATACCAACGTCCATCTTCTTTCTCTGCTTTTTGTAGTGAAATACAACCGACTGGGCAAGCCACCGCACATAAGTTACATGCCACACAACGCTCTTCACCGTCAGGATCACGAGTCAGCACAATACGACCACGATAGCGTGGCGGTACAATGTCCTCGCCTTTGACTTCTGGATAAAGAATCGTGTCACGTGGACGTGTGGCATGGCTAAACACCATAAACAATGAACGAATAATCGTTCCTGCACCGACGACGACTTTCCCTAAGGAAGCTAACATATTAATCATTTTTCCCTGCCTCCTTAGTTACCATAAAATCACAGCACCAGTGACTAATAAGTTCACTAGCGCAAGCGGTAAACAGACTTTCCAACCAAAATTCATCACTTGATCATAACGTGGACGAATCAACGAACCGCGCGCCAAGATAAACATCATCATAAAGAATAAGGTTTTGATAATGAACCAGAATACAGGTGGCACAAATGGAATCTCAAGATTAAACGGCGCAAGCCATCCACCAAAAAATAGCGTCACGATCAATGCTGAAATAAGAATAATGTTGACGTATTCAGCAACGAAGAACATCCCCCATTTCATCCCACCATATTCGACGTGATAACCTTCTGCTAATTCTTGTTCAGCTTCAGGTTGGTCAAATGGATGACGATGCGTTACCGCCACACCCGCAACCACGAAGATCAAAAAACCTAAGAATTGAGGAATGATGAACCAGACATCACGCTGTGCTTCGACGATTTCACGCAAGTTAAATGAACCCGCAATCGCCACCACACCCATCAATGAAATACCCAAAAACACTTCATAAGAAATGGTTTGTGCCGCAGAACGTAGACCACCGAGCAATGCATATTTGTTATTCGAAGACCAACCACCGAACAATACCGCATAGACTGCAATCCCAGCCATCGCCATAAAGAACAATAGCCCGATATTCATATCCGCCACACCGAGCGATGGGCTCACAGGAATCACCATAAAGGATAAAACAGCAGTCGCCATCGCCACAGCAGGCGCAAGACGAAAGGTCAATTTATCAACGAACTTTGGTGTCCAGTCTTCTTTGAACATGATTTTGAGCATGTCGGCAACGATTTGGAACATGCCAAAAGGACCAACACGGTTTGGACCGTAACGGTCTTGCCATAAACCGAGCAGACGACGCTCGATAAATGACATCAACGCTGCCATGAGTACCACCACAAGCATGATGACAATCGCTTGAATCACCAAGAAAGCTGTTTCATAGCCGACTGCCCAACTTGGTAGAACGCGTAAAGATTCATTCATGATTTACACTCCTACCGCTTGCGCTTCAACAGACACCGCAACTGGTTCTGCCAAAGAAATGGTTGGCGCAAGTCCAACTGGATAACCGATATAACCTGTTGGCAAATATTCAATCACTTGAATCGGTAAATTGACAATGCTATCACCTGCTTTCACGGTAATACGTTGTCCATCTTGTAGATTCATCCGAGCAGCATCGTGCTCACCCACCGCAAACATGGCTTCTGGAATGCGTGATTGCATTGCAGGCGTTTTCACGGTGAATTCGCCCGAGGCGAAAATGTGATGCATCGGCACAAGACGGAACGCATCAGGATTGGCAACAACAGCATTTGGTGCAACATAGCTTCGTGCAGGACGTTTTGCCAAACGATCGAACAAACGAATGCCTGAATCACCGCCTTTGAGATGACCACCGACTTGATCTTGGTATTTGTTCCAAGATTGTGGCGAGTTCCAACCTGGCGCCCACGCAAATGGAATCAATGATGATGCCTTTTGTGGTCCCACATAACCTTCCATTGAGAAGGTCAAGGCAGAATCGGTATCTACAGGTTGCTTTGGCTCATGTACATTCAGTGGTGCAATCATTGCGGTACGACCAGAATAGCGACGTGGTTCACGGGCAATTTTCAAACCATGAATACGGTAGTCGGCATTCGGTGCAACATCAGCGATCGCTTCAAGTTGCGGTACATTTTTCACCACACTTTCAACCACATGATCGAGTACAGTCCATGAAATGTCTTTTGATTTCAAACCTGTTTCGATGGCATGTAACCAACGCCAAGATTCCTTAATTACATATTCAGGCTTGTAGTAGCTTGGATCATAAACTTGATAGAAACGCTGTGCACGCCCTTCTTGGCTAACCACTGTGCCATCTGCCTCAGCAAAGCTCGCCGCCGACAAGACATAATCCGCCGCTTTCACCGTTGCAGTTTCGCTATGATCGAGTACGATCACGCTGTCTGCTTTATTCAGTGCAGCTTTGACTTGCGCTTCAGGCAATTGACGGAACAAATCATTTTCAACAATGATCAAGGCATCATAATCTTGTGCCAAGGCTTGCTCTAAGCTCTGACCGCCAAATAGCGCCAAGCCCATTGAGTTGACTTCAGGAACAGTCAAACTTAAACCTGCTTTTTCACCCAAGGCCTGCGCCACACTTGCCGCCGCTTCCATGATTGCAGGATCTTGTAGGCTCGTGCCTGAAATAATGAGTGGTTTTTTCGCTGTTTTTAAGCTGTTCGCCATGGTTTCAGCGAATGCTTTGGCATCATCATCCAATCCTGTGATCGGCTGATCTTGTAGCGCTGCTGCCACCGCAAAACCTAAACGTGCAATATCATTTGGTGAGGCAACCACTTCGGCCGCTGCAATATCAGAAAGACGCGTTTGTGTTGCCGCCAAGATATACACTGGTGACTTGGCATGCTGTGCAATACGTTGCACTGGCTCTGCAAGCCAATCTTGCGTTTTGCGCTCTGCTGCCATTTGTTTGGCTTTATTTTTTGCCGACTGACGTACAGACAATGCCATGCGAGGTGCAGTTTGGGTTAAGTCTTCACCCAAAATCAGTACCGCATCATAGCTTTCGATCTCACGCATACTTGGGTTATAAATGCCCTGTGTTTGCATAATATCAGCAGCAAGCTCTACTAAACTTTGCGTTTTTTGGCTCATACCAGTTGAGTAATTTTCTTTACCCACCAATTCACGCAACGCAAAATTTGACTCCAAACTTGCACGTGGTGAACCAATACCCAAAACTTTTTTCGCTTTAATGGTTGCAATCACTTGGTCTAAGGCATCATCAGTGCTTAAAGTGCTGACATTATCATTGGCACGAAGCTGTGGCTGACGTGGACGATCGGCACGATTGACATAACCTGTGCCGAAACGACCTTTATCACACAAGAAGTATTGATTGACATCGCCATTGAAGCGGTTTTCCACACGGCGAATTTCACCATAACGTTCACCTGGTGAGATGTTACAGCCACTTGAACATCCATGACAGACGCTAGGTGCGTACTGCATATCCCATTTGCGGTTATAGCGTTCAGAATGAGTTTTATCGGTAAATACACCTGTTGGACAAACTTCAGTTAAGTTGCCTGAGAATTCAGATTCTAAAGTCCCTGATTCTGGACGACCAAAATAGACACGAGATGCATTAGCATAAACACCGAAGTCTGTACCGCCTGCATAATCTTTGTAATAACGCACGCAACGATAACAAGCGATACAACGGTTCATTTCATGTGCAATGAACGAGCCGAGCTCTTGATTGTGATGGGTACGTTTGGTAAAGCGATAACGACGACGATCATGACCAGTCATCACGGTCATATCTTGTAGGTGACAATGTCCACCCTCTTCACAGACTGGACAGTCGTGCGGATGGTTGGTCATCAACAATTCTACAATCGAGGCACGGAAATCCACTGCCTCTTTGTCTTCAATCGAAATATAGGTATTGTCTGAAGCTGGTGTCATACACGACATCACCAAACGACCACGAGTGTCTTCTGGATTTGCATATTGTGTCACTGCACACTGGCGACAAGAGCCGACCGAACCTAAGGATGGATGCCAACAAAAATAAGGAATATCAATCCCCAAAGACAAACATGCTTGCAGCAAGTTCTCTGAGCCATTGACCTCATATTGTTTTCCATCGACATGTATAGTAGCCATCGTCGAATTCCTTATACTTGTTCAACGTGTTGAGCTTCTGCAACAGGACGATTGGTCACTTTTGCCTCAAACTCATGACGGAAATATTTCAGCGCACCCATTAATGGTTCCATCGCACCTGGTGCGTGGGCACAGAAGGTTTTACCGATCCACAATTTTTTGGTCAGCTCAGTCAGATGTTCAACATCTTCCATTTTTCCTTCACCATTTTCGAGTGCTTTTAATGCTTTTACAGCCCAAGGCAAGCCATCACGGCACGGCGTACAGAAGCCACACGACTCGCGTGCAAAGAATTCTTCTAGGTTACGCACTGCGGAGACCATACACTGCGACTCATCGACCACCATCAGCAAACACGTGCCTAGACGTGAGCCTGCTTTCATGATGCTTTCTGAATCCATTGGCAGATCAATATGTTCTGCTGCCAAAAAGTCAGTCGATGCACCGCCCGGTAGCCATGCCTTCAGCGTTAAGCCATCACGCATACCGCCTGCATGCTCCTCGATCACTTCACGTGCAGTAGTACCAAATGGAAGCTCCCAAAGCCCTGGGAATTTCACCTTGCCTGATGCACCATAAATCTTAGTGCCTGGGTCTTTCGATTTACCTGCAGATAACCCCACATACCACTCTGCACCACGAAGCATGATTGCAGGGAGGTTGTTAAAGGTTTCTACATTATTGACAATCGTCGGACGGCCCCATGCCCCTGCAACTTGCGGGAATGGTGGTTTGGTACGCGGATTGGCACGACGACCTTCGAGTGAGTTAATCAATGCCGTTTCTTCACCGCAGATATAACGTCCTGCGCCTGTATGTACGTGTAGATCAAAGCTCCAATCTGTGCCGAGAATATTCTCGCCGAGATAGCCTTTGGTACGAATTTGCTCAAGTGCTTCATTCAGATATTGCGCCGCTTCGATATATTCACCACGGATAAAGATATAACCGTGTGTTGCTTCGAGCGTATAGCCTGCAATCAACATCCCCTCGATCAATTGATGAGGTAATTTTTCCATCAACAAGCGATCTTTAAAAGTACCCGGTTCCATCTCATCGGCATTACAGATCAAGTACCGTGGCCCAGATTTGTCATTTGGCGCCATTAGCGACCATTTGATCCCTGCGGGGAAGCCTGCACCACCACGACCTTTTACAGTCGCTGCTTTGATGAGTTCAAGTACTTCATTTGGCGTCATCGATACGGCTTTTTTCAGCCCTTGATAACCTTCCAACGCTTCATAATCTTCCGCACTACGCACATGTTCTTGCTTACTCAAACGCCATGTTAATGGGTGAGTTTCAGGATTGCCGTCGCCATAGATTGGTTTTGGTTCGGTATTCATAGATACTTCTCCAAGAGCTGTTTGACCGAAGACACATCGACTAAACCGTGGGTATCTTCATCAATCATTAAAGTTGGCCCTTTATCGCAGTTCCCTAAGCAACAAATCGGCAATAAAGTAAAGCGTCCATCCGCTGTGGTCTGACCGTATTGAATGCCAAGCTCACGTTGGAATGCATCTGCAAGACTTTCTGCACCCATCAAGAAACACGCAATCGAGTCACATAACAAAATTACATGCTTACCGACAGGTTGACGGTAAATACGGTTATAGAATGTCGCCACACCTTCAAGATCAGCCACGCTAATCATTAATAGCTGTGCGATGGCATGCAGCTGCGCATCATCGACCCAACCATTACGGCGTTGAACGCATTTCAGCGCATCAAGTGACGCCGCACGTGGATCAGGATAATGTCCAATGTGATGCTCAATGTCGTGAATTTCTTCAGGAGTCAAAATCCCTTCCACACTGACACGAGGCTTTTTGTCTGTCAAAATCATCATAATGCTGTACCTCTAGCGATCCACGTCTGCCATAACCACATCAATGGTCGCCAAATAAATAATTAAGTCAGACACTAGACTGCCGTTAATTACCGAAGGAATTTGCTGTAAGTGCGTGAATGTCGGCGTACGAATACGTGTACGATAACTCATTGTCGCTTTATCCGAGGTGAGATAATAGGTACTCGCCCCTTTCACCACTTCCGCCATAAATGACGACTCACCCGCAGGCATCACAGGACCCCAAGACACACTCAAGAAGTGATTAATCAAGGTTTCAATGTCTTGTAGTGTTTTGTCTTTTGGTGGCGGTACCGCCAATGGATGATCGGCTTTGTATGCACCAGATGGCATATTATCCAAACACTGTTTAATGATTTTTAGCGATTCACGAATTTCATGGAAATGCACCATGACACGCGCATAAGCATCGCCTTCGTACTCGACTGGTACTTCAAAGTCGTAATTCTCATAGCCACTATATGGACGATATTTACGCACATCAAAGTCTATACCTGTGGCACGTAAACCTGTACCTGTCACACCCCAAGCGAGTGCTGACTTGGCATCGTACTGCGCTACATTTTTGGTACGTCCAACGAATACTGAGTTTTTCAACGCTGCTTTGTGATATTCATCCAAACGCTTCGGCATCCAATCGAGCAGTTCTTTGACCAGTGTATGCCAGCCATTTGGCAAGTCATGCGCTGTCCCACCGATACGGAACCACGCAGGGTGCATACGGAAGCCAGTAATTGCCTCAACAATGTCATAAACCTTTTGACGATCGGCAAACATATAGAATACTGGCGTCATACCACCTGTATCCTGAATCGCCGTACCGATATAGAGCAAGTGGTTATTGATGCGGAATAACTCGGAGAGCATGACACGGATACACTGCGCACGATCAGGCACAGTAATGCCCGCCATTTGCTCAACTGCCATCACGTACGGCATATTTTGCGCCACACCGCCGAGATAATCGACACGGTCGGTATAAGGAATAAATGAGTGCCATGTTTGACGTTCAGCCATCTTTTCCACGCCACGGTGGTGATAGCCAATATCAGGTACACAATCCAATACTTCTTCACCATCGAGTTGAAGAATGACACGGAACGCACCATGTGCAGATGGATGGTTCGGACCCAAGTTCAAGAACATGAAGTCTTCGTCATCGTTACCACGTTTCAAGCCCCAATCTTCAGGCACAAAACGCAAATGCTCTTGTTCAAAATCCTGCTTAGCTTGATCTTGCATATACGGTGTATATTCAGTGGCACGTGCAGAATATTCTTTACGCAGTGGATGACCTTCCCAGTACGTCGGCAATAAGATACGACGAAGCATCGGGTGACCTTCGAAGTTGATCCCGAACATGTCATAGGCTTCACGTTCGTACCAATTGGCATTTGGCCAAATATTGCTTGCGGTTGGAATATTAAGATCATCATCGCTGAGTGCGACCTTGATACGAATGTCGGTATTACGCTCCAAAGATAACAAATGATAAAACACAGTAAAATCAGAGGCAGGTAACCCATCACGATGATTTCGCAGACGCTCATCCATTGCAGAGAGGTCAAACAGCATCACATAAGGACGTGGCACTGTGCGCAAAAACATCAATACATCGAGAACTCGAGAACGTTCAACCCAGACCGTTGGAAAATTATCAAACGTCGCTTGCACATAGAAGTTTTCACCAAATTTGTTTTTCAGTTCTTCTACGATTGCAAATGCTGGACGTGAATCGTGTTCCACTTCTGGCATAGTAGTTTCAGTTTCAGCCATTGGCTTGGCTTCCTATTTTTAAAAAAATTCGGTTCGCTAAACTGATTTGACTGCGCCGAAACGCAGTACATCAATCATCAAATCAGCCCTATTACTTAATCTCATCCATTGAGCGCAGATTTTTCACTGCAATACGCTCGGCATTTTTACGATCTCGTTCAGGCATCATTTTTGGTTTATAAATCGGTTGCAGATCATCACCAATCACCGCAGATAAAGGACGGCGCTCCAGTTGGATTTGATCTTGCAAGAGCATCAAAGCTTGAATTAAAGCTTCAGGGCGTGGCGGACAACCCGGCACATAAACATCGACAGGAATGATTTTATCGACACCCTGCACGACTGAGTAAATATCGTACATACCACCAGAGTTGGCACATGCACCCATTGAGATCACCCATTTCGGCTCAAGCATTTGCTCGTAAAGACGCTGGATTACAGGTGCCATTTTGACAAAGCACGTCCCTGCAACGATCATCAAATCTGCCTGACGAGGTGAAGCACGAATTACCTCGGCACCAAAACGTGACATATCATGCACACCGGTCAAGGTGGTGGCATATTCCACATAACAGCATGATGTACCAAAGTTAAATGGCCAAACGGAGTTCTTACGTCCCCAGTTCACTGCTGTATGCAAAACGTCTTCAAGTTTGGTCATGAAGACATTTTTATTCACTTCCTCTTCAAGAGGATCACCTACGATCTGACGCTCTTGGAGAGGATACTGATCCGCATTAGGATTGGCACGGGTTAGGGTATATTTCATCCCGCATTACTCCTTAATTACATTTTGAATTTCGTTTTTTGATTGATGTGCTGATGTTTTAATCGCAGATTGTGCAGGAATTTTTCCTGTTGGATCTTGTACCAATTCTTCAATCGAATTAAATCGAGTAATGGATGCAATATCCATATTTGGTGATCCAATTTTTGGTTTAATACCAGCAGCTTTACGGCGATCATGTGGCGCCCAATTCAGCGCACCTGTGCTCATCTCGTAAATCAAACCGATCAACAACACCAAAATAAAAATCGCAGCCGTCGCAAAACCGACCCAACCAACTTCACGTACGGAAGTCGCCCAAGCATAGAGATACAGAGCTTCTAGATCAAAGACAACAAAGAAAATCGCAACAAGATAAAATTTGGCTGATAAGCGAATACGTGCGCCACCAGCGCTAACAACACCAGACTCGAACTGTTCTTGCTTTGCACGCCCCCAAGCTTTACCACCAAGTAGTAGCGGGACAGTCAACATAAAGGCGCATAAAAATGTTACGCCAATCACAAAAGCAATAATCGCCCAATCATATGGAGTAATGGCACTCATGCGGGGTGAACTCCTAGCAGGCCTTACAAAATAAAGAAAGTTTGTTGTATTTGAGAAAATCTTTCATCAAACACAGACATAATATCCTTTTTATTGTACCTGATTTTTGAATTATGTTTCTAGACGTTAAACTCATACTTTCGCAGTAAAAATCCATTTTAACAGCCTGATTATTAATAAATAAGAAGCATTTTCATTTTGATAATAATATCAAATTCATCTCCCCTTCTTAATATACAAAAGTCTATTTTGCTCAAAAAATAGATACTTTCACAATTTTTTCAGTATAATCACAAACTCACCACCATACAACTTTGCACACTGATGTTTAAACCTCTATTTAACACAATGCGCAATATGCACTTTTCAACTCGTGTAGGGATTTTTGCGCTTATTAGCGGGGTTGTTTTTTGTGCAGCTTTAGCAGGAATTTTTTCACGCCCTTTATTCTTTTTGGCCTGCAAATGCACTTTTACTTGGCTTAATTCTGCGCTATCCACAATTACGTGGCATCGAAACATGGCTTGGTACGTTTGTTGGTTTTATGCTCGCCGACTTGATTACTGGCAATTATTTTCTACTTGCTTTTGCGCTGACTTTAGCAAATCTGTTTGAAGTTTTAACCGCAATCGTATTATTTCAACTCTTCCAACTTAGTTATCGCAAATACAATCATGGTTTAACTTTCTTCTATATGCTCATTATCGTCACATTCAGCTCGGCGATGAGTGCGCTTGTTGCGGTAAGCACAGTCCCAAATCTGCCAAATGGCTTTATGGTTGATCAGCATCTCATCCAAGAATTTTGTATGTGGTGGACAGCAGAGATTCAAAATCACGTGCTTATTCTTCCATTAATTTTAAGCTTCCCAACTTGGAATACGCTTAGAGATTTTCAACATCGGTTTAATGTGATTGAGATCCAGTGGCATGATTTCCTCCCTTTGATCGCTATCGTGACTGCCACATTTGTTGCTGTAACTTTTGGTGGCCCAGGAGCTCTCACTTTCCCTATTGTGCTGCACTCATTTGGGCAGCCTTACGGTATGGTTTTTTTAGCCTAGCGATTATTAACTTTGTGGTATGTACAGTGCTTTTCTACAGTGCAACTTTAAGTATCTTAGACGTACATTCAGCCGACTACTTATATACGAGCACATCAACGCGTATTGGCTTATTCATGCTTGCCAAATCTGCAATGACGGTGTGTTTAATCAGATCGAACCGCAAGCACTTATTTGAAGAAATTTTATTTCATGTGCAGTACGACTCATTAACCAAAAGCCTATCCCGACATCATTTTATGCAATCCGCTTCTACTGCCATTCAACATGCGCAAAAAAGTCAGCGTGATACCACCCTCATGATGGTCGATATTGATTATTTTAAAAGAATTAATGATGAGTTTGGACATCAGGCAGGCGATGAGGCTCTGCAACACTTCGTTAAGATTACGCAAAGTATTTTGCGATAACACGATTTATTCGGGCGCTTGGGTGGCGAAGAGTTTGCAATCTTGCTACAAAATACAGATTTGGAATCAGCTAAACAGATTGCTGAACGGATTCAAAGTACACTAAAACAACACCCTTTAAACCTTTCTTTTAATCAAAGTATTTTAATTAATATTAGTATTGGCGTATCTAGCATTCCCTACAAACAAGCATTTCGCCCACTCGATATTGGATTTCACAAGCTGATAAAGTTTTGTATCAAGCAAAATCAGCGGGTAGAGATCAGATTCAAATTGCAATGAACACTTAATATTCAACCACAGTGAATACCGTTAATAAAATCACACAGTCCTATTTAGCCGATTTATGCAAAGGCGTTTTCGTTACACTTTGCTTGACTGGCCATGTCATGGTAAATCGAGCACCACCTAGCACTGGACTTTGATCAACCTCAACCTTCCCACCAAACCAATAAGCAATACGGCTCACGATCGACAAGCCCAACCCATAACCACCAGATGCACGCGTCCGACTATCATCTAAGCGAGCAAACGCTTCGAAGACTTTCTCACGATCTTTTTCATCAATACCCTGCCCATCATCTTCAACGCAGACAAAAGCATAGCGATCTTGTATACCACCACTGACACGCACCATTGAATTGCTATAACGAAGTGCATTACCAACAAAATTCTGTACGACACGATGCAGATAGCGATACTCCGCTTCCACCTCTAGATCCTGAGCAGGTAGTAGACTGGTGATATTTTTATCTTTCTTAATGACAGCCGTTTCATCTATCACTTGTTGAAGTAGATTTTTCAAAACTACTTTTTCAAAGTGCAATGACGGTGTCCCTTGCTCAAGTTTGGCATAAGTCATGATCTCATCAATGAGCTTATTCAACTCTTCGATGTCTTTGTCGATCATTTCCATCTGTGAGATACGTGCATCATAGTCATCAGTATCTGTCAGCATCTCCATACCAAAGCGTACTCGGGCAACTGGTGTTCTGAGTTCATGTGATACTGCACGAGTCAATTCTTGCTGTGCTTCGATCAGACGTTGGATGTGCTCAGTCATCATATTGAAGCTTAAGCCAAGATTCGCCATCTCATCGTTACCCTCAACAGTAACTCGAGTATCAAGATCGCCTTTGCGCACACGGTTTAAGGCCTGACGCACTTTGCCAATTTTTCGCTCGAGTGGCAGAATGAGGAAATACACACCCATAATTAACAAGAATAAGCTAAATAAAACAATTCCCGCAAAGACAGTAAAAGGTAACCAGTTAAAAATTGGTACAGGTCCTAAGACCAAAACCTGATTAGGTACATTGGTATAGGCAGAAATAACAGAGATTGTCGTGCCTTGCATCGTCGCACTATCACGATACAGCATCAAGGTCTGCGTCTTATCTGTACGCAAGCGACTGATTTGATCCATATCTAGATTCATATCAGATAACTTTTTGAATGCGATCGGATATGCAAAATAAAGCTGTAGCTCTTCTAAACGCTGCTGTTCCGCACCTGGATAATAACTCAGATCCTCTAACACCAAAATTGCGATCATTTTAATTTGCACTTCTGAAAGTTTATCCACCTTCATATGCAAATAGACATTTGGCTGACCATCAACTTGGGTATAAATATCACCGATAATTTTACTGGCATCATAACGCACAATAGCACGCCCATCGCTGAGGCGACGACGTTCTGTGCGGGATAAATCGAGCTGGTCACGTGGTACAAAATCGAGTTGCAGTTCGAGCACTCTAGATACATCAGCAAGCCAATCTTCTTGACTTTGTGGTGTCGGCTGTCTTGCCACCACTTCAGAAATCACATGCGCCACACCGTCTGCCATTTGCTCACGGTAATCTTGCGCACGTTGATAATTGATAACTTGAACAATGATGTACGCCAAGATTGCAACCAATGCCACCAAACATACCAGTCCAGCATAGATACGAAGGAAAACACTATGTTTAAATGATGACACGGATGCCTCTTGAACTTATAAAATAATAACTATCGTCAAATAATGCACTTAGGCATTATTTGACTCTTTGACGAATAGATAACCTTTACTACGTACAGTTTTGATACGTTTTGGATTTTCAGGATCATCACCGATTTTTGGACGGATGCGTGAGATACGCACGTCGATTGAACGATCTTGACCATCATATTCGATACCACGTAGACGCTCGAAAATATCTTCACGAGATAAGATGCGACCTGCATTCGATGCAAGTAACCACAACAAATCATACTCTGCACTAGTGAAGTCAACCAACTCACCGCTAAGCGTGACTGAGCGACCACCATTATCAATAACCAAATCATCAAACTCAACACGTTGTGATACTTCTTCCTCTACAGAGTTGTCTGTACGACGAAGTAAGGCACGAATACGTGCAAGCAAAACACGTGGTTGAACTGGTTTTGGCACATAGTCATCCGCACCCATTTCCAAACCAAGCACCTGATCCATATCTTCGGTACGTGCTGTAAGCATCAAAATTGGATGATGATACTGTGAGCGCACTTCACGACAAACGGTCAAACCATCCGCACCCGGCAACATCACATCGAGTACCACCAAATCTGGTTGCTCGCTGATAATACGGCGAATCGCACGATTACCATCTGTTTCCACCCCTACTTCCAAACCATTGCGAATCAGGTATTCTTGCGTCAAATTCGCAAGACGTTCATCATCTTCTACAATTAAAATTTTCGGCAATTTTTCTTCTTGCGACATTTCCATTCCTCTAAATTAATGACGCATCTTATTCAAATTAAATAAAAAATTAGAATAACAACGCATCTTCTGATGCACCCAATATACACGCGTTTACAATGTAAACAAGCCCCCTTTCACCAAAAATTACACTCTCTATAAAATTGTATTGCTTATCATGGTTACATTGTAAACTTAGGTAAAAATAGCTAAAGAAATTTACACTCCGCTTACATGTCAACCTGATGATTTTATGACGAATGAATTGTAAAAATTTATATCAACAACTTATCCACAGAGTTATCTATACGAGAAATCAAGCTTTCTTGTTAGTCTATTTCTGCACAAAAATATGCACACTTTTTAGCGGAAAAATAATTTCTATTGCTAAGTGTAGGAAACTAAATCAATTGCATCAAAAAAAGGATCTGATGCGAAAAGTCAAGATTGAATCACAAGAAAAATTACCGTATCTTGTGTCTCATAGATTAAATCAACACAACTTATAGTGGTTTCGTTTTAGAAAACGGTCTTTGATATAAAGCACTTTTAAAAATGGAAGCCATCGACTAAATACATGGAGCAGTGCCGTCATGAGCGTACTCGACACAACCCCAGGCGAATTACGTGTTATCAAACGCACAGGTGATGTTGCCGACTTTAATGCCGAAAAGATTTCTGTTGCGATTGGCAAAGCCTTTCTCGCAGTAGAGGGCGGACACAGTCACGATTCGAGTCGTATCCACGACCGTATCTCTGAGCTGACGCAAATGGTGATGAACACCTTTAAGCGTCGCTTACCTTCTGGCGGTACAATCCATATCGAAGAAATCCAAGACCAAGTTGAATTGGCATTGATGCGCACAGGCGAGCAAAAAGTTGCACGTGCTTATGTGATTTATCGTGATAAGCGCCATTCTGAACGTCAAGGTGAGAATGCAAGTCATCACCCTACACTACAAGTTACTGATGCAGATGGCATGTTAAAGCCACTTGACTTGACTGCACTAGCCAAGAGCGCAGAACGTGCAAGCCAAGATCTTGAAGGTATCGACACGCAAGCGATCATCGACGAAACCGTAAAGAACCTTTATAACGGCGTCAAAGAATCTGAAATTGCCACCACCATGATGATGGCAACACGTACTCGTATCGAGCATGAGCCAAACTATACCTATGTCACTGCTCGCCTGCTACGTGATGAATTGGTTAAAGTCGGTCTAAACTTTTTAGAACTTGATACAGACACCAATGAAAATGATGCACTCGAAGCATATTTGAATAAAGGTGTGCATTTAGAACTGCTTGATCCTGAACTGCTTAAATTTGACTTAAAACAACTCGCTGCAGCAATCAAACCTGAACGTAGCAATCAGTTTACTTATTTAGGTCTACAGACTTTATTTGATCGTTATTTCATTCATAAAGATGGTGTGCGTTTTGAATTACCACAACTATTCTTCATGCGTGTGGCGATGGGGCTTGCCATCCAAGAACAAGATCGTGAAGCACGTGCCATTGAGTTCTACGACTTATTGTCAAGTTTCGATTATATGGCGTCTACGCCGACCTTGTTTAATGCAGGCACACTACGCCCACAGCTTTCAAGCTGTTATTTGACCACTGTGCCTGACAACTTATTCGGTATTTACGGCGCAATCCGTGACAATGCGATGCTGTCAAAATGGGCTGGTGGTCTCGGTAATGACTGGACTCCAGTACGTGCTTTGAACTCGTACATCAAAGGCACTAATGGTAAGTCGCAAGGTGTCGTGCCATTCCTGAAAGTCGTGAACGATACTGCGGTTGCAGTCAACCAAGGTGGTAAGCGTAAAGGTGCGGTCTGTGCTTATCTTGAAACATGGCATTTGGATATTGAAGAATTCCTTGAACTGCGCAAAAACACGGGGGATGACCGTCGTCGTACCCACGATATGAATACAGCAAACTGGGTGCCTGATCTATTCATGCAACGTGTATTAGAAAATGCAGAATGGACCTTGTTTAGCCCATCAGATGCACCTGATCTTCACGATTTGACAGGGACAGCATTTGCAGAGCGTTATGCACACTACGAAGGTTTAGCTGCGAAAAAAGAAATCTTGCACAAGAAAGTCAAAGCACAAGACTTGTGGCGCAAGATGCTTTCGATGCTATTTGAAACAGGTCATCCGTGGATCACCTTCAAAGATGTTTGTAACTTACGTTCACCACAACAACACGTTGGCGTGGTGCATTCATCGAACTTGTGTACTGAGATTACCCTCAATACAGATCAAGACGAAATCGCTGTATGTAACTTAGGTTCGATCAACCTTGTACGTCATATCACTGACGGTCAACTTGACCATGCAAAACTTGAAAGCACAGTAAAAACTGCGGTGCGTATGCTCGATAACGTGGTAGACATTAACTACTATGCTGTTGAACAAGCACGCAATTCAAACCTCAAGCACCGCCCTGTCGGTATGGGCATCATGGGCTTCCAAGATGCGTTATATGAATTAAATCTTGCTTATGGTTCTGATGAAGCGGTGGAATTTGCCGATCGTTCGATGGAAGCGATTAGCTACTTCGCCATTCAGACCTCTAGTAATCTCGCTGTTGAACGTGGTGCATACTCTACATTCAAAGGTTCGCTATGGGATCAAGGCATTTTGCCTATCGACTCATTGAACAAAGTCGCAGCAACTCGCCCTGAAGGCATGTTTGAAGTCGATCGTTCAACGACTTTGGATTGGGATAGCTTGCGTGCCAAAGTACAAAAAGACGGTATGCGTAACTCGAATGTGATGGCGATTGCGCCGACGGCAACCATTTCGAATATTTGTGGTGTATCACAGTCTATCGAGCCAACATTCCAAAACTTGTATGTGAAATCAAACTTGTCAGGTGAATTCACCGTGATCAACCCTTACCTTGTTCGTGCATTGAAAGATCGTGGACTTTGGGATGTGGTAATGGTCAACGACTTGAAACACTATGAAGGTTCGGTACAGAAGATCGCACGTATTCCACAAGACTTGAAAGACGTATTTGCGACTGCATTTGAAGTTGAGCCTCGTTGGATCGTTGATGCGGCAAGCCGTCGTCAAAAATGGATCGACCAAGCGCAATCATTGAACTTGTATATCTCTGGTGCGAACGGTAAGAAACTCGACATCACTTATAAAATGGCTTGGTTACGTGGCTTGAAAACCACTTATTACCTCCGTGCTTTGGGTGCGACTTCTGCAGAGAAATCAACCATTAACACAGGTGCACTCAATGCAGTAAAACCTGCAACGATGGCAGCAGCAGTTGAGCCTGAGCCAGTAGTAGCACAAAAAGTCGCTCAACAAGATGATGGTTTCACCAATGCAGCACCAGTACCACAAGCTTGTAGCATTGACAATCCTGACTGTGAAGCGTGTCAGTAATAGGCGAATCAATAGATAAATCGTCGTAAAGATGAATCATGGCTCGGCGTGTTTTACTCAATTCAAAACACGCTGACTATCTGACAAAAAAACGATTTTAAGTATTTTGAAATATAGCGAGATTATAATATGTCAATTCTAAGCTGGGACGACTTTGAAGATGATGCACAAAAGCATGCTCCTGCGACATCCCCATCTGCGCCCGTCGCACCGAAAGAAGCGCCTATACAGAAAGTGGTATCTGATGGACAGCCACAAGCGCAGAGCGTGGCTCCTGCAAAATCCCCTACACCAACAACAAATGGAAATGCAATTGATCCAACCGATTCGATGGCTCGAGCATCTGAATCCTTAAAACATTTGGACGTTGCACCAGGTCTTGAAGAGTTGGAAATGGGCGCAGGTCGTGTCGAAGTTGAAGACAAGCGCATGATCAACTGTCGTGCCGATCTAAACCAACTTGTACCATTTCGCTATGAGTGGGCGTGGCAAAAATATCTTGACGGTTGTGCCAACCACTGGATGCCACAAGAAGTCAACATGAACCACGACATCGCACTGTGGAAGTCTGAAAATGGCTTGACCGATGACGAACGTGTGATTGTCAAACGCTCATTAGGTTTCTTCTCTACTGCAGATTCATTGGTTGCGAATAACTTGGTTTTGGCGATCTATCGTCTGATCACCAATCCAGAATGTCGCCAATATATCTTGCGTCAAGCCTTTGAAGAAGCGATTCACACCCATGCGTATCAATACTGTATCGAATCGTTGAGTATGGACGAAGGCGAAATCTTCAATATGTATCGTGAAGTCCCGAGTGTGGCACGTAAAGCCGCTTGGGGATTGAAATACACCCAATCGCTTGGTGATCCAAGCTTTAAAACAGGTACGACCGAAGATGATCAACAATTGCTCCGCAACTTGATCGCATTCTACTGTGTGCTTGAAGGCATCTTCTTCTACTGTGGCTTTACCCAAATCTTGAGTATGGGGCGTCGTAACAAGATGACTGGTGTGGCTGAGCAGTTCCAATATATCTTGCGTGATGAGTCGATGCACGTGAACTTCGGTATCGACATGATTAACCAAATCAAGATCGAAAATCCACAGCTTTGGACGAAAGACTTCCAACAAGAAGTGATCCAAATGATCTTGGAAGGCACCATGCTTGAGATCGAATATGCTCGTGATACCATGCCACGTGGCGTACTCGGTATGAACGCTGCGATGATGGAAGAATATTTGAAATTTATCTCTAACCGTCGTTTGACACAACTGGGTTTGCCTGAGCAGTTCAAAGGTGTAAGTAATCCATTCCAATGGATGTCTGAGATGATGGACTTGCGTAAAGAGAAGAACTTCTTTGAAACACGTGTGACGGACTATCAGACCGGTGGTGCGTTGAGTTGGTAATGAACCGATTGAATTGCAATAACTAAAAGATGAAGTCACATATTAAAATCCCCCTTCAGTTGGATTCAACTGAAAGGGGATTTCCGATTCATAGCGCTAACAGTCTACAATGACATATCAATAACAATACGCCCATCAATTTTGCCTGCTTCCATGCGATCAAAGATATCATTGATATTTTCTAAAGGTTCGACACTAATGTGTGCTTTGACCTTTCCACGTGCAGCAATCTCTAATGCTTCTTTTAAATCAAGTCGTGTGCCAACAATCGAACCACGTACAGTAATCCCTTCAAGTACCATATCAAAGATCGACAAATCAAATTTACCTGGTGGCAAGCCATTTAACACCATCGTACCGCCACGGCGGATAATTTGTACTGCTTGCTCAAAGGCTTTTGGCGAAACTGCAGTCACTAATACACCATGACAACCATCACCCGTGGCAGCCATCACCGCTTCTTTGACATCTTGTTTGAGCGCATTGATACCAACATCTGCACCTAGCTTTTGAGCCAGCTCAAGTTTCGAATCATCAACATCAATTGCAACAACATTATAACCCATCGTTTTGGCATACTGTACCGCCACATGACCTAAACCACCAATACCAGAGATGGCAACCCAATCCCCCGTCTTAGCCTCTGTCATTTTTAACCCTTTATATACAGTCACACCTGCACACAAAATTGGCGCAATTTCGAGCAAATCAACACCCTCAGGAATCACGCCAACATACTCACCATCAGCTAGGCAATATTCAGCAAAGCTACCATTCACTGAATAACCTGAGTTTTGTTGCTCTTTACACAAGGTTTCCCAACCTGCATAGCAATGGTCGCAATGTCCACAGGCAGAATACAGCCATGGCACACCCACTTTATCACCGACCTTGAGATGGTGAATACCTTCGCCTATTTCCACCACTTCACCCACGCCTTCGTGTCCAGGTATAAATGGTACGGTCGGTTTTACAGGCCAGTCACCGTGCATCGCATGTAAATCTGTATGACAAACACCCGTAGCAATCATTTTCACTAAGACTTTACCTGTAGTGACTTTAGGGATTTCCACTTGCTTAATTTCTAAAGGTTGATTAAATGCTGTCACAACAGCAGCCTTCATAGTTCCCATCTTTTTATCTCCATTTCCTAGATATCAGCATCATTGATGATACCGATGCTTTGACCATAACAAGATGAAGGTAGGTATTTGGTATGTGCGATTTAATTGAATCGCGAAAAGTTCAAACTGCGCATTCAATGCACCTCAAATGCTGATCTAAGAAGATTATTTGGTCGATCAGAACAGCTTTAAAAATATCAAGCTAGCTGAGTAAATCTTATTCAGCGTCATTTAAGATTCATTTTTCTAAAAATGGAAACTCCAAAAAACATAAACCCGAATTGAACTCCCTGTCCAATTTAGGCTGAGTGTTCTTTTAGAGATAACTGCACCTTAATCATACAACATGTGAAGTCTAAGTGAAGAATTACAACGATCATACCTACCCACCACACTCGCACTATTAAGCTCAACTATACATTCATAATGCAAAACGATAGTTTAATAAAAAATAAAACTTCGCTTTTATTTTGATCATATCTTTTTGCATAAATCAGATGTGCATTCTTATGTTTTCGCCAAGTTTTTTGGTGTAGTAATGACGTTTATAAAAACAAAGCAACGATGTAGTTTCGTGCTTTCAATTTTTACAGAGTCAATCACAGCAATACCGTTTCTGGTTTAAGCAAGTCAAAAAATGGAAGCTATAAAATCAACTGAATAAACAAGTCTTTAATGAACAAAGCAATGTCAGGAGTGACAGTATGAAAAAGCGCAATTTAGTTTTAGCATTATGTGCCATTGGGAGTATCGGTTTAGCTGGCTGTAATGATGACGATTCAAACAATAATTTTTCCTCAACATCAGGAGACACCATCATTCTAACCAGTGATGGCATGATTAGTTCAATCAACAAAAATGCTCCAGATGAAGTTGTGTCCAACCGAAGCGTATCAGGATTGCAATCTGGCGATGAGTTGGTGGGTATCGATTATCGCCCGAGCAATGGCATGCTCTACGCAGTTGGGATGTTAGGTAATATTTATACCGTCGACCCTGATACGGGCGAGGCAACTTTTGTTGCAGCATTGACAGCAGATCCAAAAGACACTACTGATGGTAATGATCCATTTGAGTCCATTATGGGTGATGCTGATCTGATCACTGTCAATTTCAATCCAGTTGCAGATCGACTTCGAGTGATGACCGAAACAGGACAAAATTTGCGTATCAATGTCGATACGGGTGCAACCATCACTGATGGCATGATCAATATGAATGGTGGCGATCCATCTGTCATCGCTGGTGCATATACCAATGCCTTTGCAGGAACAGGCTCAACCAAACTATATAGTCTTGATCAAAATAGCGACCGCATTTATTTACAGAACGCCAATGCAGGGACTTTAGGTATGTCTACCGCATTGGCGACGGGTGTCGATATTGCAGGCTCGATTGGCTTTGACATTAATGGCATCAACAATGAAGCATTTATTGCATTGAAGTCATCTGGTCAATATATGATGCACACCTTAAACCTTGCAAATGTTGCCACTGGAGCTGATGCTGTGGTGAGCTCGTCAAATTTGGCATCGAGTTATAATGACAAAAATATTCGTGGCATTACCTTAAAGCCTGCTGAGGACTCTTCAGCAATGGCATTGGGTCTGACGACTGACAACAAGATGCTCAGCTTCTCATTGATGACACCGAGTGAAACCACTGAAATCATGGTCACAGGATTAGCTACAGATGAGCGCTTAGTTGGTATTGATTACCGTCTTCGCACGATGACAGACAACTCTGGCATGCTATATGGTTTGACTAATCAATCTAATCTCTACACCATCGACCCAGCAACGGGTGTCAGCACCATGGTCAGCACACTTACACCAGCAGCTGACAGCGCTTTTGAAGAAATGGAAGGCGAGCAATTTGTAGTTGACTTCAACCCTGCCGCTGACCGCCTACGTGTCATTAGCAATACAGGGCAAAACTTAAGAATTAATGTCGATACGGGTGAAACTATTTTAGACGGTGAAATAAATGGTATCGAAGGTGCTGTAGTTACAGGTGCAGCTTACACCAATAGCTTCCAAACGTCGATTGAAGGCTTAGGCACAGCGTTATTTGATATCGATCAAGCTAACAATTTGCTTGCACAACAGTTACCGCCAAATGATGGTACGCTCATCTCTATCGGCACAATCGCAAATTCACTTGGCATGGATAATGGCTTTGATATCGCAGGCGGTGATAATGGCTTTGCCTTTGCCACTGTACCATCAACAAGTGGCGGTTCAATGCTATATCGTGTAGATATCAATCCTGATACAAGCCTCACTACACCTCGAATGCGTCCTGCTGTGAATGTTGATGGCACTCCAAACGCAGAGGCATCCATGATTGGTGGTGACAGCAGTGTGATTGATATTGCAATCCTCTTGAAATAACAGCATCAATCAACTTCGATCAGTCAATCTAGCTTAGTTCAACAGTGTTGGGCTAAGTTTTTTAGTTTTTAACTATTTTATTTGAACATTGAGAGAATACAGTAAAAAATAAAGCAACAAAGCATTGATTCAATGATGATAACTAACAAACGATACTCAATAAAAATTATTGAAACTGATGAAATCAACTTAAAATAATGAAATGACAACATCAAAAAAAACATAAACCCGAATTGAACTCCCTGTTCAATTCGGGCAATATGCGGTTGTGCGACGATTTTTGTTTTTATTAGGTCTTCCTTACCACATCTTTTCCATGATGATGTTCCATTCAGCTAAAGTCTATCCATAGTGTGGGCTTCCAAGCCCGATCCTGCGCTGATGAACTTATCTTAAGAAAAACTCACTTTCACCGAAAGTCGCAAATCACAACAGCTTTTGTAAGCCATTTCTTACAGTATTTTTACAACAGTACATATCACCCTTTATGACGCTTGTACTTGACCGTTTGGAATATCAGTTTTTAAGTTTTCAGTCCGAGATTTTTCAATACCTTCTTGGATTTTTTCATCTGCTTCCTCTTGATCACCGTCTTCCTCTTCGATCTCCTCATGGATGTCCTCATACATACGATCAGTTTGTAGTACGGTATACACAGGGAAATGATCCGAGCCGATATGTGGTAGTCGTTCCATTTTTACTAAGGCGAAGTCAATGCTGTGGAAGACATGATCCAATGACCATCGGAAGCATGGATAGTCCGCATGAAAAGTATTGATAAATTTGCGCCCAACACGTGGGTCAAGCAAACCACTGATGCGCTGAAACAATCGTGTGGTCTTCGACCAAGCCACATCGTTGAGATCACCCATAACGATACAACTTTGATCTATATCTTTGATTGCATCACCAACCATGAGTAGTTCCGCATCTCGCAAAGTAGACTCCGCAGCTTCGGTCGGGCTCGGTGGCTGTGGGTGCAAACAATACAAATCGACCTCATTACCCGAGCGCAAAATCACCGAGGCATGAATGGATGGAATCTCATCACAGAGTAAATATTTCACCTCAGCATCTTTCAGCTCAAGCTTGCTATACAGGTGCATCCCATAGAGGTTGTCTAAGGGCACAGCGACACGATAGGGATAATCTTTTTCAATGACACTCAAGGCATTTTGCCAAGATTGATCGGTTTCGAGAGTAAGTAACAAATCAGGTTGCAACTCATCGACTAGATCAATCAGTTTTTGATATTGACGATTTGGTGTCAGTACATTGGACACGATCATGGAGATTTGATTGTCAGGATTGAGGTCTTCTTGGCGCACCAACTTGACTTGATCTTTCCATATAAACGTATAAGGCAAGATCATTTTCAGCTGATATGCGATTGCGACCATCAAGGCAATGAGTAAAATTTCACGCCAAATCGTCCACGCTTCAGGCCACCAAATCAGCCCTGCCAATGTTAAAATCCCGACAAATAAAATTTGTAATCGTGGAAAATCAGCAATACGAAACCACCATTCATCACGTGGAATCCGTGACGAAATGGTCAGCCAAATCACCAATATTGCCAAAATCACAAACAACAACATGCTGTAAATCCCCAAACTTTTTATTCGTTTTGTTGGTCAATCTTACTTTAATGCACTGATATTAACCAATGATGGCAGTAGATGCAGAAATTTTTTGTTATTTATCAGGTTTTAAAAAGCTGAATAGATCATCAGAGTTTGGATTGCATTTTTTGCCCGCAAGCTTATAGAATTGTTACCACTTCGTATGATAAATGCTGTGCAGAACCTATTGCATTTGCTACACTTTAGTCCCTTTATCCCTAATTGTTTTTAATTACAAAACCTGAGGCAAGATGACATGAAAGTAGGTTTGGTTGGCTGGCGTGGAATGGTTGGTTCTGTTCTGATGCAACGTATGGTTGAAGAAAATGATTTTGCTCACTTTGAGCCATTTTATTTTTCGACCAGTAATGCAGGTGGTGAAGCACCTACATTAGGTGGAAAGACAGCCCCTGCTTTGATGGATGCTAACGATATTAGTCGCTTAAAACAGATGGACGTGATCCTCACCTGTCAAGGTGGCGACTATACGTCTGCGGTCTATCCACAACTTCGCAAAGAAGGTTGGAATGGCTATTGGATTGATGCTGCAAGCACACTACGCATGGCGGATGAAGCGATCATCGTACTTGATCCTGTCAATGCCAATGTCATTAAAAATGGTTTGGCTAATGGTGTCAAAACCTTTGCAGGTGGTAACTGTACCGTATCTTTGATGTTGATGGGTCTAGGTTCATTGTTTCAAAACAATTTGGTGGAATGGATGACTGCAATGACTTATCAAGCCGCATCAGGTGCAGGTGCGCAAAATATGCGTGAGCTGATCACTGGTATGGGCTATTTGTACAATAATACCAAAGGTTTATTGGATGATCCGAAGTCTGCAATCTTGGATATTGACCGTCAAATCGCAGAACTGCAACGTGGCGACAGCTTCCCGAAAGAAAACTTTGGCGTGCCACTCGCAGGCTCATTGATTCCATATATCGACAAACAACTTGAAAGCGGTCAATCAAAAGAAGAGTGGAAAGGTCAAGTTGAAACCAACAAAATCTTGGGTAATACGCAGATTGTTCCGATTGATGGACACTGTGTACGTATCGGTGCAATGCGTTGTCACTCGCAGGCGTTGACCATCAAACTTCGTCAAGATGTGCCTTTGAATGAGATTGAAGACATGATCGCTCAATCTAACCAATGGGCGAAAGTCGTACCTAATACACGTGAAGCCTCGATGACAGACCTCACGCCTGTCGCAGTGACTGGCACGCTCTCTATTCCAGTCGGACGTTTGCGCAAGCTCAATATGGGTAAAGAATACCTCGGTGCATTCACCGTAGGCGATCAACTCCTTTGGGGAGCAGCTGAGCCATTACGCCGTATGCTTCGGATCTTGATCGACTACAAATCTTAAACTGAAATAAAAGATTAAATCGACTTGCTTAAACGCAACGAAGCATTGTAAGTTATACCGTAGAGTGAATTCATTTGCTCTACGGTTTTTTTCAACATATTAATGCCTACAAGCGCACATTTATACGTGATATTGTTAGATTGAACAGTTGTTAAAGGATGTGAATGACATCACGTCCAAAGTGGTACAGTAAAAAATAAGCAAGATGGAACGATCATGGGATTGCAACACAAATTTGGGGTAGCTTTTTTTCAATTAGGCTTAGGGCTAACGATTCTGACGCCTGTTATCAGCCATGCCCTCACCTTAGACCCTGTCAATATTGATTCATCTCGTGGTGAGCCATTGTACGCAGAGATTCCCTTTCGTGAAGCCCAAAGTACCACTCCTTTGAAAATATCAATCGCACAACCATTCGAACTTGGTCAAGTTGCTGTATTAGATGAGGCAAAATACGCCCATTATAATTTCTATGTTCGTCAAAACCAACAAGGTCAAGGGGTTATTATTATTACCTCAACTCGCCCAATTAATGGTGACATTATTGACCTGACGTTAAAAATTGAGGACTCAGGTCAAACTCGTATGCAGATTATACGAGCTAGCCTGCCAAGTCGAATTGATCGCTTAAAAAACAGCTTAAATGAAACACCATTAAAACCACGCTACGTTACCAACGACCAAGATTTAAAACTGAGTCTGCCTGAAGTTTTACCAATCAAGAATGAAAATCAGCTAAAAATTAATACATCTATCCCTCCAATGATGCAAAAAAAAGCAACCGTGCAAGTAGCAAATATCACCCCAAGCCCTGTAACTCCGAGCTCAGTCAACGCCACTTCTCAACTGGCCGTAAAACCTCAAACAACAAAACAACAAGATTCGCAAGCCACAAAAATAGCTACACCAAATCCACCAATAATCGTATCAAAAAATCAATCTATACAGGCACAGAGCGTCAAAGAAGACTTTACTTCAATCCCATCACCTCAAGGTGAAGTAAATATTAATGTGAGTCGTCGCAGTGCGGTTCAAGTTACGTCCAAACCAGAAACTATCTATCCTACCCCCCAAACAATGGCTAACATTCAACCTTCAACGAAGCAACAACCTATTGCAAAAGCAACACCACGAACTAAAGTAGACGCTAAATCGAACAAGCCAAAACCAATTGAATCAAAACCAGTAATAAAAGCGCAACCAAAGCAAAAAATACAAAACATCGTAAAGACCCAAAAGCCAAATACACCTATAAATCCATCGAACTCAACAGCAAAAGAAAAGCATAAAGTTCAAGCCAATGAGTCATTGTGGGGTATAGCGAATCAAATCTCCAAGCAAGAGAATATTCCGATATCACAGATCATGGAACAAATCCAAGAAAATAATAAGCATGCCTTTATTAACGGTAAAGCTAATCAACTGAAGCAAGGTGCTATTCTTAAACTTGCCTATGAGTATCAAGCAGCAAAACCAAAGCAAAAAGTCGACGTACCAAAACCATTAGCTTCCGCTAATCAGATAGCAAAAAATCAGCAAAACAATGCACCTTCTCAAGCTGAAAAACAATCTCAAGCACATATGAGTATAGTTGCTGGGGACAGTAAAGGTGCTACCCAAGGCTCAAAGGCAAAAGGTACTGATAAAAAAGTTAGTAACGAATTAACAGTACAAGTCAAACAACAACGCATAACAGCAGTTGGTCTACAAAATAATGTTCGAAAACTAGATCGAGAATTAGTTGTTAAAGAAAATCGTATTGCTTTACTCAACGCACGTTTAGCTGAGTTAGAACAACAACTCAAGCAAAAGAAAAAAGCAAATACAGATTCTATTAATCAAATCAAATCTAATACCAATTCACGTTCCGATTTTTCAGAGAACTCTAAAACTCTGTTTTCTGGAAAACCTACTTTAAATCAATCTACCACTGAGCAGGAGTTAGCATAAACATGTCTACCGCAATTATAGTCATCTGTGTGGTAATGCTTATTGGCTTAGTGCTTGTCCGTATGCGTCAAGGTAAAGCTGAAGCTGAACAGAAACAAAAGAAACTCTCCAAGCCAACACCCAATGTTAAAGGCAATAAAAAAGTAGCGCAAACCAAAGAAAAGAAAGCTGAAAAAACAACTGAGAATAAACCAAAAGAGATCAACAAACCAAAAGTTGATATTTCTAACCTTCTCAGTCAAATAGATGTCATGATTGCTGACCGTCAATTTGCAAAAGCCGAAGGTGTCATTAATCAAACCTTAAATCAAGATGCAACTCAACACGCATTGTATTCAAAACTCATGAATATTTATGTATTGCAAAATGATGATTTTGCAATGAATCAGCTACTTACAGCGGTGCAAAACTTAGGGTTAAATGAAGTTTATCAAGAACTTTTCAACCGAAAAGAAGCTTATTTAGAAGATAAAGCTGCTTTAGCAGCGCGAGATCCTAGAAAAGCCGATGTTATTGAATACACACCTTCAACCAATGTGGCAGAAACTCCAGATTTTGATGCTCTCAATACTCATCACAACGCAAATGCTACATCTTCAACAAACGAGCCATTAACGTTCAACAATCCCACAAGCGCTTCAAGTTTTGATGAGTTAAACTCAAATATTGAGCCCACAAGTCCTTTAATTGAACCACCTCCTGTTGAGTTTAATTTAGAACAAGATTTGGAGTTTAAATTAGATAAAGACATATCTGATCAACATAATAGTTCAACGAACGAACTTACGTTTAATGATGAGTCGCTTACTGACGACAGTTTTGATACTCACAATGAGTTGCGAGCAGAAGAAAGTATCTTCACTGAAACAGTAATCGAAGAATCGCCACAATTTGAAAATCAAACCATAGAATCAGGTTATATTGATGCAGATGATCCAATTTCACAAGCCTTCCCTACGCTCGCCCAAGTTGATCCAGTCGAGCTAGATATCGAACTGGCAGAACAGTATGTCAGACTTGGTGAGATTGCTGCTGCGAAGCAACTTTTGAATGTGGATCAAACACAATTGAATGCAGATCAAGCTGAGAAAGTGCAACAACTTTTGCAGAAAATCGCTTAATTTTTATTTAAGAACAGATTTTAAAGCTACAATAAGCAACTTCCGAGTTGCTTATTTTTTTTCGCATGACCTCAACACATATTGCAGTGATCTATATGGGCGGTACTTTTGGTAGTATCGGAGTACCTCTCTACCCCATGCCTGCGAAAGCATTCTTAGAAAAACTACAACAGCACAGTGTTCAACACCAGTTTTCTAGCTTACAAGCGCAGAGTTTGCACTTTTATGAGGCACCAAGTATCAAAGATAGCAGTGAGCTTTCTGCGATAGACTGGCTTGGACTTGCACAGCAAATTTTCGAATTATCGAATCATTTTCAACACTTTATTATTATTCATGGGACAGATACCCTGCACTATGCTGCGGCATTTTTATCACATCTATTCGCTGATCGACTGCATATTATTTTGACTGGCAGTCAATTACCCTTACTAGAACAATCAGGTGCAAATTTACACCCTAGCAGTGATGCGTGGGCGAATTATCAATTTAGCATTGAGCAAATTAAAGACATTGCTCAAGGTTGTTATATCGCTTTTGCATGCAAGCTTCATCATGCCAATCAAAGTATCAAAGCACACACCAGTGAATTCGATGCTTTTCAAAGCAATCCTTTGCCAAGAAGATGGCAAAGCGTAGTTCAAGAGTTTGGTTTACATCAAATTGAACAATGGTTATCCCAAGTTAAAGATATTCGTATCGCTAACTTGTATTGCGTACCATCATCACCCGATCATCTTGCCTCTGAACTCGACACATTTCAACAAAATTCACCGCACATATTGATTTTACAAGCATTTGGTGCAGGTAATTTGGCTTATTCAGCATCATTAAAATCTGCACTGCAAAATTTGATTGCAAAAAAATGTTGGGTGATTATCAGCAGTCAGGTATTATTCGGCGAACTTACAAATGACTATGCTGTCGCTTCATGGTTAACTGAGCTTGGTGTCGTGGTTGATCCACATTATAGTCAAGCTGACTTATATGCTCGTTGTGTGCTTCTATATTTGCAATATGCTGATCAGCCGAATTGGCAAACTTATTGGCGCAATAAAGCTATAAGCTAATTTTTAAGTTTTTAATTGTTTAAACTCGTCTATTTAATCGTTTTGGTAATCTGTCAGTTATGCAACGCTTTGCACTTGGTATTGAATTTTGTGGTACACGCTTTAAGGGTTGGCAAACTCAGCAAGCAGGTGTACGTAGCATTCAAGAAACCATCGAAACCGTCTTAAGTAAAATCGCCGATGAGCCCATCATCGTTCACGGCGCAGGACGCACCGATGCAGGTGTGCATGCCACCAATATGATTGCACACTTTGATACCAATGCAATCCGTCCTGAGCTTGGTTGGATCATGGGCGCAAATTCACAGCTTCCAAAAGACATCGCTTTGCAATGGATTCAACCGATGGGTGAAGATTTCCATGCACGATTTAAAGCCTGCGCACGGCGCTATCGTTATGTAATCTATAATGCACCTCGTCGCCCTGCGCTACTTTGGGGACAAGTCACGCATGCACACTACGCATTGGATGTGGAGAAAATGCAACGTGCTGCACTCAAGTTCGAAGGTACGCATAATTTTGAAACTTTTCGTGCAACAGCCTGTCAATCCAATCAACCTGTACGCCATGTAAAACATTGTCATCTATTTCAACATGGTGCTTATTTAGTGCTTGATATTCAGGCGGATGGATTCTTACACCATATGGTGCGCAATATCGTTGGATGCTTGCTCGAAGTCGGGCAAGGGTTTTATGATGTGGATCATATTGATGATATGTTCGCTGCAGAAGATCGAAAAGCTGCAGGTATCACTGCACCTGCACACGGTTTGTATTTTATTAATGCGTATTATCCAGAGCAGTTTCAGCTACCCAAAACAGCAGTTGGACCATTGTGGCTTAACTTACCAGAATAAACTCTTTTACATAAAATTAATTATTATGTATCAACTGCTTACGCTTGCGATACTCTACAGGTGTTTCATCTGTCCAGCGCTTAAACGCACGATAGAATGTACTTGGTTCAGAGAACCCTGTTAAATAGACAATGCGCTCAACACTCTCATTGGTACTTGCCAACAGTTTTTTCGCCAAGCGACAACGATAATCTGAAAGAATTTGCTGAAAACTGGTATTCGCTTCACTCAGCTGTGTACGCAAACGGCGAGGTGTAATATTGAGCTGATCCGCCACAGTTTCTAATGTAGTTTCACCACTTTCTAATGTTGAGCCAATCGCACGGCGCACCTCACCAACGAGATCATAACGTGCTAATTCTTGGAGTTTTTCAACCGCCAACTGCTCATGTAGTTGAAGAAGTTCAGGCTCTGCTTGCCACATTGGAAATTCTAAAATAGCATGATCAAAATAAAGCCGTGTTTCCCGTTGTCCTAGACTGACTGGGCAACCATACACGCGAAGATACTCTTCTTCATTGGCACCTTCTTCAAAGTTAAAATCAATAAATGCAGGGGTGAAGCGACCTTCTGTAACAAACTTGAAAAAACGTAATACGCCAGAAAAAATACATTCGCTATAATGACGATTGACCATCGGATCGACAAACTCTTGCATTCCATTGGTGATATAGCAATGCGCTTCATTGATCACAAGCTCGGCACTCAGCGCATCACTAATCAAACGCTGATAAGCCAAAGCACGCTGTAGACCCTCACCAAAGTTGGCACTACTCATAAACAGATGCTCAATCACTTGCCCACGATATAAAGGCAAATGCTCACCGAGATGCAATCCTGCATCTTCATCACTTGTTACTTGTACTAATGCTGACCAAAAAGCATGCTGTGCACTCAGTGGTGTTCGGGCATTTGCCTGCATCTGCCCTTGTGCAACACCTGCTTTGGCAAGAATCTCCTCAGTTGGCAAACCTGCCCGACGCATTGCTTGGTAGCCTAATCGCAAAATCACCGACGCATCAGTTAATTGACTCACGCCATACATCCTTTGTGTTTATCGTTTTAACACATTAAGATTAGCGCCAATTGACCAAACTGACAATGTATGTTGTCTTATTTTTGCAAAATATTTATAAATTTTTCAATTCAAGGCATTGTAATCGCATTCTACATCATTAAGCGCCTTCTATCTGACATACTCTAGAATAAATTACGTTGAGATTCACTTGAGATTTTGGATGATTTTTGCTATATTACGCACCACTATTTTCCAATCAATCAGGTAGGCCATGGCCAATAAAGAAGAACTCATTGAGTTTGAAGGCGTTGTCACCGAAACGCTTCCAAATACAATGTTCCGTGTTCGTTTAGAAAACGGTCACGAAGTTATCGCTCATATTTCAGGTAAAATGCGTAAACATTATATCCGCATCTTGACTGGCGATAATGTCAAAGTCGAAATGACACCATATGACTTATCTAAAGGTCGTATTACTTATCGTGCACGCTAAGCACCGTTTGATTTTTGCATAAAGTTATTTTTTGAAGTAATTGAATGAATTAATCTACACTATTAGCCCTTAAATTGTAAAAGCCACAAAATTGAATTCTGTGGCTTTTTTAGTGCTTAATCATTGTATTAAGCGCAGATATAATCGAAACACAAATCATTATTGGGGAAGTTAATGAATCATTTTAAAATAACAAGTATTTTGATCATTGCAATTGGAACCATAGGTTTGCAAGCTTGCGTAAATAGCAACCAGTTGACTAAAAGACAAGACTTTGTTGCTTATCTCGACCAATTTAAAGGTAAAACGCAGAATCAATTGAAACAAGAACTTAACTTCAAACAGTTTGGCTTCGATGCTTCAAAAACAAAAATTGGGAAACAAAACCAATCTATGATGCAATATCGTATTCATCGCCCTATCGCATTACCAATCCCAATGTTTGAACCTAATTATGGTGCTTCTGGTGGAGGCGCTAGTGGGATGCGACCAACTTTACATACATCGGCAAACTCTTATGAAGTTGATATGACATGCGATATTACCTTCCACTTAGAAAATCAAATCGTGACAAGTTGGGAAGCAAAAGGAAAGGCTTGTTAATACAAGCCTTTCTTAATCTAAAAATTATCCAAAACAGTTAAAATGCTTAACTACCTTGCACCAAACGTCGTGCACTAATAATACCTGGCTGTTGCTCCAGTCGAGCAAGCAATTTTGAGAGTTGTGCCAAGCCTTTCACTTCAATAAGCAGTTTTAAATTGGCAATGCCGTCATTATCTGAAAGTGTATTCACCTGACGAATATTGACATGATCTGCAAAAATGACTTGCGTCAAATCTTTCAATAAGCCACGACGATCGTAAGCTTCCACCACGATCTGCACACTCTGACCACGTGTCGGTTGCATTTCCCAATCCGCTTCTACACCACGCTCAGGTTCGTTCTCGATCATACGTAGATAGTCTGCGCAGGCAATTTTATGGATACTTACACCACGATTCAACGTGATATAACCACCAATAGATTCACCATGTACAGGTTGGCAACAACGAGCGATATGTAACTCTACATTATCCAAGCCATCAATCAAAATGCCGTGTGCTGAGAGCGTATGACTGGCACGAGGATTCAGCGTCGGCTTGAGTACAAGCTCTGGCTCATCCGCATCAAGGTGCATTTGTTTATTGATTTGATTCATCAACGAATGCAAACCAATATCACCTGTCACCAACGCCACTAAAATATCGTCACCCGTTTTGACATTGAAGTGATTTACATAGTCATTCAAATCAATACTTTTTGGGTGGATCGCTAGACGTGTTAGCTCCTTATGTAAGGTTTCACGTCCAACGTCGATATTTTTGGTACGATCTTGCTGTCTAAACCAATGACGAAGCTTGTCACGTGCTCGTGCTGTTTTGATGTAACCGAGTGAATTGACTAGCCAATCTCGATTTGGCTCACGATCCTTCTTGGTGAGAATTTCAACTTGCTCACCAGTTTTAAGCACATAGGTCAAAGGCACATAGCGCTGATTGACCCTTGCCGCATAGCAACGATTCCCGACTTCGGTATGTACATGATAGGCAAAATCAAGCACCGTCGAATCACGAGGCAATTCTTTGATATCACCATCACGGCTAAATACATAAATTTTCTCAAAACCTTCAAAATCTTGAAGATTTTCCTGATCTTGCTCATCTTCATCATTGAGATGTTCAGGTTGTGATTCTTTACGTTCTTGATAATTTTCAAGTACAGAACGCAATGAATGCAGACGATGATTAAAGCGTTGATCGGTACGCTTCTCACCTTCTTTATAATTAAAGTGCGAACATACGCCAAGCTCTGCTTCTTGGTGCATTGCATGGGTACGTATTTGAATCTCTAGCGACTTATTCTCAGCAATCACCGCAGTATGCAATGAACGGTAGCCGTTGGCTTTTGGATTGGTAATGTAATCATCAAACTGATGCGGAATATGACGCCACATCTGATGCACAATACCCAAAGCGTGATAGCACTCAGGTACATTATTTACCAAAACACGGAGCGCACGAATGTCATACAACTGATCAAAGCTGAGGTTTTTACTGCGCATCTTGCGGTAAATCGAATAGATATGCTTCGCACGTCCAGTAATTTCCGCATGAATATCATTAAGTTCGAGTTCTTGCTTTAAATGCGCAATCACAGACTGAATATATTGCTCACGCTCGGTTCTTTTTTCATTGAGCAGTGAGGCAATTTCTTTATAACGATCTGGTGAAAGATAGCGAAAAGCTAGATCTTCCAATTCCCATTTCAGCTGTGCAATACCAAGACGGTGTGCAAGCGGTGAGTAGATTGTTAAGACTTCACGTGCAACACGTTCTTGGCGTTCTTTTGAAGCATTATTCAACTGCCGTAAGCTATATGTACGTTCTGCAAGCTTAATCAAAACCACACGTACATCTTCAGTGACCGAAATCAGCATCTTATAAATGCCTGTCAAATGTTCACGTTTATTATTATTAAAATGATCTTCGAGATGTTCATTTTGCTCAATCAGATCAGACAGTTTCCCCATTGCCAGTGCGCCTTGCACGAGCTGTAAAACGTCATCACTAAATTGTTCCTCGACGGTACTTAGTTCGACAAAACCTTCACGCACACTACGATACAGCATCGCTGCAACCAATGTGTGCTCATCGACATTGAGATGCGCCAAAATATCCGCCATCCCAACACCCATCGCAAAGGCATTGGTGCGGTGCTTTACTGCGCTATTTAGTTCTAACTCAAGTGCTGAATGACTCGCTTGCTTCAACAAATCAAGTGGTTGACCATTGAGCTGTTCGATACGCTCAAGCCAAGCCACCAAGTCGATTTGTGTTTCTGCGGCATGCTCCCCAGTCGTCACTACAGAAAGCTCGTTGAGTCTTCCTGGTAGTTCCTCCCGTACTGTGACCATACCATCCTCCGTATCATTATCACTTGTTGATCTTGCTTTACACTAGTTTTTTCAAACTCGGTTTATCACAACATCTATTGTATCTAAACAATTTATATAAACATCAATACGGCAATTTGAACTACAACACAGAATTTCTAAAAACTTGCAAATTTTTAATCACAATCTCAGATGAGATTATTCAATTCATTCTGATTTAAAACGTCTATTTAATCGCTCGAATTTCAAATTTAAAGCTTAAATTTCAGTTTTAACATCAGTTCTCTCAAATAACGTGATTGACTCTACATGCTCGGTGTGAGTAAACATATCCATCACACCCGCTTTGTAAAGGCTGTAACCCTGTGCGATCAACATCGCCGTATCTCGTGCCAATGTCGCAGGATCACAAGACACATAGACAATACGTTTGGCACGAAAATTCGCCACATATTGCATGACTTGCGATGCGCCTGCTCTTGGCGGATCAATCAGTAGCGCATCAAATCCCTGATTCGCCCATGCTTGATCAGAAAAATCTGTTGCCAAATCTTGCTGATAAAATTGCACATTGTCGATCTGATTGAGTTTTGCATTCTCAAAACCACGATGCACCATCTCATCCACACCTTCAACTGCAACCACCTGCCCAGTCGCACCAACACAGCGCGCCAAAGCAAAGCTAAAGTTACCCAAACCACAAAACAGATCAAGCACACGCTCACCTACTTTGAGATTAAGCAACTGACATGCCAATGACACCATCTGCTGATTTACATTGGCATTGACCTGCGTAAAATCCATTGGCGAAAATGCCAATTTTAAATCAAACGCAGGCAAAGCATATTGCAACCGCATTATAGCATTAGGCTGATCAATGCGCCTTAAGCTTTGGTAACTATCTGGCAATAAATACAGCTGCCACGCCCTTGTTTTTATAAAATCTAACAATTTATCAATATCTTGCTGAGGAACACTCACCGTATGACGCAACACCAGTACAATATCTGCATCCCCAAGTGCAAACTCTAAATGAGTGATCTTCTCTCGAATATCAAGCTGACTTAGACAATTTCGTAATGTGTCTAAATGAGCAGATACACGATCATCTAAAACCGTACATTCTGAAATCGGCGTTAAATGATTACTCTGTACTTCCCGAAAGCCGATGATCAATTGCTGTGATTTGGCAAGCCAACGCACACCCAAGCGAGCACGACGACGATAATCCGCTTTTTGATTCTGAATTGGTGTAAGCCACTCTACAGGCTCAACATTGGCGAAGTGTTTCAGATGCGATGCCAATACTTGTTGTTTATGTACTAACTGCGCTTCAACATCTAAATGCTGTAGCGCACAACCACCACATTGCCCAAAATGTTTACAATTCGGTTGAATCCGATCTTTGGAGGGTGCACTGAGTAACTCCACCATTTCCGCTTCGTCAAAGCGTTTATGTGATTTGGTAAGTTTAGCTTGGACGGTTTCCCCTGCGAGTGCATAGCGAATAAAGACTTTTTTACCTGCTTGTGTGCTCTCATTTTGACTTAAATCATTCTCAGCAAAGTCATTTTCATTTGCGCCATACATGGCAACGCCACGCCCTTCATGCGATAAGCTCGTCACATGAAATGCGATCGGCTCAGCTGAAAGCGTTTGAGATGTTGTAGATTTTTGGCGGGAACGGCGATCAACTGGCTTGTGATGTGGCTGTGACCGTGAATATTTTTTCAAAATAGATACTCAATACAACGATTCTGTGCGGTGAAAATTTGGGAATTTGACGCTGACAGTATATAAAAGTTGTGGGGAAAGCACTATGTAATTATAGTTCTATCGTTAGAATTAAATTTATGGAAGTAATCGTTACCTAAATGAACAGCATAGAAAAGACAATTGGAATAATTGAAAAAAGTTGGAGTACGAATCCAGTACTTGTAAAGCATAATGGATATGAAAACCCAATCCCTTTACGCTGTCTTTTAAACCCTGTATCAAATGAATATCTTGCAAAATTGAAGTCTTTATCACTACCACCTACTTTCAAAGAGTTCCGCTCTTTCACAAATGGTGCGGAGTTATTTAAGGATGAGTTATATGGTCAGTGGGGCTTAAAATTATACAATATTGATGAACTAGATCATGAAAGTAACTATCACAAAAACCAACGAACTCAAGATTTTATTCTTGGAGACATCATAGTTGGTGAATTTTATGGTGATTCAGATTTATTGCTATTAAGAGCCGACCCTAAAAGTACAGACTTTGGATATATTTACGTTGTATTGCCACTTGATGATCGTAAAGACTGGTATCTCGTATCAAGGAGTTTTGAAGAGTTTTTACATCAGTTTGTGCTTCATCAAGGTAATAAATTTTGGGCGACTTAATTTTGATCTAATTACAAAAAATCCTGCGCCGTAAACTCACTACTTAAACTACTTTTCCGCCAATCTTCCAAAAATTCAGCATGTTGTGACTGCGTGTTTAAATATTGAATGATATGTCCAATCCATTGCCGATGTTGATCTTGCTGAATAAAGCCACGAAGCAACATCCAGCGTAAGTAAACCAGCCACGTATTGAGCACATCACCCTCACAATAACTACTCAAATTCAGCCATTGCGCATTTTTCACATAATCCGCCACATGATAGCCAGAGATACCACGCTTACCAGGATAACCGAGAATTTGCGCCACATCATCGAGCTTTTGCACATTACGCAAGTTAAATCCTGCGAGCACATCCATCAGATCGGTATGGCGTGGATGGTAGCGGTTTTGGTAATTATTATGGCGTTTTTGACTATTCCAATCGCCCTGTTCAAACAGCTCAGGCGCAGATAAACCGTAATACAAACTGCGATACATGATCACAGGCAGATCGAATTGCGCACCATTCCAACTGACCAAAACAGGTGATTTCTTGCTAAAAATCGAGATAAATTTCTGCAAAATTTCCCTTTCGCTGTACTGCTCTTGCGTCCAAGAAAACAATTGAAATTTATCCTCATCAATCCACAAACCCGAAATACACACTACTTCATGCAGTGGCAATCGTGGAAAATCCGTGCCTGACTCCTGACGACGAATCTTGGCTAAGGCTTGGCTGGCATCTTCGTCAGACAAGTCCAATTGATAGAGCTGGCGACCTGCTTTGAGCGCAGTCACGGTTTCTATATCAAACACCAAGACAGGATTGCCAAACATCATTTGGGATTTTCCTTTTTGAGTATTTTGAATAAGCAATTAATCATCAGACTGTGAAAATAAGCCCGTAGACAGATACCGATCTCCACGGTCACAAACGATACATACGATCACTGCTTCAGGATTTTCAGTGGCAATTTGCTCAGCGATTTGCAATGACGCCCACACCGCACCACCTGATGATGTCCCTGCACTAATGCCCTCTTCACGAGCAAGACGGCGCATAGTCACTTCGGCATCTTTTTGATCAACATCCATCACTTGATCAACACGATTCGCATCAAAAATCGTCGGCAAATATTCCTGCGGCCAACGACGAATCCCTGCAATTGAAGAGCCTTCTGACGGTTGTAAACCGATAATTTGAATTTCAGGATTTTGTTCTTTGAGATATTTCGACACGCCCATGATCGTGCCAGTAGTGCCCATTGAGCTGACAAAATGGGTGATTTTGCCTTGCGTGGCATTCCAAATCTCTGGACCTGTGGTGCGATAGTGGGCATCAACATTATCAGGATTACCAAATTGATTGAGCACCATGCCTTTGCCTTCAGCTTGCATCTGTAGCGCCAAATCACGCGCACCTTCCATGCCTTGCGCTTTAGTGACTTCGATCAGCTCCGCACCATACGCAATCATGGCATCTTTACGCTCTTGGCTCATATTGTCAGGCATGATCAGCTTCATCTTGTAGCCACGCATCGCTGCTACCATCGCCAAAGCAATGCCTGTATTGCCACTGGTCGCTTCGATCAAGGTATCACCTGGTTTGATTTCGCCACGCTTTTCCGCTTGCATGATCATATTGTACGCAGGGCGATCTTTGACTGAACCCGCAGGATTGTTGCCTTCAAGCTTCGCCAATACAGTCACATGACTTTTATTCAGTCGCTTTAAACGCACCAATGGCGTACCACCGACAAAATGATCGAGGGTAAATTCATCGGTATTAAACAGTGCTGAAACTGGATTCAAAGCAGAATTCGAAGGCTGATTGCTCATAATAAAAACTTATTTAGAAATATAAAATTTAGAGGCTTATTGTAGTCAAAAAGTCGGTAGTTTGCATCTGTATCTATTTGCAATGCGTCGCAAAAGTCTTGCGACATGAACTGCAAAATGCAATGACTATTATTTAAAGCGTGCTAATATCCGTAAACAATCATAATTTTTTTACGACGATTTGTGATGCAGCGAAGATCAGAAAGCTTTTGGCACCGATTTAAAATTAGTAATGCCTATGGACAGTTGATTGCACTGATTTTTGTGCCAATCATGATCTTGTCGCTGGCAGGTACTTTTTTAGTCTTGCAAGAAACTTCTCGCTCTATGCAAACCCAGCAAATCACTGCGGCGTCTGCGGTGTTGACCCGTTATCAAAAAACAGCTTCGATCCTGCTCAAACTCGACAAAAGCACGGTTCGCCGTCAGGCCGAAGCACAGCATATTTTGCAATATATTCTCAATGAACCTGAGATTATTCGCACAGCTTTGGTCGATATTCATGGTCAAACACACCTCAGTGTTGGGCATCGCAATCAAAGTGATTGGCCAATATTCCCTGTGAATTATAATTTTTTTGGTCCTGTGGAAAGTGGGCAAAATCACTTCTACGGCATGCGAGTTGGCTATGTCGATCAAGGCCCTGTGTGGCTGATGATCGAGATGGACAACAAACCGCTAACCCTTGCCAAATATCGTGTGTGGTTGGTACTGGTGGTGACTGGTTTGTTGACTTTATTATTACTATTATTGTGTCTAAATTTTTACGCACGACGTTGGATTGCGCCAATGTACGAGATTCGTTTGCAGTTGCAACGAATGAATGCGGACAGTTTGGGTAAAAGCTTTCAAACCAACTCCACAGGTGAATTGGCATTACTTCAAAAGGACATTGCGACCTTATTGCGCCGTTTGAACTTTAGTTTTTTAGAGCTCAAAGAACATACTGAACAAACTGAAGATGATTTGCGTAAAACCTTAGACACTCTAGAAGTGCAAAACATTACTTATAAAAAAGCACGTGACCAAGCGATCTCTGCCAATCAATCTAAATCGGTTTTCCTTGCCAATATCAGTCATGAACTGCGCACGCCCCTCAACAGCATTGACGGTTTTATTCACCTGATGCTGCGCCGTGGTCAGCTTAATGATGAAAACCAAATGTATGTGCAAACCATTCGTAAATCTTCTGCACATCTTTTGGCATTGATCAATGATGTGCTTGATTTTTCTAAAATTGATGCAGGAAAACTTGAGCTTGAAGTGGCCAATTTTAATTTGGAAGAAGCAATTTTTGATGTGATGGATATGCTCTCCCCACTCGCTTCTGAAAAACAAATCGACATGGCGATTTATTATGATCATGACTTGCCATTTCAAGTCTGTGGCGATGCGCTTCGCTTTAAACAAGTCTTGACCAATCTCGTGTCGAATGCGATTAAATTCACGCCTGAAGGTGACATTATTGTCCGCACACGACTTGAGCACCAAGAAGCCAACCGCATTACCATGCACTGTACTGTACAAGATAGCGGTATTGGCTTGAGTGGGACTGATCGTAAAAAATTATTTGCCTCATTTAGTCAGGGTGATACCTCGGTCACACGTCAATTTGGTGGTACAGGACTTGGACTTGCCATCTCAAAACAATTGGTACAACTGATGCACGGTCAGATTGGTTTTGAAGACAATCAAGAACGCAATCCCACCGAAAAAGGCGCAACTTTTTGGTTTAATGTACAGTTTGATCTGCCAAATGATCAACCTGAACTTAGCACTTCTATGGCACAGTTCAATGTGCTCAGCCACATCGCCCACCCTGCGACTGCGAATATTCTAAAACAATATCTCGAAGACTATGACGCACAGCATCATGAATCGAGCTCAATTTTGGACTTGTTTAGCCGTTTAAAACAGTTTAATGAATTAGGTGAAAAAGCATGGGTGATCGTCGATCATTCGGGTGATCTGGATGCCTTGTTACAAGAGATTCGTGCACGCTATCAAGGCAATTTGGCGATTTATGGCTATCAAACGCTACTTGATCCGCAAGTCTTGCAGACCCATCATGCGATCGCACTCAATCAACCGCTGAGTCGTCAGAATCTGATCAAATTATTCTTTAATCAGACACAGACCGTGAGCAATCCTGTGTTTAATGGACAAGGCTTGCATGTTCTTGCCGTTGATGATCATTTGCCAAATCTTGTAGTTTTAGAAGCGCTACTGAATGAGTTGAATGTTGAAGTCACCACCGCACTTAATGGTCAAACTGCATTAAATCGTATCAAAGAACGCCTTGATAAAAATCAGCCACTTTTTGATTTGGTCTTTATGGATATTCAGATGCCAGTCATGTCAGGTCCTGAAACCACTCAGACAATCCGTGGCATGGAACATCATGCAACACAGACGAATCACTTGCCAATCATTGCACTGACGGCACATGCCATGTCAGATGAAAAAGAAAATCTAATGCACGCAGGCTTTAATGACTATGTGACTAAGCCGATCCAGCTTGAACAACTCATTCAAATCTTAGGCACATGGACAAAAGCTGAAAATCTTCAAAGCATCGACGGTTCTGCAAATAGCAATTTGAATAACACCTTAAATAATAGTTTGAATAACAACCTAAATAGCATCTCAGCTAACAACGCATTATCAAATGCTGAAAGCAATGTACATACATCGAGCACCTCATCTCAATCGCAGATTAAACATCATGCAGATGACATCATCTTGGACTGGAATTTAAGTTTACAACTTGCTGCCAATAAAGTTGATCTTGCCAAAGATTTACTACGTATGCTTATTGATAGCTTTGATGAAGAACAGCATGAGATGCAACAACTCATCGAGCTCGAAGACTTTCCGCAGCTTGAGCAAAATCTTCACCGCATCTATGGCGCAACACGTTATGTCGGTACTCCACAGTTGCAAAAGCTTACTGGTGAATTTGAACAGTTTGTATCCACACTACGCAAAGAGCAACGCCCTGCCGACGACGACTTTATCGAACAGGTGTTACACCGCTATAAAGTATTACTCGAAGCGATGGCGCACGTTCGACTTGCTGCACAAGAGTATTTTACTCGCTAGGTTTTTAGAAACTCCCTTTCATAAGTAACGTTGAGTTGACTGTGAACTTAGCGTCAATTTCTTTATCCTGACAGAAATACCGACATGCTATGATTCGTAGCAATCTCAAAAACAATCAAAGGAACTCCCCCATGTCTTTACTGAGCGTAGACATTAATCCGCAAGGCATTGCAACTGTCAAACTCAATCGCCCTGAAAAGCGTAATGCAATGACCTTTGCACTATTACAAGCTCTTGTCGATACCGCAAAATCATTAAAAAAGAATAAAAAAATTCGCTGTATTATTCTCACTGGTGAAGCAAATGTCTTTAGTGCTGGGATTGATCTGAGTGATTTGAATAATCCAAAAAATCGCCTATTTGCCGCATGGGAACTCATTAAACCGGGTCAAAGTCTATTCCAAAAAGCATTTCTCATTTGGCAAAGCATGCCTGTTCCAGTGATTAGTGCAATTCAAGGCTATTGCTTTGGTGCAGGCATGCAACTAGCACTCGCATCGGATATTCGTATTGCCCACCCGAATACACAAATGTCAATCATGGAAAGTCGTTGGGGACTCGTGCCTGATATGGGCTTAACACGTTCACTCAAAGGCTTAATTGGTTTAGACCTTGCTAAAGAGCTGACCCTCACCGCACGTATTTTCGACGGTGCATACGCCAAAGACATCGGCTTAGTCACCCATCTCGATGACAACCCAATGATCAAAGCACAAGCCTTAGCTGAAGAGCTGATTCAACGCTCACCTGATGCCTTGCTCGCTGCAAAACGTGTTCTTGATGCGATGGTACACCAACCAAACAAAGCATTACGTTTGGAAAAGATTTGGCAATTCCGCCTCATTGCAGGTAAGAACAGTAAAATCGCACGTAAAAAAGACAAACATCCAGACATCCACTTTGCACCACGCCAATTTAATGGTTAATCTTGGTTGATCGCCATAATTAGTCAGGTTTAAGCTATGCCACAATTTTCTACAGAGACCGCAATCGCCTTTCTTGGCATGGGATTGATGGGCTCTCGCATGAGCAAGCGTTTGCTTGGTGCGAACTTTACTGTGGCTGTTTGGAACCGCACCACAAGTGCATGTGATGAAGTCATCACTCATGGTGCGTCTGCTTTAGACCTGCAAAAAATTGGCGATTATCCAATTATCATGCTGTGTCTTGCTGATGACCATGCTGTACAAGCAGTAATTGATCAGCTCATGCCAAATCTGCAAACTGGACAAATCATTATTGATTTTTCTAGCCTGTCTGTGGCAAAAACACACGCCCTATCAACGCAAGTCGTAAACAAAAATGTAACTTTGATTGATTCTCCTGTATCTGGTGGTACCGTAGGCGCTGAGCAAGGCAGTTTAGTGATTTTTGCAGGTGGTGATGCGACTTTAATAAACGCTCTTGCACCAGTCTATGCGCCACTATCTGCACGTGTGACGTGTATGGGCGGTGTCGGCACAGGTCAGGCGACTAAGATTTGCAATCAACTCATCGTTGCTGCCAATAGCACATTGATCGCCGAAGCTGTCGCACTCGCACAGCAAGCAGGTGTCGATACTAATCTGCTTGCACCTGCACTTGCAGGTGGGTTTGCCGACTCCAAACCATTTCAAATCCTCGCACCACGTATGGCAAGTCAACGTTTTGAGCCTATCCAATGGAAAGTGCAAACCCTTGCCAAAGACTTAAATAACGCCACAACTTTAGCAAAAGATTTGGGCTTAAATATCCCTGTGGCAAGCCACGCTTTAGCACAATTACAACAACATCAACAAAATGGCTTTGCAGAACACGACCTTTCGAGCATAATATTAAATATCAACATGGAGATTTAGGAGACTTTCGATGCTTAATCTTGCGGTCAATCTTTCCTTAATCTTTCACGAAGTGCCCTTGATCGAACGCTTTGCCCTTGCCAAAGCGCAAGGCTTTCGTGCTGTCGAAATTCAATTTCCCTATGAACTCAGTATTACGCAGATTCAAAATGAACTGGATCGGCATGAACTCAATTTGGTGCTGATCAATGTGCCTGCGGGTGACTTGATGCAAGGCGGTGGTGGCTTAGCCTGCGTCCCTGGTCGTGAGTATGAGTTTGAAAAAGCGGTACAGCTCGCCATTGAATATGCGGCAGCACTACACGTCCCAACAGTGAATATTTTGGCAGGGAAACAGCCGATTGATGCTGATCTACTCCCTTGCCTACAAACCTTTGCCAATAATTTGAAATTTGCCTGTGATCTCTTTCAAAGTGCGGATATTAGCCCTGTGATCGAGATGATCAACGGCACGGATATGCCACGCTTTTTAATTCAAAATATTGCGCAAGCTCAGGAAATGCTTGAGGCTGTGCAACACCCTGCTCTTCGATTGCAATATGACTGCTACCATATGGCAATGATGGGTGAGGACTTACTCAGTGCCTTACAAGAAAATATTGATGTCATTGGTCATATTCAATTTGCAGACTATCCACATCGTCATGAGCCATTCACTGGTGATATCAATTTCGCCGAGTTTTTTGATTGGATTCAAAATAGTCATTATCTTGGCTACTGTGCCGCAGAATATAAGCCAAGCCAAAACTCAGAGGACAGCTTTGACTGGTTAAAAGCATATATCTAATGCTTTTAAATCGTATAGCCTGCAATTCAGCTTTTTAACTAAAAACGATAGACATAAAAAACCAAGTGATAAATCACTTGGTTTTTTTACATCAACATACTTCACTCAACTGATGCTAAGTGAAGCAAGGTCATTAACCTTGTTGTTGACGCGCTTGCTGTTCTTTCAACAACTCTTGATAAGACACTTCAGTTTCTGACACTTTTGCACCTTGCAAAATGTGATCAACCACTTGATCTTCAAGAACAACCGCTTCGATTTGCGCACGTTGTTGCTTGTCAGTGGTGAAGTATTCAATCACTTCTGCTGGATCTTCATAAGAAGACGCCATATCTTCGATGAACGCTGTTACACGAGCTTGATCTACTTCAAGTTTTGCATCTTGCAATACTTTAGAAATCAATACGCCTAACTTCACAGAACGCTCTGCTTGGTCTTTAAACAAGTCATCTGGCAATACGCTAGAATCAAATGCTTTCGCACCTTGCGCACCAAACTGCTGTGTGAACTGTTGAACCATCTGTTGACGTTGACGGTCAATTTCTTGTGCAACCATAGAAGCCGGTACTTCGATTTCATTGGCAGCAACAAGTGCATCAAATGCAGCTTGTTTCACTTGGCTACGTAGACCATTTTTTACTTCACGTTCCATATTTTTGCGAACGTCAGCTTTTAATTTATCAATGCCATCTTCTTCAGACAGACCGAATACTTCTAAGAATTCTTTGTCGATTTCTGGAAGTTTAGACTTTTCAACTTTCTTCACAGTGATTTTGAACTGTGCCGCTTTACCCGCAAGGTTTTCAGCTTGATAGTCTTCAGGGAAAGTCACATCAATTACTTTCTCTTCGCCTTTCTTCATGCCAACGATGCCATCTTCAAAACCTGGAATCATTTGACCTGAACCAAGTACCAGCGTGTAGTCTTCAGCAGAACCACCGTCGAACTTCTCACCGTCGATTGAGCCTTCAAAGTCGAAAGTCACTTGCATTTCGTTTTTCGCCATACCCTTGGTTTCAGCCCAAGTTTGACGTTGCTTTTGCAAGTTTTCGATCATCGTATCAACATCAGCGTCTTTCACTTCTGCTTTTTTACGATCAATCTCTAAACTATCAAAGCCTGCAACATCGACTTCTGGATACACTTCTACAGTCGCTTCATAGATCAAAGCATCATCTTTGTTTTCTACTTTTTCGATATTCGGCGTACCAACAGCGTTGATTTTTTCTTGTTGAATCGCTTCAAACACAGTATCACGTATGATGTCATTCACGACTTCTTGGTAGATACCTGCGCCATATTCACGACGAACAACATTCACAGGTACTTTACCCGGACGAAAGCCGTTCATCTTCACAGTTTTCGCAGTACGTTGAATACGCGCTTCAAATTTCTCATTCACACGGCTGGTCGGTACCGACACTTTCAAACGACGGGAAACACCCGAAACCGCTTCAGAAGTTACTTGCATGGCTTCCTCTATCTTTGGATTAATCATTACAGTTTTTAAAAAAGTGCCACATTATATGACAACATTGGACGATATACAAAACTTGTGCGAAAAATCTTTAGATCACTACCAACTCAGACCATTAATTCAATATTTATGAATATATTAATCAGTAAATTAAATCATTATTTAAGGGCTGTGAGCGAAACTGATATTGTAATTAAGAATGATTATTATTAGAATGTGCACAAATTGTTACATCATGTAGCTGTTTCTCCTTAATCTCTACGGATTTTAAATATGAAAACAATCAAAAGTCGCAAGCATCAATGCGCACCTCAACTCCTTGCTGTTGCTGCCACAGCCCTTCCTTTTTCAGCCCACGCTGTAGATCAGGTCATTGAGCTTCCTACAATTGAAGTCACAGCAGAACAAGAAAATTATAAAGTCGACCAAGTGTCTTCTAACAAATTTACCCAGCCTCTAGTCGATACGACACAAACGATATCTATTATCAGTCAACAACTTCTACAAGAACAATCCGCAAGCACCCTCACTGAAGCATTGCGTAATGTCCCTGGTGTGGGCACATTTGCCTTGGGTGAAAATGGTCGAATGAATACTGGTGATGCAATCACAATGCGTGGTTTCGATGCTGCTAACAGTATCTTTGTCGATGGTATTCGTGACTTGGGCAACATCAGCCGTGATGTGTTCAATATTGAGCAAATTGAAGTATTTAAAGGCCCAGCAGGTACTGACAATGGTCGTACAGCTGCTTCTGGTTCAATCAACCTCAAGTCAAAAGAAGCGCAAGCGCAAGACTTCAATCGTGCCACAATTGGCTTTGGTAGCGACAGCTTTGTTCGCAGTACAGCAGACCTGAATCAATCGATTACTGATAGTGCTGCACTTCGCTTAAATGCCATGATCGAAAATGCAGACGCTGTAAATCGTGACCATGTTGAAAATAAAAAATGGGCAATCGCACCATCAATTGGGTTTGGTTTAGATTCAGATACACGTTTATTCTTAAACTACTTATACACTGAACAAGATAATGTGATCGACGGTGGTGTTTCGACCGTCGGACTTGAAGGTTTTGATGCTTCTCGCAATGAAAACTATGCTGACATTGCAGACTATCTTAATAGTAATCGTGTTGATGCTTCTACATTTTATGGCTCTGCTGACGATTTTGATGATGTTAAAGCAAACATGGCGACGCTTCGTATTGAGCACGACATCTCTGAAGTCAGCAAACTCACCAGTGCTGTACGTTGGGGACGTATGACCCACAAGTATTTAGCTACGATTCCAACTAGTTTCGTCGTAAATGGTGATGCAGAAGATACCCAAGTCAATCGTAGTGGTAACAATGGTGACACAGTTAATAAAATCTTAACCAGTCAAACAAACTTTACAACATCATTCAAAACTGGTGCACTAGAACACGACCTCAGCACGGGTATCGAAATCACTCAAGAAGAAATGGACAACTATGGCTATGATGCCACCGTTCTTCCAACCTCGCTTTACAATCCAGACGCCCGTCTTGCCTCTTCGCTTGAACACAATCCAAGCTACTCAAAAGGCGAGTTAGACACCTACTCAGTTTATGCATTTGACACAGTGCAATTATCACCACGTTGGGCAATCAATGGTGGTGTTCGACTTGATCACTATAATTTGAATGCAAATGGCGTAAGCAATACTGCAGGACGTGGTCAACCTGCCAATTATGAGTTTTCTGAAAGTGAAAATTCTGACAACTTGTTTAATTGGAAAGCAGGCGTGTTGTTTAAACCGACTGAATCAGGTAGCTTCTATGCAAGCTACTCAGTACAACAACAGCCTCCTGGTACAATCACTGGCGGTGATGGCTTGGGTAGTTTAAATGCATTTGCGCCTTCAACCAATGCCAACAGCAACAATAACTTAGACCTTGACCCACAAGAAACCAATAATGCCGAAATCGGTACAAAATGGGAAGTCATGGATCAACGTTTATTGCTGAGTGGTGCGCTTTTCCACACTGAACTGACCAATGAAATGACTGAAGATGATGATGGTACATATTATCAAAATGGCAAAAAAACGGTGAAAGGTGTTGAACTTGGTGCAGTCGGTCAAATTACAGACCAATGGCAATTGAGTGCTGGGTATACCTACCAAGACTCTGAAATCGAAAATGTTACACAAGCTGTCGGGACTGGCGCTGTATCAGCAGATGGCTCTGACGAAATTCCATTTACACCAACAGATGCATTTACCTTGTGGTCAACGTATAAAGCTGATAAATGGAGCGTTGGTGGTGGTACACGATATATTGGTGAAATGAAAAAATCGCGTGATGGCAACCAAGTCGGCCCTGCTGTTGTGCCTGATTATTGGATTGTCGATGCGATGGCAAGCTACCAAATCACCAAAAACATCGGTCTACAACTTAATGTCAACAATCTATTTGACGAAGACTATGTGGCAAGTATTAACCGTGGTGGCTGGCGCTATATCCCAGGTGCTGAACGTTCATATCGTGCAACGTTAAACTTTAACTTCTAAGTTCGATATTAAGTTAAGGTACAACAGCCTATCTACTGATATCATCACATTGTGGTTTTATCCGTAAGATAGGCTTTTTTTATTATCACATATTGATCTCTGTAGTTACTTAACGCTGTTCATGATCAAATCTATTCTTTGTTATAGTAGGTCTTATTAGACATGATTTTACACATTCCCGAAGTGCTGACTAAAGTGCAAGTTCAGCAGTTTTATCAAATCCTAGAACAATCCGACTGGGTTGATGGACGTAGCACAGTTGGTGATCAGGGTGCAAAAGTCAAACGCAACTTACAACTACCTGAGAACGGTGAAGTTGCTCAGCAACTGGGCAAAATCATTCTCGAACAACTCAACAATAATCCCTTTTTCTTTGCTGCTGCCTTACCGCTTCGCATCGTCCCACCATTATTTAATCGCTATGAAGGTGGTGGCGAATATGGTTTTCACGTTGATGGTGCTGTGCGTGGCTTTCACCAATCACCAAACCTACTTCGTACCGATCTGTCTTGTACCATTTTCCTCAATGAACCTGAGGACTATGAAGGTGGTGAACTGATCATCCAAGACCTTTATGGCGAACATGAAGTCAAACTTCCTGCTGGTGATATGGTGCTCTACCCTTCAAGTAGTATTCATAAAGTCACGCCTGTAACTCAAGGCAAACGTGTTTGTTCATTTTTTTGGATTCAAAGTATGATTCGAGATGATATGAAGCGCACATCGTTATTTGAGCTGGATCAGGTGATTACTCGTATGCGCACCAAAGGTGAAAATGAAGACACTTTGGCATTAGTGAACCACTACCACAACCTTTTGCGAATGTGGAGTGAAATTTAAAAATTTTTCCTAATAAAATATTTATTTTCAAAAATATTTATCATGCATAGCTATACTTTTGCATAGATTAGAAATACATTTCCATTTTTTCAGCGTACAATAATAGTTAATCAATCTATTGTCCTTTGTATTATCCACACAAAACGACTCAATGCTGTTTACAGTATTTTAAATTCGTCAAAAGCGGAGCGCTCATCATGTTAAAAGATCCTAGCCAAAAATATCGTCGCATGTATCAACGTGTCGATTTACCCGATCGTCAGTGGCCAAACAACGAAATTACACAAGCCCCGATTTGGATGAGCACCGATCTACGTGATGGTAACCAAGCGATTTTCGAACCGATGAGCATCGAACAAAAATTCAAGATGTTCCAAATGTTAGTCGGCATTGGCTTTAAACATATCGAGATCGGCTTTCCTTCTGCATCACAAGTCGACTTTGACTTTACCCGTAAATTGATCGAAGAAAATCACATTCCCGATGATGTCTATATCGAAGTCTTGGTGCAAGCCCGTGATCATTTGATCGAGCGCACTTTTGAATCGTTAATCGGTGTGAAGCGTGCCATCGTACATATTTATAATTCAAACTCACCGACCTTCCGTAAAAAAGTCTTAAATGTCGATGAAGCAGGCGCAAAAACTTTAGCGATGAATGCAGCGACGAAGGTCAAACAAACTGCGGAAAAATATCCTGATACCGAATGGGTCTTCCAATATAGCCCTGAATGCTTTACTGCGACAGAGTTAGAAGTAGCGAAAGATGTGTGTGATGCTGTCACTGAGATTTGGGAAGCATCTGAGGACAATAAAGTGATTTTGAACTTACCTGCGACGGTTGAAGTGTCTACACCAAATGTCTATGCCGATCAGATCGAATGGATGCACCGCAACTTACAGCGTCGTGAAGGTGTGATTATTTCTGTCCATCCGCACAATGACCGTGGCTGTGGTATCGCTGCTGCCGAGCTTGCATTGATGGCGGGTGCAGATCGTGTCGAAGGCTGTGTATTTGGAAATGGCGAGCGTACGGGCAATGTCGATGTGGCTGCGGTTGCCTTGAATATGTACACCCAAGGTGTTGCGCCAAACTTAGATTTCTCCAATGTCAATGAAATCATTGCCACTGTTGAAGAATGCACAGGTTTGCCAGTGCATCCACGTCATCCATATGCAGGTGATTTGGTCTTTACTGCATTCTCAGGCTCGCACCAAGATGCGATCAAAAAAGGCTTCGAATTTCAAAAAGACGAAGATATTTGGGATATGCCGTATTTGCCAATCGACCCAAAAGATTTGGGACGCAGCTATGATGCGGTGATCCGTGTCAATAGTCAGTCTGGTAAAGGCGGTATCGCTTACTTACTTGAGTCAAGCTATGGTGTGGTCTTGCCACGTCGCTTACAGATTGAATTTAGTCAAATCGTGCAACAACATACCGATGCACATGGTACAGAGATCAGTGCGGATCAGATTTGGGAATTGTTCAAACAGACTTACATTTATACTGCTCAAAAATATTATCAAATTAAAAATTATCACTTGTCAGATCATAATGGTCGTCAAGCGGTTCAATTTGAAGTATTGGCAGGTGGCGAAGTACGTCATCTTACAGGCGAAGGTAATGGCCCAATTTCTGCGATTTTGGATGCGATTGCCCTACCGATCGATGTATTGAACTATGAAGAAAAAAGTATCGGTCACGGTGCCAATGCCAAAGCCCTTGCGATGATTGAGTTGCAAGTCCAAGGTCAACCAATCAGCGGATTTGGTGTCGGAATTCATGACAATATCGTCACTGCATCCATCGAAGCGATCTTGGCATGTATCAATCGCATGATCGAAAAAGGTGCGATCGAAGCAGGTCAAGTCACAGAAACGGCTTGAATTAAAATCATTTAAAGCAATTTTGCTATGGAAGTATACCAATTTATTGGTATCCTTTTGCTATGAAAAAATCTATCAAGGGATCAACGTGAGCTTTGCAAGTGATTCAGTCGGTATAGTTAGTCCACAAAAGTTTAATTTTGAAGAGCCACTTGAGCTTGAGTGTGGTCGAGTTTTGCCACGTTTCGAAATCATGGTCGAAACTTATGGGCAACTCAATGCCGATCGCTCCAATGCGATTTTGATTTGTCATGCGCTCTCTGGACATCACCACGCAGCTGGTTATCACCACGAAGATGATAAAAAAGCAGGTTGGTGGGACGAATGTATTGGCCCAGGTAAAGCGATAGATACCAATCTCTTTTATGTCGTCGCTTTGAACAATATTGGTGGTTGCAACGGCTCTACAGGACCAACCTCTCCGAATCCTGAAAATGACAATCGTCCTTACGGTCCAGATTTTCCACTCGTTACAGTACGAGATTGGGTCAAAACCCAAAAAATGCTCTCTGAGCGTCTTGGTATTGCGGTATGGCATGCTGTGGTCGGCGGTTCATTAGGTGGTATGCAAGCCTTACAATGGTCGGTCGATTATCCTGATGATTTGCGTAATTGTGTCATCATCGCAAGTGCACCGAAGCTCACCGCACAAAATATTGCCTTTAACGAGGTGGCACGTCAGTCAATATTGTCTGATCCTGATTTTCATCATGGGCGTTACCTCGAACATGACAGCTATCCAAAACGTGGCTTGATCTTGGCACGCATGGTTGGTCATATCACCTACCTGTCTGAAGAAGCGATGAAGCAAAAGTTTGGTCGTGATTTAAAACTTGGAAAATTCATGTACGGCTTTGACGTCGAGTTTCAAGTGGAAAGCTATTTGCGCTATCAAGGTGAGCAATTTAGCCGAAACTTCGATGCCAATACATACCTGATCATGACCAAAGCTTTAGATTACTTTGATCCTGCACGTGAGTTTGAGGGTGATTTACCAAAAGCCTTAGCGCAGTCCAAATGTCGATTCTTAGTCGTATCATTTACCACCGACTGGCGCTTTGCCCCGTCTCGCTCGCAAGAAATTGTACGTGCGTTGACCTCAAATCATAAACCAGTGAGCTATGTCGATATCGAAGCCGAACAAGGACACGATTCTTTCTTATTTCCTGTGCCGCTGTATGTGAAAACCATGCACAACTTTTTGACCAGCAGTTTGAATAGCATCTCTGCACCACAAACGCTCACTCAAAACACGCCTCAAGGAGAATAAGTATGCGTTTAGATCAACAACTTGCAGAAAAGTGGATCAAACCGAATTCTCGTGTGCTTGATCTCGGCTGTGGCAATGGAGAGTTGCTCGCACATATGCAACAAAAGCACAATGTCCAAGCTTATGGGCTCGAAATTGATCAAGAAAAAATCGCAATTGCCATCGGTCGGGGCTTGAATATTATCCAACAAGACCTTAATCTAGGCTTAAAACAGTTTGCAGACCAAAGTTTTGACTATGTGGTTATGGCACAAGCTTTGCAAGCTGTAGATACACCAGATGTATTACTTCGTGATATGGTGCGAGTTGGGCGAGAGGCGATTATCACCTTTCCAAACTTTGCCCATTGGAAAACACGTTCTTTCCTTGCTTTAAAAGGGAAAATGCCTGTTTCTGAGGCATTGCCATACATGTGGTACAATACGCCAAATATTCACTTGTGCACCTTTAAGGACTTCGAAGCCTTGTGCGCAGAAAACAATATTCGAATTATCAACCGTCTTGCTGTCAATGATAATCAGCAAGGCAGTTTAATGATGAAACACATGCCAAATTTATTTGGTGAAACAGCAATTTATAGAGTCAGTGCCCTATGAAAAAACTCGCTTTAAGTAGCTTATTCGGCGTCCTTAGTGTTGTTGCGATGTCTACTCATGCCGAACTCATCAGCCAACAACCATCTAGTCAGTCTACCGTTGCACAGTATGCGACCATGCCAATCAACCAGTTGGCTCAGACTGCACAAGCAGGTCAAGCACCTGCGCAATTCTTCTTGGCGGAGCGTTATAAACGTGGTCAAGGTGTTGCCAAAGATATGGATCAAGCGTTCGCTTGGTTCAAAAAATCTGCCGATCAAGGCATCCCAGCAGCACAGCTGAATGTCGGTCAGATGTATGCCAGCGGTAATGGTGTGAAGAAAAACATTGATGCTGCCAAACAATATTTGATGAAAGCCGCTAAGCTCGGTGATAATCGTGCAAGTTACAACTTAGCAGTACTTGAAGAACGTGCTAAAAACTATGTGGGTGCCTATCAATGGTACGAGCTATCGACTCGTGATGGCATGCTCGACTACCGTGTCAAAGATATGTCTGAAAAGAAAATCGTTAAATTGGCTGCCAACCTGAGTCAAAATGACATGCGTCTTGCGCGTGAGCGTGCTGACAGTTGGATTCAAGCAGACTAACTCTTTTTATTCACAATTTAGATGTCATCAAGCCAATGCAAGTCATCGGCTTTTTTTGCACTTAGGCGTTGCCGATTTATTTTGTGTACAAATGATCACCGACTTATAAGTTTTATTAAACCTTTTTTTCTGATTCCAGCTTGTCATATACTGTGAGCATATTGACTTCCATTGCGTAGTTGCAATGCAACAAAAACTGATGAAATCACCTTATCCAAATTTATTATTTTCAAAACCGTTATTTTCTACACGACCAAAACGCTTGGTCTTGAGCATTGCCATATTCTGCAATAGCATCGTCTACGCAACGCCTTATAGTTTTGAGCAAGCCGAACAACGTGTTTTTGACGCCTCATATAGCTTGCAGTCGCAACGTGCACTACAACAGGCTAGCGAACTTGAAGCACAAGCGGTCAAGTATTTAGGTTTACCACGTGTCGATTTAAATGCACGAGCTTATGCCTTTCACGCTGAAACTGATGTGCCACTCGATCAATTTAAACAAGGCATTGAAGATCAGCTTTCGCAGCGTGTCAGTGATCGGATTTCTGAACTTGAAAATGCAGGCGTACCAAGTGGCGCATTGGATGGCGTACAGTCTGGAATTAACAATATTATCCATGATGGTGTCAGTCAGTTTCCCAATTACGCACATCTCGAACTCGAAGATGAAGTATTTCGCCCAACGGTTTCTGTGAGCATGCCGATTTATACTGGTGGCTTAACCTCCAGTGCAAAAGAAATCGCTAAAATTCGTGCCAATAGCAGTACATTTAACCAACAACAAACTGAAGATTCCCAGCGCTTCCAATTGATCACGTTTTATTTTGATGTACAACTTCAGCAACAGTTACTTGCATCAAGTCGCAATAATCTCGATGCAATGCAACGTCATTTAGACAATGCCCTGAAGCTTGAGCAACAAGGTTTTATTAGTCGTGGGCAACGCATGCAATTCGAAGTCGCTCGTAACAATGGCAATCGTTTGTATCAAAGCGCTCAGCGTCAATTGCAATCTAGCCAATATCAACTACAAAACCTCCTACACAGCATGGATACGGTTGAACCGAGCACACCCTTATTCGTCAATGAGCAGTCCGCTTTAAAATTAAATGAGTTGATGGAAAGCTATGCAGGCAACTCTCCTCTGATTCAAAAATTGCAAAATGATACAGCCCTTGCACAGCAGAAAGTCAAAATACAACAAGCCGCACAAAAGCCCAAAGTGTTTGGCTTTGGTGAATATGCTTTAGATGATGAGGAAAATTGGATCGTTGGCGTGATGGCAAGCTATAACCTGTTCTCTGGCGTTGATAAACGCAAACAAGTACAAGCAGCACAGCTGCAAAGCCAAGCAGCACAGCTACTTACCGAACAAAGCAAAGTCGAACTTGCCAATGTGATTCATAGTAGTTATCAATCCATGCTCGGCGCACAGCGTAGCCATCAATTATTAAAAGACAATATGCGGGCTGCCGAAGAAAATCTACGCATTCAAACCCTGTCCTTTCGTGAGGATATGGGTACAGCGACCGATGTGATCGACGCTGAAAATAATATCAATGCATTGCATGCCGAGATAGCGACCAATGCTTATAAATATGTCATGTCTTTGGCGACACTGTTACAAAGTCACGGCTCACTCGATCAATTTCAAAATTTTATCCATGCACCTGATAGCGATAAAATTGTTACCACAGTTGCAGGAGGTACACCATGAACGATCAACCAAATGATGATGTACCAGAAAACAATACGCAAAAAAGCAATGCTTCGGATAATCAGAGAAATAGTGACGTAACAAATAACACATCGCAAAAACAGTCTGACCGTAATTTAAATAACAGCAATTCGAATGCGCAGAAAAAATCAAAGCTGAAAAAAATTATCACTATATTGGTGGTATTGATCTTACTGGGTCTGATTGTTTTTGGACTATGGAAAAGCTATCAGCCGAAAACAATTAGCATTCAAGGACGTGTTGAAGCCGATACCATTCATGTCAGTAGCAAAGTGCCGAGTCGCATTGAACAGCTCTTTGTGCATGAAGGTGAACAGGTAAAACAAGGTCAGGCGCTGATCAAACTCAGTAGTCCTGAAGTCGAAGCGAAAAAGCAACAAGCGCTCGCCTCACTTCAATCTGCACTCGCATTACAGTCCACCGCAGAACGTGGCTCGCAACAAGAAAATATCGACACGCTCTACGCCAATTGGCAAAGTGTCAAAGCGCAAGCAGCTTTGGCAGAAACCACCTATCAACGTGGACAGACCTTATATCAACAAGGTGTGATCTCTCGTCAGCGTCGTGACCAAATGCACGCTGCGAAGATTTCTGCCAACGAACTGGCGGAAGCATCGTACCAACAATATGCCCGTGCCGAACGTGGTAGCACCTCACAGCAAAAATCCTCTGCCGATGCACAAGTGGAAATTGCTCGTGCAGCAGTGAGTGAAGCCAATGCCATGGAGGCGGAAACTTTACTGCACGCCCCGCAAGATTCCACCGTCTCAGAAATCTATGGTGAAACCAGTGAGTTGGTGGTCATGGGCGTGCCGATTATCAGCCTACTGACGGATGATTATTGGGTCAGCCTGAATGTGCGTGAAGATCAATATGCCAATGTCTACAAAAAGAAAAGCCTTGAGGGCTACATTCCTGCACTCGATCAAAAAGCGACTTTTTTAATCAAAACCATCGATGCCGAAGGTGATTTTGCCACCATCAAAACCACTCGTCAGACTGGCGGTTACGATATTCGTAGCTTTAAATTGCATCTTGAGCCTGAACAAAAAATCCCTGACCTCAAAGTCGGCATGAGCGTGATCTTTGAAGTTGAAGGACAATAAAGCCTTGAATTTTCAAAAATTCGATAGCGCATGGCGATAGGTAAAACATCAATGTGGACTGCACTCAAGCGTGAATTGAATTATTTGATCACTCATCCGTGGGATCTGTGTTTGGTGACGTTGGTGCCTGCTTTTTTGATCATTGTATTTAGTGCCATGTTTTTAGACGGCAAGCCTGAACACCTACCTATCGCTGTCATTGATCAAGACCATTCTGAACTGAGCCGAACCATCGAGAAGCATTTGGCGCTCAACCACACCATTCACATCGAACATGGCATTGAACAGATCGATCAAGCTGAAGATTTGATTAATCGTACTGAAATTTGGGGCTATGTGCATATTCCCGAAGGTGCTGAGCGCAGTCTGGTACAAGCACAAGACCCACAGATTAGCATTGCGTATAATCTGTCCTTTTTCAGTATTGGTAATACGTTGTCCTCCGCAGTATCGCTTGCGACCGTGCAAGGCATCGCCGACTACTTGGGCAATTCGTACTTAGAAAATAGTTTGCCTTATGTCGAAGCACCCACGCCAAATGTCAAAATTTCACCTTTATTTAATCCGACGCTAAGTTATGAATTGTACCTTGAACCGTTTTTGATTCCTGCGATTATGCACCTGTTGCTGTGCTGTTGTGTGGCATTTAGTGTTGGGCAAGAACTCAAATATCAAACTGTAAAGAGTTGGCTGACTGGGCAAAGTATTTTTTCCATTTTATTTGCCAAGACCATGCCCTATATCCTGATTTTTTCACTATGGACATGGGCATGGATGTTTTGGCTGACTGAAATTCGTGGTTGGTCGATTGCAGGATCATTGTGGTTTTTGTTGCTTGGACAATTTCTGTTTTATGCTGCATATGCCCTGCTTGCTGTCTGTTTGGTTTTAGGAAGCAAAGATTTACTGAAAACCTTTGGCTTGATTGCGGTATATGGCGGATCATCCCTGAGCTTTGCAGGCGTGACTTTACCGCTGAATAATGCACCGACCTTTACCAAATTTTGGTCGAATATCATTCCCTATACACCCTATGCCAGATTACAAACGGAACAATGGGTGGTCGGTAGCCCGATTGCCACTTCACTGCAGCCTTTTGGATTGTTAGTGCTCCATTTTTCAGTGTTTTTCATTGTCGCTTTGCTGCTGATCAAAAAAACAAAGAAAGAGGTCAGCGCATGAAATCATTTTTTTATTATTATCTGCAGACCTTTAAAAATATTGCCAAAAATCAATCGGTGCTTACCACGATGATTTTATCGGTGATTTTTTACAGCTTTTTCTATCCAACAGCCTATGAAGGACAACATGCCGAATCCTTACCGATTGTGATCGTCGATGAGGAACAAAGTCAGCTTAGCAATCAAATCATCACGCAAATTCAGAAAAGCCCGAATGTTGAAATCCTTGTCATAACTGCTAACTTTATAGAAGCACAGCAACTGGTTCAGGAACAAAAAGCAGATGGCATTCTGCTATTGCCGAATCAGCTCACCAAAAGTATTCGACATGGTGAAAATGGTGGCATTGGTATTTATCTGAGCGCTGCATATTTCCTCAAAACCAAGCAAATTGGTGTGGCGATTGCAGAATCCGTGGAATCAACACTGGCTGACTATGCCGAAAAATATGCCAATATCAGTGCCTTTGAGCCGAGTATTCCGATTCATCAAATTCCCTTATTCAACACCTTATCGGGTTATGGCAGTTATATTTTTCCTGCGGTGGCACCTGTGATCATCCATCAGACCATTTTTTTGGGTTTATGTATGTTGATTGCGGGCTATCGAGAGTCGAATTGGCGACCTGAGCCAAGTGAGTTTTGGGCGATATTTGCTGCAGCGCTTACTATTGGTAGCTTGGGATGTTACTACTTATTTGGCTTTACCTTTTGGCTGTATGACTATCCCCGTGGCGGGAATTTTTTTGCTATGCTGATCGCCGTGCCGATCTTTGTGGCGTGTGTGGCTGCAATGGGCATGTTTTTATCCACTTTTCTCGATAGTGCCGAACGTGCGGGACATATCATTGTAGTGAGCTCGGTGCCTTTGTTTATTTTGTCAGGGATCGCTTGGCCACACTCCTCCATGCCAATATGGATTTCATCCATCGCTACCGCACTGCCCTCTACACATGGTGTTATGCTCTTCGTAAAACTCAATCAAATGGGCGCAACGTTGTCACAGGTGGCTGAGCATGCGTGGTTCTTAGCAATCATGGCGATGGTATTTTTAGCTTTGGCGTATTATCGTTTACGCTACAAATAAAATCGTTTTGTAACTAAAGGTGATAACATCACAAATGCTAATAATAAAGCCCAATATCCCCAAGGATAAATATATTCAAATACATTCGTTGATAGTGAACAAAGCCAATAGATGGGATCAGCTTCACATAATGTTGACGCAAAATCAGTAACAAAGAAAACTGCGAATGGCACTAAGTCCGTAGCGAATAAAGCAAAAGACAAAGCAATTGATGCTAAATCGAAAGTATCAAATGCAACAGCTGGCTCTACAAACGTGGGTGTAAATGCTGAAGTAAATGATCACATAGGTCACCAAAACTAAATAAGATAAACTCAAAAACCGAGCTCTATGCTCGGTTTTTTTACGCTTACATCTCTATCTTCTAAATAGCATTTTTACTTCAAA
>NZ_JAKUML010000007.1 GCF_022601685.1 Acinetobacter sedimenti
ACGTTGTCCACTCATAATGTTTTCTCCTATGCAAAAAGAATAGACCATATTTGTCTAGGAGAGTGGTGGCAGTCCATTATCTAACTAAAAGGTGTCTACAAAATCGGTGGCTATTCAATACATTATATGTCTGAATTAGGCTTAACAAATTGTAATATGAATTTTTATAAAGCAGGCTCAATAATTTTCCATGCCGATTCTAATAGCTTTGGCTGGGCAGTGGCATTAGGATGAATTTGATCTGCTTGCATGAGTTTCTTATGACCAGCTACGCCATCTAAAAAAAATGGTATTAATTTTACTTTATGCTTTGCCGCAACTAGTTTGTAGTTATTTTCAAATGCTTGGCTGTACTTTTTACCATAATTCGGTGGAATTTTCATGCCAAAGAGAAGAACTTTAGCTTTACTATTTTTACTGAGTACGACCATTTTTGAGATATTATTCTGAATAATTTGAGGCGGATAGCCTCTCAAACCATCATTTCCACCAAGCTCAATAACGACTACATGAGGTTGATATTGTTGTAATAGCTTTGGTAAACGAGCTAAGGCACCACTGGTTGTTTCACCACTCATACTGGCATTTATTACACGATGCCGCTTGGGATATTTTGAGTCTAACCGCAGTTGTAATAAATTAGTCCATCCCTGAGAGGGAGTCATACCATAGGCTGCACTGATACTATCACCCAAAATAAGAATAGTTTTTGCATGAGAAGTTGTACATACGCTAATAAATATTATCAGAAAGAAAGAGAAACTTGATTTTTTTATAGTCTTAAACATTAGCTGATAATTCCATAAAGTTATTGAGTATGATGTTTTCAATATAACCATAGGTGCTAAAAAAGAAAATCTATTAAAAGCATAGTTTTGTAAAACTAAGATTAAGTGCTTTTCTATGGAATAAGATAACAGCTGACCAATGACATAACAAGCATATCATTGGTCAGCTTAAGGTAAGGCTCTAACTAGTCTAATACATTAATCTTTAGATTTCGTGTAGGCATATGCATAGTTATAGCCATTACCATAGCTATTACTTTGTATGTCAACATTATTAAGAATGATTCCATTGACTTTAATGTCCACATTCTCAAAGCGGTTAATGGCTAATCCCATTTCTTTAATATGTGTTTGAGCATAGTTCGCAATGAGGACATTGACACCAGTATGTCGCGCAATAATGAGACTATCAGTAACAGCTAATACAGGAGGTGTATCAATGACAATATAATCAAACTTTTGTCTTAAATTTTGAATTAAAGCTTCAAATTGTTGGCTATTTAACAATTCAGAAGGATTGTTAGGGTGGCTACCGCGAGGTAAAAAATACAAGTTAGAGTGATCACTAGGAATGATCGCATCATCAATTTGTTTTTGTCCAAGAAGGACTTGAGATAACCCAGATTGATTTTCAGTATGGAAATATTTATATAAATACCCACGACGTAAATCTGCATCAATCAGTAGCACCTTCTTTGAGTTCTGCGCTAATAGTACAGATAAATTTGTCGAGATAAAAGATTTTCCTGCTTCAGGCGATGCACTACTAATTGCGATTACATTGTGCTTTGCATTTGCAAGAGCAAATAAAATCGTGGTGCGAACGCTCCTTAAACTTTCAACAGTCAAATCATCAGAGTGGTTAATTGAGAGAATTGGAATTTGCTTGAGCTTATCAGGCTTGCTTGGTTGATACATTGAGCGAGGAACTGTACCGTATACAGGTAGTCCGAAATTGGTTTCGATCTCAATACTGTCGCGAATCCCAGTGCGCATCATGTTCATTACAAGTGAAATGAGTACACCAAAAAATCCACCTAAAAATACCGAAAGCACTAGGATTTGTAATTTTTTAGGTTTGATTGGCTGAATAGGTTCGACCGCATGGTCAATCACACGAATATTACCAATCTCACCTGCTTTCGCAATGCGCAATTGTTGATAGTTATTTAGTAGAGTTGTATAGAGTTGAGTGTTGACCTCGACATCTCTAAATAATTGTAAATACTGACGCTGGATTTCAGGAAGTCTTTTTAAGTCATTATTTAAACCATTTTGTCTTTCTTGAATTTCCTGCAATTGTGCATTGACTTCACGCATTAGTGGGTGCTCTGAAGTATATTTTGCAGACAACTCAGCTTGTTTTTGCTGTAACTCTAGTTTCGTAGTTTCAAGAGCGATACTTTGGGTTAGAAGTAGTTCAGACTCTTTAGCAACATCAACGGTATTGTTTTGTTCACGAAAACGGTTGAAAGCACGTTCTGCTTGATCTAGTTCCTGTTTTAGCTCAGGTAGTTGTTCATCAAGAAATGAAAGAGTTTGTTGAGTTTCTGCGGAGCGGCGTTCAATATTTTGTTTGATATAAGTTTTTAATATTTCGTTTAAGACCTCAGTAATATGTGCCTTGTCTGTACCTTGATAACTTAAACCAAGAATACCAGTCAGTTTACCTTTTTCAGAAACAGAATATTTACTACTTAACATTTGAACGGCATTGCGCAAACTAAGTTTTTTAATGGTGTATTCCGTCTTGAAACCGTTCGGACTTTCAACTTTTAGTTGTACCAAACCATGGCTACCTGTCCAAATATTATCTTGACTTAATTTACCTTTAAAACTTTCACCTGTATTGGTATTTACAAGATGTAGCTCATTTTTATTTAAACGTATTGTAAAGTCTTGATCTAGATATGGTTGAGCAACTTGAAATTTGGTAATTGTGAATTTATCTTGATGATTGTTAATCTGTAAGCTAGCAGGAGAGTAATTTGCTTTAAAATCAGAACTATTAAATAAGCGATCGCTAAAACTGTTATTTGGTTGATCTACTAAAATATCGAGATTAAGCTTGCGAATGGTTTGACCCAAGATTAAGCGAGATTTTAAAATTTCTATTTCACTTTGTGCTGGAGATTTTTGTTCAATGACATTGGATAAGTCACCAAGAAGTGCAGCTGAGGCGCCCTTATTATCTTCAACTTGCACAAGCGCATCAACTGAATAGGTATTAGGGGTAACACGTAGGTAAAGCAGGGCACACACCAAACTCAAAAAAATACATAACAAAATCAGCTTCCAGTGGCTGAGAATTGAGAAAAACAACTCTTTTAAATCAATTGTGTCTTCAGAGTTTTCGATTTGTTTCGACATTTGAGCTAAGCCTTAAAATAAATTTTCCAATCTTCAATAAATTCATCAATCAACTTAGAAGTATGATCAAATACTTCTTGTGATTTTCCAAATGGGTCAGCAACATCCTTATTTTGCCAATGCCCCAATCTAAAAACTTTCCCTTTCACAAAAGGAAATAGTTCTTCTAAGTGATTTTTTTGTCTAGAGCTCATCACTAATATGAGATCAAACTGTTTCACAAGGTCGTTTGTAACCTGTTTAGAAACATGTGAGCGAATATCTAAGTTAATATTTAACATTGAAATTATTGCTTTTTCATCTGCAGGCTGCTGTGGTATATCTAGCAATCCAGCCGATTGAATGTGTATGTGGGGGTGTCTATGTTTTAATAAAGCTTCCGCCATAGGGCTACGACAAATATTCCCAGCACATAATACTAAAACTTTTTCAAAGTCCATTAGTTACCTAAGCGATCAAAGTTATACAACGCATTAGAGAACGGTAGCATTTGAGTAACCACACGTTGCCAACGAGCTAGACCAGATGCATCCACATATACGATATCGTTACTTTGCATGGCAAACTGATTTGCAAGTCCAAAGTCTGCAAAGTTAGTTAAATCCATATGGTAAAGTTGAGTGGATTGAGTCTGTAAATCATTGCGTAATACGTAAATTCGTTGGGCACTAGCAGATATTGGGTTTAAACCTAAACTTTCGCCTAATACATCACTTAATGTCATACCTTGAGCACGCATAGGAATCGCAACATTTTTTGCTGCTTCGCCCATAACATACACTTTTTGATTTTCTCGTGAGTTTACATAAATAGTATCATTTTTCTTGATAAAAAGGCGGTGTAAAGAGAGTCCTAATTTTTCCAAAGCAACAGGGTTTAAGTCATATACCACACCATCACGAATCAATTGAACAGCAGTATTATCTCCTTCTTGACCGAGCCCACCAGCTTGCCCTATAGCAGCGTAAATGCTTAATGGCTGGTCATTTAAGAAATACTGTCCGCCTTTTAATACATTCCCTTGCACTGAATAGGGTTGACCTTCATATGACAATACTCGCGTTACAGCATCTGGATTTTTAAGATAGGCAGAAAGTTTGCGTGATAGGTTGGTATTAAATTGGTTTAAAGAATATCCCTCAGCTTTAATTCGACCGACAAGAGGGAACTGAATATAGCCAGATTGATCAATACGATATCCTATTGATTGAATGCTTTGAGGGCTAGACACTGCACTGATAGGTGGGGTGATTTCTGGATATGCCCATAGCTGAATTGATAATATATCTCCTTTACTTAAATGATAAGTAGAAGGTTGATAATCAAACAAATTCCCCAAATTTGATTGCAAAAGTTGAGGGTGGGGCTGACTGTTTAGATTTGAAATGGTTTGCTGAGTAATCTGTTGTAACTGTACGGAAGTCCCTAAATCTGTTTGAAATGATTGATCGTTGGGTAATGTATAAGTTTGTAGACCAGACGTGACAGCACAGCCAGTCAATCCCAAACTCAATATTGTAGAAACTAAATATGTAAATCTCACGAGTAGCCCTTAAGATGTAAAATTGTATGAACTTGTCGCTATAATGTCATAAATTGTAGCTGTAATTTTGCTCAAAGATACAATTGGGAAATGTTTAATCGATTGGTGACAAATATTAGCATATTGATTGTAGTATTTGTTGAAATAATGTTAACCGTAAGTGATGTATTCTGATATAGTTGCGCTCAAAATTATTACCAGATCTAAATTATGTCATTTCTCGAGGGGAAATTAGTGAGTTTAGAAAGCTTGTTTGGGAGCAGGGTGTGAAAAAAATCCTTTTAGTATTTGGAACAAGGCCTGAAGCAATTAAGATGGCACCGCTAGCATTACTCTTGAAAGAACAGTTAAATGTTGAAACAAAAGTATGTGTGACTGGACAGCATCGTCAGATGTTGGATCAGGTGTTACATTTGTTTAATCTAACACCTGATTTTGATTTAAATTTAATGAAACCTGGTCAGACTTTGAGTGATGTAACGTCGGGTGTGCTGAAAGGGCTTGAGAAGGTTTTTGAGGAATGGTTGCCCGATATTCTTTTAGTACATGGTGATACAGCTACAACATTTGCAGCATCTTTAGCTGCCTACTACCATAAGGTGAAGATTGGGCATGTTGAGGCAGGATTGCGTACAGGAGATATTTATTCTCCTTGGCCGGAAGAAGCAAACCGCAAGCTTACAGGTGCCTTAACAAATTATCATTTTGCACCTACACAGTCTTCTTATAGTAATCTAATCAAAGAAAACATAAATCCAGAATCTATCAAGGTTACTGGTAATACTGTAATTGATGCATTGCTTACTGTAAAAGATAAAGTCGAAAATGACGCAACGATAATATCTGCCTTTGAACAGAAATTTGATTTTTTAGATTCATCAAAAAAAATGATTTTAGTGACAGGGCATCGTCGTGAGAATTTTGGGCAGGGTTTTTTAAATATTTGTACAGCACTCGCCAATTTGGCGAAAAAATATCCCGACATCCAAATTGTTTATCCAGTTCATTTAAACCCTAATGTACAACAACCTGTAAATGAGTTACTTTCTGGGGTTTCGAATATTTATTTAATAGACCCACAGGATTATTTACCTTTTGTATTCCTAATGAATCGTAGTTATCTTATTTTGACAGATTCTGGGGGGATTCAGGAAGAAGCGCCATCTCTGGGTAAGCCAGTATTAGTCATGCGTGATACAACAGAGCGCCCTGAAGCAGTTGAAGCAGGAACAGTCAGATTAGTTGGAACGGATGTTTCGGTGATTGAAGGTGCTGTAACAGAGTTAATAGAAAACCCTGAGATATATCATGCAATGTCGGCAGCTCATAATCCTTATGGGGATGGTATGGCTTGTCAGCATATTGTGAAATTTCTCCTTAGCTTTTAATTTTAAATAGTATTTTTGGATTGTAGTTCATTATGAGTAATCAAATTCAGCATATTTGTGTCATCGGTTTGGGTTATATTGGTTTGCCAACAGCTGCAACATTTGCTGCTCATGGTATAAAAGTAACAGGTGTGGATGTTAATCAACATGCTGTTGATATGATTAATCAAGGAAAAGTACACATTGTTGAGCCTGATTTAGATGCGCTGGTTCGTGATGTTGTAGCACAAGGAAAATTGTCGGCACAGATTACACCAACAGAAGCAGATGCCTATATTGTTGCTGTACCAACCCCATTCAAAGATGATTATCAACCTGATTTGAAATATATTGAAGCTGCATCGAAAGCCTTAGCTCCATTTTTAAAACAGGGTAATTTGGTAATATTGGAGTCAACTTCACCTGTAGAAGCAACTGAACAAATGTCTGCATGGTTAAGTGAAGCACGCCCAGATCTCACTTTCCCTCAAACCCATGGTGAGCAAGCAGATATTTTAGTTGCCCACTGCCCAGAGCGTGTATTGCCAGGTAAAGTTTTACAAGAGCTCATCAGTAATGATCGTATTATTGGTGGAATGACACCACGTTGTTCAAAAGCAGCATGTGATTTATACAAAATCTTTGTAAAAGGCGATTGTATTGAAACTAATGCTCGTACCGCAGAAATGTGTAAGTTAACGGAGAATTCTTTCCGTGATGTGAATATCGCTTTTGCAAATGAACTTTCGATTATTTGTGACAAGCTAGATATCAATGTTTGGGAGTTGATTTCATTGGCGAATCGTCATCCTCGCGTCAATATTTTACAGCCAGGGCCAGGTGTAGGTGGACATTGTATTGCTGTTGATCCGTGGTTTATCGTTGCTAAAACGCCAGAACAAGCGCGTTTGATTCGTACTGCGCGTGAAGTGAACGATGCCAAACCTGAGTGGGTGATTGATCAGGTTAAAATTAAAATCGCTGAGTTTTTACAGGCAAATCCATCTAAAACGATTAAAGATGTAACTGTTGCATGTTATGGTTTAGCTTTTAAACCAGATATTGATGATTTGCGTGAAAGTCCAGCTTTAGAGATTACAAAGCAGCTAGCTGAACAAGGTTTAAATGTTTTGGCGATTGAACCAAATATTGATACCTTACCTGCAAATATGCCTGCTAATGTTCAACTTATCCAGTTAGAAGAGAAGGAAAGAGCTGATATTCATCTAATTTTAGTTGATCATAAAGATTTTAAAAAGATTTCTTTAGATAATGAATATCTCTTGGATACTAAAGGTATCTCATAAAAATGTTAAAAAAGCATCTACTTTATATAATATTAAATAGTTGTTTTGTCCTTTTGAGCATATCCTTGTCTTTTATTGGGCAAGGATTTGGTTTGTTAGTTTACCTGTCGTCATTTGTTTTTTTGTTAGTTCAATCTTTTAATGTTTTTAATTTTAGATCTAATTACGTTTGGTTTGTTTTTAGTTATCTGGTTTTATTTTATATATCACCTATATTTGAATTTGTATTTCCTGGTGAAGTTTTGGTGGGAAGTCAGTCTTCTATTGCTTTATATCATTTTCTAAATATAAGCTCTATACATGCACTATCAATTTTTTATTTTCTTGTGTTTAGGCCAACTCCAGAAAGTAAGTTGCTTATAAATGATGCTAAATTTGATAGAACACTTTATATAATTGGTGGTGGGTTGCTTTTAGGTACATTATGGATGTTCTTAACAGTAGGTGGCTTTTCTGCCATTAAGAGTACTCGAGTTGATCTTAAATATGTTCAAGGTGGAAAAACCTATTCTTTGTGGATGGTATACTTTTTTTCGTCTTTTTTCTTTTTGTTAGGTATTAAGCTAGCTAAAATAAAACGCAATCCTTTATATATTTTTATCTTACTATTAATTTTTTGTGTATTGGAATTTGTTTATTTTATCGCTCTGAGAAATAGGACGATGATTCTGATGCATCTGACAGCTTTAATAATAGGTGTATTCGTTAGCAAACAAATTGTATTTGAAAATACAAAAAAATATTTAAACGAGAAAATTAAAAAAATTAAGATATTACCTCTAGTTTCTGTTATGTCAATATTAGCAGGATTAGGTATATTTATACGATTTGCTAGGGGTGTTTATTTGGAAGGCGATGGTGAATTAGGTATCTCATGGAAAGATATGTTGATCACTTCCGTAAAATCAGGTGATTTTGGTTATGCGAATATGGTCGTTAATATTATAGATCATGTTTATTACACGGATCTAAGCCTTAACGGTCAGTCTTATTACCGTTTGTTATTAGCTTTCATTCCTGAAAGTATTTATGATAAAAAGATACCAACCACAGATTCGCTAATAGGGCAAATGTTAACTGGTTTAGATGTTATGACAATACCGCCAGGAGTATTTGGGGATGCCTATCTTAATTTTGGTCTGCTAAGTTTTTTTGTTTTTATTGTATATGGTTTGTTGTTAGGTGCTATTGATAGGTCAAAAAATATATTAAAAGCTTATATCTTTTTTTCGCTATCTTTTACTCTTATTTATCATTTTGTTAGGGGATCGTTTGTTAATGTAATAATTTCTTTAATAATAATTTATTTGGGTGTTATTTTAGCCAATAGACTTGTTAGACCTAAATATATATGAAAATTTTAAGAAATAATTTTATACTGATAGGCTTGTCTGAGTTCTTTGCCAAGGGGTTGTCTTGGCTTTCACTGGCAATTATTCCTTTTTTTACTCCTCCAGAAATTTATGGGGAAATAGTTTTATTTTACTCTATAATTATTTTTTTTATGCCTATATATCTCTTTGGGCAAGATCGTTTGATATTGAAAAATAATCCAGAAGAGGAAGTTACTAATTCTGTAGTTTTTAGTATATTAATTGGTCTCTTTTTAGGTTTATTTTTTTATTTTTCTGATTATTTTTTAGCTTCATTTGCAGGCCTAATGCTGGCTTTTAATAAAATATATTTGACCTATTTTAGAGCAAACGAGAGTTTGAAGAGTTATGTTTTGAATCGTATCTCTTATTCTATTTTTAGGTTTTTGTTTGTTGTATTTACAGTATATTTTTTTTATAGTCTTAATAATTATATTTTTTCCGAAATATTTGCGGTTTTCTTTGCAACAATTGGACTCTTTGTAATATGTTTTAAGTCGAAGTGGAAAGTAAGTTTTAATTTTTTTGATAGGTTAAAACATGGATTTCCCCTAATGTTGCATGGGATATCACTTTTTGGAATAGCATTGGTTGACCGCTTTATTCTTGAGCGATTTACTAATTATGAAACTGTGGGGAATTACAGTTTTATTTATATATTTGCTTCTGGATTAATTTTCTTATACTCCATAGTGGGTGTGATTAATGAAAAGAAGATTTATAAATCTATTTTTTTAAAGGATTTATTGTTAAATATTAAAAGTACATTAGTTTTTATGTTTTTATTGGGTTTGGTAGGATCTATTTTAAGTATGATTCTATATCTTGTGTTATTTAATTTCGAGTTTGTTGCTAATTACGATTTTATGCTTACAGAGTTGATTGTACTTCTATTAGCACATTTAGTACTGCCTTTTTATCTGGTTTCTAATTACTTTTTGATTCAACAGGGAAGAAGTTATTTACTATTGCTTTGTTCATTTTTTGCTTTGATGATAAATATTATTTTAAATATTATTTTAATTCCTAGGTTTGGATTGCAGGGTGCTGTTTATTCAACACTGTTTTCAAATATTATATTGTGTATTGCTGTTCTATTTATATCTTATATGGTTTTTCAAGCTTGTAAGCGAGATATTTAATTATGATACGAGTTGCTATTAGTTATAGAGTTCTACAATCTTGGCGTGTTCCAGTATTTGAAAGATTGTCCAGAATTGAAGGGTTGGAGCTTTGTGTATTTTATTCAGATGATTTTGAAGGGACAAAAGTTAAAAGTTATAAGGGAAATGTTGGATTCCCAAGTATAAAGTTACAAACAAGAAAGTTTAGTTTTACTACACGTAATGGTAAAGCATACATTCCATATAATCCAAACTTATATACAGAACTGGATAAATTCAATCCTGATGTAATTATTGTTGAAGGTGCATCAAATTTAATCAATAACGTAATTTGTTTTATATATTCTAAAAAGAAAAATAAGAAAATTATACAGTGGGGATTAGGTGAAATTGAAGGTAGAAAGAAATCAATTCATAGACGACTAGCAGATATATTCTTCAATTATATTGAAAAAAAATCTGATGCCGCTATCTCATATAGTTCGTATGGTTCTGAATATTATAAAAAGATTGGTATAGATGAAAATCGGGTATTTACTGCTGTAAATGTAGTTGATACTGAGAAAAGGTTAAAAGAGATAAAAGAATATTGCTTAAATTGTGATCTTGAATATCCCTCTCCTTTACCACAAAAGCATAATTTTTTATTTGTGGGGGCTCTTTCTGAAAATAAAAATGTTGATTTATTAATTAAAGTATTTAGTAAGTTGTGTAATTTGAATGATAATATTCATTTGACAATAGTAGGTGATGGACCTTTAAGAAACGAGTTTGAGAAGTTAGCTTTTGATTTGAATGTAAATGATCATGTTAGTTTTTCAGGAAATCAAACTGTTCTAGCCCCATATATGTATAATGCTACTCTGATGGTTTTACCTGGTTTGGGAGGGCTAGCTATTTCGGATGCTCTAATTCATGGTGTTCCTGTTGTTTGTACAATAGGAGATGGCTGTGAAAAAGATTTAATTGTTAATAATGGGTTAATTATAAAAAATATAAATGAAGATAATTTATTTGAAAATTTACAGAATTTGATTTTGTCTAAATCTGAGTTGATCCGTATGCGGAAGGAGGCTCAGAATTTTGAATTTAGTAAATTTAATATTAATAATTATGTTGACGTTATATATAGGGCTGTTCGTTATGTTTGTAATTAAACTTTTTAGAAGGACTGTTTTCTTATTCAGGAAATTATTTTTTCTTTTATATAGACCAGATGTCAGATTTTCTTCTTATGCCTTAATTGGCAAAAATACTTGTTTTGGGAAAGGGCGTGATATACAAATTGGGCATAATTTCTTTTGTGGTCGGAATTGCCATATAGCTTCAAATGTTATTATTAAAGATGATGTTATGTTTGCTTCTAATGTTAGCTTAGTTGGTGGCGATCATAAATTTGAGGGTATTCAAACTACTATGAATAAAAGTGGTCGAGACATTTTTCTGACAACAATTATTGAAAATAATGTCTGGATTGGTCACGGGGCAATTATTATGCATGGTGTTCGAATCGAAACTGGTGCTGTAGTTGCTGCTGGAGCCGTTGTGACTAAAAACGTTCCAAAAGATGCGATTGTCGGTGGGAATCCAGCCAGAATCATACGTTATAGAAAGGTTTAGAGGTTGACTTGTAATGAAACAAATTCTTCAAGATATGGCAAATGGTGGTACCACTGTAACTGAAGCGCCAGTTCCGCAATGTTCAAAAGGTCATTTACTGATTTCCACAACGACTTCGCTTATTTCTGCTGGCACAGAGCGTATGTTGGTAGGTTTCGGAAAAGCATCTTTAATTGATAAAGCTCGTCAGCAACCTGAAAAAGTAAAAATGGTACTGGAAAAAGTACAAACAGATGGTCTGCTAACAACTTACGATGCGGTAAAGTCTAAGCTGGCCCAACCACTTGCATTAGGTTATTGCAATGTGGGTATCGTGCATGAAGTAGGTGCCAATGTAGATGATTTCCAAGTTGGTGATCGTGTTGTGTCAAATGGCCCACATGCTGATATGGTGAAAGTACCGAAAAACCTTTGTGCAAAAATTCCAGATAATGTCAGTGATGAATCTGCTTCTTTTGCTGTAGTCGCAAGTATTGGCTTGCAAGGTATCCGTCTTGCTCAACCGACTTTGGGCGAAAGCTTTGTCGTGACTGGTGCGGGTCTTATTGGCCTACTCACCATTCAGATGCTAAGAGCAAATGGCTGTCGTGTTCTTGCCATTGACTTCGATCAAAGTAAATTAGATTTGGCAAAACAATTCGGTGCAGAGATCTGTAATCCTGGTAAAGGTGAAGATCCAGTTGCTGTGGGTCTGGCATTTAGTCGTGGTGTGGGTGTAGATGGTGTCATTATTACCGCGTCAACCAAGGTCAGTGATCCTGTTATTCAAGCAGCACGAATGAGTCGAAAACGTGGTCGCATTATTTTAGTTGGTGTAACTGGCTTAGAGTTAAATCGTGCCGATTTTTATGAAAAAGAACTCAGTTTCCAAGTTTCTTGTTCATATGGTCCAGGTCGTTATGATTCTGAATATGAAGACAAGGGTAATGACTATCCACTTGGCTTTGTTCGCTGGACTGAACAACGCAATTTTGTTGCTGTTCTAGATATGATGGCTGCAGGTACTCTAAATGTAGAACCATTAATTACAGCTCGTTTTGAATTTGAAGATGCACCTAAAGCCTATGATGCCTTGACGGAAGACAAATCTGGTTTGGGTTTATTGCTTAAATATAACTCTCCAGTTGAAACTCGTCTGGAAAAACGAGTGGTATTACGTCCAATTTCAATTGAAGCCCAAAATGCTGTCGTTGGTTTTATTGGGGCAGGCAACTATGCTTCTCGTATCTTGATTCCTGCTTTCAAAAAAGCTTCTTCTCAACTACATACCATCGTAACGTCTGGTGGTATTAATGGTGTCATTCATGGAGAAAAAACAGGATTTGCTGAAGCTTCTACAGATATCGATGCTTTATTGAATAATAAAGATATTAATACTGTAGCGATTGCGACCCGCCATAATAGCCATGCATACTTTGTAGAAAGAGTTTTATCGGCAGGTAAGAATGTTTTTGTTGAAAAACCATTGGCTCTGACTGTCGAAGAAATTGAAAAAATTGAATCGGTTTACAACCAAAATATCCAGAATAATCAATACGCACGAGTAATGGTGGGTTTCAACCGTCGTTTCTCACCACAAGTGCAAAAAATCAAAACTTTGCTGGATACAGTAAAAGAGCCGAAGAGTTTTATCATGACCATGAATGCAGGTGCGATACCCGCGGATCATTGGACACAAGATAATGCTGTTGGTGGAGGGCGTATTATCGGTGAAGCATGTCACTTTATCGACTTGATGCGCTTCCTAGCTGGTTCAAAAATTGTTTCTATTCAGGCTCGACGTATGGGCGAAACTGATGCCGTACAGGTTCTAGAAGATAAGGCTTCAATTACGCTTGGTTTTGAAGATGGGTCATTTGGCACCATTTTCTACTTAGCAAATGGTGCTTCAAGCTTCCCTAAAGAGCGTGTAGAAGTCTTTACAGCAGGTCGAGTACTACAATTAGATAATTTCAGAAAGCTAAAAGCATTTGGCTGGCCTGGATTTAACAAGATGAATCTGTGGCGTCAAGATAAAGGTCAAGATGCTTGTGCTGCGGTCTTTGTAGACAGTATTCGAGATGGAAAAGAAGCACCAATTCCTGCCGATGAAATTTTTGAAGTTGCTAGAGTGACTATTCAGGTTGCCGAAATTTTAAGAGCACAAACATGAGTTTAGTCATGAAAGGTCAAACAGCGCTTGCATTAGGGCTGTTTAATTTGTTCAGAGTGTTTAAATATCGTGTGGGCGTAAAAACAGGTTTAAACCCTGTACAAAAGCTGTCTGCACAATTGCCAACGGGTTGCTTCTTTAATCAGAGTGCACCAACTGGCACAATGAATGTGCCCCTAAACTCAACGTTAACAGCCTTTGGATACCTCAAGTATCCAGTGGCTGGACAGCTGCCGAATTGGTTCTATAGCCCTTTAACCCAACATACCTTTCAAAATACAGAGAAGATGTGGTATCAAATTCCAGATTTTGATGGAAATGTTGGTGATATTAAAGGCATCTGGGAGGCTTCCCGTTTTGACTGGCTAATAGAGCTTGTTCTGCACGAGCGTCGAGTGAGAGATGGGCAAGCATTGCTTCAACTAGATTTATGGTTGAATGATTGGTGTGAGAAGAACCCTGCTTATTTTGGGCCGAATTGGAAATGTGGGCAGGAAGCATCCATCCGTGTCATGCATATCATTACTGCACTCATAGGTTTAGAGCAAGAGCAACATCCGCATGACAATGTCTGTGCATTTATCGAGGCACATTTAAAGCGTATTGAACCTACAATTGATTATGCCATTGCTCAGGATAATAATCATGGGACCTCTGAGGCAACTGCATTGTATATTGGTGGAGCTGTTCTAAATCTTTGGAAACCTAAGTCTCAATATCAGCAATGGCAGGCATTGGGTGAGAAATGGTTGGTCAACCGTGCAAGCAAGCTCATTATGCAAGATGGTGGTTTTAGTCAATATTCGATTAATTACCATCGAGTGATGCTGGATTCTTATTGCTTAGCCGAAATCGTCCGCCAAAAATTCGAATTGAAGCCTTTTTCAGGACAACTATACCGTCAATTGCAGAAAGCGACAGACTGGTTATATGTATTAACCCAAGCTGATGGGGATGTCCCTAATTTAGGTGCCAATGATGGTGCGCGACTGATTCCTGTAAGCCAAACGGATTATCGTGATTTTAGACCAACAGTTCAGTTGGCAAGTACCTTATTCCATCAACATAGTTATTATCCAGAACCAGATTCATATGATGAAAGTCTAACGTTCTTTCAAATACACAAATTGAAACAAGAGAACTTTGAGCTGCCTTCGCGAAATCAATTGTTTAATGAAAGTGGGTTAATCACGTCTCAAACTCATAATTTTTTTATTGCTTTTAAATTGCCTAAATTTAAATTTCGTCCAAGCCAATGTGATGCCTTGCATCTGGATGTTTGGTTTAAAGGACAAAACCTTTTACGTGATGGCGGAACTTATAGTTATAATTCCACCGTAGAAGATTTAAACTACTTTTCTGGCGTTGCCAGTCACAATACCGTTGAGTTTGATCAACATCAACAAATGCCGCGTTTAAGTCGCTTTTTATTTGGTGCATGGCTGACACCAAAAGAATTAACGTATAGCGCTAATGAATTTGGTTGTGGTTATCAAGATCATTGGAGTTGTACACACCACCGTAAAATTTCATTAACAGATAACGCAATTAAAATAGCAGATAATATCTCGGGTTTTCAGCAACAAGCGGTCTTACGTTGGCGTTTACAGCCAGATCATTGGGCTCTTGAGAACAATGTTCTAAGCAATGGTAAAGTGGAGATTATTTTAGAGGCTGAGCATCCGATCACCCTTCGTTGGAGTGAGGGAGAGGAGTCTAGGTACTACTATCAAAAGAGCAAAGTGCCTGTTCTAGAAGTGATTGCTACACAAGCGACTACAATTTTTACTGTAATTAAAGATTTAACATGAAAATATTATATTTGCATCAGCATTTCTCGACACCTAAAGGGTCAGCAGGAATCCGTTCCTATGCTATGGCTCAATCGCTCATTCGTAATGGCCATCAAGTGACGATGGTTTGTGGTTCTTTTGGTGCAGGTCAAACGGGTTTAACCCAGCCTTTTAATAAAGGAATGCGCCGTGGTATGGTCGATGGCATCGATATCATAGAATTTGAACTGCCTTATTCAAATGCGCTTTCTTTTCTCAAGCGTATTTTAATTTTTTTAAGTTTTGCTTTCAAATCGATCAAAGTTGCTTTGACTGAACAATACGATGTTGTATTTGCGACAACGACACCATTAACGGCGGGTATCCCAGGTATTTTTGCCAAGTGGTTTCGACGTAAACCATTCGTTTTTGAGGTGCGGGATTTATGGCCAGAGCTGCCTAAAGCGATGGGGGTGATCAAAAACCCAATTGTTTTATGGATGATGTCTGTGCTTGAATGGACTTCTTATCATTCAGCTGATCGTTTAGTAGGATTGTCTCCAGGTATTGTGGACGGCATTATTAAACGAGGGATTGCTCCTGAAAAAGTAGCCTCTATTCCAAATGGTTGTGATTTAGATATTTTTGCATCTGAGCATCAAGTATGGAGACCTGAGGGTGTTAAACCAACAGATCTTATGGCCATTTTTACTGGGACACATGGCTTGGCCAATGGGCTAAATGCGGTGTTGAATGCAGCGGTAGAATTAAAGAAACGCCAAAGAACAGATATTAAACTGGTTCTGGTTGGTGACGGAATGCAGAAAAAAGCATTGCTTGACCGAGCGGCCGAGCTTCAATTGGATAATGTGATTTTTCATGATCCTGTTAATAAAGCAAAGTTAGCAGGTCTTATGGCCAGTGCAGATATTGGTTTACAAATTTTAGCCAATATTCCAGCCTTTTATTATGGAACGTCACCGAATAAATTCTTTGATTATATTTCAGCAGGCTTGCCGGTTTTAAATAATTATCCGGGTTGGTTAGCAGAGTTAATTACTAAAGAACAATGTGGTTTTGCTGTACCCCCAGAGAATCCTCAAGCGTTTGCTGATGCCTTAGAACAAGCAGCGAATCAGCGCGAACGACTGATTGAAATGGGCAGAAATGGTCAGCAGGTTGCCAGAGAGCAGTTTAATCGTTCTATTCTTTCGCAGAAGTTTTCTGATTGGGTCACAGGAGCGTAATATGCTTAAACGTTTACTGGATATAGTTATTGCTTCAATTGCTTTGGTATTGCTTTCACCTTTATATTTTTATGTAGCATATAAGGTAAAAAAGAACTTAGGCTCGCCAGTCTTATTCCGTCAGGTTCGTCCAGGTTTGCATGGTAAACCTTTTGAAATGATTAAATTTCGCACCATGAAAGACGCACTGGATGAACAGGGCAATCCATTACCAGATAGTGAGCGTTTAACACCTTTTGGCAAAATTTTACGTTCGACCAGTCTGGATGAAATGCCTGAGCTTTGGAATGTAATTAAAGGGGATATGAGTGTAGTCGGCCCTCGTCCATTATTGATGGAATATCTGCCTCTATATAATGAGGAACAGGCTAAGCGTCATAATGTACGTCCTGGTATGACTGGTCATGCACAGGTGAATGGTCGTAATGCGATTAGTTGGGAAGAGAAATTTAAACTCGATACTTGGTATGTAGAAAATCAGTCTACTGTGTTGGATTTTAAAATTATGTTGCAGACAGTGAAAAAAGTCATCGCCAAAGACGATATCAGTGCTGAAGGTGAAGCAACGATGACAAGGTTTACTGGCTCTCAAAACAAGGATGATAGTTTATGACAGTTTCATTGATCGGCGTGTATGGTGCAAGTGGTTTTGGTAAAGAAGTCATGCCTCTTGTTCGTATGCAATACCCACAATTCAGCAACGATAGTTTTGTGTTTATTGATGATGGTCAAGCTGGTACTTTACTAAATGGCTACCCTGTATTGGGCTATGCTGAATTTTTGGATAGACTGAATACTGATAAAGCTGTCACGATTGCCATAGCAAATAGTCAAATTCGTGAAAAGTTAGCAATACGTTTAACTCAAGACGGGATACAGCATTTAAATATTAGAGCAAATAATACAGTCATTTTGGATGAAGTAGATATTGGCGAAGGAAGCCTATTTTGCTCATTTACATGTTTAACATCAAATATCAAGATTGGTAAGTTTTTCCATGCCAATATTTATAGTTATGTCGCACATGATTGCGTGATTGGTGACTATGTGACTTTTGCGCCGAGTGTAAAGTGTAATGGCAATGTTCATATTGAAGATCATGCCTATATCGGTACTGGTGCGGTGATCAAACAAGGTACACCAGATAAACCACTAGTGATTGGCAAAGGCGCTGTGGTGGGTATGGGTGCGGTCGTGACCAAAAGTGTGCCAGCAGGTGCAACAGTCATTGGTAACCCAGCAAGAATTTTAGAGAAAAAATAAAGATTTTTAAAAAATCAATTTAGGAAAGAGATATGTTAAACACTGCATTTGAACCATGGCCAAGCTTTACGCAAGAAGAGGCAGACGCTGTTTCTAAAGTACTGTTGTCGAATAAGGTAAACTATTGGACGGGTCAAGAATGCCGTGAATTTGAAAAAGAATTCGCAACATTTGCAGGAACACAATATGCAGTGGCTTTAGCAAATGGGACAGTAGCGCTTGATGTTGCATTAAAGGCTTTAAATATTGGTGCTGGGGATGATGTAATTGTTACCTCACGCACATTTTTAGCCTCGGCAAGCTCGATTGTCACGGCTGGTGCGAATCCTATTTTTGCAGATGTAGAACTTGATTCTCAGAATATTTCGGCACGAACAATAGCGGCTGTTTTAACACCGAATACCAAAGCCATTATTTGTGTACATTTGGCGGGTTGGATGTGCGATATGGATCCAATCATGCAACTTGCCGCTGAAAAAGGACTATATGTCATCGAAGATTGTGCGCAAGCGCATGGTGCTAAGTATAAAGGAAAAGCAGCGGGTTCAATTGGGCATATTTCGGCTTGGTCTTTCTGCCAAGATAAAATTATGACCACGGGTGGCGAAGGCGGCATGGTCACGACCAATGATGAAAATCTTTGGAAAAAGATGTGGTCATATAAAGATCATGGTAAAAATTTTGACAGTATTTATAACAAACAGCACCCACCAGGTTTTCGTTGGTTACATGACTCATTTGGTACTAACTGGCGGATGATGGAGATGCAGGCTGTGATAGGTCGTATCCAATTGAAGAAGATGGCTGAGTGGACTGAAAAACGTAATCAAAACATGCAGCATATTTATTCTGCATTTGAGAATTCTCCGTATATATCAGTTTTTCAGCCATCCAATGATTATGTGCATGCGGCTTATAAGTGTTATGTTCAAGTGAATATTGATCAATTACCAGAAGGTTGGTCTCGTGATCGCATCATGAATGAAATTTCTGAGTTAAATGTACCTTGTTTTAGTGGTTCATGTTCAGAAGTATATTTGGAACATGCATTTGATGATACGCCTTGGCGTCCAGCTCAGCGTCTTGAGAATGCACAAAAGCTAGGTGAGAGTAGTTTAATGTTTCTAGTGCATCCAACTTTAAGTTTATCGAATATTGAGCGTATGCTGAAGTCGATTACAGAAGTTATTGGTAGAATTGGTGTGGTTACCATTAAGTAACTAATATATAATTTTAATAAATATTTATATGTTAAATCAGATTGGCATCTAATGATGTTGATTTGATTTTTTTAACTAACTTGAGAATAAAGCTAATATGGTTAAACAAGTTGTAGTTAGGTTGGCCTCTACTCCAAGAGTTATAAAACAGATTTTTCTAATAGCATTGGATTTTACAACTCTCCCAATTTTACTTTGGTTATGTTATGTCATTCGTTTATTTGACTTGGGTGCTGAAGTTGTTCCTCATCTTGCTTTTGGTGCTTTTTGGGTGACTTTATTATCGATAGTCTCTCTATTTATATCTGGTTGTTATCGTCATATTGTACGCAGTTTTAACGAGTCCTTAATATTTAAATTAGCTATCGCCACTGCAATTTGCATGATTGGGATGTATGTGATGGCGTTTAGTACATCTGCATTTATTCCGACATCTATTCCAGTAATGTTTGGATTTATGATGTTTGCTTGGGTTTGGTTTAGCCGTGGTGTTATTCGGTTTGTAGTTAGTTCTTATTTAAAAGCGGATACTCCCAAAAAACGAATTGCTATTTATGGGGCGGGCGCTGCCGGTCAGCAGATCGCAGCTGCTTTATATCGTTCAAATGAGCATTTGCCTGTTTTTTTTATAGATGACAAGCAATCATTAACTGGGCAGATGGTTGGTGGTCTAAAAGTTCTACAATCTAAATACGCCTTACAATTGATTGAAAAAAAATCGCTAGTAGATGAAATTTTGATTGCTTTACCTTCAGTTGGTCGTCTTCGTAAAAGAGAAATTATTCAATTTTTAGAACCTGCTCACGTTAAAATTACTGAAATTCCTGGATTGACGAGGCTGGTTGATGGGACAATACGTATTTCAGATATTCAAGAAGTTGACATTGTTGATTTGTTAGGACGAGATCCTATTCCACCTGTACAAGAGCTTTTATTGAAGAATATCCAAGATAAAGTAGTTTTAGTGACAGGGGCGGGTGGCTCTATCGGCTCAGAATTATGCCGTCAAATTGTAAAAAATAAGCCCAAAAAAATCATTATTTTTGAGATTACTGAGTTTGCGTTATATAGCATTGATAAGGAGCTTCGATTAACAAGTAATATGACTATTATTCCTATATTGGGGACTGTACTTGATCAAGGGAAACTAGAGCGAATTATTGAGCAGTATCAAGTTCAAACAGTTTATCATGCGGCTGCTTACAAGCATGTACCTTTAGTAGAGTGTAATCCAATAGCAGGTTTAAAAAATAATGCAATTGGGACGGCGTTTAGTTTAAATGCAGCAGTAAAAAATGGTGTGGAAACTTTTGTATTGATTTCGACAGATAAGGCGGTAAGACCGACAAATGTTATGGGGGCTTCTAAAAGAATGGCAGAGTTATACTGCCAAGCTTTAGCAGCTGAACAAAATACTACTCAAATCAGTATTGTTCGATTCGGTAATGTGCTTGGATCTTCTGGCTCCGTTGTTCCACTATTTAAACAACAGATAGCTAAAGGTGGCCCTATCACTGTAACACATCCTGAAGTGACTCGATATTTTATGACTATACCTGAAGCCTCACAGTTAGTTATACAAGCTGGTGCTTTAGGTTTAGGTGGAGATGTATTTTTATTGGATATGGGTAAATCTGTTCGAATCCAAGATTTAGCGCGTCAAATGATTTCTTTGAGTGGGTTGCGAGTGCGTGAAGCAGGATCAGTAGATGGTGATATCGAGATTCATTATTCTGGATTACGCCCTGGTGAGAAGCTATACGAAGAGTTATTAATTGATCAAGAAAATACTGAAACAACAGTGCATTCAAGAATTCTACGTTCTTATGAGAAGCAATATCCTTTGGATGAATTGTTGCCCATTTTTGAACGCATTAATCAACTAAATGCTACAAATCAAGATATTGACTGGGCATTAACCCAATTAGAGTATTATGTTGATGGTTATCATCGAGGTAAAGAGGTTTGTGTTAACTAATATTGGGATCATTGTTTGAAGCAATCGGTAATATAAAAAGACACTTTTTTAAAGTGTCTTTTTATTACTGTAAGCTTATAGAGCTAATTAGTATTTACTTATTTATTTGTTCTATAAAAACAGATTTAATACGATCGAAGTGTCTATAGATATATGAGTGTGATAGCCGATCTCTGTTGTAGAGCATGTTATCTAGATTTAGGGGTGCCTCATAAAGACGTGTTCTTGAACCTGATCCAGCTATTAAATTCCTATCTGTATTTACTTCAGTTCGAATTGATTGTGTGTAATGATTGTCACCAGATACTTTCAACCAATTTGTATTAAAAGCACGCTTTGGTGTCAATGGTAGGACGATTTCTAAACCAGCAAAGCTACGAGCACTATTTTCATTGTCTTGTTTTGTTTGTTGATAAAATACATTAATGTCAGTGTCGGAAAACGTAAACCGACTAAGTGCTTTCATGCCGATATCACCATCAAGGAATTGACCAGCTTTTAATTCTAACTGTACATCATGATTTGGAAGTTGGTACCTATATCCTGCTAATACAGGTTGGTAGTCATCCTCTACATTATCATACTGGAAATATCCAACCGTCAAATTGAATTGATGTAATTGGTTCGGTGTGACGTATCTTGTTTCAGCAAATGTACCGTAGGTATCAGGATAGAGTTGCCCGACCGCAATATGCGCATTAATTTTACTCGCTCCGAAGTATTGATGTAACATCGCTCGGTCGATCCCACTGTCAAGGCTTTGATTATGAAAAGCTCCATTTTCTTCAAAGTCGATACTATTATCAACGGGATGGATATAACGTGCTTCAGCCAATAAACCATCCCACAGTAATGGAATTTCTAATGTGCTAGATACTCCTACAGAGTAATCAAATACTCCTAACTCTGTTCCTAAAGCATAATTGAGTACAGGAGCAAGAGTGATTCTTGGTTTGCCTATTAGGGAGGAATTATGTAAATGATCTTTATGGTTTTCTAAATCTTTCATTATATTGCGTAATGATTGACTATCAGTGATCAAATTTTTAATCGCTTGTTGCTGACAGTTTTTATTACTTGTGGCAAGCCATGTATCTAAGCATTGAGTGTTTACTTCAATGGCTAATGATGGAAGGCTTTCTTTGGTTAAGATAATTTCTAATGTATTGCTATTTAGCGGAACCATAGACTTATAGTAAATAGCTAAAATAGCACCAATCGCATCTAACTCATTCCATTGGTATAGCTGATTTTCAAGTGTAATAACTAACTTATTGTTTGAAAAATTATATACTACGATATTGTCAAAACCATGATTTTTTAAAGCTTGTTTCAAAGTTGGTAAGTTGTCACTGTAATTATCTTTAAAACTAACACTTGTATTCACAGCTATATTTTTAGGTTGAATTACTTTAGGGAGCTCTGTGTGGTGATTATTTTCATTAAGAGTATATCCTGTTGTATCGTGATCAGAAGGTCGATTATCAGGATAGAAGGCAAGAGGTCTTTGTAAACTCAGTCCCCAAATGAAATCCCCATCATTTGCAAAGTCATACTTTAGATCTGCGCTTAGATTAAAGTTGGCTGGTAAACTTTGCGGTGGTGTTAGAGCGCGTAAACCAAGTTGTGCATCTTTTCCGTCGTATTCTGCAATACTTTGAACCCATGGAGTTGCTTGATAAATAATATTAGCAAATGTCCCATCAACACGGTTTTTTAATCCATGTTCTTTTGCTTCAGAATATCCTAAACTGATATCTAGATCCTGCAATTGCCAAGAAGCTACCCCGTAAACTGTTTGAAAGTTAGCAGCGGCGCCTCCAATATCGGTAGCGCCAATTGCAAATTGTGGTTGGAGAGGTGAGTTGGGGGTGAGCATTCCCCAGGGTAGTGTCGGCAATGTTATTTTTAGCGACGCGGATAAATCTCGAACGATACAATCACCACTAAAACAAACCTCATCATTTGATCGATCTGCAAGCCGACCAAATAACTCTACATTAGGTAGTATACCTATACCCAAAACGTAGTTGTGATCATCATACCCAGTATTTTGAATTTGGGAGTCCAAGCTGTTGCTATAACCCAATGCAAAATTACCATGATCTAAGCTTTTTGCTACGGGTGTTGAAAGTGCGCCAGTAAATCCTGATGGGCTAATTCCAGAAATTTCTGCGGATGCTTGTGTAGTGACAAAGAAGCAACTCAAAATAGCTAAGTGGATTTGAGATCTTTTAAACACAGAAAATTCCTAAAATAGTTGAATATTAAAATTATTGAAAAAGAATAAGTGACCACTGTAAAAACAGAATGATAAGATTATAAATCAGTACAATTAATTTAAAGTCTTATTATTCGAAAATCCACTATGAAGCCGAAGCTCCATAGTAGGTGGGTATTGATTAATTCGAAGCGCCACTTGCACCAGTAATTACAACTGATTCACACTGAAGGTTCGGATAGTTGATGTCGATGGTTTGTGATGTCGCACCAACAGTAATCACTTGAGATTGGAAGCTCCAATTACGAGTATTGTAAACCCAAAGATTGTATTGAGAGCCTTGCTCTAAACCAGTAAAGTTGCCAGATGTACCATATTCAAATAGCCAATCGCTCCAATCTGAACGCACTAAATCAATATATGCAGGGACAGGGCGTTTGTTTGATCCGCTTGGGCAACTTTCAGTTACATTTACTGTAATTCCACTCACAACATTAGATGGAGCTGCTACAGGGACAGATGCACCAGCACATAGATCAACAGGAGCAGTTGTTTCACCAACTACAGTATTACCACTTAACACTTTAACATTAACTTTGGTATTGCGTGGGTAGTTGAAGATGGTTTGAGAAGAATCACGAACAGCAGAATATGAACGGAAGAAACGTAATCCATTTTCACCGATGATTTCAAAGTTTAATGGACGATTATCCTGTGCTGTACGGTTCAAATTCAATGTCGCTGTACACGTGTTGTAGTAATAATCTAAGTTCCAATAAGATAAGTGATTCGTAGTAAATGTTACAGTCCAATCACCATTCGCCTTAGCTGAAATGGTACCATTGGCTTCAAATTTCCAATTACCAGTTGTTTCGTCAAAGCTCCATACAGGATATGTATCTCCAACTGCTAATGCAGCACCTGTAGCTGGGTTTTTAGAATCTTTAGGTAGATCGATTGAAAGTTCAATATTGCCACTAAATTTCTTAATTGGAGTACCGTTAGCCGCTGTTAAGTTAAACTGCGCAAAACCACCAGTAATGAATGCACCATCATTGCGTGAAGCGCCAGTAGAGTCTACTACAGTTGGTGCGAAACCACCTGGGAAAGCTGAAAGTGCGCGAGATTCATTATTGCCAAATTTAACAATAGATACGTTCACACCATTTGCTGACAGTTCAGCGCCATTTTCGTCATAAACTTTAGTACCAGCTGGGATAGAGATAGTAGCAGTACCAATAGACTCGTTGTTCACTGTTTTAGCAGTTGTAGACTTGGTGTAACCTGCTCCTAGATTCGCAGTTTCAGTAACCATTGCTAAACCTAGGTTAGTATTTGCATTAATAGTAGCTGCATCACCAGTGTTCAGTAATTTAACTAAAACAGTTTGACTACCCGCTTTAGAATTGGTCTTTGAAAGTTGAATACCTGTTTCTTGCCAGCCCTTGCTACGATTTCCAGCTACTACTGTGAAATAATTGCTATCAGATAAGTTTGCTGCAATCGATAACATACCGTCAGTAACAGCAACAGTTTTGCCAGCTAATGATGCGCCAGTAGAATCAACGACATCAGTTGCAGTACCTGCAAATGTGACAGTAAGCTCATCGTCAATTGGTTCAAGTGTTGTGCCAGTAGCATCTACAAAAACTAATTGGTATTTGTAGGTTTGTTTTAGTTCAGAAATAGCAGAAGTAGTAGGTCGTTCAACTGTACGTTGAGTCTTACTATCGCCACTTCCCCCACATCCAGCCATCAAAGCTAAAACGCTTGACGCCAAAATAATTTTTGTTGCTTTCATCGTTAGTACATTCCCTAGGTCAATAAATCAATTAGATCATATTACACTAAATGTATATATGTTATACACTTTATAGAATAGTATACTCGTTCAAGTGCTTTCAAGACATTTTGTAAAAAAATCACAATCTCAACTGATTAATTGAGATAGTTGATTTTTCAAGTCTAACAAAACTTCTTCTTTGTCGATTATATCAGTGTTTTCATTTGCTTAGACATGTTTATTTAATATTCTTCAGAAGTGTGTTATTCAATATTTTTTGTAAAAAATAATTTACTAGCCTCGTCTTGCTACGTAATTCTGCCATAGTTGTGTTTTACAGATGTGTTATTGATTAATTCTATTTAACATTCTATTGCACAATTAAAAATTTATTGTAAGTATTCGCTATGATTCAAACGCAACAGCTCTCACAAGTTATACAAATCCATGATCAGCGTATCCATGTATTAAAGTCGATTGATTTAAAAATTGCTGAAAAGGAACAAGTCGCAATTACAGGACGTTCAGGTTCAGGAAAATCTACGCTACTGGGTTTGCTTGCAGCACTTGATCAGCCTTTTGATGGTGAAGTGCATCTTTGTGGTCATGCGATTCACAGCATGTCAGAAGAACAACGTGCCAAAGTACGTTTGGAAAATATTGGCTTTGTTTTTCAGTCTTTCCAGCTTTTACCACATCTGAGCGCACTGGATAATGTGTTGCTGCCGATGCGATTGCAAAGTGCCTATCGTTACAATGAAGCAAAAGAGAAAGCCCAAGCAATGCTTGAGCGAGTCGGACTGGTACGCCAAATGTCACAAACGCCTAAAGTCTTATCAGGTGGTGAGCAACAACGTGTTGCCATTGCCAGAGCGTTGGTCACAGAGCCAAAAGTGGTGTTTGCTGATGAGCCGACAGGCAATCTTGATCAAGATACTGCAAAAGAGATTGAACAGCTTTTATTTCAGATGAATCATGAGCTTGGTACGACATTGGTGTTAGTGACGCATGATCAAAAACTTGCTTCACAATGTCAGCGACAGTTACAACTTGAAGACGGTAATCTATTGGAAAGTACACTTCGCAATGCATTATCTGACTTGAAGATGGATGTATAAGTATGCGTTTATTTTCAAGTTTACTTCGGCAGAGTTTTCACAGCGGTGGGATTACTTTACTGGTCGTTGCTTTGGCATTGGCGATCAGCGCCAGTACTGCACTACGATTTAGTAATCAACAAATTCAATATGCGATCGAGCAACAAGCAGGGGAATTGCTTGCCTCGGATATGCTGATCGAATCCAATGAGCCGCTTGCAGATACATGGCAACAAAGCGCAATACACCACGGTTTAAAGACTTCGCAAAGTACCGTATTTAGCTCGATGGCACATACAGGCGAGCATTTCGTCATGGTCAATGTCAAAGCAATCGATGATGCATTTCCCCTACGGGGTGAACTGGATATTTCACCGACTGCCAAGCCGATCAAATCAGGTGAAATTTGGCTCAGTCCGCGTGTTTTTGATTTGCTTCATGTCAAGGTCGGCGATCAAGTCGATATTGCTGATGGATCATTTACCGTGACTGGCGAAATTACCTATGATGCCAATCAAGAAACAGGTTTTTCAGCCTTTTCGCCAACGGTGATTATTCATCAAAATGATGTCGCTCGGACTAATGCGGTACAAGTCGGTAGTCGGATTGATTATCGACTATTGATGGCAGGGCAACCCGAGCGATTACAAGCCTTCCAAACTGAAAATAAAAAGCTCATCGAAGAACCGCTGAAACTGCGTGTCGCCAGCGAAGGCAATTCACGGCTGATGCGACCAATACGCAATCTCGATACCTTTATGCAATTGGCGAATCTATTGACCTTATTGCTGTGTGGTATTGCCATTGCACTGACATGTCAGCGTTATGTGGCGCAGAATCAAGATCATATCGCCTTACTACGTTGTATGGGCGCGTCTCGTGGGCAAATTATCTTTGCATATCTTGGTTTATTAGGTGTGGTTGGTGGGATTGCCACCATTATCGGTACTATTTTTGGCGTGATTTTTGGCTATTTGTTGCTGAATTTGATGCTGAGCACTATGCCAAATATACATCTACAATTTTCAATTTTCTCGATTCTAATTGGTCCTTTGCCGAATGCGATTTTGACGTGCTTAGTGATTTTACTCGGTTTTGTGTTGCCGAGTATTTTGCATCTTGCCAAAGTGCCACCGATTCAAGTGCTTCGTAATAGTCAGATTGATCCTATGGCACTTTGGACTTTGGCGCTGTCTGCTGTATTTAGCCTTGCGATTTTCACCTTATATTTAACAGAAAATCTCACGCTTAGTCTGATGGTGATAGGCGCATTGGCACTGCTTTGTGTGTTGTTATTTTTACTGATGTGGGCTGTGCTCAGCTCGATTCGCAAAAGTAATGCACGATTTGAACAATGGCTTCGAGCACCTGCACAGCTGAGTCTGCAAATGACCGCTTTGGCATTGGGACTCAGCTTAATTACAGTGCTGTTTTTATTGCGCGGTGATCTGCAAAATCGTTGGGAAAATCAACTGCCTGAAAATACGCCCAATCAATTTGTTTATGGTTTACCGCCGTTCGATCAAAAAGCCTTAGTCGATCAGATTGATCAACTGGGCTGGCATCGCACGCCATTTTATCCCAATATTCGTGGGCGCTTAATTACCAAAAATGGACAAGCCTTTTTACCTGAATTGATTCGTGAAAATAACAGTTTGCGCCGTGAGCTCAATCTGACCCAAGCCGATCAATTTCCTGCGGACAATGAGTTAACTGCGGGTACAAAAAACTTTACAGCGACACATCAAGTATCTGTTGAGCAAGAAACAGCGGATAATTTGGGTATAAAAATTGGTGATGAGCTGGGCTTTCAACTGCCTGATGATGAGCTCAAAGCAAAAGTTGTCAGCCTGCGAAAAGTGGAATGGGAGAGTTTTAGTCCAAACTTTTTCTTTATCTTTTCCCCGGATACGTTATATGAAAATGCAGGAAGCTATCTCGGCAGTTTTTATGTACCTGATGCAGAAAAAGAACAATTGGTGAATGTGATTCAGCAATTTCCAACCACAGTATTTATTGATATTGACGGCATTATTGAGCAAATAAAACGTATTGTGAATGTCATTACGCAAGTGGTAAGTCTTCTTGCTTTCTTGGTGTTTTCCGCAGGGCTTTTGGTGTTGCTTGCTTGTTTGAATTTGATGATGGACGAACGCCGTCAAGAAGTGGCTTTACTTCGTGCGATTGGTATGTCGCAGCAAAGTTTAAAACGTTATCTGACCACAGAGCTGGCATTTATCGGATTTGGTGCAGGGGTTTTGTCAATTGCTTTTGCCGAAATGGTGTCTTATATCGTGGCGTGGCGTATGGAAATGCCGTGGTCTGTACACTATTTGTATTGGCTCATTTTACCGATATTAATGGCGATCTTGTGTGGTGTCATTGGGCGTTATCGATTGACTAAGTTATGGAAAATTTCACCGCTGAGTAGCCTGCGTTCTTTAAGCTAAATTTTTAGTAATTAAGAGCATTTATGGAATGAAAATATTGATTTAAAAATTACATTCTGTAACTTAGCTAGATGATGATGTTTGAAGTCTCACAATAATTAGGAAGACTTTGATGAATTTTATGGTTTGGATCATTCGTTGTATCGCTGTAATTGCGCTGTGTATTCAATTTGCTTATGCCAGTAGCACACTACAACCGGGCATTATTAATGGCAATGACGCAACTGATGCAGAGTTTCCGTGGCAAGTAGCTATTACCATTGATCCTGACTATCCATATCCTGCACACATTTGCTCAGGGAGTTTAATCTCTGATCGCTGGGTATTGAGTGCAGCGCAATGTGTTAAGGGGGGGAAATTGATAGGCAAGTCGTCAATTATGACATTCTTGCCGGAACGCAGAAACTTGATTCGGAGCAAGGACAAACAATTAAAGTCAAACGCAGTATTATTCATGAGCAATATCATGACACTACCTTTTTAATGGTATTGCTGTATTGGAACTAGAGAAGCCAGTAGATATGGCGTTATGTGGCTATAATTGTCAAATCACTGAAACCATTAGCCCAGATATTGAATCACAAAATATACGTGCTTCAACATCGCTATTTGCTTCAGGTTGGGGTGTTACTGAAGATTGTAATAATAGCGATTCGACGTATTGTTTGGATCAAGAGTTTACTGATGAAGAGCTCGAGAAAATTTATCCAAGAACATTGAAATTTACGTCATTGAATGTTGTTGAGTGTATTTCTCCATCATCAAATTACCATCCCTTGCAAATTGGATTATATATGATGTGTGCTGAATCCATGACAACACCAAAATCCGATACATGCTATGGCGATAGTGGCTCTAGTCTGACGCTTAAAGACCGCACAGCGAAATCCTATGCCGTAGGAATAACCAGTACAGGCAATGGTTGTGGTAAAGAAGGCTACCCTGGTGTCTATACCAAAATCTCTAGCTATCAGAAATGGATTAAAAATAATACAGGCTTAGAGATTGTCGAAGTTGTGGGAGAACCAGTAACGGAAACTCCTGAAAAAGAGCAACCAACGTTAACGATTAATACAAGCTCTAGTAGCAAAAGTAGTGGTGGTGGTAGTGTCGGTATTTTGATGCTTTTCGGTTTGGTGGGATTGAGTGTCATGCGTTCTCGTCAGCGCTTCACTACGAAATAATGCACAATTAAACGACGCTTAAATCGTTATCAGCGTGTTGATGGGTTATAATTCAAACCATCAACACTTTTTTTATTTGTGCTATGCGTGGCTTATATCTCATCACCAATGATGATCCTTTTGAATTATTAATTGAAAAAATCTCGACAGCCTTGGCGACCGATCAAGTTGCGCTGTTGCAATATCGTCGCAAAAAAGTTGAAAAATCTCATCAAGATACTGAAATTGAAAAAATTCTAAAAATCTGCAATCAGTACAATGTCCCTTTAATTATTAATGATGACTTAGCACAAGCACAGCGTTTTGGCGTACATCTGCATCTTGGGCAAGATGACGGCTCTATTGTTGAGGCACGGCAAGTATTAGGTGAGTCCGCAATCATTGGTCGTACTTGTTTAAATGATCTGTCCTTAGCTGAGCAAGCAATAAAAGACGGCGCAAGCTATGTGGCATTTGGCGCAATCTATGGCTCAACGACGAAACCAGAAGCGGGCAATATTGGTTTAGATGTTTTAAAGCAAGCTAAACAACAATTTGATATTCCCATCTGCGCCATCGGCGGATTAACAGCAGAGAATGCTCAAGCAGTCATTGATGCAGGTGCTGATTTATGCGCCGTGGTCAGTGATATAATTGGGATTGCATCTGAACTCATCCCACAACGTGTTCAAGCATGGTCAAAATTATTTAATCCTTTTTAATCGAATTACGATTGAAGTTCGAAACTGTCTTTAAATTATTCAAATCGAGAAATTTTATGTTCACTTCTGCCAAACAAGCACAACTTTTTGAAGAAGCTTCAAAGCATATTCCAGGTGGTGTCAATTCACCTGTACGTGCTTTTAAAGGCGTTGGTGGTACGCCAGTATTCATCAAACGGGCAAAAGGTGCATATTTATGGGATGAAGATGACAATCAATATATTGATTACGTTGGCTCGTGGGGTCCGATGATTTTAGGGCATTCCCATCCTGATATTGTGCAAGCTGTGCAAAATGCTGCTGAAGATGGGCTGAGTTATGGTGCGCCGACTGTTGCTGAAACCTCGCTGGCAGATGTAATTTGTGAAATTCTCCCTTCGATTGATTTAATCCGTATGACTAATTCAGGAACAGAAGCGACCATGACGGCGATCCGTCTTGCTCGTGGCTATACTGGACGAGATAAAATTATTAAGTTTGAAGGTTGCTATCACGGTCACTCCGATTCACTCTTGGTCAAAGCAGGCTCGGGATTATTGACTTTTGGTGAACCAACTTCCAAAGGTGTGCCTGAAGATTTTGCCAAACATACCATTGTCTTGCCGTTTAACGACATTGACGCTTTAGAGCAATGTTTTGAAAAATATGGCGCAGAGATCGCAGGTGTGATTGTCGAACCTGTGGCGGGGAATATGAATCTCGTCATTCCAAAAGATGGATTTTTACAAGCGATTCGTCGTGTTTGCGATCAATACAAAGCAGTATTTATCATTGATGAAGTGATGACAGGATTTCGTGTGGCGCTCGGTGGTGCGCATACATTGTACAATGTTGAGCCTGACTTAATCACTTTAGGGAAAATCATCGGCGCAGGGCTTCCAGTCGGTGCATTTGGTGGGAAGCGTGAAATCATGGAATGTATCGCACCACTTGGTGGCGTGTATCAAGCAGGCACATTGTCAGGAAATCCTTTGGCGATGCGTGCAGGATTGGCGATGTTTAAACATATTTGTCAAGATGGTTTCTATGCAAAGCTTGAAGCGCAACTGGCGAAATTACTAACAGGTTTACAATCTGCTGCTGATGAAGTGGGTATCGCCTTTAAAACCCAACAAGTCGGTGCTATGTTCGGGATGTACTTTACCGATCAAGACGATTTATCAAGCTTTGAAGCGATGTTGAAATGTGATGTTGAGGCATTTAAGCAATTTTTCCACGGTATGCTCAAGCGTGGTGTGTATCTTGCGCCTTCGGCTTTTGAAGCAGGCTTTATTTCATCTATGCATAGCGACGAAGATATTGCCAAAACCATTGCTGCGGCAAAAGCCACATTTGCTGAAATGGTAGATAATGCCTAGTTTTGGTATTTTTTATCAATTTTCTGTGTGATATGTGAATGCTACACTTTGCACGGCTTGTTGGTGGTTAAGCTATTTGATGTTTAAGCGAATTGCTTCAACAAGCCAATCATGTTTCGCCAAAGATTAAAAGGATTTTCAATGTCATCTTTCACATCAGTAAAAACCCACGCTAAACAAATTAAAATTCCTGCAACCTATATGCGTGGTGGGACAAGTAAAGGCGTATTTTTCGAACTGACTGACTTGCCAGAGGCGGCGCAGACAGCAGGACGGATTCGTGATCAACTTTTACTGCGTGTCATTGGCAGTCCTGACCCTTACGGCAAACAAATTGATGGCATGGGCGGTGCAACATCAAGTACCAGTAAGACAGTCATTTTGTCGAAAAGTGAAGTTGCTGATCATGATGTGGATTATCTATTTGGACAGGTGTCGATTGATAAAGCTTTTGTCGATTGGAGTGGGAATTGTGGCAATTTAACTGCTGCGGTGGGTGCATTTGCGATTAGTAACGGTTTAGTCGATGCAGATCGAATTCCTGAAAATGGCATTTGTACAGTACGCATTTGGCAGAAAAATATTGAGAAAACCATCATTGCGCATATTCCAATGACGGATGGTGAAGTACAAGAAACAGGTGACTTTGAACTGGATGGTGTGACTTTCCCTGCGGCAGAGGTACAAATCGAATTTCTTGATCCTGCCGATGATGGTGAAGATGGCGGTGCGATGTTTCCTACAGGAAATGTGGTGGATACGCTTGACGTACCCAATATTGGCAGTTTTCAAGCGACCTTTATCAATGCAGGCATTCCAACGATTTTTCTAAATGCAGAAGATTTGGGTTATACAGGGACAGAGCTACAAGATCAAATTAATAATGATAATGACGCATTAGCAAAGTTCGAAACCATTCGTGCTTATGGTGCGTTGAAAATGGGTTTAATTCAAGATGTGAGCGAGGTCGCATCACGTCAACATACCCCAAAAATTGCCTTTGTCGCCAAACCGATTGACTATATATCATCAAGTGGCAAACATGTTTTATCAAGTGATATTGATGTGTTGGTGCGAGCACTGTCGATGGGGAAAATGCATCATGCCATGATGGGAACGGCAGCGGTGGCAATCGGTACAGCAGCGGCTATTCCAAATACTTTGGTTAATCTTGCAGCAGGTGGTGGTGAGCGTCAAACAGTACGATTTGGTCATCCATCAGGTACGCTCAAAGTCGGTGCAGAAGCGGTACAACACAATGGTCAATGGCAAGTGAAAAAAGCCATTATGAGCCGTAGTGCACGAGTAATTATGGAGGGTTGGGTACGAGTTCCTGCGGAAACTTTGCAATAATCTTATTTAAAAAGAATGAAATTTTAAGGCATTGAGTCAATACAAATTGGCTCTAGATGTTCTTTTCTTATGTATACCTCTTCAAGGTGAATCGGTTCGTTTGGGAAATGCGTCAGCTTCATTTCATATGGAGTTAACGCTAATATTTGAAATGATTTTTTGTGCGAATTATTTTTTTCATAAAATGAAATGATATTGTTGCTGTCAATGTCGAAATCTAATTTCTCTTGATGATCAATCTGAAAATTCTGTGTTTCCGCATTACAGGTCATGGTATAAAAAGTTGCCTGTTTTTTATCATCAATCTCAATTAAATTCGCTACATTTGGACTAGATGGTAATAATGACCAAAAGCCAATAATACGCTTTGGCTCAAATGCAGACACAATAGAACTGCCAAACATGAGCAGTAAATAGAACGTTAATTTTAAGGATAGAGTGTTGTAATTCAATTAGAACCTCTACTTCAGTCAATTATCGACTTAAATGTGACGGCAAGGTCGTCAGTAATGAATCACCGAGGCGTTGTATTTCATCAGCATTCAAATGTTTATTTAAACGATGCCATTGCCCATCAAGCAAAATCTCAAGTGGTGCATATTGCGATTTATAATTCATCTTGTTGGAATGTGGCACCCAATAGCCAAGATAAAGATAACTTAAACCCAGACTTTTTACATAGTCGATTTGATTGAGAATGGAATACACGCCTAAGCTACGTTTCGCTTCTTCAGGTTCAAAGAAAGTATAGACCGCAGACAACCCATCATCGAGTTGGTCACAGGTTGCGACACTCAATAAACGATCATCTTTCCAAAGCTCAAGGAAAAAACTATTAGTACAGCTATTGACTAGAAACTTTTCAAACTGTTCGTAGCTCGGTGGAAACATATCCCCATCATGATGACGCAGACGAATATATTTCTCATACAAGGCATAATGATGATCTTGCTCTTGCGAGGTTGGCGTAATACGCATTTCTAAATCTTGATTACGCTTGATGGTTTTCTTTTGTTGGCTATTTGGAATGAATAAATCAGCAGGGACACGAGAAGATAAACATTGGCGACACAGATGGCATTCTGGGCGATAGATGAAATCACCACTACGACGAAAGCCTGAACGAGAAAGTTCTGATAAAGTTACTGTGTCGATGCGTTGGATTGGATCAAGAAAAACCATACGTGCTGAACGACGAGCCAAATAACTACAATCATGCGGTGGCGTGATGTAGTACTGTAAATCGTCTAAAGAGGTGAGTGGCGAGTATGATTTCATTGGCAATACCTATTTTGCGATGTGGTGATTGTCAATTGGCTAATTTATTGCGCAGAAGCTATCAAATATTGTGTTTCTGCAAGTCCTTTCGTAGAAAATACACTGTTTTGATACGGTTGCCAATCAATATTGGGCTGAGTGATGGTTTTTTCTAAAGATTGTAAAAAGTCAGCTCTTGGTAGCGCAGTCGCACCTAAACTCAACAAATGATCGTTGACCAATTGGCAGTCTACCCACGGCAAATTTTCTTGTTTAGCAAGGAGCATCAAGCTATAAAAAGCCATTTTCGAAGTATCAACGCGCGAATTAAACATGGATTCGCCGAAAAAGCCTCGTCCAAAGTTTAGTCCGTACAATCCACCAATCAGATCCTCACCATCCCATACTTCGACACTATGGGCAAAACCGAGCTGGTGTAATGCAACATATTGTTCGATGATTTCATAACTAATCCAAGTTTCTCTTGCGTAGCTACGAGGCGCTGCACATTGAGAAATGACGTCCCGAAAAGCCTGATCAAAACGAATTTGATAATCGAACTTTTTCATGTTGCGGACTAAGCTTTTACTCGGTTGAAATTGTTCAGGGTAAATCACACAACGTGGTTCAGGACTCCACCAACAGATTGGATCATCTTCATTAAACCATGGGAACAAACCTTGCTGATAAGCACAAATCAAGGTCGAAGGGTGTAGATCTCCACCAATGCAAATCAAACCTTGTCCATGCGGATCAGCCTCGTTAATATGAGGAAAATCATAAGCACAAAATGCGCTGATTCGACTGTCATGATCGGTGTGGGATGTGGACATATCATGCCTGTTTTAAAATTCTTTTAGAAAAAGTATATAGCAATTTGGAAAATGAAAAATATCAAAACCGTAAAGTATAAATGGATTGCAAAAAGTTTAGACAATAAAAAACCAAAGCAACATGCGTCACTTTGGTTTTGAATGATTGAACTAATGAAAGATATAGATTACAGATTGTCTAAATACACATCTGCATCTAAGGCAGCCATACAGCCCGAGCCAGCCGAAGTGATCGCTTGGCGATAAACATGATCCGCCACATCACCCGCAGCGAATACACCTGCAACACTGGTCGCAGTGGCATTGCCTTGTAGACCGCTATTAATCACGATATAGCCATCATTCAAAGTCAATTGATCTTGGAAGATTTCGGTATTCGGCTTGTGACCAATCGCAACGAATAAACCTTGTACATCAATATCTTGGGTTGAACCATCTTGAGTAGACTTGATGCGTACACCAGTCACACCTGTTTGGTCGCCAAGCACTTCATCGACTTGATTGTTCCAAAGAATTGAAATTTTACCTTCTATTTCTTTGGCAAAGAGGTGATCTTGCAAAATCTTTTCAGAACGTAAGCTGTCACGACGATGTACCAAAGTCACATGCGAAGCGATATTCGATAAATATAAGGCTTCTTCAACAGCAGTATTACCACCACCAACCACCATGACTTTTTGATTTTTATAGAAAAAACCATCACAGGTTGCACATGCACTGACGCCTTGCCCCATGAATTTTTGCTCGGATTCAAGACCCAAATATTGTGCAGTCGCACCTGTCGCAATGATCAAAGCATCACAGGTGTATTCACCCATATCGCCTTTGAGGACGAATGGACGAGTCTTTAAATCCACTTCATTAATGTGATCGTAAAGTAACTCTGTACCAAAGCGTTCTGCATGTTCTTGCATGCGCTCCATCAATGCAGGACCTGTCAAACCATGTTCGCCACCTGGCCAGTTATCAACTTCTGTAGTTGTTGTCAGCTGACCGCCAAGTTGCATACCTGCAATTAATAAAGGTTTTAGATTTGCACGTGCAGCATACACCGCAGCACTATAACCTGCAGGACCAGAACCGAGAATAATCAATTTTGAATGACGCGCACTCATTTACTTTTCCTTAAATTTAATAGCATTGAAGTATATGCGCCAAGTATACGTGATTTGGCTATGAATTTGGGGCTTTCTTCGACGTGTAATTTGAATCATGAAAATCAGCTTTTTCGATTGATTTGTGTGAATTAAGCCATTCGGAAATTACGACATATGTGAGTGCTCTTCAAGCCAACTCACCAATTTTGGCCAAAAATGCTCTGCGTTACTGCGACCTGAGATCATACCGAGATGCCCACCCGGAACAGCTTGTAGCTCAATATCTTGACTTGACGTAATTGAAAGCAAAGGTAACATCGCTTGTTCAGTTACGATATCGTCGTTGTCACCGTAGGCGAGGAGCATGGCACTCTGAATACGTTTGAAATCAAAATGATAATTTTTATAGTTTGCTTGACCTGTTTTTAATGGATTTTGTAGCCAAACCCATAACAACATATCTCGATTAATCGCACCCGGATAATCCACCATATCATCTAAAAAGTCAGACAACGTCGCATGCGCTTCAACTGTGCCAAGATCATGGGAGTGTTTAAGCATTTGCCAATGGGTATCTAAGGTTTTGATTGGATTTAAAAGCTTATAACCTAAGGCATTGAGCCATCCAGAAGTATGTAGGAAGTGGTTATTCATTGCTTTTTCAAGCCAAGCTTGACGTCCTTTTTGATCTATCTTGAACAGCTTATGTGATTTTGCAAAAAGTTGTCCAATCGGTCCCGAACTATAAGAGTCGATTGGGCTACCCATAATGACGATGTTACGAATATGCTGATCTTGATTTGATGCACTATAGAGCAAGGTGAAAATTCCACCCATGCTCCAACCGTGTAAAGAAACGTCTTTGCTATTAGAATGCTTTCGCACAGCCTGCATAAAGTGCGGAATTGCTTTAAAAATAAAATATTCAAAATCCAAATGGCGATCACTGCGATTGAGTTTTCCCCAATCCATCAAATATACATCAAAGCCATTTGCGGTGAGATAGCCCAAAAGTGAGCGCTCTGGAAATAGATCATAAATCGACATTTTTACCGCAAGTGGTGCAACAATGACCAAAGGTATGCGTTTGGTTGTCGTCGTTTGACTTGGATAAAAACGTAGCTTTGCCTTGTCAAAAAAGGAAATGACTTGATATGCCAATTGTTCTGACTGCACTTGTGATTGCTGATCAAAAACACGTTGCGTTAGATGCTTAGTCGCAGGTTTTATACGACGTTCAACTAGCCGTTTCAAACGTGTTGATGGACGTTTCTTGATTGCTTGAAATGGCGGTGTCGGTTTTTGAGGAATATCGTTCATATCAATCCATTTTGAAGTTGCCATTTTGAACTTGCGATTTTGAAGTTTAAAACTTGATCACAAGGTTTCAATTTGGCTTTTATACAGATTTCTCAATCAATTTCTAAATTAGCTTTTAGCAATGAATATTTGATTCAAACAATGCTTATTTAACAACATCTTCGGCTGTTAAATTTGCATTCGCTATCCACTGATGCAAACTGTACTGAACTTTTTTAGATTTTACCTTGACCAAAACTATCAGCACTAGCAAAATGAAGTCAGTTTTTTGTATAGGGCAGTCCTTTTGACTGTAAACACATGTCCCAATCATCAGATTCTTTTGAAGAACATGAATATGCTTTAGCCACTTTGGCGATTCGTACAGGTCATGACCGCACCTTTGAGGGCGAGCATAGCGAACCAATTTTCCTCACCTCATCATTTGTTTGTGAAAGTGCTGCTGATGCCGAGGCGAAATTTTCAGGGAAAATCGAGGGAAATACTTACTCTCGCTATACCAATCCGACGGTTCATACTTTTGAAAAGCGTCTGGCAAAACTTGACGGTGCAGAGCGTGCAATCGCCACCAGTTCAGGTATGGCAGCAGTCCATGCGATGTGTATGGCGTATTTAAAAGCAGGCGATCATGTGATCTGTTCACGTGCAGTATTTGGTTCGATCATTTCATTGTTTGAAAAGTATGTGATGAAGTTTGCTGTGGAAGTGACCTTTGTCGATCTTAACGATCTCGATGCTTGGAAAAATGCAATTCGCCCAAATACACGATTACTGTTTATCGAAACACCGTCTAATCCCCTTGCTCAAGTGGGTGATATGCAGGCCATTGCCGATATTGCCCATGCGCATGGTGCTCTGTTTGCGGTGGATAATTGTTTCTGTACGCCAATGTTGCAACAGCCGATTAAGTTTGGTGCCGATTTGGTATTGTATTCAGCGACGAAATATATTGATGGGCAAGGACGTGCGCTCGGTGGTGCAGTGGTTGGTAGTCACAAGTTGCTTGAAGAAGTGAATGGTGTGATTCGTACACTGGGCAACTCGATGAGTCCGTTTAATGCGTGGATATTTTTAAAAGGTTTAGAAACCTTGAATATCCGTATGAAAGCGCACTGTGAAAATGCGCAGAAACTTGCTGAATGGCTTGAACAACATGACAATGTTGAAAAAGTCTACTATGCAGGATTGCCAAATCATCCAGGGCATGAGCTCGCCAAGAAGCAACAAAAAGGCTTTGGTGGCGTGGTATCATTTGTGGTGAAAAATGCTCGTCAAGGCGCATGGCATGTGATTGATAGCACCAAATTCTTATCCATTACCAGTAACTTAGGCGATGTCAAATCAACGATTACCCATCCTGCGACCACTTCACATGGCAGAATGTCGGATGAAGCGAAGCAAGCCGCTGGTATCGTCGAAGGTTTGATCCGTGTATCGGTTGGGTTGGAAGATATTGATGATATTATTTGCGACTTAAAACGTGGTTTAGACCAACTCTAGGAAACTCGATAAACCATCTGCGTCGGCAAATTTCTATATTGCACATTGAAATTTGTGCGACTAGCAAGGTTGATCAAAACACCCTAAAGCGATATAAAGTTTTAAAACTGATTTAATTTTTTGAAAGAAAGGATAATACTATGAATATCAATATGTTGATGCAACAAGCACAGCGTATGCAAAAGGATATGGAAGGCAATATCAAAAAAGCCAAAGAAGAGCTTGCGCAAACTGAAGTGCACGCCGAAGCAGGTGGTGGCTTGGTCAAAGTGACCATGACAGCTCGCTTTGTGGTGAAACGTATCGAGATCAATCCTGAGCTTCTACAAGACGAAGCGGATATGATTGAAGACTTGATTGCTGCTGCGGTCAATGATGCCGTGCGTCAAGCGGAAGCAATTTCTGATGAAAAACTCAAAGGTGCGAATAGCGGTATGGGATTGCCACCAGGTTTATCAGGGATGTTCTAATCCGATACTTAAAATTCGTGTTTTAAATAATCGCTTTTCGCAATCAGTTGAGTGTGTTTATATCGAACACACTCAAATTTTTAAATGATCTTTCAATCTGTAGTGTTCTGTAGTTATGTATAGCGATCGCTTTAGTTTCCTTGTGCAAAAGTTGCGTTTATTGCCCAGTGTTGGCTCCAAGTCTGCACAGCGTATGGCATTGCATTTATTGATGCGACAACGTGTTGGTGCGTTGGAACTCGCTCAAGCAATCACCGATGCAGTAGAACATATTCATGAGTGTTCAGTCTGTCATTCATTGACCGAGCTTGACGTTTGTGAGATCTGCTTGGATACCGAGCGAGATCAGCAAGTACTGTGTGTGGTGGAATCGCCTGCAGATGTGTTTGCGATTGAGCATAGTGGTAGTTTCAAAGGGCGTTATCATGTGTTACATGGGCATTTATCACCACTAGATGGGATTGGTCCTGAAGAGGTGGGGATTCCGCATTTACTGCAACGCTTGAGTGATGGGCAAATTCAAGAAATTATTCTTGCCACCAATGCCACGGTAGAAGGTCAAGCGACAGCGCATTATTTGGTCGAGGCGTGTCGCCAGCTGCCAGTTCGGATTAGTCGGATTGCACAAGGTGTACCGCAGGGCGGTGAGCTTGAATATGTCGATAGTCATACCTTGCATCAGGCGTTGACGCATCGTTTGATGCTCAATCAGGATTAAGTTGCTGTAGCGAAGTCTGTGTTCAGGTTCAGGCTTAGATTTACTTTTATAATTTGTATTATCAATACTGTGTTATTGATTAAGGAATTTTATGCACTATAAATGGATTGCATCGCAAGCAGAATTGCCTGCAATCAGTGAAAAATTAAAACAAAGTGCAAGCCATGCGCTCGATACCGAGTTTATCAAGATCGATACGCTGTACCCAAAATTAGGTGTATTACAGATCAATGTTGATGAGCAAGTGTATTTGGTTGATGGCAATCTTGATCTATCAATACTTTGGCAAGCAATTTTTGAGGCAAAGCAAAATATTTTCCATGCTTGCGGAGAAGATGTTGACCTCATTTATCATTATGCACAGCAAAAGCCACTGACCAATATTTTTGATACCCAAGTCGCTATGGCGTATCTCGGCTATGGTATGCAGATTGGTTATCAGCCTGCGGTGGAAACCATTCTAAATATTCAAGTGGAAAAAGATCAAACGCGTTCAGATTGGTTGGCACGTCCACTGACCCAAGAGCAAGCGCAGTATGCCGCAAATGATGTGTTGTATTTACAGCAACTTGCTGATCATTTAATTGATGATTTAAAAGATAAAAATTTATATAAGTATGTGCTAGAGGATTGCCAAAACTATTGCCAATCCTTAGCGCAAAATTATTCTCCTGAAGATGCTTATTTGGATATGGCGAACTTTCGACATAGTTCCAAACAACTGACGCAACTCAAACAGCTGATGACATGGCGAGAAGAACTTGCACTTCGAGAGAATAAGCCACGCAGTTATATCCTCAAAAATGGCACGATTCAAAAAATCTTGGAACGTCATCCAAAGACACTTCACCAGTTGGCGAGTCAGTATGAGATTCGTTCGAGTGTTTTGCGTGAACACGGCAAACATATTTTAAGCTTAATCAATGACTTACCAGACCAATCAACATGGCTAAAACGGCTACCTAGACCTTGCCGTTATCAGCTCAAAGAAACCAGTGTGGCGATTGAACAGTTATTACAAAATGTCAGCCAAGAGTTATCTGTACCAATGGATATTTTGGTTCGCAAAAAATGGATGACACAACTTCAAGTCTTTGCAACGCAAGATCAGTCAAATTTAGATCAATTGAATCCTTATTTGTTAGGTTGGCGTTTGGAATGTGTGACCAAGCCAATTCTTGCCTTAATTGCTCAGGATATGGAAGCACAGCCACAGTCTGTTTAGCATAAAGTTTTACGATCATTGAAATTGACGCAGTGTTTATTTTCAAACTATGTATATTTTCAAACTGTGTATATTTCGAAATTACGTATATTTCGAAGCTAGGTATATTTCGAAACTAGGTATATTTTCAAACTAGGTGAACTTTGAAACCGTAACTTTGCAGTCACCATTTGCAATACTTCGTAAGACATTTCGGTGTATGCTGAATTTAACTAGGGATAAGTTGTGCTTTGAATCATTTATTCTGCGTGGCGTAAGCTAAGAAGTTTAGGTTCAAATTTAGACTTAAAAAATGCTTCAAGTTATAATTCGCCATAGTTTTGGTTTTTTCAAACTCAATTTTCCCTCAAATAACATAAATGAGTAACGCAGATGATTTGTGATATTTATCGATCAAGCAAACGTGATGAGATGTATCTCTACGTAGCACGTTCAAATGTGCAGGGTGAAAGTCAAGCAGATGCCGATAGCGATCATGCTACGGATCCTTTTGCTAAAGTCCCTGAAAGCATGCAAAAAGCGTTTGGTCGAGCAACATTTGTCATGCAACTTGAGCTCACTCAAGAGCGTAAGTTGGCACGAGTATCTACCATGCGTGTACTCGATGCACTACAGACTCAAGGCTATTTTGTGCAGATGCCACCAGATGGTTTGATTAACCCGAATGCTGTTGCGCCTGAAGGTTTGCGAGGAGCATAAATATGGATCAGATCTTAGCTGGATTGCAGTCTTGGTGGTATAGTTTTCTCAGCTTATTTGACACCATTCCAGAAGACACCATTGCTGTCACTGTCTATGTTGGTGGAACGATCATTGCGCTATGTTGTTGGTATAGCGTAGCAAAGCGATTACCAAGCCCATTAGGCGCGTTGACGTGGATTATTTTGTTTGCCTGCTTGTCGACACCGACCGTTTCAGAGGGTGAAAATGCAGGACTTGCACCAGCACTGATCGGGATGATTTTTGGAATTTTAACAAAAGAGCAGAATCTAATTTGGTCGAATCTCTCAGCAATTTTATTTGTGGCAGCGATCTGCTTTTTGGTGATGTTTTTTTGGTCCCGCTATCAAAATCAACGTAAAAATCTGCAGCAACACTCACGCTAATACAGCGTAATGCGAAATATCGGTCAATGCCTTTTCGCAAAAAATTTGTTTCACTAGAATTCATCAATTGGATTGAATAGGACATTTCATGCAAACACAACAATTTGAAGGCACTTCACAATACATCGCCACAGAAAGTTTAAAGTTGGCAGTCAATGCTTCTCGAACTTTGCAAAAACCATTGTTGGTCAAAGGCGAGCCGGGTACAGGGAAAACCTTGTTGGCGGAGCAAGTGGCAGATAGTTTGGGCATGAAGTTGATCACGTGGCACATCAAATCGACCACCAAAGCACAGCAAGGCTTATACGAATATGATGCAGTGTCACGTCTGCGTGATAGTCAGCTTGGCGATGATCGTGTTTATGATATTAAAAACTACATCAAACCTGGGAAATTATGGGAAGCCTTCACCAGTGAAGAGCGTTGTGTGCTGTTGATTGATGAAATTGATAAGGCAGATATTGAATTTCCAAATGACTTATTGCATGAACTGGATCGTATGGCATTTTACGTGTATGAAACCGGTGAAACCATCAGCGCAAGCCAACGTCCAATCGTGATTATTACCTCAAATAATGAAAAAGAATTGCCAGATGCGTTCTTGCGTCGTTGTTTCTTCCATTACATCGAATTCCCTGATGAAGCGACCATGCGTCAAATCATTGATGTGCATTTTGAAAATATTAATAACACGCTCGTGTCGGAAGCACTCCAAGTTTTCTTTAAACTGCGTGATGTTCCAGGTTTGAAAAAGCCACCGTCAACCAGCGAATTGATTGATTGGTTACGACTACTCATGGCAGATGATGTACCTGAAGATGTACTGCGCAATCGTGATAAGAGCTCAGCGATTCCGCCGATGTATGGTGCATTACTCAAAAATGAACAAGATGTACAGTTGCTTGAGCGTTTAGCCTTTATGTCACGTCGCTAAGTACAAGCAGACGAGGGCAGAAGAATGTTTATTCGTTTATTTTACAAACTGCGCAAATATGGCGTACCAGTCACTACTCGTGAGTTGATTGACCTCAATCAAGCCATTGCGAGTGGCGTGATCTTTGCCGATCAAGAAGAATTTTATCAATTGGCTCGTACCGTCATGGTCAAAGACGAGCGTTACTTTGATAAATTTGATCGAGCCTTTAAAGATTATTTTGAAGGCATTGAAAGTTTTGATATTGATGATTTACTCAATCAAGTCAAACATTTGCCTAAAGATTGGTTTGATCTTGAACTTTTAGAGAAGCATCTAACGCCTGAACAACGAGAAGAATTGCTTAAAGCGGGATCACTCGAAGAATTGATGAAAATGTTGGAAGAACGCTTGCGTGAACAACATAAAAAACATCAAGGTGGAAATCGTATGATCGGCACAGGTGGTACATCGCCATTTGGTGCATTCGGTGATCATCCTGAAGGTGTGCGCATCGGTGGCCCAGGGCGTAAAAAGTCTGCGGTGAAGGTGTGGGAACAACGCAAATATCAAAACCTCGATGATGATCAAATACTCGGTACACGTCAGATGCAAATGGCACTGCGTCGTCTGCGTAAGTTTGCCCGTCAAGGCGCAGAAGAAGAGCTCGATATAGATTCCACTATTCAAAAAACGGCACAAAAGGGCATTTTGGATGTACAAATGGTGCCAGAGCGCCGTAACCGCATCAAAGTACTGATGTTATTTGATATTGGCGGTTCGATGGATGCGTATATTGCTCAGTGTGAAAAACTCTTTAGTGCAGCCAAGACTGAGTTTAAAACTTTAGAATATTTTTATTTTCATAATTGTCTGTATGACTATGTCTGGAAAGACAATAACCGTCGTCAAAGTAGCCGTATGGAAACTTTTGATTTGTTTAATACCTATGGCAAAGACTATCGGGTGATCGTGGTCGGTGATGCAAGTATGGCACCGTATGAGCTATTTTCTGAAGGTGGTTCGGTGGAATATATGAATGCGGAAACAGGTGTGGTGTGGCTACAACGTCTGCGCAAACATTTTGAAAAAACAGCGTGGCTCAATCCTGAAGAACAAAATTATTGGCAATATACCCAGACCATTCAAGGCATTAAACAAGTCTTTGAAGATCATATGTATCCAATGACGCTGAAAGGTCTTGAGGATATGACGAAATATTTGTCACGTTAAAAGATGACTTTCCACCGCAGATAAATTCGTTAAACAGATGGTTTTTCGAAGTTCACAGACAAAATAAAGGTCAGTCAAGATGCGAGGCTTAACTGACCTGAGTCTTCGATTTGGGACGTGCATAAGATGCCATTATTACCACGTCGCAAACTTGAGAAAATGATCATCATTGTGAATATCGAATCCATTGATCTAAATGGCTAACTGCGGATGCCGTGCAAATTAGACTTTAGAATAGATCAGAGAGAATATGATCAATGTTATTCTATAAACGCTATAGTGATGGGATTGGTTGACAAGATATTTAGAAAAATTTGAATATTTTTGCCATTTTTTTAAGTTAAAATTTAAAATCCAATCTATTCATCAACTTATCCAAATCACCTTAAATCAATCATTCTGTGAAAATCTTATGAAACAATCGTTGCCTTATATCATCTATTTTCTGTGTTGGTTGATCGCACTGACTTTTGCACTTGGTGCACTAGGTATGCTACTTCCTCAAGTATTTAGTGTGTTGGTGCTTTTACCGTACATGATCAGTTTTTATTTGATGGCGAGGCATTTCGTCAAAAAGATGAAAGATGCTCCTGATATGACAACACGATGGCACCTCAGTATAGGCTGTGCCACTGCGTTTTGGTTTTATAGCATCATTGCAGGGATTGTCGGCATTTTCTTATTGCAGGGTAGTGTGGACTTCGCACCGATCGCACATGCGCTCAGTAGTACAGCATTTGTTTTTGTTTTCTTATCAATCTTCTTAATGGTGAATGCGTTTTTGGTGTTGCTTGGTTTTTGGTTTTTGGGTAAGCCGACGCAGATGATGTTAAATAAATACAACCAATAAATTTAGCCCTTATCACAACAATAAAAAAATCACGCCGAAGCGTGATTTTTATTGCATATATTTTGCTTATGGAGCAGCAAAGCTAATACGACGGTTACGGAATTTCCCTTGATCTGTTGCATTATCAGCAACTGGTTGGCTAGAACCTGCACCAGTAGAAGTCAATGCTGTCGAAGGTACACCTTGCTCAACAAGATATTCTTTCACCGCATCAGCACGTTCTTGAGATAAAGTCACGTTTTGGTTTTCATTACCAGTCGAGTCTATGTGACCTGTAATGTTCAATGCCGCATTTGGAATGACTTTCATCACTTCAACCGCTTTGTTTAGCACGACTTCATTTTCGTCAGGAATATCATCGCTACCGACTTCAAAGTTGATCACTTGAAGATTCAATGCATTCGCAAGATCGGCAGGCGTTGAGTTTGCATCAAGTGCATCTAACGCATTCATGGCAACTTGGACACTTTGATCAACAGTCGATTGCACATCTAAAGTTTGCGCACCTTCAACTGTTACACCTGTTAGTGTGCCTTGCAATTGGCTAACTAAATTGTTTAATGCAGTTGCATCAGGCGCATTCACAATCACTTTGCCATCTTTAAATTCAGCTGAAGCATTTGGTACAGCTTTGATTTGTGTCAATGCGGCTTCAAGATTTTCTTGACCTACAAGTGTCATAGCATTGTTATCATCGACTTGAATGTTGTCACATTTTTCACTTGTACCAAAGACATTGGCTACAGCATCGAGAATGTTGTCTTTTAGAGCTTGATCGCCAACCTCACCGCCACAGGCATAGACTTCATTGCCTTCACATGTCGTAATGTTGAAGCTTGAAAAGTCTTTATTTGCATCATCTGTAGGCACAGGAGCAACTTGTCCAGTGGTCGCATTTTCCGCAGGAGCGGTTGCTTTATTGTCATTACAACCACGCCATAAGAAGAAAATACTCAAACCGAGGAGTAATAAACCGATTAGAGTTAACAAGCCTTTTAATTCGCCACCTGAGTTTTTTCGTTTGTCGTTGACGAATAGTTAGACGTTGTAGCCGTGCTTTCATATTCTTGCCTGCTTGGATTATTCAGTACATGAGGTAATACAGCTGATTTTATCTGTTCGACGATATCCATAATGGATCCTCCAGTGTCGCTTATTTTTTTGAACCGTAAGGAACATATAAAATTTAAATAACAAGTTCATCAAATAATAATGCTTTGTCTTTACGATTCCTTATCGCAAAAGTTTTTAAAAGATCAAAAAGTTGTTAATGACAACTTCGTAATCCATATAACATGTTCATCATAATTAAAAAGTGTGCGCTAGTTCAGTTTTTATTTAGTACACTTTGTAATCAAATTGTGAGTTGTTCTTTACAATTGTTTGTCAAATAAGGAGAAATTACGAGCAAGCTTTGATATTCCTAAGAATCAAAATTATACGAAGGAAGTGGCTCGTCGCTATTCCATCTCGATCATTTTTTCTGTAAAATAGCGCATCCCTTACCTGCAGGTCGTATTGCATGGTGCAATCGAGCCGAACAGGTATCTAAAAGAGGTTGTTATGGCAGTTAAGTTAAAAACTCGCCGTGGTGCAGCTAAACGCTTCAAAGCGACTGCAAACGGTTTTAAACGCAAGCAAGCGTTCAAACGTCACATCTTGACCAAAAAATCTGCAAAGCGTATTCGTCAATTACGCGGCTGTGTAATGGTTCATGTTTCTGATATGAACTCAGTTCGTCGTATGTGCCCATACATCTAAGGAGATTTTAAATGGCTCGTGTAAAACGTGGTGTAGTGGCGCATCGCCGTCACAAGAAAATTCTTGCTCGTGCAAAAGGTTACTATGGTGCGCGTTCACGTGTTTATCGTGTAGCGTTCCAAGCTGTGATCAAAGCTGGTCAATATGCTTACCGTGACCGTCGTCAGAAAAAACGTCAATTCCGCGCTTTGTGGATTTCACGTATCAATGCTGGTGCACGTCAAAATGGTCTGTCATATAGCCGTATGATTGATGGCTTGAAAAAAGCTCAAGTAATCATCGACCGTCGCGTATTGGCTGACATCGCTTATCATGATGCGGTTGCATTTGCTGCTTTGGCTGAAAAAGCGAAAGGTGCATTGGCTGCTTAAGTCATTGATATTAAAAAAACGCACTCTATGTGCGTTTTTTTATGCCTGTAAGTTTATAATGGAAAAGCGAATTAAAAAATCCGTTTTTCATCTTGTTTAGTGGGTAAAGTCGCAATGGTTCGTTTTAATTTTTCTGCAATTGCAAAGTAATGACTTGCAGTTACATCTTCTGTGATCACACTTGGTTTGCCTTGATCAGTATTTTCACGAATCACTGCGTTGAGTGGTAGATGACCCAGCAAAGGCACATGATATTGTGTCGCAAGCTGATCACCGCCACCTATACCAAAAATATGATCTTCATGCCCGCAATTCGAACAAATATGCGTGGACATATTTTCTACAACACCAAGAACTTTGATATTCACTTTATTAAAGAGTTCGATGCCTTTTTGTGCATCCATGAGTGCCACATGTTGCGGAGTGGTCACGATCACTGCACCCGACACAGGAATACGCTGTGCTAAAGTCAGTTGAATATCGCCAGTACCCGGTGGCATATCAATGAGTAACACATCAAGATTCGGCCATTGGGTTTGGTTAAAGAGTTGCATCAAGGCGCCAGTCGCTTTAGGTCCACGCCATGCCACAGGTGTGCGCCCATCGCCAGTGAGATGACCGATCGACAGTACAGGCATGCCATAGGCATTGAGCGGGACGAATTGTTCATTCTCAATCAGTGGCGTTTGACCTTCATTACCGAGCATGGTTGGAATGCTTGGACCATAAATGTCTGCATCCAAGACACCCACTTTTAACCCTAACTGTTGTAAAGCAAGCGCAAGATTCACCGTTGTGGTGGATTTACCGACACCGCCTTTACCTGATGCAACCACGATCACATGTTGAATATGTGGATGAGCTTTGACATCGGACTGTGTTGGCGCAGGCTTTTTAATTGGCGCTTCATCATTTTTTGGCTGATATGTACTCGGTGCTTGATCGGTTTGTTTAGTTTGATTTTTATGAACTGCATTGCCACTGGCATCTTGTACAGGCGGTAGTTTTGTAGTGCTTGTAGACTTTGTAGCACTTGCAGGTTTTGCCTCATTATTTGCTTGAGGATTTTTCTTTTGCACCACATGTAGGTTTAAAGTTTCTACACCTGCTTTTGCTAAATCTTCACTGAGCGCATCATGGATCTGCTGAAGATCATCAATTTCACTTTCATAGACAAAAATACTCAGTTGCAAGGTATTTTGTTCAATTTTGAGCTGAGTAATGCGATCTTTTAAAGCATCATTGCTTTTTGGTAATTGGAATTGTTCAAGGTACTGTTCAATGCGTTCCTCATTTAGACTTGGCGAAGTCACCGCTTCATTGCTAGTGGAGAACTTTGCTTTTAAAGCAGAAAACCAAGACATGAAAAACTCCAAAGGCTGATCGCACAAAGACGTAGTGTATCGAGAAATTTTAAAAATATTAAGTAAAAACCACGCATTTGCTATTCAGCTTTTTGACAAAGGTTATTGATTAAGCTGAATAGGGCGCAAAATGATGCAATCGCCGAATTAACCTGCAAAATGTAAAGCGAGTTTTTGCATGGCTTGACCACGATGGCTGATTTTATTTTTTTCAGATTTAGGCAGTTCCGCACTTGAGCAATTCAACGTAGGAACCCAAAACAACGGATCATAACCAAAACCTTGTGCACCACGAATTTCCGTTAAGATCTCGCCGTGCCATAAGCCTTCCACCACGATCGGCAATGGATCATCCGCATGACGCACCAAAGCCAATACACAAACAAACATCGCAGGAATCACGGTATTTTCAGCACGAAATGGTAAAAGTGACTCTAAGAGTTTGGCATTATTGGCATCATCATTGCCGTGTTCACCTGCATAGCGTGCAGAATAAATCCCTGGCGCACCGCCTAAGATCGGGACGACTAAGCCTGAATCATCTGCGATCGCCGCTTTGCCAGACTGACGAGCAGCATGACGCGCTTTGATGATGGCATTTTCAATAAAGCTTAGACCATCTTCGATCGCATCCTCAATGCCAAGCTGTGCTTGCGGAATGATTTTGGTATCGAGATTGAGGTTGGCAAATAAACTTTCAAATTCAGCAAGTTTGCCTTTGTTGTTGCTGGCGAGCACCAATTCTTTACCTTGCCATTGCGGTCGTTTGTTGTGTAAGTCTGATGCTGAAAGTGCCATCGTTTTGCCTTTTATGATCTAAAAAATTTCTGAAAACTAGGGTCTGTTGACACTTCACAGATGCTTGCGACTATGGATGCTTTTTAGGCGATACGAGGCAGGAATGAGGAAGTTTAGTCATTCTAAATGACTCATTGCTAACGAAGTATGAGACGCACTGCGTCGCAAGGAAAGCATCCTAGTTCCGAAGGATTATCGCTAAAACTGCCATAAACTTCGTTATGAAACTTGGCAAGGGAGTGACCATTCCCTGCGTTTCATGCCTTGTTTATGTGGTTTTAGCGGATAACGCAATGCATGGTTGAAATGTCAACAGACCCTAATTATAAGAAAAAGTCGGCGTTTGCAAAACAACAACAATGTTAATTGACTGATTTTTAGGAGTAGTCAGTGCGTGGAAATATTTTGAAACAGTGAAGCGAGTAGAGTGACTTTACAGCAAAAACAATTGATCTAATCTAGAGAATACCGCCTCTGAAAATACAACTGGAAGTTTTGCAAGCGGACATCTCATGCCGAAGCTTTGTGTAGCATCATGAAGCAGCTATTGAGTTGATAAAACACTGAAATAAGAGGTAATTAGCCCATGTCACTCAACCCGAAAAAAGCATTTAAACATGCGACTTTTCATCGTATCGAGCTACTTGCAAGCCGAGCTTGCGGATGCTTTCAATGCCTAAAAATCTATACGCCTGACGTGATCGAACAATGGTCAGATCAGGGCAAAACCGCACAATGCCCATACTGTGGTGCCAACTCAGTGATTGGCGATGCGTCAAAATTTCCGATAAATGATAAGTTTCTGATGAGTTTGCAACAAAGCTTTAGCTGAGTAGCCAACTGAAATTCAGAAATTAATCTGATGGAAATAAATACACTGAAATCAAAAGCAGTCTAGGTCATTCCTATTGCAAATATATGACACCTATATTCTTACATTATAGGTTTCAATACATTTTTTGGACAGTCTACATTTTAGAATTAAGCGTTCAAGCTGAAACTTAAAATGGTTCTTGCTTTGATTTCGGTGTTTAATTTTTTTAAAGTTGGATAATTCGAAAACTTACTCGAAAACCATGTCAAAGACTAACTCGACTTGCGTTTCACTAAGTCCATCCACCAATTGTCTTGATGATGAGTTTTCCATGCAGGATGCTCAATCAATAGATTGAAATCACAGCTTGGATGATCTGCGTATTTTTTCAACCAATGACGTGTCATCGCCACTTCTTTTTGAGAAATCGCAGCATAGGCAAGCATAAAGAAAATATCGACATCTTGATAATGCGACAGTGGTTTAAGCACTTGCTGGGTGATGAGTGCAAAGCGAGTTTCACCTGTCACTTCAAAATAAATCATGTATGCCTGCGCAAGATGTAAGGACAGCGCAAGATAAAGACTTAAAGGCATCTCATCGACTTCAACACGTGCTTGCTCTAGGATCACAATCGCTTCTTGCAAAAAGTGAATTTGCTCTGATTTGACACGGCTGTGCGTCACTAATTCGAGGCGTAACTTGCCACGTTCAAGCGCAAGTTCAGACGAGTTCTCTTGTAGATAAGCTTGATCAGTTTCACCAATTTTACTGATGAGTAGTTTGCTTGCTTCGCTCATAATGCCTCGCTAAATTGCTTTGAATTTACGAATTTGAACTTAAGGAAATAAATTCTACAGCTATAAATGAGGGTGAATTGGATTTAATCAAGTTGGAATGAGGTGACTAACTTATATACTTTAGCCATTCAAAGTTAAAGATAAAATGGCATCTTTAGGAGGCGCTGTACTGACTTGAATCGCCAATCGTCCAGGTTGAACACGTAAACCGCAAATTTCAAATTGATCGACCAATTGGCGAACGAGTTCTTTGCTTTCACGCAGGATATTCAGCCCCGGTAAAATACTGAAATCGGTCAGGCTAATGAGTCGCTCGGTCATCCAAGATCGGTTGTTAATAAAATCTATGAATCCTGCTTGCTCAAGATCAATGTACCAAAGGCGGTGTTTTTCTTGACGAATTCCCGGAATATCTCGAATCAGATGATTCATAATTTTTGCTACAGGAATACGGTTGATGACTTCAAACCCAACCTTGCCGACACGACGTGTTGCCCAGTTGGTCATGGTGCCTGCATGACGCACTTGCAGATCAAGGTGTTCATCAGTTTGTTTTAAGCGCAAAAATTTTTCTTTACCTAGTCCACATTCCAGTACCTCGAATTTTAAGGTGAGGCGATAGAGTACACGGCTATAATGCCCATCGACTTCGATCTGAAATTGATCTTGCCCACATTGCACTGTGATGTTGTCAATATCTTTAGAATCGACTCGGCTTCGAATTTGTTTGTTGAGTAACACTTCGGGTAAATACAGTGTAATTGGGTTGTTGCCGAGGAAGTTTTTCGCCATATTGAGGCTGACACTGCGAGCGACTTCACTGGTTTCTGTGACCAGTCCTCGGACTGCTTTCGATGAATAGTTTTTCATGCCAACCACGCTATTTTTGGTGTGTTGGCTGATTTGATCAAGGGTGTCTAGCGTTGTATTGGTAACATGCCCAAGCGCACCCACAATATCCGTCGTCGTATCAGTGGCGAAGTTTACCGCAATCTTGGCACGTTTAAGCGTAGAACTAAAAGTCTTGTTGAGGAGTTCCCGAGAGTTTGGCTGATTCACATCAATACCAGTATCAAAATAATCCACACTTCGACTCATTTCAGGCTCGATATCTAGTTCTGGTTCGAGCTCTGATGCTGATTTTGATACTTGTTTTAATCCTAATTTTGAGTCTTGGTCTGTAAGTGGTGTTATTTCGGTGTTGCTAATATCTGTTGAAATATCAGGTGTTGCTACTTTCGTTTTGAGTGGTTCAGCTTGTTTAAGCGGATTTGATGACTTTTTTGAGGTTTTGCTAAGTAAATCATTTTGAGTCGGCATGTCCGAATTGACGTGATCGTCGTTCTGATCGTGCATGTCATACTCCTGTTGTTATTGTCCGAAATGTCCAAAGCGACGATAAAAAAGCAATCCAATGTGTACCAATGTGGAAATATCAAAATGCCTTTTTGGAATAATTTTAATATAACAAAATTCTAGGCAAGATTGTCAATGACTTAGACGTGGCAATTTTTGGATTTTTTTACAGCGAGATTTTCACTCAAATGCTTTAACTTAGGAATTTTAGCCGAGTACAGGGTCGCTATTACGCATCCATGCTGTGATGGAGAGTCGATCTTGCTTGGTTTCAAGCACTTCATGTAAGAGATCACTTTGGAACAATACCAAACGATTTGGCTGTGGCTCGATCACATGCCATTGATCTTGAATGTCTTGTAGGCGAAGTTGACCTTGCCAATCATCGTGCCATTCAGGATGTAGATAGTATACGGTGGAAAATACTCGACCATTTTTTTGTTGTGGATTGTCCCGATGTAAGGCGTAGAATTCACCTGCGTGATAGCAAGAAAAATGCGCTTCAATATCTCGAATGCCTGCAAAGAAGTAACGATTTAAATCTTGTGATAAGCATGCTAATTGTTCGATATGTTTTGAAGCCAAAGTCAAATGTGGCTCAATCCATAGGATATGATCGCTACGAATCTCCGTCATTACACCATCTTGAATAGATGCTTTACGAAATTGATCCAAATGCGTACTGCATTCTTGCTGAAGCGCTTGCATATATTCCAAAGGATAAAGTCCATCAATGATGCTAAAACCTTGAGTTTGCATTTCGTTGAGGATGTGTTCGATATCAAAATGTACATGAAGCTTGAGAGTGTGCTGACTCATGATAAGCGCCGATCAAAAGTAGAGTGAATAAAGCAACAAGGTATAAATAACAATGCAAATTTTGCTTATTCGTATTGTATGAAACAACACATTTGAATCAGCTTGGCTATTGTAGTGTATGTCGATAATGAAAGTCATCGAGAAAGTCGTACAACGGACGCACAATATTACAAATCATTTCATGCTAAAATAGCAGATATTCAATCATTTAAATTTAAGCTCAATGAATTATCGTCACCATTTTCACGCAGGTAACTTTGCCGACGTGATGAAGCATGTTTTACTGATGCAACTTTTACAACAAATGAACGCCAAAGATAAACCGTATCGATATGTGGATACGCATGCAGGTGCAGGTAAATATAATCTTGCGGATGCACCTGCACAGCGTTCAGGTGAGTATTTGTCAGGTATTCATCGTTTGATGCAGCTCAACAGTAAAACTCGCAAAGAAGCGCCTGAAGTCGTACAAGACTATCTCAAAGCAGTTGAAAATCTGCGTGAAACAGAAGGCAAGGGTGTGTATCCTGGTTCTCCGTGGTTTGCCCTAGATACCATGCGTGAGCAAGATGTCGCTACGGTGTTTGAATTGCAAAGTGATGTCTATGCACAGCTCCGTCATAATTTGTATGATCGACGTTTACAAAGCCATCAACGTGATGCCTATGAAGGTTTGTTGGCGGTGATTCCACCGAAAGAAAAGCGTGGCGTTGTGATGATTGATCCACCGTATGAAATTGAGCGTAAAGACTTTCCGCAGTTAGTCGAACTGATTCAAAGTGCTTATAAGAAATGGTCTACAGGTGTTTTTGCAATTTGGTATCCGATCAAAGATCGTGCCATGATTGAGCGTTTTGAAAAGAAAATGCAAAAGACAGGTATGCGCCGTCAGCTAGTCTGTGAAATCTGTGTGTGGCCTGATGATACGCCTGTCGGTTTGAATGGTTGTGGTTTACTTGTCATCAATCCACCGTGGCAGTTTGATCAACATGCTGATGATGCTTTGCAATGGCTATTGCCACATCTCAAAATGGCAGAAGGCGCACAGGCAAAAGTGAAATGGTTGGTGGGTGAGTAAGTTGGACTTGCTCACACTTGATGAAGTTTAAAATAATTCAAAATAGGAATAATGATGCACGATTCTAACGATACGCAACATGACGCCAAGCAGTCGATACAGACAGATACGATGCCAAAAGAGCACAGTGAGCAGAAAGCTTCAACAGGCTTGGATTATGACGGCATTACCTTTGAAGTGGTGGAAGAAGAGCAGACGGCAACTGGTAAAGTGCGCCGTCGTGGCATCTATCTGTGGCCGAATCTGATTACCACAGCGGCATTACTCAGTGGTTTTTACTCGATTATTGCCAGTATGAATGGTCAATATCTGCAAGCGGTGTATGCGATTATCATTGCGGCGCTACTCGATGGCTTGGATGGGCGTGTGGCTCGTGCGATTGGTGCACAAAGTGCTTTTGGTGAGCAGTTTGATTCATTATCTGATTTACTTGCCTTTGGTGTGGCGCCTGCGATCTTGATGTATAGCTGGAGTACGCATGATTTGGGTCGCATTGGCTTGGCATGTTGCTTTATCTATACCGTTTGTGCAGCATTTCGTTTGGCTCGTTTTAATGTGCAAATTGGTACTGTGGATAAACGTTACTTCATCGGAATAGCCAGTCCGCTTGCAGCAATTATCGTGATTTGCTCGGTATGGGTACAGCAAGACTTTAAAGATACACTGGACTTCAGTGCGGTATGGTTGCAAGGTTTGAATGCTGCGACCATGGTGATTGTTGGTTTATTGATGATTTCAAACTTAAAATATTATTCATTCAAAGTGATGGATCGTAAACGTGTACCGTTTGTAATTATGATTCCTGTCATTCTGATTTTTTCTGCGATTACTTATAACATTCCAGTTGGGATTTTGATCGTGTCAATTATTTATGCACTTTCAGGCATTGTGACCACTTTGATGAGTCGTAAGCAATCCGCTTAAAATTCAAAATTTTGCTGTAAAAAAACGGTCAATGGAGCAAATCAATTGACCGTTTTTTGTGGATGAGAGCGATGTGAATTAACGCTTTTTCACGATACCGTCATTAATCATTTGTTGGAAGTGTTCAATCACACTCACTTTAATATCACGATAATGAATGCCCAATTCTTTGATACTACGATCGGCATTAAAGTAAATTGGATAACCCATGTTCAATTTGACAAATTTACGGCTTAGTCCATAGATCGGTGCAATGGCTTGGAATAGGATTTTTGGCGCTTCCATTTTTGGGAATGGATATTTTGAACCAAACTTATTGGCTAAGATTTTACCCATTTCAAGCAGACTAAGTGTTCCACCACTGACGATATAGCGACCATGCGCACTTTCTGAGAAAGCCGCTGCAATATGTGCATCTGCGACATCACGCACATCAACAATGCCATTCCACATCGCAGGTACACCAAACTTCAATGTGCCATCACCAAACTGTTGCAACACTTCGACGCTACCAGATTGTGTGCTTGAAGTCAGCGATGGTCCCATCACCAGTGCTGGGTTGATACAGACGAGGTTCCATCGGCTTTGCTCTGATTGCATTTTCCATGCTTCACGTTCGGCAGCGACTTTAGAATATGGATAAGGTTGATGATCGGCGCTACTGGTTTCATTCCAATGGCTTTCATCGAAGCTATTATTTTCAGTATCTTTGATCTCAGCTGCGTCCCCATAAGTCGATGCGATACTTGAAGTCAGCACGACACGTTTGACCGTATTGGTACGATTGACTGATTCGAGCACATTGCGCGTGCCTTGGATCGCTGGCTCGATAATGTCTTTCACGGCATCTTTATAATTGCTGACCACAAAAGGTGATGCGGTATGAATTACTACCTCACAGCCTTGCATCGCTTCGTCAAAAGCTTGCGGTGTCAACAGATCTGCTTTAAAGAATTGGATTGGTGTTTCAGTTTGTTTTGACAGCTGTTCTAAATGTGCAATTTTATCTTTCTTTGATGGGTCACGGACTGTCGCATGAACAGGTGTACCTTGCTTGAGCAAGCCCTCAATGATCCAACCTGCGACATAACCTGTTGCACCAGTCACCAAGACAGGTTTTGATTTATCAATAATAGCCATTTTTCACCTAAATTTTAATGAATATATCCTTAACCGCACCCAACATCTAAACGATTGATTCTCTTATCTCTTGTGTTTAGATCGTGCGAATTTTTTATATCTTAAATCACAGACGTGACAACAACAAGAATTCATAGATGGGTGTGCAATAAAAAAGCTCACTTATCGGTGAGCTTTTCATTTGAAGTAATGATTTATTTCTTACTATGTTCATTGAGTAAAAATTCAACCAAAGCCTTTTGTGCATGCAGACGATTTTCAGCTTCATCCCACACCACAGCATTTGGATGATCGAGCATATTTTCTGAAATTTCTTCGCCACGATGCGCAGGCAAACAGTGCATAAATAAACAATCAGAATGCGCCAGTTGCATTAATGCTTCATTGACTTGATAGTTGGCAAAGGCTTTTTCACGAAGTTTTTGTTCTTCTTCCTGTCCCATGCTTGCCCATACATCGGTCACGATCAGATCGGCATCTTTGGCAGCGGCTTCAGGTGAATTCACGAGTTCAACATGATCTGCAAATTCAGCCAAGAATTTTGGATTTGGCGTGTAACCTTCAGGCGATGAAATGCGCAGTTTAAAACCAAGCATTTGCGCTGCTTCCATATAAGAGTTGCACATATTATTACCATCACCAATCCACGCAACCGTTTTACCTTCGATATCGCCACGATGTTCAAAATACGTCTGCATATCGGCAAGTAGCTGACAAGGGTGGTGATCATCGGTTAGACCATTGATGATCGGAACAGATGAATATTCTGCAAACTTTTCTACAATGTCATGTCCAAAAGTACGAATCATGATGATGTCGAGCATACGTGAAATCACACGTGCTGAATCTTCAATCGGCTCACCACGACCAAGTTGTGTATCTCTCGGCGACAAGAAGATTGCATCTCCACCAAACTGACACATTCCTGCTTCAAATGAAATGCGAGTACGTGTACTCGACTTCTCAAAAATCATACCTAAAACTTTGCCGACAAAGGGTTGATAAGCTTCTGATTTTCGGTGAAGTTGTTTGAGTTCAGTTGCCCGAGCGAGCAGTTGTTTGAATTCAAAAGGAGTGAGGTCACGCAGGGTGAGAAAATGCCGTAGCGCCATAGGTTGGTCCACAAAATAACTGTAACAAACCAGTGAGTTGGTGAGTTATGAATGAAAAAAATAATCTTCTAGTGTACAGCTGTTTATTTTGTCAATGCAAACAAAAAATTAATAAATATATTTCAACAAATGTATTACAAAAAAGAATACTAAACGATTGAGCTTGGCTAATTAATTTCTAAAGCTGATTAAATCGCATGACCACGAATAAATCGCTCAACGAAGTAGTCGATCCGCTCATTATCCATAATGTCTATCGGTAAACCTACCATTGCTCGCCAATGCAAATCTTGAAAAAATCCAAAAAAATAAATTGATGATTCAGTTGGGCGTTTGCAGTCAATGAAGCCAAGTTGATCCATTTTTTCTAAATATTTGGCGAGTGTCGAATATGCACGCTTTGGACCTTGATCATAAAGTTCAACCTCAAGCTCTTGGTTTTCCGAAGAAATATTCATCAATAATCGATCAAATGCCATGCTTTTTTTATCAGTAAAAATCGCATAAAGATCGTGTAATAATTTCGTGAGGTTTACACGAATATCATCACTTTCATGTTGGCAAGCCAGTTCGATCTGGTGAATAAATTGATCGCTACGATCACGACAAATTGCCAAAAATAAACCTTGTTTACTGCCAAAATACTTATAAATTGTTGCCTTAGAACCACCAGCTTGTTCAACGATTTGGTCAAGGCTGACTTGGTCATAGCCATATTGAATAAAAAGCTCAGTTGCCACGTCGAACAAAACAGTACAACGATCGACTGCACGCTGGGTATTCGGCGGATTGACAAGTTTTGTTTTCATACAGGCGTTACTAGGCGAAAAAAGGGCGTCATATAAATTGCGACTATATTATAGCATGATTTCTCTTTTGCTTAGTATGACGCTTGAACGGATGGAATGAATTGAGGGAGCTTAAAAGTGATAGAAGTTTTGAGCTTATGTATGGGTTCGATGCAAATTGGCATAAAAATTAACACTTTGGTCTAAAATTAGAATAATTACTCGAAAATGCCATAGCTTTATTTGATTTTATTTCTATACTGCTAGGGCAAAATGATTTTAGTGGAAAGGAATTTATGTCACAGAATTCAGCTGGAGCACGTTTTCGTGCGGCATTGTTAGAAGAAAAGCCTTTACAAATCATGGGTACAGTCAATGCCTATGCTGCCATGATGGCAACTCAAGTGGGCTATCGTGCCATCTATCTCTCAGGCGCAGGTGTTGCCAATTATTCATACGGTATGCCTGATCTCGGTATGACCAGTCTTGATAATGTTCTTGAAGATGTCCGTCGTATTACCAGTCGAGTGGATACACCGCTTCTAGTGGATATTGATACAGGTTGGGGTGGTGCATTTAATATCTCTCGTACCATCAAACAGATGATTTCAGCAGGTGCTGCAGCGGTACACTTGGAAGATCAAGCGGCTCAAAAACGTTGTGGTCATCGTCCGAATAAGGAAATCGTGAGCCTTGAGGAAATGGTTGATCGTGTCAAAGCTGCCGCTGATGCCAAAACTGATCCTGATTTTGTTTTGATGGCACGTACAGATGCCTTGCAAAAAGAAGGGCTACAAGGTGTCATTGATCGTGCTTGTGCATATGTAGAAGCAGGAGCAGATGCGATCTTTGCCGAAGCGATGACTGACATTACCATGTATAAAACTGTTTGCGATGCTGTAGGTGTCCCTGTACTTGCCAATATTACCGAGTTTGGTTCAACGCCATATTACACTGTAGAAGAATTGGGTGAGCAGGGTATTTCGATGGTGCTCTATCCACTCTCTGCGACACGTGCAATGCAAAAAGCAGCGTTACAGGTGATGCGTTCGGTACGTGAGCACGGTACGCAAGTAAATGTTTTGGACATCATGCAAGAGCGTAAGGAGTTGTATGAATTTTTGAATTATCATGAGTTTGAACAGACTCTGGATAAACTGTTTCAAGAGAGTAAGTAAACAGTCATCTCGTTTAAATCAAGGGCGATGAGTAAAAGCCCTTAAAATCATCAATAGAAAAATTGAATTGGAGTAAAACATGGCAGAAGGAAAGGTCTTATCAGGCGCAGGACTACGTGGTCAAGTTGCAGGAAAAACTGCGCTTTCAACTGTAGGTAAAAGTGGTGCGGGACTGACCTATCGTGGTTATGATGTGCAAGACTTGGCAGAACATTGTCAGTTTGAAGAAGTGGCATATTTGATTCTATACGGTGAGCTACCGACGCAAGCACAGCTTGATGCTTATAAAGCAAAACTAAAAGGTTTACGCAGTCTGCCACAAGCGCTGAAAGAAGTGTTAGAACGCATTCCTGCCGATGCACACCCAATGGATGTGATGCGTACTGGTTGTTCGATGCTTGGCAATCTTGAAACGGAAACCTCGTTTGATCAGCAACACGATGCGACCGACCGTTTACTGGCTGTATTTCCGTCGATCATTACTTATTGGTATCGCTTTAGCCATGATGGTGTGCGTATTGATGAAAATACCGATGATGATTCTATCGGTGCGCATTTTTTACATTTGCTTCATGGTAAAAAACCGAATGAACTACATGAGCAAGTGATGAATGTATCGTTGATTCTCTATGCAGAGCATGAGTTTAATGCCTCGACATTTACTGCACGTGTTTGTGCATCGACTTTATCAGACATGCACTCGTGTATTACTGGTGCGATTGGTTCACTTCGTGGTCCACTACATGGTGGCGCCAATGAAGCAGCGATGGACATGATTGAAAACTGGAAATCTGCCGACGAAGCTGAACGTGAAATGATGGGCATGCTTGAGCGCAAAGAAAAGATCATGGGCTTTGGTCATGCGATCTACAAAGATAGCGACCCACGTAATGCGATCATCAAGATTTGGTCGGAAAAGCTTGCCAATGATGTCGGCGATACCGTGCTCTATCCTGTATCTGTACGCTGTGAAGAAGTCATGTGGCGTGAGAAGAAACTGTTCTGTAATGCAGACTTCTTCCATGCGTCGGCGTATCACTTTATGGGTATTGCGACCAAACTGTTTACGCCAATCTTTATGATGAGCCGACTTACAGGTTGGGCTGCACATGTGATGGAGCAACGTGCAGACAATCGTATCATTCGGCCAAGTGCGGAATATACTGGCTATGATTTGCGCAAAGTGGTGCCGATTGCTGAGCGATAACAAATATATTATATTGAAAAGGAAATGTTACATCATTTCCTTTTTTAATTTGATTGATTATAAAAATGGACAGAGATTTAGATTATATAAAGCTTTTACTTAACGATTTCTTTAATGACAAGCTAATGGTTGAAAAGTTTGAACTTATTCAAAAAAATCATGTTACTGGGTGGGAGATTTGGCTTCAAATAGAATTTGCCCACTTTTTAGCAAAACATTCCAGTTCTCCTGAATGGTATAGAGAGGAAAGTTACGAATACGATAAAAGGAAGGAAAAAATAAAATTGAAATTAAGACCAGATTTTTTGGTCAGGAAAAAAGGTTGGAGAATCAATGAATATATGGCTTTAGAGTTTAAACAAAATGTTCAACCACGAGCATGTTTAAACAATATGATTACTGATTTGAATAAATACTCGAAAATTCGTGGTTCAAATAATGATTTGCGAAGCGTGTGGACAGTTGGTGTTTTTAAAACAGATGATATTGATTCAACTCAAGATCACTTTGAGAAGTATTTTTCGGAAAAGGATTCAGAATTTAATATTAGTGATTTAACGATTTCAAAAATAGCTAATACAGAATATTGGTTTGCACTTCTTTAAGTGAAAGAAACATTAACGATACCCACTCAAATCTGATTTGGTGGGTTAGATTTGAGTTAAATTACAGCCCTAGATATCCTCACCACTGTATTTTTTACCTCACAGCGCTTACACTATGCGCATTCAATTTTTTATCTACTTTAGCACCTCATGATTGATCCAAAACTTTTAAGAAATGATATCGATGCTGTAAACACAGCATTGGCAAAACGTGGCGTACAGCTTGACGCAGCCGAGTGGGCGGCACTGGAAACTCGTCGTAAAGACATCCAATCCAAGGCAGAAAGTCTACAAGCTGAGCGTAATGCAGGTGCCAAACAAGTTGGTCAAATCAAACGTGAAGGTGGCGATGCTTCGGAAATCATGGCTCGTATGCAAGCCATTGGTGATGAGATCAAAGCAGCAGAAACCGCTTTGGCGGAGCTACAAGATGAGATTGCACAAAAGTCTTTAAATATTCCAAACTTACCTGATGAATCTGTACCTGTAGGTAAAGACGAAAATGACAATGTGGAAATTCTAAAATGGGGTACGCCACGTACATTTGACTTTGAGATCAAAGACCATACCGATCTTGGTGAATGGATGGGTGGTTTGGAGTTTGAAACGGCGACCAAATTGTCAGGTTCACGCTTTAGCGTACTCAAAGGCCCTTTGGCTCGCCTACAACGTGCCTTGACGCAATTTATGCTCGATACGCATACCTTGAATAATGGCTACACGGAAGCCTATGTGCCGTATTTGGTAAATGCCGATAGCTTGCGTGGTACAGGTCAGTTACCGAAGTTTGAAGAAGATTTATTCAAACTACAAGGTGAAAAAGAATATTATCTGATTCCAACCGCTGAAGTGCCAGTGACCAATTTCGTGCGTGATGAGATCATTGATGCCGATCGCTTACCACTGAAATATGCAGCGCATACGCCATGTTTCCGTAGTGAAGCAGGTTCATACGGTCGTGATACTCGTGGTCTGATTCGTCAACATCAGTTCGACAAAGTGGAAATGGTTCAAATCGTCAAGCCTGAAACTTCAATGCAGGCTTTAGAAGAGCTCACTGCACATGCCGAAGGGATTTTACAGGCGTTAGAATTGCCATATCGCAAGATTCTGTTGTGTGGTGGCGATATGGGCTTTGGTGCGACCAAGACTTATGACTTGGAAGTGTGGGTACCTAGCCAAGATACATATCGTGAAATTTCTTCATGCTCAAATATGGGCGATTTCCAAGCTCGTCGTATGATGGCTCGCTATCGTGTCGATCAAAAGAAAACTGAATTGGTACATACTTTAAATGGTTCAGGACTTGCAGTGGGTCGTACCTTGCTTGCGGTGATGGAAAATTATCAACGTGCCGATGGTTCGATTGAGATTCCAAAAGTGTTACAACCTTATATGGGCGGTTTAACCTTTATTGACTAATGACTTGAAGATTTTTTGACACTGCTTCGTTAAGAAAAAATCATTTAGTTCGACTAAACCTCATTTTTCTTGCCTCGCATTGCCTAAAAAATCTTGTAGTCATCATCGTTGAGCAAGTATTGATTTTAAAATGCTGAATTGATTTAAAATTATTCAATAAAATGGCTGTGCATCGAAAGTGTGCACAGTTTTTGCATTAGTCCGATCAGATTAATATTTATTGAGGCGAATTGTGGATATTTTTCCAATTTCTCTAAGGTTGCAACAGCAACGCTGTCTGATCGTTGGCGGTGGACAGATTGCCCTGCGTAAAGCGACACTTTTGCACAAAGCAGGAGCGATTATTGATGTAGTTGCGCCTGAAATTGATTCGCAACTGCTTGAAGTGGTGCAAAACAGTGCAGGGCAACATCTGCAAGCACTATTTGATGCACAACATTTGGACACAACCTATCGTTTAGTGATTGCAGCAACTGATGATGCTGAGGTCAATCGTACCGTATTTGAGCAATGCGAAGCACGTAATATCCTTGTCAATAGCGTGGATGATATTCCAAACTGTCGATTCATGGTGCCTGCAATTATTGACCGCTCACCGCTGCTCATTTCTGTTGCATCGAATGGTGCATCGCCAGTGCTTTCTCGTCAAATTCGTACCCAACTGGAAACCTCAATCCCACACGGTATGGGAAAATTGGCAGCATTCTCAGGGGATTGGCGTCAGCGAGTTAAAGCCAAAATTCAAAATCCTGATGAACGCCGAATCTTTTGGGAAAATCTCTACGCAAGCCCTTTAAAAGAACAAGTCTTTAATGACAATCTCGATGTCGCACATGATTTAATTCAACAAGCCTTATCAGAATGGACTGCACCAAAAGGGGAAGTGTATTTGGTTGGTGCAGGACCAGGTGATCCTGAACTTTTAACTTTAAAAGCATTGCGATTGATGCAACAAGCCGATGTGGTGGTCTATGACCGTTTGGTGTCGAAGCCAATTTTAGAATTATGCCGTCGTGATGCGAGCAAGATTTATGTGGGGAAAGCACGTTCAGATCATAGCGTTCCGCAAGATGGCATTAATGCCTTATTGGTGGAACTTGCTCAACAAGGCAAACGTGTCTGCCGTCTAAAAGGTGGTGATCCGTTTATCTTTGGGCGTGGTGGTGAGGAGATTCAAGAGCTTTTTGCTGCCAATGTCACTTTCCAAGTTGTGCCAGGGATTACTGCTGCCTCGGGTTGTTCGGCTTATGCAGGGATTCCGCTAACGCATCGTGACTATGCGCAAAGCGTGCGTTTCTTGACTGGGCATCTTAAAGAAGGTGCTCCTGAACTACCATGGAATGAGCTGATTTATGAAAATCAAACGCTTGTTTTATATATGGGTTTGGTTGGATTAGAACGGATTTGTCAGGAGCTGATCGCACATGGTCAGCGTGACAGTATGCCAGTGGCATTGGTGTCCAAAGGGACGACACCAGAGCAGAAAGTCGTGGTCGGCACACTTGCAGATATTGCTTCGAAAGTGGCTGAGCATGAAATTGTTGCACCGACTTTGACGATTATTGGTGAAGTAGTCAATCTGCGGGAACAATTGCAGTGGCAATGATTTAAATTGCAAGGTTAAGCTGAATTGCATTTTTGGCAAGTTCTTGCAGTGTATGTGTATATTTCTGGATTAACCTTCGGTTCGACCTACTTTTCTTTCGGGAAAAGTAGGCAAAACCATTTGTCAGTCGCAAACTCGGTCACATACTAATATTTATCAAATTCCATGAAGAACGTTATTTTACTAATATTGTCCTATCCTCGAACAATGCGACTGACGCTTCCACGAATCAGATAGATTTTTAACCCATCTCATGTCTAATTGGGTTATATTTAACTCAATTAGAGATTCAAATAATTCCTGTTTGGCTTGGAATGTTTTCCTTTGCGTTAATACTGTGCAAAGTTGAACCTAAAAATCATGTACAATAGCCCTCGTTTTTAGTCTGACAACGTTGAGTGTTTGCGTGATTCACGTTATTTTATTTGAGCCTGAAATTCCTGCCAATACAGGCAATATCATTCGACTGTGTGCCAATACAGGTGCGCAGTTGCATTTAATCAAACCGCTTGGTTTTGAGCTGGATGATAAAAAACTCAAGCGAGCAGGTTTGGATTATCACGAATGGGCGAGAATGAAAATTTGGGATGATTTTCAAAGTTGTCTTGCTGAATTAAAAACACTGGATATTGATGAGAGTGTAATATTTCCGCTCACCACCAAAGGTTTTTCCACACCGCATATCGTGAATTTGAATCGTCCTGTGGCGCTACTGATGGGACCTGAAACACGTGGATTACCTGAAAGTGTTCGATTGTTATTTCCGCAAGAAAACTGGATTCGTTTACCGATGGCAGAGAATTCTCGTAGTTTAAATTTATCCAACGCCACTGCGGTGATTGTCTATGAGGCATGGCGTCAACAAGGCTTTGCCAATTTAGCTTAAATTTTTTCAGATTTTCAAAATTTTTTATGAATGAATCAGCTCAAGCGCAACTCAAAGATGAGGAGTTACATCTCTATAGTCGGCATATTTTGCTCGATAACTGGGATATCGACGCGCAACAAAATTTAAAAAATAGTCATGTGTTGATTATCGGTGCAGGTGGTCTTGGCTGTACATCCAGCGAAATGCTTGTTCGTGCGGGCGTAGGCAAAATTACCATTATTGATTTTGATAAGATTGAGTTGAGTAATATTCAGCGTCAGATTGCTTTTGATCCGTATCAGATCGGTCAACAGAAAGTGGAAGTATTAACTCAACATTTAAAAAGTATCAATCCACTGGTCGAAGTGACAGCGATAAATGAAAAGTTTGATCTTGATCTAGCGTCTAAACTTATAGATCATTTTGATTTGGTTTTAGATGGTTGTGATAATTTTGCAACTCGATATGCGGTCAATCAATTTTGCGTCGCAAGAAAAATTCCACTCTTGACTGCGGCTGCTCTTGGTTTGGAAGGGCAGTTGATGATGTTAAAATCAGAGCCATGCTACCACTGTGTATTTCCTCAGTCATCGAATGAAAATTCTGATGAGCGACGTTGTGCCAATTCAGGGGTATTAACGACGACTCCTGCGGTCATGGCGAGTTTACAAGCACATCAAGCCTTATTGTATTTGGGCTTAGGACGTGCTCCACTTTTGAATAAATTATTGTTGTGGGATGGCACTAATATGCAACAGCGCATCGTGAAATTCAGTGCTGATGCTAGCTGTGTAGTTTGCGGAAAAGTCTAAGAACAATAATCAACAATTTTGCGCATATTGTCTGACTTTTTAGTAATATTTAAATCGCCAAATTTGCTACAATCGCCACAATACAGTTGTATATTCCATTTTAAAGCGTTTTGAGATCAGTGATGAGTCAAAGAAAAAAACAATTATTATCAGGGTTGCGTTCTGTTGCGAGAATGGGCGAAACCGCTATTGTTGCAGCGAAAGCAGGTATTAAGTTTGCTACTGAGCAACCGAATCAAGCGCAATTGATGCGTGAAACTTTTGAAGAGCTTGGCTCAACTTACGTCAAGCTTGGTCAGTTTATTGCCAGTACGCCATCATTATTCCCTCGTGAATATGTGGAAGAATTTCAAAAATGTCTAGATCAAACACCTGCTTTGCCATTTAGCTATATTCAGCAAGTCCTTGCTGAGGAGTTTGCAGGGCAAGATTTAAACGATATTTTCCAAAGTATTGAAGAAAAACCTCTCGCATCTGCATCTATCGCTCAAGTCCACGCTGCCGTGCTGAAAACTGGCGAAGATGTGGTGATCAAAGTACAAAAGCCGAATGTGGAAACCATTCTTTATACCGATCTAGGTGTGGTGCATTTCGCAGCAAAAATGTTTGAACGTGTCGTTCCGAAAGTCAAATTTGCGTCCTTATCCGACATCGTTAATGAAATCCGTGTACGCATGGTGCGTGAAGTGGATTTCATTGAAGAGGCGCAAAATCTTGAAGATTTTAAGCAATATCTACAAGTGAGCCAAAATACCATTGCCACTGCACCGAAAGTCTATCATCAACATTCGACTCGTCGTGTTTTGACGATGGAGCGTCTATATGGCGTGCCGCTTACCGATCTTGACGTGGTGAAGAAATACGCCAAAGACCCAAGCCAAGTATTAATTGGTGCGATGAATACGTGGTTTGGTAGTCTGATGATGTGTCCAAGTTTCCATGCCGATCTGCATGCGGGCAATCTGATGTTGCTCCGTGATGGGCGAATTGGTTTTATTGATTTTGGAATTGTGGGGCAGTTGCAACCTGAAGTGTGGTCGGCGTGTATGAAGTTTATGGATGCACTGCAACAGACTGACTATGACAACATGGCGAAGTACATGTTGCAAATGGGCATGACCGATCAAAACATTGATACCAAAGTTTTGTCTGAGGATTTACAGCGGCTATTTAGTGGCGTGTTATTGTCTGATCCGCAAGAATTGCTCAGTACCAAACCTGCCGATCTCAACGATATTATGCTCGACATCGTTGGCGTCGGTGAGCGTCACGGCATTCGATTCCCACGTGATTTTGCCTTATTATTCAAGCAAATGCTGTATTTCGATCGCTTTATGCGAGTGCTTACGCCATATACCGATATTTATGCAGACAACCGCTTGCAGATGTTGCACGACATTGAACCTGAATCAAAATTGATGCATTAAGCATTTGATGCAATAAATTAATGAAAGAGGGGTAAAGCATGACCGATCTCATTGTTATTGAAGGGTTAAAAGTCGATACGGTGATCGGTTGCTTTACATGGGAGAGGCAAATCCTGCAACCACTATTATTGGATTTGAAAATCTCATGTGATCTTGATCGAGCGTGTCGAAGCGATGCGCTTGAAGATACTCTGAACTATGCGCAAATTTGTGAAATCTGCGAGCAAGTTATTGTGGATGCCAAACCGAAATTGATCGAGCACGTTGCGGATTTAGTGATCGTGGCATTGATGCAACAGTTTGAAGCCATTGAAAAAATTAACATTACCGTGCGCAAGCCTGCTATCATTCCCACTGCACAATCCGTCGGAATCCAAATCGAGCGTCAACGTGACTATTTACGCCATCGCCATAGCGACTAATCTAGAAAAAGCTAAACATTTACAACTTTGCCTAGACACGCTCAAAACGTGGGGCAGTTGGAAAGTGTCTTCGATTTATGAAATTCCATGTCGTGATCAGGTTGGGGCAGATTATTGGAATGCAGCCTGTTTACTTGAATCTAGTATGACGGTTGAACAAGTTGTAACTTCATTAAAACAGCTTGAACAAGATGCAGGTCGGAAGCGTCCATCGCATAGCATCTCACTAGATGTCGATTTGATTGCGTGGGGAGATACTTTTCAGAGTATGCATTTTAATCCCAAAAAATTGCCACTTGCTGATGATGTGGTGATTCCGTTAGCTGATATTTGGCAGGATGAACGATTGAAGCAAATCACGCATGATTTTATGCGCATTAATCTCGCACAAATGAACTCAAATTAAAACGCTCTGCTGATTACCGTACCATCAAATTTTAAGCAATCGAGCACACGGATTCGTTGTACTTCACTTAATTCATCTAAATCAAACCACGCATATTCACTATGTTCTTCGCTAAGTTGAATGGTTTGTTTGTCTTTGATTTGACAACGAAAAATGCAGGCATGCGAATTGACCACATGATGAAAATACACACCGCTTAGATATAGCATTTCCACCTCACAACCGAGTTCTTCTAAGCATTCCCGATAGAGTGCATCATGAATGGTTTCATTAGGGTCAAGACCGCCACCTGGTAATCCCCAGGCTTTTTCGCCATAAGTTGCCTTGAGGAGTAAGACTTGCTGTTGATCGTTGAGGATAACGGCATGTGAACCCATTCGGTATAGATCGTGATAGCCCATTTTCTGTTATTAGGTCGAATATCTCAGAAAGAGAATTTTACCTTAGATTTTGCAAATTATAGAAAAAAAGCACTCTGAAGAATGCTTTGATTAACGATGCAGAAAGTTAGAATCGCATACCAATACCTGCATAGGCGAGTAGAGGATTAATTTCAATGTCGCTGGTCGATTTGATCAGTTGTCCATATTCCTCATCAGATACGGTGATCGTAGACTCTGTAGTCAGATGTGCATAGCTGACAGAACCAACCGCAAACCACTTGTCATTAAAGTCATAAGTAAAGCCGATCGTGGCTACAGGAGCGATGGCATCTTCAGATTCAAGTGATACTTTTGGATTGGCAGTACTTTCTTTTTTATCCAATGACGCACCTGCTTGACCTGCCTTAATGTTGGCGATCATATGACCTGCGTCAATCAAGTCTTTTTCAGTTTGGTCATTTAGCTCAAGTTCATTGAAATACGCATACATCAAACCTAAGCCAACATATGGGCGAAATTTATTGACGCCAGTTTTGCCAAAGTGATATTGAAACTCAAATGCAGGTGTCCATGCACGTGCAGAGGCAACAGGACCATATGCTTCAAGATCAGTGATGAGAATATCGTTCTTCATGTCGATAGACTCAAGTGGCAAACCAAGTAGCTCTGGTGTTGCTTTGGCAGAAAATGGTGCGTAAATTTTACCTTTACCGTTGATGTCAACTTTCGGTGGTACGCCCGCTTTCATTTCGAAAGAGATATTATCGGTAAAGAAGTAGTTACTCATAATACCGAGTGTTGTGACATCTTCTGCTTCTAAGCCTGTATTTGGATTATCCCATTGCTCAAGCCCATAGATTTCAGCAGAGCCACTTAATGCAGCGGGTAATGTATCGATGTTTAGACCATCTAAGAGGTCAATAATTGCGGTTGTTGAATTCGAATCCATGTTTGGATCTAAATTGTTTTTTACTGCTTCAATGGAAATATCACCAACCTTAGCAGCTTCACCATCTTTGACAGCAGTGTTAACTCGGATAGGCTGTGCTTTGCCCTGAGGCATAACATGAAGCGCACCAACAGATACGGAGAAGCGTTTAAAGCCATCACCATCATGCATACTAAATAAAGGAGAATCCGCCTGTGCAATCACTGGGAGGCACATCAAACTGCTCGTGGCGATAGTTAATAAGGTCTTTTGCATTCAAAACTCCGTTTTTGCAAGTTGTTATTCATTTTGTAGGGCATATTATTTGTTCAAACTTGCAATTACACTGTCATCAAATCGCAAAGAATGTTAAACCTCAGGTCACAAAGTATAGGAGTTTTATTGCTGAAAATGACGAGTAATGTATTTTTGTAACTCAATGATATTTCTATTAAAAATAAAATGTAAAAACGTAGTAATCGCTAAGTATTTGATAATACGATTTTTTATGAAAAATTTGTTTTTATAAAAGTAAAAAGGTCATGCTGACATGACCTTTTTGACTGAATGACTTTGGCAGTTACGCCAATGTATTGATTACATTGCAAACTGCATCAAGATTAACCATGAAAACGTGACAAATCTTCTTCAGGGCGGGCAGTTAATACTTCCAGTCCTGTTTCGGTGACTAAGATCGTATGTTCATACTGAGCAGACAATTTATGATCTTTCGTGACTACTGTCCATTTATCACCCAAAGTCTTGGTTTGCCAAACACCTGCGTTGACCATCGGCTCAATGGTAAAAGTCATGCCTGCTTCTAAGCGCATACCAGTGCCTTTTTGACCATAATGAAGCACTTGCGGATCATCATGAAACACAGTGCCGATGCCATGACCACAATATTCACGGACGACGCTAAAGCGTTGGCTTTCTACATACTTTTGAATGGCATAGCCAATATCACCGACAAATGAACCTGCACGAACCGTTTCCATGCCGATATACATTGCTTCTTGTGCGACTTTGCATAGACGATCAGCCAAGATAGTCGTTTCACCGCCGACCACATACATCATATTGGTATCGCCGTGATAGCCGTCTTTAATCACGGTGACATCAATATTGAGAATGTCGCCTTTTTTCAAGACTTTATTATCTGCTGGAATACCGTGGCAGACCACGTGATTGACTGAAGTACAAATACTGTGCTGAAAAGCTGGACGACCATGACCACCACCGTAACCTAAACACGCAGGAATGGCATTTTGCACATTGACAATATAGTCATGACAGCGAGTATCAAGTTCGAGTGTGGTTACACCGGGTACGATGTATGGTTTGATCATATCCAGTACTTCTGCCGCCAGTCGTCCCGCAATGCGCATTTTTTCGATGGCCTCAGGGGATTTAATTAGGCGACTTGGAGCAGATTGATAACTATTCATGATCTATAAAAACTTTTGGTAATTTAAACAAGTCTATGGTATAAAGAGCGCCTTATTTTATCAAATGGTTTTTCGTGTGTTTTTAGGACAAAACATTTTGTTTTGATTTAAATCTCAGGCAAATCTTATTTATTGTTAAAATGATGAATTAAAAATCCGCACATATGTCGACACATTACTCTGGGTGCTTTAATTAAATCAATGTCTTAGAAGGATAAATTCCAATCTAAAACATCAAGATTGAACAAGGTGGAGAATGCGGACATATGGAGGCCTAACCCAAACTTTAAGGTAAAGAAAATGGCAGATTATAACGTAAGTATGCGTGACCTTCTTCAAGCTGGTGCGCACTTCGGTCACCAAACACGTTTTTGGAATCCAAAAATGCGTAATTACATTTTTGGTGCACGCAACAAAATTCACATTATCAATCTTGATAAAACTGTTCCAGCATTGAACGATGCGTTGAATATGGTGAACGGTCTTGCTAGCAAAAAGAATAAAGTTCTTTTCGTTGGTACAAAGCGTGCAGCGTCTAACATCATCCGCGAACAAGCTCAACGCGCAGGTCAACCATACGTTGATCACCGTTGGTTAGGTGGTATGTTGACGAACTGGAAAACTTTACGTCAATCAATCAACCGCTTGAAAGATCTTCAAACTCAATCTGAAGATGGTACTTTTGCGAAATTGACTAAGCGTGAAGCGCTAGAGCGTACTCGTGAAATGGACAAGCTTGAGCGTTCACTTGGTGGCGTAAAGAACATGGGCGGTTTGCCTGATGCGATTTTTGTAATCGACGTTGACCACGAAGCGATCGCAATCAAAGAAGCGAACAACTTGGGTATTCCTGTAATCGGTATCGTTGATACAAACTCTAATCCAGATGGCGTTGATTACATCATTCCTGGTAACGACGATGCGATCCGTGCAGTAACTTTGTATGCTTCTGCAATGGCGAATGCAATCTTGGCGGGTAAAGAGTACGCTCAAACTCAGTCAAATGCACAAGCTAAAAATGAAGCGGCTGCAGAAGACGCATCTCAAGAAGCGTAATTGCTTTTGCGCTTAGTCTAAAAGGCTTTTTGCCGTTGTGATGTCATTTTAATGTTGTAACTTAAATTTTTCATTATAGTGACATGCAAACAAGACAGACTAAGCGCACAAAAGAAACGACTCCTGAAGTCGTTTTTTACTAATCGCTTTTTATTAAAAGATTTTGTTTTAAATCAATCATCCGAATTAGGAGAATGACATGACTGCAATTACTGCAAGCATGGTAAAAGAATTACGTGACCGTACTGGTCTAGCAATGATGGAATGCAAAAAAGCATTGGAAGAAGCGAGTGGCGACATCGAGCTAGCGATTGATAACCTTCGTAAATCTGGTCAAGCAAAAGCTGCTAAAAAAGCAGGCAACATTGCTGCTGACGGTGCGATCACGATCGTACAAGAAGGCAATAAAGCACTTCTTTTAGAAGTAAACTGCCAAACTGATTTCGTTGCTAAAGACGAAAACTTCAGTAACTTCTCAAATAAAGTTGCAAATGCTGCACTTGCTGCTGGCGAAACTGATGCTGCTAAAATCGCAGAACTTAAACTTGAAGATGGTACAACTGTTGAAGAAACACGTATCGCTTTGGTTCAAAAAATCGGTGAAAACATCCAAGTACGTCGTGCAAAAATCGTTGAAGGCGACAACTTGGCTGTATACAAGCACGGTTTGAAAATCGGTGTAGTAGTATCTTACACAGGTGATGCGGACACAGGTAAAGGCTTGGCGATGCACGTTGCTGCATTCAACCCAGTTGCAGTATCTGCTGAAGACGTTCCTGCTGACCTTGTTGCAAAAGAGAAAGAAATTGCAGAAGCGAAGGCTCAAGAGTCTGGCAAACCTGCAAACATCATTGAAAAAATGGTTTCTGGTTCAGTAGAAAAATACTTGAACGAAGTATCTCTTGATCGTCAAATGTATGTGATCGACAACGACAAGAAAGTTGCTGATGTATTGAAAGCGACTGGTACGACTGTTGCACAATTCGTTCGTTTCGAAGTAGGCGAAGGGATTGAGAAAAAAGCTGAAATGAGCTTTGCAGAAGAAGTTGCTGCTGCTCAAGCTGCTGCTAAATAAGCAGACTGCTTTTAAAAATGGAAAGATTGCCGAAATAAACTTCTAAAAATATTTTCATTTTGACCCAAAGGACTGAACATTGATCATGTTTAGTCCTTTTTATTTCTAATCAAACTATGTTAGCGTAGTTGTTAGCATAATATCCATGAGCTAAATCATTACAGGTGTTATAGTGATGAAGAAGAAAGTAGCAATCAAACTGCCATTCCCAATGCCATCGCAAAGCGATGACCAACAAGCACTCGATGCGCAAGATACACATAGCCATGTGCGTCCGAAACCTGAACAATATGCGGATCGGACATGGATGCCGCCACGTGGTACACGTCGTTCAATGGGTAAACGCTAATTTGATGTTTGCAGTGTGATTGAGTACGGATTTTAAGGAGAAAATCAGATGAATATGAAACAGGATTTCAGTGCATACCAAGCACCTGAGCATACTGAAAAACTACAAATGCCGATCAAAGATTATCAGCAGTTTTATCGTTTTTATCTCACAGAACATCATGACCTGAATTGTCGCCGTTTACATTTTCTCGGTAGTAGTTTAGGTCTTTTAGCGTTTTGTAAAGCGATTAAAACACGTCAGAAGCGTTATGTCGCTTTAGGTTTTTTTGCGGGATATGCTTGCGCTTGGGTAGGTCATTTTGTTTTTGAAAAAAATAAGCCTGCGTCATTTAAGCAACCGCTATATAGCTTCGTATCAGATTGGCGGATGTATTATCACATTGCGACAGGTCAGATTAGTTTGACTGATCAAGCGAAGGATAAGTTTCCGCACTAAAATTATTGACGATGATTTCTGATAGTGATTTTAGACATGATTTTAGAGATTATTTTCTAAATTTTAAATCTGTAAAAATGAGAACTAGACAGCCATGTGTGCCTAAATTTGCCAAATGGCTGTTTTTATGTCATGAATTTTGGTTAGAATGTTTGAGCCTGCAAAATGTGTGGGCTTATTTTTTGATAATTGATTCACTTTGAAGTGCTAGATTTAGATTGATATGAAAAAATTTATTCTTCGTTTATTACTGTTTTTTGTTTGTGCGGTGCTGTTGGTACAAATTTGGATTTTCACCAGTTTGGCGTATTGGCGTTTTTTCCCAGTGGAATCAACCATGTTTATGCGCACCTACTATCTCACGACACCGAATGCCAAGGTCGTGCATGAATGGAAAGATAGCGAAGATATTAGCGATAACTTCAAACGGGCCGTGATCACCGCAGAAGACGGTCGTTTCCTTGATCATCATGGTTTTGATTGGGAAGGCATTGAGGATGCACTGAAGAAAAATGAGAAAAAGGATGAAGTCGTTGCGGGTGGATCGACAATCTCTCAGCAACTTGCGAAGAATTTATTTTTATTTAATCAACGCTCTTATGTACGCAAAGGTCAAGAAGCCGTTGCAACATGGATGATGGAGCGTATGTGGTCGAAAGCGCGTATTTTGGAAGTCTATGTGAATTCGGTTGAATTTGGTGAAGGGATTTACGGTATCGAAGCAGCAACGCAACATTATTATGGAAAAAGTGCTAAAAGCTTAACCAAAGATCAAGCGGCGCATCTTGCATCAATGCTTCCAAATCCACGCTATTACCAAGATCATGATCCTGATGGCAAATTTAAGGCACGTAAGCGAATGATTTTACGCTATATGCAATATAGTCACTTGCCGAATTAATTCATCTTTATAAATTCAAATTGAATAATTATGTTTAGAGTAAAGAACTATCTGATTTATCTTATATTGGATATTTTGTTGTGTAGTGTCTTTGCTTATCTTTTTTACTTAAAGGATTCAGAAATAAATATTGTCATTCTGATGCTATGTTGTATTTTTGGCATCATTTTTATGCCTGTGGTCATTCGAAGATTACCTATTTTTAGCAAATACTATGTGATCAGAAAGCCAAATATTGTGTATGCACATCGAAAATTAAATCATGCTGAGGAAAGAGCTGCGCCTGTAATGTGTGCATTGTTAACAGCATGTGTATTGGCACTATTCTTTTACTTGATTCAATATTCACATGATTTTCTGGTTTATTGCTTTATTGGTGGTATCGCCGCAGGATTTATTAGTTTTTATTACGAGCCCTAAATTTTAATGTTTTGCATCATTTCACGTAGATAAAACATCTCTATTGATCCAAATAGTTAAATATTTCTACGATTTTTACCGAATTGTCATAATTCTGTCGCATAATAAAGAAAACACTCTCATTGATAAATTTAAGGCAGTCTTTCAATGAACCAAGTAGCATCGAATCCATCAACAGAAGCGACCAATAACTATACCTTTCATGATCGTTATATCAATCGTGAACTTTCAATTTTAGACTTCCATCTGCGGGTTCTTGAGCAAGCAGTCAATCCTGCGCATCCGCTACTTGATCGATTAACTTTTCTGTTGATCTTCTCGAGTAATATGGATGAGTTTTTTGAAATCCGTGTCGCAGGTGTACTTGAGCAACTCTACTTAGGTAATGAAAGCCATAGCCCAGATGGGCTTACGCCTCGTGAAGTGCTTGATCGTATTTCCGAAACTGCTCATGCTGCGATTGATCGTCAATATCGTATATTGAATGAGGAAATTTTACCAAAACTGCGTGAAGAAAATATTTGTTTTCTCAAGCGTGATGAGCTGACCGATGAACAGTTAGTGTGGTTAAAGAAATATTTCCAAGAGCAGGTTGCACCTGTATTAACGCCGATTAGCCTTGATCCTGCGCACCCATTTCCTCGGTTAGTGAATAAAAGTCTAAACTTTATCGTTACATTAGAGGGTAAGGATGCTTTTGGTCGTCAGATCGAGCTTGCGGTTGTGCCTGCGCCTCGTTCGTTACCTCGTGTGGTACGTTTACCTGATGAGCTAACTGGTGGGCATGAGCATCATGTGATGTTGTCCGCAATTATTCATGAGCATGTGTCTGATCTTTTCCCAGGGATGACTGCGACAGGATGCTATCAGTTCCGTGTGACGCGTAATGCGGATTTGGCACTCAATGAAGATGTTGAAGATTTGGCGATTGCCTTAAAAGGTGAGCTCAGCTCACGTCGCTTTGGTCGTGCTGTACGTCTAGAAGTCACTGAAAACTGCCCACAACATATTTATGAATATTTACTCGAAGAATTTCATCTAGAAGAATCTGATTTGTATAAGGTCAATGGACCGGTCAACTTAACTCGTTTGATCTCAAATTTTAAACGCCCACACTTGCGTTACAGTGCGCACACGCCAGTGATTCCGAAGATACTGAAAAAGTCTGAAAGTATTTTTTCAGCGATGAAAAAGCAAGACATTTTGCTCCATCATCCCTATGAATCTTTTGCACCAGTAATCAACTTACTTCGTGAAGCAGCTCGTGATCCAAAAGTGTTAGCGATCAAACAGACTTTGTATCGTAGCGGTCCAAACTCTGAAATCGTACAAGTGCTTGCTGAAGCTGCTCGTAATGGCAAAGAAGTCACCGCTGTCATTGAGCTACGTGCACGTTTTGATGAAGAGTCCAATATTGCCGTAGCGAATATTTTACAAGAAGCTGGGGCAGTGGTGGTGTATGGTATTGTTGGCTATAAAACTCATGCCAAAATGATCTTAATTGTCCGTCGTGAAGACAATCAACTAATGCGTTATGTCCATCTTGGTACAGGTAACTATCATGCAGGGAATGCACGGATTTATACTGATTATGGTTTGTTGACCACCAATAAAGAGCTTTCGGAAGATGTGCATCGTGTATTCCAAGAGCTGACAGGTATGGGCAAAACAGTGAAGTTGAAAAAACTGTTACATGCACCATTTACCCTACATCAGCAACTGATGAACTTTATTGACCATGAAATTGCCAATGCTATTGCAGGTAAAAAAGCACGTATCATCGTCAAAGTGAATGCGATTACAGAACAGCAATTGATTGATAAATTGTATGAAGCGTCACAAGCAGGCGTGAAGATTGATTTGATCGTACGCTCGATTTGCTGTCTTCGTCCACAGCTCAGAGGTTTATCAGAAAATATTCATGTGCGTTCGATCGTTGGACGTTTCTTAGAACATACTCGTGTGTATTATTTTGAAAATGATGGGAATCCACGAGTGTACTGTTCAAGTGCGGACTGGATGGATCGGAATCTATTTAGCCGTGTCGAGGCATGTTTCCCAGTTGAAGACCCTGTACTTCGTAAACGTATCATTGAGCAAGGTTTAGAGAATTATCTCAAAGACAATCAACAAGCTTGGGAGCTTCAGCCTGATGGTCAATGGCTAAGTATTTCACCGAAAGAAGGTGAAGAGGTTTATATTTCACAACAAGTATTGTTAGAGCATTTTCAATAAGCTGTACATTTAAAATCCATAAAAATAGAGGCATTAATTTTGAATTATGCCTCTATTTTTTGTTTCAGTTTTTTTATTTCAGCGTCAAATCTAAGCTCTTAATGCCGCAAAGAATCGACCAATACGACTGACCGCTTCACGTAACTCAGTCGGCGCAGGTAAGAACACCACACGGAAGTGATCAGGTGTCGGCCAGTTAAATCCTGTGCCTTGTACCAATAATACTTTCTCTGCACGAAGAAGGTTAAGCATGAGTTCCTCATCATCTTCGATTGGATAAATATTCGGATCAAGTTTCGGGAAACAGTACATTGCACCTTCAGGCTTAACACAGCTTACACCTGGGATTTCATTGAGCATTTCCCATGCAATATTGCGCTGTTCGTACAAGCGACCGCCTGGACGGATCAAGTCATTAATCGACTGATAACCACCGAGCGCAGTTTGAATCGCATATTGCGCTTGGACATTGGCACACAAACGCATTGAAGCAAGCATGTCTAAGCCTTCGATAAAATCTTTTGCTTTAGATTTATCACCAGAGATTGCCATCCAACCCGCACGGAAACCTGCAATACGATAAGACTTTGATAAACCATTAAATGAAATGCACAGCAAATCTTTAGCGATTGATGCAACCGATACATGCTCAATACCGTCATAGATGATCTTGTCGTAGATTTCATCAGCAAACAAAATCAAATCGTGCTTACGTGCCAATGCCACGATCTGTTCTAAGATATGACGTGGATAGACTGAACCTGTTGGGTTGTTTGGATTAATAATCACAATACCACGTGTATTGGCTGTGATTTTCGATTCCATATCGGCAATATCAGGATACCAACTATTTTCTTCATCACATTTGTAATGAATCGCTGTGCCGCCTGATAGATTCACCGCAGCGGTCCATAGTGGATAATCAGGCATTGGGATGAGCATTTCATCGCCATCATTGAGCAAACCTTGCATCGACATCACGATGAGCTCAGACACACCATTACCGATATACACATCGTTGACGTGTAAATCTAAAATGCCTTTTTGCTGATAATACTGACACACGGCTTTACGTGCAGGGAAGATTCCTTTTGAATCAGAATAGCCAATCGCATTCGGTAGATTGAGCGCCACATCATTGATGATCTCTTGCGGTGCTTCAAAACCAAATGGCGCAGGATTGCCAATATTCAACTTGATAATACGGTGACCTTGTTCCTCCATCTCATTGGCGGCTCGTAACACAGGTCCGCGAATATCGTAGCAAACATGCTCCAATTTAGCTGATTTTTTAATTTCCCGTGTATAACGACTTTGAGTGGACATGACCTTTTCCAGTAATTTCCAATGAATGAATGTAAGGCGAAAGCAAAACATCGTTAAAAGTTTTACTCATTTTCATATATTTACACTAGCAATTTTTATTTCAGTAGCGTAAATATAAGATGTGCAATCATGACATTTTCAACACAAGAATGAAAGGAGCGGACAATGGGAAAAGTCAATAAAACAGACCGCGAGTGGCAACGTGAGTTGAGTCCAGAAGAGTTTCGCATCACTCGTCAGAAAGGTACGGAACCTGCATTTACAGGACAATACTGGAATAGCAAAGCAGATGGCGTGTACAAATGCCGTTGCTGCGGTACGCCATTATTCTCTTCAGAAACCAAATATGATTCAGGTTCTGGTTGGCCAAGTTTTTATCGTCCGATCGATCAAAGTAATATCGAAGAACATAATGATCAAAGTCATGGTATGACACGTACGGAGTTGACTTGCCATAATTGTGATGCACATCTTGGGCATGTCTTTGAAGATGGACCACAACCTACAGGTTTGCGCTACTGCATCAACTCTGCGTCTTTAAAATTACAAACACAACAAAATGTCGATGAGGACAATTATCCATGAGTCATATTTATCAATTTGAAGCGGAGCTCTTAGAGGGTGGGACGCAAAGCCTATCTGAATATGAAGGTAAAGTAATTTTGATCGTCAATACAGCGAGTAAATGTGGATTTACACCGCAATTTCACGGTTTAGAAAATGTCTATGAAAAGTATAAAGATCAAGGTTTAGTGGTACTTGGCTTTCCCTGCAATCAATTTGGTGGACAGGATCCGGGTAGTAATGAAGAAATTGGCGAGTTCTGTCAGCGTAATTATGGCGTAAGCTTTCCAATGTTTGCAAAGGTTGATGTGAAAGGGCCTGAATCACATGCGATCTTCCGTTATCTCACACGTGAAACCAAAGGCTTTATTAATCGCAATATTAAATGGAATTTTACCAAGTTTCTCATTGGTCGTGATGGTCAAATCCTTGGGCGTTATGCACCGACTACTAAGCCTGAAAGCCTAGAGGCGGATATCGAAAAAGCTTTGGCTTAAATGATGAATATTTAGAATGACTTGAATAAGACCAAAGCAGTGCTTTGGTCTTAACGTATTGTGTACGGTTTAATCATGCAAAATAGCATTCACTTCATCAGACGCATAAAATTGCATCAGATAAAAACGAATACGATCGGATAAATATCCATCATTCACCAACTTTTCAATAATCGGTAAGCACAAATCCGCAAGCTCTGAACGCAGTAAATCCTGATCAACATTGATGTCGGCAAGCACTTTGGCAAATGTATCGTTCTGATGGATGTCAATCCAGTGTGCAACACCCGCAGAAACCTGTTCTTGTAAGTATTCTGTTTGGCGAAGGTGATCCCAGATTTTATGTCCGAGTCCGACAGTATGTGGTAAATCTTCAATCAAAATATAGTTTTTTACAGCACTTAAAGGCGCAACTTTGATGCTATGCCAAAATTTTGCTTGTAGGTGATAAACCTTATCATCATCGAGATATTGGTTGATTAATCGTTCGCTCAAGCTACTAATTTTTGGGAAATTCTTATGTAGATAATTACGTAGATTGTCATCGAGTGAGTTGTCAGAAGCACGCTCCAATACAGATTTTCCAACTTTCATCAAAGAACCCATGCCCGGGACTTTTTTAGTCAGCATGGCATTGTCCATAAAGTCTTTGATACTTTGTTGCACAATATTGGTCATCAGCTCGACATAGGCTGAATTATTCACCAGTTGTTTAATGAGTGTTTTGCGATGCTCCGTTTTTGATGCGATATATTGTGCGATTTCATCAATGGTATTGACGTCGAGTACCGCTTCAATTTTTGTACTTACATTGTCAGGATGATCAAGGGCGAGGGCGATATGCTGTTCAATCAATGTGATAAGACTTGTTGAAGCTTTGGTATTGAGAATCTGCTGTTGTAACAGCGCATACACTTGCGGATGTCGCCAAAGATCGCCAACTTTTTGCTGGGTGAGCCATTCAAAAAATCCCATAAACTCATCAATAATCGTTTGTTTTTGACCTAGTTGTACTTCAATAAATTTGATTTGTGCATCGAGTAAGGCTTGGGCTTTGGGATTGATCGTAGACATATATTCTCAAACGCTCACTGAAAAAGTTGGCACTGTAAGGAAAAGTACAAGAAGAAAAGACTAAAAGAAAAGCCCATCTAAAATGAGCTTTTTCGAATTCGGTTTAAGGTGCAGTTTGCGTGTTTTGCTTTTTCTTTGCAAGCTGAACTTTATTTAAAAACTTGAGATAATCCTGTGCAACTACTTGATCAAGCTCAAGAAGTGGCATATGTCCAACATCTTTATAGATAATTGGTTTTTCGGCATTTTTAAGTAAGGATTGTAATTCTTGAGCGACCTCTTTATTGACGATGCGATCTTGATCCCCCCAAAGAATTAATACAGGTGAATCAATAATACGACCTGCCATCACAAAGCTGTCAGGTGTAAAAGCTTTTTGAATCATGACAATTTGATCAATCACATGTTGCGTTTGTGATGAGTTTTTGATCATTAAAGCTTCTTGTTCCTTCAAAATTTCTTTAGGAATAAATGGAGGGTTTGCCATCGCAAGCTTTAACAACTGATCAAAGTCACCCGATTGATCAACAATGAGAGATTTTAGTTGCGTAGGATCTTTAAGATAAACTGTATTCGCTGTTTTATAGACACCTGCTGCATTCATCAACAATAAGCTATCAATCTTGTGAGAGTACTGCGCACTATAAAGATAAGCAATTGCGCCACCGAGAGAATGTCCTGCAACGTGAATGGAATCATTAATACCTAATGCTTCGGTGAAGCGTTTTAATTTTTCAGTGAGATTGGGTACAGAAGAATCAAAATCTTTTGGAACTTTGGTGTCACCATGAAATGGCAAGTCTGGAATGATGACGTGGTAGTACGGCGTCAAATAGTGTACAACACGATTCCAATTGTCACGTGTGCCAGATAGTCCATGAATCAAAAGAACCGTGGGTTTGCTCGCATCACCGCCTTCACTATAATGCCATTCAATTTCAGCCACTTGTTTTTTCTGACTTTTTAGTCCTGCCCAAGTGCGCTCTTGTTCAAGAATTGAGCTAAATGTGGTATTGATTTGATCATTGGATTTGGCATGTACCGTGCTCAAAGCAGTACCAAAACACATTAAGGTACTGAGCATAAAAATAGATAGAGTAGAACGAATTGGTTTTGTGGTGAGGCGATTTCTAAAATTGCCTAGTCTAATGTTAGCTGGTTTAATGTTAGCTAGTTGAATTTTAGTGCGTTTAATATTGCATTGTTTGTTATGACGTATCTTCGAAATCATTAGGCTATTCCTTAGCAAAATATTCAATTCACTATAATTGAAAATGAGCAGTTTTGTAATTTGCCAAAATTCAATATACTTGGGCAGAATCATCAAAAAGCCATGATATAAGAAGTATTACAGAGAATTTTATTAAATCACTCAATTTGAAAAGAGCATTTATTTCTCGAATAAGTCTTTTGAAAAATAACAAATTTAATCAATGACAACTTTCACTTAGCCTTTTAAAATAAGACACAAATCGAGTGAGGATAGTTTTTGCAATGATCAGTGCACAAGAAGCCCTGCAACGCTTAAAAGATGGCAATCAAAATTTCGTTGAAGGTAAAGTTCAATACAAAAAGCTATCCCATCAACAACGTGCAGATCTTGCAGATGAGCAACATCCTTTTGCTATTATTTTAGGTTGTTCAGACTCACGTGTTCCTGCGGAAATCGTATTTGATCAAGGACTTGGTGATCTGTTCGTGATTCGAGTTGCGGGCAATATTGTTGCGCCTTCACAAGTTGGTAGTGTTGAATTTGCAGCGGAAAGCTTTGGTTGCCCATTAGTTGTTGTGCTCGGGCATAGTCATTGCGGTGCCATCAAATCAACCATTCATACTTTATTGAATCCCAATACGACACATTCTAGCAATCTGATGTCGATCGTCAATCGAGTGCGACCTGCGGTGGAAATGTTGTTTCAAACCGATTTAAAAAATGACGTAGATAAACTCTCTCAACATGCAGTCAAAGCAAATGTATTTGCTTCGGTTAATCAGCTACGTCATGGTTCGGCAGTATTGGAAAACCTCACTCAACAAGGAAAATTGGTGATTGTAGGTGCTGAATACTCATTGGAAAAAGGTGTGGTTGAGTTCTTTGATTACTAATGAAGATAAAGGTAGTTTGGAAAATTCCATATAAATTTTCTAAAATTGCTACACAATGTAATCAATTGACCGAAAAAATGAATCCAAAGTTATAATTTGGCTATGGTAATCCGTGCTTGTCGTGTTATAACAAGTGCGGACAGATCAACTTGTATCGACTTACGCAAACATCGTGGGCGATCTACAGGATTGATAAAAGTGATTCAACAAGGAAAAACGAGGAATACACATGCCTGCTTTTTTATCTGAAGATTGGTTTAATACTGTAGAGCAACTGACTGCTGAAGCAGGAGATTTAAACTTGCCACCGGCACTACAAAGCCTTGCGCTTAACTTAGTTGTTGGCAATGCAGATGGTTCAAATACTGAGCTTGCTTTGGACGGCGGTAAGATTCAAAAAGGTCTTGCTGACAGTGCGAAAACGACTTTAAACATGGATGCGGATACACTACGTAAAGTATTCCTTGAGTTCGATATGAATGCAGCAATGCAAGCGTTCATGACTGGACAGATCAAAGTGCAGGGCGATATGAGCCAATTGATGGCATTACAAACTGCTCAGCCAAGTGCAGAACAAAAAGCATTGTTCAAAAAAGTATTAGAAAATACCAACTAATATTGCCGAATAACAATGAGAAGCCATGTAAGATCACTGATTTTACATGGTTTTTTTATAGTTAAAGTTGAGTAGGGTTTGTTGACATTTCAACCATGCATTGCGTTATAGGCTAAAATCACATAAACAAGGCATGAAACGTAGGGAATGGTTACTCCCTTGCCAAGTTTCATAACGAAGTTTATGGCAATTTTAGCCATAACCTTTCAGGACAAGGATGCTTTTTGACGCTACGTCGTTATGAATGAATCATTTAGAATGACTAAATTTCTTCATTCCTGGCTAGTATCGCCTAAAAAGCATCCATTGTCGCAAGCATCTGTGAAATGCCAACAGACCCTAAAATACGAAGTCATAGATTAACTGAAAAATAGACAATTTATGTAATATAATGATAACATCATCACACAAAATTAATCTTGTGTGAGGTGGTGTCATGTCACAGTATATTCCGTATTTGCTACGTATGGATTTATTGCAAATCGATCCTCTTTTGGACGTTGACTGGCGTACTCGTTTAGAAACTATTTTTACAAAAATTGATGATGAACATCTCAAAGATGAGATAGATCGTCAGATTTTACAGACCAAAAGTATTACTTGGTCCGCTCAGAATAATCATTTTGATTCAAAACCTGCGATCAGCTTAGATAAGCTGAAATACACCATGGAAGATGATGTCAGGATATTAAATATTCTAGATCATATTATTGAATCGCTTGGCTTTATTGAAGAAAATAACAACGCAATCTTCTTTGCTGAATATGTGGAAAATATTGTTCGACAAATTAATGCGATTGACTCAGAAGATGATATCAGTCTCGGCGATAAGCTTTATCAAGTGAAGAAAAGCTTTTTGTATCAAATCGCTGAAATGGTTAAAGATAAAAATTTTGAGATTCCCAAAAATACACGTGGTATGACGCAAGAAGAACTCAAAGTCTATATTTTAGAAGTGTATATCAAACATGAGCTCTTAGATTATTGGTTCAAGCGCATGAGTAGCTATGAAATCAGTAATGAAGACAATATGTACTTCAAATATATTATTCGTAAAGAAGCAACCATTCGTAAATTTTCTGTGGTAAAAACCAGTAAATATTATTTCCTCGTTGCTCCTGGGCGTAGCTTTGATGAGAATAATTTCTCAATTCGTCGCTATTTGCTTGAGCAGACTGTTGAGTATAGCCCGAAAGTTTATATCTATGCCTTGGCATTGCCTTTGGTTGCTTCTGATGAGATGAATGATATTAAGAAGTTTAAATTCTTGATCTCAAATATGGTGACAGTGGAATATAACTTAAATCAATCTGTGGTCGATTTTGTCGCAAATACTCAAACAGCGTTTAACAATCAAATCATGCCGATGTTTACCCAACCGATCGAGTTTAAAGATAGCAATATTGATCTGATCGTAGGGAATCATCTGTCGAATATTGAGAGTCTGATCCATTCGATCATATTGAAACCGTTAAAAGAGGCGATGAATAGCTTTATTACACATCAAGATGAATATGATTATGTGTATCACACGATCAAGCATATGTTCCAAGACATGATTAACAGTTTTGATGTGTTTAAACAGCAACCACTTTTATTCTTAAATACACAGGTACAAGTATTCGGCTATAAGATTATTTCTTATATGAAAATGCTTGAGCGCCGTCGTAGTGATTTGTTTGTCAATATCAGCGCCAATGATTTAAGAATGATTGGTGATGTTGCTAAACAGCCATTAGATTTGTTGTTTGAAAGTTTTGATAATAAAATGAGTTGGTTTCGTGGATTGCAACTCGAACTCAAAGAGATTGAGCGTAATCAAGGTGCACCAAATAAGAAAAGTGCTTTGGCAGGATTCTTCTCTGGCCGAAATCAAAGTTTAAAACGCTATCAAGAGATTTATCATGAAATGATGGTGATTAAAAAATCTGCTTTTCATGATCTGATGAATATTCCAAAGCAATATAAAAACTATTGTGTAACGATCGTTGAGAATAAGAAATCATTTTCGCTTGAAGGTGATAATGTATTCTTAGCTTTTAATCAGGGTGAAACGGGTATTGATAAGTTACCGATCATGTTTAAAGTCCAAAAAGACTTGTCGGATTTTAACCTTGAAACCGTGTATAGCCGTTTGAAACGTAGTGTTTTGGAAGCTCAGCCTCGTTTGCCGAATTAATTTAAATATACATTGTAATGTCAAAAAACTGCGCTGGAATACACCGCAGTTTTTTATTTTTGCCTTTTAGATTATCGCTTTAAATGATCACAGAGTGATTATTTAAAGAAATAACCTGTTTCAGGTGAGCTGGCATTGGCGAAGCGTTTACGTGGCATACGACCAGCGAGAAATGCTTCACGTCCTGCTTCGACAGCTTTTCTCATGGCACTTGCCATCAAGATCGGTTGCTGTGCTTGAGCAATTGCGGTATTCATCAGCACGCCGTCACAGCCAAGCTCCATGGCTATTGCCGCATCACTGGCTGTACCAACACCTGCATCGACTAAGACAGGTACTTTTGCATTTTCAATAATGATCGACAATGTATGGGGATTCAAAATCCCTAATCCTGAACCAATCAAGCTGCCTAAAGGCATGATGGCAACACAGCCCATTGCTTCAAGCTCTTGTGCCACAATTGGGTCGTCTGAGGTATAGACCATGACATCGAAGCCATCATCAATCAGCACTTGAGCGGCTTTTATGGTTTCAACTACATTGGGATAAAGAGTTTCTTGATTGCCCAAGACTTCCAATTTCACTAAGTTGTGTCCATCGAGTAGTTCACGGGCAAGCTGACAGGTGCGAATGGCACTTTGCGCATCAAAACAGCCTGCGGTATTGGGCAAAATGGTGTATTTCTCAGGTGGAATCACGGACAGTAGATTCGGTTGGCTTGGATCTTGTCCGATATTGACACGACGGATTGCGACAGTGACGATTTCAGCACCACTGGCTTCAATCGCTAAACCTGTTTCGGTTAAATCTTTATATTTGCCTGTGCCGACCAATAGACGTGAATGAAACTCACGTTGTCCAATTTTAAAAGATGAATCACTTGAATGTCCGTACGTTATGTCGTGTTGCATAATATTGCCTTTAACCTCCGCCTACGGCTTGAATAATCTCAATCTTATCATTGTTTTGGATCATGGTTTCCAGCAAACGGCTCTTTGGCACGATCTGTTCGTTCACTTCTACAGCAAAGCGTTTGCCATCAAGTTGTAATGACTGCACCAATTCAAATAAAGTGCTGAATTCTATATTTTGCGCTTCGCCATTTAAAAAAATATTCATGGGTAAATCAATCTTCAATTTTAAAATTAATATGCTCAAATTAATGCTGTTTAAAAGCTTGCCAAGCCAATGTCAACCAGCCAAGAATCATCAATAATCCACCAATCGGCGTAATCGCACCCAAAATACGTGGCATACCCAAACTCATGATGTATAACGAACCACAGAAAAAAATGATCCCGATCTGAATCAATAGAAAAGGTGCTTTGATCGAAAATGAGGGGAGCACTTTAGCCATGATGCCAAGGAGCAACAAACCCAGAGCATGGTAGAAAAAGTACTCAGTCGCCGTATGCCACCATGTCAGCTGTTGTGCATTGGCGATCTTTTGCAAGCCATGTGCACCAAACGCACCGAGCATCACGGCTAAGGCTAAGTTAAGGGCAGCGATACCAATCCACATAGTCGTTCCAAGCAAAGTGCTTAAATGAGTGCGAGTAGTATAGAGGATTGTTATTTATATGCCTATGTACGAATTGCATTTATAGATCAATCTTTATTCCACTTTGCATTTACTTATATTATATTTGAGAAATAAATTAGCCATGTAAATTATTGGAGAATAAGCGATGAAAGGACTTTTGCTCAGTGCCACGTTAATTTTATTTAGCCCTACAGTATTTGCTGAAATTAAGCATTTGCAACCACATGAAAGGCAACAATGCAGTAAGTCAAAAGAGGATGCTGTGAATTGCTTGAATAAGCTAATAGATCTAAATGCGGGCAATGAGCAAACGTATATTTCTGCACTATACGACACACTTGCGATTAAAAGTTATACAAATGAGGCTTGTAAAACTGAAATCAAATTTTCAAGGTCTAGTTTTACACCAGATGTTATTGATTGGGACAAAGTATCTTTGAGGGAACTTGTCGAGCAGAAAAAAAGTACATATCACTTAAAAGAAGTCAATATTCATGAAGTCGATTCGAGTGGGAAGATAATTGGACGAAAAAAGATAAAAACGACTACTGACGAGTTAGCTGATTTTATGATCGAATTAATGTTTGAACTGACATTACTGTGTGATTCAAGTAATTCAAAATTCAATAAATTATTTTTGCCCCAAGCGACAAACTAAATTTGTAAGTTTGAGGAATAGGGCAAAGTTTTAGCAAACCGTTTATTTACCCCGCAGACATTGCGGTTTTGATTTTTTCCATCGCATTTTTTTCAAGCTGACGGATACGCTCCGCAGATACGTTATATTCCGCTGCTAGCTCATGCAATGTCGATTTATTATCATCCAACCAACGACGTTGCAAGATACTGCGTGAACGGTCATCGAGCTGTTCCATCGCATCATGTAGGGCATTGTTACTTTGCTCTTCCCAGTCTTCTTCTTCGACAAGACGAGCAGGGTCATAACGATTGTCCTCAAGATACAATGCAGGCGCAGTGTAATGACTTTCATCGTCATCATCATTTTGCGCTTCGAATGCTGCATCATAAGCCGTCAGACGACCTTCCATTTCCAGTACTTGCTCAGGCGTCACATTGAGATCATTGGCGATCGCTTGCGCTTCTGCAAGTGTGAGCTTTTTACTAGACTTTTTTAGACTACGCAGATTAAAGAACAGTTTACGCTGTGCTTTAGTCGTTGCGACTTTGACGATACGCCAGTTACGGATCACATATTCGTGGATTTCCGCTTTAATCCAATGCACAGCAAACGACACTAAACGTACGCCCATCGTCGGGTCAAAGCGTTTGACTGCTTTCATCAAGCCGAGATTGCCTTCTTGAATCAGGTCGCCTTGTGGCAAGCCATAGCCTGCATAGCTACGTGCAATATGAATCACAAAACGAAGATGCGACATCACCAATAGCTTGGCAGCATCAAGGTCTTGATCATAATAATAACGGTCGGCAAGTTCTTTTTCTTGCTCCGCAGTGAGAATCGGTATTTGATTGACCGTACTAATATACGCACCGAGATTTACACCAGGTGCAGTCAATGACAGGGGCATCAATTGGTTGCTACTGTCAGTGGCCATGTAAGCTCCTTGATAGGGATGAAATTCCCAAAACCATATAATAATTAAACCTTAAGCACATGTAAGTAGGATTACGTGTAAATGTGTAAGTAATTAATGCGATATGGTGTGCATTGTAAAATTTAAAAGGGTTATTTTTCAATATAATAGTGAAATTCATCATCAACGATCATTTGCTGGACAATTTTCAATTGTTGTATCTGACAAAAATGCGCCAAATCTTGTTGGCTATTCGGATCAGTCGCTTTGATTAAAATCATTATTTTTGAGTTTGAATTTTCACTAGACGATAGATTTTTATCAATGGTTTTCAATAATCGCTTGAGCATCAGAATAGGCATCGGGCAAGGCTGATTGCGTGCATCAACGGTATAATCGGGTGTGAGATTCAAAGCGTTTTGCCCTGTATCAGTTTCCATATTCATTCAAACTGCCAATCAAAAAATGAAAAGTCTTGCGCTGATTTTAACAATAAAATCTTGGCTGTGCCTGTATCTTCTCGCCAATCGCCAAGCACAATACGTTGTTTGATATTTTCTAAACTGTGAATCGCAGGGCGATGGGTGTGACCATGTATCAATAAATCAACATTTTGAATTTGTTTAACGACTTCAGCTTGATTGACATCGACAGGTTGGTAATGTGCATTCTGCTGGCGGTTTTGGCTTTTTTGGCGGGCATAATCCGCAAGACGACGTTTCAGATAAAATGGAAAAAGTTTTAAAAAACCAAGTAAGATAGGATTGCGAATAATGCGTTTAAAGCGTTGATATTCCACATCATCGGTGCAGAGTGCATCGCCATGTTCGAGGCGGACGGTTAAGCCTTGCCATTGATAGATATATGGTTCTTGCAGTAATTTTCCACCAAAACGATCTAAGAAGCGTTGCCCAAGTACAAAGTCACGATTGCCACAGAGGAAATAGACTTGATTTCCAGTTGCAGTAAACTCACGGAGCTGCTTGATCATTGGTAATAGCCAATCGCTTGGATCACGATCGGAAAGCCAGACATTAAACCAATCTCCGAGAATATACAGTTCGGTCGATTCAGATTGATAATGTGCTAATAACGATAAAAACCCTCGAATTAATCGAGGGTGATCATCAGATAAGTGCAGATCAGCAATGAATAATTGTTGCATGATAATTTCAGCCAAGCCTCTTTATGATTAAAAATAGAAACCCTCCCTAACCCTCCCTTAAAAAGGAGGGAACTCCTCCATGAGGAACACTGTTCCGCAAGAGGGAAGATTGGGTGGGGATTAATATGTCATCTCATATTAGAGTTAGGAGGGATTATTTATTCAGCAATAATTTTTGCAGATTCGATCACCACATTTTCAAGTGGTACGTCTTGATGATAGCCACGGCTACCAGTGCGCACTTTTTTGATCTCAGCGACAACGTCTAGACCTTCAACCACTTTACCAAATACTGCATAACCCCAACCTTGTGCAGTTTTGCCAGTGTGGTTTAAGAAGCTGTTGCTTTTTACATTAATAAAGAATTGAGCAGAAGCAGAGTGTGGTGCTTGGGTACGTGCCATTGCAATCGTACCTTCGTCATTGCTTAGACCATTGTCCGCTTCATTTTCGATCGAATCACGCGTCGATTTTTCTTTGAAGTTTTCATCAAAACCACCACCTTGAATCATAAAGCCATCAATGACACGGTGGAAAATCACACCATCATAAAAGCCTTCACGTACATACTGTAAAAAGTTCTCAGCAGTCACTGGTGCTTTCTCGGTATTGAGTTCAAGTACGATACGACCTTTGTTGGTGTTAAGTTCAACTTGAGGAAAACTCATTTATTCATCTCCTGATCATGGATTTTCAAAAAAGCCATGTGTTTTTGGTTGTGAGAAGGATAAGCAAACTGTAAACTTCATAGCAAGTAAAAAATACAAAATTTCACGGTTTTAAATTGATATTTCTAATCAATTTGTCGAAAATTTGTATGAAAATTTATTTCTTCCACCAATTTTAGTGATGTATGACTATGAGTTCAAATGATCTTGTTCAAAATGTGCCAAATACTTCTTCCGCAAATCAAAATTTTGCAGCAGATCAACAGGCACAGCAACAGCAAGCAGGTTTGGACTTTATCCGTCAAATCGTAACAGATGATGTCAAAGCAGGACGCACTGATTGCGTGGTGACTCGTTTTCCACCTGAGCCAAATGGTTATCTACACATCGGTCACGTCAAAGCGATTTGCCTAAACTTTAGTATCGCCGAAGAATTTGGTGGGAAATGTAATCTACGTTTCGATGACACCAATCCAGATGCAGAAGAACAAGAATTTGTTGATGGCATTCAATCAGATATTGAATGGTTGGGCTTTCATTGGGACGGACAGCCTCGTTATGCATCGAGCTATTTTGATCAGCTTTATCTCTGGGCTGTAAAATTGATCAAACAAGGCGATGCCTATGTTGATCTGCAAACACCAGAAGAAATCAAGCTGAATCGTGGTAGCTTCGTCGAAGTGGGTAAAAACTCACCGTATCGTGATGCTACGGTTGAAGAAAACCTCAGTCGTTTTGAACAAATGAAAAATGACGTAATGGGTGAGGGCAAAGCGGTACTCCGTGCCAAGATCGACATGACAAGCCCGAATGTGCATCTGCGTGATCCAATTCTCTACCGTGTACTTGATAATGAACATCATCAAACTGGCGCACATTGGAAAATCTATCCAATGTACGACTATGCACATCCTTTGTCTGATGCGATCGAAGGCGTGACGCATTCTTTATGTACGCTTGAATTCGTCGATCATCGTCCGTTTTACGATTGGATTGTTGAAAAAGTCCATTCGGAAGCTGTGCCACGTCAGTATGAATCTTCTCGTTTAAATGTGTCATATACCATTACCTCAAAGCGCAAATTGCGTCGCTTAGTCGAAGGTAATTTTGTAAAGGGATGGGATGACCCACGTATGCCGACGGTGGTGGGTATGCGTCGTCGTGGATTTACCGCAGATGGTTTGCGTGACTTTTGTAAACGTGTTGGCGTATCAAAAACAGATGGTATCGTCGATGTCGCAATGCTTGAATTCTGCATTCGTCAATCACTGGAAAATACCGCATCCCGTGCTATGGCAGTGCTCAATCCGCTGAAAGTGACTTTAACAAATTTGCCTGAATCGATGATTTTAACGCAAAAACGTCATCCAAATGTCGATATGGGCGAACGTGACATTCCACTCACCGATGTGATTTACATTGATCGTAAAGATTTCGAAGAAGTCCCACCTAAAGGATTTAAACGCTTAATTCCTGATGGTGAAGTACGTTTGCGTCATGCTTATGTGATCAAATGTGATGAAGTGGTGCAAGATGCAAATGGCGAAGTGATTGAACTGAAATGTTCAGTTGATGTCGATACTTTGGGTAAAAATCCTGAAGGACGCAAAGTCAAAGGCGTGATTCACTGGGTGTCTGCGGAAAAAGGTGTCCCTGCGGAAGTACGTATTTATGATCGTTTATTTAGCTCGGAAGACCCTGAAGAAGGCGAAGATTTCTTAGACAATCTGAATCCTGATTCATTGCAAATCGTCCAAGCTGTGATTGAGCCATCGTTGGCACAAGCGAGTCCTGAAGATCGCTTCCAGTTTGAACGTGAAGGCTATTTTGTCGCAGATCGCTATGATCATACAGCGGAAAAACCTGTGTTTAACCGTATTTTGGATTTGCGAGATAGTTTTAAACCTGAGAAATGAAAAAATGATTAAGTATCATTTTTTCATTTCGCAAGGCGAGCAGCTCTTTTGCAAGTTAAATACAATCGAAGATCATAATCCAAAAATGCTTTGGTTTCGACCAAAGCATTTTTTATGCAGGCATCGGCAAAACGCCATCTAATAAAAACTGATCCAATGGAAACCGAATCAATTCTGAGCTCTCCACCGCTTTAAAAATAATCTCATCCACAGACATATCACAAAACCATTGTTGGCGTTCTTTGGGTTGATTGGTACAAAATGAATCGGCGGTAAATAACCCGACACAAATGCCTTTTCTAATGTTGAGTTTTTTATCCTGACTTTTTTCTTGATTTTGAGTTGTGCGAGCAGAACAATATTCAAAGACTTCGACTTGTTGACTACGCATCACCGTGCCTAAAGTCTGCGCAAAACTGTAATTCGATGGATGCCGAAGTACATCATAATATTGATGAAATGGCGCAGATTGTAGTTTCACGCCTTTTTGCGTTTTATAATCCACCGAAAATAAAGTGTGTACCGAACGCATGATTGGTTTTGGTGGTGGTGCTTGCATCGAGTGCCAAAAAATAAAACGATAATACGCCGACTCCACCAAAGTCACTTCGACACTACATCCACCATAAAAAATACTCGGCTCAAAAGTCCGCCCAAAGCGTGAGCCCCATTTTAAAGGTGGATAACGAAAAGGGGATTTTAGCAGATAATGCAGATGCGCCATATTTTCAGGATAGGGCGGTTTGACTGCATCGAGCATCTCTTCTAAAAGGGCTTGTTCCTCTAAGGTATCGAGCAACTGTCGTGTAGCGATTTGCTCTTGGCTTTCAACGAGGCGATACAGCGTTCCGTGAATCGGTCGAATCACCTTTTCCCAATCAATGGATTTCCATTGATCAGGGTCTTGACCAGTTAATGCTGAGGTCATATTTTGCCTCGAAGCCCATCAATGAAATTCAACACAGATACCAAGCCTTGAATACTTTCCATTTGCACAATTGGTACACCGCCAGTGACTCGATTCGGTGAATTGAGGAAATGACGCATCCATTCTTCATCGCCGTTAGTGAGCGCATACAAGGCACGTGATACACGAATTAATAATAGTGCTAACTCGCCTTGCTTTGTACTTGGCTCAAGCTCAGGTTTGCTTTTTAAACGGCTAATCGCAGTACGATGTACCCCGAGAATGGCAGCAAGCTGAGATTGTTTTAGCCCAAGTTGATCGGCAGCATTGAGCACGGCTTTGGCTAAGACGACTTTTTGTTCTACAGATTGTTTCACTAAAGCAGTCATAAAATCACCTACGCATGACGATAAATGTTGTTTATGCACAGATTATAGTTCAAATGTGTGTATTTCACAAATTCGTATGTTCTAAATTGTGTTGAATTCGACATTAGTTTTTGTTATATCAAATATTGAGATTTGACCACTGACTCAAATAACTTTACTTGAAAGTAGATATGTTTTTCGGCTAACGTGCGTTATAGATAGAAAATTTTAGAGAACCCTCGTGACTGAAAATAATCAACAATTTAATCAGCAACTTGAACCTCAAAACTCAGGAAAAAAGCTGACGCGACAGCAAGCCATCACTGTTGAGCGTGATTTGGCAAAGTTCGCCAATACCATGGACAGCTTGGTACGTATTCCATTCAGTAAGCAGGGTGTTGGTGCAGATGCAGCGTTAAGCACTGTGCCATTTGCAGGAGATATTGTCGGTTTTATTTTGACTTTATATGCGTTCCGAAAGGCTAAACAAGTCGGTGTACCAAATCATAAATTACGAGGTGTGGTTCAGCTTGCAATCGTCGATATGATTGTTGGTTTTGTACCGATCGTTGGGACTTTATTTGATATTTTTATTCGCCCAAGTCGTAAAGCTTTAGACATCGTGCATCAACATATTCGTGATGAATATCAGGTCAATAGCGATATTCACGTGGTGCATCCATTTCTACATGAGTCTTTGGAGAAGAAACAACAGACTTCTGTATTTTGGCGCAATCCTGTGGTGAGTTGGATTTGGCTACGTATCCCAGATATTCTCGGTATTTTATTTATCATTGCATTTATTGGGTTGATGTTTGTAGGTGGGCGTTGGATTATGCAAATGATTCAAGGTGCATAACTCATTTGAATTATTTTAGTCATCAATTTTAAAGCACTAATTTTAAAGCATTAATTTTAAAAGATTGTGGGAAAACATCGGTCATGACAAATTATATCGCTGCAAATTTACCTGCGATCGACTTTGCACAAACCATCGCATTTTACCAACAGCTTGGTTTTGCAGTGCATTTTCAATCTGATCAATGGCTGATTCTGCAAAATGATCAATCCGTTGATGGTACTTTGGAAATTGAATTCTTTCCTTATCCAAACTTAGATTCAAAACAATCCTATTTTAGTGCTTCGGTGTGGGTACAAGACTTAGATACTTTAAACACTTTATATACGTCGTGGTCTACATTGGATTGGTCAAATTTTGCAGATCCTACACGGATTACAGAAATAGAGCAGATGGGACAGTTACACATTTTTAACGTGATAGATGTCAATGGCAGTTTACTGCGCTGTATGTCTTTATCGTGAATTATAGTTAAAAATTATCAGCCAATAAAAAAACGCCTCATCAGAGGCGTTTTTCACAAGATGAATTGTGCATTATTGAATTTGTAGCTTTTGCAAAGCTTCAACACGTTTTTCAATGCTTGGATGCGAATGAAACAATGCAGCAAAGCTAAAGCCTTGTTGTTGTCCTTCGGCAATGGCAAGCGCCTGCATTTCTTTCGGCATTTGATCAGGCAAGTTTTGTTCATCACGTAGACGAAGTAAAGCGTTGATCATGTTTTGTTTACCTGCAAGACGTGCACCTGCTTCATCAGCACGGTATTCACGATAGCGAGAGAACCACATCACGATCGCAGAAGCTAAGATACCAAATACGATGTCTAATACGATAGTAATGGCAAAATAGCTAAGTCCTGGTGCTTCACCGTCTTCACGACCAAATACAGCACGATCAACAAAGTCACCAACGATACGTGCAAAGAACATCACAAAAGCGTTCACTACACCTTGAATGAGCGATAAAGTCACCATATCGCCATTGGCAACGTGACCGATCTCATGTGCAAGTACGGCGCGGACTTCATCCGCAGACATACGCTCAAGTAGCCCAGAAGATACCGCAACTAAGGCATCATTCTTATTCCAACCTGTTGCAAAGGCATTCGACTGTGTTGAATAGAAGATACCTACTTCAGGCATTTTAATCCCTGAACGCTGCGCCAACTCGGCAACGGTGCTAAGTAACCATTGTTCTGCTTGGTTGCTTGGAGATTCAATGATTTGTGTACCAGTGGTTTTTTTGGCAATCCACTTCGACATAAATAGAGACACAAAAGAGCCTGCCATACCAAATACAAGACAGAACACTAAAAGATTCGTAAGATTTAAACCGCCCGCACCGTGATAGCTACCAACGCCTAATAACGATAAAATTAGACCAGCGACAACGAGTACCGCGAGGTTGGTAAGCAAAAACAAACCAATCCGCATCATGGACTTTTTCCTCAAAATAATAATAGATAATGTGCGACTGAAAAATTCACGTCACATCAGTGATTGAATATATCACTAAAATGTTATGGGGCAATTAAAAATGATTTCAAGCGGTGTAACTAAACATAACACAATAATATTTTGCCATTTATCGCTATAGAAGTAGTTATTGTGGCAAATATTTAAGTATAACGGTTGCTTAATCTTTAATCGCTAATGGTGATGCTTGATGAGCTGTAAGCGTTCTCATTGGCAAAAGTACGGCGAGAAGAGCGATCAGTGAAGTTACCATCACTGAGTGCAATGATTTCGCGGCGTGGCAGGTCTGTCGAGCTTGGTGTATAGTTTTTCGAAGTAGCGACAACTTTGACTGCATTGTCAGTGTTGCTACTATTTAAGCTTAAACCTGATGAATATAGGTTTTGATAACGACTCATGACACGACGAACATAATCTTGCGTTTCGCGAAATGGTGGAATACCACTGTATTTATCAACATTGCCTTCGCCCGCATTGTATGCAGCAAGTACTAATGAGGTGTCACCTTTAAAACGCTTTAACAGCCAACTGAGATATTTCACACCACCGTAGATGTTCTGTGTTGGATCATAGGCATTGGATACATTAAAGCGTCTTGCAGTTGCAGGCATGAGTTGCATCAAACCTTGCGCACCGACAGGTGAGCGAGCATTGACATTAAAGCTCGACTCGGTGTGCATGATGGCTTTAATCAAGCCTTCTGATACGCCATATTGCTGTGCGGCGCTGCGAATAATCGCATCGTACGCATCTTTTGATTTGCTAAAACTTGGTAAAACAGAAGACTCTGAACTTCCCCAATTGTTGTAAGCATGCACATTGGTATCTTTGTAATAAGTGACTTTTTCTTGACGGTAGCCAGTAGTGCTAACTTTTTTATTGGTGAGTAATGCAGAACCCGAGGTATCACGATAGACGTACAAATTCCCTGCTTGAGTAATACTCGGCAGTAGACTTGCTAGGCAACTTGTTATCAAAAGAACTCGTGTGCTCGTGATCCATCGCATATTGTTATCTTCAACTTTTTGCTATAACGCTTATCTTTATCGTACTTATATCCTGAATTGTAACTATTTCGAATCATAAAATTATATTTCGACCAATCACAACAATGAAGCGATTTTACTGGCTAATCGACATTCTAGTTACACAAAGGAATATAAATATCATAACCCCAAAGCAGTGTAGCAAAAAAATAGCAAAAGGTAATACATATTAACAAAGTCATTTTTAATTGGTTAAAAAATATACACATCATGTTGATCTTCGAAATGTTGGAAAACTATTTAAGAAAAATTTAAAAAAAAACACTTGCAAAGGGTAACTTATTGATAATAAATAAATAAAATAGATGGTTAAAAAATAAACAATTTAGAGCAATCCCTTAAATTTGCTCACTCAACAGATGTCAAGTCGTTAGATATCCATAAAGTTATCCACAGATTTTGGGGAAAACGTGAAAAACGGTTACACATCAAGCGATTTGACGAAATAAGAACAATTTTTATTCAGATTACACTGTAATGACAGCTTGATGAATTTCTCAATAATTGATGTCAGTGAGGACACATTTTTGCGCAAAATTGTTCAAAAATTTTCAGTTGAAAATTCCTAGCTTCCAACTTCTTTAGTTTTTTCTTCTTTTCTTGGAATTTCGTGTGCGAAGTCTTGGGTATTGGCTTGTAAATACGTTAGAATAGCCGACTTTGTTTAAAAAATTACGGATTTTCTCGTGTCTAGTAACGCATCTCAAGACGCTGTGTTAAATATTTTTAGCCCAGAGCAAATGACTCCATCGCCAACTTCATCGGATGCTGTGTTTAAAACAGTCGATGCGATGCAAACGACTTTGTCTGATGATGCGCAAGACGAGCAGGATGATGATTTTGATGCAGATGATTTTCAAGATGAGAATTTTCAAGAAGACGATTTTCAAGGTTTTCAACCTGATTTACCGACCAGCGCAGCCTATTACAAATTATTAAAAAAATTACGCCGTCAGGTGGGTCATGCCATTCGTGATTTCAATATGATTGAAGATGGCGACAAGGTCATGGTCTGTATTTCTGGTGGGAAAGACAGCTACACCTTATTGGATATTATGTTGCAGTTTAAACGTATTGCACCGATCAACTTCGATGTGGTGGCAGTCAACTTAGATCAAAAACAGCCTAACTTCCCAGAAGACGTTTTGCCAAAGTATTTAGAAGAAAATAAGATTCCCTATTATATTTTGGAAAAAGATACTTACAGCATTACTAAACGCTTAACCCCTGAGGGTAAAACTTACTGTGCAGTGTGTTCACGTTTACGTCGTGGTTCGTTGTATGGTTTTGCGCAAGAGATTGGCGCAACCAAAGTGGCGCTCGGTCATCATCGTGATGATATTTTGGCGACTTTTTTCTTAAATCTGTTTCATGGTGGAAGTCTAAAGGCGATGCCTCCAAAGCTTTTGTCTACGGACAAGAAAAATATCCTGATTCGTCCGCTTGCTTATGTGGAAGAAAAAGACATTATCAAATATGCAGAAATGCGTCAGTTCCCAATTATTCCATGTAATCTCTGTGGTTCGCAGGAAAATCTACAGCGTGCCATTATCAATGACATGCTTCGAGATTGGGATAAGGCGCATCCAAAACGCTTGCACAGTATTTTTGGTGCACTGCAAAATGTGTCGCCGTCACAGCTCGCTGATCGTGAATTGTTTGATTTTGAAGTCTTAGATTCTCAACGTGAGTTTGATCTCAAAGATCCTGAAGAGATGAAGAATCGTTTGGATGTGGTGAATTTAAGTCTGTCTGCGGACTAAGTATTTTAGGCTGATTTAAAGATTGGACTAAAAATTGAACTTTAGTTAGACCGATTTTATTTTTATGTGATTGTTTTTTAACATCACTTTTGGTTTTTTATTTATTTAATATTGGCTCTGTCACAGGTTACGCTAGTCAATCTGTGGCATAATAAGCCGTTTTATTCATGTCGAGGTTGGTGCGCATGCGCTTTGTAGATGAAGCAGTCATTACAGTAGAAGCAGGTGATGGCGGTAATGGTGTTGCCAGTTTTCGCCGTGAAAAATTTGTACCTTTTGGTGGTCCAGATGGTGGTGATGGTGGTCGTGGCGGCAGTGTCTATCTGCAAGCCGATGATGACACCAGTACTTTAGTCGATTTCCGCTATACACGTCGTTTTCGTGCTGAGCGTGGCAAGAATGGCTCTGGTGCAAACTGTTCAGGTCGTGGTGGTGAAGATGTGATCTTAAAAGTCCCTGTTGGCACGACCATTGTCGATATGGACAGTGGCGATATCATTGGTGACTTAGTTGCAGATGGTCAGCGTGTCATGGTTGCCTCTGGTGGTGACGGCGGTTTGGGTAATACTCATTTTAAATCATCGACTAACCGTGCACCTCGCCAATGTACACACGGTCAAAAAGGTGAGTCACGTGAAGTACGCCTTGAACTCAAAGTATTGGCGGATGTTGGTTTGCTAGGTATGCCAAACGCAGGGAAATCAACTTTTATTCGTTCGGTGAGTGCGGCGAAACCTAAAGTTGCAGATTATCCATTTACCACGATGGTGCCGAATCTTGGCGTGGTCGATGTGGATCGTCACCGTTCATTCGTGATGGCTGATATTCCTGGATTGATCGAAGGTGCAGCGGATGGTGCAGGGCTTGGGATTCGATTCCTCAAGCATTTGGCACGTACTCGAATTTTATTACACATCGTTGATGTACAGCCGATCGATGGCTCAGATCCTGTGCATAATGCTCGTGCGATTTTGGCTGAGCTTGAGAAATTTTCACCGACTTTGGCGCAGTTGCCAATCGTTTTGGTGTTAAACAAACTTGATCAACTTGCTGAAGATACCCGTGATGAGTGGTGTCAGCACATTCTCAAAGAATTGCAGTGGGAAGGCGCAGTATTCCAAACCTCTGGACTGTTGGATCAAGGCACAAAGGAAGTGGTATATCACTTGATGGGGCAGATCGAAGAGCAAAAAATGCTTGAGAATGATGACCCTGAATATGCAGCAGAAGCCAAAGCATTCCGTGAACAGTTAGAAGAAGAAACGCGTGAGCAAACGCTCGCTGCCAAAGAAGCCTATCGTGCCAAACGTAAGGCACAACGTGAAGGCAATGAAGTGGATGAGGATGACGAGGACGAAGATGACGGCGATATGGAAGTAGTCTATGTCCGTGATTAATCGACGCTGTATCAAGATGAGCTAAGGCATCATCAAGCTTTTGTCGTCATCAAATAAATTACGTACAAATAAAGTTAGGCTGAATAAGCAGTTTAGACAGGTTTTGGAGTAAGAGAAGGAAGTAAGTTAAATCATCATGATTGAAGTATTCGAAGATAAGCGTGTATTAACAGACTGCAATCGTATTGTCGTTAAAATTGGTTCAGCACTCCTCACTGCGAATGGTGAGGGGCTTGATCTTGAAGCGATTTCACATTGGGCAGAACAACTGGCACAGTTGCATTTTCAAGGGCATGAAATTTTATTGGTGTCCTCAGGTGCCGTTGCAGAAGGTATGGTGCGCATGCAGTTGCCTGCACGACCAACCGATCTACCAGGTTTGCAAGCGTGTGCTGCGATTGGTCAAATGGGCTTGGTACAGGCTTGGTCGAGTGTGTTTGAAGAGCATAGTATTCGCTCTGCACAGATTTTGATTACGCATGATGACTTGGCAGACCGCCGTCGTTATCTTAACTCATGTGATGCCTTACAAAATCTTGTAGATTGGCGTGTGATTCCTGTGATTAATGAGAATGATACCGTTGCGACCAATGAAATCCGTTTCGGTGATAATGATACGCTTGCAGCGATGGTTGCGGCGCAAGTCCAAGCTGATGCGTTGATCATTTTGACCGATCAAAATGGGATGTATGATGCCGATCCTCGAAGCAACCCTAATGCCAAACTGATGCATACTGTGCGTGCACTCGATGAAGAGCTGTTCGAGATGGCAGGTGGTGGCGGTGTGCTTGGACGTGGTGGAATGGTCACCAAAGTTCGTGCTGCACGTTTGGCAGCCAAGTCTGGTTGCCCAACCATCATTGCCAATGGTGACAGTGAAAATGTCTTGCATCGTCTAATGAAAGGTGAAGTACTTGGGACATTATTTACCTCAGATAATGACCGTATCACAGCGCATCAACAATGGCTTGCAGCGCATCTGCAAATGGCAGGTCGTCTGATTTTGGATGATGGCGCAGTCAAAGCGATTAAAGAAGAAAAGCGTAGTTTATTGCCTGTTGGTGTACAGGAGGTAGAGGGACACTTTGATCGTGGTGACGTGGTTGAGTGTGTTGATTTGCAAGGCATTCGTATTGCAGTTGGACGGGTAAACTTTAGCTCTCGTTCGGCATCGCTGATCAAAGGCTTAACTTCTGATAAAGTAGTACAAGTGCTTGGTCAAGTACGCTCGCTGGAAATGATCCATCGTAATCATATGGCGATTTATTGATTTAATTTTTTAAAATCAGATCGTTAAATAAAAAAGCTGAAATTAAATATTTCAGCTTTTTTATTAGAAATTACAAATTCCTCAAGCCGCTTTAAGCTGATCAGCGATCACTGTCCAAAGTTGTTGATGTGATGGCTTAAACATTTCCATATGCCCGATACTGCGTAAACCATATGCTTTCGGTGCTAAAGTCACGATTTGAGAAGGGCTATTTGGAAAGGTGCGTAATAAATCTTTGACATTATGCAACGTGGCAATCTCATCATCTGTGGCATGGATCGCAGTGATTGGACTATGAATCTCTGCATGGAAATCCTCAAAGACAGTTTTTCCAATCGCATTGATGGCATAACCACCTTTAGAGCAATATTCACACCATTCTTGACCTACACCTTTTGGTAGGTTTTCACCCATTCCAACTGCTTTTGCAGACGCATAACCTTTAAATAAGGTTGAAACAGGAAAAACGATTTTTAACATAATAGGCGCCAAGTATTTAGATTTTCCATTTAAACCTTTCAGGCTTCCAGATGATCCTGCAATGGCGACGACATTTTTTACTTTGGCATGATTCGGTGCAAGTCCAAGTAACTGACCGCCTGCACTGTGACCAATCAGATGGATTTGCGCAGAATTGGTTTTATCAGTAAGGAAGTCAATTGCAGACACCAAATCCAATTTTCCCCATTGATGAATAAAGGCTTTTCGATTTGGAAACTGGCTCATACAGCGAGTCGCCAATACCACGAAAGTCAAACGTCATGACATCGTAGCCTTGCTCAGTCAACCATTTAGCAAAGGCTTGATAGAAACCTTGCTTAATCCCAGTCGCTGAACCAATAAGTATTGGTAATTGTGTTGAGTCTTGTTGTTTTGGAGCATGCTGTTTTGGGAAGAAGCGACCTTGCAATACATAACCGTCAGCGCAAGTAAATTGGACTTTTTCGAACATGGGTCTATCCGTACATCAGTTTGAATGATTTATTTTTAGCATAGGCAATTTTGCTTCGAAATAAATATACATAACTTTGCAGTCACTATTTATTTAAAACTGTCTTTAGGGTGCAGGGTATCTCAGAAAATCGTGTGGCTAATGTCTTGGATCATCACATTGGATGGCTACATCCGACCACCACATCAAATCATCGCAACAGATCACCACATCAGATCATCAGGAATCACATAGTCTGCATATGGATCTTCTTCATCGGTAGTTTGATCTTGTTGCTGTTGTTGTAGTCCGATGATGTAACCCGTCATTTTCGCTTCGATGCGTTCCGCCAATGCTTGTGGGATCAGTGCATACTGAGTCGGTTGTGGTGTGGTGATTTTGGCAACGACTAGGCTTCCAGAAACGATGGCGTTATACACTTGCTGATTGACATAGATTTTTTTGATCTTCGTTTCGTCAATGAATTGATAGCCAATTTCACCATCGATTTCTTTGATTTGATATTGCTTAATCATTTGGATGATATTTGCCATCAAGCTTTTTTGCTCAAGCTGTTGTTGCTTTTCTTGGTTTAAGGCGTGGTCTTTGGCTTGCTTATCTGACTTTGCTTTGGCAAGTTCAGCTTGTAGTTGTTGCTGGTCATTTTGACCTGTTTTTTTGGCATGTTGATTTTGCTTATTGGTCTTTTTGGCTTGTTTTGCATCGACTAAACCTGCTTTGAGTAGTTGAGCTTGTAAGGCATTTTTGACCATGAAAATCTCCAAATTGATTGTAAAAAATGACTAAATGCCATTTATATATTTAAGCTGAATTTTGCTTCCAATAGTGTAGCCAATAAATCAGGCTAAGCACAGCAGAACACAGTGCAGGAATCAAAAAAGCATGATAATTGAAATAATGAAAGCTGATCGTTGCAATCAAACCGCCAAATAAAAAGCCTAGTAATATCGCTAAATGTAAAATCACACGACGTTTTTCCACCTGTAAGCCACGCAAAAAGTAGCCCAGTGCTAAGCCCAAATCGGTCAAAATACCAGAGAGGTGCGTGGTGCGAATAATTGCACCTTGATAATGGCTGACCATCGCATTTTGCATACCCATCGCCACCGTCGCCCAAAGCAGTGCATAACGTGGAAAGTACGGCGTAAATAGCCAACATAGCACAATAAAAATCGCCACGAGAACCAACGGAATACCATAACGCTGACTCAAGCTAAATTGTGCATTGCCAAGAATATAACCACTATAAAATGCACCAAGTACAAAACTGATCAGCACGGAAACTAAGAAAAAAACCTGTGAAAAATCATGTTGCCAAAGATGAATAGCAAGCAAGCTGATATTGCCTGTCATATGTGAAATAGACTGATGCAATACCATGAGCAAGCCAAGCACATTGACCATACCTGCATTGCACGCAAGTATGAACATGGCAAACTGGATCCAACGTGGTAAATGCTGTAATGGCATCATGACTAGCCAAAATGAAATAATGAAAATGATTGTAGCGCATTCATCTATACGATTGCATTTAGAATAAAGTCTTATATTTCATTATCTAACCATTAGAAATGTCATTGATAGATCATTACGACAATCAAGAAATTTACTGCTACAATGCAATAGATTCCAAATTTCCATTTTAATTTCTGAATTTCGATCTTTTCAACTATGTCTGCACGTGCGCAATTGATTCTGAAGCAACTTGGCATTTCATCTTGGGTGGGACGAGCGTCTGCGACTGATATTATTGCCAATCAAATGCTATGGCGTGATCAGAGCGATGATCAGGGTGTTGAAAATAAAAAGCTATCTTTCACTGATCAGACGATTCGTATTGATGTAGAAAAAAAGAATTCAGAAAAAAGTTTAGAGCAAAAACAAGAAGCAAACCATAATCAAATTACAGCGCAAGTTATTGTAGAAGATTCAGAACATAAGCACGCTTTTGTTAAAGAAGAAATTACCGATACTGAAAATGATCAAAACCAAATACTTCATGAGATCAAGCCGATCGACGCTGAAGCAGTGCAGGCAACGATTCATTTTGATTATCAAGTGTTGATTCATGAGTCATTTTTGATCTTTGCGCACGCAGAAAATTCTGCACAACATCGACTGCTACAAAATATCCAAAAAGCCTGTCTGATTCGTCAGTCTGCGCTTCATCTTTCATGGCCTTTAAATATTGCAAGTTGGCAATTGGGTGATGCGCATCTTCAAGATTATTTGCGAGGTTTTCTGCAAAGCTATGCTGTGCCTAATATTCTGATTTTAGGGGAGATTGATTTTGAATTTCCTCAATTCAATCAACAATCCATCAAGCTTGAGCAACATGCAACACTTGCTGAAATGTTAGAAAATGGCGATGCAAAGCGTAAACTATGGCGTTCGATACAAAGTCTAATGGGTACAGAATAATTGCTGTGTTATTTTAAAAATCATTTTAAAAAAAATCTCATTCCACAATGACTGATCTTCATATTGCACCTGAGCTCACCACTGAAACTGAACATTTATCACAAAAAAATCATGAGAAGAAAAAAGTCGTGATCTTTAGTCAGGTTTTTCCTGAATTTGAAGAAAAGCTCAGACAAGACTTCGACGTCATCAAAATCAATCCAAAACTCGGCGATGTAAATCAACAAATCCGTGAAGCGGTAACTAATGCACACGGCATGATCGGCGCAGGGCGATTACTCGGAAAAGAGCAACTCAAAACCGCACAGCATCTTGAGATCGTATCCAGTGTTAGTGTTGGCTATGACAACTACGATGTGGATTATTTGAAATCACGACAGATTCAGCTAGCACATACGCCACACGTGTTGACCGAAACCACAGCAGATACAGCTTTTGCATTATTGATGAGTGCGGCTCGGCGCATTCCCGAGCTTGATCAATGGACAAGACAAGGGCAGTGGCAACATACCGTGTCGGCAGGTCAGTTTGGTATGGATATTCACGGCAAGACATTGGGAATCATTGGTTTAGGACATATCGGTTCGGCGATCGCTCGACGTGGTTATTACGGCTTTAACATGAATATTAAATATCATGGTCGCCGTGAAAAGCTCGAAACCGCACAGCAGTTTCAAGCAGAATATTTAAGCCTTGAAGAATTATTGACGAGTTCTGACTTTATCGTTGTTGCGGTCGATCTCAATGCACAGACTAAGCATTTACTTGGTCAAGCTGAATTTGCCTTGATGAAATCCACTTCGGTTTTGGTCAATATCTCTCGTGGTGCGGTGATTGATGAAGAAGCACTCATTGAAGCCTTACAAAATCAACAAATCTTTGGCGCAGGGCTTGATGTCTTTGCTCAAGAGCCTTTACAAAGTTCAAAATTATTTGAATTAAATAATGTGGTGGTGACACCGCATATCGGTTCTGCAACCGAAGCAACACGATATGCGATGAATAAATTGGCGTATGAAAATCTTGTTTTAGCGTTAAATGGTCAGAAACCGAAGTATAGCGTGGTCTGATCTTTTCAAATGAGTCACTAAAACATATATCATTCTAAGGCAAAAAAACACTACAATGATATTTCAATGCAATTACATCCGCAGGACAATTTCATAACCTGTATATTTACGAATATTAATTACACCAGTATCCATAATTAGATATTGCCCTTTAATGCCTTGAAGTGTTCCTTCGATGACTGGAGTTTTGTCTAAATTGTGACTGGTGATTTTTTGGGGATATTGCTGTACTGGATATTGAAACTCAAGTGGCTGATCGTCTAAAAAGACCAATTCTTCTTCGCTATATTCATTACTTAGATTTGCCAGTTCCATATGGAATTGATCGAGAATCTGCTCTTTTTCCTCGACCAAATCCACAGGATCAGCTTCACCTTTGAGCAAGGCACGCCAGTTGGTTTTATCTGCGATCATTTCAGCAAATAAAATTTCCACTTGACCAGATAGACGACGAGAACCCACACGTAGAATCGGTAAAGCCTGTGTTGCACCTTGGTCTAGCCAGCGTGTCGGCATATTGACCTGACGAGTGATGCCAACTTTTAATGCGCTAGAATTTGCCAAATAAACAATATGTGGCTGAAAGCACACTAGCTGAGCAAAACTTTCTTCACGACAGGTACCGAGATGGTAATGACAGGTTTCAGGTTTCAAGATACACATGTCGCATTCTGCTTTGGTTTTAAAGCATTTGAAACAGTGACCTTGCGAATATGACTTTGGTGTGGCATTGCCACAAGAAACGCAGAAAATTCGACCAGTCCATTCGAGTTGGAGCTTTTCTCCAATACATTGCATCAAATCGGTATTGAATTGATCCAAAACAAACTTATACTCGACATGGCTAGGAAGAGTGGCGTTTGATGCAGGATTAATTCTCGCCTGCATTTTATGGCAAATGCCTTGATATTCCATTGCTGTGCTCGACATTGAAGGATTTTTTATGCCAGATCAAGATATTATTGCCTTATTACTTCAGCTCTTAGCAGAAGAAAAGCAAATTGATCAAGCGATTGCGATCGACATCCAACCACAGTCAAACTGGGATGGACAGTGGCAATATTGTAGCTTAAATGACGTGGCAAGTCTGCCGTTTGATCAGCGTTATGATTTGGCAATTGTGAATCTCATTAAACAACAAGCCTTTGAAAAAAAACATGAAAAACTAGAAATAACGAATACCATTATTGATAATGCAGTGGTGAGAATGCGTGATTTGTTTGCCAAGAAAATCATCGTGTTTGCTTCTTTGGAGCGTACTAAACAATTGCGTGCATTAGGTTTTAATCAATTGTCAGAAATCGTACCAGATGACAGTCCAGTACAAATTTGGCAATTTAACATTCTCACGTATAAGCACGTACCAGATTGGTTTAATTCAAAGTTTTGGGCGAATCCTGAAAACTGGGATAAATTCCGTTGGTGATTTTGATCATTTTGCACTTATGACAATCTAAATTTTCAATCGACATCATCGGTTTAAATTGCTATGATGGAGCTTCCTTTGGGGAGTAGCCTCACAGGTGCAAATTTTCGATTTTTTTTAAATGTTAATCATTTGCATACTGTGGTAAGCGTCAACATACTTGTGATTTCAAAGTTTAGTTTATATATCCCATATTTATAAATGGCTTTGATTGTGGTTCACATGGCGTTTATATCTTTTCCATACACTTTGAGTAAGTGTAGCTTCGGTGAAAGACTGGCAAGACCATTGACACTATTTTTGCAAGCGATGTTCGTGGTGATTTTTTACTCGCCAATTTGAACTAGCCAATAGGTCGGCAAAAAATAGTTGTCCAATGACGTCTTCGCCGACCTGAAGTGCAATATATGGAAGCCTTTCTTTTATCTACATCTTTAGTTGCTTTGGCAGAAATGGGGGATAAAACCCAACTGCTCACTTTGCTACTTGCTGCACGTTATCGCAAACCGCTCCCAATCGCTTTGGCTATTCTTTTCGCAACACTTCTCAATCATGCTGTCGCAGCACTCATCGGCAATTGGCTACTCCAAGTGATTTCTGCGGATGTGCTGCAGTGGATTTTGGCAGGAACATTTATTGCTATGGGGATTTGGGTATTGATCCCAGATAAGCTCGATCAAGGCGCAAACTATCTTGATCGATGGCAAAAATACGGCGTGTTTCTTGCGACATTTATTTTATTTTTCTTGGCGGAAATTGGCGATAAAACGCAAATCGCCACAGTCGCTCTAGCAGCACAATTTCAAAGTGTTTTGTTGGTCACACTGGGGACGACATTCGGTATGTTGATTGCCAATATTCCGATGATTTTTATTGGTCAAAAGCTCGCTGATCATCTACCGATGTTATGGATTCAACGGGTTGCTGCGATGCTCTTTATCGTGTTTGGTGCAGTGATTGTCTTTAGAGCGCTAATGTAAATTTTGTTGAAGCCTGTTGTTGAAGAATTTTCTTGAATCCACTGAATAAATTTCACTGTGATTTATATCAATATCAGTCTTTTTCATGGCGCACTTCATGCTACAATGTGCGCCAAATTTTTATATTTTTACTGTAGTTGATTTTAATTGTCATTGTTTTTGATCACTATCGCTTTTGATCAGCGGTGATGTTGACTACGGTAATGAACTCGAAGCCGAAACATTTTTCGAACACATAGGAAACTTGCCCATGTTTGCCAATATCTCGATTGCTGAATTTGATCCAGAATTAGCGAAAGCGATTACCGCTGAAGACCAACGTCAAGAAGCGCATATCGAATTGATCGCATCTGAAAACTATACTTCTCCAGCCGTGATGGAAGCACAGGGTACCAAGCTGACTAATAAATATGCAGAAGGCTACCCAGGTAAGCGTTACTACGGCGGTTGTGAAAATGTCGATGTGATCGAGCAATTGGCGATTGATCGTGCGAAAGCATTATTTGGCGCAGACTATGCAAACGTGCAACCACACGCAGGTTCACAAGCAAACTCTGCAGTATATCTCGCACTTTTAAATGCAGGCGATACAGTTTTGGGTATGAGCTTGGCGCATGGTGGTCACTTGACACATGGTGCAAAAGTGAGCTTCTCGGGTAAAACTTATAATGCAGTTCAGTATGGCTTAAACCCTGAAACTGGTGAAGTGGATTATGACGAGGTTGAGCGTTTGGCACTTGAGCATAAGCCAAAAATGATCGTTGCAGGTTTCTCAGCCTATAGCCGTATCATGGACTGGAATCGTTTCCGTGAGATCGCGGATAAAGTGGGTGCATATTTATTTGTTGATATGGCACACGTTGCGGGCTTAGTTGCTGCGGGTGTCTATCCAAACCCAGTGCAAATCGCTGACGTTACCACAACGACAACACATAAAACCCTTCGTGGTCCACGTTCAGGTTTGATCTTGGCTAAAGCTAACGAAGAAATTGAGAAAAAATTACAATCTGCAGTATTCCCAGGCAATCAAGGTGGTCCGTTGATGCACGCAATCGCTGCCAAAGCGATTTGTTTCAAAGAAGCGATGTCTGATGAGTTTAAAACTTATCAGCAACAAGTAGTAAAAAATGCGCAAGCAATGGCTGAAGTATTGATTTCACGTGGTTTCGACATCGTATCTGGCGGTACGGACAATCACTTGTTCCTATTGTCTTTGATCAAACAAGATGTGACGGGTAAAGAAGTTGATGCTTGGCTTGGCGATGCGCACATCACAGTCAATAAAAACGCTGTACCAAACGATCCGCGTTCTCCATTTGTCACTTCAGGTATTCGTATCGGTACACCTGCGGTAACGACTCGTGGCTTCGGTGAGCAAGAAGTGCGTGACTTGGCAGGTTGGATTGCTGATGTGATCGACAGCAAAGGTGACGAAGCAGTAATTGCAGAGGTACGTGGCAAAGTTGCAGCGGTTTGTGCAAAATTCCCAGTGTATGCAAACTAAATTCAGCATCACAATGTGAGTCTATTGATATTCACATGCTGATTTTAAAACGCCGAAACATCGGTGAAGCAAAGAAACGGTTAAGTAAGATGCTTAGCCGTTTTTTTATGTGTTGCACTTCGTTATTGAATCCGCCGTCTTAAATTCACCCTAGATTCAGTGTGTTGAAATAGGCAAGAATTCCAATCTATGCTACATTCGTATGATCGCTACGCCATAACAAAGACCTTATTTATGTCATCCGATTTTTCAACGCCATCTTCGCCAAATCACTTCTCCCCAAACCAGCTCTATGACTTTATCAATCGTCGTCAATCCATTGGTTTGCTAGTTGAGCCTGCACCGAATACAGCACAGCTTGAATTGGCTATTGCAGCGGCACTCACTGCACCTGATCATCATCGCTTGCATCCGTGGCGTTTTATCACCATTCAAGGCGAACAGCGAGTTGCCTTTGGTGAATTGTTAGCGAAAAGTTTGGCAGAAGGTGGGGAAATTGATCCTGTGCAATTGGATCGTGTGAAGCAACATTCAATGCGTGCACCGATGATTTTGATCTGTATTGTGCAAGATCAACCACATCTCAAAGTACCACACTATGAACAAGTATTGAGCTGTGGTGCGGCGATTCAAAATCTGTTATTGGTATTACAGTCGCAAGGCTTCTCAAGCATGTGGCGTAGTGGTGCGGCAGCAGAATCTGCGCATTTAAAACGAGCATTAGGATGTGCAGCAAGTGATGAAATCGCTGGTTTGGTCTATATCGGTACAGCAAGCAAAGAAATTGCACCTAGAGAGTCTTTAAGTGTTACTGACTTTGTGAGTGATTGGAAATTAAGTAATTAGGCTCAAAGTGAATCAATACGCAAAAATAGTGTAAAAACCACGTAAATATTTACATGAATCAATCGCTTTTCTTTGAAAATATTTTTATAGTTGTTTTATATAGTTAGTACTGAATTTAAAAATGATTTGATGGTTAAAGCGATGCAGATTCAAAGGTTTGTCATAGCCATCAAACGATGAATAGATAAGGAAAGTTTGTGACTCAAGCCAATTTTAACGATGTATTAGCGCAATATCAGCAAGATCGTAATAAAGCGAAATCTGAAAGCAAAGATAATAGCAACCTACGCATCACGGTACTTGGTGGTGGTAGTTTTGGCACAGCGATGGCAAATCTTGCCACACGTAATGGTTGTGACACCATCATGTGGATTCGTGACCAAGACGCTGCTAAAGAAATCCAAGAAACAAAAATTAATAAACGCTATTTGCCAGACTTTACACTCGAAGAAAAACTCAAAGTCAGTTCAGACTTAGAAGCTTCGGTGAAAGATCGTGATTTGATTTTGGTGGCGATCCCAAGTCATTCATTCCGCAAAGTGCTCAAGCAAATCGCACCACTCATCACAGCACAAGCCGTTGTATCGTTAACCAAAGGGATTGAAAAAGATAGCTTTTGCTTTATGAGCGATATTATCCGTCAGGAGCTTCCAGAAGTGCCTTATGGTGTATTGTCAGGTCCAAACCTTGCCAAAGAAATTGTACAAGGTATGCCTGCGGGGACTGTGATCGCAAGCCATTCAGAGCAATTACGCAATGCGGTGCAAGGTGCGCTACATAGTGCATTATTCCGTGTCTTTGCTAGTGATGACGTCCACGGCGTTGAGCTTGGCGGTGCATTGAAAAATATCTATGCCGTAGCGATGGGTATGGGTGCAGCGTATAACGTCGGTGAAAATACCAAGAGTATGCTCATCACACGTGCATTGGCAGAGATGAGCCGTTTTGCCGTACGGTTGGGTGCAAATCCATTGACTTTCCTCGGTTTATCAGGTGTAGGTGATTTATTCGCAACTTGTAACAGCCCGCTGAGCCGTAATTATCAAGTCGGTTTTGCACTTGGACAAGGTAAATCTTTGGATCAGGCGGTTGCAGAGCTTGGTCAAACCGCAGAAGGGATTAATACCATTGAGCAAGTCAAAGCGCGCTCAGAAGAACTTGAGGTCTATATGCCGATCACTTGTGCGTTGTATGAAGTGATTTTTAATCATGCACCACCGTTAAGCGTGGCGTTGTCTTTGATGGAAAATGGACATCGCAGTGATGTGGAATTTGTCTTACCGCATCAATCTGATTCTTGATATATCATTTCTAATATTCAAAATATTGCTGTCACTAAAATTTATCAATGATGGTTTAACATTTGAAGGTAGATGGTTGTAATTTCTTTTTAATAATAAATAAGGAAAAATGATGAGATTGATTTTAGTGCGTCACGGCGAAGCTGATCCGAATCGCTCGGGTCTTGATTCAGCACGCCAACTGACCGAGCGGGGACACAGACAAGCAGAGTTGACGGCACAGTATATTGCGGAACAGTTTAAGCCTGATTTATTTGTAGTCAGTCCGTATATCCGAGCACAGCAGACTTTATCTTATATTCAAGCCAAGTTTGACGATGTGCCGACGCAAGTTTATCAAGACATTACTCCTGATGATCCAGCAGCGCCAGCGGTACAGTGGCTTGCAAAACTCACTGAAGAAACGGTGGTCGTGGTCTGTCATATGAATATTATTGCCTATATTGCGGCTTTACTCACCGAGGATAGTCCTGAACCATTCGATTTAGCGGAAGCAAGAGTATATGAACATCCTGCAATTATGATAGGATTGTCGCAAGAGCAATCACGGTTTGTACCACACGTGGAATAACGTGTTGATTTGCTAAATCATTTGGAATAAAACTGAAAATTAAAACGCATTAGGAAAACATATGCTGTATTTGTGGATGCCTGAGGGTCAAGGCAAATGGTTGTGGCAAGTTGATAATCAAGGTTGGCAGTTGGCTGACTCATTAGAACAACTCATTCAAACGGTACAACTGACCTATCAACACAAAGAAGCAGTGGTCTTTTTTCCAAGCAATAGTGCGCAATTTTATAGTCAAGCGATCAGCAAAGCGCAGTACAAACAGCTTGGTGTTACTGGCGTGCAATATTTAATGGAAGAATATTGTATTGAGCCGATTGATCAGCTTGACATTTTCCATGAGTTTCATAAGGATCAATTGAATATCATGGCGATTTCACGACTGACTCGTGAAACTTATCAGCAAAGTTTGGCGCTGATGCCGTGGCAATTCCAAGCCTTATTACCAGATTTTTTGATTGCACCTGAGCCTGAAACCGATCAAGTGAATATCGCTGATGTGTTTCAACATCGTATTTTCCGTTGGGCAAGATTGCGTGGTTGGCATGAACACGATTTGAATGTACTCAGTTTATTGCCTGCGGACAATGTTGCAAAAATCAACCATTATTATCCTGCGGGCAGTGCGGTTAATAATGAGGTGGATCAAGCGATTAGCACTATGTTTGTTGGGCAAGATGTAGAATTTCTGCAAGCAGAATTGCCTGCAATTGATCTTGGCAAATTCCGTCAACATCCATTTAATGCACTCAGTAAAACTAAAAAAACCAAAACTGGATTTAATTATTGGAAAGCTTGTGCTGCATTGCTTGCGATCTGTATCGTTACGCAAATTAGTTATGATACCTTGCGTTGGTGGAAATATAAACAACTTGCCAATCAAACCGCACAACTCGCTGTGGATCAATATAAGCAGTGGTTTCCTAATGAAACCCGAGTCAATGAAAAGAATTTGCGCTCGCAATTCTCTGCAAAAATGAAATTGAACGCCAATGCCGACACGCAAGCTCTGCAACTCATCAGCCGAGTCGGACCGATTTTGCAACAATCCAATATTCGTGCGGAGCAAGTGCAATATCGTAATGATGGTTTGACAATGAATCTGCTTGCACAAAATAGTGATGCTTTAACTCAGCTCACTGATCAATTTAAGCAACAAGGTTTTGCTGTGGAGTTAGGTGCGATTCGTAATCAAGGTAGTCAAGTGATTGGCATGGTCAAAGTGCAATAGGAAAAGGGTAGATAACAATGAAAATGAACCTCAATGCACTCAGCAATCGTTTTGATCAAATCATAGAAACGATTCAAGCGAAACTTGACCAACTCCCACCTCGTGACCGTTTTGCCATTATTATTTTGACGATTTTTTTAACAGTGACGGCGATCGGGCTCATGCTGTGGTTTAGCCATAGTTCGGCAGAAAAGCAACAAAAACGCCTTGTAGAAATGAAAGAAACCATTCACTGGATGCAAAGCAATGCAGTGAAAATGTCGAATCAATCAGGTGAAACCGTGACTGCACGTGACAAGGTGCAACGTGTATCGCAACAACTTGGATTAAGTGTGCAAAGCCAAGAAAGTAATAATCAATTAAAACTGATCGTATCGCATCAGAACTATGCTGTGCTTGCAAATTTCTTGACACAACTTGCACAGCAAGGCGTCACCATTGTCAGCTTAGATATGCAGAAACAGCCAAGTGGCGAGATTCAGCTCTCTACAACTGTACAATAGCACAACGGTGAAATCAGAACGTAGCCTAAGTGCCGAATACGATCAGCGCAATCGCTAAAACTGCGTTTACAACGTGATTGAATGCTTTATACTTTAAGGAACTAATCTTGTTATTGCCAAGTTGAATTGATTTATTATGCTGATTCGCAAGTTATTTAAGTTTGAAAATGCACATATCGTCCGCAACTGTAGTTCAGATCGTTGCAAACGCTCGATTCATGGACACAGTTATAAGGTCGAGGTATTGTTGCAAGCGAATCGCCTTGATCATGGGCAGATGGTGTATGACTTTGGGTTGATGAAAGGCATTATTAAAGACTTAATTGATAGCTTTGATCATGCGATTACCTTTTGGGATAAAGACGATGCAGACTACGTTGCTGCCTGTAAAAACTTTAGTGCACGTTGGATTGCCTTACCTGTTTCGCCATCGGCAGAGCAGTTTTCCCGAGTGTTTTTCTTCCTCGTTGATGCGGTGCTCAAACATACCAATATGCAAAATGGCGAAGGCGATGTGACAATTCATTCGGTGATCGTGCATGAAACCGATACAGGTTATGCGCAGTGCTTCCGTGAAGATATTGAAAATGTGCAAATGGGTGAGCTATCCCTTGCTGAAATCGTGTTTTCTGAACAAGTGAAAAGTGAGTGGACGATGCCTGATATGTACGATCGCTTAAAAAATAGTGATTTGTTTGACAATCCTACAGTCGATTTGCAGGTCAAGGTTTAATATAGGCACAACGAAAAGTATCATTCTTTAGATTTAAATTGATTAGAAAATACGAGATTAATTTGTGCTATGTTAAAAAATTGCTTAAATTAACATCACTTTGCAAGAATTTATCAATACCACTCTGACGATTCAAAGTGCGAATTTGATACAAAGCATATGCGCTAAATTACCAAATTTAAAATTAGGGATAGTCATTCATGCAGGATAGTGGGGCCGCTGATCTTCAAGATATAAACACTGATGAACAGCATCAATCACGTTTGGCTCGTGTAAAAATAGATGACAGTTGGAAGTTGCCTTTGGCAGATTTTCTACTTGGCGATACGATGCAAAATCTGCGAATTTTTTTAGCAGAAGCACAGCAAGACCAACAAATCGTTTATCCACCAAATGCACAAATTTTTCGTGCTCTGAATGACACACCACTTGATCAAGTCAAAGCAGTGATTTTGGGTCAAGATCCTTATCATGGTGTAGGTCAGGCGAATGGTTTAAGTTTTTCAGTAAATAAGGGCATTGATCTACCACCTTCACTGCGCAATATTTACCACGAATTACGGACAGACTTAGGGATTTCACCTCCGGTACATGGCGATCTGAGTAAATGGGCTGAGCAAGGCGTATTGTTACTGAATAGCGTACTTACCGTTGAGCAAGCGAAGCCGACCTCACACCAAAAGCAAGGCTGGGAGCAGTTTACCGATGCGGTGATTGATGTGATTAATGAACATCGTCAATCTGTGGTCTTTATTCTATGGGGGGCTTATGCACAGCGTAAAGGGCAACGTATTGATAGTAATAAACATTTGGTATTAAAAGCAGCGCATCCATCGCCATTGTCAGCAAATCGAGGCGGATTTTTTGGCTGTAAAGTATTTTCTAAAACCAATCATTATTTAAACGCACAAGGTATTACGCCAATCGACTGGCAACTCGACGCATAATGGAATATTGACATCATGACTGACTATATTAATCATCCTGACATTCTCGTAGAAGAACTCACCAATGGCTGGTGGGCAGTGCGTTTGAATCGTCCAAAGTCCCTGCACGCTTTGGATGAGCAGATCGTTGTCGCTTTACATTCAATATTTGAATACTTACATACCAATGATGCTGTGAAAGCAGTGTGGTTTGATTCCACGACACCAAAAGCGTTCTGTGCAGGTGGTGATGTACGGAAGTTGCGCCAGTTGGTGATCAATGAAGAAGTGGAGCAAGCTAAATCATTTTTCCATTATGAATATGCCTTAGATCGCTTACTTCACCACTATGTCAAACCAGTCGTGGTCTGGGGTGAGGGTTATGTCATGGGTGGTGGTCTTGGCTTATTTATGGCTGCACCATTTCGATTGGTGACACCACATTCACGTCTTGCAATGCCTGAGATTAATATTGGTCTATACCCTGATGTTGGAGCGACACGTTTCCTTGCGGATCGTGGTGCGATTGGCTTGTTTATTGGAATGACCGGTTCGATCATGACTGCTGCGGGTGCGTATAGTATTGGTTGGGCTACGCATGTCTGTGAACAGGGTCGTGACAATGTACTTGGACGATTGACGCATATCCGTTGGCAAGACTATCCTGCGGGGGACTACCGTGCGATCGAAGATACTTTGAATAGTTTGCATCGTCCGCTTGCTGCAGGACCTTTGCAGGATTCGCTTGATGTGATTCATAGTGTTTGTCGTGGTTCAGACTTTATGCAAGATGTGCAAGCGATCAAAGGACTTGCCACTGCTCGTAGTGATTGGCTCCGTCAAGCTAGTGAAAACTTGAGCAATGGCTCACCAACCACAGCTGCGATCACGTGGCTATTATGGCAGTGGGCGAAACAACATCGTTCTTGGGATGACGTCTTTACCTTAGAAGAAGAAATTTCTGCATGGAAAATTCAGCATGCAGATTTTATCGAAGGTGTACGTGCTCGTTTGGTGGATAAAGATCTGCAACCTGATTGGCAAGTACAAGATTATCAAAATATTCGAGATCTTTTCCCAATTGTTGTACCTCGAAGTGCGCAGATTGATAGTTGGAATGCGTTGCTTCGTCAATATGGTATTTTGTTAGACTAAGCGTAGCTTTTTAGTCGTATAGTTTTATGTATGCTAGATATTGAATTAAATCAAAGTATTCATGAACAGTGGATGCGGCTTGCATTAGTGCAAGCCAAACTTGCTGAAGCACAAGGTGAAGTGCCTGTTGGTGCTGTGATTGTGCATCAAGGACAAGTGATTGGTCAGGGGTTTAATTGCCCAATTACAACCAATGATCCAACTGCACATGCTGAAATTCAAGCGATTCGTAATGCTTGTCAAAACTTGCAAAACTATAGACTGCCTGAAGGCTCAACCTTGTATGCGACTCTAGAGCCTTGTACGCAATGCGTTGGTGCATTGGTGCATGCGAGAATTGGTCGAGTGATTTTTGCAGCAGCAGAACCGAGAGCAGGCTCTTTGATCAGTGCAAGACAGTTGATGAGTGATGGTTTTTACAATCACTTTTTTACCTTTAAAGGTGGGTGTCTAGCAGATCAGTCAGCTGAGCTACTTCGACAATTTTTTAAAACTCGCCGTCAGCACAGCCAAACAAACAGCAAAATAAAACCGTAGAATGAATTGATTGTTGTCTAAATCTATTTAAAGGAATAATGTAATGACAAAGAAAACGTCAAAAATGATTGCGATTGAACAAAAGTTTAATCGACCAGTTGCTGAAGTCTTTGAAGTGTTATCAAAGCATGCTTCATATAATCGCATTTTTAAGCCGATCCAAGTAGTACGAATCAAAGATGCTACTGATCCACAGCGTCCTGATGGTGTCGGTTCTGTTCGTAAAATGGGGTTTGGTTTGGTCAAACCAATTCAAGAGCAGATCACCAAGCTTGTACCTAACGAGCTGATCGAATATAAAATTATTAAAAATCCGCTGGTACGCCATCATTTGGGACGTTTGACGTTTACAACAATCGATGAGAATACAACGCAATTGGTTTACAGTATTGAGTTTGATGGTAGAATCCCTTTTTCAAGTCGGATTGTCTTGTCGCAATTAAAACTTGCTGTCGGACGTGGTATGGCTGGGTTGGCAAAGTCAATGCAATAAATTGATTTGCTTTATTTGTGGATTTCCCTTTTTTTTGGATGTTGCATGTCTATACACATTATTACCATTGATGGTCCAAGTGGTTCGGGCAAAGGCACTTTAGCCACCATGCTGGCGGAACATTATGGTTATCATCTGCTGGATTCAGGGGCGATTTATCGTTTGTTGGGTCTAAGTTTGTATCAGCGTCAGTTGCTTGATCAGTTGGATACGGCGCTCGATCAGTGTGTGGATGTGGCAAAAAACTTGGCTATTGAATTTTTACCCAGTCTTGATTGCATGCGAGTATTACTTGATGGGCAAGATGTGACTGCGCAAATCCGCACCGAAGAAGTCGGCGCATTTGCCTCTCAAGTCGCAGCGATTCCTGCACTACGTGATGCATTATTACAACGCCAAAAAGATTTTGCACAAGTCCCAGGTTTGATAGCTGATGGTCGTGACATGGCGACTACGGTTTTTCCAGATGCGATTGCCAAAATCTACCTTACAGCATCTGCGCAATCACGCGCAGAGCGTCGTGTAAAACAGTTGCAAGGCATGGGTGCTGATGCTAAAATAGACGCCATTTTAGTCAACATCGAAGCACGTGATAAGCGTGATATGGAGCGATCGGTTGCGCCACTTAAGCCTGCCGACGATGCCAAAGTGATTGATAGTTCTACATTATCTATCGAACAAGTGTTCGATGAAATGTGTCAATATATCGATCAACGCCTCGCAAAGTAAATCATTTTTCGATTCTCGCTAATACAAATTTTACTCAAGTTTCAAATTTGACGGTCAGTGCTATGTCAAATTTGGAACTCAACGAAACCGCTCTTGAACTGATCCAAGGCGCTATTTATTACTAGGTATATCATGACCGAATCTTTTGCAGCCCTCTTTGAAGAAAGTGAATTAAATCTTAACGTCGAAAAGGGTGCAGTCATCCAAGGTGTTGTTGTTAGTATTGACGACGACTGGGTAACCGTTGACACAGGTCTTAAATCTGAAGGCGTTGTGGCTCGTGCAGAGTTCTTGAATGAACAACGTGAGCTTGAAGTTGCTGTTGGTGACAACGTAGATGTTGTTGTTGAAGCACTTGACAATGGTATGGGTCAAACTGTTTTATCACGTGAAAAAGCAAAACGTGCTGAAACTTGGACGAAACTTGAAAAAATCTTTGAAGATGGTGAAATCGTTACAGGTCTCATCTCTGGTAAAGTCAAAGGTGGTTTCACTGTTGACATCGGTCCAGTTCGTGCATTCTTGCCAGGTTCATTGGTTGATACTCGTCCAATCCGTGATACAACGCACCTTGAAGGCAAAGAGCTAGAGTTCAAAGTCATCAAATTAGATGCAAAACGTAATAACGTTGTTGTATCTCGTCGTGCTGTGATGGAAGCTGAATCTTCAGCTGATCGTGAAGCACTGCTTTCTCAACTTGAAGAAGGTCAAACTGTTACAGGTACAATTAAGAACCTTACTGAATACGGTGCGTTCGTTGATCTCGGCGGTATTGATGGTCTACTACATATCACAGATATGGCTTGGAAGCGTATCAAGCATCCATCAGAAGTGGTAGAAGTTGGTCAAGAAGTGACTGTTAAAGTCCTTAAATTTGACAAAGATCGTAACCGTGTATCTTTGGGCTTGAAGCAATTGGGTCAAGATCCTTGGATGGAAATCATGAGTCGTTATCCAAAAGGCTCTATCGTGAAAGCACGTGTAACCAACTTAACTGACTACGGTTGCTTCGCAGAGATTGCTGAAGGCGTAGAAGGTCTTGTTCACGTTTCAGAGATGGATCACACTAACAAAAACATTCACCCATCTAAAGTTGTTCAGATCGGTGATGAAGTTGACGTGATGGTGCTTGAAGTTGACGAAGAGCGTCGTCGTATTTCTCTTGGTATCAAACAAACTCGTGCGAATCCATGGGAAGAGTTTGCGAAAAACAATGAGAAAGGCAACAAAGTATCTGGTTCAATCAAGTCAATCACTGACTTTGGTATCTTCATTGGTCTTGATGGCGGTATCGACGGTCTAGTTCACTTGTCTGATATTTCTTGGAATGAGTCTGGTGAAGATGCAATCCGTCGTTATAAGAAGGGTGACACTGTAGAAGCTGTGATCTTATCTGTAGACGCTGAAGGCAACCGTATCAGCTTAGGTGTTAAGCAATTGAACAGCGATCCGTTCAATGATTTCTTAGCTGCTAACGAACGTGGTGCTTTGGTTAAAGGTACAGTAACTGCTGTTGATGCGAAAGGTGCAACCGTGAAATTGGCTGACGAAGTTGAGGCACAGTTGAAAGCATCTGAAATCAACCGTGATCGCGTTGAAGATGCGACTAAGTTCTTAGAAGTTGGTCAAGAAGTTGAAGCGAAGATCATCAATGTAGATCGTAAATCACGTTCTATCAACTTGTCGATCAAAGCAAAAGACGAAGCTGAAGAGAAAGAAGCATTGAACAATGCACGTCAAGCAGCTGCACAAGCTGGTGGCGATGCAAATGGTCCAAAAACTTTGGGCGATTTGATCAAAGCGGCTCAAAACAAGTAAGTCGAATTGACTTTTAGTCTGTTCATTTTTTACTAAAAGTTTATTGTTTTACTGTAAAAGGTGGCATTAGATACAATTCTAATGCTACCTTTTTGTATTTAAACAGGTTATTATTTAAATCAGATAAGTGAACATGGAGATGGGATCTCATGACAACGGAAGCTTTAAATAAGTCTGATTTAATTGTTAAAATTTCAGAAAAGAACCCGCATTTGGCTGAGCCATTGGTTGAAGATGCGATTAAAATTATGATTGATCATATGATCGAAGCATTATCAAATAATCAACGCATCGAAATTCGTGGTTTTGGTAGTTTTGCATTACATCACCGTCAACCTCGTGTCGGCCGTAACCCAAAAACAGGTGAAAAAGTCCAGGTTGCAGCAAAAGCTGTACCACACTTTAAGCCAGGTAAAGCTTTACGTGATGCAGTCAATGAGCAGGCAGGCAAGTAATTCGATTTAACATCCAAACTTTAAATGCGTCGTTTTAGCGTAAATCATAAAATGACATCACCTTGATCTATAAGGTCTTTTGCATTTTTGAAGTTTGAGGTAAAATCAAATAGTTATTAAAAATAAGGAATAAATCATGCGTATTTTTTTAATTGCGCTGACAATTGCAATATTTGCATATGCTTTGGGCTTGGTTTTACAAAATCCTGACGAGCTACCTGTCAACTTACTCTTTATTGAAGTGCCTGCAATGCGATTGGGTTTGTTGCTCTTATTAACACTCGTATTGGGCATTGTATTAGGTTTACTTCTACTGTCGATTAAAGTGATCCAAAAAGGATGGGAAATCAAACGCTTGCGTAAAGACATTGATTACTTGCGTAAACAGCAAATTCAATCGGCACAAAATGCCGCCGCTGAAGCTGCCGCGGCAGCAAGGCATGAAAAAACCGTATTAGATATTAACGCAAATGAAAAAAGCCCTTTATAATGGGCTTTTTTTTCGTGTATTGATTTTATATATCATTTTGATGGGCTGTTAGAGGTTTAAGTTTTGAGTATTATTATTGCCCTAGATGCAAAAAGCCAAGATCAAGCATTAGCGATGGTGGATCAACTTGATCCAAAGCAATGCCGTGTTAAGGTCGGTAAAGAGTTATTTACCCACGCCGGTCCTGATGTCATCAAAGCTCTACATCAACGTGGCTTTGAGGTTTTTTTAGATTTAAAATTTCATGATATTCCAAATACGGCAGCACAAGCGGTTTTGGCAGCAGCTGATCTCGGTGTGTGGATGGTTAATGTGCATGCCAGTGGCGGACGAAAAATGATGCAAACTTGTGCTGAGCGTCTGGCACAGCATCAACATAATACAAAGCTTATTGCTGTGACGGTACTGACCTCCATGGGGCGTGAGGATTTACTTGATATTGGCTTAGATATTGATCCACAAGACCAAGTATTGCGCCTAGCAAAGCTCACTCGTGAATGTGGTTTAGATGGTGTGGTGTGTTCAGCGCAAGAGGCGAAAATACTTCGTGCTGAGATAGGTGTAGATTTTGAATTGGTGACGCCCGGTATTCGTCCAGTCGGGAGTAGTGCAGATGATCAAAAACGGATTGTGACACCAGTGCAAGCAATCCAAGACGGTGTGACGCATCTAGTGATTGGGCGTCCAATTACCCAAGCGGAAAATCCGAAACAAGTTTTGAATGATATTTTTGTGAGTATTCAATCTTAATATTCCAACGTTTAAATTTTAGTAGGCGATTGGTGCAAGGCATCAATCGCCTTTTTCTTAGCATCGAAAAATGCTAGCATACAGCGGTTTTCATTATTATTTTATTCAAAATTATGTTGCTACAATCTGCGATCCAACAACTCAAATTATCCCAATTAAAACAAGGAGAAAAGCGTTGGGTCGGGCAGATACAAGGCTCAATTGGCAGTCTGCTATTAAGTGAAATTGCACAGCAACATGACAAACTGATCGTCGTCATTGCACGCAATCATCAACATCTTGCACAGCTCGAAAGTGAAATCGAATTTTATGGGCAAAAAGTCCATGTGTTTCCTGATTGGGAAACTTTGCCTTATGACCGATTGTCACCACATCAAGATATTATTTCTGAACGATTAAGTTTGCTCACCAATATGCCAAAGTCAGGAATAGTCTTAATTTCTGCAACGACACTGGCACAGCGTGTTGCACCGCCGAGTTGGCTCTACGGTCAGCATTTTGATATTCGACAAGGTGAATCATACGTTGTCGAGCGTAAACGTGAGCAATTGATTGCTGCGGGTTATCATGCGGTCGATACCGTGTATGAGCACGGTGAGTTTGCGGTACGTGGCAGTCTGATGGATATTTTTGCATCGGGACAAGATGTGCCAGTGCGTATTGATTTGTTTGATGATGAAGTCGAAAGCCTACGTTTTTTTGATCCTGAAACACAGCGTACTATTGAAAAGATCGAGCAATTCCGAATTTTGCCAGCCAAAGAATTTCCACTCAAAGAAGGGCGTAGTCTATTTCGTGATCGTTATGCCGAGCTGTTTCCTGAGTCTAATCCAAAGCGGAATGCAATTTATCAAGATGTCATGAATGGTCTTGCCAGTCCAGGTCTGGAATACTATTTCCCACTGTTTTTTAGTGCAGAGCAATTACAACAAAGTACTTTTTTAGATTACGTGCCTTTAGACAGTTTGATTGTCAATGAAACCCATCTTGAACAAGACATTGGACAGTTTTGGCAGGAAGTCGAGCGACGTTATGACGATCGTAAATCGAATATTGATCAACCGATATTGCCACTAGAACAATTGTTTGTGAATGCTTCGCAAATCGCACAACGCCTCAATCAGCATCCACGAATTATCGTGAGTTTTGATGAGGCGATTGATCGAGCAGGAACGATTAATTTGGATGGTTTAACTCCACCGAAACTCAGTGTCGATCATAAACTCGACGATCCGTTTAGCCATGTCAAACAATTTATTTCGGCACAAAAATATCCTGTACTTTTAGTTGCAGAAAGTGCAGGTCGTCGTGAAGGTTTAAAAGAATCGCTAAAAATGAATCAGCTCAAAGTAGTTGATTCATTACAACAATTTTTAGAGGATAAGTGTCAACTTGCGATTACCGATGCACCTTTAGAGCGTGGTTTATTATTGCCTGATCAATTGGCAATTATCACTGAAAGCCAGCTCTATGAACAGCGAGTGATTCAGCGTCGTCGTAAGCATCAAAAAGAAGTTTCAGAAGAATTTCTCGTTCGTAGTCTGACCGAGCTTTCAATTGGCGCACCTGTTGTACATATTGATTATGGCGTAGGGCGTTATGCAGGTTTGGTGACTTTAGATATTGATGATCAAACCCATGAGTTTTTACAGCTCAATTATGCGGATGATGCCAAAGTCTATGTGCCTGTGACCAATTTGCATCTGATTAGTCGCTTTAGTGGCGGTGATCCTGATCTTGCGCCATTGCATAAACTCGGTACAGACCAATGGTCGAAAGCCAAGCGTAAAGCCCTTGAACAAATCCATGATGTGGCGGCAGAGCTTTTGCATATCCATGCACGTCGCCAAGCTAAGCCAGGTTTTGCTTTTGCCTTTGATGAGAGTTTATATCATCAATTCGTTAGTGGTTTCATGTATGAAGAAACACAAGATCAACACAATGCCATTACAGCAACTTTACATGATATGCAACAAACCCGTCCGATGGATCGTTTGGTCTGTGGTGATGTTGGTTTTGGCAAAACTGAAGTGGCAATGCGCGCTGCTTTTGTTGCAGCACAAAATGAAAAACAAGTCGCCGTGCTTGTGCCAACGACTTTGCTTGCACAGCAACATTATGAATCGTTTAAAGATCGTTTTGCCGATACGGCGATTCGTATCGAAGTGTTATCACGCTTTGGTACGAATAAATCACATCAAAAAATCATTGCCGATATTCTCGATGGAAAAGTGGATATTGTGATCGGCACGCATAAGATTTTGCAAGAATCGGTACAATTCAAAAATTTGGGTTTAATGATTGTTGATGAGGAGCATCGTTTCGGTGTGCGAGATAAAGAGCGTATCAAAGCGATGCGTGCCGATGTCGATATGCTGACTTTGACGGCGACACCAATTCCACGAACGCTGAATATGGCATTTTCGGGAATGCGTGACTTATCCATTATTGCCACGCCACCTGCACGCCGTTTGGCAGTGAAAACCTTTGTCATGGATGAAACCGATGCGGTGATCAAAGAAGCGGTGCTTCGTGAATTATTGCGTGGTGGTCAAGTGTATTTCCTGCATAATGAAGTAGAAACCATTGAACGCACAGCGGAAAATTTACGGGTGCTGTTGCCCGAAGCTCGTGTTGCTGTGGCGCATGGTCAGATGCGAGAGAAAGAACTCGAACACGTCATGCAACAGTTTTATCATAAGCAATACAATGTCTTAGTCTGCTCGACCATTATTGAAACTGGGATTGACGTACCGAATGCCAATACCATTATTATCGAGCGAGCGGATAAACTTGGCTTGGCGCAGTTACATCAATTACGTGGTCGAGTGGGGCGTTCGCATCATCAGGCTTATGCTTACTTGCTTGTACCATCGGTCAAACATCTCAAAGGTGATGCGGAAAAACGTCTGGATGCGATTCAACGTGCCAATACTTTGGGTGCAGGTTTTGTCCTTGCGACTGAGGATTTAGAAATTCGTGGTGCAGGCGAATTACTCGGTGAACAACAAAGTGGCAGTATGCAAGCAATCGGTTATAGCTTGTATATGGAAATGTTGGAAAAAGCCACAAAAGCCATTCAAAAGGGTAAATCTCCGAACTTCGATCAACCGTTGAATTTAACCGCGGATATTAATTTACATCTACCTGCGCTGATTCCTGATGATTATCTTGGTGATGTGCATCAACGTTTATTGTTTTATAAACGCATTAGTAATGCAGTGAATGCCGATAAACTGAATAATATTCGGATTGAACTGATTGATCGTTTTGGGCTACTTCCACAGCCTGTAAAATACTTATTTGCGGTGCATCAGATTCGACTGAAAGCCGAAGAATTAGGCATTGCCAAAATCGATGTGGCAAAAGGTGGTGGGTTGATTGATTTCTTACCAGATACGCCATTGCAAGCCATTACCATTATTCAAATGATGCAAAAGCAACCGACCTATTATCGTATGGAAGGTGGGCAACGCTTAAAAGTCACGGTTCAGCTTGAAGAGTCAGATAAGCGATTGGCTTTTGTCGAAGCATTATTGGATCAACTTTTGGCTTCACTACATTAAGGTTGCAATTTCTATATTTTATCAGCCCAAGCTGACATAAATTATCTGCTAAATCAGTGTAATTGCGTAAATCTTTTGAGAAAATTGATTTCCTCAAGCACGAGCTATGATAGTATTGCTGCAACATTAACTGTAGTTATTAATTGATATGTTTACTTTGCATCCACAACTTGCCCAAGATACTTTTTTTGTCGGTGATTTTCCGCTTTGTACATGTCGTTTGATGAATGATATGCAGTTTCCGTGGTTAATTTTGATTCCACGTGTACCAGGTGTTACTGAGCTTTATGAATTAAGCGAAGCAGACCAAGCTCAATTTCTACGTGAATCAAGTTGGTTGTCTAGCCAGCTTTCTCGTGTTTTTCGTGCTGATAAAATGAATGTGGCTGCACTCGGTAATGTTGTGCCACAGTTACATTTTCATCATGTGGTACGTTATCAGAATGACAGTGCTTGGCCAAAACCTGTATGGGGCATACCTGCAATGCCTTATTCTTCCGAAGTTTTGGCGCATATGCGTCAAACTTTGATGCTTGCATTACGTGGTCAAGGTGAGATGCCTTTTGATTGGCGTATGGATTAATACCAACGGTTCATCGAGATAAGCCATGATCCAAAGAATTTTTGGGGATAAAGCACCATATCAATTACTCAAGATATTACGCTATCTCGGTTTTTCAGTTCTTTGTATTTTAATATGCGTTGGTTTTGTCACAGAAATTATCGTTGGCCTGAACAGCCTATATCTCATTCCATTTATTATTATTGCACTTGCTTTTGAAAATAAACTCTACCAACGCGTTGAATATTTTTACGGAAAATATGCTCGCCAAAGTGCAACATATTTGTTTGATGTTTTTCTTTGCAGTTTATTTATTGCCGCAATTCACGCCTTACTCATTCCAAGTTTTATTTTGATTTTTGCAATGATCTTTGTTGCACTGTACACCAAGATACCTAAGTTCATTGTTCTTAGTTCAAGCATTTTAGCGATTGCTACTTTTTATTTTTCATCTGTATTATTCTTTGGTTTTGAGTCATATTTACAATCGGCAGGTCGTGAGCTGAATGTTTTATCGCTTTTGTTTTTTATGATTTATATTTCGATGTTTATTTACTATCAACAGTATAGATATGAAATCTTAGAAAGCGAAAGTGTGAAACATGCCGAAGAATTAGATCGCTATTTAAAACTAAATAATCAATTGGCTCGTTATGCGCCAGTTCAGCTTTGGCAATCTATCATGCGTGGTGAGCTTGAAGCACGTATTGAGTATAAGCGTCGTAAGCTAACGATTTTCTTCTCTGATATTCAAGGATTTACCGATCTTTCTGAAAGCCTCATTCCTGATGATTTGGCATTTTTGCTCAATGATTATCTCAAGCATATGACTGAGATCGCAAAGCATTATGGCGGTACCATTGATAAGTTCATGGGCGATGGCATGCTGATTTTTTTTGGCGATCCGAATAGCCGTGGTGAAAAAGAAGATGCTTTAGCGTGTTTGGATATGGCGGTCACCATGCGTCAGCAGATGCGTATTTTGCGTGAACGTTGGGTAAAAATGGGATATTCCTCACTTAATGTGCGCATGGGTATTGCGACAGGATATTGCCACGTGGGCAATTACGGCACACCACATCGTATGTCTTATACTATTGTTGGCCGTGATGCGAATATTGCTTCACGTCTGCAAACAGCTGCTCAAGTCGATCAAATTTTGATTTCGGAAGAAACGTTTAATTTAGTGAAAGATGAATTTCTGTGTATTCAACATGACCCTTTGCAACTTAAAGGGATTGCAGAATCGGTGAAGGCTTGGCAGGTGGTAGAGCGTTATCATGAATCGATAGAAAAATATCGCACATGGTTTGATTTTGAATCTAAGGGCTTTAACTTACTGCTTAATTTGGATCAAACGCCTATTTATGATTACCCTGAATTGATTAAGATCATGCAAGAAGCGATAGATCGCATTAAGCTGCAACAACAACGAACTGATGACGATGGTGCTGTCATATTGTCAAAAGAGTATATTGTGCATCTACCAAAGCGCCATAGTCCAAAATCAAAGCAGTAAAATATTTAATAAAAAATCCATGCATTTGCATGGATTTTTCAACGACATCACAACTGCCTTTTATTAATGATTTTCTGAAGCGTGATTAATCGTATATTTCGGAATTTCGATTTCCAAATCTTCATCTTCGATTTTCACCTGACAAGACAAGCGTGATTCCGCTTCCAAGCCCCAAGCACGATCAAGCAAATCTGCTTCGACATCATCCATTTCGTCAAGCTCATAGAAACCTTGACGTACAACCACGTGACAGGTGGTACATGCTTTAGACATATCGCAAGCATGTTCGATTTTCACGCCATTTTTCAGCAGACTTTCACAGAGGTTGGCATTTTTTTCGACTTCAAATTCAGTACCTTCAGGGCAGAATTGCGCATGTGGGCGTACTTTGATACGTGGCATAATTTATTCCTTCGGCTGATTTGAAGAGGTATTAGATGAATTTGACCAATCATCAAGGCGAGTGCCTTTTAAAGCATGGTCAATATGCTGATTCATACGCATCGCAGCAAATGCATCACTATGAATCTTTAACGCTTCAACGGCTTGTTCGATAGCTGACGCATCATCAGTTTGCAATGTCTTATCCAGTGTTGCGACAGCTTCATTTAAAGATTGCTGTTGAGCTGATTCAAGCAAACGTTGATCTTGAATGAGTGCCTGTTTTAAGGCCTCTAACTCTCGTTGTGCTTCGACTTTTAACTCATTCAGATGACGCAATTGTTTGTCGTGCTCGGCATGTTGAAAGCCTTCAAGCAACAGACGCTCGGTATCTGATGACGACAAGCCATAAGAGGGTTTGATAGTAATATTGGCTTTGACATTCGATGTGGTTTCAAGCGCAGAAACATTGAGTAATCCATCCGCATCGACTTGGAATGTGACTTCAATCCGTGCCGCCCCCGCAGTCATCGCAGGAATGCCACGCAGTTCAAATTTACCTAATGAACGGCAATGCTCCACCATATCACGCTCGCCTTGCACCACATGGATCAGCATGGCAGTTTGACCATCTTGGTAGGTAGTAAATTCTTGCTTGCGTGCCACAGGAATTGGCGAATTACGTGGAATTACACGCTCAACCAATCCGCCCATAGTTTCTAATCCTAAAGACAATGGCGTGACATCGAGCAACAACGTGCCGTCTTTGCTGTTGCCAACCAATTGATTTGCAGTAATCGCAGCACCAAGTGCCACCACTTCATCAGGGTTAATAGTACAAAGAGGTGTTTGCTCGAAAAACTTCGCAACAGCATCTTGAATCGCAATCGAACGTGTCGAACCACCGACTAAAATGATGGCATTCACATCAGAAACTTTTAGCTTGGCATCACGCAGTACACGTTGGCAAACCTGTAGTGTACGATCTGCCACAGGCTGAATCACGGTTGCCAATTCAGCTTGCGTCAGCGTGGTTTGGAAATGCTGCGCTTCAATATCAAATTGAATATCAACTTGCGATTCAGTTGTCAGTGCTTCTTTGGCAGATTTGGCAATTTGTACAAGCTGTGCATGTTGTTGATTGCTCAACTCATTAATTTCAAATTTAGTCTTTAAAAACTTCACCAATAAGCGGTCAATATCGTCGCCGCCCATTGCGGTGTGACCACCAGTGGCTAGGACTTCGAACACACCTTTGCTAAAGCGTAAAATCGACATGTCAAATGTGCCACCGCCAAGATCATAGATTGCAAAATTTTGATCTTCAACGATTTGACTATTTTGATCAAGTCCGTAAGCAATCGCTGCTGCGGTTGGTTCATTCAATAGGCGTAATACATTTAAGCCTGCGAGTTTGGCTGCATCTCGGGTCGCTTGACGCTGTGCTTCATCAAAGTAGGCAGGCACGGTAATGACTGCACCATTGATTTCATGCTCAAGATGTAGATCAGCACGATTTTTTAAAGCCGTTAAGATTTGCGCAGAAATTTCGACAGGGGATTGATTGCCATGTGCAGTGACGAAAGTTGGCATATCTTGATCAATTCCGACCAATTCATAGGGATGTTGGAAGCGGATATCGGCTTTTGAGCGCCCCATGAAGCGTTTCACCGAAACGATAGTATTTGCAGGGTCAGTCGCAATCAATGCTTTAGCATCATACCCAACAGTCACTTGTGCTTGACCATTGTCATCTTTGCCATAATGTACGATAGAGGGCAGAAGCGTATGATCATGCTGATCTTGAAGGATTTTTGGCACACCTGAGCGTACAGTCGCCACCAATGAGTTGGTGGTGCCGAGATCAATACCGATCCCGATACGATGTTCGTGTGGATTACTGGATTGTCCAGGTTCTGCAATTTGCAATAAAGCCATAATCTATCCGCAGTTAAAATTCAGTCAAAAATGAGAATGCCAATTGATGAATGTTGTTTATTCAAAATCATCATTAAAACCAGCAAAATCCTCATCATCGAATAATTTTTCTTCTGCTTTATCAATATCCATCAACACATGACGGAAGAAACGTAATTTTCGCACAGTATCTCGTGCTTCTGACCAATCTTGCTCGGCATAATCAATTTGAAACTCTTTGATCAAGGCATTGACCCATTGCTCAACTTCAGTTCGTAAACCTTGCAATTGTTCACTTGAGGTTGCTTCATCAAGCTGTTCACGAAGTTCTAAGGCAGATTGCAAAAACTCAAAATCGTGAATAGATTGCTCTAAACCACCATCTTGCTTTTGCAGTTGCAATAAATAAGCAGCACGACTGTCAATGTTTTTTAGCGCATCATACGCTTGATTGACTTGGCTTGATTTGGCAATGGCTTGCTCGATGTGATCTTGATTATTATCAGGATGGTATTGCTGTTGCAGTTTGAGAAATTTGGCTTTGAGTTGCGTCAAGTCGATATCAAGCGCAGGTTCAAGTTCAAATAATTCAAAGTGATTCATTGCAACAGCTCATCAGTAGATTGGAAGAAGAACAAAATCTATCTATAAAAATATATGTAATAAAAGCCAATAAGACAGGGGAATTATTGGCTTTTTATCGTAGCAAAAGCGGATTAAACAGTGAAAGATTCACCGCAACCACATTCACCTTTTTGGTTCGGGTTACGAAACTCAAAGCCTTCGTTTAAACCATTTTTGACATAGTCCATCTCAACACCATCGAGATAGACTAGACTTTTTGGATCAACAAAGACTTTGACGCCGTGCTGTTCAAAGACTTGATCATGAGAGTTTGTTTCATCAACAAACTCAAGCACATAAGCCAAACCAGAACAGCCAGAGGTTTTGATTCCCAAACGAATGCCTTCACCTTTACCACGACCCGCAATAAAGTTTGCAACATGCTGTGCAGCACTTTCAGTTATATGAATCATGTTTACTCCTAAACTGTTTGCGTGTGATAAATCGTGATTGGCAACTACAAAAATTATTTTGCAGTCTTGCTACGGTAGTCTTCAACCGCTGCTTTGATCGCATCTTCTGCCAAAACAGAGCAGTGGACTTTTACAGGTGGCAGAGCCAACTCAGTTGCGATATCAATGTTTTTGATGGCTTGTGCTTCGTCCAAAGTTTTACCTTTGAGCCATTCCGTCACCAATGAGCTTGATGCAATCGCAGAACCACAGCCGTAAGTTTTAAAACGAGCTTCTTCGATCACGCCATTGTCATTGACTTGGATTTGCAAGCGCATGACGTCGCCACATGCAGGTGCACCCACCATGCCTGTACCAACATTTGCTGCGTCTTTGTCTAATACACCGACGTTACGTGGATTTTCGTAATGGTCGATTACTTTTTCGCTATATGCCATGATGCTTCTCCATACCTCGGGGTCAGCTGAGGTTGATGAAATGGTTTAAATTTTCAATCAACCATGATAAATAAATATGGGTGTTGATTTACTTTTTCAAGTGAAATCAGTGTTCTGCCCACTCGACTTTTGAGAAATCTACGCCATCTTTGTACATATCCCAAAGTGGAGAGAGTTCACGTAATTTTTCTACTGCAGATTTGGTGATGGCGATGACATGATCAATCTCAGCTTCAGTCGTGTATTTACCAAAGCTAAAACGGATTGAGCTGTGCGCCAATTCATCAGATAAACCAAGTGCACGAAGCACATATGATGGTTCAAGCGTTGCCGATGTACATGCAGAACCACTTGATACAGAAATATCTTTGAGTGCCATCATCAATGATTCACCTTCAACAAAATTAAAGCTGACATTGAGATAGTTTGCGACATTATGTTCAGGATGACCGTTGAGGTAGACCTCTTCCATGTCATTCAAGCCATTCCACAGCTTTTTACGCAATACACGTAAACGTGCTTGCTCAGCTTGCATGGTTTTGCCAGCGATTTCAAAGGCTTTACCCATACCAACAATTTGATGCGTAGCGAGTGTACCAGAACGCATACCACGCTCATGACCACCACCGTGGATCAATGCTTTTAAGCGTACACGTGGGCTACGACGCACATATAATGCACCAATACCTTTAGGGCCGTAAGCTTTGTGACCAGAGAAACTCATCAAATCAACTTTCATGGTTGAAAGATCAATCTCAACTTTACCTGCAGCTTGTGCGGCATCAACGTGCAAGAATGTCTTATTTGCACGAGTCAATTCGCCGATTGCAGCCACATCAGTGATCGTGCCAAGTTCATTATTGACCATCATCAATGATACGAGAATGGTGTCAGGACGAAGTTCCTTTGCCACCATGTCAGGGGTAATTAAACCAGTGCGTGGTTCTGGCTCAATATAGGTAATTTCAAAACCTTCAGTTTCTAGGAAACGACAGGTATCCAAAATCGCTTTATGTTCAATTTTAGAAGTGATGATGTGTTTGCCTTTATTCTTATAAAAATTGGCAACACCGATCAAGGCTAAGTTGTCTGATTCAGTCGCACCAGAAGTCCAGACGATCTCACGTGGATCTGCTTTGATTAAGTCTGCAACTTGCTCACGTGCATACTCCACAGCTTCTTCAGCTTTCCAACCATAGCTATGCGAACGTGATGCAGGATTACCAAAATTCCCATCAAAGGTGAGGGTACTCATCATCAACTCTGCAACTTCAGGCAACACAGGGGTTGTTGCAGCATAATCTAAATAAATTGGGAGCTTCATGTTAAATCGTTCCTGTAACAGACTTTTGATTGACGATCAGAGGGGCTAGATCATCGCTAGATGATTGGCGTAAAGCGACAGCTTGCACATTATCTCGATCGACCAAATCAGCAAGGGAGATACGTTCTAAATACTTTGAAATATGACTTGATAAGTCTTGCCATAAATCATGAGTCAAACACATTGCACCATTTTGACAGTTGCCTTTGTGGTCACAACGTGTCGCATCGACGGACTCATTCACCGCTTCGATGATCTCGAGTACAGTGATTTTATGAGCAGGGCGTGCAAGGTGATAACCACCATTTGCACCACGTACACTGGCAACAAGCTGGCGACGTTTCAATTTTGAAAATAGCTGCTCAAGATAGGCGACAGAAATAGTCTGCCGAGCGGCGATTTCTGCAAGAGTAATCGTTTGGTCGAGTGGCTGAAGTGCTAAATCGAGCATTGCAGTCACGGCGTAGCGACCACGTGTTGTAAGGCGCATGATCTAATCTCTTAGCTTTGATCTGTGGCAACGTGCAAATACGATAAGTGAATTATAAAAAAACCCGACTAAATTAGTCAAGTTTAATATCATTGTAAATATTGATGTTGGTTATTCACTATGCAAATAGTATGAATAAAATAGCTTTTTGCTAAAAGCTTGACGTGATTTGAGTGAAGAGCGGTTAAATCGAGAGGAATTATAGCAGATTAAATGCGCTTATGCCGATGGCGAAAATGAAGATCAATAATAAATATAAGCGATGTGTATTTTTAAGCTTACGTTCAAGCTGCTGTAGATCATAACGCTGTTCTTTTACTTGTAATTCAAGTTGACTAATTTCACTGCGTTGCAATTCAAGCTTACTTAGAAGAGGTTCTAAGCTACGTTGTGGTAAGTTATTTGACTGTTGTTTTAAGAGCCAACTTTTCCAATCCGCAAAAAGCATCGGCAAGGTTAGGCTATGCATAAATAAACGGAATTGATCATGCCATTCCTCTCCACCAAACAAACGAACTCGACGAAGATGGCGATCATTGCCAGTTAATAAGAAACGAACCAAATCAATACTTGAGGCTGATACGGTGAAGGTTTCAACTTGATTTTTTTCAGTCAACTCTGGATCAAATAAAATGCCTTTATTATCAAAAGTGACATAAAAATCTGAAGCAGGTAAAAAGGTTTTAAAAGCAATAGTGACGTTATTTTGAACAAAGCTTTTCGCATGAATTCGTGAAGCACGATCATGTTTTAAGAGAAAAGTCACAATTGTTTCTAAAATAATTAGAATAATAGAGTGCAACAAATGTGGTTGGTGTGTGCTTTGTTGCGTATTGTCATTCATCAAAATCAAAACCTTAGTTAAACCACGTTAACAATCCATTGTTAGCGCAATGAATATTTTGCTATGGCAGTTTAAAACAGCAAAATATCAGCAACTTTTAACGTAGCGCTGTATCTCGATTTAAGAGCATGTCATGAAAACTGTCAACAGCTAGTTTTTAAGAAAGGTGAATTGTTAGACAGATTTTATACATTTGATACAGAACTCTGCTATGGTGAACTGTTATAAGTCAAAATGCGAATGTTGTTTTAGGAGCTAGGCATGTGTCCAAATAAAGATAAGGATATTTCAGTGGTTGACCAAGTAGACGGAGTGGAGCGCCATGATCATAGTTTGCACGATGAACATGCTATTGACGAGTTTCAAACTGAAACATCAGTAAAAACAAAAGGTAAACGTAAAAGCCCAATAGAACTTCGTAAGTATACCAAGCAAATTTGGCTTGCAGGATTAGGTGCATTCTCACGTGCTGAAGAAGAAGGTAATAAACTGTTTGACTCATTGGTGCAAGTCGGTGAAGAACTAGAATCAAAAACAAGTAATGTTGCAGATCAAACTGTTGAAAAGGTTGGTGAGGTCACAGGCAAGGCGTATGAGCGTGTTGTAGATACACGTGAAAAAGTGGAAAAAATTATTGATCAACACACACACCAGACACTCAATCGTTTTGGTTTGGTGACACCAAAAGACATTTTGCTAATAGAACAATTATTAAAAAATCTCAACGAAAAGGTTGATCGCCTTGTTGATAGTAACGAACAGTTGGAAGCTGAGATTCAAAACTTAAAACAGGTTAAAAAATAAACAACGAGAGTAAAATCTCCAAAATTTTGTAAAAAGATCGCATTTTTTTCAAGAAAAGCGTCAAGTTTGGCTTGCCAACATTAAATCGCATTGCTATAAAGGCTTCTACGGCTAGTTTTAAAATTTGGCTTAAATATACAAACGATCAAATTTAGAGGATGTTTTGCATGAATAAATCAGAATTAATTGATGCGATTGCTCAAAAAGGGGGGCTTACTAAAGTTGACGCTGGTAAAGCTCTTGACGCAACGATTGAATCTATCAGCGCTGCATTGAAAGCAGGCGATACAGTAACTTTAGTTGGCTTTGGTTCTTTCAGTGTGAAAGAGCGTGCTGCTCGTACGGGTCGTAACCCGAAGACTGGCGCAGAGCTTAAAATCCCTGCAAGCAAAGTACCAAGCTTTAAAGCTGGTAAAGGTCTTAAAGATTCTGTTGCTTAATTTGTTTCAAACGACATTGAAGTAACTTAAACGCGCCAGGACGGCGCGTTTTTTATTGATGAATGCGTTTTAGATGCTGATATATCATTTTGATGTAAGTAAAAAATAAATATACTTGTCATTTGACAATTTTTGGCTAGTATTCGATTTAAGGTTTTTTTTGGAACACTTATGGAAGCTTTTCGTACATTAATTCGGGGTTGGCTTGGCAAAGTCCTACTGGTCTTGTTTTTAACGCCTTTGGCATTGGTTGGAATCGAGGGTTATTTTTCTGGAAGCAACGAAGAAGTTGCGATTCAAGTCAATGACCAAGAGATTACTAAGACTGAATTAGACAATTGGATTAAATCTCAAAAGGATCAATATCTACAGGGTGTTGGCGGTGATGAAACCTTACTTAATACCAAAGTCATTGAAGATCAAGTGTATGATGCTGCCATTGTTCGTGCTTTACTCATCCAACAGGCTGAAAAACTCGGTTTACAATTGAGCGATGAGCAGTTGGGGACTTTGCTTCGTAAACAACAAGCATTTCAACAAGATGGTCAATTCTCACAGCAGTTGTTAGATAATTATTTGGCGAGTTCACGTTCGACTATTAATCAGTTGTTAACTAACTTTCGTCAACAAACCGCTTTGAGTTTGATTACGCAAAGTGTGTTATCGACATCTTTGCACAGTGCAAAAGATACTGAGAGTTTGATTAAGCTGATCAGTCAAGAACGTACCACGCATCTTGCTGAAATTCCTTTAGCAAACTTTGCTCAAGATTTTGTTGCTACTGATGCAGCTGTGAAAGCGTATTATGACAAAAATATTGCGTCGTACAATCGTGCAGCGAATGTTGATGTGAAGTATGTCGTTTTGAATAAGTCAGAATTTCAAAATCGTGCTGAAGTTACCGAACAAGATCTACAACAAGTGTATCAAGCTTATAGTGCAAACTTAGCGAAAGATGCAAGTCGTGAAATCAGTCATATCATGATTGCAACTGGCGATGATGGTCATAAAGATGCAGATGCGTCTAAATTGGCTCAAACTATTCAAGCAGAGCTTGAAGCAGGTGCGAAGTTTGAAGATCTTGTGAAAAAATATTCAGAAGATCCTGTGTCTAAAGAAGCGAATGGTAAAGTTGATGGATATACTGTTGGTGCATTTGGTGACGCATTTGACCGAGCAGTGCTTGGATTAAAGCAATCAGGGCAGACTTCCGCTCCAGTAAAAACAGAGTTTGGCTATCATATTATTCGTCTTGATCAGCTTTCAGGTGTAGATGTACCGCCATTAGCTTCGGTTCGCGATGAGCTCATGACTCAAGCAAAAGAAAAGAAAGTTGAGAATATGTATCAAGATGCCATTGGTCATGCCAATGAAACAGCGCTTGAAACGGACTCTCTTGAAGCACTTGCAGAGCAATATAAGGTGTCGGTACAAACTGCTCGCAATGTACAAGCAAATAATACGGATATCGTTCTTTCTGATGCACAGGTGAAACAGAAACTGTTTTCTGAGCAAATCGCAGAAGGTGATCGTAACGTATCTACAGGTATTACGACGACAGCTGGTTCTACAGTGTGGTTTAAAGTATCTGAATATCGTGCAGAACGTCCACAAACACTTGCTGAGGCAAAAGCTGATATTCAAGCAAAACTGAAACGTGCAGAACAAGTGAAACAAGCTGAAGCAAGCGTAAAACAACTTTTGGCGGATTTTAAAACTAAACCTGCAAAAGATGCACTTGCAACAAGCAAGGTGAACTTTACAGATTTAGGCCCTGTACCACGCTACAGCGCATTGTTGCCTGATGATCTTGAAAAAGTGGCATACAGTGTGCCTGCACCGACTAAAGAAGGTTTCTGGTCTGTAAAGTCTGCAAATGCGGGTGAATATTTGTTTATTGTCGCTGTATCTGCAATTGGTCAAAATCCTGCCTTTAACTTAACAGATGAGCAAAAAGTGCAAGTCGTAAACCGCTTTGATCCACGTGGTCAAAATGAATTGAATGACTATATTGAATATCTGCGCAGTCAAGCAAAGGTTGAGCGTAAAGAGCAAAAGAACTAATGATTAGAAGTGGGCGTTTGAATTAAACATTTAGTTTTACGCCACTCATCATGAAAAAAGCGTTGGTAAATACCAACGCTTTTTTTATATTTGAAGAAAATCGCTTATTGGGATGCAATATACTTTTGATTATCCGCCAACACCTGAGAAGTGATCGTGGTTAAAATACCGTGTAAAATATCAAACTCAGTCTGTAGAGGTGTGCTTTTGCGTGTAATCAGCGCCAATGTACGTTCAGGAGGATTGTCAATCGGATGAATAATCAGCTCATCATTGGTCACTAGGCTTGCATTCTGAATGGCAATCTCAGGCAACATGGTAAAACCAAGATTCGCCAAAACCATTTCTAATAGGGTTGGTAAAGAGCTTGCTTTTAAGCGAGAGTCATTCTTTTGTTCTTTGATCGGACATGCGCTCAGTACGTGATCACGCAAGCAATGTCCTTCTTCAAGCAAAATCAATTTTGATAAATCTAAATCATCAATGTTCTTGGCTTTGATGGTGTCTTTATCATTTTTATTGCAGACCACATAGAGCTTTTCAGTATTGACTTCTTTGATCTTTAAACCTTGTGTATCAAAAGGCAAGGCAAGAAGCACGATATCTAACTGACCGTGCTCTAGGCGTTCAAGCACTTTTTCACTTTGTGCTTCATGCAGATGCAAGCGAATACGTGGTAATTCTTTTTGAACTGCTTGTAATAGCTGGGTCAAAATAAATGGTGCAATAGTCGGAATCACACCAAGATGTAAATCACCTGTTAATGGCTCGCTCATCTCACGGCTTAAGCGCATCAAATCTTGCGCATCGGCAAGTAACACACGTGCACGTGCAACGACTTGTTCACCAAGTGGTGTTAGCCTGACATTTTGGCGATCACGCTCTACCAATACACCACCTAGCAATCGCTCTAATTCCATAATGCCACCCGAGAGAGTGGATTGGGTAACGAAAGAGCGACGTGCCGCCTCGGTAAAATGTAAGGTTTCAGACAAAGCAACTAAATACGAAAGCTGACGGAGAGAAGGTAGAGCAGCCATAATGTCCTAAGGAGTCAATGATTTAATTTGTTGAGTAAAAATATGCACTAATTTTGGAATGTAATATAGCGGTAAATCGTGTCCCATACCATCTATTAGTTCAAATTTTGCATTCTTGATCGCTTTTGCCACAGCTTTGCCGTGTGCGGGCGGGAGCAAACGATCTCGACTGCCATGCACCACTATCGTAGGCTGTTCGATTTGTTTGTCAAGTTCTAATAACGAACCTGTACAAAGGATTGCCAAGAATTGTTGTAATACACCAGCAGGGTAAAAACTACGATTGTAAAGCTTACGTGCATGTTCTGCAGATAGAATAGGATCAACTAAACCCGGTGAGCCAATGGTATTAAATAATCGAATAGAATGCTCAACGATACCGTTTTCATCGTGAGATTTTGGTTTACCAATTAAACTCATCAACTGCTTTGGAAATGGCGGTGGTAAAAAACGCTGATTGTTACTGGTGAAAAGCAAGCCAAGAGTTTTTACTTTTTCAGGATATTGTGCCGCCACGATTTGCGCAATCATGCCACCCATTGATGCGCCAATGAGATTTACTTCTTTTAATCGTAGCGCATCAATCAGCAAGCTGACATCTTCAGCCATGTCGTACAAGGTATATGGTGCACCTTCATTTGGTAAACCCAAGCCAAAACGACCCATCAGTTTCAATGTATTTAGCCGTTCGCCTTTACGTTTGGTTTTGCTCGATAGACCGATATCGCGATTGTCAAAGCGCACCACTTGATAGCCTGCATCAATCAGCAATCGACAAAATGCATCAGGCCATACCAACATCTGCGCACCTAAACCCATAATTAACATAATGGTTGGATGTGCAGGATTACCACCAATTTCAACATGTAGTCGTTGCTTATTTGGTAGCAAAACTTCAGTTTCTTGCATGAACTCACTATATGGTGATTGGTTCATTTGCAAAGCGGTCGCTGTCATGGCAATGTCCTCGATACATCTCATTTGCAACGCATTGTGACCCTTAGATTTGAGTCAATATAATTCGTTACATATAACTTGTGGAATGTAAAAAAGGTAAGTCTATCGTTGTAAACTTACCTTAACATTTGTATGCAACAATCTGTCTTAATGAAAATGTATTAACTAGACTGTGCAGGGATCAAATCAGGGACTAACTTTGCAAGACTTAGGCGTTGTTTGCCTGCGGTTGCACCTAGCAACACAAAGCCACGTAAAGTACCTTCTTGATCAATTGCTTTGGCAAGCATGCCATCGTCAAATTCCTCCGTTTCCCAGTTGACCTCAACATCAGTAGGCGCAGGTAAAACAGTCAATGGTGCTGCAGGTGTTTTCACCGCAACAGGCATTGCAGGGTAGTGAACGTGGGTGCTTTCACCATTCAGCGTTTTTGCCAAAGCTCGAGCTTGTTGCATGATCGGCATTACATAAGGAAGCAATGTTCCTTGAACCTCTGCGCAATCACCAACAGCATAAATATCGGGCTGATTGGTTTCCATAAGCGAATTGGCAATTATACCACGGCTTGTATGAATTTTGGACGATTTTGCTAAATTTATATTCGGCTGTAACCCAATCGCAGACAAGACCACATCCACGACGAAACGCTGTCCGTTGGATAAGGTCACTTCATAATCAATATCAGCACCTTGTTGCTTGATTTTAACGACTTTATCAACAGTTGTTCCAAGTGCAAACTGAATGCCTGCTTGTTCAAGGTTTTCTTGGAACGCAATTGCGGTATGTTCTGGAAGTAATCGTCCGAGAGGTCGAGGTGCCAAATCAACCACTGTGACATCGTGATTGGTATTTTTTAAATCATTGGCGAACTCGCAACCAATCAAACCTGCACCAAGAATCAGTACGCGCTTTTCCTGACGGCGATCTAGATGGTCACGGAAGGCTTTGTAATCATTGAGGTTGTTTACCACAAAAATATCATCCGCACCGTCACCAGAGATGGCTAGGCGAATTGGATTTGCACCCACGGCAAGCACTAATTTTTCATAGTCTAAAGTGCTCAATTGGCCGTTAGTTTCAAGCTCGATTTGATGTTTTTCTGCATCAATGGCTTTGACCCAAGTTTCAGTGAGAATGGTCATATCAAGTTGGTTGCGCATTTTTTCTGCATCACCAAGCGCAATTTGTTCGGGTGCTTTATTCCCCACTAAGGCATTCGACAAAGTTGGTTTGGCATAGTTGCTTGCATCATCCGTCGTGATCATGATCAGTGACTGTTCTTTATTCAGTTTGCGAAACTCACGTGCAAGGGTGTACCCAGCCATACCTGAGCCGACAATGATGATAGGGCGCATTGTTGCCATATGTTGTTATCTCCGTGTATTTTTAAATATTTCTTCAAATATCTTGTACAAACAAAAAAGACCATGCAATGCATGGTCTAGTCGAGTAAGACTTATACTTCGATCATTTCAAAATCTGCTTTTGAAACGCCACAGTCAGGGCAAGTCCAATCATCTGGGATATCTTCCCACTTTGTACCAGCTGCAATACCGTCTTCTGGCCAGCCTTGTGATTCGTCATAAATCCAACCACAAACGATACATTGATACTTTTTCATTTAAATCTCCGTGCACTGACTCGGTGGAACATTCTGCCTATCATATTGAGCAAATCTCACGACTTTACTCAAGCTTCCTTGAGCAACTATCTTAAATTGTGCTGAATAGAAAATAAAGTCAGAATATGCGTAATCGAAACTGGGTGCGGTTAAATCATGCAAATTTGGGCTACTTTAAACGATGTATTGTGCTTTTAACTTATCATTTTAAGACAAAGGTGAATGATTTAAAGACATAAATGGCTATTGATCGGATTGTTTGTTTAAAATTCAACTGACTCAATAAATATGATCATTGCGATGAAATAGGAGAAGCTAAGCTTCAGATTTCCACTTGAGTGTATGGAATGCTTAAATAGGTAATTTTGAAAGCTTTTAGAAAAAAACTACGAAAGTTTTGCTTTAATTTTGCTAGATACTTGGGCTGGATCGGCACGTCCGGCTATGATCGGACGTAGAGAATTCATCACCTTACCCATATCTTTCATGCTAGTAGCACCTTGCGCTTCTATTGTTTGCGCAATGAGAGAATCAAGCTCGTCCTCTGACATAGCTTCAGGTAGAAATTGAGATATTACCTCAAGTTCGGCTTGTTCTTTACTAGCTAAATCTTCTCGACCAGCACCTTGAAAGGCCTTAATCGATTCTTTACGTTGTTTGACTTGTTTTTCAACAACGTTCAACACTTGAGCATCATCGAGTTCGATGCGCTCGTCGATTTCAATTTGTTTGATCGCTGCTTGTAATCCACGAACCACTGTCACAGTCGCCATGTCTTTCGCTTTCATAGCAGTTTTGAGTGTGTCAGTAATTTGCGTTTTTAAAGTGGTCATAGCATCAATCAATTATCAATTTAAAATCTAAATACTCAATCATTGAGTATAGTCACTACAAGTTTATAAAAACGAATTAGTACAAACGAGTTGTGCGGATTGATTCACGAGCAACTTTTTTTGCATAACGCTTAACAGCAGCAGCTTTTTTGCGTTTACGTTCTTGAGTTGGTTTCTCGTAAAATTCACGCTTACGTACGTCAGCTAAAACACCTGCCTTTTCGCAAGAGCGTTTGAAGCGACGGATAGCAACGTCAACTGGTTCACCTTCTTTCAATTTAACTTGTGGCATATAGAATCCTCTATTAAGACTATGGATAATGTGTATGTACCCGATGTACATACGGTGAATGAGTGCGACATTTTACGCCTTTACTTACATCAGTACAAGTCTATAATGTGCTCCGATGGCTTTTTAACTAAGTTTTTCAGTGAATAAGCGAAAAATTTGGATAAATTGAGAAAAAGTTTTAATGATGTCGTCTTGATTGATGTCGGATGAATGTTAAAACAGTTTTTCATGGATATGCTTTTGAAATTTATTTAGTTATGAATACTCAATTCTGTTAAAAAGTACTTGGTTCGGTAAGTATTGAGTTGTGGCAGATTGGTCAAGTAAGTTTGGTTTAGTAAAAATTGCTTTAGTAAAAATAGTTAGGTCGTGGTGAAAATGATTGTACTTGGTTTGGAAACGTCTTGTGATGAAACTGGTCTAGCGATCTATGACAGTGAGCAAGGGCTTCGTGGGCAAGTATTGTATAGTCAAATTCAACTCCATGCAGAATATGGCGGTGTCGTCCCTGAGCTTGCCTCTCGTGATCATGTACGCAAGCTCATTCCACTACTAGATCAATTGCTGAGTCAATGTGATTTATCCAAACAAGAGTTAGATGCAATCGCCTATACACGTGGTCCGGGTCTGATGGGGGCGTTAATGACGGGTGCATTGTTTGGGCGAAGTTTGGCTTTTGCTTTAAATAAGCCTGCGATCGGTGTACATCATATGGAAGGGCATTTGCTTGCACCGTTATTGTCAGCACAGCCACCACAGTTTCCTTTTGTGGCGCTTTTGGTATCAGGTGGTCATACACAACTGATGGCTGCACATACGCTTGGTGAATATGAACTACTTGGTGAATCCATTGATGATGCAGCGGGTGAGGCTTTTGATAAAGTGGCAAAAATGCTCAATTTACCGTATCCCGGAGGTCCACAAATTGCCAAACTCGCATTAGAAGGCAATCCTGACGCTTTCGCATTTCCTCGTCCGTTGATGCAACAGGCTTTGAATTTTTCATTTAGTGGTTTAAAAACAGCCGTATCGAGCCAGATCAAAGCAGTAGACGGGCAAGGGCGTGAAGCAGATATTGCAGCGTCATTCCAAGAAGCTGTGGTCGATACTTTAGTTAAAAAATCTATTAAAGCACTTAAGCATACAGGCTTAAAACAATTGGTGATTGCAGGCGGTGTCAGTGCCAATCTGCGCTTACGTGAAAAGTTGGAAAATTCTCTCAGTGGTATGGGTGCAAAAGTCTACTATGCTGAGCCTGCCCTGTGTACTGATAATGGTGCGATGATTGCTTTTGCAGGCTATCAACGCTTAAAAGCAGGGCAACAAGACGATTTGGCAGTCACGACCACACCGAGATGGCCGATGACTGAACTGACCGCTTTGTATGGATAACAGTTATCTTTTATCTGAGTGAATTAGGCGGATGCCAAAAACTTCATCAATAACATCCCTGAAACAATTAGAATTGCGGCAAGCATTCTTAATAATGAGGCAGGTTCACCAAGAGCAAAAATGCCCACAAGGAAAGCACCGATTGCACCGATACCTGTCCAAATCACATAAGCGGTACCGAGCGTTATGCTCTTCATTGCTTGTGCCAATAGCGCAAAACTTGCTAAAGCCAATAGAATTGTAAGTACAGAGGAAACTAAAATAGTAAAATCTTTGGACAGCTTCATCGCATAAGCCCAAACGATTTCTAAGATTCCTGCAAGGATAAGTAAACCCCAAGCCATGATCATCGCCTTAAAACTGTTTTTGTCCTGAAACACCAAAAAACTATAAACTCAGCATAAGGATTAAATATAAATATCAGGACCTTATGCTGAGCATAATAATACATATTATGAATTATTTATGAAGAGATTGGCTTCAAGGTAAAATGATTAATTATTCTCTATTTTCCACATCTTCATGCTGATGCGTATCCGCTTCAACAGCACGTAGCTCTGACATAAAGCCTTTCATCTCATCGGTAAGCTCAGGCATCACTTTCATCATCGCTTCTTGTCCAGCGGTCATACTTTGTTGCATGACAACAGGCATTTTCTCAATGGTTTTTTGCCCAACTGGTGACTTATAAAATGCAATTAATCCATTGATATCTTCTTGTGTAAAGTTATCTTGATAAATCTTAAGTATTGCAGGTTCGATATCTGACCATTTCATACCTTTTGCCATGATGTCAGCGACTTTTTTAGAATATTTATGCACGATTTCAACTTGAGCGTCTGACAGTACTTCACCTTGTTGCTTCTGTACCTGTTGAATGGATTGTGAAATGATGTTTTGCATATGTGCATTCATATGATCCATCATCTGCTCAGAATTGGTCATTTTCAATAATTCCTTGACCGAGGCATCTGACGCAGGCATTGCCATTGCCGTCATTGGGCTAAATAAAGCGACAGAAAGTGCTGTTGTGATCAATAGTTTCTTCATAGCAATTGCTCTAGTTTTTAACATTAAAATCATAAATAAAGTGAAACGAAATATAGCCGATAAATAGCGAATCTAAAGTAGCAATACTTTTACTCATTTTGAGTGATATAAAGGTTTGAAAACGATAAGACCATGACGACTGAATGGCTTTTAGTCAATTCGGTGCACTATATTTACTTTCTCCTTTTTTTCTACACAATTACAAAGGGTCTAGATAACTTTACCACAAATCAAAAGGTGCTAAAGTTACGCTATGACTGTGTTAAACAAGTATTGTAAGCATTCACATATTTCTGAGGCTAAGTTTAGACAAATAATCAAACTATTTTGTCATGATTTACCTGCCTCTAAAGTGACGCAAATGACAGATGTCAGTCGGGTTACCTGAATAGCCACCAAAATTCTAGACACATATAACCATCTTTTGATGAGCCTTTTCATAATCTAATGGAGAACGTTGACCATTGGAACCATGTCTACGTTTTGAATTGTAGAACATCTCAATATA
>NZ_JAKUML010000008.1 GCF_022601685.1 Acinetobacter sedimenti
ATCCAGGTCTACGTTTTGCGATCCGTGAAGGCGGTCGTACAGTAGGTGCTGGTGTTGTTGCGAAAGTAACTGCATAAATCACTGCTGTGATCTAAAAAAAGCGCCCAATGGGCGCTTTTTTATTACAAAAACATGTGTTTTGGATAAGGCGATTTCAATAACGAAGTGCAACACATTTGAAAGTAGCTGAGAAAGTTAGAATGTATTAAATTCATTCTGATTATTTTCAACTCGCAAGTGGTCGTACACCACTTGAAACTTTACTTGATGGAAAACGGATTTGTGCTGAGAAAAATTTAGCTCAAATTTGACCTGACAGGCACAATAAAAAATGGGTAACTGTCAGATCAGGTTTGAGCTAGTACATATAAAGCGAATTTTTTCTCGTTATCTAATTGATTTAATATACTATTTCATGTCATTTTGGCAATTTTGATATTTATATCAAATTGTCCCCATCTGATATTATTCTGTCCTCTACAACACTCCTCAATAATTATTGAATTTCCTAAAATAAATTGAACAATCGGAAATACTGACATCACGATTAAAACACTTAAAGCAGTGTAGATCACAACAAGATGTCATGGAGATACCAAAATGAATGCAAAAGTACAAATCTCTAATCGCCCAGGTGCGTCATTCCCAGTTCGTCGTATGAACTTCAACTTTGACGACGTACCAGAATATTGGATGAGTGAATCTGCGGGTTTGACTCATTTTATGACAGCTTTATCTGCATTATTTCCTGCGGGCGAGCAATTGTTTATCGACAGTGTGCGAGTAGTGCGCTATCACCCTGCAATCAAAGACAATAAAAAATTGCAAAAAGAAATCAGTGCATTTATCGGTCAAGAGGCAATGCACACCCATGAACATGTTGGCTTTAACGCATCAGCGCAAAAATTTGGTCATGATGTGGCAACACTTGAGAAAAATACTGATAGCGTGATTCAGTTTGGTCGTAAGCTTTTTGCCAAAGCGATGAAACCATTTGGTTATACGCAAGAGATGATTGACCTCACTGCAACGACTGCACTTGAGCATTTCACTGCAACGATTGCGTCGGAGCTATTGACCAATCCACATATTCAAGAACTCATGAAAGATGACACTATGCGCTATATGTGGATGTGGCATGCAGTCGAGGAAAATGAGCATAAAGCGGTGGCTTATGATGTGTATCAAGGTATCTTCGGTACAGGGATTAAGTCATATGGCTTACGCTCAGTTGCCTTAGTAATTGCGATGAGCATGATTTTAGTCACTCAAGCACAGTTTACTTTGCGCCTACTTAAAGCAGATAAGAAACTGAATCTCAAAGAATTAACCATGATCTATAAATTTGCCTATAGCCCATCAAAAGGCATCATCACAGGTTTAGCAGGTGAGATGTTGGCATACTTCCGCCCACGCTTCCACCCGAATGATTTGGATACAGTTGCTTTACTTGATAAATGGAAATCAAAGCTAGGTCTTTAATAGTCTGACGTTTGCTATAGCTATAAAAATAACGATTTTAAGCATTGACGGTTTTTCATCACGTCGTGCCTGCAAACACAGGCACGATTTTTTTTATTTAAATTTACAAAAAAAAATAAATTGGGCGATGCTGATTTTTCAGCTCAGCTAATAATTATTGAGAACAGTTTATAAAAATTATGACCAAAAATTCAACAACTTGAAGAATTGCTCTACGTTTAATAATTTCAAGATGAAGTGTAAATGCGTTTGTTTATCATTATTAATTATTTAAAATCAAATACTTATGATGATATTGGGCTTGATTTAAATTTATAATCATTCATAATGGAGAAAAGTTTGGAGGTGAGTTATGCAAGGTAATCCTGAAGTCATTGACTATTTAAATATGCTGATTGGCGGTGAGCTTGCTGCTCGTGATCAATATTTGATCCATTCTCGTATGTATGAAGATTGGGGCTTGAGCAAAATCTTTGAGCGTATCAATCACGAGATGGAAGAAGAAGCGATTCACGCTGATGCGATTATTCGCCGTGTATTGTTCCTCGAAGGCACGCCTAATATGGATCGTCATGACATCAATGTTGGTGATGATGTGGTGAGCTGTCTGAAAGCTGATCTTGCACTCGAATATGAAGTACGTGAGAAATTGGCCAAAGGCGTAAAGCTTTGCGAAGAAAAAGGCGATTTCGTGACACGTGATATGCTTCGTCAGCAGATGTCTGATACTGAAGAAGATCATACTTATTGGTTAGAGAAGCAATTGAGATTGATTGAGAAAATTGGTTTGCAGAATTATATTCAATCGCAAATGTGATTTTTCATTGTAGAAATCATTCGATTTAAAAAAGCCAGCGTGATGCTGGCTTTTTTTATGCGTAGTTTTAGATTTATTTTTTCTTCTGAAATTTTAAAATGTCATCTAAGACTTGCTTTGCATGAGTTTGCGAGTTGACACTGCTGTAGTGATAAACAATCGTCCCTTGAGGATCAATCAAGAAACTTTCACGGTTTGCTACTTTGGTAATGCCAAAGTTTCGGACGATGCCAAACTGCTCAGCAAGTTGATGTTTATGATCGGCTAAGATCGGGAAGGGCAGTCCGAGTTTTTCAGAAAAAGCCTGATGAGATTTCACATCATCAAGACTGACACCCATGACTACAGCATTGGCTTTTAAAAATTGAGGATAGAGGTATTTAAATTGTTTGGCTTCTTCGGTACAGCCTGCGGTATTGTCCTTTGGATAAAAGTACAGCACAGTCCATTTACCACGAGTGTCTTTGCTTTGATGCCATTTGCCATTTTGATCTTGGAGTTTATAAGTCGGTGCAACTTGACCAACCCATTGCTTTTGTTCGTTCTGTGATGAATTGATGAGTGACGTTTTTGCAAAAGTAGTCGCACTAGACAGAGTGCAACTGAGTACGATCAGCGGAATATATTTTGAGATGTTCATTTTATTCTACAAATAGGATCAGTCGTTCTATGATAACTGGGTTTAAGTATCTAATGTAAAAAATCCATGCACGATGACATGGATTTTTATTTCAAATATCTATTTGAAACAGAGAAAGGCTTATTGCTCTAAATCAAAAGCAGCATCTTCTTCAGTTTCAGCTTGTTGTGCAGGTACAGCAGGCACTTTTGCCAACATACGCTCACGAATAATGCCTTCGATTTGCTCAGCGATTTGTGGGTTTTCTTCAAGATAGCGGATGGTATTGTTTTTACCTTGTCCGATCTTATCGCCTTGATAAGAGTACCATGCACCTGCTTTTTGCACGATGTCTTGCGCCACAGCAAGGTCGATCACTTCGCCAAGCATATTGGTGCCTTTACCATATAAAATTTGGAAAATCGCTTCTTTAAACGGAGGCGCCATTTTATTCTTCACGACTTTGACTTTGGTTTCATTACCAATGATCTCATCGCCTTCTTTGACCTGACCAATACGACGAATATCCAAGCGCACAGATGCGTAGAATTTCAGCGCATTACCACCAGTTGTGGTTTCAGGGCTACCGAACATCACACCGATCTTCATACGGATTTGGTTAATGAAAATCACCATACAGTTTGAGCGTTTGGCATTACCTGTGATTTTACGTAGAGCTTGGCTCATCAAACGAGCTTGTAAGCCCATGTGTGAATCACCCATTTCACCTTCGATTTCGGCTTTTGGTGTCAATGCTGCAACGGAGTCGATAACGATCAAGTCGATCGCACCAGAGCGCACCAGCATATCAGCGATTTCAAGGGCTTGCTCGCCATTGTCAGGCTGTGAAACCAAGAGATTATCAATATCTACGCCAAGTTTTTTTGCATATTCAGGATCGAGTGCATGTTCTGCATCGACGAATGCGCAAGTGCCACCTTTCTTTTGACATTCTGCAATCGCTTGCAAAGTCATCGTGGTTTTACCTGAAGATTCAGGACCATAAATCTCAATAATACGACCTTTCGGCAGACCACCAATACCCAAAGCGATATCTAATGTGAGTGAGCCAGTCGATACCGCTTCGACCGCTTGTACCGTGTTATCACCCAAACGCATCACAGTATTTTTACCAAATTGCTTTTCAATCTGACTTAGTGCTGCGCCTAATGCTTTTGATTTATTCTCATCCATCTCATAACCTCAATATTGTGAACTGTAACTTTTTAACCAAAGTGGATGCCTTGTCTGCGTCGCAAGATCATTATTTTAATGTCAATTATTTAAAATTAATGACAGTTATCTAACGAATGATCGTTGGTTGGCAGTATCATGGCAGAATTTTAGTGATAAATCGAGTGTCGATTTCATACAAAACGTCGTATTTTGTCGCCTGTTTTTATCCTCGCTTGTCCTAAATATTTTTAGTAATTTTTCATCATTATTTCCATTAAAAATTAACCATTAATAAGCATCATCATTGTGCCAATCCGCAACCGAATCATGATTGTTTTTCTCTTTAAATTTATGGATTTGCCTGCGATCTTTCTTACTTGGACGATGTTCAGGACGAGCTAAATTGTGCAATTTGCGCTGTGAGCTCAGTAACTCACGGCGTGCTACGCTCATTTCCGTTTCATCGTAGAGCAACTGTGCTTGCGGTGCACCGCCACGTTGTGCAGACAGGGCTTTAATTTGCACGGTTTTCTTGTCGAAACCTTGCTGAATGGTCAGCTCCATGCCGATGCGGACTTCTTTGGAGACTTTGACCCGATCGCCATCGTGATGCACCTTGCCACCTTCTATGGCGGCTTTGGCAAGTGAGCGGGTTTTAAAGAATCGTGCAGCCCAAAGCCATTTGTCGATGCGCATGGATTCGGTCTGAATGGATGCGCTATTTTCACGACCGATTTCTTTACTGTTGCTTTTACTCATGTGTGCTTAGATTGAAATGCCTTGTGTTGAAATGATCGTTTAAACGATTATGTACCGTATATGTTGCTAGATTTGTCATCATCTAAATAATTCAGCAAATCTGTAAGCTGTTCAAGATGAATATAATTCGGATTTAATTCCGTTCTTGTGGTACTCGAATCAGGCTCGCAAATACTGAATAACTGTGCAATACCAAACTGTTTTGCGCTATCGAGCACTGCATAATTATCATCAATAAAGGTTACTTGCGACACATCAAAAGGATAACGTTGTTGCAACGTGCGCCAAAAGCGTTGATCGTCTTTGGCATAACCAATCGACTCACTGCTAATTACCTGTTTGAAATAAGGACGAATCGGCACATTTTCAAGTTTTAAATCGAGCGTAACTTGATCAGCATTACTGACAATCCAGCATTCTACATCGAGCTTTTGAAGTGCATTCAACAATTCAAAACAGCCAAGTCGTGGTGCAATGAGATGACGATACTCTTGTTGTACGGCAAAGGCATCGACACCGATATGCTGTCGCCAAAACGTGGATGAGTACCAATTCAGACTACCTTGATATTGCACATAATATTGATACAGCTGTGACTTTGCCTGCTCAAGTGTGGCTTGATGTTCAATTGCCCAACGCTTTGGCACTAATTGCATCCAAATATAGGTATCAAATGCCAAATCCAACAATGTGCCATCCATATCAAAAAAGATGATCGGTTTTGAGATTTGCGCTGAATGATTTGCTACAGTAGTCATGGATAAATCGAGAGGTGCGTATGTTTGCTAAAGTTGCATTAGAGCAGATGCCACAGAATTTGCAACAGTTGAGCCACATTTTACAGCAGGCAAGCGCCATCATTGTGGCGGAATATGAGCGTTATCAACGTGGTGGGCAATTCCAAATTGAACGTAAATCTGACAACTCACCTGTGACGCAAGCCGATCTGAAAGCACATCGTTTTATCAGTCAGGCTTTGGCGGAACTCACACCGAAACTGCCACTTTTATCCGAAGAAGGTGAGCATAACGAACGCCATCAATGGCAACGCTTTTGGATGCTTGATCCGCTAGATGGCACAAAAGAATTTATTGATCAAACAGGTGAGTTCACCATTAATCTGAGTTTGATTGAGAACGGTGGATCGGTGATTTCTGCCATCGCTGTACCGCTGATGTCTAAGCTCTATATAGTTGAAAAGTTTCAAAGTAAAGAACAACTTCCGTATCGCTATCAATGGAATGCACAAGGTCAGATTGAGTTATTTCAATTTCAACATGACTTAAACAAAAATGGCTTAAAGCAAAATGATTTAAAAAATGACAAATCAATACGTATTGCGATGAGCCGTCGTCCTGAACGTAGCTCTCGTTATCAGGAGTTTTTAGATTTTTTAACATCGCAAAATATCAGTTATCGCAAAGTGAATGCAGGCAGTGCCTATAAGTTTTGCATGATGATCGAAGGGGAGATTGATCTTTATCCACGTTTCCATCCGACCAGTGAATGGGATACTTCGGCAGGACAAGGTTTGTTGCAAAGTATTGGTGGAGAGGTGTTTGATCTTAGTCATCGACCATTTCGTTATAATCAGCGCACAAGTTTGTTGAATGGGCAGTTTATTGCTTTGCGTGATGTGAGGGATTGGACTGTAATTTCAGGTTTTGTAAATACTTTAATTAATAAACGATAAACCCTAGCAGTTCTATTCTTCATTTAAAGAAAGAATAATTCGGTATTTTGGTAAGTATTGAGAATTATTCTCTTTAGAGAGATCATTTTCTAAGTTTAATCTTGTTGTATTTAAAGGCTTCCAATTTTGTTCGAGATTTAAGTCTTCATATTGATATGTATGAATTTCGTGTTTTAAGCTGACTGAATGAACTTTCGTATTGTTGATCAAATTTACAGTTGAATCTGTATTTGCTTTTGAAAATCTACAACATCCGAGTACAAACCAAGGAACTGCAATATCAGGATGCAATTCTATAAAGTTTGGAATAGTCCATTTGGGATTTCCACTCTTATCAAATCTGTTAAATGCAAACTTGTTTAGTAGATAATATGCACTTACCAAGGAGCAACCGTATTGTTCTTTTGAAAACTTGATTCCACATAAATTTCCATTATGAGTAAATGTATCTAAATAATGATTGTAAAGCAGATATAAAGGAACTCCTCCAACATTTTTGGCGTATGTAATTAAGTCATTGATTTGATTTCCATGATCCATTGCTGGGTAATTGTCAGTTTTATAAATAATTTTAGCTTGTAGAGGGGCTATAACGTATCCTCCGCTAGTTTGAATTATTAGTTCAATATCATTTCCATTAAGAGGCTCATTAATTGCCTCAAACATTCTGATCGGCGTGTGTGGATTTTGGTCACAATATTTGTGGAATTCATAAAGAATATTTTGCGTAATTGTTGTTTCGAATATTTTTAAACCCTTTCTAGTTCTAGCGAATCCGATTCTTTCCCAAGTTTCATTTGCGATATTTTGAAGCAAATTACAAAGGCTCACTGAGTTGTGATTGAACCTAATAAGTTCTGAGTTATTTTCTATCATTTTACTTTTCTACTTTAGGCTATTAGATTTCAAAATTACGATCGACACTATTTAGATAGTGATTTTGGAAGTTACCATAAATTTTAAAGTTGCTTAACCTCCCAATCTCTTAGATCATCAGGTTAATTTAGCTGTATAAAAGTGGCAAGTGTTGAAGTCCTTTAAGTAACAAAATATTCATGACATATTTGTTGTACATCCAGTTGAAATATGATCTAGCCCATTGGTCTAATAGGCAACATCACTCAGATTTATATACACTATTCACCTAAAAAGCGCATATCGCATTGACTGCAATACACCGCTCAACGCATACTTTACACGCTTAAAAAAGTGCAAGAAATATTGATTCGAAATGTAGCCGAGCCACAAGCTTGATGCTACGTATTACAGACTTAATTACATACCAGTAAAAAGGAGCTATATATGTCCAGTGGAAAGTCAACAATCATTTATACATTAACTGATGAGGCACCGCTACTGGCGACATACTCGTTACTCCCAATCATCGAAACCTTTACCAAACCTGCGGGCGTAGATATCGTCAAGCGTGACATTTCTGTATCGGCACGTGTGCTTGCAGAGTTCGCAGACTATCTGAGCGATGATCAAAAAGTACCTAATAACCTTGCGGAACTTGGTCGTCTGACTCAAGACCCTGATACTAATATCATCAAATTGCCAAATATCAGTGCCTCAGTTGCACAGCTCATGTCATGTATCAAAGAGCTACAGTCTAAAGGCTATGCGATTCCAAACTTTCCAGAGAATCCAACGACGGAAGAAGAAAAGACCATTCGAGCGAAATACGGCAAATGTTTAGGTTCAGCGGTCAATCCAGTCCTCCGTGAAGGGAACTCAGACCGCCGTGCGCCTGCTGCGGTTAAGAATTATGCGAAAAAGCATCCACACTCAATGGGTGAGTGGAAGCAATGGTCACAAACTCATGTGTCGCATATGGATGAAGGTGACTTTTATCATGGTGAAAAGTCGATGACTTTAGACCGTGCTCGTAATGTCAAAATGGAATTGATCACTGCTAATGGTGAAAATATCGTCCTAAAACCAAAAGTAGCATTACAAGACGGTGAAGTGATTGACTCGATGTTTATGAGTAAAAAAGCACTTTGTGAATTTTACGAAGAAGAACTCGAAGATTGTCGTCAAGCAGGGATTTTGTTTTCTCTGCATGTGAAAGCAACCATGATGAAAGTGTCACACCCGATTGTCTTCGGTCACTGTGTCAAGATTTACTATAAAGAAGCCTTTGAAAAACACGGTAAGTTGTTCGATCAACTTGGTATCAACGTCAACAATGGTATGGCTGGGCTATACGAGAAGATTGAAACTTTACCAACTTCTTTACGTGAAGAAATTATTGAAGATCTCCATGCGTGTCAGGAGCATCGTCCTGCATTGGCAATGGTTGATTCTGCAAAAGGTATTACCAACTTCCACTCGCCAAATGATGTCATCGTCGATGCGTCAATGCCTGCGATGATTCGTGGTGGCGGTAAGATGTGGGGTGCCGATGGTAAGCAGTATGATTGTAAAGCTGTCATGCCTGAATCGACTTTTGCACGTATCTATCAAGAGATGATCAACTTCTGTAAGTGGAATGGTAACTTCGATCCACGCACAATGGGTACCGTGCCAAACGTCGGATTGATGGCTCAAAAAGCCGAAGAATATGGCTCTCACGACAAGACGTTTGAGATGCCGCAAGCAGGTGTGGCCAATATTACTGATCTAGAAACTGGTGAAGTATTACTTTCGCAGAATGTTGAGCAAGGTGATATTTGGCGTATGTGTCAGGTTAAAGATGCACCGATCCGTGATTGGGTAAAACTTGCGGTAAATCGTGCGCGCAACTCAGGCATGCCTGCGATTTTCTGGCTTGATCCATATCGTCCGCATGAAAATGAATTGATTAAGAAAGTCCAAAAGTATCTAAAAGAACACGATACGGAAGGGCTGGATATTCAGATCATGTCGCAAGTGCGTGCCATGCGTTATACGCTCGAGCGTGTGGCTCGTGGCGCAGATACGATTTCTGTAACGGGTAATATTTTGCGTGATTACCTCACTGATTTGTTCCCGATCATGGAACTCGGTACTTCTGCGAAGATGCTATCTATTGTGCCGTTAATGGCGGGTGGTGGCATGTACGAAACAGGTGCGGGCGGTTCTGCGCCGAAGCATGTACAACAGCTTGTTGAAGAAAACCATTTGCGTTGGGATTCTCTCGGTGAGTTCTTGGCTTTAGCGGTATCTTTGGAAGAGCTTGGTCTAAAAGAAGACAATGTCAAAGCAAAATTACTTGCCAAGACTTTAGACTATGCGACAGGGCAGTTATTGGATAATGACAAGTCGCCATCACGTCGTACAGGTGAGCTTGACAACCGTGGAAGTCATTATTATCTCGCAAAATATTGGGCGGAAGCGTTGGCAGTTCAAGATGAAGATGCTGAGCTCAAAGCGACATTTGCACCGCTTGCTAAGGCATTGGCTGACAATGAAGACAAAATCGTTGCTGAGCTTGCAGAAGTGCAGGGCAAACATGCAGATATCGGTGGTTATTATGCGATTGACCCTGAAAAGACCAAAGCTGTAATGCGTCCAAGTGCAACTTTAAATCAGTTGCTTGAAACGATTTAAAACACAAATTCATCTTAGGGTGATTTGTCATACAGCCAGTACATTCGTACTGGCTTTTTTGTAATAAAAGAGCAAGGGTCGAGTATGAAATTCAGCCTAGCCAAGGCTAATCATGCTATAGTCTGCAATCCATTTTTAGTTTTAACTCATCACGAGGGGCAAGTGGACGCACTTCACGCCTTACCAAAAAGCATGTTTAGCGCAGTCGAATTATTGCCTGATCATGATACACCTATTGTCCTTTTTACACGGCATTCGATTCGTGAGTTGGTTAATGGACAAGGTTTGGCGGGTTATGACCTACAACTCACTGATGAAGGTCGTGAGCTAGCAGAAGCGTGGGGTGAATATCTCAGCCAGCAAACACAGCGTCAGATTGTGAACTGTATCAGTAGCCCGATACAGCGTTGTATAGATACAGCAACGCTGATGATCGCAGGGGCAGATCGACACTTTTCAGACAATACGCATCAAATCGAAATATTTGAAGAATCTTTACTGGTCGAACCTGGTAGTTTTGTCGTAGATATTGATTTGGCTGTACCGCATTTCCGTAAAAAAGGAGCGGTGAGCTTTATTGATAGTTTTGTCAAAAATACATTGCCGGGCATGAAGCATCCGATTCGTGGTGTGTTGGATGTGTTAGAAGTGCTTTTTCATTCACATCTGATCCAATGTGAATCGAATCCTACGCAGAAGCATTGTGCATTAAGCTTAGCTGTTAGTCACGATACGATATTGGCGGCGTTTATAGCGGTGATTTCAGGGCATTTTCAAGTACAGAAAAAAGATTGGCCCGAGATGATGGAGGGTGTCTTTGTTTGGTTTGATAATACCTCAAGCTTTGAAGCGTCACAGCTGAATTGGGTGTGGCGAGGTGAGCGACATCAAGTTGCCATTCGTGATTTAAAAGCCAATATTTAAAAATAAAATAAGAGATAGATGGTGTGTCTTTTACACATCAACTTTATAATTTAAAGCTAATTCATCACCACACTGTCCACGAATTCCCCAATTCTCTTTTGGTGTTTCAATAATGGTAATTTCAATATCTTGCGTTGAGATACCACATTGATTTTGTATATTTTGAAAAAGTGTTTGAATCAGTAATTTTTTTGCAGATGTTGAGCGACCTTCAAACATCAAAATCTCGATGATGAGATAGTCGTTGCTACGATCATTTGGAAAAATAAAATCTGCTCGCTCAAGGGCAAAGAAACGCTGAAATTTCTTTTCTACAGGATATTGTAGTGCAGTAACAAGCGCTTGATGAATCGCATCGGAGAGTTTGGCTTTATGTGTTTGTATCGTGTTTGCCAAGCCGTAAATTTTGATTTGTGACATGGAATATTTTCCTAGAGTATTTAAGCTTATATTATTATTGATAAATTCTTAAAGTGAAATAAGTACGTTGTATTGCTGAGTGTAAACTCCCAAGTTAAGCTAAAGCACTTTAGGCTTTCAAAGTGCTAAATTTTAAAAAGGATAGCGCTAAAAAAAGCCCAAATGGGCTTTTTTTATTACATAACTTCGATTGAAGTTATAGATGCTTAGTTAGCAGCCAAAGCTTTAACTTGAGCATTCAAACGGCTCTTATGACGAGCTGCTTTGTTTTTATGGATGATGCCTTTATCAGCCATACGGTCGATCACTGGTACAGCTGCTTTATAAGCTTCAGCAGCAGCAGCGTGTTCACCAGCAGCAATCGCAGCGATTACACGTTTGATATAAGTACGAACCATAGAACGCAAGCTTGCGTTGTGTTTACGTGCTTTCAAATTTTGACGAGCACGTTTTTTAGCTTGAGCAGAGTTTGCCACTCGTGCACTCCTTGAATTAGTTAGTTTGGGGCGGGCCTGATGCGTGTGTATTGTGCATTTGACAATACTGCAATACCAGCCCGTAAACAAGTGGCATATTTTGAAGAAAGCTTAGGGTTAAGTCAAGCCTATTCGTTAAAATTGGTCTTTTAATTGGCGTATTTTTTTGAATTCTTCGACACTTTGACAGCGCAGGAATGGATTGGTTTCAAGCTCTAGTTCAATCGTCGAGGGTAGTGTGATTTTCCCCTCAGCACGCAAGGCTTTCACTTCGGCATAGCGCTGTTGTAGGGCGATATTTTCAGGTTCAATGGTAATGGCAAATTTGCCATTACTTTCGGTATATTCATGTGTGCAATAGACGAGCGTGCGTGGTGGCAGGGCAGCTAACCGATTTAAAGAATGATACATTTGTTCATAAGTGCCTTCAAATAATCGTCCACAACCCAGTGAAAATAAGGTGTCGCTACAAAACAGCGCATCTAACTCGTCAATAAAATAGGTGATTAATCCGAGCGTATGCCCTGCGGAGCTAAAGACATCTACTTTTAAATCTGAAAATGTAATGACGGCATCATCTTCAAGCCAATGATCTGCTTGTTCTATCGCTTCTTTTTCCGCCAAAGGTGCATATACAATCGCATTGGTTTTGGCTTTTAGCTCAGGTAGACCTGCGATGTGATCATTGTGTTTATGGGTTATCCAAATTTGTGCAAGTTCTAAATTATATTTTTCGCAATAATCTAAGACTAAATCAGCTTGGGTCGGGTCGATTGCAACAGCTTGATGGTGATGGGTGTCGATCAACATCCAAATATAGTTTTGTAGGGCATTGCCAACTTCTATGGCTTCGATTCGAAATTGCATCTTTGCGCTCCTTGACAATACTTATGCTGTTATTTTACCAGTTCAACGATTATTAAAAAATTTGTTCTAGAGCTTTACGTAGATACGGATCAATATCTTGCTGACGCAATAACCATTGCACATAGTCGAGCGGGACTTCTTTGAGTGCAGTACCTTTATATTTTCCAAAAGGCATAAACTGTGGTAAACGTGCGATTTGTGATTGTTGATAGAGCTGTTCCATGTCAGTGATTTTTAGCTCAGCCACGATACGTTTCAGTAGTTCAGTGGTGAGTAAGACATCGGTTTTGGCATTGTGGGCATTGCGTAATTGCTGACGTGTTGCTTCTAAATCATCAGAGATAAAATAACTCAAAGTGCTTAAAGAACGGCTTTCAAGCTCAGGCCAAAGGAAACGTGCCAAAGCTAAAGTACAGATCGGTTTGATATGCTTCACCGATTGTCCACAACGTGCTACCGCAGATACGTCATAGTCGATATTATGCCCGATCATATAGATGGTATCTTCAGGCAAACGGAACTCACGATAATTCGGTTTGCCTATCAAATCATTAGGCAAAATATGATGCACAGCCATTGATGCCAAATGCATCGACATGCCGTCATCGAGGCTGAAATATTCATCATAGATCTGATCTTCAAAGATCTGTACCCCTGACGCATCAAGTTGTACAGGGACATATGCGACCTCTATTGGTAAACCGTTCAGTGTATGTGTTTCAGTATCGAGGACGAGGCTTTGCATGAATTATTCCTTAACCAATCAGTATGTATTTAAGTTATAGATTTAGAAAAAACTTGGGTTCAATAGGTGTTGCACGAATAACCCAAGAATACGAGGTTCTAAAATCAGCGTACAAATAATTCCATAAGCTGCACCCCAAAGATGCGCACTATGATTGATGCCATTGTTACCACGTCGCTCAGCCCAAAAGCTATACGCAACATATAGAATCGCAAAAATAATCGCAGGCACAGGAATAAAAAATACGAAAATCAAATTCCACGGCTGAAATAAGATAAAGGCAAATAGAATTGCTGAAACCGCACCCGATGCACCCAAACTAAAATAATTGACATCATTTTTATGTTTGAAATAACTTGGCAAGTTCGACACGATCAAACCGCCGAGATAGAACAAAGCAAAGCCCATGTCAAAGGCATATTGACGATAAAATTGCTCAAGCACACGCCCAAAGAAAAACAGCGTGATCATGTTAAATAACAGATGAAAACCATCAGCATGCACAAAACCATAAGTAATTAAACGGTCAAACTGTCCTTTGCCTACCGCAGGTCCCCAAAAGATCAGACGATTCATGATGCGAGGCTGATTAAAAGCAAGCAAGGAAATGATCACAGTAATGATGATAATGGCGAGAGTGTGGTTAATCGCTAAGTCCATAATAGAATGTATTTAATTGAATATGATGCTCAATATAACAGATCGATTGATAGATTTTTAGCGAGGATTACTGAGTTTTGTATTTTAAGATTTGTATCGAATGATTTAACCAATGCAAAATGCCAAACAGGGTGCTTGGCATTTTATAGAAATTTTAAGCTGTTACAAAGCAAGTATAGTTGAAGAAGTTTATCTCTGATACGAGGCAAGCGAGCGAAGGTGTGCTTGTCGTAATGCGAGCGAGCTTAACGCTGTAGCAAGATTAAAGTTCTTGACCATAGTTATTGGTAATAAGCATTACGGGCTTTAATTGCAGTATCCGTAAAGTCAGTAAATAGACCATCTACACCAAGTTCAAAGAAATATTGATATTCTTTGACTGGATCATTTTGATAGTCACTGGCAAGGCGACGTGGTTCATTACGGAAGGTAAATGGCACGACTTTTAATCCTGCTTGATGTGCATCTGTAATGAGCGTTGTTGGCTCAGCTAACGTCCGATCACGTTCATCAACCAAACCATCGCCTGTGACGTCATCGGCTTTGCCATCGCCATTAGCATCTGTACCTTTGCTACCGACGATATATGCTTTCCAAGGTCCAATAATGTCTGCATAGGTTTTGATTTCTGCAAGTCCTGCAGACGTCAGCATATCGAGATAAGTGCGATTGTCACCATTCACTTCAAAGTCATAAGGTTGGTTGAGCGGTGGTACATTATCAATTGTCCCATCAAGTTTTAAGCCTGAAGCATCAATGAGCTGAACCAATTGAACCTCAGTTTTACTATTGAGATATTTTAGATTCGCCACTTCAAAAGATTGAATAATGACATTTGAGTCTGCGCTATTGAGCGAATATTTATCCAATAAACGAAGCAATTCATCTTCCATCTCAAGTCCTAAGTCTTGATGATAAGTCGAATGTTTGAGCTCTGGGATGATGCCAATTTTACGACCTGTTTCACTGCGCTGTGCAATGAGCAGTTGTAAAATTTCCTCAAATGTCGGCACGTCAAATTTCCCATTATGAGATTGATCACGTTCCGCCAATGGTTGTACGGCTTTTAAAGTTTTTAGCTCTGCAAGGGTAAAGTCAGAAACAAACCAACCTTCTTCTTCGATACCGTCTACGATCATGGTTTTCTTGCGATCTGCAAATTCAGGGTGATCTTTCACATTAGTGGTTGTAGTGATATTTGGTTCATGACGACTGACTAATATGCCATCTTTGGTCATCACTAAATCAGGCTCGATATAGTCTGCGCCAAGCTCGATGGCTTTCTCATAACCCTCCAAAGTATGATCGGGTAGATAACCACTGGCACCACGATGTGCAAAGATGATCGGATGATCTTCAGAAGTCACTTGTTCTTCGTCATCATCTTCACATGCTGTTAAAAAGAGCGGTGCACAAAGTAGTGCGCCGAGCACGATACCAAATCGGTTGCGACGAGATGCGTGAAATCGTTTTGAATGAGAAAGTTGTATCGTCATGTTTTGTTCCATTGTAAGCAGCGTTGTTATGATTGTGATTCACTGTGCCGATGGAATATGACAAGACCATGATTTTAGGAATAAAACTCTGTATTGAAAATGTGAATTAGAAATTCCATTGACTGGTCATGATCTATTTTTGTTTTGGCGTGTAATAAAAAACCGATCAATGATGATCGGCTTTCTAAAAATTTCGAATTGATTTTTTAGGCTTTAAGCAAGGTGAGTAACGCTTCTTTGCTTAAATCTTGCGATTCGCTATCACGGCGACCTTTATATTCAAAAGTGCCTGCATCTAAGCCTTTTTCACCAATCACGATACGATGTGGAATACCAGTCAATTCAAGATCGGAGAATTTCACACCTGGACGCTCATTACGATCATCCAGTAATACATCAAAGCCCAAAGCTTGAAGCTCCTGATAAAGTGATTCAGCCGCTTCCACAGTACGAGGTGATTTGTGCGCATTCATCGGGACTATGGCGATATCAAACGGCGCAAGTGCTTTTGGCCAGATAATCCCTTTTTCATCATGGTTTTGTTCAATCGCCGCTGCGACCACACGCGTCACACCGATACCATAGCAACCCATCGTGACTGTTTGCGGTTTGCCATCTTCACCAAGCACTTTACAGCCAAGAGCTTCGGAATATTTTTGACCGAGTTGGAAGATGTGTCCAACTTCGATACCACGACGGATTTGCAATATACCTTTACCATCTGGAGAAGGGTCGCCATCGACGACATTGCGCAAGTCTGCAACTTCGCTATAAGTTGCATCACGTTCCCAGTTTGCACCTTGTACGTGTTGATCGGCAATGTTTGCGCCTGTTACGAAGTCAGACAAAACAGATGCTGCACGATCAACAAGTACAGTAACGCCTTTTTCGACTAAACCTTGAGGACCTACTGAGCCAGCAGGTAAGCCAACTGACTTTAATTGCTCTTCAGTGGCGAAAGTCAGTGGACTGGCAATCAATGGATGATTTTCAGCTTTGATTTCATTGAGCTCATGATCGCCACGTAGGAATACAGCAACGAGCGGTGAATTACCGTGTTCATCGGCCTGCTCTTCAAGAACTGTGCCTTGAACAAGAACAGCTTTTAGTGTCTGCTTTGCATCAATATTGAGCAGTTCACAAAGTGCTTCAATGGTTTTGGTATTCGGTGTATCAATGACTTGTAAAACTTGAGTTGGCTCGGCACGTTCACCGACCAAGATCGCTTCAGCTTTTTCCACATTGGCAGCAAAGTCTGATTCAGTCGAAAACACCACATCATCTTCACCACTATTCGCCAAGACATGAAACTCGTGCGAACCTGAACCACCGATTGAACCTGTATCTGCTTGCACAGGGCGGAAGTCTAAACCTAAGCGAGTGAAAATATTGCTATAGGTTTGATACATCAAGTCGTAAGTCACTTGTAATGACGCTTGATCATTATGGAAAGAATACGCATCTTTCATGACGAATTCACGAGAGCGCATCACGCCAAAACGTGGGCGAATTTCATCACGGAATTTGGTTTGAATCTGATAAAAATTCAGTGGCAATTGTTTATAACTTTTTAGCTCATTACGAGCAAGATCAGTGATCACTTCTTCGTGTGTAGGACCAAGCACGAATGGATTTTTATGACGATCTTGGATACGTAGTAATTCAGGACCATATTGCACATAGCGACCTGACTCTTGCCATAGACTTGCAGGCTGTGTCACTGGCATAAAGACTTCGAGCGCACCCGAAGCATTCATTTCTTCACGAATGATCGCCTCAACCTTGTTCAGCACACGTACACCCATTGGCAACCACGTATATAGCCCAGACGCCAATTTACGAATCATTCCTGCACGCAACATGAGCTGATGTGAAATCACTTCCGCATCGTTTGGCGTTTCTCTGAGTGTGGCAAATAAAAAGCGACTCGCTCGCATAAAATGTCCTAATTAAAAATCTACTAATTCAAAACGTCTTCATTTACACTTTTCGCAATGCGATCGCACAGTGTATTACAACCAAATTGTCTGATTCAAGACATATGCCTAGTTGTTACCAAGCGTATACCCGAAGAAGCTCGCTATGATATGATTTTTCTAAACACTCGGGAACTAAAATTTTTCAAATCTTCCAAATAAGTGAAAAATACTGGCACTACAATCAAAGTCAAAAGTGCAGAGGTAATTAAACCGCCAATCACAGCATGAGCCATCGGCGCACTTTGTTCGCCACCTTCACCGAGCCCGAGTGCCAAAGGTACCATACCCATCACCATCGCACAGGTAGTCATTAGAATAGGGCGTAGACGAGTTTGACCTGCTTCTAAAATTGCCTCATGGCGTGACATACCATGATCCATGGCTTTCTTGATAAAGTCGATCAGCAAAATAGCGTTTTTCGTCACCAAGCCCATCAACATGATAATGCCGATGATCGAGAAAATATTTAAGGTACTATTAAATAAGAACAATGCCAAGAACACACCAATCAAGGACAATGGCAATGCCATCATGATCGCAGCAGGGTGGATAAAGCTATTAAACTGCGAACCAAGCACGATATAAATGAATACGATGGACAATGTAATTGCAGTCATCGCATAACCTGCTGACTCTGCCATATCCGCATTCGCCCCTTGAGTAGAAAAACTATAGCCCGCAGGAAGATCGAAGGTTTTCTGCAAATTCTCAATATCTCGACCAATATCCCCCGCAGGACGACCTGCGGTATTTGCTTCAACCAAGATTTCACGAGTTAGATCACGGCGGTTGATCTGCGAAGCCCCAAGCGTTTCATCCATCGTGGCGACCGCTGAAAATGGAATCAATGAGCTTGCGCTATTATTTGACAATGTTGAATTTTGGGTCGAATTGGCGAGTGTATTTTGAGTTGCGCCATTTTGTGAAGAGCTTGCATTCCCACTAAAATAAAGCTGTTGTAAATCACTTGGACGTGAACGATCTTGTTCAGATAGGCGAATATTCACATCATAGTTTTCACCATCTTCATCCTCCCAAGTGGTGACATTATCACCTGCGATGAGTGGACGAAGTGCCGTCGCAATTTGATTGACTGATAAACCCAAATCACTGGCGATTTGACGATTAATCTCAATCGACAGTGTAGGCTTCGGCTCACCCAGTGAACTTTCCAAATCGACCAGACCTTCAATTTTTGAAATTTCTGTCATAAAACGATCGGAGATTTTTTGTAGTTCTTTGAGATCAGGTCCTTTGATGGAGATCAGAATCGGCTTTTGACCACCCGATACGCTTTCATCGGCAGAAGACACAGAGGTGATTTTGATCCCTGCAACATGACTGATGCGATCACGAAAATCATTGGTCAGTTCAATCAGTGATTTATCACGTTCTTGGCGTGGCGTGAGGCTGACTTTGATGCTGGCGTGATTTTTGCCTTGATCATTGACTGCATTGACCACGCCGTAAGTATTTCTCACTTCGGGAAATTCTCGTAGAATTTTTTCCACTTGTAAGAGCTTGACATTGGTATATTGCAGTGAAGAATCGACAGGGGTTTCAAATTTGACCACCGCTTCGCCTTTGTCTGGAATTGGCACGAACTCTGTACCGATTAATCCTGCCAAAGCAAATGCACCAATTAAAGAACCGACAGCGATCATCATGGTGACAAAACGGAAACGTAACGCCCATTTCAACACTTTGGCGTAAACATCATTTAAACGATCAAGCTGATTCGATGTCCATTGGAAAAAACGAGTAATAACGCTCGGTTTTTTATTTTCTAGTTGGTCTTTCTTTTCTTCCCAATGTGCTGAAAGCATTGGATCAAGGGTAAAGCTGACAAACATCGAGATCAATACCGCAGCACTGACAGTCACGCCAAACTGATAGAAGAAACGTCCGATAATGCCACCCATAAACGCCACAGGTAAAAATACCGCTACAATCGTCAAAGTTGTAGCAAGTACCGCAAGTCCAATCTCTTGCGTACCTTCAATTGCCGCAGTGATATGATCTTTACCCATATCGGCATGGCGGACGATATTTTCTCGCACCACGATTGCATCATCAATCAATAGACCAATACTCAGCGAGAGGGCGAGTAGGGTCATCATATTGATACTAAAGCCCATCGCCCAAACCACGGTCAAGGTACCAAATAGCGCAATCGGTAAGGTTAAACCTGTGATAATGGTTGAGCGGAATGAGCCAAGAAAAAGTAGGACGATTAATACAGCAAGTACAGCACCTTCGACAATCGTCCGTGCCACATCTTTGATTGAGTTGCGAATACCTTTTGAGGTGTCGGTCACCACAGTCAGACTCATACCACTTGGTAGTTGCGTTTTGATGTTATCGAGGCGTTTGTAGAGATTATCAATCGTCGAAATGACATTGGCATCTGAGTTGCGCAGAATATCAACCGATAGCGCAGTTTCACCATTGAGATAGGCACTGCTTTCTTGCTCTGCTGTACGGTCTTCCACTTTGGCAACTTGCCCTAGACGAATCGGAACACCACCCAGATTACTGACGATGAGATTGTTAAAATCTTCAGGCTGACGGACTTTAGCTTGAATTTCAACAACCAGTTCTTTATTGCCTTGTTTCAGCGTTCCTGCGGGGATTTGTACATTTTCACTTTGTAGGCTTTGCATGACTTGGTTGATGCCAATGCCATAGCTTTGTAAGCGCAGTGGATCAACCTCGATACGAATCTGACGTTCAGTTTCACCTTGTAGATTGACACGTCCGACACCTGATACTGTACGCAGTTGCGGAATGAGCTGTTGATCGACGTAGCTACTCAACTCACGCATATTCATCTGTTTAGACTCAAACACCACCGACATCACCGCACCTGCTGATGGGTCGTAGCGATTGATAATCGGATCGTCGATCTCATCACGGAACTGACTCGATACAGGTGCAATCTTGTCACGAACTTCTTGTGCTGCCACAGAGGAATCAACATCGAGATTGAACTCTGCAACGACCGTCGAGATGCCTTCATTGGAGATGGAAATAACGCTTTTTAAACCCGAAATGGTATTGATCTGATCTTCTAGTTTTTCGGTAATTTCACTTTCGACAATCTCAGGCGATGCACCTGCATACGTGGTGTGCACAACCACAAAAGGAAAGTCCACATCGGGGAATTCTTCGACGTGCATACGCTGCCAAGAGGCAAGACCCAGTACCAAAAAGCACAACATCATCATGATGGTGAAAACAGGATATTTGATACTGATTCGAGTAAACCACATGTCGAGAGATTCCTTTCCTTAATGATTTTGTCGCTTAAATTGCCTTGTCGCTAAAATCGTTTTATCGCAAACCGCTTTTAACTTTGTTTTAGTTCGCTTGAGCTACGTTGTTTTGAATTTCGTCATTTTGAATGATGACGGCTTTATTTTGATCATCATGTTTAAAGTCAATCAAACTTACCATGTCATTATTTTGCAGACCACTGACGATAGCGAGTTGATCGGCACTTTGCTTTTGCATGACATCGACTTTAACTTTGAGTAGTTTATTATCACGAATTACCCAAACAAAAGGTGCGGTGTCGATATGTCGAATCGCATTTAGTGGAATGATTTGACCAGAAGCTTGTTGATTGCTACTGCGAATAATCGAACCTTCAACAAAAGCCCCAATGTGTAATGGTGCTTGCGCCGTTGGGCGTGCAAAGAATGTGATATTTCGGCTTGCTTGATCGGCGACTGGGGACACACGAGTCACTTTAGCTGGGTAGAGTGTGGTATCGCCTTGTAGGCGAAATTCAATATTTTGCCCGACAAAGAGTTTATAGGCTTCAGACACAGCTAGACTGGCTTTGAGTTCTAAGCTTGATGGATCAACGATTTCAAATAAGGTTTGTCCAACGGAAATGGTTTGCCCTTGTTCCACTTGACGGTTGGTAATCACACCATTGATCGGACTACGAATCACCGTATCTTGCGCTGCTTTTTTTGCAATATTGACATTGGCTTGCTCAGCCTTGATTTGTTCAGCTTGCGCAAGATATTCGACTTGGCTTTGCTCATATTCCAACTTGGAAATAAAACCTTGTTGCCACAGTCTGCGTTTGCGCTCTACCAATGATCTATTGAGCTCAGCTTGAGCTTTGGTCGCTGCGAGATTGGCATTTGCTTGTGCCAAGCGAGCGTTATTGTCTTGATTATTTAGCCGAACTAGAACCTGTCCTTTGGATATGAATTGTCCAATTTCTGCGGTAACCTGCATTGCAGTCGCACTGACTTGAGATTGCACACTGGTTTGTGAAACGGCTTGAATCGTCCCTGTAAATGGTGATTTGTCCACAAGTGATCCAGTTTGTATCTGTACAACGTCTTCTGCAATCAACTCAATCGCTTGCTGATTGTTTTGCTGAACATTTTGTGGATTGGCGTTCTGATCTGCAGTTTCGATTGCTTCTTTTTGGCAGGCTGTTAAACCGAGCAACGTGCAAAGAATGAGGGAAAAGCGAAGATGTTTTTGTTTTTGAATGTCCATATTTACATGAGGCAAGCTGTGTAGTGCTTGCCAATATAAAAAGGATTACATCACTTGTAAACGATAAATAACGTAATCGTAATACTCTTGTTGATCAGAGATGGTTTTTTTAAGATTTTCAATTGAATCTCGAGTGTTTTGGATATGAATTAGATTATTGCGAATATTGGTTTCTAGACTTGTGGGAATGTCTTTCTTTTTAAGAATATGTTCAGCCTTGACGGTTAAATATTTACTCCGATCGGTCTGTAATTGTTTCATCAGAATATACTGTTGACGCAACTGTTTATTCAATACTTTAAGCGCATCATTTCGTTTCCGACTAGCATATTCAACATCTCGGAAAGAGCGCTTGATTTGTAAGTCTTTACGATGACGTTCAAATTGAATTGCACGTTGCTTTTCTTCACGTAAATCTTTTTCAACATTATAGGCAGGCACTTTTTTGATCAAATACATATTTTGATCAAGCACTTCATAACCTCGGCGGATATGCGTTGGCGTAACAGTGCGGCTGACCGTGGCGACACCATTACTATAATATCGATAGTAGGCAGCTTTCGGCTGTGTGTTGTTGGCAAAGACAAAATGGCTCGAAAACGCAAAAATTATAGGCAAAACACTGCCAAAAATGCGTTTAAAATAAGTTTTGTGCTGTATTTTGTGAATATTCATCAGCAACTTCATTCTAAGTGTATAGACCCCTAATAATACTTTGATTGTGGATTGAACTAGGATATTAAGTCAAGAAAAACATGAAAATAAAGCAAAAAATCCCAGCATTTAACTGGGATTTCGAAGCTTAAAAAGCGAAAGGTAGTGAGTTATTTATCACGAATCCAAGTTTGGCTACGACCAAAGGCTTCAATACCTACAAAACCACGCATGCGAATTCTATTGCCATTATTGCTGACTTTAATTTTACCTTTGTATCTTTTTCCAGACAGAGGGTCTAAAGCACTACCTCCAGTATATTCAGACTTATCTTTGCTTTGTTTCATTCCCTCTAATATAGTCAGTCCAACTATAGGTGCATTAGTGTAGGGTGCAGGGCAATTTTGGCAATGCGTTTTCGGTGTATAGCCTGGTCGAGGTAAAATTTTAATAATTTTTCCTGAGTAGACTCCACTGTCGTCTTTTGTGATTTCGACTAAAGCTTTGCTAAAACCAGTTTTATCGTCGATGGTTCGCCACACACCTGTTATATCGTCATTTGCAAAAGCTTGAGTTGTGGACAATAACAGACATATGGAAAGTATATTCTTTAATTTATGCATAAAAATCCCTCTTTCACCACGTTATTTGAATATTTAGCAAAAACTTAGGTAAAGCAATTTGCTGAAAATACAGTAAAGTAATCCAGCCAATTGCTCATTTTAAACTAATTACTGATCACGAATCCATGTTTGGCTACGACCAAAGACTTCTACGCCGACATAGCCACGCATACGCAGGCGATTGCCGTTGCTACTGACTTTGATTTTGCTTTTGTAGACTTTGCCCGATAAAGGGTCAAGGATTGTGCCGCCTTCATACTCAGTGGCATTTTTTGCTTGTTTCATACCATCCAGCACTGTTAACCCAAGAATAGGCGCATTTTTATAAGGTGCAGGGCAGTCTTGACAATGCGTCTTCGGTGTATAGCCTGGGCGTGGCAAGATTTTGATAATTTTACCTGTATATACACCTTTGCCATCTTTTTTGATTTCAATCAGGGCTTTACTAAAGCCTGTTTTGTCATCAATAGAGCGCCATACGCCAGAGATATCATCCGCAGCAAATAGTGAAGATGTGCTGAATAGTAACCCTGTTAGAAGTGCGACTTTCATTGTTTTCATCATAAACATCCTTATATACTGTGGTATTCACTACCAAAACTGGGTGACCTTGTAATACTTCCTGAATCGATCAAGATCACCATTAGCTTATATTGATTTAGTCTTGACGTATCCAAGTTTGGCTACGACCAACTACCTCAACACCAACGTAACCTCTCATGTTCAATCGAGAGCCACTACTATTTAACTTCATTTTGGTTTTGTAAGATTTACCGGTCAGCGGATCTAAGATACGGCCACCAGTAAACTCACGTTCATTTTTACTAGATTGCTTCATACCTGAAAGTACAGTCATTCCAAGAATTGGTTGATTCTTTAAAGCACCTGAACACTTTTCACAAGTTGCCTTAGGGGTGTAACCAGGGCGTGGAATGACCTCAACGATTTTACCTGAGTAAGTCCCGTCACCAGATTTGGTGATTTCAACAATACCTTTACTAAAACCAGTTTTATCATCAATCGTACGCCAAGTCCCTTCGATATCTGTTGTTGCGAACACAGATGCAGATGCCATCAGTATTGAGCTAGATAATAAAAACAGCTTGATGCCTTTCATTCGGTAAATCCTATACAGTTGTTAACCTTATAATCTCATCTTAACGCTTTAAAATAGGTGAGTAAATATGATGAAAATGTCTAATAAGTATCCTTTTGAGAACTTTTAATTGACAAAAAATGTCACTTAGCACTTTTCTTGTTTTGAAAAATATTTTAATTAATTGAATTATAAGTAAAAAATAATTTTATTTTTGTCAGTAATATTTCTAATTTTCTAAATGCACAGTTGTTCATATTTGCTTCATGTTTAATTTTTTTTGTAATGTAGTCAATGTTAGATATACAAATCTGTGATTTGTACTGTTTTATCTACTATCAGTGTGATTTATTGCAATGTGTGAAATAAAATTGGTAACCATATCGAAGTAAGTACGGCATTGATTGCCATGCCAAAAGCAGCATAACGCCCTGCAACTGTACCACGCTGCCATGCTTGCACTGTACCGATCGCATGTGCGGCTAATCCCAAAGCCAAGCCTGAAGCACGCTCATCATTGATATGTCGTAAAATCCACGGTGAAAACGCTGCGCCGATCACCCCTGATAAGATCACAATAAGGCTGACCATAGCGAGAGGGGCATGAAGTAAGGTGGCAATATTTAATGCCACAGGTGTGGTTACGGCACGTGTGGCAAATGCCAAAATGGTAGGCTCAGCAAGGTGTAATAAATAAGCAAGTCCCATTGGTAGTGCAACAGCACTGATACTGGCAAAGGCGAGAATACCAATCATCGGTTTGAGTGGTAAATCGTCAAAACGCATTGCAGCAAGTGGTATCGCAAGTGCTACAGTGACATATCCGAGCAGATGATCAAAATACGGCTGTACGTTCGCCATGTAGTCTTCGTAATGCCAATTCACTAGCCACAACAAGATAATCACCCAAATCATTGCAGTTACGATCACAGGGATTTGCGGAAGATACCGAAACCCGATCTTGCCAAGAATAAAGGCAATCAAAGTTAAGACAAAACCTGCAAGTACCGTGAGCATGGAAGATCCTTAATGATTGTAAATTAAGTTAAAGCTGAGTTGAGCTAAAGCTAGGTTGATTTTAAGTTGGGTTGAGTTAAAGCCAGCGTTTAGAGATTTTGGCATAGAGCCATAGCGGTATCAGCGTACTGACCACCATCACCAATAAGAATGCAGGAATCTCAGCGCCCATCGCCACAAGCATGATCACAGCACCCGCTGAGATCGGTAAAAATGCAAACGCACTTTCTTTCATAATCAGAGCATTAGCATCAATCATTCGGTGTGGAATCGGTTTAAAACGACGCCAAATGACAAGTATGAACAATAACAAAGCCAAGCCAATCAAATTACCAAGCTCAGGATGTCCAAATAAAGTCATCAAAGCAACCGCACCTTCACGTGCGATCACGATGAGTAGGACGGTAAAAAATAAGGCGATCCAGTCGATTTTACTTTTCATGGCAGACCTAAATATCTCAATATATTGCCTTGTCAGGTGAGTGAATGTGCCGAATTTAATCAGACCTTAAAATATAAACAATGACCTGAATATCTAAAATTGAGCTTTTTATGGATAAAGTACAGGTTTAATTCCGTTCAAAGGCTTCAAGCGGACGTTTAAACTGCACTGCTTGTTCGCCTAAGATTTGATCCATATCATGATGGTTTTGACCGATGAGTTGAATTAGACGTTCGCCTGACATGTGTACGGTCAGATGTAAAATGCCTTGATCGTCATAACTCTCAGATAGAATCACTTCTAAATGATGCAATTGGCTACGAAGTTTGCCATGTTTTGCATCAAGACGAAGTTCAAATGTTTTCAGTTGACCAAGCAATGATTCCTGAACAGCTTGCATCAATAAATCCACACCTTCACCAGTATGTGCTGACACATAAACACGCTCAGGCTGATGAGGCTTGTTATAGATGATCTTCGCTTCATCTTTAGATTGGTCAATCTTGTTATACACCCGAAGTATCGTGACATCAGTGCCGATTTCACTCAGCACATTTTCTACGGCGTCGATTTGTTCCATCATATCAGGACTGTTAGCATCGATCACATGTAGAAGTAAACTGGCTTCTAAAGTTTCTTCTAGTGTTGCTCGGAACGAGTCCACCAGTGAATGAGGGAGGTCTTTAACAAAACCGACTGTATCAGCAAGTACCACCGTGCCTAAGCCTTCCCACTGTACACGGCGTAAAGTCGGGTCAAGTGTGGCAAACAGTTGATCGGCAGCGTACACATCACTTTCAGCCAAACGATTAAATAAGGTAGATTTGCCTGCATTGGTATAACCAACTAAAGATACCGTTGGAATTTCGGCTTTTTGTCTTGCGGCACGGCCTTGTAGACGAGTTTGGCGAACTTTTTCCAGTTTGTCTTTGAGTTGTGTCATGCGAATACGCAATAATCGGCGGTCAGTTTCGAGCTGTGATTCACCCGGGCCACGTAGACCAATACCGCCTTTTTGACGTTCCAAATGCGTCCAACCTCGAACCAGTCGAGTAGACAAATGTTCAAGCTGAGCCAATTCGACTTGCAGTTTCCCTTCATGCGTTCGAGCACGTAGGGCGAAAATATCCAAAATCAAACCTGTACGGTCGATGACTCGACATTTAAAGATTCTTTCTAAGTTACGCTCTTGTGCAGGGGAAAGTGGATGATCAAAAATAGCGAGATCAATTTCTTCTTGTTGAATAAACTCGGCAATTTCTTCGGCTTTCCCCGAACCTATAAATAGCTTAGGATCAGGTCGATTGCGTGAAGTGGTCATGTGCTCAATAATTTCTGCACCTGCCGACTCGGCAAGCAGGCGAAATTCCTCAGCATCTAAGTCCTCTAAAATCTGTACTCGGGTGCTGATTAAAATTGCTCGTTCACCACCTTGATGCCGTTCAAAATATTCCACGCAGTTGTTATCTCTATATAAGGTCAAAGAAGTCTATTGTAAGAAAAAAACAGAGGTTTGACTATTTGACTTATGGTGAAGTGGCTTGAATACTTGCATTTTAAGAAATGAAAATTTATCAGTGAAAAATTAAAAGATGGAATAATGTAAAGTATTTGGCACATTTTACCACTTTGATGCTTAGCAAAAATAGATTATGGTTACAGTGAAAAATAGTTTTTAGGAACACGGCATCAATGTCGCAACAACCGCTTGCTCAATCGGATCAAAAATCTGATCAGTCAAATCAACAGCAGAACAATCAAAATCAACACAATAATAGTGTGGGGAAAACGCAATTACCACAGCGCAATTTATTGCTACGCATTGCGCTCTACATCATAAAATTTTTCCATTTGCTACTCGTGATTTTTAAAGGGTTTTATCTCGTTTTTTCAAAAAAACTCTATAAAAATCCAAATGATCCAAGTAACACACGCTACGTACAGTATTTCTGCCGTGAGTTAAGTTCGGTATTTAATGTCAAAGTGCAAGTGCATGGCGAGATTGCACGTCATCCTGCGCTTTGGGTGAGTAATCATATCTCATGGCTAGATGTGGCAGTGCTTGGCTCAGGAGCGAGAGTTTTCTTTTTGGCAAAAGCAGAAGTGGCGTCATGGCCGATCATTGGTAAGCTTGCACGTTGGGGCGGGACGTTGTTTATCCGTCGTGGTTCGGGTGATTCTGCATTGATTAAAGATCAAATCACCGAATTTTTAAAACAAGACTCACCTGTTTTGTTTTTCCCTGAAGCGACCACGACTGATGGTACACGAGTAAAAAAGGTGCATGGCAAACTTTTGGAATCGGCAATCGAAGCGCAAAAGCCAGTACAAATTTGTTTAATTGCCTATGTCAATCATCAGGGTCAGCTCGACAATATTATTCCATTTATTGGTAATCAAGGTTTTGTTCAAAATCTGACACAAGTATTGCAAATGCCAGTCGTTACAGCACATTTGGTTGCCTTGCCTGCGATTGATAGTCGAGAGCATACGGTACAGAGCTTGACGGCGTTGGTGCAAAAAGAGATGCAAGAAGGGCTAGAGAAATTGCATCAAGAAGTCTTAGCTTAAAGACAAGATATTTAAAATAGCGTGGCTAATTCTGTTATTGCGCTGAGGTTATTGTCGCCATTACATTTGTCCTTCGATTGGTAAGAGTGAAATGAGCTTGAGCCCTAATTTTTCCCACCAAGACATTTGCGGTTCTTTTTTATAAGTAATGCGTTGATCATTCTCGGTTTTCTTTTGCCATTCGAGTTTGCCTTGATCATTCAAGCTTACTTTGTAGGCATAATCCATAATGTTTTGATCAAGCCCTTGATGGATCGCCGTGGCGAGTTCAGGGCTTTCCAATATCACGCCAATTTCAGTATTTAAATGTGCAGAACGTGGATCGAAGTTGAACGAACCGATAAACACTTGTTGGTTATCGAGTGCCATAAATTTCGCATGTAAGCTACTGCGATCAATCGCATCTTTATCCACATTTTTATCGGCAAACAATTCTCTACGTTCCGCTCGTGAGATGGTATACGGCATCGACGGCAAAAATTCATATAAAGAAACACCTTGCGCCAAAAGTGGCTCACGATACTTAGAATAGAAAGCATGAACAAAAGGTACGTCATTGGCTTTATAAGAGTTAGTTAAAACTCGAATTTTTACGCCTTGTTGGGAAAAATTTTGAATCAACTGCTGTGCTTGTTGATCGGGAATGAAATAGGCAGACACCAAATCGACATGACTTTTTGGTGCTTTCAGATAGCTAGTCATTTGGAAGTTAAGATGTTCTTGCTTTGGCGCATCTTTTTTGATTTTATCGGCAGAGTCTTTGATGACTTCTGCTTTGACCCATTGCAAAGGTAAGTTGGTGTTAAACCAATCATCAAAGGACAGCGATGAGCTCAGAATACCGAGATAATCTTCTACCGTACTTTCAAACCAATTTTGTTCGAGTTGCTTGCGTAGACTGTCCATGCTGAGCCGATCGGCACGATTGCGATTGAGGTCTGCGATTGGATAAGCGTAGTCATGATTCCAATATTCATCGAAGGAGCTCATGATATCATCAGTGGCTTGCCCAACTAATAATACGTCCATATCGGAAAACTGATAATTTTCCCCTGCATTGTAGTATTGGTTGCTCATGTTGCGACCGCCGATAAGAGCCACTTCTTGGTCAACAATAAAGGTCTTATTGTGCATGCGTCGTGTGATGCGATCGAAGTCGAGCACCATATCTAAAGGACGAAAATTGCGAAAGCGAAATGGATTAAACACACGGACTTGAATGTTTGGATGTTGTGTCAATGTACGTAGGGCAGCTTCTAAATTTTTACTATTATTGTCATCGACCAAAAGGCGAACTTTTACACCGCGATCAGCAGCACGCAAGATCGCTTCCATAGCGAGTGCGCCAACTTTGTCATTGTCCCAAATATAATATTGTAAGTCTAAGGTTTGATCTGCACGTTCAATCAGTTGTAGTCGTGTTGCCAGTGCTTTGGTTGGCTCAAAAAGGACATGATAGCCCGTAAGGTTTGGATGACTTTGTTTAAGCGGTTCGAAAAGGTGTGCAAGTTGCGTATTATCTGTTTGGTATTGTGTCGAATAGGTCGGTAAAACAGGCTCACGCTGTGGCAAGGTGGAACATGCTTGCAAAACGCCGAGTGATAAGGTCAATAGGCTAATGCGAAAAGCGTTGGAGCGCATATCGGGACGAATCCTTATCTCAAAGTATGATCATCATTGATCAAGAAAAAATATAAAACGAAAACTTAGGTGCAGTATAGCGGAAAGGTGATTAAAACCGAATGATTTTTGATGAGCCGTCGGTGTAGTGCGACGAAAGATATTGTTGTATAAGTACAGTGGACTTGAAGATTGTCTTAGAAACTGTCATATAATTAATATATAGATGTCACATGATTCTATTTTTGATTGACTTTAAATTGGTTGGTTTTGAGTGAAAACCATTTTACAGAATCTTCTATATGACTATAACAACAATTCGCATTGTGAAAATAGTCATGGCAAGGGGCGAGTAGGACTTCTGTACGTTTAAATAATTAAAGCATGAATGACGATATGAATATTACACATTTGATCTATTGGTGCATTGCGATCATGCTGGGTTGGGCAATCTGGCAAGCATGGACGAGTGCACGGCGCACTGAAACGACGCATCACTTCAAAGCGTTTCTGTTGTTATTTGTGTTTTATCTCTGCTATTTGATTTTTCCGTGGATTGTGTTGACCCTTTGGCAGTGGTATCAGTCGGATATTAATCATATTCAAGCGATTTCTAGTTTAATCATTGCTTCGATTTTGATCTACGCTCGGTTTATCGAACCGCACCATGTCGTAGTGAAGCATACCGATCTTACGATTGATGCAAATTTTCCCTTAAAAAATTCACTGACAGTTGCGCTGATTGCAGACTTACATATTGGTCTGTATTCGGGTAAAGAGCGACAGCTCGAAAAGATCGTAAATAAAATCAATGAAGAACAGCCTGATGTTGTGGTGGTGTCAGGAGATTGGACCTATGAACCTGAAGATAAGTTGACGGATGAATTACGTATCTTGCGTCAGATTGATTGTCCGATCTATTCGGTGAATGGCAATCATGATGAGCAATATCCAGGTCCGCCGATACAAGAGCTATTGGCAAAAGCATTATTTCACAACAATGTATTAGATATTGAGAATCAAATCGTTGAATTTGATGAAGTGCGAATGCTTGGCGTTGGCGATCTATGGTCGGGTAAGGTAGATATGCAACAACTGCCAAATCTACCGCAAGATAAGCCGTGGATTATTTTGGCACACAACCCTGATACGGTGGAGATGGTGCCACAGCTACCGAGTAAACCGTTGATGCTGTCAGGGCATACGCATGGTGGGCAGATTGAGTTGCCATGGATTACCAGTTATGTGATGCGAAAAGTATCCATGCTTGGACATAAGAAAGGCTATTATCAACACGATACTGCCAATGTTTTTGTCACTGTGGGTACAGGCATGGTTGGAGCGCCGTTTCGATTTCGAGTACCACCGACGATTGATATCCTCCATTTACACTAATATTTCATTCATAGACAAAATGGTTTGATTCATTGGGAAAATATTGATGTTTTTTTAACAAATATTGTTGAAAAATCAAACGATAATCCCTAAATAAGAATCAGTGTATTTAATATATTTATGAATGGTATGTTTGGAATAAATCAATCCACCACTTGATCTCATGTTAGCATTTACGCACTTAAAATCATTCGATTGGAAAATTGTTAAAATTCAATTGGACTGATCATGATTTTTTGCATAGATCGCTATTATTCGATGGTCGAATGGATAACATTTCACCATGAGTTAAAATTGATAGGAATTTATGTTTTAGATTCATCGTGAACGATCTTCGTGGTAGTAGTGATTTATTTAAGATAGGGTCTTATGAATAAGGGTAAAACCGTTTTATCTTTATTCATAAGTCTTGCAGAAATGCTCTAGCAATAGAGTAATTGGAATCGTTCGTTGCTGTATGTGATGTGTTTTACGTCATAAAAAGCATACAAAGCGTAACGCTATTTCGTAGTCAGCTTGTCTGACAGTGTGTAAAACTCTTAATGGAATGAATCGATTAAGAGAATGTGAATACGTGTTTACCAAATACATATTCATCAAAGTGATCTAAGCGATTACCACAATTGATTATGCAATAGGAAATGGGTCCACTCATGCAAGATGTTGCTGACGCCATGCGTCTAGACACAGAACTTTCCGCTGATAGTGCAGCGTATATAGAAGAACTTTATGAAAATTATTTGACGTCGCCTGACCTCGTTGGTGAGGATTGGCGTCAATATTTCGATCGATTTCCTAAAGGTGATCAACCACATAGCAACGTCCGCGAGCAGTTTTTACTCCTTGCCCGTAACTCTGGACGTGCACAGCCTATGGCGCATAGCGAGGTCAGTACCGAGCATGAGCGTCGTCAGATTGCAGTATTGCAACTCATCGCAGGCTATCGCAACCGTGGTCACCAAAAAGCCAAACTTGATCCTTTAGGCATCGCACCTCGTGAGGTTGTGCCTGATTTGGATTTGAGTACACATGGCTTATCAAAATCAGATTTAGACACCGTATTCAACACAGGCAACTTGGCAATCGGCAAAGCTGAAGTGACTTTGGGTGAAATGATTGCGGATATGGAGTCGATTTACTGCGAGTCTATTGGTGCAGAATATATGCACATCGTAGATACCGCAGAGAAGCGTTGGATTCAACAACGTCTTGAAGGTGCACGTGGCAAATTCGATTTCAATACCGATCAGAAGAAACATTTCTTAGAGCGTTTGACCGCAGCCGAAGGTTTGGAAAAATTCCTCGGCAATAAATATGTCGGTGCAAAACGCTTTGGTGTAGAGGGCGGTGAGTCTTTTATTCCAATGGTCAATGAGCTCATTCAACGTGCGGGTGCGGTTGGCTGTAAAGAAGTCGTGATCGGCATGCCTCACCGTGGTCGCTTGAACTTACTTGTCAATATCATGGGTAAAAACCCTGCGGATTTGTTTAGCGAATTCGAAGGCAAGATGGCAAATACGTCGGGTTCAGGCGATGTGAAATACCATCAAGGCTTCTCATCGAATGTGATGACTCCAGGCGGTGAAGTGCATTTGGCATTGGCGTTTAACCCATCACACTTAGAGATCGTTGGACCTGTGGTTGAGGGTTCGGTACGTGCTCGCCAAGTACGCCGTAAAGATATTGGTGGTGATGATGTATTGCCATTGATCGTACACGGTGATGCAGCGTTCGCAGGTCAGGGTGTGAACATGGAAACCTTCCAAATGTCACAGACTCGTGGCTATACGGTTGGTGGTACAGTCCATATCATCGTCAATAACCAAGTTGGTTTTACCACATCTGATCCACGTGACTCACGTTCTACAGAATATTGTACCGATGTTGCGAAGATGATCCAGGCACCGATCTTCCATGTGAATGGCGATGATCCTGAAGCTGTAATCTTTATCACGCAGCTTGCACATGACTTCCGCCATACTTTCCGTAAAGATGTCGTGATTGACTTGTATTGCTATCGTCGTCGTGGTCATAACGAAGCAGACGAGCCTGCAGCAACGCAACCTATGATGTACCAAAAAATTGCCAAGCAACCGACAACACGTACTTTGTATGCCGATAAATTGATTAATGAAGGCATCATGGATCGTGCGGAAGCAGATGCAATGATTGAAAATTATCGTGCGGATCTTGAAGCAGGCAATCACGTTGCCAATGCTTTGGTACGTGAGCCAAATACACAAATGTTTGTGGATTGGAAGCCTTATCTTGGTCATGAATATACCGATGTTTGGGATACTACGATTAGCATCGACCGTTTGAAAAAACTTGGTACAGTGATGAACACTTTACCAGACGGCTTCAAACTACAACGTCAAGTACAAAAAGTCATTGATGACCGTATGCAAATGCAAACGGGTGAAATGCCTCTAAACTGGGGTGCGGCGGAAACCTTAGCCTATGCGTCATTACTTGATGATGGCTATTTGGTGCGTATCACAGGTGAAGACGTAGGTCGTGGTACATTCTCACATCGTCATGCAAAACTTCACAATCAAGCAGACGGCTCTGTCTATATCCCACTGTGTCATATCAAAGAAAATCAACCACGTGTTGCAGTCTATGACTCATTGCTTTCAGAAGAAGCGGTGCTTGCTTTTGAGTATGGTTATGCAACGACTTTGCCAAAAAGTTTAATTATTTGGGAAGCGCAGTTCGGTGACTTTGTCAACTGTGCGCAAGTGGTGATTGACCAGTTTATCGCTTCGGGTGAAACCAAATGGGAGCGTGTTTGTGGCTTGACCATGCTGTTGCCACATGGCTACGAAGGTCAAGGTCCTGAGCATTCTTCTGCACGTCTTGAGCGTTTCTTACAGCTTTGTGCGGAAGACAATATGCAAGTGATTACACCGACTACGCCTGCGCAGATTTTCCATGCTTTACGTCGTCAGGCGATTCGTCCGATTCGTAAACCAATGATCGTGATGTCTCCGAAATCATTACTTCGTCATAAACTCGCTACTTCGACTTTGGATGAGCTTGCAACAGGCACATTCCAAACCGTGATTGACGAGATTGATGAGATCAATAATGCTGACGTAACTCGTCTAGTGATCTGTGGTGGTAAAGTCTATTACGACATTCTCGAAAAGCGTCGTGAGCTTGGTTTAAACCATATTGCCATCGTGCGTATCGAACAGCTTTACCCATATCCAAAAGATACAATCAACGAGCTACTTGCAAGCTATCCAAACATCAAAGATTTGGTGTGGGCGCAAGAAGAGCCGAAAAACCAAGGTGCTTGGTTATTCGTTGCACCTCGTTTGTACGAAGAAATTTTACCTACGGGTAGACCAATTAAAATTCACTATGCAGGACGTGAAGCATCTGCTGCTCCTGCGTGTGGCTCACCTTACTTGCATGCAAAACAACAGTCTGGGCTTGTACTCGACGCATTAGCTGTCCAAGCTGAAGAAACAGGAGATAATCAATAATGGCAACTGAAATTAAAGCACCAGTATTCCCAGAATCGGTCGCAGACGGCACGATTGCCACATGGCACAAGCAAGCAGGTGAATCTGTAGCACGTGATGAAGTGATCTGTGATATCGAAACGGATAAAGTTGTACTTGAAGTGGTTGCTCCTGCGGACGGTGTAATTAGCAAAATCATCAAAAATGAAGGCGACACAGTGCTTTCAGCAGAAATCATTGCAGAGTTTGAAGCGGGTACGGCAGGTGCTACGGCTTCAACAGCTGAAAAAGTTGAAGAATCTGTAGAAAAAACTGAAGCAGGCGCTGCACCAGTTGTAGAAAAAGCTTCAACGGCTGCACAAGTGCAGGATCAGTCGCCAGCAGTACGCAAAGCATTGACTGAACAAGGTGTTGATGCCAAAGATGTACAAGGTACAGGTCGTGGCGGTCGCATCACCAAAGAAGATGTGGCAAACCATCAAACTAAGCCAGCTGTTACTCCACTGAGTCAATCTGTCGGTGAACGCGTTGAAAAACGTGTGCCGATGACTCGTCTGCGTAAACGTGTTGCAGAGCGTCTACTTGATGCAACGCAATCGACTGCAATGTTGACCACGTTTAACGAAGTGAACATGAAGCCAATCATGGAGTTGCGTAAGCAATTTAAAGATCGCTTTGAAAAACGCCACGGTGCTCGTCTTGGCTTTATGTCATTCTTTATTAAAGCAGCGACTGAAGCATTGAAACGCTATCCTGCGGTGAATGCTTCAATTGATGGTGATGATATTGTCTATCACGGTTTCTACGATGTGGGTGTCGCAGTATCTTCTGATCGTGGTCTAGTTGTTCCTGTACTTCGTAATACCGATCAAATGAGCTATGCAGAAATCGAAGGTGGTATTGGTGACTATGCGGCGAAAGCACGTGAAGGAAAATTGAGCCTAGAAGAAATGACTGGCGGTACGTTCACCATTACTAATGGCGGTACATTCGGTTCATTGCTATCTACGCCGATCTTGAATCCGCCTCAAACAGCGATTCTTGGTATGCACAAAATCCAAGATCGTCCAATGGCAGTGAATGGACAAGTTGAAATTTTGCCGATGATGTATTTGGCATTGTCTTATGACCATCGTCTGATTGATGGTAAAGAAGCTGTAGGATTCCTTGTAACGATTAAAGAGCTATTAGAAGAGCCTGCTTCTCTATTACTCGATTTGTAATAGCGGAAACATCTTTAATTTCATCTTTTGTTAGTACACATATAGTTTTGCGCTGAAATTGGTTTTATTTGTAGTAAGCCTCTACCGCAAAAGTAATGACAAATCTAAGACAAAAGCAAGGACAAAATCTAGGAGAACAATCAATGTCCCAACAATTTGATCTTGTTGTGATCGGTGGTGGACCAGGTGGTTATGAAGCAGCGATTCGTGCTGCTCAGCTTGGTTTTAAAGTCGCTTGTATCGAAAAGCGCAAACTCAATGGTAAACCATCTCTCGGCGGTACATGCTTGAACGTCGGCTGTATCCCGTCTAAAGCATTATTAGACTCATCGCATCGCTATGAAGCGACTGTGCATGAGCTTGATGAACATGGTATTACGACGGGTGAAGTCAGCTTTGATTTAGAAAAAATCTTAGCACGTAAAGACAAAGTCGTAGAACAACTGACTGGCGGTGTAGCACAGCTTCTCAAAGGCAATGGCATCGAGTGGTTACAAGGTTCAGGTAGATTGCTTGCGGGCAAAAAAGTTGAATTCACCCCATTTGAAGGTGAAGTTCAAACTTTAGAGCCAAAATATGTGATCTTGGCGACAGGCTCTGTCCCTGTAAACATCCAAGTTGCACCAATTGATGAAGATTTAATTGTCGATTCTACAGGTGCATTGAGTTTCCCTGAAGTGCCAAAACGCCTTGGTGTCATTGGCGCAGGTGTGATCGGTCTTGAGCTTGGTTCCGTATGGCGTCGTTTGGGTTCAGAAGTTGTCGTGTTTGAAGCATTAGACAGTTTCTTGCCAATGGCGGACAAAGCACTTGCGAAGGAATATCAAAAAATCTTGAAGAAACAAGGTTTGGATATTCGTCTAAATGCCAAAGTCGCTGGAACAGAAGTCAATGGTCGTGAAGTGACCTTGAAATACAGCGAAGCCGGCGTAGAAAAATCACAAGCTTTTGACAAAGTGATCGTTTGTGTAGGGCGTAAGCCATATACAGAAAGCCTGTTGAGTGAAGATTCAGGTATTAAAGTCACAGATCGTGGTTTCGTCGAAGTCAATGATCAATGCTTAACTTCTGTTGAAGGCGTTTATGCGATTGGTGACTTGGTACGTGGCCCAATGCTTGCGCACAAAGCGATGGAAGAAGGTGTGATGGCGGTTGAACGTATTCACGGTCATGCTGCACAGATCAACTATGACACTATTATCAGTGTGATCTATACACATCCTGAGGTAGCTTGGGTTGGTTTAACCGAAGAGCAAGCGGCTGAAAAAGGACATACTGTCAAAACTGGTCAATTCCCATTTGCGGTGAATGGCCGTGCGTTAGCAGCAGGTGAGTCAGCAGGTTTTGTCAAATTCGTTGCTGATGAAAAAACTGATCGCTTGCTCGGTATGCATGTGATTGGTCCTGCTGCATCAGACATCGTTCATCAAGGCATGATCGCACTTGAGTTTGTATCAAGTGTGGAAGACTTGCAGTTGATGACTTTTGGTCATCCAACCTATTCAGAAGTTGTTCATGAAGCAGCGTTATCCGTTGATGGTCGTGCGATCCACGCTATTCAACGTAAACGTAAGAAATAAGCATTAAGCGATGAGGAAGGTCGTCATTGTGCAGTTGTTCGTGGTCTGTGGTTTGGCTATTGCAATGTGCAGTGATTCTCAAAAACCAGTGTCCGCCGAAAAGTTATAAGTCATTTCGGCACGTTAAACACGATTAAGGTAAAACAATGAATCTACATGAGTATCAAGCAAAAGCGTTGTTAAAAAAATACGGCTTCCCTGTACAAGAGGGTGCTTTAGCGACAACGCCAGAAGAAGCAGCGAAAGCATTTGACGAACTTGGTGGAAAATTTGCAGTCATCAAAGCCCAAGTCCACGCAGGTGGCCGTGGTAAAGCGGGTGGCGTTAAAGTTGTTAAATCAAGAGAAGAAGCTGCTCAAGTTGCGAAAGATTTGATCGGTACTCGTTTGGTGACGTATCAAACTGATGCATCAGGTCAACCAGTCAACAGCGTATTGGTTTGCCAAGACGTATATCCAGTAGAGCGTGAGCTGTATTTGGGTGCGGTCGTTGACCGTTCTAGCCGTCGCATCACGTTCATGGCGTCTACCGAAGGTGGCGTGGAAATTGAGAAAGTGGCTGAAGAAACCCCTGAAAAAATTCTCAAAGTTGAAGTTGATCCATTAGTTGGCTTACAACCATTCCAAGCACGGGAAGTAGCATTTGCTTTGGGTCTAAAAGACAAGCAAATCAGTCAATTTGTAAAATTGATGACAGGTGCATACCAAGCATTTGTTGAAAATGATTTTGCACTCTTTGAAATCAACCCATTGTCTGTACGTGAAAATGGCGACATCTTGGCGGTTGATGCAAAAATTGGTATCGATTCAAACGCTTTGTATCGTTTGCCAGAAGTTGCAGCATCACGTGACAAATCTCAAGAGAATGAGCGTGAGCTAAAAGCGTCTGAATTCGAACTAAACTATGTTGCACTTGAAGGTAACATTGGATGTATGGTCAACGGTGCTGGTCTTGCAATGGCAACCATGGACATCATCAAGCTGTATGGCGGTCAACCTGCAAACTTCCTTGACGTAGGTGGCGGCGCGACTAAAGAACGTGTGATTGAAGCGTTCAAATTGATCTTGGCAGATACCTCTGTACAAGGTGTATTGATCAATATCTTCGGTGGTATTGTACGTTGTGACATGATTGCTGAAGCGATTATTGCAGCGGTTCAAGAAGTCAATGTAACTGTACCTGTAGTTGTTCGGTTAGAAGGGAACAATGCAGAACTTGGTGCAAAAATTCTTGACGAATCTGGTCTAAAACTAACTTCTGCAAATGGCTTGGCTGATGCTGCAGAAAAAATCGTTGCTGCAGTAAAAGGCTAAGGGAGTATCAATCATGAGCGTATTAATTAATAAAGACACCAAAGTATTGGTACAAGGTTTTACGGGTAAAAACGGTACTTTCCACTCTGCACAAGCACTTGAGTACGGTACAAAAGTCGTTGGTGGTGTGACTCCGGGTAAAGGTGGTACTACGCACTTAGACTTACCAGTATTTAACACCATGAAAGACGCAGTAAAAGAAACTGGTGCTGATGCATCTGTGATCTATGTGCCTGCACCGTTCGTATTGGATTCGATCGTTGAAGCGGTTGATTCAGGTGTGGAATTGATCGTAGTGATCACTGAAGGCGTACCGACCATCGATATGCTTAAAGCGAAGCGTTACCTTGAAACCAATGGTAATGGTACACGTCTAGTTGGTCCAAACTGCCCAGGCGTGATTACTCCAGGTGAATGTAAAATTGGTATTATGCCAGGTCACATCCATCAACCAGGTCGTATCGGGATCATTTCACGTTCTGGTACATTGACTTATGAAGCGGTTGCACAAACTACTAAACTTGGTCTAGGTCAATCGACTTGTATCGGTATCGGGGGTGACCCAATTCCAGGTATGAACCAAATCGATGCATTGACATTGTTCCAAAACGATCCTGATACAGATGCAATTATCATGATCGGTGAGATCGGTGGTTCTGCTGAAGAAGAAGCAGCTGAATTCATCCAATCGAATGTGAGTAAGCCAGTTGTAGGTTACATCGCTGGTGTGACTGCGCCGAAAGGTAAGCGTATGGGTCACGCAGGTGCGATCATATCTGGTGGTAAAGGTACTGCAGAAGAGAAATTTGCTGCATTTGAAAAAGCTGGCATGGCATATACACGTAGCCCTGCTGAGCTTGGTTCAACCATGCTAGAAGTTTTGAAATCTAAAGGAATGGCATAAGCCTTAATTTCTTTTAGCTAATTTCTAAGAATATCAAAGCATCTCTTCGGAGGTGCTTTTTTATGGGATTAAAGTAGCATGAAAATATGATCAAAATGAATGCATATAATTAAACGAAAATAATTATCAACACTATTCGTATTTGTATGTTTTGTTGTGTAAGATATGAATGCTTTTCAAAAGCACTTTCGTCTATATGCATAAGTCAAATAATACTTTTGGGGATCAATATGACTGTTCGTACACGTTCAACTTCTCTCAGATTTTCAACATCTCTCACATTTTCAACTTCAATCACGGTGTTAAGCCTTGCTATTAGCACACAACTCTATGCACAAACAGATTCATCGACTGGTACTCAAGTAGGTTCTGTGGATACAGCGGCAGAACAAAAAGTAAGCAAATACGACAGTGGTGCAGTCAAACAGCTTGTACCAATCGTCGTGACTGTAACACGTTCAGCGCAAAGTATTGCCGAGATTGCAGGGACGGTGTACAGCATTGATGAAGCTGATATTCAAAAGCAGGCCAATGCAGGGCGTTCGACAGCTGATATTGTTGCTTATTTGGTGCCGTCTTTGACACCAAGCTCAGGTACGACCAGCAACTATGGGATGACCATGCGAGGTCGTGCAGTGCAATATATGATTGATGGTGTGCCTCAGACTGGCTCTCGTGATAGCTCACGTCAGTTAAACAGTATCAGCCCAAATTCGATTGAACGTATCGAAGTGGTCTCAGGTGCAAGTAGTATCTACGGTGCGGGTGCAACAGGCGGGATCATCAATATCATTACCAAAAAAGGCAATGGTGATGCACTGAGTTTTGAATCAAAAGTGGGTGTGACGTCGGGCGATAATATTCGTAGTGATGCAATGGCGTATGAAGCATTCCAATCGGTTGGCTTTAATCAAGGCGATGTTAGTGGTTACTTAGGTGCAAGCTATAATAAGCGTGGCGAGTTTCAAGACAGTAATGGTGATCGCATCGGTCCTGAAGTGGCACAGACTGACCGTCAAGACACAGAAACCGTCGATGTGAATGGTCGTCTAAGTTGGCAGTTTACTGACAATCAAAAGCTAAGCTTTGGTGCGCAATATTACAATGATGAACAAGATACAGAGTATGGTCCTGATTATGGTACTGGATTAACTGTTCTATTTGGTGCGGAGCCAACTTTAGATGCTGTAAAAGGTTTAGATCTCGATACGCAACCAAGAACCAAACGCACTAATTTTAATGCACAATATGAGCATCAAGACCTATTCGGTCAGATATTAAATGCGGAAGCGTATTATCGTTCAGAAACAGGGCGGTTTTATCCAAGTGCAAATTATTTAGCACATCCTGCAATTCTAACTGGTGGCACATATATCGTAACACAATCTGAAACGGATATTGATGTATGGGGGGCTCGACTCGCTTTACAAAAAGCCTTTGATCTTGGTGGTCGTAGTTTAAATCTCACTTATGGCGTGGACTATGATTTTGAGCAGGGTTCTCAGACTGCACAGCAATATAACCTCGGAACCTTTATGGCGAGTAATGGCTTGACACTCGATCCACAAAATGAATATATCTTTGGTCCTGATGTCGATACATCGAAATTTGGTCAATTCTTACAAACTCAATTCGATGTTACGGATCGCCTAAATCTCCAAGCTGGCATTCGTCATGAGCGCATTGAGAGTGAGGTTCAGGACTCGATTCCTTATAGTGAAGCGATGGTTGCCGACGCTATTCCAACTTATACACCAATTGGTTTAGATGGTGGTACGATCAAACATCAAGCAACATTGTTCAATCTTGGTGCGGTGTATGCACTAACAGATACACAGCAGATTTTTGCTAATTTTTCACAAGGCGCAAATTTACCTGATGTACAACGCATGATGCGTGATGTGCCTGCAGGATTTGTGGTCAGTAATGAAAACATCGATCTGATTAAAGTCAATAACTATGAATTGGGCTGGCGTATTCAGGCAGATTCAGGCTTGAGTGCAGGTCTAACGGCTTTCTACAATGACTCCAATAAAACCATTCAATTTGGTCCTCCAACCTATGCGGTCAATGTAATCGACACTGATGAGCGTGTTTACGGTGCAGAAGCAAACCTGAAATATGCTATTTCTGATATATGGAATATTGGCGGAACGCTTGCTTATACCCGTGGGCAATTTAAGAATGATCAAAATGACTGGCAAGAGTTGAGTGCGATTCGAGTCTCACCGCTGAAAGGGACTGCATATTCTGAATGGCAATTCGATGATGGTTATGGACTTCGAGTACAAGCCTTAGTGGTTGGTGGCACGGACAAAGCGCAACAAGATGCGATCGAAGCAGGCGATGCAAGACTGCCTGCAGCCATCAAAGGATTTGCAGTGATGGATGTGATCGGTAATGCCATGGTTGGTCCAGGCACGCTCGGATTTGGCGTGTATAATGTCTGGAATCGTGATTATAAGTCGGTCTATAGCCAAGCGGTTTCAACGATTTATGGACCTATCTCAAGCTTGCCTGCGCAAGGTCGTACGTACGGTTTGAGCTATTCTGTGAAATATTAATTTAAGTTATTGCTCAATGCTTTGAAATTAGGCATCTTTGGAGATGCCTTTTTCATCCGCCATTACTTGCCAAAGAAGATGATAAAAATCTGCACAAAGGTTTATTAAATCAAAAGATCGGTGTAAAATTTGTTGCTAAATTTTTATGCACCGTTTTATCTGTTTTAGGTTCTTTTTTAGTCTTTCAATTAAGCTTTCTAAAAACCTTGATCATAATCTCGCGGTGATATGCTCTTTGGTAGAGGGCATCACTCCTTAAGGATTTTATATGCCAATTATTACCTTGCCGAATGGCGACCAAAAATCTTTCGATCACGCTGTTTCAGTGATGGAAGTTGCACAAAGTATCGGCCCTGGACTTGCAAAAAATACTGTCGCAGGACGAGTCAACGATCGTCTGGTTGATGCCAGTGATTTGATTAGCGACGATGCGACTTTACAAATCATCACGCCAAAAGATGAAGAAGGCGTCGAAATCATTCGCCACTCGTGTGCACATTTGGTCGGTCATGCGGTCAAGCAATTGTTTCCTGAAGCGAAAATGGTCATCGGACCTGTGATCGAAGAAGGCTTTTATTACGATATTTGGATGCCTCGTCCATTCACACTAGATGATATGGCAAAAGTCGAAGAACGCATGAAACAGCTCATCGACCAAGATTATGATGTCATCAAAAAAATGACACCACGTGCTGACGTGATCAAACTATTTACCGAGCGTGGCGAAGATTATAAATTGCGCCTCGTTGAAGATATGCCTGATGAGCAAGCGATGGGCTTGTACTATCATCAAGAATATGTCGATATGTGTCGTGGTCCTCACGTGCCAAATACCAAATTCTTAAAGTCATTTAAATTGACCAAGATTTCGGGTGCGTACTGGCGTGGCGATGCCAAGAATGAACAACTGCAACGTATTTACGGTACAGCATGGGCGGATAAGAAACAGCTTGCCGCTTATGTAAAACGCATTGAAGAAGCAGAAAAGCGTGACCATCGTAAGATTGGTAAAGCCCTAGACCTATTCCATATGCAAGAAGAAGCACCGGGTATGGTGTTTTGGCATCCGAATGGTTGGACGATTTATCAAGTGCTTGAGCAATATATGCGTAAAGTCCAACAAGATAATGGCTATCTTGAGATTAAAACACCACAAATCGTTGATTTTAGTCTTTGGGAAAAATCAGGTCACGCTGCTAACTACGCTGAGAATATGTTTACCACACATTCAGAAAGTCGTAACTATGCAGTGAAACCGATGAACTGCCCATGTCACGTGCAAGTCTTTAATCAAGGCTTGAAGTCGTACCGTGATTTGCCGATTCGTCTCGCTGAGTTTGGTTCGTGTCACCGTAATGAGCCGTCTGGTTCGTTACACGGGATCATGCGTGTGCGCGGCTTTACTCAAGATGATGCGCATATCTTCTGTACCAAAGAGCAAATTGGTCAAGAAGTTGCAGACTTTATCAAGCTGACTTTGGATGTGTATAAAGATTTTGGTTTTGACGAAGTGCAAATGAAACTTTCGACACGCCCAGAAAAACGTGTTGGTGATGATGCGCTTTGGGATATCGCCGAGAAGTCTTTGGCAGATGCGCTTGATGCAGCAGGGCTTGAGTGGCAGTTGCAACCGGGTGAAGGTGCATTCTATGGACCAAAAATTGAATTTTCATTGAAAGACTGTCTTGGTCGTGTCTGGCAATGCGGTACCATTCAGTGTGACTTCAACTTGCCAGTACGCTTAGATGCAGAATTTGTCACAGAAGAGAACGATCGTGACCATCCAGTGATGTTGCACCGTGCGATTCTTGGTAGTTTTGAACGATTTATTGGTATACTAATTGAAAACTACGCAGGCTTTATGCCACCGTGGTTATCACCGATTCAAGCCTGTGTGCTCAACATTACCGATGCGCAAGCTGAGGCTTGCCAATCTGTGGTTGCGAAACTAAAGTCGAAAGGGATTCGTGCAGAGTCTGACTTGAGAAATGAGAAAATCGGCTTTAAAATTCGTGAGAAAACTTTGGAACGTGTACCATATCTACTTGTGCTCGGTGACCGAGAAGTGGAAGAGGGGACAGTCAATGTCCGTACACGTACAGGAAAAAATTTGGGTACGATGTCTATTGATGCGTTCATTGACCTCGTAAATTCAGCCGTTGCCGAACGTGGCCGGTATATTGTGGAGTAAATAGCAATCAAACAGCCTGACCGTAATAAACAGCAAAGTGCAAAATCGAACCGTCCTGCGATTAACGACGAGATCCGTGCGAAAGAAGTACGCCTCGTTGCCGCTGACGGTGAGCAAAAAGGCATCGTAACACTTGCAGAGGCAATCAAAGCCGCTGAAGATGCTGATCTAGATTTGGTAGAGATCGTGGCAAATGCTGAGCCACCAGTCTGCAAAATCATGGATTACAACAAGCACTTGTTTGATCTAAAACAAAAGCAAAAAGACGCCAAAAAGAAACAACATCAAGTACAGGTGAAAGAAATCAAAATTCGCCCAGGTACTGATGTGGGTGACTATAATGTGAAACTGCGTGCGATCACCAAGTTCCTTGAAGAAGGTAATAAAGTGAAGATCACATTGCGTTTCCGTGGTCGTGAAATGGCGCACCAAGATCTTGGTTTGGCACAATTACAAAAGATCGAAGCCGATGTGGCAGAGATTGGTGTGATTGAGCAAGCACCGAAGATGGAAGGTCGTCAGATGGGTATGCTCATCGGACCAAAGAAAAAGAAATAATCCGTTCTTTTTCCATAAAAAACGCAGTTTATAGACTGCGTTTTTTATTGCTGAGGATAAGGTGGGAAATCAGAAAAAGGGACTCATTTTGTCAATTAAATCTTGAGAATACATATTTTGTGGATTTTTTAATCTCCCACAAACCCCTTTAGCACGCCCAGTATTTTCATCGTACGATAAATCAACAGGTACTAATGGAAATACACAAGCCATCGCTTCAGTTTCAATGTCGGTAAAACCTGAGAAAGCATGCAAACTAAGTTCTAGATTTGGTGATAAGAACCCTGTTCGAATACCATCTTTACATTGACCCGAATAATTAGTTGGTAGGTCTTTAAAGCAATAGGCAAAAGAAATTGGGTTAGAACATTTGTTTTTCACCCAACCTGCGCCATATTGAAAACATCCTTCCGCATCATTAGGTGTTGATTTTTCGATTATATCCTGTGTCTGAATGAACTTCGTACGATCTAAGTCATACCCGTGATTGTCCGAAGCTAACATAGCGGAGCCAGTATGTTTGTTATTTAGAAGCCATGTATCAATAGGTGAGGGTTTAGCATATGTTTGAGTGCAAATAATAGAAATGAATACAGCTGTTTGAATCAGTATTTTCATCTGATCCTCCGAAGAGAAAAGTGGTTAAAAGTTTACACACGCAATAATTATACATTTAAATATTAATATATATATTAACCACATTGTAATTATCTATGAATTTAAAATTATGTAGCTTGTTGTTAATTATTGTTTTTATTTAAAAGCCAAGTTAAACATTAACTTGGCTTTCATTTAACTGTGAAGTTAGATGCTAAAATCACTTCCTATCATTATAAAGCTGATCGAAGATCGCACCATTTACAAAGTGGGTTTGCTGAGCCTTTGCCCATCCACGAAATACTGTATTGATGTCGAAAGTCTGTATTTTAGGGAATTTTGAGGCGTATTTCTTGGTTGTTTTGGCATCTCGTGGACGGAAGTTATATTTCGCTGCGAGCTCCTGACCAAGTGGTGAGTACGGATAATTGATGTAACCTGTCGCAAGCTGACGATTACCATTTTTATCGACGATCTGATCAACGATCGCAACTGAAGGTTCTGCTAAGATCGAGATCGACGGATAGACAATGTCATATTTACCTTAGCACTTACTCAGGATAAGCCGCTTTCTTTAAGGCTTTGATATCGGTATTTGGCGAGCACAGCGAAATAAAATCATAACCATAGCCACGAAGCAAATGTCCTTTACGCACAGCAATCCACGTGGTATTGGTGCCAAATAGCGAGGTTTTGATCTGTTTTAAACGATGATCACGCTCTGCATCGAATGCTACACCATTGACAATACCGACGCCCATGCCAAGCTCGACATAGGTTTTGATGACGTCTGCATCGAGCGCTGACATCACGATTTCCACGTCAAGACTGGCTTCTTGAAAGGCTTGGTCGATCTTCGAGCGCCCTGTAAAACCTCCATGATAGGTGATCAGGGGATATTCAGCGAGATCGTATAGACTCAATTCTTCAATTTGGGTTAAAGGATGATCTTTCGGCGTCAAGATGCAATGTTGCCATTGATAGTAGGGCACACTTGCTAGGGCATCTTCGGTGGTGAGTGATTCCGTGGCAATGCCAATATCCGCCTCGCCGAGCAGCAGCATTTCAGCAATCTCTACGGGACTGCCTTGTTGTAGGATCAGATGGACTTTCGGGAACAATTTTTTAAATTGACTGACGATCGGCGGTAGCACATAACGCGCTTGGGTATGCGTGGTGGCAATGGTTAACGTGCCTTCATTAACCAGATTGAAGTCATCGGCAAGGCGTTTGATATTATCCGCATCGACCAACATGCGCTCAACGATACCGAGTAGCGACTGCCCAGGCTCCGTCAGACCTAGTAGTCGCTTACCTTTACGCACGAAAAGCTGTACACCAAGCTCATCTTCCAAATCTTTGATGTGCTTACTCACCCCAGACTGTGAGGTGTAGAGGGCATTGGATGCCTCGGTCAGATTGTAGTTCTGACGTACCGTTTCTCGGATAATTCTTAATTGTTGGAAATTCACTAAACTTCTCCGTGAATACTGCAAAGTCGCCATTTGACTGATCAAAGCCGAGCATAAAAGAAATGATGAAATATCATTTATAAATATTTAATCATTTCAGTAAATTAAGCCTGTTTATCAAGCTCAGTATAGCAACTTTATGACTACTAATCTTCAAGCAATTTATCAAACCGAAGTCTTAAGCTGATTTTGCCACATCAAAAATATGTAAATTTGACGCTGCAATCCACACCGATTGTTGCGCTCGCAGTTGTAATTGATCCGCTTGTTCAGGACTCAAACGAATTTCAATCAAGCGTCCATCATTGTCACGAAACTCCGCCAAAATCTCACCTGCAATCCATAACTCACGTTGGAAATGTGCCTGAATGGTATTGTGCTGTGGCGTGGTATGAATGTGCAATTCATTTGGTCGAGCAAAGGCAATCACTTGACCTTCAGCACGTGCTTGATGATCAGGGAGAATTAAATTCGATTGACCAAGCTGTAAGGTATTTTGCTTTACATTACCGTCAAAACGATTTGCCTGACCCAAGAAATCAAATACAAACGGACTCGCAGGATAGTCATACACTTCACGTGGCGTACCGATTTGTTCGACTTGTCCTTTATTCATCACCACGATTTGATCGGCGACTTCCAGTGCTTCCTCTTGGTCGTGGGTGACGAAGATCGAAGTAATGTGCAATTCATCATGTAGATTGCGCAACCAACGGCGTAGTTCTTTACGCACTTTGGCATCCAGTGCGCCAAAAGGTTCATCGAGCAACAATACACGTGGCTCAACCGCCAAAGCACGAGCAAGCGCAATACGTTGACGCTGACCACCCGAGAGCTGTGCAGGATAACGATCTGCCAAAAAGCCTAGCTGTACGAGGTCGAGCAATCGAGTGACTTTTTTCTTGATCTCCGCTTCGCTTGGACGTGTTTTACGAGGGCGAACACGTAAGCCAAAAGCGACATTATCAAAAACCGTCATGTGACGAAATAATGCGTAATGCTGAAAGACAAAACCCACTTGACGGTGACGAACATGCACATCAGTCGCATCTTGACCTTCAAGAAGTACATGACCTGAATCTGCCGATTCCAAACCAGCGATGATGCGCAGTAGTGAGGTTTTACTACAGCCCGATGGACCAAGTAGGGCAACCAATTCACCTTCAGGGAAATCAAGGCTAATGTCTTTAAGTGCGTGGAAATTTCCAAAATGTTTGTCGATATTTTTTACTTGAATGCTCATGTCGAATTCCTAAAATCTGTGCTGATAAATTACTGATCAATTTGGCAAAAAAATGTGGCTGAATAAATGTGCATGGCGAAATGCTGTTGGGCTTATTGTCGTTCTTGACGAAGCTCAACCCAAGTTTTGATAATCAAAGTCACGATCGCAAGTAGGGCTAACAATGTCGCTACGGCAAATGCGGCACTGTAGCTATATTCGTTGTAGAGAATCTCGACATGCAGTGGCAGGGTATTGGTTTCACCACGAATATGCCCAGACACCACCGATACCGCACCAAATTCTCCCATCGCACGGGCATTACACAGAATCACGCCGTAGAGCAGACCCCATTTGATATTGGGTAAGGTCACTTTCCAAAACGTCTGCCAACCTGACGCACCGAGTACGATCGCTGCTTCTTCTTCCTCTGTACCTTGCGCTTCCATCAGTGGAATCAGCTCACGAGCAACAAAAGGCACGGTGATAAATACAGTGGCAAGGATAATCGCAGGTACGGCATAGAGAATCGCCACATCACGATCTTGTAACCATTCGCCCCACCAACCTTGTGTGCCGAACAGTAGAACGAGCATCAGACCTGCAATCACAGGCGATACCGAAAACGGCAAATCAATCAGCGTGGTAAGAATGGACTTGCCTTTAAATCGAAACTTGGTCACCGCCCAAGCCGCAGCCACTCCAAAGATCACATTCAACGGAACAGCCACAGCAGCAGTGAGTAAAGTGAGTTTCACTGCAGATAAAGTATCAGGCTCAACCAATGCCGCAAAAAACACCGCACTACCTTGACGGAAGGCTTCAACAAAGACCAAAACCAAAGGAAACATTAAGCAACTAACAAAGAATAAAAGGGCGATCCCGATCAACACATAACGAACAGCGCTTGGCTCACGTGTAGCATCTTGCGACTGTAAGCGCAGTGCTAATGCTGTCGAAGAATGATTGGCGTTCATGATACGGTTCTCCCTGTACGGCGACTTGCCCAACCTTGTAACAGGTTAATAATCAATAAGAAAATAAATGAAATCACCAACATCACCACAGCAATCGTGGTTGCACCTGCATAGTCATATTCTTCTAAGCGAGAAATAATCAGTAGCGGTGCAATTTCTGTTTGATATGGCTGATTCCCCGCAATGAAAATCACCGAGCCATATTCACCCACACCACGTGCAAAGGCGAGGGCAAAACCAGTCAGTAATGCAGGCAGTAAAATCGGGAAAATGACTTTGGTAATCGTCTGCCAACGATTGGCACCTAAGGCACTGGCTGCTTCTTCAAACTCAGTTTCCAAATCGGCAAGGACAGGTTGTACCGTGCGCACCACAAAAGGAATTCCAATAAATACTAGAGCCAAGGTAATCCCGATCGGCGTATAGGCGATCTCAATCCCAATTCGATCAAAGTACTGACCAATCCAACCGTTCTGTGCATAGAGTGCGGTCAAGGCAATCCCTGCAACCGCTGTTGGCAAGGCAAACGGCAAATCAATCATGGCATCGACTAGACGCTTACCAAAGAATTGATAACGCACCAAACACCACGCCAAAATCAAACCAAAGACGAGGTTTAACGCTGCAGCAAATAAGGCTGTGGAAAAGCTCAGTTGTAAGGATTTCAGTACACGTTCTGAGCCTAAAATCTCCCAAAATCCATCCCATCCAATCCCTAGAGAATGGATAAACACCGCAGATAAGGGCAAAATCACGATTAAGGTCAAATACGTTAAGGTAATCCCAAGAGTTAAACCAAAACCTGCGATCACACGGGACTGTCGTGCCATAAGAGGTACCTTTAAAACAAAAAAACACTCAAAATCAAAAATCAAAAAAACAAGAATAAAACCATCAAAAGAATGCGAATTAACCAGCCAAACTAAAACGTCTTTGCAACACAGTGTTCTTTTGGAATAAAAACGGTTGTTGTTGCATCACTTGCAAATAATCAAGCAACTGCCACCATGCACCATAACCTGATTCAACATTGATATGTCCTGCAAGCCCTTGATTGATATACGGCACATCCCACGCTTTGGCATAGGTGATGGCATCTTCAAAAGCAAGCCACGGATCGTTTTCGCTTAAGATCAATAAAGTCGGTAAATCGAGCGTGTATTTGAAAAAGTCTGTCGCATAAGAGTCATTCGTAGATGAATCATTGCTGTTCACACGTTCTGCAAAACCTGTTTTCGAAAACCGTGCAGGATTGGCAGGTGCAACGAGAATCACTTGTTCAACCCATTGCTTTAGCTGTGGATATTGATTCAAGGCTGCAATGGTAGTTAAACAACCAAAGCTGTGTGCCACCAGCTGGATCGGACGTTGAAACTGGCTAACATGTTGATAAAAGCGTTGTACCCAATGATTCAATACAGGCTTGTGCCAATCCTCTTGCACAACTCGAGAGGAGTCGCCCAACTTATAGGCGAGCCATGACTGCCAATGATTGGCATCACTATCACCTACACCTGGAACGATGATGCTATGTAAATGTTGTATCTTACTCATCTGCGCCACCTCTTTGTTGATTTTCATTTCAAACTTTAAATCTGCATTATTTGCTGTTGTTGGCTTTAACGATTTGATCGAAAATACCGCCATTATCAAAGTGCTGTTTTTGGGTTTTTTTCCAACCGCCAAATTCTTTGTCTACAGTGACCAATTTCAAAGGTTTAAAGACATTGCTGTACTTTTTCAGCACCGCTTGATTACGTGGACGATAGTAATTTTTCGCTGCAATCTCTTGTCCTGCAGGGGAATACAAATAGTTCAGATAGGCTTTGGCTAAGTGCTCATTGCCATTTTTCTTGGCATTCTTTTCAACGACTGCAACAGGTGGTTCAGCCAAGATGGACAGACTTGGGGTTACGATCTCAAACTTACCCGGTTGCTCACGAATCGCGAGATGTGCTTCATTTTCCCAAGCGAGGAGCACATCGCCGATGCCACGTTCTGCAAAGGTTGTGGTCGAACCACGCGCACCCGAGTCAAGCACTTTGGTGTTTTTATAAATCTGACGAACAAACTCTTGCGCTTTGGCATCGTTACCACCTTTTTGATGCTTCGCCCAAGCCCATGATGCGAGATAGTTCCAACGTGCACCGCCCGAGGTTTTTGGATTTGGTGTAATGATTTCGACGCCATCTTTCACCAAATCGCCCCAATCTTGCAGACCTTTTGGATTGCCTTTACGCACTAAGAACACGATGGTTGAAGTATACGGCGTGGCGTTATTTGGCAGTTTGGATTGCCAGTTGGCAGGGAGTAATTTTGCCTTTTCAGCGATGACATCAATATCCGCTGCCAATGCCAAAGTCACCACATCGGCATTTAAGCCATCAATCACTGCACGAGCTTGCTTACCTGAACCGCCATGTGATTGTTTAAAATTAACGTCTTGCTTGGTACGATCTTTCCACCAGTCGCCAAAAGATTTGTTAAACTCGGTATACAGCTCACGCGTCGGGTCATAAGACGCATTCAGAAAATCTTTGGCAAAAGTCGCACTACTTAAACCTAAAAGTGCGATGGCAATACCTGTTTTGACTGTTGTAAATTTCATGATGTATTCTCCAAAATATGTAAATTGAATGTGTGCAAAAGTATTCGCTGTTTTTGATAAGGCAAGCATATGAAGTTTCTTTAAGCATAAAAAACAATTAAAAATGCAATTAATATGAAAAAAAGTGATTTATAAGTTGTTTTAAAAATAGGAATAGTTTGAAATGATGCGCATATCACCAAAGAATGAATGACAATGCTGATTCAAAAAAACGCCAAAATGATCTCTGATCATGAGCATCAACATCTTATTTCTATTGAAGATCGTGGATTCTTATATGGCGATGGATGCTTTAGTACAGCACACTATGGTCGAGGTGAAATTCAACTTTGGCAACGTCATCTTGCACGTTTTGAAAAGGCGATTCCTGCACTTTGCTTAAATTGTGATATGGATCGAATCAATACTGATAAAGAAAATTTCTTAAATCAAATATCAGCGCAATATGGCGAAAATGCACACGGCACAATCAAAATTCTCATCAGTCGTGGGCAGGGACAGCGTGGCTATTTACCGCCTGATCAAGATGCCGATTTGTATTTTTACTTTTATCCTCAAACTGCATTTACCACCGAAATTCCAACCTTAGAAAAAGTTGGATTGATGGATCAAGCCTTATCTACGCCAATGCAACAACTTCGTGGCATTAAAAGTCTGAATCGACTAGAACAAGTGATTTTGAAACATCATGCCGATCAACAGGATTGGCAAGAAGCTTTATGCTTTGATCAACATGATGATTTAGTTGAAGGTATTTCCAGTAATTGCTTTGTTTATATTAATGGGCAATGGCATACGCCAGATTTGGCGTTGGCAGGCATTGATGGTGTGATGCGTCAAGAGATTTTATCTCGTATGCAACACTTTCAAATTGCGCACCAAATCCGTAAAATTAAGCGTTCGGAATTGGCATCAGTTCAGGCGATTTTTTTCTGTAATAGTTTGCATTCAATGCAGATCGTTCAAACTTTGATTGATGACAATGGTGAGCAACAGTTAAATCGAGCTGTTTGTGAAAGCCTATTTCAGCAGTTGCAATTATCCGATTTGAGTTAAGGTGTTCACGCTTTCATTACAGCACTCTGCTTGAATATGAGCGATAAAGAAGTTTAAATCTTCACATTCTTTTATTAAGTATTTTTTATGGCAAAGCAAACGCAACGAAAGTCTGCAACTTCGAAAAAATCGGCAAAACAGAAACCTAAGTTTTTTAATCGAAAATTTCCAAAACTCATCGCTACGGTTTTTGTAATTGGATTGCTATGCTGTGCTTATGTTTTATCACAGAGTCTTTGGAAAGATTATCATACGGATAAAAAAGTACAGATGCTGTCGATCGAAAAAGGGCAGACCTATTCTAAGTTTATTGACCAATTAGATGATAACGATCAAGTTAAATTTCCAATCGTACTGAAACTTTATCAACGCTTCGTCATTAACGATACGATGAAAGCTGGTGTCTATGAAGTGCATCAAGGTGATTCGATTGCCTCTGTTTTAAGCATGGTAAGCAACGCTGAAAATGCACAAATGAGCCGTATTTTGGTGATCGAAGGGACGACATTTAAGCAACTGAAACAACAACTACAGAACAATCAATATGTTAAAAATACCGTGCTTGCTCAGTCAGATGTGGAGATTTTAAAAGCCATTGGTGCAACCGAATCCCACCCAGAAGGCTTATTTGCGCCTGATACCTATTTTTATGCCAAAGGTGAAACGGACATCACGATTTTGAAAGATTTGTATCAACGTCAGCAGAAAATTTTGGCAGAAGAATGGGAAAAACGTAACGCAGATTTACCTTATAACAACGCTTATGAAGCGTTAATCATGGCATCGATCGTAGAGAAAGAAACGTCGATTGATGCAGAGCTTGAGCAAGTGTCAGGCGTATTCGTACGTCGTTTAAATATCGGCATGCGCCTGCAAACTGATCCCACCGTGATCTATGGCATGGGCGATCGCTACAAGGGCAACATTCGTCGCAGTGATTTAACTACGCCAACGCCATATAATACCTATACCATCAATGGCCTACCGCCGACACCGATAGCCTTGCCGAGTCAAAAGTCGATTCATGCAGTCTTGCATCCTGATGATGGCAAAGCGATCTATTTTGTGGCGACAGGTGATGGTGGGCATAAGTTTAGCAATACTTTGGATGAGCATAATCAAGCAGTGAAAGACTATCTAGCGCAACTGCGAAAAAATCGTAATCAATGATAATAGTCGTCGCATTTTATTCTGCTACTGCGTTAACCTCATTCAAAGTACGGTATGTACATCTTCATTCGGTTGCCTTGTATCAGGAATAAACTGCTTTGACTATAAAAGCATAAACTTAAAAAGGAATAACCATGTTTATTAGTTTTGAGGGCACAGAAGGCGTTGGTAAAAGCACACTGATTGCCAGTTTAAACAAGGCGTTAAGTGCTGAGCATGATGTTGTATTAACACGTGAACCGGGTGGTACACCACTTGCAGAGCAGATTCGTGAATTGCTGTTAGCGCCACAGCAAGATGCGACTCAGCAAGAACAGATGAGTCATGCGACAGAATTACTCCTCATCTATGCAGCACGTGCGCAACATCTAGATCAAGTAATTTTACCTGCATTGTCTGAAAATAAAATCGTGCTATGTGATCGTTTTGTCGATGCCAGTGTTGCCTATCAACATGGCGGACGTGGAATGGATAAAGCGCAAATTGATCTCTTAACCAATACCTTTGTCGCAAAAATGCCTGATTTGACCTTTTGGCTTGATTTGCCTGTAGAACAGGGTATGCAACGTGCGAAGAATCGTGGTGCACTCGATCGTTTTGAACAAGAAAAGATGGCGTTTTTTCAACGGATTCAAGAGAGCTATCGTCAATTGGCTGAACAAAATCCACAACGCATTATTCGCCTTGATGCTTCACAGTGTGCAGAACAACTTTTTGCGCAAGCTTTGACAATCATACAAGAAAAAATGTAAGGCTTTACCGAAAACCAAAAAACCAATAGGCAAAAATAAAGCTAGTGATCATCGGCTAAGATCACTAGCTTTGCTCTGGAGGAAATAAATCACTTTGTTCTTCTATTCTGTTGTGAAAAGAGTATAGCAAGCTTATTTATTCATCAAAATTGCAAAATACGACAATACTAAAATAAATATTTAGATTTAATTATCAATTAATTCTGTACAATTGCTTGCATAAATTTCATCTACTTACTAATTCTTAAAAAATAGTATTTTTTATTGAAACAATTGTTCAAATTTTGACATTGTGTCATTTTTATACAATTGTATTCCTTGCAGTGGATTGGCAAAAAATGACAGAAGTAATGTCGTGTATTGTCAATAATTTATTTCTAATGTCAAAAGCATTTTACGTTGCAATCTTGCGTTGTTGTTTGGCGCTGTAGTCTTGAGTTGCTGTCTTGAGTTTTTAGGTAGTCAATATTCTTCAGACACACTACAATAGGCGACTTTGATTATTTGAGTCATTTTATGTTTGTTATTTTCTTGACAGATCGTCGTGAAACGGTTGAATTTAAAGATTATCCGGGTGGTGATTCGATCAAATTTATGATGAATTTTAAGAAAATTTTCCCAAGTACAATGGATTTGCTTCTACCAATTTTGCCTGAAAGTGATGAGCAAGTTGAGGATATTACGTGGGAAAGTACACATAAAGATTATCAGATGTTTCAGCGGTTGATACAGGAATGGGCAACAGTTGAGTTTCGATTGACGGCGCTTACGAAGCTAAAAGATCGTGATTTTGCCAATCAGTTGGTAAAAAAAGCACAGCAAGCACGTAAAAACTTTCAACAACAGCAAAACCGACTGAATCAATTATATGATGACTTCGTATTCTTACTTGCGATGCATAGTTATCTAGATACAGAGTTGGTTGAAATTGGTGCGAATTTTTATTTGCCAACACTTCGCAATGACTGGAAAAATGATGTACCAAAAGCAGTTTTGATGCTGTCATTTTGAGCAATATGTGCTTCTACGCTACATTTACTGACATAGTTAATTCTTTTAAAAGATATATTAACAATTTGAAAATAAACCGCTGTCAATTGACACACACCTTACATTTGGGTTTGTTAGTATAGTTTGTATAAGTTGATGATCTGTTGAGTGCTTTTTAGTTTTGCAACTTTAGATTTGCAAAAGAAACGCTGAGTTTGCACTGAATATATCAAAAATTTTTAAATTAAATTTTTTTGATTAGAGGAAGAGAAATCACATGGCAAACACCAATCAAATCGGTCTTGAAAAAAAAGACATGACAGAAATTATTAAAAAATTAAATAACCTTTTATCTAGCTATCATATTTTTTATATTAACGTGCGTGGCTATCACTGGAATGTGAAAGGCGAGCACTTTTTCTCTCTACATGAAAAATTTGAAGAGCTTTATACAGATTTACAGCTTCAAATTGATGAAATTGCAGAACGTATTTTGACGCTTGGCGGTGTGCCACTGCATGCGTATTCAGATTTCTCTGAAAATGCATCGATTAAAGAAGATAAAAATGTTCACGATGGAAAAGCATGTGTGAAAGGCTTAGTGTCTGGTCTGCAAGCTTTGATCGAAGAGCAACGTACGGTTGCCGAAGCAGCCGAAGGTGTGGACGATCAAGGTTCAGCGGATCTAGTGACTGAATATGTGCAAGAGCAAGAAAAATTAGTTTGGATGTACACTGCATTCTTGGGCTAATTTTCAAAAATTTAAATCACTTAGATTTTAGATATTCTAGTTAGATATTTTACATATCTTGGAAAGCATCACATCAGTGGTGCTTTTTATTTTCATGTTTTGAAATATCGAACAAATATAGAAATAAAAAAACCAATCAACTCAGCTTCAAAAGTTGATTGGTTTCAATTTCGTTTTAGTTCTGTCTGCGCTCTCATCCTTTGGATTGTTGTCAATCCTTCGGTTTATTCAATTGTTATTTTTATGCGTTGATGTGTTTACTCATGATCTTAGATCAAAATTATTGTTATCAAGTTGTGAAACCTATATTAGGGAGCCAACTTGACATTTTGATGACAATAACGCTGTTTTACAAAACTTAACAACGGCTTTGCTTCCCCTTTTTAGGCGACAAGAAAAGTACAGTCGCTGAGTTTAGAGATGTAGCCACTCTTGTAGGTATACCAGTTGTGCGCTGTTTTTCTTATTCGTCATACCCAATGTATTGTTCTTTGCTGATATGTTTAATCATATTTCTAGAAAAGTCGTTATACACATTTATCGGTTTAGCGATATTCTTGGAAATATTTACTAATTTATTTATGTCGAAATTTGCTATTATTAAAATATGTCGCTTAACTCTATTTCTTTCAGTATCATTTTTAATCATAAAGTTTAGTCTTACCCAAAGAATCTCATATTTTACAAATAAATTATATAAATACATAAATGGTAAAAAGGTTATCGTCAGGATAACTGGTAATAAGAAAATTTTTAAACTTTCAATTGTAAAAACATCATGATACTTTTCGATTGTTTTAAAAAGGGAGAATAAAAATATAAATATTAAAAAGTACATAAGTAGATTTTTAAACAAATTTTCTACTTGCTTATGTTTTGGGTCTAAAGATGCAAAAGCTTGCAGTGTAGTAGATAAAACAATTGTTGGTACTAAAATAATTTCTTTTATCAAGCTGAATGTAAAGAAATTAATGATAAACTCAATTGCTATAGTCCATTTTATGGCATCTAAAAATACATTCTTAAAATATTTCGTATCATCAACTTTATTAATATTCATTAATGATACAAAGCCAAAACTTAAACTCCAAATAATCGTGTCTTTTAGAAGTGATATATTCCAAAATCCAAGTTTATAAAGAAGAAAAATATAAAATGAAGTGTGTAAATAAAAAGCGAATAATGAAGCTGAAATTTTCCAAGCAAATAGAGCTTTGAAAACCTCTCCCAAAGATTGCCTTATATTTTTGCTGAATAGACAGGTAATAAAAGTAATAATAAGCCAAATCGAAATTGCAATTTCTCTTGTGGAAAAACTATCTAAAAAATCATGCATTTAGTAGAGTCATTACTTTGAAGACGTTTTTGTAGGGTAATCGGACAAGGCAACACATAACGATTATTAGGCATCCGTTTTTTCCGTGAGTTGCTTTTCAGCACTTTGGGAAACCCTTCCTTGTTTGATGAAAATTTTGCGCGTACCAATCTTTGCGCCAGTTTGTTGATCAATCACCACAGGCTCGATCGCTGTACCTTGTTTTTCATCATAAAACTGAGCCATGAGATCAGGGTTTTGATGTGGTACATGTTTACTTCCCCAATCCGCAATCACAAATAGAATCGGTAAAAAATCTCGTCCTGCTTGGGTGAGTAAATATTCTTCACGAGGTGGATTGTCTGAGTAGCGACATTTAGTCAACAAACCATCTTCCACCAAATCATTGAGGCGTTTGGTGAGCATCGTCGGGGCAATGTTCAAACGCTTACGAAATTGATCAAAACGTGTAAACCCTGCATGCGCATCACGCAGGATCAGGATACTCCACGTGTCGCCAAAGACAGATAGACTGCGTGCAACGGGGCAGGTGTCATTCACGATTTTTTTGCTCATAGTATGATATTCGCCTTTTCTACCTTGATTGTTTACTACTTAAAAGATAGTAACATGGTTTAATGTCAAGCTCTACGCATGTCTTTTCGAGAAAGATTTTGAACACCATATATTTTAAGCAGTCGTTTAAAACACAGCGTGATAAATCGCTAAAGCATCGGTTTCGCTAAGTTCACGTGGATTATTTTGCAACAATCGGGTTTGCAACATCGCATCGTGCGCAAGTGTATCTAATAAATCTTCGGCAATATCCAGTTCAGAGAGTTTTAATTTCAAACCACTTTGTGCACAGATATTTTGCATGTGATTAATAAATTGTTGGCAAAGTTCAGATGTTGAGCCTTTGGCATTTGGATTGATTGCTTGCATAAGTTCTGCATACAGTGTTTCTGTCACTGGCGCATTAAACTTCAAAACCTCACACAAAACTAGGGCATTACTATGCCCATGAGAAAGGTGACAATGCCCACCTAGCGGATAAGCAAGCGCATGTACAGCAGCGACAGGTGCATTGGCAAAAGCTTGACCTGCAAGCATCGCACCAAACAGCATTTGCTGGCGCGCTTCTAAATCTTGTGGAAATTTCAGTGCCACTGGCAAGGCTTGATTGAGCAATTTTAGCGCCTGAATGGCGAGTAGATCGGAATAGGGATTTTTCTTATGTTTTGAGGTGTAAGATTCGATGGCATGTACCATCGCATCAATACCTGTTGCTGCCGTAATGTGCGTAGGGAGGTTTACAGTTAAGCTTGCATCGAGGATGGCAGTATCTGCATAGAGAATTGGTGACACCACACCAGATTTTGTTGTTTCGCCAGTGGTGACAATTGCGATCGGAGTTACTTCAGAGCCAGTACCTGCAGTGGTTGGAATCTGAATTAAGGGTAGACGAGGTGCTTGGACTTGATTGACACCATACATGCTTTGTAATGACTGTGATTGTTTTGGATGGGCAAGTACAGCAATGAGCTTGGCGACATCCATCGCACTACCACCACCTAATCCGATAACACCATCGACTTTGGATTGTTTGGCAAATTCAACAGCAGACAACACCACATGCTCAGGCGGATCGGCTTGCACATCAGTATAGAGCTGATAATTGGTTTGAATCTGGTCAGTCACTTGCTTGGCAATGCCTTGCGCAACTAGACCATGATCGGTCACGACCATGATATTGCGCATATTGAGCCTGCGACATTCTTCATTCATTTGAGATAAACTATCAATCCCAACGATCAAATTTGAAACTGTTTGAAAAACAAATCCTGACATGCTTTATCCTAAATCTTATGTATACTCCATGGTTTCGGTAATGTAGCATGTGAAATCTTTACACTCTAGTTGAACATCAGGCTAAAACTTGGATTCTCATGTCGAACACAGCAGATCAAAACTTTAATAAACGACAAGACCAACCATCGCAAATAACACAGCCATTCAAAGTGCTGTGCGTGTGTTTAGGCAATATTTGTCGCTCACCCACCGCAGAGGTGATACTGCAACAACAGGCTTTGCGTGCAGGATTAAATATACAAGTTGATTCGGCAGGCACCAGCAATTATCATCCAAACAAGGCACCTGATTCACGCAGTCAACGTCATGCACTTGCACATGGTTATGATTTAAGTCGTTTGCGGGCAAGACAATTACAATTGGCTGATTTTCAAGATTTTGATCTCATTTTGGCAATGGATCATGAGAATTATGCTGATATTTTGAAATTGAAAGCGCAATTAGATCAAGTCAATTCAAAAGTTGCGATGATGAGTGAACATGATGCAAGCTATCCAAAGCAATCTTTACCCGATCCATACTACGGTGGTGAAGATGGATTTGAGCGAGTGATTGCACAGTGTGAGTCGAGCAGTCGGGCATGGGTGCAATATTGGCAATCGCAAAATATCGGCTAATATACGATTTGTATTGCAGACATCAAACTTCATAGAACATCATTTGGAAAATTCGTGACAGCTACTCACAACAACATCAATCTAAACATACAGCACAATGTTGATTTAAGCCCACACAATACACTGGCGTTACAGTCGCAAAGTAGTCATTACTTTGCAATGACTGATATTGATCAAATCGAAGCGATTGTTGAATTTGCCGAAACAGAAAAATTATCCATCTTTGTGTTGTCTGGAGGTAGTAATATTGTGCTGCCTGCACAGATGCAGACCTTAACTGTGCATGTGCAAAACATGGGGAAAGAAATTGTTGAAGATAATGAAAATACAGTGCTACTCAAAGTCCAGGCAGGTGAAAATTGGCACGAATTTGTAAAGTGGTGTTGTGAAAATGGCTATCATGGACTCGAAAATTTAGCATTGATTCCAGGTTGTGTTGGCGCATCGCCGATTCAAAATATTGGCGCCTATGGCGTTGAAGTCGGCGAGTTTATAGAACAAATTTTTGCCTATGACTTAGTGCAAAAATGCCATGTCATTTTCCACGCAGATGAGTGCCAATTTGCTTATCGAGATAGTCTGTTTAAACGCAATGCAGGGCGATATATCGTTTATGCGGTCAGTTTTCGACTATTAAAAAAAGCAGAACTGAAACTAAATTATGCTGATGTGGGGCAGCGAGTTGGTGATGCGCCAACACCAAAAAAATTATTTGATGCGATTGTAGCGATTCGCCAAGCGAAACTCCCTGATCCAAAAGAATTTCCAAATACAGGCAGTTTTTTTAAAAATCCAGTTTTGGATGCAACACAGTTTGCCGAGTTTATTAAGAAGCACCCGAATGCCCCACATTATAAATTAGCAGATCAAGTTGATACATCGATCAAAGTCGCAGCGGGTTGGCTCATTGAGCAAGCAGGTTGGAAGGGGAAACGGCTTGGTTCGGTGGGTATGTTTGAGCGTCAGGCATTGGTTCTAGTGAATTATGCAATCGCCGATCAACAGGATGTAAAGAACACTTATCAACACATTCAACACGATATCTATCAAAGATTTGCTATTCGTCTTGAGCCTGAACCCGTATTATTGGGTGAAGATGGTACAATCCAAGCACATAATCAATGATCGATTTGCATGAAACCTTTTGAAGCACGATAAATAGGAATCTATGGTAAAACTAGCGAAGCTAAAAAGTATGATGTATTGGGTGATTGGTTTGTCGGTCATCCTCATTTTGCTTATTGCTTTTGTTTATAGCCCATATTATGCCAAAAGTGGCTTGTGGCTGTTGGATCGCTTTGTTAGTCAAGAAGTTGATCCAGTGGCAGCTGAAAGCCAAAAGAACGGACAGCTCAGTGCTGAAAATGAGCTTGAGCCTGGTTCGAAAGAATGGGTCGCACGACAAGCTTATCTTGCCGAAGTGAATCAAAGCTTAGATCAGAATGATGCGTCCAAGTTTTTGCAAATACAGCAACGCTACAACTTATTGTTGAAAATGATTGCAGAGCAAAAACAAGATGAACTGGACTACCAACTTCAAGTTTTTTCTGACAATGAGTTGAAAGCCAATATAGAGCAAGATCAGAATCAGGCTTCCGTTTCGAATAATATTGAAAATAGCGTAGATGACGATAGCGAAGTAGAAATAGATATTGAAGCTTTGTTTGAAGATGTCATTAGTGATGAAAATCAACCATTGTTTGAGCAGTATCGTCAATTTTTAACGGATACTTCTGCCAAAATTCAACTTGAAAACACTTCGTCTGAAGCCACACAAGTTCGAGCACCATTTATTTTTCAACGTCCTGCACATCAACCGCATGCTATCGTGATTCTCGGTGGTGGCTTGACTAGTGGCAAGAAGAAAGGTGAAATTGTCGTTAATGCGTATACCAAAAAGCGATTAGAACAAGCTGTGGAAGTCTATCAAAGCCACAATTTGCCGATTGTTCTCAGTGGTGTGGAAGCACCTTATATGCAGAAGTGGCTCGAACAACATCAGATTCATGCGCAATTCCTAGAAAACCGTAGTATGAATACCTGTGAAAATACCCGATTCAGCTCATTATTATTACAAAAGCAAGGTGGTGCGCCGACCGTGTTTTTAGTGACCGATGCTTATCATATGGCGAGAGCAAAGCGATTATTTGCGATCAATGGCATTGCGACAATTCCTGTGATTGCGCCATTACCAAATACGTTGACTGAGTGGCAACCAAGCAAACAAAATCTAATGCACAGTCGCCGTGCAACCTATGAAATCCTTGCCACCATGCGTGATGTATGGTTTGGTGAAAGTAACTGCCGAGAGATTCCTTAATTATGGCGAATATTCCATTTATGAATCCTGCGTTACTCAGCGCAACTGATTTACCAATTCCCGATCCAATCGAAACGCCAAAAGCACTGAATCATTTGGATTTATCAGAGCCAACTTTGCTCAACCCAATGCTTGAAGGCTATCAACGGCTTTATGCACTTGATCAACTGAATAGCTATCATTGGCAAGGTGTGGTTGAAGTTGATCAATATCGTATTCATGTGCAAGTTTATGAACCAAAATTTGCTGAAGATGAACAAGCTGAAGTAAAAGGCTCTGTCTGGTTGGTACATGGTTATCTTGAACACAGCGGGATTTATCAGCCAATTATTAAAGAAATTTTGGAGCAAGGTTTTAGCGTATTGGCTTTTGATTTACCTGGTCATGGACTGAGTAATGGGACTGTGGCGGGTATAGAAGATTTTGATGATTATCAAAAAGTGCTACACGGTATTGCCGAAGTCGTTGAAGGCGCAAAATCCCTACCTAAGCCGTGGCATGGCATTGGACAAAGTACAGGTGGCGCGATTTGGATGCATCATTTATTGGAATACGCCGAAAATCGACAACAACCTTTAGTGGATCGTGTATTGTTATTATCCCCATTGATCCGCCCTGCAAAAAGTTCTTGGTGGCACAACTCGGTTGGGTTGGGTATCGTTCGACGGATTCGACGCCAAGTGCCTCGTAAGTTTAAACGCAATAATCATAACCCTGAATTTCTGCGTTTTGTTCGATTACAAGACCCATTGCAACCTCGTGCAATGAGCATGGATTGGATATTGGCATTGTCAAAATGGATGCCTTTGATGGAAGCCCGACCACCGTGCCGTATACCAGTGTGGCTTGCGCAAGGTGCGCTCGATCAAACTGTAGATTGGCGTTATAACCATGAATTTATTCGTCGAAAATTTCGTTTGCAAACTTCATTGATCTTGGAGGAAGGTTCACATCAATTGATCAATGAGCGTGAAGATATTCGTGCTGCGCTAACAGGTTTAATCCCTGCATTTTTACATGCCAAATATAAGCGGCAATACTATTAAGAATTGATTATTAAGAACTGATTAAAAAATGCCTTATTAAACCAAGTGGTTAAAATTTGCTGACAAGATTTGAGAAAAGAATGACGGATCAAGAGCAACTCACAATTTCTATTATTGGAACAGGTCGTGTTGCAACCCATCTTGCACACCATTTGTATCAGCAAAATCAAGAAATTCAAAATGTCTTTAATCGGAGTTTGCAAAAAGCACAGGCTTTTGCAAATCAAATCAATGCGAAAGGTATTGATGATTTAGCGCAAATTTGCGATTCAGATATTGTCTTGATTTGCGTCAGTGATTCAGCAATTACAGAAATTGCTCAACAACTTTCCCAAAACCAATATCAAGGCTTAGTTGCACATACATCGGGAAGTACAGCACTTCAAGTTTTAACTGACTTTGGATTGAATTCAGGCGTGTTTTATCCATTGCAAACATTTAGTTTTGATCAAAAAATAGATTGGCAAAACACACCGATTTTTATTGAAGCAAAATCAGTTGATTCTTTGGGAAAATTAAAAGTATTGGCTGAAATCTTTAGCCCGAAAGTATATCAATACGATTCAGCGCAACGTTTGTCGTTGCATTTAGCCGCAGTATTTGCATGTAACTTCAGTAATTATTGCTATGACATTGCTCAGCAAATTTTAGATGAAAAAAAGGTCGATGTAGATTTGCTGTTACCACTTATTGATGCTACTGCAGAAAAGTTAAAGTATGGCAGGGCAATTGATAACCAAACAGGACCAGCTGTACGCAAGGATCAGCATATACTGAAGATGCATCAAAGCATGTTAGAAAGTAATACGGGATGGCAAAAACTGTATCAGCTAATGAGTGATGGAATTTCTTTTAGAGCTCGTACGAATACAAAATGCCACGAACAAGCAGGAAAGCCTTTTTAGTCTATTAAATTCACAAATGCACTGTCATATCACGGGCTAGTAACTCAAAGAAAACAAAAGCTTACTAAGCCAGTAATTGCCATAAAAAATCATTAATTTTGTCCATTAAGCGTAAGTTTATATTTTAGAAATTAAAATTAAAAAAAACACGTTGTTATTCGACAACGTGTTTTTTATTACTCGTGAAACGATCAGACTCGTCTAGGAGCTACGAATTTACAATCCCGCCTCATAATCTGCACTACTTAGCAAAGCTTCAACATCCGCAATATTGTCTGCTTTGATCTTATAAATCCAACCTTTGCCATATGGGTCTTCATTGACGATTTCAGGATCATCTTCGAGGGCAGTATTGACTTCGATCACTTCACCTGACACAGGTGCATGAATATCCGATGCAGTCTTGACCGATTCAACGATGCCTGCTTGCTCGCCTGCAGTGACAGTATCGCCAACTTCAGGCGCTTCTACATAGACCAAATCACCCAAAGCATCTTGCGCATGATCGCTGATACCTGTAATGACAATGTCACCCTCTATACGAACCCATTCATGTGTGCTTGCATAACGTAAATCTTCTGGGTGATTCATAGTGTTCCCTTCAATTTTAATCAAAAAAATAAATCAAATAAAAGTTTGGTTGTCGCTTAGAGCAGAGTTATACCGTGTTTGGCAAAAAAAGCAAATCATAAAGCTTAATGGTGATCACAATTTAAATGAAAAATTCATACAGCTACAGATCAACCAATTATAAATACGGATCTTTACGCCAGTTACTGGGGCTACGACCACTCCAGCGCTTAAATGCACGGCTAAAATTCGCAACATCCGAATATCCAAGCTCATCAGAAATCTGTTCTAAACTATAGTCCGTACGTGACAACAGCGCCGTGGCACGGCGATAGCGTACTTCATCAACGATGGTTGAGAATGATGTCCCTTCGGTGGCAAGTTGGCGCTTTAATGTCCGATCAGACATAAACAATTTTTCTGCGACCGCTTCGATACCGAGGTGTTGTTCATGCTCAGTCAAAATGTCACGCACTTTCATGGAAAGACGACGGCGTTCACCCAGAGCAGAAAGCTCTGTTTCGCAGTGGTTAATCGCCACTTGGCTAGAGATTGGGTCGGCGTGCACCATATTTAAGCCCAAATAGTTTTTATCAAAGCTTGCCAAGAGATGTGGTTGATTAAAACGAAAGGTTGAATTGATTAAATTTTTATAACGCTCAAAGCCTTCTGGTTGCTCAAAATCAAAATCAATCTCACCACGCAACTCTTGACCTGTCAAAGCTTGTCCCATGGTCAAAATGCCAATGGTCAGTGCCATGATAATTTCGTTACGAAGTGGTTGTAGTTCGATATTACACTTCAGCTCAATAGTGGCTTTGTCTGTAAAAGTAGAAAAATACAGCTGTAAAAAGGGCATACGTAGCTGAATAAAGCGAGAGGCAAGGACTAAGGCTTCGGTGGCATTTTCAGCGGTCATGATGGCATAGCCAATAAAGCCATGAATGGAAATACGCATCTGCGTACCGAGATGAAAGCCAAGACTTGGCTCTCCAGTCAAGGCATGAGCGCGTTTGATTAGTTCATTGGCGACTTCAACAGGCATACGTGTATCGGGATGTGCCAGTTGTTCGCTAGTTAGTCCGAAAGGCTCAAAAAATACCGTATCGTTGTAGCCCCAACGTGAAACCACATCGAGTAATAACAAGCCATATACACCTGGAATACCTTGATCTTGGTGCATTGTCGTCATGCCAATATCCTTATCACACAGTCATTTCGCCATCTTGACGAAATGATTTTTTAATCGCTTAGCAGCAGATGCTAAATTTTAATTCGTTTGGCATCATGCCATGAAGCGATATTACCAATCTTAAAAATTGTCTAACAACAAGATTCGCATTTCAATAGCTGAAATGCCGACATCAATGGGTGAAAAATGTCATTCAGCTATTCAACCAGCTATGTAACTTAGCTTAGCAATTAAATCGAGGCGTTAGTCTTTTTATCGACGGTTATCTGGCCATCTTCTTGATGCGCATCCATATTAATAAAACCACCACTCTGACGTGCCCAAAGCTGTGCGTACAGCCCATTTTGATGAATCAGTTCATCATGAGAACCTTGCTCGATGATGCGCCCTTGATCCAGTACGATCAGGCGATCCATTTTGGCAATCGTCGACAGTCGATGTGCAATCGCAATCACGGTTTTACCTTCCATTAAGTGCTCCAAGCTTTCTTGAATCGCCGCTTCAACTTCTGAATCTAGTGCACTGGTTGCTTCATCCAAAATCAAAATTGGTGCATCTTTTAAGAATACACGGGCAATGGCAATACGCTGACGTTGACCCCCTGAGAGTTTCACACCACGTTCACCGACATAGGCATCTAAACCTTTGCGACCTTTCATATCGACCAACTGCGGGATAAAGTCACTGGCTTGTGCTTTGGCAAGCGCTTCTTGCACTTCGGCATCAGTGGCTTCGGGACGACCATATTTGATGTTTTCAAGTACAGTACGATGCAGTAAGGATGTGTCTTGAGTGACTAAAGCAATATTTTTACGTAAGCTGTCCTGCGTCACGTCTTGGATGTTTTGTCCATCAATTAAAACTTTCCCATCATTCACACGGTAAAAATGCAATAACAATTGAATCAGTGTTGATTTACCTGCGCCTGAACGTCCAACGATACCAATTTTTTCACCTGCTTTAATATCAAGGTTGAAATGGTCTAAGACATTGTGATCGGTATAGGCAAAATTCACATCTTTAAATTGAATGCGACCATGATCAACTGCTAAAGTTTTGGCATCAGCCTTGTCTTGAATCGCAATCGGTTTGCCCATGGTGTGCATACCGTCTTGGATTGTGCCGACATTTTCAAAAAGTTGTGTGACGTTCCACATCAAAAATTCAGACAAGCTATCGAGTTTCAGTACCATCGCTGTTGACGCTGCAATCACGCCAAGCGCAGCTTCACCATTCATCCAAAGATACAGCGATGTGCCAATCACACTGATATATAGAAATGCACTGAGTACGTTGATGGAAATCTGATATTTCACACCCAAGCGCATTTGCTTATACACAGTGACCATAAAGTCCTGCATTGAGCGTTTGGCGTAGATGCTCTCACGACCTGCATGAGCAAAGAGCTTTACCGTTTGAATATTGGTATAGGCATCGGTGATACGACCTGTCATTTCGGCACGTGCATTGGCTTGTTCGGCAGACACTTTCCCCAAACGTGGAATAAAATAACTGGCAATCAGTACAAATAAAGCGAGCCAAATGAGCAGAGGTAAAACCAATAATGGCGAGATCGAACCCAGTACGATATTGATACTGATAAAGTAAATCAGGACGTAGGCAAGCATATCGCCCAAGATTATCCAAAACTCACGTACCGCAAGTGCAGTCTGCATGACTTTTGCCGACAGTCGTCCTGCAAAATCATTATGGAAAAAGTCTAAGCTTTGACCCAAAAGCAAATTGTGAAAACGCCAACGCATACGCATTGGAAAATTACTAAATAAAACTTGGTGTTTGATGATCGACTGAAAACTGGCGAAAAAGACATTGGCAAATAAAACCGCAACCAATAGCATTAAATTTTGCTGATGATCTGCAAGAAATGATTCAGGTGAACTTTGGCTGATCCAATCGACCAATTTACCGATATAGGTAAAAAAGACCACTTCAAAAGCAGCGGTTGCAGCTGTACACAAAATAAGTAGTAATAAATAAGGTCGAACGCCTTTCGTCGCCTGCCAGACAAAAGCAAAAAATGTCTTAGGTAATGGTGTATTGAGATTTTCCGTCGGGTAGGGATTAACCAGTCTTTCAAACCAAGCAAACATAAAATACCTAAATCATTTTTTGAGATCACTACCTTAATGTGGCTTTTCAATCAAAATTCAAATCTATTATCCAGTTTTAGAAGGATAAAGTTTGAAAAAGCCTTGATGCAATTAAGTCGTGGGTAGCGTAACAGGAGAGCATATATTCGAGCGATTCTAAATCTTGGATGTATTTGGAATGCGCTAAATTTTGAGTTTGTAAAATTCTTGCTTATTTTAGCGCAAAATCATCGTAGATTGCTGTTTTTATCACATAAATTCTGATGTTATCGGCATATTTCAACTGCAAAACTAAGCGTGCTTGCCAAGTTGACACCGTACGTCGTCGCTAATGCCATTCACTTGACCACGCAAAATACTTAAATTATTATATAATCTATGCAACAAAGTGCATAAATGTAAATTTGCTGATTTTTATCCGTTTGAATTGCTTTATGTTCAACGTATTTAAATTGATCAATTTAGATTACACTGCTTTTTTCAATCTTGATGATGAAAACGGCAGGTAACTAAATCAGCTAAGCAAAAAGCAAAGCAGGACAGCTGAGTAGACAGCCCGAATACGACAACACCAACACGACAGCCAAAGTAGGAATTCACCCATGACTAGCTATCAACACGTTTTACAGCCTTTGGATTTGGGCTTTACCACGATTCGTAACCGTACTGTGATGGGTTCAATGCACAGCGGTTTGGAAGATCGTTTTTATAATTATCCAAAGCTAGCAGCATATTTTGCAGAACGTGCTAAAGGTGGTGTAGGGCTGATTATCACAGGTGGTATCTCGCCAAACCGTCAAGGTTGGTTGCTGCCTGCGGGTGGTACGATGAACACATGGGGTGATGTGATCAATCATCGTATCGTAACGCATGCAGTGCATAAGCATGGCGCAAAGATTTTGATGCAAATTCTGCACTCAGGGCGTTATGGTTATCAGCCGTTTGTGGTGTCATCCAGTCCGATTAAATCGCCAATTTCACCATTTAAGCCACGTGGACTCAGCGATAGGCAAATTCTTAGTACCATTGATGATTATGCCCGTTGTGCCAATCTTGCTAAGAAATCTGGCTATGATGGCGTAGAAATCATGGGCTCAGAAGGTTATTTGATTAACCAGTTCCTTAGCCGTCATGTCAATCAACGTGATGATCGTTGGGGCGGTGACATCGAAGGGCGTATGCGTTTTGCGGTGGAGTTAGTTAAAGCAATCCGTGCCAAAGTCGGTGAGAAGTTTATTATCTGCTTCCGTCTGTCGATGATTGATTTGGTTCAAGATGGTAACACGATGGAAGAAGTGATCATCGTTGCCAAAGCGCTTGAACAAGCAGGTGTGACTTTGCTGAATACTGGTATCGGGTGGCATGAAGCACGTATTCCAACGATTGTCACCTCAGTACCTCGTGCAGCTTTTGTTAATGTTACGGCGGAAGTAAAACAACACGTATCCATCCCTGTGATTGCATCGAATCGTATCAATATGCCTGAAACTGCTGAGCAAATCTTGGCAGATGGGCAAGCGGATATGATTCAAATGGCTCGACCATTCTTAGCTGATCCGTATTGGGTGAACAAAACCGCAGAAAATCGTGTTAATGAGATCAATACTTGTATCGCCTGTAACCAAGCCTGCTTAGACCATACTTTCCAAAATAAACGTGCATCTTGTCTAGTCAATCCACAAGCGTGTCACGAAACAGAATTGGTCTATATCAAAACTAAGAAACCAAAACGTGTTGCTGTGGTCGGTGGTGGTGTCGCAGGCATGTCTGCGGCAACTGTTGCTGCACAGCGTGGACATCAAGTGACTTTGTTTGAAGCGAATAGTGATATTGGTGGTCAATTTAACTTGGCAAAAGTCGTTCCGGGTAAAGAAGAATTCCACGAAACCATTCGTTATTTCAAAGTGCAATTGGAAAAAACAGGTGTCGATGTCCGACTGAATACCCAAATCAATCGTGAACAACTTGAACGTGAAGGTTTTGAAGAAGTGATCGTGGCAACTGGTGTTGTACCACGTCAGCTGAAAATCGACGGTGCTGATTCACCAAAAGTATTGTCTTATGCCGAAGTCCTAAAAGGCGCAAAAGTCGGTAATCGTGTTGCAGTGATTGGTGCAGGTGGGATTGGCTTTGATGTCAGTGAATATTTGCTTAAACCACCGCATCAACCACAACCGCAACCACTCGATGAGTGGCGTAAAGAGTGGGGCGTTGATCCACATGCAAACTATGATTCGGAAGGTGGTTTGGTTCGTGCTGAGGTTGAAACGCCAATCCGTGAGATTTTCTTGCTACAACGTAAAACTACACCGCTAGGGATTGGTTTAGGCAAAACATCAGGTTGGGTACACCGTGCACAACTGAAAAAGCATAATGTAAAAATGATGCGTGGCGTACAATATAAAGCTGTGACTGATGAAGGGCTGTGGATTGAAGCGAATGGCGTCGAGCAATTACTTCGTGTCGATACGATTGTGGTTTGTGCAGGGCAAGAGTCTGTCAAGGCGCTCTATCCTCAAGAGGGTGAAAAGCATCTTGCTAAGTATCACATCATTGGCGGTGCAAAACTTGCGGCCGAGCTCGACGCAAAGCGTGCGATTCGTGACGGCGCTGAAGTGGCTGCAAAGATTTAAAAGCAATTGAAAGAAGAAGTTTTAAAAACATTAGACGGTATATTGTTTACGGATTATGCAGTCAATGGTTTAAACGTAGAAAAGTCTAGAAATTCACTTGTATAAAGCATCAATGCTTTGTATCCTTGCGCACATGGAAGCGTGGCAGAGCGGTTTAATGCACCGGTCTTGAAAACCGACGAGGGTGTGAGTCCTCCGTGAGTTCGAATCTCACCGCTTCCGCCAAATTTGAAAAGCCTTTGTATATATTGCAAAGGCTTTTTTTATTGCTTAAATTATCAAATGAAGTGCAAAAGAGATTTGATAAAATCAGGTCGTCGATCGTTTGGCATTCCATTCTGAAAAGAGATGGAGCGAGATAATGACCATTTTTATGATAATAGGTGTAGGGTAGTCGGAATGAGTGGAGGGCTCTATTGTGTCGCTAAACAGTGAACATCAAAACTTATGGGAGCTTAATAATATTATTTCTAAATATTATGATTCTTTAAATCGAGTTTATGCTGTATTTGAACGTAGGTACACAAAAGATGAAAATGATGGGTATCCAGGGTATTTTGTCAGATGGTTACTAGATAGAAAACATGTATTTGAATATAGGATAACTGAAGATAGAGAAATGTTACTTTCAGTTATTTCTATGGGTATAGGTCCAGCATATTTCAGCGTATTTGAGTTTTGGGGTTACCACAATGCAGAGAGATTTAGATTAGGTGTTGGGGAAGAGGAAATTATACATAACTATAGATGAATATTTGGATTCTCATTGAGTGTGTTCAAGAATCTATGTTTGCTTGTGATATATGCTCAGTGCTTGATTATTTTGATGCCGACTTCCACCGTTTCGAAATAATCTTTCTCAGATGAAGTCTTAGAAAATATATTTTTTATAGAGGCTTTTTTATTGCCTAAAACTTTATTGTTCTCCCTACTATACAACCCTCTACATCATCATTTAAGTGAAATCTAGTCGTTCCTAAATTTTTGGCAATTTGACTTGTAACTTTCATAACATGAATTTATTTCATCTTTTTGTGAAATTAAGTCGGTTTCATTCATGTTGGCTTTTCGGTATAAATAGCGTCATAGATTAATACGCTTTTTATCTCTCAAGGGGCTACATCATCATGACTCATAAACCTAGCCAAGAATTTACCTTTTCGATCAAACGCATCCGCTTTGATGAGGACTATCGTCCTTCGGACAATACACGGATCACCACGAACTTTGCCAATCTCGCACGAGGTGAAAGTCGCCAAGAAAACTTGCGTAACACCATTCAGATGATGAATAACCGTTTCAATGCTTTAGCGCATTGTGACAATCCGGACGCAGATCGCTACGCTATCGAGCTAGATATTATCTCTGTGGATATTGATGTAGAAGGCAAAGGTGACACTTTCCCAACCATTGAAATCTTGCAAACCACGATTATTGATCGTCAGAAAAATCAACGTATCGAAGGTATCGTGGGGAATAATTTTTCATCTTATGTACGTGATTATGATTTTAGCGTGTTGTTGCCTGCGCACAATCAAAATCAAGCGCAGTTTAGTCTGCCTGAAAACTATGGTGAGCTTCATGGCAAAATTTTTAAATCTTTTGTGCATTCAGATGTATATGCAGCGAACTTTAGTAAATCGCCAGTGATTTGCTTGAGTGTTTCAAATACCAAAACTTATCATCGTACCGCTAATGTGCATCCTGTATTAGGTGTGGAATATCAGCAGGATGAATATTCTTTGACCGATGAATATTTTGCAAAAATGGGTTTAAAGGTGCGCTACTTTATGCCGAGAGATAGTGTGTCACCGCTTGCTTTTTATCACAGTGGCGATCTGCTGAGTGATTATAGTGAATTGGAGTTGATCGGTACGATTAGCACGATGGAAACCTTCCAAAAGATCTATCGTCCTGAAATCTACAATGCCAATTCTGTGGCAGGACTTTGCTTTAAGCCAAGTTTGAAGCATCAAGATTATTCGTTGACACGTATTGTCTATGATCGTGAAGAGCGTGGTCGCTTGGCGATTGAACAAGGTAAATGGACGGAAGCGCATTTTATTAAACCGTATCAAGACATCCTTGAACGATGGGCGACGAACTACAAGGTCGATCAGGTTGCGGTCTAATTGATCTGAAACTAAATATTGAAATAGCACTTTGCAATACAACACAGAACATAGAGATAGAAGATTAAATATGAGCATTTTATTACCAACTTCAACCGCAGGCAGTTTGCCGAAACCATCTTGGTTGGCAGAACCTGAAAAACTTTGGTCACCGTGGAAGCCACAAGGCGATGAGTTAATCGAAGCAAAGCAAGATGCGCTAAGTTTGTCTTTACATGAGCAAGTCCAAGCAGGCATTGATATTGTCAGTGATGGTGAGCAAACCCGTCAGCACTTTGTCACCACCTTTATTGAGCACCTCGATGGTGTAGATTTTGAAAAGCGTGAAACGGTGCGTATTCGCAATCGCTATGACGCCAGTGTGCCGACCGTGGTCAGTGCGGTATCACGTCCAAAATCGGTCTTTGTTGAAGATGCAAAATACTTACGTCAGCAAACGTCGCAACCGATCAAATGGGCGCTTCCTGGTCCAATGACTATGATTGATACGCTATATGATGCGCACTACAAAAGCCGTGAAAAACTGGCATGGGAATTTGCCAAAATTCTCAATGAAGAAGCCAAAGAACTCGAAGCAGCAGGGGTGGATATTATCCAGTTCGATGAGCCTGCATTTAATGTGTTTTTTGATGAAGTGAATGATTGGGGTGTGGCTACACTTGAGCGAGCCATCGAAGGATTGAAGTGTGAAACCGCAGTGCATATTTGCTACGGCTACGGCATCAAAGCAAATACAGATTGGAAAAAAACATTGGGTAATGAATGGCGTCAATATGAAGAAGCCTTTCCAAAGTTACAACAATCGAAAATCGACATCGTATCTTTGGAATGTCAAAACTCACGTGTGCCAATGGATTTGATCGAATTGATCCGTGGGAAAAAAGTCATGGTCGGTGCGATCGACGTAGCAACCAACATCATTGAAACGTCAGAACAAGTCGCTGATACCTTACGCAAAGCATTGCAATTCGTTGATGCGGATAAACTCTATCCATCAACCAACTGTGGTATGGCGCCACTTCCACGTGCCGTGGCAAGAGGCAAGCTGAATGCACTCAGTGCAGGTGCGGAAATTATTCGCAAAGAGCTTTTGGGTTAATTATCTTAGCCCTCTTTTCAAAGGGGGCTTGAGTCGTAAATTGTGTACGTGAGGAATCGTGATGGTTAAAGCAACAGACTTTCGAGATGCTATGTCTTTATTGAGCAGTGCTGTCAGTGTGGTGACAACGGCAGGTGTGGCTGATCGTCATGGCTTTACCGCATCGGCGGTGTGTAGTGTCACTGATACGCCACCGACCTTATTGGTCTGTATGAATCAATCAGCTCGTTCGCATACCCATTTTGCAGAAAATAAAATCCTGACGGTAAATGTACTTGGCGCACAGCATCAGCATATTTCCAATATCTTTGCTTCGAAGATGAGTTCAGAAGAACGCTTTACACATGGCGAATGGACGACTTTGGAAACTGGCGCACCTGTGTTAAACGATGCGTTGGTCAGTTTTGATTGTGAGATCGAGCAAGTGCAAGCTGTAGGGACGCATGATATTTTTATCTGTCGAATTGTGGCGATACAGCACAATGCCGATGATGAAAGTAAGAGTGATAAAAGTTTGGTTTACTTTAACCGTAGCTATCATCATGTTGGCAAAGTGGTGGAGCAGGTGGAGATTGCATAAATAGAAGTTGCCTAAATAGAAATAGCGTAAATTGAAAGAATTGCTTCGTTTATCTTCACTGTAATACGCATAAAATACCCTTTAAGTATTTAAAATATCTATAAGAATTCGATTGTCAGAATATTTTTTCAACTTTAATACACAAAGATATAATTTTAACAAGATGCGCCATGATGACACTGGATCATTACTATGATCAATTGCATGATCTGATCTATCAAATCCCGAGCTCAAAGCATGGATGGGAAACCTTTGCGAAGCAGTTATTGCAAGTGCTGAACGCATCGTATGTGCATATTCAAGCGATTGATTTTCGGTATCAGGTGGTTTCATTTAGTAATGGGGTAGGACCACTACCGCTTGAAAACTATGCAAATGCTGAACTTGCATATTTGCGTTTACCGATCGAATCTGACCCACGTTGGGGGAAGTTTTTAGAAACCGATCGACAAGGCTGGTATCAATGTCATTCGCATGTCAGTGAAGAGTTTGTTCAACAATCTGAACTCTATCAAAAGATTCTACTGCCGATTCACTGCCGTTATGTTGCAACGCATACGCTGTTTCATACCGAAGATGTCTGCGTATTTTGGAGTGTTTCAACCTCTGAACAACGGCTTCCTTTACAAGACCATGAACTGAAATTTTTAGATCAATTGACACCTCATTTGCAAAATGTGATTGCAAAACAAGGTCAGCATTTTGAATTTTCAGCAGATCATATCGTTGGTTGCGGTCTGATTGATAGACTGGTACAGCCGATCATTCTTTTGAATCTTGCAGGTCAAGTTGTGCATTGCAATTATGCAGCTCGGCAATTTTTACAAATGTATGAATATCTAAAAATGGAGAACCAAAAATTAGTTTTTAATTCACCTCAGCAGCAGCAATTTTTACAGTATTTGTATGATATCGAAAACGCATTTCGTTATGACCAATCTAGAGTTGATGAATTACAAGAACAGCATGTGTATTTTGAATTTAATACCCACCAAAAAATCTCCATAATGATCTCTGTATTGGCAAGTGATAAAGAAAAATCATTCTTTGGGATACGTCCTCTAGTGATGCTGAAGTTTTATCCATCTAATGCAAAACTCGATATTCAACTGTCTGAGCATGAGTTAAATTTATTTTATCAGCTGAGTAAGCGGGAAGTTGAAGTCTGCCAGCTATTTGTAAATGGTTTGAGGTTTCAGGACATTGCGCAGTCAACAAATACTACCTTAAGTACAGTGAGAACGTATTTTAAAAAGATTTTTATTAAGACGAATTGCACATCACAAGTAGAGTTGATGAAGCTTTTGATCGGGATGTCGTTGTAGTCCAAATATTTTATAAAAAAGTATAAATGTCCCTATTTAAGGACTATGCCGATAGTGGTGATTTTTTTATGATTTAGTGTGCTAGCAGAGGACTATATTATGAAAATTTCGAAATTAATTTTAGCATGTTTAGTAGGTGGTATGGCTGGGAATATTTTTGCTGAATCTACAAAAATATCTTGCACTGTGAAGTCAGTTCTTCTAGGTAAAAATACTTATGAGATTGAGTTTGATGACAATGATAGGCAAAGTATTTTAGTTAATGGAGATGATGTTAAGTATAGTGCTGTTGGAAATTATAGCTCGTGGGGTGAAGATCGAGCAAAATTACTAGATTTTGATAATACTCATATTGTTTTTATGCTAAATAAATATACCGTTGGTAGCCATCATGATATGGTTTCACATGAATATTATTTTACTATTGATCGAGAAGATGGTTCAATGAAGTTTGATTATGAAAAACCATTTCAAGGTGTTAATGAAACTTCATATGGTAAATGTGTCAAAGCGGAAGATGTTGTGAGAAAGTTTTAAATTAATATTCTTGATGGTGTGAGATGAAAGGTACAATATTTATTGGTTTGAGTGCTTTATTATTTTCAAGTCTAGCATTCTCTCAAGATGACTATTCTAAATTTAGATGCAATTTAAAAAAGTTTGGAGAGAATAACTCCATTTCTGAAGTACATATTGTCGAAATCCCTAAAAATACAGAGTCAAGATTTAATATTATATATGATGGTCGTTCTGAATTGGCGCAGAGTTATGATTATGGTAACGGTATTCGTTGGGGGTATGGGGCTGAGTTGAACCACCTTACTTCCGAATATTTATTTGGAGGAGGTAGTGAAGATATATTAGATGAGTTAAGAGAATTAAGAGAGGCTAGTGAAGATGGCGGTATTGTATGGAATTTTGATTTTAAAGAACTAAAACTTCAGGAAAGCTTCGATGATGGTGATGAGAGAGGTATGGGAGCACAAATATTAAAAGAAGGCTCATGCGAAAAAGTAGGATTTAAACCTACTAAAATTTATACAGACTTAGTTGATCGTGTTGAGTATTACACCCAGAACTATGCTCGTGATTATCATAAAAAAATATTTACAGACAAAAATCCTTTACATTCTTCTTATAGACTCATTGCAACAGAAAAAATTAGCGGGGATGATGGTACGGAACAACAGGCGAATATGCTTGTGGATTTTGCTCCAGCTAATTATTGGAACAAAGATGATTCACGTCCATATTATAAAATTACATTTATGGCGAAATTATTTAACTCAAAGGTTGGCGATAGCAGTTTAAAACCAATAAATGATGATAGTCAGTATATAACTGCATTTGTTAAGTGTAATGTGAATCCACATACCATTAGATTTACTGAATTGTATAATAACGGTGATTATGATGATAGAGGTTATAATCGTAGCCAAGTAAGATTTAATTTTGATGAACAACTTTTGATCAACTATGCTTGTGCTTTTGTGGATGCTGTAAATAAAGCTGATTGGCCTAACCCCTAAAGATTAAAGCTTGTAAGCTTTCATGATCAAAATCATTACTTTTTGATTTATATAGTGTCATTGAGGTAGGTATAGTGCTCAAAATATTTATAGGTATGATATTGTGGGTGTGGACTTTTTCACTCCACGCCAAAACCCCAACATATCAAGATTATCCTGCATTCACCCATACAGGCAAAAACCAACCTTTAAAGCTCAACAATAAAAGCAAAAAATACCGCACTTTATTCAAAGAAATCTCACAACAACAGCCAAACTTTGCAGGGCAATATGTCATGCATATCTTTGGCTGTGGTGGTGGGTGTAGCTCCGCGCTTGCCTACAATGCAAAAACAGGGCAAAGCTTTATACTTGGTCAAACTTTTGGCGATTGTTATCACAAAGCAAAAGGCTACACAGCGAATGATATCGTCTTTGATCTCAATAGTCGGCTCGTCGTCGCAACAGGAACACGTGATGGCAATCAAGCACACTGTGAAACGGTATACTATGTGGTAGATCAAGATCATTTCAAAGAAATTGCCAGCAAAAAGCGCTATCAATGAACGTATTCAAAATATCAATAGCACTTCATTTGAGAAACTAAGAGAAAAGATTGATTGCAAAAATTAAATGCAAAGATTAATTGCAAAAAAGCTACTGAAAACACTTTAAAAAATTGAATAATAAAGGGAATATCAAATGTCTAACGTCACAAGTGTTATACGATGGCATTCTGCGTAAGTAATTAAAAATTTTGGATGATCTATGACTTTATCTGCTCAACCTGTTTTAACTCAAAACCTATCTACAAGCACTGCAAAACAAAATAATCAACACAATGCAGTGCAAAACCAAAAAAACAAGAAGCAGAAATTCTCATCGAGAAAGTTAGTATTGGCGTGCGCATTGATATTTATTCAACCTGTTTTGATCGGACAACAGCTTTACGCAAAACCGATTTTAGTCAAATCAGAACAAGAGATCAGCGAATACAAACTCGATAACGGTTTGCGGATCGTGCTTGCGCCAAATCAAAAAGAAAATACAGTCTATATGAACACCATTTACTTCACAGGTTCATTGAATGATCCACAGGGTAAAGGTGGTTTGGCACATTTGCTAGAGCATCTGGCATTTAAAGGCACGCAGAATATTCCAGGGGAGGAATATCAAAGACAGCTCGATCAATATACCCTGAGTAATAACGCCAGTACCGAATATTACTCAACTCGCTATACTAACTATATTCGCCCTGAGCAAAATGCCGTAGATAAAGTGCTAGAGCTTGAAGCTGAGCGTATGGATAAGCTCGTCCTCAAAGAACAATATGTCCCTGCGGAAATCGCAATCGTACGTCGTGAGCGTGAAATTCGGCTTGATCAACCATTCTCTGTGTTGCTTGATCAAATGTGGAAATCTGCTTATGGCAATCAGTCTTTAGGGCGTCTACCGATTGGGGATTTGGAAGAATTAAAATCTATCAAAATGCCCGAACTAGAGAAGTTTTATCAGGATTATTATGCGCCAAACAATGCGGTGCTATTGATCACAGGGAAGTTTGATCGCGACAAAGTCTTAGCCAGTATTGATCAGCATTTTTCACCATTAAAGTCCAAGCAGATTGCACCATCGGCAACTGTACCCACCTTAGATTCAACTCAAATCACCACACGTCATTATGCTGTGAAAAAGGGTAGTGATTTGGCGCAGTTTCACATTTATCTTAATGGTGCAAATGAAAAGATTCAGCCTGCTTTAGCATTAGTGCCGTATTTATATACTATGCAACCGAGCGGACAGCTTTATCAAAATATGGTGAAAACTGGTGTCAGCACCGACGTTTTTGCGACCTCATGGCTTGAGCCTGATTTTAATTTGGTCTTTCTCGGGGCGGTGTATGCACCGAGTCAAGATGCTCAAAAAGTCGATAGCACCCTGACAGCTGAGGCGGAAAAGCCTAAACAATTTACCCAAGCAGAGTTGCAACGGGTAAAAAATATGCTGAAAAATGAACAGCGTCAAATGATGGCAAGTGCAACAGAGTTAGGCGAAGCATTAACGAGTTATATCGTGAGTGAGCGTGGTGATTGGCAACGTCTATTCGTTGATGAGGACACCTTGCAAGCATTGACACTTGAGCAAGTGAATCAAACGCTGACACAGTTTTTAATTCCGAAGCACCGAGTGACTGCATCCATCTTACCGACGCCAGAAGATCAAAAGAAAGCTCAGCAACTGGCGGAAAAGAAACAAGAAAAAGTGGAAGCACTTGCACCAGTAAGTGAGGCAGAAACAGCGCTACTCGACCCAAGTGTCTATCAAGCGCAGATCGCCAACTATGTCAAAGCCTCAGCACAGAAGCTCGGCGCAAGTGAGAAGAAAATCCAACGAGGCGAATTGCGCAATGGCATGGAGTATGCGCTCTATCCAACCACGACCAAAGATGATCGCATCTATGCCAGTATTGACGTGGATTTTGGTGATGCACAATCCTTGATGAATCAAGGTACGGTGATTGATCTGACAGCATATTTACTTCTGCGTGGCTCGAAAGAGTACAGCTTGCAACAGATCATGGATAAGAGCATTGAGCTTGATGGGCAAGCGTCTGTCAAAGCACAGCGCAATAGCTTTGAAATCACCATCTCAGCGAATAAAGAAAATTTTGCTGAGTATTTCGATTTTGTCGTGGATTTACTGAAAAAGCCTGCATTTAGTCAGACTGAGTTTGATCTGATCAAAGCGCAATCTTTGCAGTCTTTAGATCGTCCATATACCGAACCTGAAGTTGTGGCAGGCCTGACTTTAGATCGTTTGACCGAGCAATATCCTGTGGGAGATTTGCGTTATCACTTCGAGCCAAAAGTTGCTGAGCAACAGCTTAAACAAGTGACCAATGCACAAGTTCAGCAGTTTTATCAGCAATATTTCGCCATGAATCATGCCCGCATCTCGGTGACGGGCGAGTTTGATGCCAAGAAAATGCAAGACGATATCAAAGATGCTTTCCAAAATTGGTCGACTAAACAACATTTTGAAGCGGTTGCGCCTGACTATCAACAGCTCACTGCAAAGCAAGTCCACGCCTTGTCCGAACAACGTGAATTTGGCTTTTATCAAAGTGCTTTGACGCTACCCGTCGGTGTGTATCATCAAGATGCGCCTGCCTTGATCGTCTTTGCGCATATCTTAGGTGACTCGCAACTGTCTTCTCGTTTGGCAAAAGAGCTTCGAGAGAAAAATGGTTTGGTGTACGGATTTGGCAGTCCATTGCAATTACACAGTAAAAAGGACAATGGCGAATTGCTCATCAGTGCCAACTATACTGCAGGGCGTTCTGCACAGGTCAGTCAAGCGGTGCATAAAGTACTCAAAGAGCTATTGGATAAAGGCATAACCGAGCAAGAGCTTGCATCTGCAAAAGCTGACATCATGAAGCAACGAGCGACGATCTTGGAAGATGATCGCATTATTCATCGTATGCTGAACGGTCAGCTTGAGAATGATCAAAGTATGATAGATCGTGCCAAGCGTGATCAGGAAATCATTAAGCTAACGGTCAAAGATGTGAATACAGCGATCAAAAAATATATCAAACTGGATCAGTTCGTCGAGGTGATGGCAGATCAATATGGTCAGCCAGTGGCGCAAGATAAAAAATAATCTTGGCGAAATGATGAAACGCATTGGATGCAGTGCGTTTCAGCTTACCGATGAGGGTATTGATGATCCTGAAAAGGATTTAAACATTGGGCTTTATAAAGAGGGTGTTGATGTTACCAGCTGTTATTCTTGCTCTATCGTCACAGGTTCTTTAATTTCCATAGTGTCCATTTCGTCAAATGTCACACCGTTTAATTTTATTTTTAAGTCAGTCAATATGTTGTTTACTCTACTTTCTATGAATTGGTCAATTGCATTGTCAGGTAATGTTCCACTTCTTGCCCAATCTAAAATTTCGCTTGAAAGTAAGTGTGAGGGCATAACTGCAATAAATTCTGGTTTGTCATAGTCCTTTATATACTCAAGCGGATTTCTATTCGTAATATCGAGGTTTGTAATCTGTGTCAAATAAGCAATGTTCATTAAGCTGTCACTTGTTACTTTATTCTTATGCTGATTGTTTAGCACATACTCCGAATTAGTTGGGAAAATGTGATGCAAGTTTGGTTTATCTGTTGAGAAGAAGAAGTTTTGAACTAGTACTTCTCTGTCGCAATGTTCCCAATCTTTTGGTTGAGCACTTGAATATAAAGCCAAAACCGCTCTACTCATTCTACCTTTTGAGCTGTAAGTTGCTGTGCGAAGTTTTTGCTTGTCAATTAAGAACCTGTCAAACACAACTGGCTCGTTAGCTTTTTCTTTAATCAGGAACTCAATGTGTTGACCTAATTGAGTTGTGTTACTTAACAAGTCGTCATTATGAAAGCTGTTAAACCAGAAATACTGTTTGAGTAATCCATAGTCAGGCGAACTGTTTTTATAAAAGTATGCTGTAATTGTGAAATAGAAGTAGCGGAAAGGAATTAAGTAAGGCGTTTTTATGTGCAAGTGATTTTCAAAAAAGTCGAATGTTTTAAGCATTGCTTTTTTTGTTTCTTCCCAAACCGCCAAAATGTGTTCAGTCTTTAACTCATTGAGGTAACGGTCTGTAATGTTTCTTACTCCGCTATTCGGAACATTATGATTGATAATTACTGCTAAAATTTGCAGATAGTCAAGGTCGCTGATTTTTAAAAACTCGCTGTTGTTGTGATTTCTAAAGTCATCAATCAAATCACGAAGATAAAAACCATTGTCGGCTGGTGTCGTTGCTGTTTGTTGTGTTGCAGGTTTGAATGTCTTAGCAACCACAATATCAAAAATGTTAAGTGGTTTACCTGCTTGATTTATCCTTTCAAAAATTTGGCAAACTTCTGAAACTTGAATACCTTTAACTTCTATAAATGAAATTCGATAGTTGTCAAGAACGCCCTTGATTTTGGAAAGTTCAGCTAAAAATGGGTGGTTAAAATCCTTGTTAACCGTATCGCTGTTAAATACACTGGTTTGAACGGTTGAGAAGTTATTTTTGATGTCAATCAATTTCACAATCAAACCTTCATCAAATCTTTTTTTCTTACCAATATTAGGTCTAATTTCACCGTTGCGGTCGTCAATTTCTGTCCAAAACAAAAATCGGTTACGGTAGCTTTCATCATCTGTATCACTACCAATAGGAACGGTTAGGTCAACATAAAGCAATGGGTTAAATCCTTGTCGTCCTTCAATAGTTCCGCCATATAACGATGTCAGAAGCGATGTCGTTCTTTGCTGCCCGTCAAGAATGTATTGATATTCTGTCCGACTGAAATTTGTGTTTGTTATTTGGTGTCCACCGATTTGTCTGTGGTTTTGAAGTTTCAAATCCGTTTTCCAGATTAGAATACTACCCAAAGGATAAAATTTGTAAATGCTGTCCCAAAGTTTTTTTACGTTTTCTTGTTCCCAAACAACGTCACGCTGAAATGTCGGAATTTGATAATTCTGTGCTATCAACTCGTCAAGGTAAGTTGTTAGCCCTTTGTTTGTTGGAAATATCCTGTCTGTATAATTCATATTTTCTCTTGTTCGTTTTTTAGCAGAGTCGTCTTTTATAATGGCTGGTAATGGTTGGTTTACGAACCTATATTTATCATATTCGTAAAGCCATGCTCAGATTGTACTTAAATAAATATTGAAGAGCTATATTTTATCCTTTTTTCCATCCACTAAATGAGTTGGATTCTATCAACCCTCATCTTTATTCTGATGAAACTCTTCCATATTGCGATAGCGTAGATAGTTTTCAAACTGCTCACAATACTCATCATAGTTGTCTTCGAGCATCGCCTGAAACTGCTGCACCAAATACGCCATGATCTGATCTTTGGCATCACGCATCTCATCACCATCTTTAAAGCCATTGGCACTGACCCACGTATTAAAGCGAGCCGCAGAGAACAACATCGCTGCGCCAACTTGACCACGTACCTCAGTCGGATTGGTTTTTTGACCTTTGGGCGGACGGCAAAATTCATTGGCAAGTTTGATAAACTGATCTGCACGATCAAAAAATACAGCGTTTTGCGCCTCTTCTTCAGTCACATCGGTGGCATCAATACGTGTATTAGTACGATCAGTCACTTGCATTCTCACAACTTCAAAAATTAACGTGGCTATCTTAACCAATTTTGCGGGCGATGGCGACAGTTGTCTATGTGAGTTCATTGTGTTGCTTAGATTGTCTTTTGTCAGAATATCGACTAAGCTAATCGACCTATCGAACGATTGATTGATTCACAGCCCATGAACAAATTGAAGCACAATATCGCTGTTGCGGTGCTGATGGTATTTGCCATTGCGCTGTCTTCGCTTGTGCATGCCTATAATGGTTCTGTAAGTGGTTCAATAGGTAGTGGTTCGGTAAGTCGTGATGCAATACAAATTACGACTGATCTTGAGAATGTTGTCGATCATTCAATGCATCACGCCATAGATCAATCAAACGGTGATAATCAATCTGTATCGAATCATCACGCCGATATGATGCAATCACAAGATTGCCACGATTGTCCGCCTTTGCATTGTCAGCTGATGACTTCGGCGTTACTCCCAACAGGGCAGTTCCTTCCTGAACATGTCTTTATTTCCAATGATTTAGCTCAGAATAGCCTGTATCAAGCACAAGACTTATCGGGCTATTGGCAGAGAATCCTACGTCCTCCGATTGTCTAATCATTTTTAAATGTTCTCGTGGAATCGACTTTCCACATCACAACTTTTTTCAAAAATGATTAGGAACAATCATGTCTATATCTATTCAAAATTACAGCAAATATCTGCTGTGTAGCGTGTTGCTTGCCAGCTCGTCGTGGAGCATCGCCGCAGTCCGTGAATATCATCTTAATATTGATGACAATACCGTAAATGTCACAGGTAAACCTTTAAAACGTATCACCGTCAATGGTCAATTTCCTGCGCCTCTGCTTGAGTTTGAAGAGGGCGATGAGGCGGTGATTCATGTGCACAATCAGCTTAAAGATCAAGATACCTCGATTCATTGGCATGGCTTACTTTTGCCAGGAATTATGGACGGCGTACCAGGTTTTAACCAGTTTCATGGTATCAAGCCGAAAGGGCATTTTGAGTATCGTTTTAAGATTCGTCAGAACGGTACTTATTGGTATCACGCCCATAGTCGTGGACAAGAGCAAGATGGTTTGTACGGTGCATTTGTGGTCTATCCAAAAGGTAAAATGCCAGTAGCGCAGCATGAACAAGCCGATCGTGACTATGTGGTGATGCTCTCCGATTTTCATGAATCGACCAGTAGCGAGATCATGAAGAATTTGAAAAAATCCGCAGAATATTATCAAAATCAACGTGAAACATTGCCTGATCTATGGCAACAGATCAAAGATAACGGTGTGAGTGCGACATGGCAAGATCGCAAAATGTGGAATCAAATGCGCATGCTGAAAACTGATCTGTCCGATGTGACGGGTTATACCTTCTTGGTGAATGGTAAAACGCCTAAGCAAGATTGGACAGGTGAGTTCCTTCCGAATGAAAAAGTGCGTTTGCGCTTTATCAATGCCTCGGCAATGTCGTTCTATGATGTGCGCATTCCCAACCTGAAAATGACTGTGGTCAGTGCCGATGGTCAGCCTGTACAGCCTGTGGCAGTCGATGAGTTTCGTATTGGCACAGCAGAAACTTATGATGTGATTGTCGAGCCAAAACAGGCACATTATCAGATCCAAGCGGAGTCGATTGATCGTACAGGGTTTGCTTTGGCGAGTTTGACGCAACAAGGCACAACAGCGCCTAAAGTGATCATTCCTGAATCTCGACCTCGTGCCTTACTGACCATGTCAGATATGGGACATGGCTCGCATCAAGCGGATTCGGCAAGTCGTTCAAAGATGAACCATTCAGAGATGGATCATGCGCAAATGAATCATGAAACGATGAGCCATCAAAATATGCAACAGATGAACCATTCAGAAATGGATCACAGCATGCCGATGAATCAGGCGATGGATCATTCAACAATGAACCATGAAAGCATGAACCACGCCCAAATGAATCATGAGCAGATGCACGTTGAAGAAACGCAACAGACCGACCAAAATGCCAAAGGTTGGGCCGATGCTTCAACGCCAGTAGGGCATAAGGCGTTGCAATATCAAGACTTGAAAGCCTTAACACCACAGCCAGACACTCGACCACCTGAACGTGAAATCGAAATCAAACTCGGTGGCATCATGGAGCGTTATATCTGGACGATTAACGGTAAGAAGTTTACGGATGCTGAACCGTTGACGGTGAATTATGGTGAACGTATTCGTTTAAAATTCGTCAATGAAAGCATGATGGCACATCCGATGCATTTGCACGGCATGTTTATGCAGCTCGAAAATGGTTTGTCGCCAAAAGATTTACCTAATAAACACACAGTGATCGTTCCGCCCAATAAAACCGTATCCTTGCTACTGACTGCTGATGAACTCGGTGAATGGGCGATCCATTGTCATCTGCTTTATCACATGAGCGCAGGCATGATGAATAAATTGATCGTGGCGCAAGTTGATGAAAATCAGCCGACTAAGCAATCGAAAACCACAACACCACAAACACATAATAATGCTCAAGACAAAACAAAAGGAGAAGACCATGCACATCACTAAACCTTTTCCGCAACAGTTTCAAATGGACTTAAATCGTTCAACATTTTTTCAAGTGAGTTTGCTGTGCTTTGCCAGTGCTATAAGTTCGCTCAGCTATGCAAATACTGATGATCGTAACGCGGATCACAGCAACATAAATCAGCATCTGAAAGAACATGGTGGGCAGATTTATCAAGTGAGTAATCTGGAAACGGCATGGATGCTTGATGAGGATGGGCAGGGCGCTTTAAGCACTGAGTTGAATAGCATGATTGGCACCGATGAAAATCGATTGTTTTTTCTTGCTCATGTCAATAAAGCCGAAAGTAGCGATGCCCATTATGATGTGGCTGCATTATATAGTCGAAAAATCAGTGATTTTTGGGATGCGCAAGCAGGTCTGCGCTATCGTGAAGACAAAAATCTAAATGATAGCGATACAGTCGATGCAATGTTCGGGCTGTATGGGCTTGCGCCGTATTTCTTTGAAACGCAAAGCTACGTCTATTTTGGTGAAGATCAGTATGCTGCACTAGGACTAGAATTTGAGCGTGAATTCCTCTGGACGCAAAAGCTGATTAGCCAACCTTATTTGGAGATGAATGTTGTGCTCAGCGACGATTCAAAATATGCATCGAAATCAGGACTTTCCGAGCTAGGTATTGGTGTGCAAACACGCTATGAAATCAGCAAGCGCATTAAGCCATTTATCGATGTTGGTTATGCTTATGAAAAAGGGCAGAAGCAAACTAATTGGCAAGCCGAAACAGAGTCAGAAAAAGGTTGGCAGTATGGTGTAGGCTTGGCGTTGATGTTCTAATTCCTAACTCCAATTTACCAGTCTAAAATTACTCTTTCAGTTTCCCTTCTTTGTAAAAGAGGGTTCGGGAGGATTATAGAATCTTAATAAATCATCATGATGCTCTAGCTGTGTCATGATGATTTTTTATTTCCATTAACGAGAACATTTTCAAAGTAAAGATTTTCAAACTTAAAAGTTTCATCAAACTGTCATTGTATTTTGTGCTGAAAACTATAATATATGGATATGCGTATATTTGAATTTTCAAGAATTTTAATCTAATAGGCTGAATGACATGCAACTGACTGATTTTTTTAAATGTTTATCTGATCAAACACGCTTAGATATTTTAAAGCTTGTGATGGATAAGCAAGAAGTGTGCGTCTGTGAATTGACTGCACAGTTAAATTTAAGCCAACCGAAGATTTCACGGCATTTGGCCTTATTGCGTAATTTATCCATTTTGCATGATGAGCGTCGAGGACAGTGGGTCTATTACAGCCTGAATCTTGATTTACCTGAGTGGGCTTTTGCTGTATTAAATCGAATTTTTGTGTCAGATGATCTTTATCAGAATTTAGTCACACAGCCTACATCAATCACTACGCATTGTGATTAATGCTACATTTATATTCGCTTTTTTTACTATTCATTTTTAATCACCGTTGTAGGAACACATCATGAAATTTTTGTTTTTATGTACTGGCAATAGCTGTCGTAGCATTTTATCTGAAGTTTTGTTTAATCAACGTGCGCCGCAGGGTTGGGTTGCCTATAGTGCAGGCAGTAAACCGACTGGACAAGTGCATCCACTCACAATAAAGACCTTAGAAAACTTAGGTTTATCTACGGACGGATTATCGAGTAAAACCATTGCTGATTGTGAGCAATATCAGCCTGACGTGGTGATTACTGTCTGTGACCAAGCTGCTCAAGAATCTTGTCCATTGTATCTCGGTGGTGCGATCAAGGCACATTGGGGATTGTCTGATCCATCGCATTTAGACTTAGCCGAAGATCAAAAATTACAAGCCTTTATGGGTACTGTTGAACATATTAATCGTCGCTTGGATGCACTATTTTCTTTAGATTTGGATAATTTGACACGCACAGAATTGACCAAGCAAATCAATCAGATTTCCAATATTGAATAAAGCGCATTCAACGGATTAACGGATAGAAAAATGGCACAAGCAAAATTATCTTTTTTAGATCGTAATTTAACCTTATGGATTTTTATTGCCATGGGCTTAGGCGTGGCGATTGGCGTGTTTGTTCCGCAGGCATCGGATGCGCTACATCAGATGAGCATTGGCACGGTGAATATTCCAATTGCGATTGGTTTGATTTTGATGATGTATCCACCACTTGCCAAAGTCGATTACGCTGCCTTGCCCAAAGTCTTTGTGGATAAGCGAACACTCGCTTTGTCCTTGATTCAAAATTGGTTGATTGCACCGTGTCTGATGTTCGCTTTAGCCATTATCTTTTTGCAAAATTATCCTGAATATATGACGGGTTTGATCTTGATTGGATTGGCACGTTGTATTGCCATGGTCTTGGTGTGGAATGGTTTGGCATGCGGTGACAATCAATACGTTGCGGCATTGGTAGCATTTAACAGTATTTTCCAAATCGTGTTTTTTAGTACCTATGCGTGGCTGTTCTTGACCTTTTTACCGCCGTATTTTGGTGTGGCATCGCAAGTGATTGATGTGAGTTTTTGGACCATTACTCAAGCGGTGTTGGTTTATTTAGGTATTCCATTTTTACTTGGTTTTTTAACACGATTGATTTTGGTCAAGAAAATGGGCATAGCATGGTATCAAAATAAATTTCTACCTAAAATCAGCCCGCTCAGTCTATTGGCATTGTTATTCACCATTGTAGCGATGTTTAGCTTAAAAGGTGCCGATGTCGTCAGCTTGCCAATGGATGTGATTCGTATTGCGATTCCATTGACGATTTACTTTGTGGCGATGTTTTTTATCAGCTTTTTTATGAGTAAATGGATGGGCAATGATTATCCAAGAACGGTGGCAATCTCCTTTACCGCAGCAGGCAATAACTTTGAGTTGGCGCTTGCGGTAGCGATTGCAACATTTGGTTTGGCATCACCTGTAGCATTTACCACGGTGATAGGTCCTTTGGTCGAAGTGCCTGTATTGATTGCCTTAGTAAGTGTATCACTGTGGTTAAGAAAGAAATATTTCAAAGTAGCATCAGTTACTTGATTTGAATATTCTATTGATTGATATAAATAAAAAGGACAGCACATGCTGTCCTTTTTATGATCTTGCGATTTATCTCATCCGTTGATGTGAAATCATGGCTTGCGCTATACGCACGATTTCAACAGCAGAGATGGGATAAATGCACTCAGCTTTTCAGCTTTGTTTCGCTTAGATTTTACCAACAAGGTCGATTGAAGGCGCAAGTGTAGAGTCACCTTCTTTCCATTTTGCAGGGCAAACTTCGCCTGGGTGTGCAGCAACATATTGTGCAGCTTTGACTTTGCGAAGTAATTCAGATGCATCACGACCGATACCACCCGCATTGATTTCAACGATTTGGATTTTACCTTCTGGGTCGATTACGAAAGTACCACGATCTGCAAGACCATCAGCTTCGATAAGCACATCAAAGTTTTTAGACAAAGTCCAAGTTGGATCGCCGATCAATGGGTATTGGATTTTTTTGATTGCTTCTGAAGTGTCGTGCCATGCTTTATGCGTGAAATGCGTGTCAGTCGATACGCCATAGATTTCTACGCCTAATTTTTGGAATTCTGCATAGTTGTCAGCCAAGTCTTCAAGCTCAGTTGGACATACGAATGTAAAGTCAGCTGGGTAGAAGAATACAACAGACCATTTGCCTTTTAGATTTGCTTCAGTCACTTCTACGAATTGACCATTGTGGTATGCAGTTGATTTAAAAGGTTTAACTTCAGTATTAATCAAGCTCATTATATATCTCCATGTGTATGACCCTATTTCAGATCATGAAAAGAAAAAGAGTAAATGTTTTAACTCGGCAAGTAGAGTAAGTGATTTTTCGCCATTGGTGAAACAGTTTTTTTGTATACCCTTGATCGGAAAATCAAATAATAAGGGATTTTACAAAGACTTAAAGCGATTTGGTAGTTCATCAGACCCTAAATATCAAATAGCAAAAGTATGAAACCAATATGACACACAGCCAAAAGTGAACATTACAAAACAGGCATGGAACGATATGAGGGTAGAGCGCATGAATTCAATGCAAACCCTCTTTAGAAATATTTAAGTGCTTGTAGAGTAATCGTGCTTTGTTTAGAATAATTTTCAGCAGATTACAATCAATCTATATCAAATCTATTTATAAACTTCGCCAAGCCATGACAATAGCTAATAATTATGACAGATCAACTCCGAGAAAAATTTGAAAATCTAGAACTCAACGCAGGTCTAGGTAAAATCAGCGCATTTATTTCCATGTCTTTAGCATTGCTATGTGTATTTGGTGCATTGTGCTTTTTGTTTCCAACCGTAATGACCATGCCAGAGCTTCGTCCTATATATGCAAAGCATTATCAGGTCTTTTATTTTAGCTTGATGGCAGGCATTTTTATCAGTGCGGGATTCGGTGCATTTAGTGCAATCGTCCGTCAGAATCGTTATGGATTCTACGGGCTGTGTATTGCTTTATTGGCAGCGGTATTGGGCTGTGGATTGATCAAAGCACCGATTTTACCAAATGTGCCGTTCTATGCAGGGATAGATTATTTTGTACTGACTTTGGTCATTTTGGCATTTATTTTTATCCCGCTCGAAGGCTTCTTTGCAAAAAATCCTGATCAAAAGATTCTACGTGTGGGCTGGGTGACAGACATGAAATATTTCATGGTCAGTCATATTGGGATTCAGCTATTTACTTTTTTAACGGTGATGCCGATTCAATACTGGATTACTCATATTCCGAATAATCCGATCGTGCCGTATGTACAGGCACAGCCGATTTGGTTGCAGTTTATTGAGCTTTTGATCGTCGTCGATTTTGTGGTGTATTGGCTACATCGTGCGATGCACGAGGTGAATTTCTTGTGGCGCTTCCATGCCATTCACCATTCGACAGAACACATGGATTGGCTCGCATCTTCACGTTTGCATGTTGTGGAAGTGTTGATGACTCGCTTTCTTGCGACATTGCCGATTTTTCTCATGGGCTTTCATACGTCGGCGGTATTTGCTTATCTGATTTTTATTTCGATTCATGCGATTTTTATCCATTCTAATGTGCGATTTCGCTTTCCATATTTGCGTTGGATCATTGCGACACCTGAGTTTCATCATTGGCATCACTCTTCTGAAAAGCCTGCGATCGATAAAAATTATGCCGCATTTATTCCTGTTTACGACCTGATTTTTAAAAGTGTGTATATGCCAAATCATTTGGCGAGTGTGTACGGCACAGTGGGTTATAAAATTCCGAATAGTTTTGTGAAACAGTTTACGTGGCCGTTCAAACGCTATACGAAACGCTTAAAAGCATTTTTCCAAAAGCAGGAAAAGGAGTAAAATAATTGCTTTGATCTTGAAGTTGTTATGATTCTTTTGAATCTCTAGGAAAAATTGTTGTCAAATCCGCAAGCTATAGAAAATCAAACTGCGCAAAGTACTGCGACGCAAAAATCATTTCAAAATACTGAAAACTTGCAAGTGATGGCAAAGGATCGCCATCGTTTGTCACGTCTAAAAAAAGATTTACACAAAGCCCAAAAACTAAAAGCGACAGATCCAAAAGCTACAGATCAAATCAACACAGCAGAAGAAAAGTACCAACAGTTTTTGCAAAGCTCACATGAAAAAGTCCTTGAACGTCAAAATCGTTTACCTGAGATCTCCTTAAATCAAGATCTGCCTGTCAGCCAATATGCAGACAAATTGATAGAAGCGATTCAAAAGCATCAAGTGATCATCGTCGCAGGAGAAACAGGCTCAGGCAAAACCACACAGCTGCCACAGATTGCTATGTTGGCAGGACGTGGATTGACTGGATTGATTGGACATACTCAGCCACGTCGTCTTGCAGCTCGAAGCGTGTCACAGCGGATCGCAGAAGAGCTGAAAGAACCACTCGGCAAAAGTATCAGTTTTAAAGTTCGTTTTAACGAACAGGGTAATCAAGATTCTTTCGTGCGTCTGATGACCGACGGGATTTTGCTTGCAGAGCTTGCGCATGATCGCTATCTGACCAAGTACGATACGATTATTATTGATGAAGCGCATGAGCGTTCGCTCAATATTGATTTTATTTTGGGTTATGTGAAAAACATTTTACCGAAACGTCCAGATTTAAAAATCATCGTAACGTCGGCAACGCTCGATGTGAATCGCTTTAGCCAATATTTCCATGATGCGCCGATCTTCGAAGTGGAAGGACAGAGTTTCCCAGTGGAAGTTCGTTACCGACCGATTTCTGAGATGAAGATTGGCGGTAGTGATGATGATGAATTTGACGATTTTGAAGAAAACCTGCCTCGTGCAGTGGTGCAAGCGGTAGAGGAGTGCTTTGCCGATGCCGAAGCCAAAGGACATCCTGAATATGCCGATATTCTGATCTTCTCCAGTACCGAGCAGGAGATTCGAGAGCTTCAAGAAACCTTAGAAAAATATGGTCCACGACATACCGAAGTGTTGCCATTGTACGCACGTTTAGCATTGTCCGAACAGCAGAAAATCTTTAGCCCAAGTGGTAAAGGACGACGCATTATTATCGCCACCAACGTCGCAGAAACAGCTCTGACGGTGCCAAATATTCGCTACGTCATTGATAGTGGTTTTGCTCGGATTTCACGTTATAGCTATCGCTCACGGGTGCAACGCTTACCGATCGAGGCGATTTCCCAAGCGGCGGCCAATCAGCGTAAAGGTCGCTGTGGTCGTATCGCAGCAGGTGTCTGTATTCGTCTGTATAGCGAGGAAGATTTTCAATCTCGTCCTGAGTTTACTGAGCCTGAAATTAAACGCACCAATCTTGCTTCAGTGATTTTGCAGATGCAAAGTCTCGGTCTGGGCAATTTGGAACAATTTGATTTTATTGAGCCACCTGATCATCGCTTAGTCAATGATGGACGGAAATTGTTGATCGAATTAGGTGCGTTGAATCCTCCTCGATCTACATTGGAAGAAGAGGGAAATTTTTCAAATCCCCCTCAATCCCCCTTTAGCAAAGGGGGAAGTTCCCCTCTTTCAAAAAGAGGGGCTAGGGGAGATTCACACAAAGGTGGAGAACTCACAAAAGTCGGTCAAACTATGGCAAAAATGCCGATTGATCCACGCCTAGCACGGATGTTGGTAGGCGGTGCGCATTTCGGTGTCTTAGCGGAAACATTGGTGATTGTTAGTGCCTTAGCTGTACAAGATCCTCGGGAACGTCCTGCCGACAAACAAACCCAAGCCGATCAAAAACATGCGCTGTTTAAAGAAGCTGATTCTGATTTTCTGTTTTATCTCAAGCTGTGGAATACACTGGATAATCTCAAAAAAGAGCATCAACTCAGTGAAAATAAGCGCCGTCAGTTTGCGCGTCAGCATTTTCTGAGTTGGTTACGCCTGCGTGAGTGGCGGCAGACTTATCAGCAGTTGCGTGAGATGACAGAACAGCTTGGCATGTCGATAAATGACATGTCGAAAGGCAGTTCTAAGACAGGTGCGGAAAAAAATTCTGAAAAAAGTACCGAGCAAAGCATTGGTCAAACTGCAAACTATGAAAATCTGCATCGTGCGCTTTTAATAGGTTTATTGTCATTTATTGCGCAAAAGACCGATGAGCGCAATGTCTATCAAGCAGTGCGTCAGCAAAAAGCACGGATTTTCCCTGCCAGTAGTTTGCACAAGGCGCAAGTGCCGTGGGTGATGGCATTTGAAATGGTGGAAACCTCGCAAGTCTTTATCCGAACCCTTGCCAAGATTGAGCCAGAATGGATTTTGCTTGCGGCACGAGATTTGTTGAAATATCACTATTTTGAGCCACATTGGTCAAAGAAAAATGGTGTGGTCAATGCCTATGCGCAGATTTCATTATTCGGTCTAATTATTCAAGCCAAGCAATTGGTCAATTTTGAAAAAATCGATGTCGAAGCCTCGCATGAGATTTTCTTGCGAGATGCCTTGGTCGCCAATCAGCTCGGACAAAATCCACCGTTTCTAGTGCATAACGTACAGAAATTACAAGAAGTTGAACGAGTGGAAGATAAGCTACGTCGTCGAGATTTAATCGTCGATGAAGAAGCCCTGTATCAGTTTTATGCTGAGCGTATTCCCAAAGACGTTGCTTCACGGCGTAGCTTCGATGAGTGGCGTGCTTCGGTTGAGCCCAAACAGCCCAAAATTTTATTTTTTGATGAAAATGCGCTGTGGCAAAGTGATCGACCAACGACAAACCAATTTCCAGACTTTATTCATAATGGACAATTGCGCTTTGCGGTGAATTATCGTTTTGATCCAAGCCATGATGAAGATGGTGCAGTGGTGACGATTCCTGTGCAAGCCTTGTCGCAGATTGATCAAGCTCGTTGGTCGTGGGGTATTGCAGGATGGCGATTGGAGTTGATCGAAGCCTTACTAAAAAATCTACCCAAAGATAAACGTCGTCAACTGGTGCCAATTCCAGATACAGCGAGAAAAATTCATCAGAATTTGAGCGAACAGGATTTTCAAAAGCATATTTTTGATATGCTTGCATTTAAATTGCGTGCTGAGCAAATTCTAGCAACTGATTTTAGTTTGGAATCATTGCCCAATTATCTTTTACCACTGATTAAAGTCATTGATGAGCGCAAAAAAATCATTGCACAAGGGCGTGATTTGGAGGAATTACAAGCACGTTGTCAGGTGCAAATCCAACGTCCAGTGATCGAATCCAAAGGCGCATTTACCGAGTTTCCGCAAGATTTTGTGTTTGAATCAGCAACGAAAGTGTCTGGTGTTGTGGTACAGCGTTATCAAGCACTTGCACCGAAAGTCGCATTCCAAACTATGGATTTAAATGATAAAACAGTCGGTGTAGTGATTCAGCATTTCCATGATGTTGATCTAGCGATGCAAGTACATCGTGAAGGCTTAATTCATTTGATCCATTTGCAACTCGGTGACTTAGAGCGTCAGTTGAAGAAGCAGATCAGCAAGTCATTTGCTTTAACATTTGCACCACTGGGCAATAAGCAAAAGCTGGAACAAATTTTGATCTATGCCACTTTGCAACGCTGTTTGGATGAACATGGTGTGGCGTTGGGTCGTGAACAGTCCAAAATGGTAAATCATGTTGATGCAACAGATGCACAAAGTTTTGATGCGTTGCTTAAATTTTGCAAGCAGCAATTTTTAAGTATTGGACAGACTGTATTGCAAGTTCTTTCTGAGATTTATATGACGTGGCAGTCGATCAGGCACATGCTTTTAACTATTGATTTAAATGTATTTGCTCGTAGTATTGATGATATTGAAGATCAATTGGATTTGATGCAGTTAGATGGGTTTGTATATCAGCAATCGAGTACGACTTGGCTTGAATATCCACGATATTTATCTGCTGTGCAATTGCGTTTGGAGCGATTAGCGAATAATCTTAATAAAGATCAAGATGCCATCAATATCATTGATCCATGGATGGATAAGCTTTTCAACACACCTCGCAAGCATACGCAAGGCTTTTACCCATTGGTTGAGGAACTGCGTATTTCACTGTTTGCACAGCCGATGAAAACCAAATTCGCCATATCTCCAAAGCGTTTGCAAAAGGCTTGGGATGAGTTGGGTATTAAGTCTTAAATTGAATTATTTACCGAATTTAAGATTGAGAAATAAGTCGTTCATGAATTAAATTGTGAACACAGTTATAAGGAGTTTTACATGAGCATTCGTATCACTGGAACAGGGTTGTACACCCCCCCTGAATCCATTAGCAACGAAGAATTGGTTGCGAGCTTAAATGCTTATGTGGAGCATTACAATGCAAAAAATGCCGATGCGATTGCACGTGGAGAGCTTGAAGAGCTGCGCAGTTCAACTCCAGAGTTCATTGAAAAAGCTTCAGGGATTAAATCTCGTCATGTGGTAGAAAAGTCAGGTGTTCTAGACATTAATCGACTACGTCCAAAGTTACGTGAGCGGAGTAATGATGAAATCTCAATCCAAGCAGAGATTGGTGTCAAAGCTGCAAAAATGGCGATGGAAGCAGCAGGTGTCACGGCTGCTGATGTCGATGCAGTGATTTTATCCTGTTCAAATATGCAGCGTGCTTATCCTGCAGTAGCGATCGAAATCCAAGATGCGCTCGGTATCGAAGGCTATGCGTATGATATGAATGTGGCGTGTTCGGCTGCGACATTTGGCATCAAGCAGGCGCATGATGCGATCAAATGCGGTGCAAAATGTGTCTTGGTGGTGAATGCAGAAATCACTTCTGCACATAATGATTTTGGCGCGCGTGATGGTCACTTTATCTTTGGTGATGTGGCAACTGCAACGATCGTTGAGCAGACAGATACGAAGGCAGGTTTTGAGATACTTGACTGTCAGCTCGTGACTAAGTTTTCGAATAATATCCGTAATAATTTCGGCTTCCTGAACTCCAGTGAAGAGGCGACCAAAGGTCTGTTATTTAAGCAAGATGGGCGCAAAGTCTTTAAAGAAGTTTCTCCATTAGTTGCATCGACCATTACTGCACAACTTGGTCAGTTAAACATTGATGTCAATGCACCAAAGCGTTTTTGGCTACATCAAGCCAATGCCAATATGAATGCTTTGATTCTAAAGCTACTTTTGGGTAAAGACATTGAGAAAGAACGTGCGCCAATCGTACTTGATGAATATGCCAATACCTCTTCGGCAGGTGTGATCATCGCGATGCACAAGACTGGGCATGAGGTCGAAGTCGGTGAATATGGCGTACTGTGTTCATTTGGTGCAGGCTATTCGCTTGGGTCAATCGTGGTGAAAAAGGTTGCTGCAAGATAGATCATTTTTTTAAAAGATTTATCAAAAAAGCTGTAAAAAAGCAGATCACGGTGATCTGCTTTTTTATGCTTAAAGTTCAGTGTGATTCAACTCAATCAGTTTATGGCTTATAAAGTCCAAGCTCTTGCAAATGTAAACGCAAAATACGACGTACTTCGAGCACCGCTTCAGGCTTCAAGTGAATTGAGTGTCCGCCTTTGATGATCTTTTCAGACACCGCACCATCAATATGTGCGCTGTGATAAGGAACAATGCCATCAGTGATGACATCCTTGTCGGTTGAGTCTGTGTAGTTACCCATAATAAGGTGATATTTCACACCTGAATTAATTTTGGTTTCACCTGTGATTTTTGAAAATGCAGATTTTTTACTTAGATCACTTGGACCATTTTGTAGAAAATCTTTAGAAATACGTTCCAGCATCTGTTGTGCTTCTTCATCGCCTAGTCCTGCTTTTGCAGCAGTCAGTGTGGCTTTTAAGAAGTTCTGCGGTAGGCGAATGATTTTACGTGCAGCAAGAGTAAACCAGCGATCTGCAAAGTCGGTCCCTCGAAATGGGGAGGCAAGAAAAATCGCACGATCAATCGGTGGCGTGAGTGCATTCATTCTAAATCGTGGCTGTGCAGCGGCGAGATTTTTAATCTTGTTGTAATTTCTAAAGTCATTTTGTTTTAAATGCTCCATGACTTTCGTGCTGTAGTCTGCATCACTGACCAACAAACGCCCGATCACACCACCCATACTATGACCAAGTAATACAGCATTGGTTGCAGTGTGTGTTGGGTGGTGTTGATTCACACCGTCGAAAGCTTGTTTGAGCAAAGCGTAGATTTGGTAACGACTTTCCATGATCGGCATATTGGTCGAATAGAACACTTGCCACACTTGATAATGCTCACGTAAAACATTATCGCCCATGATGTCATTAGTCAGAGCAATCCATGTTTCAGGGCTACTTGCCAAACCGTGAATCATCACAATGACTTTTTTCTTTGGATTGTACGGTTCAAGCATGAACAGGTGAGGCATAATCAGGTCTTGCTCACGGTCAATTAAAGACAAATAACCTGCGACACCAAGATTATTATTGGCAAGCCATAGTCCATAAGGTGCGGAAAAGTTGGCTGCCAATGGATAGATCTGATCATTGACTTTAATATCTTTATATTTATTTGGATCAACGGTATTCACGATCAAATCTTTGCTGTTCAAAATCGCTTTTACTGAACCACGATCTTTCGGAGCAACGACGATCGTCGCAGGGATAATTTGAGCTTCGTGTATATTTGGATGGTCGTAAATGTTTTTAAGATTCAGAAAAGGATCAATGTGGAACTCTTGTAATGGTTTTTTCTCGGATTTTTTCAGTTGTACCGCAAACTCTGAACCAAAGCCATCACGACGGCTGATCGAGCGTAATCCTGAAAATCCGATGTTATAGGTTGAAACAAGCTGATCCACGTCTTTGATCGCTAGACTAGGATATTGATCAAGATTGACGTGATAAACGCTTTCACCAATATCCATCTTGCCTGTGCTGTAAGATTGCTTTTGGATATCTTGTTGATTGAATTTGTTAACAAGATTGGCAATCGCTTGATTATAAAAATCTCGAACCTGTACTTGACGGTTGTCAAAAAGTCGCTGTGTCGCAGGGCGTTTGGTGGCAAACAGGTAGGCATAGCTATAACGAATGGCGTTATTTAAAGATTCTAATTGTTTTGTTGTACACTCAATATACTGCTGACCAAGTTGTTGATATTTTTCTTTTTGTTTTTCATCTAAATTGTTTTGTCCCTCTTTGGCATGTGTTTTTGCAAAATCACAACTCGAAGACTCATTGAGTCGAATCGCATGTGCAAGAAAGATTTCACTGCCTGCCGAAAGATATTGTTCATCAACGATTTGAGGAATCTGTGCTAAATCCTGCATACATTGATTGGGATCGTTAATACATTTTTTGGTTTCTTGTCCCGACATCGACAGCACATTCAAGCTAGCTTCACTGAGCTCGTCACGTGTCAGAATGCTGTCACGTTCATTACTGAGTGTTGTGCCGACTTTTTGTTCTTTAACACTCACCACCTGACAACCTGTCAAACCGAGCATACTAATACTTAGCACAACAAGGAGAGATTGTTGAAACATGAAATACCCCATCAAAACTTATTCAATTTTAAGAGCAGATTATTACACTTTTATTCCATGAGATGAATATAAAAAAGCCAGTTCGTAAACTGGCTTTGTAAGTATGATTTTGATCTTCAAAACAGACTTAACTGCCACGTTGCCACACGTTATAGCGACCACCTGATTCAATCTCTGTCACAAGACGGTCAACGATCGCAGATTCAGTAGGGTATTTCACTTTGTAATTCTTCAAAGTGGTCACGGCATTTTTCTTTTGTTCCATACTCAAGTAGTTGTTTGCCATCGAAAGATGCGCTTCTTGAATATCGGCTTCCATTGCAGTCTTCAAATAAGGAGTTGCTTCTTTGAATGCACCACCTTCAGATAAACCAAAACCTAACCAAAAACTGGTTTCAGGATCATTTGGCTTCATCTTCAGCAAACGAGTCGCGTAGCTAAGTGCTTTAGGTCCATAAGTTTCACCCATATCAAGGTTTCGCGCCATATGGCTGGCTTTTGCAGCGCGAAGCAAGATGTCATATGAGGCATTCGGCTGAACTGCATAACGATCAAGAGTATGAATGATGGATTTTAATTTATCCGTCATCCCACTTTTCTCACGTTTGACATCAAAGCGTGTAGGGTAATGACGTGCCTTGCCCTCTAAAATCGTTAAAAAGTCATCAATATCAGTGACATCTAATTCGTTATCTTGAGCAAGCGCTGCAAATTTCAAGGCTTTGTCATTGCTATTGGCGACAGGAATAATAAAACGATTTTTATCTAAAATGATTTCTGCTGAGTTTGGATTATTAGGATCAGCTTTTACACGAAGTTTGGTGAGTGGTGCATTGATTGATTTTTGTAGATTAACTTCGAACTCTGGCGGCGCAGTATAGTCTGCAGGATTCAGAGCATAATAAGGCGCAGAAACTTGCGGTTCGGTGTAAACGATTGGTTCAGGCTCAACGAATTTTTTTTGCTCAACTGGCGCAGGTGGCGTCACTGTACATGCACTGACAAAAAGACTTAAAACAGTGAAACTAAAAATTGGTTTTATTTGCATCATTTCTTCTCATCAAAGAATTTTAAAAGATCGAGTCTAAGGAATATTTTTTTTTGCTTCAATCATAGTTGCGTAAATCAAGTAAGTGATTGTGTAAAAAACAGTCATATGATTTGGCGTCAATCTAATGATTCATTTGCTGTGAAATTTATTACATGTAAATCCGTATAATGTTTAGGTTTCATGTTTAACGCTAAGATCATACTCACGCTGTACTTCTTCAAGCACTTGTATGTCTTGTTTAGATAATGGCGTAAGGCGAGGGCGTTTAAATTCAGGATCAAGCTTACTCAGTTGTTCGCACATTTTTTTCAAATGCGCTTCGTTCTTTTGTAAGCGTTCTGACAAGATACGTAGACTTTCCAGTACCGTATCAGGCTCACTGTGTGATGCGGCATAAGGTTGAAAATCAGTACATGTGCTATCTTGTGAAACATTTTCGATGATTGGTTCTTCTTGCTTTCTGGTCACTTGTTTTTGAATAAATCGTGCAGGGTTGCCAACAGCGGTGGTATTTGCAGGAACGGCTTTGGTCACGACGGCATTCGAGCCAACTTTGGCATTTTTCCCAACAGTAAAAGGTCCAAGAATTTTCGCACCTGCACCAACAATCACACCATCTTCAAGGGTTGGGTGGCGTTTGCCTTTATCCCATGTGGTACCGCCCAGCGTCACACCATGATACAGCGTGACATCATCGCCGATCTCTGCTGTTTCGCCGATCACAACACCCATACCATGATCGATAAAAAAGCCTTGTCCAATCTTTGCTGCAGGGTGAATCTCAATGCCTGTGGCAAAGCGTGAAAATGCAGAAATCGCTCGTGCGGTACCTTTTAATTCTTTTTGCCAGAGTCCATGCGCCAAACGGTGCATAACAATAGCGTGAAAACCAGGATAAGTGGTGAGGACTTCGAGAACATTACGTGCTGCAGGATCACGATCAAACACCGCTTTGATATCTTGTTTAAGCTGTTTAAACATCTGTTTGATCTCCTTGAGTGTTCTGCTTTTCATCGTTTGGAGTTGTGGCAGTTTTGCTATCTTGTGGTTGCCATGTGCCTTTGCGTAAGGCTTGGACACGACTAAACACACCACGGAGCAAATGATATTCCATACGATCCAATTGTATCCGACCAAATAATCGCCGTAAACGCAGTGGTAATAAGCGTGGATTCTCAGGGTCTAAAAACTCAATATCGGCTAAGGTTTGCTCGAAATGCGGATAGAACTGTTGCATCTGATCTTGAGTCACTAAGGGCTCATCCCATTGCATCGACTGACCTTGTACCAATTGCATGGCTTCGACTTTTTCTGCGGTTACGACAGCATCATTTTTTTCGAGTGCATGATTTTGACTTTCTGCTTCGGAATGTTGCAGACACGCCATTCTCAGCTCATAGCACACCACTTGAATGGCTTGTGCCACATTGAGTACAGCGTATTCTGGATTGACTGGAATGGTCAGGTGATAATTGGCAAGCGCAAGCTCCTCATTGGTCAAGCCACGATCTTCACGTCCAAACAGAATGGCCACCTGTTGATTTTTTTCTGTTGCATTGGCGATTTCAAGACTGGCAGGGCGAACGTCTAAAATCGGCCAAGGAATTGTACGACTGCGAGCACTGGTGCCAAATACCACATGACAATCCGCCAAGGCATCTTCAATCCGCTCAACCACTCGAATATGTTCGATCAAATCACTAGCACCTGCGGACAGCGCATCAATATCAGGGTGCGGATAATGTTTTGGCGCAACCAAAACCAAATGCTTTAAGCCCATGGTTTTCATGGCACGTAAGGCTGCACCGATATTTGCAGGGAGTGTGGTATTGACCATCACGATACGGATATGATCAAGTAAATCAGTCGCTTGAGTAGACATATTTCCTTCAAATTTCAGAATATTTGATAAATGTGGCTTGTGCGTATGTTAATGCCTTAGGAATAGCGCATATCTTCGCTATACTCAAACGAGTCATCACTACGCAACATACCATCGAGTTCGCTATCATCAATTTGGCGATTTTGCTGTGATGGCGGTGGTGGTTCATCGATCACTTTATATTTCGGTTTCACCACTTGCGCAGCTTTTGATTTGACCTGATATTCCACCCGAATATGTTCTTTGCCCAAATGATCACGTAATTTCAACATCAGATCATCGGTTGGTGTGACTTGCCAAGCCTCACCAAGTTGCAATTCATAAGTTGCAAAGTGATTTTCAAATAGTAATTTGATCGGAATGTGTACCGCATTCGTAACTTGGCAAAATGGCGCAATCGCAGTGAGTAAATCATTGGCAAAATCAGCGCTTAACTCATTTTCATGGAAACGTAAATGAATGGCTTGGGCTCGTTTTTCACGGATTTGATTGAGGTTAAATGCTTTGCTGAGTCTTCCAAGCGGGCGATCAAAACCTTCTCGTTCATAGATTTCGCCTTCAATGACCACCACAGTTTCATTTTGGAAAAATTCTTTGTAGCGTTCAAAGCGTTCACGATTTGTAGATATTTCAAAGCGAGCCGTGCCATCGTCCAAAGTGATCATGGTACGATTCGGGAAATGTGCCACATCAATAATTAATCCTGCAATTACGGTGGTTTGTCCACGTCGTGTGGTACTGAGATTATTGAGTGTATTTGGAATAAAGCGTTTTAATTCATCTTTATACACATCAATCGGGTGACCTGTCAGATACAAGCCGAGCGTGTCTTTTTCACCTTTCAGGCGGACTTCATCACTCCACGGTTTGATTGGTTTCATTGGTTTGCGCTGGACTTGCTCGACTTCACCAAACAAATCCATCATGCCTGATTCACGGTTGTTGCGAGCTTGTTCCGCTGCTTGCACTGCTTCGGGTAAATTTTCCATCAAAATCGCACGCTCTTCACCCAAACAATCGAGCGCACCTGCACGAATTAAGGCTTCTAATGTACGTTTATTAATTTTCTTGAGATCAATACGATGACAAAAATCGAATAAGTCTTGATATTCACCTTGCGCGACTCGGGAATCAATCACCGACTGCATCGCCTGCTCACCAACGCCTTTAATCGCACCCAATCCATAGACAATAGTTTTTGGGTCACTGGCTTTAAAGCGGTAGTCCGACATGTTGATTGACGGTGGTAAAACCGTCAAATCATTGCTTCGACAGTCATCAATTAAAAACACCACATTATCAGTATTTTGCATTTCCGATGACATCACCGCCGCCATAAATTCGGCAGGATAATGAGCTTTCAGCCATGCAGTATGATAGGCGACGAGGGCATAGGCTGCAGCGTGCGATTTGTTAAAACCATAGCCTGCGAACTTTTCCATATAATCGAAAATTTCATTGGCTTTGACCTCATCAATGTCTTTGGTGGCTGCACCTTTGAGGAAGATTTGCCGTTGCTTGACCATTTCCTCAGGCTTCTTTTTCCCCATAGCACGACGCAGCAAGTCCGCACCGCCGAGGGTATAGCCTGCACAGACTTGTGCCGCTTGCATCACCTGTTCTTGATAAACCATGATGCCGTAAGTCGGTTTCAAAATATCTTCGAGCAGTGGATGGAGATATTCAAAACTGCCACCGTGCATACGATGAATAAAGTCGGGAATTAGATCCATCGGACCAGGACGATACAGCGATACGAAAGCGATAATTTCTTCAAACTGACTTGGACGTGCTTCTTTGAGCATGCGTTTCATACCGACGGATTCAAACTGGAATACCGCTGTGGTATTGCCATCAGCGAACACCTCATAGGCGGCTTTATCATCTAAAGCGATCTGTTCGAGGATAATCCGTTCGGACTCAGGCAAGCGTGCATTGATATGCGTCATTGCATCTTCAATGACCGTGAGATTTCGCAGTCCCAAAAAGTCGAACTTGACCAAGCCGACCGCTTCGACGTCATCTTTATCAAACTGGCTGACTCGTCCTGTGCCATCCGCTTCACAGCTAATCGCTGAAAAGTCGGTAATTTTCCCAGGGGAGATCAGTACGCCACCTGCGTGTTTGCCTGTGTTACGAGTAATGCCTTCGAGCTTAAGCGCCATGTCCCAAATTTCCGAGGCATCATCATATTCAGGATTGGCAGGATTGGTGACCATGTCTTTAAGCTCTGGTTCCATCTCCAAAGCAGTTTTTAGATCGACACCGAGTGGCTTCGTCGGCACAAGTTTGGAAATACGATCGGCTAAACCATATGATTTACCCAAAACTCGGGCTACATCTCGAATCGCACCTTTTGCTGCCATCGTACCGAATGTGGCAATCTGCGATACTGCATCTCGTCCATAATGACGTGACACATAATCAATCACTCGGTCACGTCCTGCAATACAGAAGTCAATATCGAAATCGGGCATCGACACTCGTTCAGGATTCAGGAATCGCTCGAAAAGCAGTTCATAACGTAGCGGATCAAGATCGGTGATTTTTAAACTATAGGCAACCAACGAGCCTGCACCCGAACCACGACCCGGTCCGACAGGCACGCCATTATTTTTCGCCCAGCCAATAAAGTCCATGACGATGAGGAAGTAGCCAGGGAAACCCATTTTGAGAATAATATCAATCTCATAGGTCAGGCGATCGTGATATTTTTTATCAATCTCAACCCATGATTCATCACGCTCATTTTCAGGATAAAGTAAGGCAAGTCGCTCGACTAAGCCTTGCTCTGAGACATGACGGAAAAATGAGTCAATGGTGTGTTCAGGTGGTATCGGATAATCAGGCAGATAGTTTTTACCCAACGTCAGATTCACCGTACAGCGCTGTGCAATCAGATAACTATTCGTCAGCGCATTCGGTAAATCGGCAAACAATGTTTGCATTTCAGCATTGGATTTGAAATATTGCTGATCGGTATAATTTTGCGGACGGCGATCATCACCGAGTACATAGCCTTCGGCGATACAAACCCGAGCTTCGTGCGCTTCAAAATCACTTTGCTTGATAAAGCGTAAATCATTGTGCGCAACCACACCGATTTGATATTTTTGTGCGAGTTGTAAGGCTTGTTGGATAAACAATTCTTCATTCGGTAAACCGACTCGGCTAATCGCCAAATACACCCGATTAGCAAAGGCATTTTTCCATGCGTCAATCAGTGGCTCGGCTTTATCAGGATTGGATGAGCAAAGTGCTTGACCGACATCGCTATGGATTCCCAAGAGGGCAATCAGTCCATCAGATTGCTGACAAATCCATTCAGACTGAACCGTAGGAATGTCGAGTTTCAGTCCATGGGTAAAACCTTTGGATACTAATTCGGTGAGATTGAGCCAGCCCGCTTGGTTCATTGCAAGCAGTTGCACCCGTTGATGCTCTTCACCAAGACGTAGATCACTACCGAAAATAGGCTTAATGCCATGCTTTAGACAGGCATTATAAAACTTCACCGCTGCGTGCATATTCGACAGGTCAGTCAGTGCTAAAGCAGGCATCTTGTCTTCGGCGGCAGCTTTGACCAAATCAGGGATTCTGATAATCGAATCCGTAATCGAATATTCGCTGTGAATGCCTAAATGGACAAATTGCATCATTGAAACCGTCTAACCTAATTATGAAAATTGGAAAATCAATACGAACATCAAATCTTAGCACGAGTGTTTAGCTTTGACTGATCTGATTTGAAGAAAATAAAAAACCAAATACGAGATTTGGTTTTTTATCAGAAAATGAATCGGTTTTTACACCAATCTATTAGTTTTCGGTGCTTGAATCTGTACTTGGCTCAGTCGTCGGTGGCGTTGAGCTCGCTTGCGCATCGGCATCTTTTAAGCTTGGATCTTTGATATCCACATAAGCTTCTGCACGGACTTCACGTAACCAACCATCAAGCTCTGCATCAAACTGACGCTCACTCAAAAGTTGTTTTGCCATACGGCGTTGATATTCTTCAGTCATATCTTTCTGACGTTGATCTTCAACGGTCAAGATGTGCCAACCGTATTGTGTTTGAAATGGTTTGCTGACTTGACCAACGGAGGTAGAAGTCATCATTTTTTCAAACTCAGGCACCATCACACCAGGAGAAACCCAGTCCAAACTACCGCCATTACGTGCTGATCCAGTATCACTAGAATAGGTCGCTGCCATTTCTTGAAAATCAGCGCCTTGTTGTAGACGGCTATAGATTTGATCAATTTGCTGTTTTGCATCAGCAGGGCTAACGACTTCTGAAGGTTGAATCAAAATATGACGTGTAAAATATTGAGGAACTAAAGCTTTTTTTCCATCAGCTGTTCGTTCAAGTAGTTTTAAAATATGAATACCATCTTTGGCATTGATTAATTCTGTCGTTTTACCCACTTCAAGACCACTGATTCGAGCGGCAAGATCGGCAGGAATATCAGATAAAGCACGTGTGCCCATGTCTGCGCCTTGCACCACGACTTGATCATTGCTGTTCTGCTCAGCAATCTCTTTGATATTGTCACTCGTTGCCAATGCATTGCGTACAGCATTTGCAGTTTCAGTGACCACATTTGCTTCGGTCGCTTCCGACTTTGGAGCAACACGTAAGTGAAGTACATGAACTTTGCTACCAAGTGCTGCTTGACCTTGTGGGGAATTTAGGAAGTTATCAATATCTCGCTCAGATACTTTGATACGTGACATGACTTGTTGTTGACGTAGGCGATTGACACTTAAATCTTCTGACACCTGCTTGCGAAGTAGCTCATAGTTACCTGCACGTTGGCTGTCAAGACCACGTTGGAATTCTTCTAGGCTATCAGCACCTTGTTGCTTTGCTATCGACAACACAGCTTGATTGAGTTCAGTTTCGCTCGGTTTCACACCTAGACGACGCACTTGTTCAATTTGAGCTTGACGTAAGATGAGTTGTTCTAATACTTGTTTACGCAGAATAGATGCAGAGGGAACTTGTTGTCCCTGGCTTTGCATTTGCTCTTGAATAACGGCACTCGCTTGATCTAGATCACTTTGCAAAATTGCGCTTTCACCAACGACTGCAACCACTTGATCAATATTCGCTGCATAAATTGACGCTGATGCAGATAACGCAACCACTAGCGCAGTAGTGCGGGCAATTTTCATCATGTTTTGACGTAATTTAGATGTAAGTACAGGTGTGAGTACAGTAGGGTTATTCATTAACGTTGAGTCCAAGTTTGGTTAACATGATCAAATCCAATGACACGATCTTCTAATAATGAGGCTAATTTGCCTGATAATCCGCCTAAACCTTTGAGACTAAATTCTGCCATGATGGCTTTCTTCGCTGAGGTGTTTTCATCAGTCGGGTCGTCGAGATCATTATAGTATCGACGTGCATAGACTGAAACACCCCAACAGCAAGATTCATAATTTAAACCGAGTAGAATTTCACGTGTCAAGTCATTATCAATGTCGTATTGTACGTGACCCATGAGGCGCCAATTGTTGTGAATCGGTTGCACAAATGAGCCAACCACTTGTTGATAAGCTTGCTGACGCAGTTCGGCAAGGTCGTTACGATAGACATAACCAAGATGGTAAAGTTGTCCAACATCATCGGCATAATTCAACGATAGATTGCTAAACGTATTCTCACCGTCCGCATCAAACGCTGTATTCGATGTCACATGAATATTATTGCTGAGTTGACTAGAAAATGTCATTACAGGACCAGAGTAATCATCTGTTGCGATCGGATCATTCTCCGCATCAAGACGGACTTTTCGATCAGCAAAATAAAAGCTCTGTCCGATACTTGCACGTAAGCGCTCTAAGCCAATGGTGTCGTATAAGCGATAGGTTAAACCAAGCGATGCAAAATGATTATCCTCTAAGCGATCATGTCCATAAAAACGATATGGACTAAATAAACGATCGTAACTGACAGAGGCTTGGGTACTGTCAAAGTTTGGATAACCGTCTTGCGCCTGATAAGGTGAATAAGCATAAAATAGGCGAGGGCTTAAGCTTTGCAAAAACTTGCCTTGCTTCTCAAAAACTAAACCTGTGTCTAAAGTAAACTGTGGTACAGCAACTGACTTTTCAACCGATTCATTTTCATCAAAACCGAGATCAACTTTGCTGTCCCGATCAAAGAAAGTGTTGATGCTACGCACTGAAATTTCAGGAATGACAAAGGCGCTTGGTGTTCTAAAGTTGTAACGGCTATACAGCTGATTATAAATCCGTGTACCGCTACTTTCTAATGCTGAGCCGTCGTCGATAGACTTTTTAAAGTATGCCGTATCATTATAAAAACCATATTCTAAGCCATCATATTTTCCACCTGCATAGTGAAAAATAAACTGTGGCAAGCGTGCATAAGGACGATCTACGTCGTCGATGGATTCATCTAAAGTTTGAAAGTCTTGAACTTTAAGCTGAGCGGTGATGCCTGGAATACCATTGGCATAGTTCAATACCCAAGTACGCTCTTGATGGACTAAATCTTCACTATCTGGAGAGTTTCCTAAGTCTGTGAAATAGTCTTCATCAGATACGTAGTTATAATCAATGGCACTATTCCATTGATCATTTATTTTCCAAAAATGCTCCCAGTGCAAATCTTTACGATCTTGATCATCATAGCCCCGATCTTGAGGCAGATAACCACCCCAAATTTTACCAAAACCATAATCTTCGGTGAGGTAGTTGAATTCACCTTCCGCCATGATGCCACGACCATTCAGATATCGTGGAGTCACCGTCATATCATAGTTTGGCGCAAGGTTCAGATAATACGGTACGCCGAGCTGTAAACCACCATCATTGGTATAACCAAAGCTAGGTACTAAGAAACCTGTGGTGCGTCGATCATCAATTGGAAAATTAAAATACGGCACAGGAAGAACTGGGGTGTTTTTGATATAAAGTCGAGCATCTTTAGTCACACCACGTCCAGTCGTCTGATTCAGTTCGATCGATTTGGCTTGGATGTGCCATGCAGGGCTTGTACTTGGTGTGCAGGTCGAATAGCTTGCATGATCAAGTATCACCACATCAGGTGCAGTACGACGAATCTCTGAGGCATAGCCATGCGCTTGCTGTGCTTCACTAATAAAATAGCTATCCTTCAGATCGCCTTGTTGCGTTTTCAGGTTGTAAACGATTTCATCGCTTTGTGAAAATATGCCACCTTGAGCGAGTTGGACTTTGCCTTGTGCTTTGGCGTAGGTTTGGGTTTCATCAAGTTCTAAGCGTTCTGCACGAATGCTTCGCCCTTGTTGGTCGATCTGTACATCACCTTCGAGTACGGACGTACCATTTGGGTTGTAATAAGCACTTTCAGCACTAATCGTTGCAGTGGCTTGGGTTGGATCGCTCGGTGCTTGCTCATCGGTGCCAATCGGTGTCACCCACATTCCCGAACAGAGTTGATCTTTGTATGTATCTTTTGGGTTTGATTCGGCGATTTCTGATGGCGTTAAATAATACTGCCGATAAAAGTCTTGCGCTTCTTGACTATTGGCAGGGGTTAGACCACCACTTTTACTTGGAGTTTTATCTAAATGTATCTCTTTGCTGACGACTTTTGAGTCTGCTGTTGTGGCTTGTGATGATTCTACGTTGTCAACATTTGCGTTGCTGTTTTCCGCATAAGCGATTTGAAAAGCACCAAGACTCATCAGTCCAATGACGGCTTTGAATAAGGTGTTTTTTTTAAATTGATGGGTCATCATATAGGTTCAAAGTCAGTTATCAGAATTTGGGAATAAATCAAAGTGCAAAGAAATATTTTCATTGCATGATAGAGAAAAAAAGCGGAAACGACTACACTTAGTTCGCTAAATAATGCACGCTTTTTGCAATTAGGGATTCGCTTTACATGCAACGAGAACAGTTAATTGATGCTTGGTTAAACCAAGTTTTGCCACAACAAGATTTCAAAATCAACTACTTAGCTGGGGATGCAAGTTTTCGGCGTTATGCAAGGATTGCGCTTTCATCACAGCGGTATATGCTGATGGATGCACCACCAGAAAAAGAAGATTGTGCACCATTTGTACAAATCGCAAGCTATTTATCAAGTTACGGTGCACGTGTGCCACAGATCGTTGCACAAGATTTAACACAAGGGTTTTTATTACTTGAAGATTTTGGCGATCAGCTTCTATCCACCGAGTTAAATCAAAGCACGGTTGATCAATATTACTTACAAGCTTTTGCGCAAATTATCCAACTGCAAAGTATTGCTGTCGATGCGCAGATTTTCCCACAATATAGTGCGGAAAAATTGACTGATGAAATGCGCTTGTTTGATCACTGGATGTTGCCTGCTTTGGATATTACATTGAGCGAAGCGCAACAAAGCATGTTGAACAACAGCTATGCGTGGATTTTGGACAATCTGAAAAATCAACCACAAGTCATCGTGCATCGTGACTATCACAGCCGTAATCTGATGGTTTTAGAGAGTGAGTCTGTACTGGGTGTCATCGACTTCCAAGATGCGGTGGTTGGTCCTGATACTTACGATTTGATCTCGATCGTACGTGATGCTTATGTGCAATGGTTGCCTGAGCAAGTGGCAAAATGGATTGATCAATTCTATGGACTGTTACCTGAGTCTGCAAAGGTCGGGCGTAGCCTGGAACAGTTTCGGATTGATGCAGAAGTCATGTCGATTCAACGTCATTTGAAAATTTTAGGCATCTTTGTGCGTTTATTCGTGCGTGATGGCAAGTCGGGCTATCTGAAAGATTTACCACGTGTGATGTGGTACTTGCGTCAAGAGTTGAATAATTGCCCTGAATTGGCTGAATTGCAATCATTTGTCGAAAATGACGTGATGCCTAAATTTGAACAAAAATATGGGACTTATCAAGAATTGACCATTGAAATGTTAAAAGAAGAGGTAAGCCAATGAAAGCGATGATCTTAGCGGCAGGCTTGGGGAATCGTATGCGACCGCTGACTTTATATAAGCCAAAGCCATTGTTAGAAGTAGGCGGTAAGCCACTGATCGTTTGGCATATCGAAGCAATGGCTAAAATTGGCGTGACAGAAATCATCATCAATGCGGCATGGCTAAAAGATCAATTGGTCAATACCTTGTGTGATGGCTCGCAGTTTGGTGTGAAAATTCTTTGGTCCTTAGAAGATGAAGGCTTAGAAACTGCAGGCGGTTTGATCAAAGCTTTATTCCATTTTGAAGATCAACCTTTTCTCGTGGTGAATGGTGATGTGTGGACACGCTATGATTTTTCAGCATTAAAAAATGTTGAGCTTGGCGATCGCTTGGCGCATTTGGTCTTGGTGGATAACCCACCGCAACATCCAAATGGTGATTTTACTTTAAGTGATGATTTATCGAATGGCACTGCAAATCATGGTGTGATTAGCACATTTGAGCAAGAGAAAGCGGGTGAGGCATTAACTTTTTCAGGGATCAGCATTTTATCTCCAAAGCTGTTTGCAGATTTACCACAAGGCAAACGCCCACTTGCACCATTGCTCAAAGATGCGATGCAACAAGGTTTAGTCAGTGGTGAAAAAATGTCTACAGCATGGGTCGATGTAGGGACACCAGAGCGTTTGATGCAGTTGGATGAGCAGATTCGAAAACGACAGATCTAATTCTCTACAATTAAACGTGTCAAAACGTGTGATTTCAGTGAAACTAGTTTGCGTTTTACAAGATGTTCCACGCATAATAGGTGCGTTTCGAATTATGCTTTAAGCACTAAGTAGAAGTCATTTATTTAAGATGATAAATATATTCTTTTGAGGATTTATGCACCCGTACTATCAAGCTTTGACCGATGGTGTGTCTGCACTGAATTTGGACTTATCCGAACAGGTGCTGAACAACTTGCTGAAATATCAAGATGCCTTAGTGCTTTGGAATAAAGCTTACAACCTCACTGCAATCCGTGAACCAAAGGAAATGTTGATTAAGCATCTACTGGATAGTTTGAGTATTTTGAATCATTTTCCAAAAGGGCGAATGCTCGATGTAGGTACAGGTGGTGGCATGCCAGGCATGATTGTGGCATTGTGTCAGCCTGAGCGTGAGTGCGTATTGCTTGATTCAAATGGTAAAAAGATTCGTTTTTTGAAGCAATTTATTGCAGATATGAAGCTCACCAATGTCAAAGCGGTGCAGACTCGGGTAGAAGATCAGCAGAGTATCAACGATCTTGGTCATTTCGATGTCATTACTAGTCGTGCTTTTGCCTCACTGCTTGATTTTGTTGATGCAGCAAAGCCTTATATGCATGAGCAGTCAGTCATTGCTGCGATGAAAGGTGTTGTGCCACATGATGAGCTATCAAGCTTATCGAATTGGTCACAGCAGATCATTGCACTCAAAGTACCGAAACTTGATGAACAACGGCACTTAATTGTTTTAAGTCAATCATCGTGACTTTGTATTGCAAAACAAGTGATGTATAACCCATAGGATTAAAAAAGACTTTGTTAGAATGGATCGCCATTATCGTGGTGGATGATGCTCCTGATTGAAGTATTGAAATAAGTATTAAGTGAATTGACGAAGATAGCTTTAATGGCGAAAAAGATTTTATGGTTAAAATAATTGCAATTGCAAATCAAAAAGGTGGTGTCGCAAAAACCACCACCGCAGTCAATCTTGCTGCATCTTTAGCAGTGCTAAAAAAGCGTGTTTTGCTAGTGGATTTAGATGCACAAGGCAACGCCACGATGGGCTCTGGCGTACATAAAAATGAATTGAACTATAGCATTGCCGATGTGATGTTGGGTGATGCGCCGATCGAAGCTGCCATCAACAAAGTCGAGTCGAACTATAAAGTGCTTGGCTCAAATCGAGAGCTTGCAGGTGCAGAGCTGGTGATCGCTGAGCAAGAACAGCGTGAATTTATTCTCCGTGATGCCTTAAAGCAGATCGAAAACAATTTTGATTTTATCCTGATTGATTGTGCGCCAAGTCTGAATTTGATTACGGTGAATGCCTTTTGTGCAGCGGATAGCGTATTGATCCCAATGCAGTGTGAATATTATGCCTTAGAGGGTTTAGCCGATTTGTGTCAAACCATTGAACGCATTAATCAAACATTAAATCCTAACTTAGAAATTCTAGGCGTCTTACGCACCATGTATGATGGACGGAGTGCTTTGACCAAAGACGTATCCGAAGAATTGGAACAATATTTTGGCGATAAATTATTCCAGACCGTGATTCCACGTAATGTACGCTTGGCAGAAGCGCCTGCACATGGTGTACCTGTAATGTATTTTGAGAAAAGCTCAAAAGGTGCAGTGTCGTATCTCACCTTCGCAGCGGAACTCGTCAAAAAAATGAAAAAGGCTGCACAGAAACAAGCTGAACAAAAGCAAGGAGCAAAATCATGACTGTAAAAAAACGTGGCTTAGCCAAAGGTCGTGGTTTAGATGCACTACTTGGTTCAGTGAAAAAAGAGAAACAACATCTTTCTGTGAATACCGCAGACCTTGAAGATGGTCAACTCGAACAAATCTCTGTAGATATATTGCAGCGTGGTCAATACCAACCACGTCAACATATTGCCGATGAAGCCTTAAAAGAGCTGAGCGATTCGATCAAGCAACACGGTGTGATGCAACCGATCGTGATTCGTAGAGTCAGTAGTGAAGGCGAAGAAGCACAATATGAAATTATCGCTGGTGAGCGTCGTTGGCGTGCTGCCAAACTTGCAGGTTTAACACATGTCCCTGCGATCGTGCGTGACATGTCGGATCAAGTGGCGATTGCTTTGGCGTTGATTGAAAATATTCAACGTCAAGATTTGAATCCAATGGAGCAAGCTTTAGCATTAAAACGCTTCCATGAAGAGTTTGGACTAAGTCATCAAGAGATTGCAGAAACAGTCGGTAAAGCTCGTGCTTCTGTAAGTAATTTATTGCGCTTACTCAGTTTAGAAGAAAGCGTCAAAGTCTTATTGGATGAGCAAAAAATTGATATGGGCCATGCACGTGCATTATTACCGTTGAAGAAGACTGAACAAGCTAAGATTGCACAGCAAGTCGCGGCAAAAGACTTGTCTGTACGTCAAACAGAGCAGCTCGTGCGTGAGTTGCAAAAGCCTGTATCATCGAGTGAGAAAGCGAAGCCTTCATCGGATATCAATCAGTTGATTGAAAAGTTGACTGAAAAGCTCGGTGCGGAAGTCCAGATTGATTATAATGCCAAAGGAAAGGGCAAAATCGTCATCAAGTATCATTCACTCGATGAGTTGGATGGTATTTTGAAGGTGTTTGAATAATCAAAATAAGTCGTCGTTATTTGTTGAAGTACAGAGGGGTCTATGTGGGAATTTATTAAAGCTGGTGGGTGGTTGATGGTCCCACTGATCTTGTGTTCAATCATTTCATTAGCGATTTGTATTGAACGCTTTTTGCGACTAAAAAAATCACAAGTGATTCCAAAAAATTTGGCGAATGAAGTTTTAGCTCGTGCGCAAAGCGGGACATTGAACTTGCAAGATCAAAAGTCATTATTTGCATCTTCATTAGGAAAAGTTTTGCAAAAAGGCTATATGTTTAAAAGCAAAGGTGCGGATTTTGCACAAAAGCAAATGCAAACTGAAGCCAGTGTACAAATTGCCTCACTTGAAAAAAATATTAATTTCTTAGGCACCATTGGCTCGATTGCACCGCTTTTAGGTTTGCTCGGTACTGTGTTGGGGATTATTCAAGCCTTTCTTGCTGTAAATACGGGCGGTGTGACTGATCCTGCATTGCTTGCACAAGGCGTGTCTAAGGCATTAATTACCACGGCAGCAGGTATGATTATTGCAATTCCTGTATTGATGGCTTATCGCTATTTTCAACGTGTGATCGTGGAATATGTGGTGGAAATGGAACAACAAGCAACTATATTTCATGCCGCATTGTTTTATGATGCACACTTTAAAATTGTAGAAAATGATGAACCTGCTTATGACGATTCAGCATTGATCGAAGCGCAGGTGGCGGATGAAGTTTAATCGCCCACGTGTCAATGAGATCGAAGTCAATCTAACCCCGATGATTGACTGTTTATTATTTTTATTGGTTTTCCTCTTGGTATCGACCACTTTTAATCAGCATAGTCGTTTGAATCTGACTTTGCCTGATGCGCAAGGTGTGCCACCGACGTCGATAGATGAGCGTGTGGAAGTCGTGGTTCAAGCTTCCGGAAAATACACGGTGAATGGTCAGGCATTGGCAGGCAATGATGAAACGCAATTGACTACGGCAATACAGCAAGCAACAGCTGATCGACGTGATATGCCTGTGATCATTGCAGCTGATGCCAAAGCAGCACATCAAGATGTAGTACGTGTCATGGATGTTGCGGGTAAGCTCGGCTTTATGAATATCAATATCAGTACCAAAGTTCCTGCGAGAGGTTATTAATCGGTGAATAAGGCGAAAGATGCAAGTCAACCGAATGCCAGTCAATCAGATGCAAAAAGTGATTTGCAGGTTTATTTTCGCCTATTAAGTTATCTTAAAGTCTATTGGAAAGCAGGCATTTTGGTATTGATAGGTTTTGCGATCAATGCGGCAACCGAAGTGTCGATCGCACAATTGATCAAATACATCATTGATGCGATCAATACCGCAGATCAGTCTGCGAAAAATTTATTTCCAGTCTTAGTGATTTTACTGTTCTTTTTCCGTGGCTTAGGTTCTTTTCTTGGGAATTATTTCTCTGCGCTGATTTCTCGCAATTTGGTATTTACTTTGCGTCAGCAGATTTTCGATAAACTGTTAAAATTACCAACAGCCTATTATTTAAATAACTCGAGTGGACATATCACTGCGAAGATTATTTATAACGTCGAACAAGTTACTGCAGCGTCTACAGAATCATTAAAAACTATTGTACGAGATGGGTTGACGGTGATTTTGCTACTTGGTTATTTATTTTATATGAATTGGCGGTTGTCACTAACCATTCTCATCATTGCACCTTTAATTGCTTTGGTCATTCGTAAAGCGGCTAAGCGTATGCGTCGCCTGTCAACACAACTGCAAAATAGTATGGGTGATGTTAGCCATGTGGTGCAAGAAGCGGTCAATGGCTACTCCGTAGTGAAAAGCTTTGGTGGACAAGCCTATGAAAAACAACGCTTTCACCGATATTCACTTGAAAATTTAAAAAAAGGTTTAAAGCTCGTCGTTGTGGTGAGTATCAATACGCCCTTGGTACAGCTGTTTATGGCGATCGCAATGAGTATTGTGATTTGGATTGCACTGCGTCCGCAAATCATTGGTGATACCAGTGCAGGTGAGTTTGTTGCATACATCACGGCGGCAGGATTATTGAGTAAACCTGTCAAAGCGCTTACCGATGTCAATGAGAAAATACAGCGTGGTCTTGCTGCGACCAAATCAATTTTTGATGTGATTGATCAAGCGGATGAGCCAAATCTCGGACAGTTTAAACCGCCGATGTCAGGTCAAATTCAGTTTAATCAGGTTGGCGTCACCTATCCTGATGGGACGAAAGCACTAGATCAAATCAACTTGCAGATCGAATCAGGTGAAACCATTGCATTGGTTGGGCGTTCTGGTGCAGGTAAATCGACTTTGGTCAATACACTACTTCGCTATCAGACGCATCAGGAAGGACAGCTCATTGTCGATGGTCATGAAATCGAAGATATTGAGTTGAATTATTTGCGTCATCATATTGCCATGGTCAATCAACAAGTCATTTTATTCGATCGAACCGTACGTGAAAATATTGCCTATGGTGAGCTTGCTGATGCTACAGAAGAGCAAATCATCGCTGCGTCAAAAGCGGCTTATGCGCATGATTTCATCATGGAGTTACCAAAAGGCTATGACACCAATCTCGGTGCCAATGGTTTAAATCTGTCAGGTGGTCAACGTCAGCGTTTGGCGATTGCACGTGCGATGCTAAAAAATGCACCAATTCTCATCTTAGATGAAGCGACCAGTGCACTAGACAACCAATCTGAGCATTATATTCAACAAGCGCTTGACCAAGCGATGCAAGGGCGTACAACCATTGTCATTGCACACAGACTGTCTACCATTGAAAATGCGGATCGCATCGTGGTGATGGATCATGGGCAGATCATTGAAGTGGGTAATCATCAAGAATTACTCGACAAACAAGGTGAATATGCCAAGCTTTATCAGCGTCAATTCCACCTTGATGATGAGTCTTAAATCACATGCGTTTGGCAGAACGTATACAAAAAGCATGGCATGATCAAGCCAAATGGCTGATTGTGCTACGTCCACTGTCTTGGCTGTATCGTGCTGTTTTTCTGTGGCAAAAAAATAGCAAATCAAAAAATGCTTACCGTGCGCCAGTAGCAGTGATGATTATTGGCAATATTACCGTCGGTGGTAGTGGTAAAACCCCACTAATCATTGCCTTAGTTGAATATTTGCAATCTAAAAATATAAAAGTCGGCGTGATTAGTCGAGGCTATGGAGGAAAAGGCGGGGGTGGTAAAGGTGTAGATGGAAAAGGCGAGTTTCCGTTACTCGTGACTTTGGATTCTACGCCTGAGCAGGTGGGCGATGAGCCGACTTTGATCGTACAACGTACTCATGTGCCGATGGCTGTCGGACCAAATCGTCAACATGCAATTGAATTGTTATTACAACATCATCACGTAGATTTGATTCTGAGTGATGATGGTTTACAACATTTTGCGCTTGCTCGTGACTTGGAATGGGTGGTGGTCGATGCCAATCGTGGTTTTGGCAATGAAAAGCTTTTGCCTGAAGGTTATCTACGAGAGCCATTAAGCCGTTTGGATGACGTGACTGTCATTGAACATTCGGCACATCCTAAGACCGATTTGCATATGCATCTTGAACCGAGTACACCGTATAATTTGGTAGATCACAGTCAGCCTTTCAATGCGAGTTTGCACTATGATGCAGTGGTTGGGATTGGGTTTCCACTGCGTTTTTTTAAGACCCTTGATGATTTAAATATCTCGTATCAAAAGCACGCTTTTGCAGATCACCATGCCTATCAAGCCAGTGATTTTTCAACAATACATAGCCAAGCGATCATCACCACAGAAAAAGATGCGGTCAAGTTAAAGCAACTTTGGCACAATGATCCTGAGATGTTGGCACGTGTCTGGGTGGTGCCTGTACAAGCGGTATTATCAGAAAACGTCTATCAGTTGTTTAATGATCAGTTGCTCGGTTTAAATCCGAATTTTAAAATCAATCTATCACATCGTCCGAATAGCTAACACGCCAAATAGATGAAGGAAGTTTTATGCGTAAACACATTGTCATCCCTGCACGTTTTGCCAGTTCACGCTTACCGGGTAAACCTCTGCTTAAGGTTCATGGTCGAGCGATGATTTTACGTGTGGTTGATCAAGCCAAAAAAGTAGATGGTTTTGATGATTATTGTGTGGCAACTGACGATCAACGTATTGCTGATATTTGCTTGGCAGAAGGCATTGATGTAGTAATGACCGATGTCAATCATCCATCGGGTACAGATCGTTTGAGTCAAGTTGCACAAATTAAAGGTTGGTCCGATGAAGACATTATTGTCAATGTACAAGGTGATGAGCCGCTGCTTCCTGCACAACTAGTTAAGCAAGTGGCACAGCTTTTAGAAGATCAAACACAATGTGCGATGGCGACACTATGTGAACCGATTCAATCATTGGAAGAATTTGAGCGTGATAGCATCGTCAAAGTGGTAATGAGTAACACCAAAGAAGCATTGTATTTTAGCCGTGCTACGATTCCTTATGACCGTGATGGCGCAAAATTCGCTGAACGTACATTACATGACAAAGCCTATCGTCATTTGGGTTTATATGCCTATCGTGTGCAGTTGCTTCAAGATTATGTGACATGGTCGCAAGGTGATTTGGAACAGTTGGAAAGTTTGGAACAGCTTCGCGTCTTGGAAAATGGTCATCGGATTGCCATTGATGTGGCACAGGCGAATTTACCACCCGGTGTCGATACTCAAGCCGATTTAGATCGTTTAAATGCCATGCCAGTCAGTGCATTTGAATAAATTCTTTTTGCATAGAAACAGATCATATCCATGAGCGAAGATCATCATCCGTCTGAATTGCACGTTCCTAGTTCGAAAGGACAGGACATCTATACTTGGCATCATCCAATTTGGCAAAAGCTCACGACACGCTACCCAGAGCTTGGTCATGCCATGTTGTTCTATGGAAAGCAGGGTTGTGGGAAGCAACAATTTAGTTTGCAATTTGCCAAATGGTTGCTTTGCTTAAATAAATCAGGCTTAAACAAATCGAGTTTAAAGCAGACCAATTCTACGGAGATTCAAATAGCCTGTGGACAGTGTAAAAGTTGTCACTGGTTTGATGCCGACACTCATCCACAGCTCAAACAAATTTCCGCAGATTTTGATGAAAAAAAGCAAAGTTATTCTGCGATTAAAATTGATCAAATCCGTGAACTGAATGATTTTATTCAGCAAACCGTTGACGGTTGGCGTGTAGTGTTAATTCATCAAGCAGATAAAATGAATGTCGCTTCGAGTAATGCTTTGCTAAAAACTTTGGAAGAACCGGGTGATCGGGTGTTGATGATTTTAGTCAGCGATGCCATGTTGCAACTTTCGGCAACCATTCGTAGCCGTGTACAACAATATGCTTTAGATCGAATCAGCATTTCGCAAGCGCAACTGTATTTATCTCAAAATGCTTTAACGACATCTGAAAATCACAGTGAATTCACCGCAGATGAGCAACAGATTGCTTTAGCTTTAGCGCATTACATGCCGTTAAAGGCACAAGACATTTTAAATAGTCCGTGGTTTGCAAAACGACAAAGTTTTGCTCAAGCGTGGACAAACTTGGTGAAATACAAACAACAACCGATCAAGTTTGCCAATGATTGGCTCAAGGAATTGGACTTTAAAGCACTGATGATGATGCTTCGTTTTAACCTGCAAGATATGACGGCATATAAATTACAGCAAGCGATTCAGCAGTCCGATCTCGACATTACTGATTTACAACAGTATTATAGTTTGGAACAGCTATTTGATTTAGATAAAGCGTTCAATCAAGTGCCAATACAGCTTGCGCAGAATGTGCAAAGTGCATTGATATTTGAGCAACTGTGTATGCAGTTGATGAATGTGGAAGGGGTAAGTGTTTAATGCGGTGATTTTTACACCAAACTAAGCACGCTAAATGAAACAGCATAAAAAATAACATAGGGAGTATGTTGATGATTCCACCACGTGGCGGTGCCATTATTCAAACCAATATGCCAGATCAGGCAAGCCTACAAGCATGTTATATGCCTTTTGTACTTGGTGGCGGGTTATTTGTGCCATCTAAGCAAGAAGTCACTTTGGGGCAAGAGCTTCTCGTTATTGCGTCATTGCCTGAGCAATCACAAAAATATCCAGTCACAGGCAAAGTGATTTGGATTTCACCACGTCAACAAGGTTCAAAGCCACAAGGTTTTGCAATACAGCTTGGCGGTGAAAAAGGTTTGGCATTTAAAAATGAAGCGGAAAAAATGTTGGCAGGACATCTAACATCTGATAAACCGACCTATACACTATAAAACTGATCGTCGTGAATCAATACTTTTGGGCTGAAATCACACCTCAGTGAATGGGCAGATGTGATAAAATGACCAAACTAAATTTATAAGTTGTAAAAGTTTTATGATGCAGTTTGTGGATTCTCATTGTCACCTGACGATGCTTGAGCTAAAGCCGTATGACGGAGATGTTCATGCCGCCATTGAAGTGGCAATGCAGGCGGGTGTCAGTCGGATGATGGGCATATCTGTAGCGTTGGATGATCATATTGCGCTGTCCGAGATTGCATCAGCGCATGATCATGTCGGTTATAGTGTCGGCGTGCATCCTTGTGAAGACCCAGAAATGATGGCTCGGGCAACGGTTGAAGAACTTGTGTCGTTAGCGCAGTCTGATAAAGTTTGGGCGATCGGTGAAACAGGTTTGGATTATTATCACAGTACCGATTTCATTCAAGAACAAAAAGATTGTTTTGCACGGCATATTGAAGCATCACAACACGTTGGCAAGCCTTTGGTGGTACATACACGCAGTGCCAAAGCAGATACCATTGATATACTTAAAGCAGAAAATGCGACACATGGTATTTTGCATTGCTTTACTGAAGATTGGGACACGGCAAAAGCGGTGCTAGATTTGGGATTTTATATTTCTTTTTCAGGGATTATTTCTTTTAAGAATGCGCAAGATTTGCGTGACGTCGCCAAGCAAGTGCCACTTGATCGCTTACTCATTGAAACAGATAGCCCTTATCTTGCGCCAGTGCCGTATCGTGGGAAGTCGAACGAGCCAAAATATGTACCGCATGTGGCAGAAGCATTGGCGGGTGTATATGGCGTATCGGTAGAGCAAATAGCCCAGCAAACGACGGATAACTTTTTGCGAATCACAGGTTTGAGTGCATAATTTACGTTTAATGCGGTTTGAAAATGTTATAGTGATTCAAAGCATGTGATGCGACATAGAATATCAAAATACAGTTGTCATGAATTGATGTGAGAATTTCAACATGAAGAATTTAGACCAGCAGATGGAACGACAAGCGCAGTTTAAGGCGCGCGAAGAACTTATCTTTTCGACTGCGGAAAATTTATTGTTGGAATATGGCGAATCAGGCATGACGTTGGACACTTTGGCAGCCGACCTCGATATTGCCAAAGGCACGCTGTATAAGCATTTTCAAAGTAAAGATGAGTTATATATTTTATTGATCATACGCAATGAGCAAAAGCTGTTAGATATGATCTATGACACGGAAAAAGAATTCCCTGAGCATCTTGCTTTTTTTATGTTGCATCAGTTGCACCACCCTGAGCGTACAGTGCTCTATCATCAGATCGAAGAGCGTCTAGCCAACACAGGGCAAGGGTTACAAAGTTTATTTCAAGATCTTTATCAAATCCGTAAAAAACGCTTACGGATTATCATTCGCCTGACAGAACATTATTTAAAATACATTCAAAGCGCCATGCCTGTACGTGATTATTTAGCCTCGATTTGGTCGATTACCCAAGGTGCGGCGGCGATTCTCAACTCGACCTATTATCAGCGTTATTTGGGTGAGCGTGACAGTCTGCGAGTGTCATATATTGAGCAAGTTTTGGCGTTGCCGAAGAATGCTCGTGAAGAAGCCTTCGATGAGCAAGAGTCACAAGCCATGCAAAATGCCGATCAGCAAAATAGTTGATGATTGGACTCAGTGAAAATTAAAGCATCGAGCGTATCGTGAACAATAAAAATAAAGTCCAACAAATCGCAAAACATCAACAAGGTTTTACCTTGATTGAAGTCATGCTCGTCATTGTGATCATGGCGGTGATGGCAAGTCTGATCGTGATGAATGTACAAGGCGTCGATCAACGCAAAGTCATGCAAGCCCGTGAATTGTTAATTTTAAATTTAAAGAAAATCCGTTTAGAGTCAGCTGATCAAGGGCGAATTTTGGGTTTGCTCATTCAGCCTGCGACCGATATTGCGCCTGCACAATATGAGGTGGTGGAGTATCGCCCACAAGCCAATCCTGACAATTCAAATCAGAGCCAATTAAATCAAAGTCAGTCAAATCTAAACCAATCCACTCAAAGTCAATTTAATCAAAATCAGCCGATGGGTGCGCGTGGTCAATACCGTTGGCAATTGGCAAACGATTTTGACAGTCAGACTTTACCTGAGCAAAGTAGCTTACAGATCCAAAGTCTTGATCATCAGTTGAATTTAGATGTACTCAAACAAAATGATGCCTTACCACAGATTATTTGGCTTGGTAATGGTGAAGCAGTCCCAGTGCGCATTCAGCTGTATTTGCAACAACAACAAGTCGGCGATGCCATTGTGCTCAATCGACTCGGTGCGGTGAGTGATGAAGAAGACTTGTAGGCAGAACGTTCAGCATCGACGATTCAACGCATTTGGCTTTACTTTGCTTGAGGTGATGGTGGCATTGGCAATCTTTGCAACCACAGCATTGGCATTGATGAAAATTGCCATGAACTATACCCAGTCAATTCAGCAAAATGAGCTACGAACTCTAGCGCATTTCGTTGCAATGAATCAGGCGGCGGAGCTTCGGATTGAAAAAGAGTGGCTCACAGGCAGTCAAAGTGAAGACATCACTGAACAAGGCGAGCAATGGCGTATTCAAAAGCAGTCTTATGAAACCATTAGTCCAGATGTGCAACGTATTGAAATCCAAGTGTCGCATATTGACCCTGATAATGCTGAAAAAGTACAAGGTGTAACCACGTTATCGGTATTTAATTATCGGCAATCGCTAGAGGGCAACGCACAATGAACGCTGTCACTCAAAAGCACAATACACAGCCTAAGCATGCTTCAGGGTTTACCCTTGTTGAAGTGTTGGTGGCGATAGCGATCTTTGCGGTACTTAGCGCAGCAGGATGGATGGTGTTCGACCAACTGATCAAGACTCGTGAGCGTAATACAACGCATCTTGAGCATCTGCAAAAATTACAATTTGCGTATATGCAAATACAGCGTGATTTGAGCCAGATTGTACCGTTGTCAGGGCGAGAGGGCGAAGAAAGTTACCCTGCATTGCAACTTGAAAATCAACAATTGCAGTTTAATAAAGCAGGTGTGATTGATCCTTTGCAACAGGGTTTGGATCGCTTTGAATTTGTTGAATATCGTTTTGATCCCGACAAACAAGCCTTGATGCGTTATCACAATGCCTATATTTACCGTAAGCAAAGCCAAGATATGCAAGGTGATGTGCTGATTGCACCGATTGAAAATCTACAAATTCAAGCCCTTGATCCTGCTGTACAAACACAGTGGCCTGCACAAAGCGTAACCGATACCGATTCAACAGAATATTTGATGTCACAGCTTCCACAAGGTGTAGTGTTAAGTTTTGATTATCAAGGGCGAGCCATTCGCTGGGTGTTTAGTACAGCCAAAAGCATGCCTACAACTGAAACTGAATCGGGTACGAATGGCAACAGTTCAAATAACGGTTCAAACAATAATTCAGATAGCGATTCGAACAATAGTTCTGAAAATGGGAGCACGAGCTAATGATAAAGCCGAACCATTTGCCAGTGAATCACCACTTTTCAAAATCATCGCAAAGCGGTGTGGCGTTACTGACCATTTTAATCATGGTAGTGCTTGCGACGATTCTTGCTGTGAGTATTTTGCGCTATCAAAATGCCAATTTGGAAGAAACTAAGTTGCTATTACGTCAAGATCAGGCATTGCAATATGCGTGGTCTGCAGAATATTTTTTCTCAGAACTGCTCATTCAAGATGCCAAAGACAATACAACCGATAGCTTAACTGAAAATTGGGCACAACCTTTCCCGCCGTTTCCTGTGGAGGATGGTGTGGTCACAGGTCAGCTCCATGATGAGCAAGGGCGTTTTAATCTCAATAGCTTATTGAATGAAAATGGCGAAAAGAACGAAACTGCGGTGCTGTTTTTCCAAGCGATGTTAGAACGACTAAATCTTGATCCAAATCTAGTTGAGGCAGTGATTGATTGGCAAGATGCCGATAATGAAACCGTTGGTGCGATGGGCGCTGAGAATAGCTATTATCAAGGTGTGCAAGCAGGCTATCTTGCACCAAATCAGCTTTTTAGCAGTGCCAAACAGTTGCAATGGGTACGTGGCTTTGAAGGGGAGAATTATCAACGTATAGCCCCTTATATTGTTGCCTTGCCATCTCGAAGTACTAAGATCAATATTAATACGGCTGATCCGTTTGTTTTGGCATGTTTGAATCCTCGACTTGACCCGATGGCTGTGGCGAATACCATGCAAGCACAGCGTCAGAATTTGGAAACTTTAAGCAGTTTTTCTGACCTTTGGAATTTGGATGGATTCAGCGCAGTGACTGAAGATCGTGAGAAATATTCGGCATTATTCGATGTGTCTTCATCGTTTTTTGTTGCGGAGATACAGGTGATGTTATCCGAGCGCAAACGCAGTATTCAAAGCCATTTGTATCGTTCAAAAGAAATCGTGCAAAGCTATCGACATGATTGGCATGGTGCTGATTTTTAGTCAAACCTAAATAAATCTGTATGGCTTCATTCGTTGGAATTATCCATTTCTATATTTTGCATATTGGGTTGTGATAACAACAAATGCGTGCCTTGAATCATATAAGACATTGATCGAATCAAAATCTGTTTATCCGTTTGATAATGGCTGAGATACCACAGGCTTGTAGTTTGACTGATTGCGCCGATCACACCAATCGCAATGGTCGTCACTTCCACATTGGGAATCTTTAAATCAGGATAAATATTCATACTCAGTTGTGCGAATAAATTGGCAAAATTTTGAATCGTCGAAATATATAGCTGATCAATCGTTTCACTCACACCAAGCACTTCGAACCATACGATTTTTGCCGTTTTGGGTTTTTCTGCAACAGCAAAAAATACTTCTAAAGTTTGCTCAATCAATGTTTTGATGGAAGCGTGATTGATATTTTCCGAAATGGATGTCAAAACCGCTGTTTCAATATGTCGAATTTCACGCTGATATACTTCAGCCAAGAGTTGTTCAATACTCTGAAATGATTCATAAAAATAACGATCAGTCAGACCTGCTTGTTTGCACAAGTTGCGCATAGTCGTTTGCCGAAAGCCAATCGTGCCAAAGAGCTCATAAGCAGCTTCAATGAACTGTAATCTACGCTTTGATTGACGATCTTCAAGGCTTTCACCTGCGTAGGTGCGACCTTGTATGGCGTGTGATGAATTTTTCATAGCTTAAATTGTACGTGTATAAAATATTTGACAACACATGTTGTCAGATGTAGATTATCAACATTCTGAAGAGAAGTGTAGTCACATTTAAATCTGATGACAAGTATCTTCAAATATGTATTTTTAAAAAAATTGCTGACATGATCAGACACAAAGTGCATGGACTCGGCAGGAATAAAGGTGATACAGATGACATCGGTACAGGTTTTGATTATCGGCAGTGGCTTTGGCGGGCAGTGTACCGCGATCAATTTGCTCAAACGTGGACTACAAGACTTCTTAATCTTAGAGCGTCGTGACTTCATGGGTGGCACGTGGTGTCAAAACAGCTATCCCGGTGCGGCTGTCGATGTGCAGTCACCACTGTATTCGATCTCACACGAACCTTATGCGTGGAGTCAGATGTTTGTCGAGCAAGCAGAGCTTGAGCAGTACACCAATCACGTGATTGATAAATATGATCTTCGAAGTAAAACCAAGACCAATGCCAATGTCGTGAAAGTCGAATGGAATAAAGCAACCACTCGCTGGTTGGCGCATATTGAAAATGGCGAAGTGATCTCAGCACAGTTTGTCGTCAATGCCTCAGGGCCACTCAGCACACCAGTGATTCCAAACTTTAAAGGTCGTGATACCTTCAAAGGTGAATCGTTCCATACCAATAATTGGAATCATGATTATGACTATCGTGGCAAACATGTAGCGATCATTGGTAGTGGTGCAAGTGCTGCACAGGTGATTCCTGCGATTGCTGAAGATGTTGCTCACCTCCATGTATTCCAACGCTCTCCGCATTGGGTGATGCCTCGACCAGATTACAAATTCAGCCAAACACAGCAAAAATTAGTCGGTAATAAGCTGATACACAAAGGTGTTCGAACGGCGATTTATTGGCAGTTGGAAACCCGTATGATCGGTTTTAAATATTCCAAAGCGATGCTCAATATCGTTGCGCAACGTGTTGCACTGAAACATATCAAAAATCAAATTAAAGACCCAAAAATGCGTAAAGCAGTGACGCCAGATTACACCATCGGTTGTAAGCGCATTATCTTATCCAATACGCTTTATCCTGCGCTCAGTCGAGACAATGTCACTTTACATACCAGAGACTCAGGTATTCAGTCCATCGATGAAAAGGGTATTTTCACCAAAGATGGTCAACATCTTGATCTAGATTTAATTATTTATTCTACTGGCTATGACGCAACTGATGGGGTGATTTCTTATCCTGTGGTGGGCAAGCGAGGAAATACCTTGGCGGAGTTTTGGGAAGAATATCCACGTGCATATCTCGGTACGACCATTCCAGATTTTCCAAACTTCTTTGTGGTGACAGGACCAAATACAGGAATTGGGCATACCTCAGCGATATTCGTGATTGAAGCGCAAATGAACTACATCATGAAAGCCATTGAGGCGACCAAGTTGCGTGGTAAGTCTGTCATTGAAGTGACAAAGCAAGCTGAAAGTGACTATACCCAAATGATTCACCATGAGATGAAAAGTACAGTGTGGCAATCGGGTGGTTGTAATAGCTGGTACAAGAGCAAAAGTGGACATGTGATTGCAATGTTCCCAGGTTTTAGCTTTACCTATTACCAACTCGCAAATAAGTTTCAATCAAATCATCATGAGTTTTCATAAGATTTTTTCTGAGTATTAATGGTTCAGTAGGTATAAAAATGATTAAAAATTTTCAGGGAAAAGTGGTTGCAATTACAGGTGCAGGTTCGGGCATTGGACGTGCTTTAGCAATGCGTTTTGCCAAAGCAGGCTGTGATTTGGCATTGTCAGATATTAATCTATCTGCTGTCGAAGCAACTGAGCAGATGATTAAAAAAGATCATCATTGCAAAATCAGTTGTCATCAGCTTGATGTCAGTGATCGTAAAGCATTTTATACATGGGCAGATGATGTGGTGGCATTTCACGGTAAGGTGAATATGATCATCAATAATGCAGGCGTAGCACTATCTGGAACGGTTGCATCATTAAGCATTGAAGATTATGAGTGGATCATGAATATCAATGTATGGGGTGTGATCTATGGTACAAAAGCATTTTTGCCGTATTTAGAGCAATCGGGTGAAGGGCATGTTGTTAATATTTCGAGTATTTTTGGTCTGACTTCGCAACCACTGATGAGTGGTTACAACGCCAGTAAATTTGCCGTGCGTGGTTTTACTGAATCCTTACGTCAAGACTTAGCATTGACCAACTCTTGCGTCAGTGCGACCTGCGTCCATCCCGGCGGTATTAAAACCAATATTGCTCAAGCCGCTCGGGTGTCCGATAGTGTCGCCAAAGCAACTGGTAAAGATACCAAAGCTGCCACCAAAGATTTTGAAATGACTTTTATCACGACACCTGAGAAAGCTGCGGATACGATCTTTAATGCAGTAAAACATGATAAGCGTCGAGTATTGGTCGGTCCTGATGCAAAAGTCTATGATTGGGTGGTGCGCTTGATGCCGACAGGTTATCAAAAGATCATGACGGCTACGGTAAAGTTGAGAAGTTTAAAATAGTTCAATCGCAAATTTTACCCACAAAAAATGCCAGTCAAAACTGGCATTTTTTTATTCAATACATGAATTATTTTTTGTTATTTTCCAATTGCGGTACAGCAGAACCCTGACCGAGTGACAATAAACCTGTATCCGTATAGATACCGAGTTTTGCACGGGTATCGGTAATATCAAGGTTACGCATGGTTAATTGACCGATACGATCCATCGGCGTAAACATTGAATCGCCTTTTTCCATCGTCAAGCGTTCTGCTTCATAAGTGAGGTTCGGTGATTCAGTATTTAAAATACTAAAGTCATTACCACGACGGAGCTCAAGGGTTACAGTGCCCGTAATTGCTTTTGCCACCCAACGCTGCGCAGTTTCACGAAGCATCAATGCTTGAGAATCGAACCAACGACCTTGATAGAGTAAGCGACCAAGACGCAGACCATTGATACGGTATTGCTCGATGGTATCTTCATTGTGAATACCTGTGATCAAACGCTCATAAGCAATGTGCAATAACGCCATACCCGGTGCTTCGTAGATACCACGAGATTTCGCTTCGATGATACGGTTTTCGATCTGATCTGACATGCCTAGACCGTGACGACCACCGATACGATTGGCTTCAAGAATCAATTCAACTGGATCATCAATGCGTTTGCCATTGAGTGCAACAGGCATGCCTTCTTCAAAAGTGATCGACACTTCTTCCGCTTTGATTTCAACGTCATCTTTCCAGAACGCCACGCCCATGATCGGCTCAACGATTTTTACGCCAGCATTTAAGAATTCTAAATCTTTGGCTTCATGTGTTGCACCAAGCATGTTTGAGTCAGTCGAGTAGGCTTTTTCTTTCGACATTTTGTAGTCGAAGCCATTGTCGATCAAGAATTGTGACATCTCAGCACGACCACCAAGCTCATCGATAAAGACTTGATCGAGCCACGGTTTGTAGATTTTTAACTCAGGATTGGTCAGCAAACCATAACGGTAGAAACGCTCAATGTCGTTACCTTTATAAGTCGAACCATCACCCCAAATATTCACATCATCTTCTTTCATTGCAGTAACGAGCATAGTACCCGTCACGGCACGACCAAGCGGTGTCGTGTTGAAATATGGAATACCGCCAGTAGAGATATGGAATGCACCACATTGAATCGCTGCAATACCTTCTAAGGCAAGTTGCAAACGACAATCGACCAATCGTGCTTTGGTTGCACCGTACTGTTCAGCTTTTTTCGGGATGGCATCATAGTCATCTTCGTCAGGCTGACCTAAGTTTGCAGTATAAGCAAAAGGCGAGGCACCTTTTTGCTTCATCCATAACAAAGCGGCAGAAGTATCCAAACCACCAGAGAATGCGATACCTACTTTTTTGCCTACAGGTACATTTTGCAAGATCGTTGCATTATCAGTCATGAGCCATCCTAATTCGTCTATCTAGTATCTAACTAACGATTTCTATAAGTGACTTTGCCTACAATACGTTTAAAGCAACGGATCGAAGCCAGTCGAATCAAAAAAATTGGCAGTATTGTAGCACTTTTCAGCGTCATTGTTTTTGGGAAATTTGGAATATCTGCAAATAATCAAATGGCGAAAAATATAAAAGCATTTGCAAAAAACCGTTTTAGCTTTCTATCTAAGTTAGAAGTTCAATTCGGGAGGGCGTAAATGAATGAGTCGTACTATTGAGCATGGTAGCTAAAAAGTACAATTAAAATAACCTTGAAAAAAGTCACATTAAACACCATTAATAAAACTGACTTTTATCTAAAATTTAGACATAAAATTTTGAAAAATATCAATAAATAATACTTGAAATTATGCGAGTTGCACTTATCTATGAGTCATGTCAATATTTTTAGGATAATAACAAATGCGTTTTGAAAAATTCTCTGATCGACTTCAACAAAGTCTCTCTGATGCACAGTCTTTAGCCACAGGCAAAGATCATACTGCAATCAGTACCTTACATATTCTTGCCACCTTGTTGGAAGAATCATCCAATCAAAGTCTACTGCAACAGGCAGGTGTTAAACTCACTGAGCTGAAAGATAAACTGAATCAAGCGCTCCAAGATGCGCCAACCATTGCCAATCCAACAGGCGATGTAAATCTCAATCCTGAAGCGGCGAAAGTGTTAAATCTGGCAGATAGCTATGCGCAAAAGGCGGGAGATGAATTTCTCACCACAGATTGGGTGCTTTTGGCTTTGGCGGAGCAGGGTGAAACCCACAAATTGTTCACTGCCGCAGGTGGTGATGGCAAAAAATTGCGTGGTGTGATCGAAAAAATTCGAGGAAATGAAAAAGTGACTACCAGTAACCATGAAGAAAATCGTGATGCGCTTGGCAAATACACCATTGATCTAACCGATCGTGCGCTCGCAGGCAAACTCGATCCTGTGATTGGTCGTGATGATGAGATTCGCCGTACCATTCAAGTCTTATCACGCCGTACCAAAAACAATCCTGTGCTGATCGGTGAGCCTGGTGTGGGTAAAACAGCAATTGTTGAAGGTTTAGCGCAGCGTATCGTCAATGGTGAAGTACCTGAAAGTCTCAAAGGTAAACGTGTTTTGTCTTTAGATTTAGGTTCATTGCTCGCAGGTGCAAAATATCGTGGTGAATTTGAAGAACGCCTCAAAGCGGTATTAAAAGAACTGGCAAAATTGGAAGGGCAAGTGATCTTATTTATCGATGAGATTCATACCCTTGTCGGCGCAGGTAAAACTGACGGTGCGATGGATGCAGGCAATATGCTGAAACCTGCATTGGCACGTGGCGAATTACGATGTGTCGGTGCGACCACCTTAGATGAATATCGCCAGTATATCGAAAAAGACCCTGCGCTTGAACGTCGCTTCCAAAAAGTCTTGGTCGATGAGCCAAGTGTGGAAGATACCATTGCCATCTTGCGTGGTTTGAAAGAGAAATATGCGACTCATCATGGCGTACAAATTTTGGATTCCGCGATTATTGCCGCAGCGAAAATGTCACAGCGCTATATCACCGACCGTCAGTTGCCTGATAAAGCCATAGATTTGATCGATGAAGCGGCTTCACGTATCAAGATGGAGCTGGACTCAAAACCTGAGGCTTTGGATAAACTCGATCGCCGTTTGATTCAGCTGAAAATGCAGTTTGAACAGGTGAAAAAAGAGAAAGATGCAGGCTCGAAATCACAAGCATCATTACTTGAGCGTCAAATTAACGAAACGCAAAAAGAGTATAACGATCTTGAGGAAGTATGGCGTGCGGACAAAGCTCTGGTCGAGGGCAATAAAGATGTACAAGTGAAACTCGACCAAGCCAAAATAGCACTTGAGAAAGCACAGCGTGAAGGTGATTTGGCAGAAGCGGGACGTTTGCAATATGGCGTGATTCCAGAGCTACAAAAGCAACTGGAAAAAGCCGAGGTGGCAGACGAAAACGAAGCACCAAAATTGCTGCGTAACAAAGTCACTGACAACGAAATCGCCGAAGTGGTCAGTGCTGCAACAGGGATTCCTGTGTCGAAAATGCTACAAGGTGAACGAGATAAACTTCTGAATATGGAAGATTTCTTGCACAATCGTGTGGTCGGACAAGATGAAGCGGTAAAAGCCGTTTCCAATGCGGTGCGTCGTTCACGAGCAGGGCTGTCTGATCCGAATCGTCCAAGTGGTTCATTCCTCTTCCTTGGACCAACAGGTGTCGGTAAAACCGAGCTGACCAAGGCATTGGCGAATTTCTTATTCGATAGTGATGAAGCCATGATTCGTATAGACATGAGCGAGTTTATGGAGAAGCACAGCGTCAGCCGTTTGGTGGGTGCACCTCCAGGCTATGTTGGCTATGAAGAAGGTGGTGTACTCACCGAAGCGGTACGCCGTAAACCATACAGCGTGATTTTGTTCGATGAAGTGGAAAAAGCCCATCCAGACGTGTTCAATATCTTACTGCAAGTGTTGGATGATGGGCGTTTGACCGATTCGCAAGGTCGTGTGGTGGACTTTAAAAATACCGTGATCGTGATGACCTCGAATCTTGGCTCGCAAGATGTGCGTGAGCTGGGTGAAGGGGCAAGTGATGACGATGTCCGAGCGGTGGTGATGGCGGCAATCGGTCAGCATTTCCGTCCTGAGTTTATTAACCGTATTGATGAAGTGGTGGTATTCCACGGTCTGCAAAAATCACAAATGCGTGGTATTGCTGACATTCAGCTCGCTCGTTTGCGTGATCGGCTTGCCGAGCGTGAGATTGGCTTGCGTATCGAAGACGATGCCTTTGGCTTGTTGATCGATGCGGGTTATGATCCTGTGTTTGGTGCAAGACCGCTGAAACGTGCGATCCAATCCAAATTGGAAAATGAACTGGCAAATGATATTTTGTCAGGGAAATTTAGCGCAGGCGATACTATCGTGGTGTCCAAAGACGGCGATCACTTGGCGTTTGAGAAGTTAAAGCTGAGCTGATTTACTTTAATAAATTAAATTCTTGTAAAAGCCTTTCTTGGGAAAACTAAGAGAGGCTTTTATCAGTGATCAATAAAAATCAACCCCAAAAAAACTAGCATATGAATAGCCACCGATTTTGTAGACACCTTTTAGTTAGATAAAATGGCTAATTAACGAGGTGCTTATGAGCAGTAAA
>NZ_JAKUML010000009.1 GCF_022601685.1 Acinetobacter sedimenti
ATGGGATGAGTCCAGAAGCATTCGAGGCAGCTTCAAAATGAGGCTACTTCAATGTCTAGGATACTGGGAGCAGTCCACATCACAATTAAATGACGCACTCTATGAGTTGATCACTACTCTCTATAAACTTGTAAAAAAATGTGTAAAAAACACCCATCATTTATGTGATCAACATCAATAAAATTCAATAAACTTGTTTAATTACAACAACTTGACCATTGATAAATTGGTGTTGAATTTTTACAAAAGAGGCGTATAGTGCGCACTATCTGTTTCAAAAGAACCAAACTGTATGAGTTTATTGCATCGTTTTGTGTTGTCGAATCAACATCAAAATACACAGCGCAACCATATCGCATGCATTGAAAATGACTACGCAGGCAAATCTTGCGAGCAACTTTTTCAAATATTGGGTAATACACAAGACCAAGACCTGATCTTTGGACTCAAAAAACTACTCCTCTCTCGTGGCTATACACGCAAAGAGATTCAGCAAGTGATTCAGCCAAATCCACATTAATCTCAACGATTCATGTGCTAAAAAATGACGCTTATTGCGTCTTTTTTATTTTTGGTAAATACAGACAATAAAAAAGACTGATCAGCATAGCTCATCAGTCTTTTTGAAACTTGGTAGGCATATCCAGACTCGAACTGGAGACCTCTACGATGTCAACGTAGCGCTCTAACCAACTGAGCTATACGCCTAAGTGATGCGAATAATAGCACTATTGCCTAGATAGACAAGTGTTTTTTTAGCTTTTTGGTGTGATTGTATATTTCGCCAACAACTGTATCAGTTCGTTCAACTCATCTTCATTGAGCCTAGCAATATATAGATGTTGCGTATATCGCTGAATCATTTCATTAAGCTGTTGCTGTTCTGATAAGCGTTGATTGGTTTGATTATCAAGTTGTATTCGCTTTAACCACGACAGCACTGGTTCATTCGGCTGACGATTCAATCCATTTTTTTGCAATCGCTTAGATAAATTATCAAGTGCTTGATCGAGCTTGGAACGCTTTACTTTTTGCTGACGTGATAGCCACCATACCACCAACCCAATTGCTGTGATCAATGCAACAATGAGTACAATCAGCTGCTCAGACAGATTATCAATTGAAAATTTCTTCAACCAATCTCGTTGTGTGCCTTGGTCGAAGCCCACCACTTTGCTTTGCCATTGATAACTGGCATAGTCCATCCAAATCCGTACTTGCATCAGGAAGTTACTTGAACCCGACCAATTACCCAGTGCGGTATCACCAAATACAGTGTCATTTTGATTGGCATAGTCTTGCATGCCGAGATTGACACGATCAGGTGCAATCGCAGCAGTCGGATCGATACGCACCCAACCCTCACCCGCAAACCACACTTCCGTCCACGCATGGGCATCGAGCTGACGCACTTCCCACGATGCACCATCAGGCGCAGACTTTCCGCCTTGATAGCCCACCACGACACGAGCAGGAATACCGACCATACGCATCATATTGGTGTAAGCTGAAGCATAATGCTCACAAAATCCTGCTCGAGTACGAAACAGAAAATCATCAATACGTTCATCACCAAGCAACGGTGGCGATAAGGTATAGCTGAAATGATTCGTGCGAATCCAGCTCAATACCGCATTAGCATAACGCTTCTGATCATTGCCTTGTTGTTGGAATAATTGCCGTGCAAAAGCCAAAGTTTGGGTATTCCGCCCTTCTGGCAACGCCAAACTATGCTGACGAGTCAAAACATCTAATTCAAGATTGGCACGTGGTTTTGGCAGAATATAGGCTAGATCAAACCGCTCACGACGAGCAATTTCTCCAAAAGACTGAATGCTTAAATCAGGCTTCATGCGCAGTGGAAACTGCGACACACTATGATCAAGGCTATACACCCAACGCTGAAATGTCGGCTCTAAAATGAGTTGATAAATGGCAAGTTGTGCAATTTGACCATTAGGGATTTGATACCAATTGGGGATTTCCCAAGTGGACTGACCACGCTCAGGCAACACACCATAGTTGTAGCGCGTCATGCGACTGGGTGTCCACGTGGTGCCATCATAGTCATCCAACACCATCGCACGCCAATACAGATTGCTTGGTGTTGGCATTTGATTTGAATCATCAAAAACCACTCGAAACGCCAAAGCATTGGACTGACTGAGATTGGCAATATCACCTGGTGACATACTGTCGCTGACCCCAGTCGTCGCCTGTTTATTATTGGTTGGCATACTCCACAGCGGTGGAAAACGTGGAAAAAATAAAAATAACATCACCATGATCGGCGCAGCAAACACTAATAATTTTAAAACGGTTTTAAAGGCATGTTGCCTGAGATGCTTGACCGACACGTCTTGTACCAACACTTCTTCATAAGCACTGTGATAGCTTTGCAACTGATACATGCCATAAAAACATTGGAAAATCGCAATCAATACCGCAATGGTGGTAAAAATCCCCTGTCCATATAAAAATGCCGCCGCCGCCACAAACAAGGCAAAATTAAACTGAATAATGCCATCACGATAATTTTTTAGCTCAAAACCTTTACCCAATAAAATCAAAGCCAACGCTGCACAACCTGCATCGACGCCAACAAAGGTGCGATACTGGGCAAAGATAATCACTAAACCTGCGATCACCACAGCATATTGCAGTAGCTTTGCACTTAAGCCTTTTTGTGCCTGAACTATCGTCCCCTTTTTTAAAATTTGCCATTGCCAAAGCGCCAATACCAATAGCATTAAAACCGTCTGGGCAATCGGTAAATAATAGAAATGCGGAAATAACACCAAAAAGGTGGCGAGTAGCAAAGATTGATAATTTTTTTGGCTGAGTGGGCTGTAGGTAATCGCTTGGCGTACATTTTCGCTAGACTGATTTTCAACTGATGTTTCTAATTGATCAACATTGCTTTCCTTCGCCTTGAAAACTCTCATGATCAAGGCTCCTGTGCAAGCATCAATTTGGCTTGATGAAAATGCTGTTCACCCATTCCGATTGGAAGCTGAACTGATGGTAGTTGGAGCGAAAAAGCCATATGTTGGTCAAAAGCCTGTTGTACCAAGTACATCAATTGACCTAATTTCTCTTCATGTAATGACAGTGTCATTTGAGCGTAATTAAAATCCAGTTGCTGATGTTGATGCTGTTCAAAGGTTTTCACCAACAAACCTCGTCCTTTGGCGTATTGTTGCCAAGCAATCCGATTTAACGCATCACCTGATTGAAACTCTCGCAGATGACTAAAGTCCTCATTACCCACCTGTTCACGTTCATTTTGCTGACGCAATCCATAATGCTGTAAATCAACTTCGATCGGTGCAGGTGCAATCCAAATCTCCTGCTGCGGAAAGACATAACTCCACGCTTTGATGATGCCAAACGGATAAACACTAAAGAAATTAAAGCGCTCTAAACGATGCAAACCACGTTGTAGCGGTATGTCGGTAAATTGCACCACCATTGGTGATTTGAGTACGGTAATTTTCTTGGCTGTATTTTGAAACTGACAACGTAAATGCAGATGAATTTGATTTTTTGCAGGTTGGAATTGAAATTTTAAAGTCAACGGCTGTGCAACTTGACCAAGCTGTTCCACTTCCAAATCAATCGTTAAGCCATAAAGTTGACGAAATGCCAAATAAAAACTCAGCACCAAAATCCCTGTGAGCAAAAAGCACAACGCCAAAATTAAGTTGTTGGCGTAATTCACCCCTGCAATAAAGGTAATGATCAACAATACTAAAAACAGATAACCTTCCCGATTGAAAAACACAAACACGTCATTTTGTTTGAGCGTACGTTGCTCGGTCAGCTTGAAGCGTCTGCCAATCCATTTTTGCCATCGTTTTTTAATCATATTTAGTCATCGTCAATCAGGATTTGCGTTAATTTTTTTTAAAGTTCAATCGTCTGCACAGCCTGTTTTAAATCTTGCTCCGACAGGTGAATACGATGCGCCACCACCGAAGCAAACACCGCTTGCACATCTTCATGAATCACATAGCCTCGCCCCTGTATCAGCGCATAAGCTTGCGTGGCACGTTTCAATGCCAATAAACCACGAGTCGATAAACCTGTGACTTTACTGCGAGTCCATGCTGTGAGTCGTTGTAAATAATCCAAAATGGCATCCGATAAAATCACTTGCTCACGTAAAGCCTGTAAACGTAGCACATCCTCTTGAGAGAGCACCGAGTCAATTTGATCCAACAATTTACGGCGATCTTCACCACGTAATAATGCCCGCTCCGCCTCTGCTGAAGGATACCCCATCGACAGTCGCATCAAGAAGCGATCAAGTTGTGACTCAGGCAAAGGATACGTCCCCGATTGTTGCAGAGGATTCTGCGTGGCAATCACCCAAAATGGTTGTGGTAACTGATGACGCACACCTTCAATCGACACCATACCTTCTTCCATTGCCTCAAGTAGCGCACTTTGCGTTTTTGGACTACTACGGTTGATCTCATCGGCAAGCAAAATCTGACTAAAAATTGCACCTTGATTAAATTCAAATTGAGATTTTTCAGGATGGAAAATATTTGAGCCTAAAATATCACTTGGCAATAAATCATTGGTAAATTGAACCCGTTGATAATGCAATCCTGACAAGTTCGCCAAAGCCTGTGCCAGTGTAGTTTTACCGAGTCCAGGAATATCCTCAAACAGCAAATGTCCTTCAGCGATGAGGCAACATACCGCCAACTTGATTTGTTCAGGTTTATCCAAAACCACTTGGTTGAGTTGATCAAGATATTGCTCAAGTTTAGGGAAAATCTCGATAAGCTGTGCTTGGAGTTCAGCCAAATTTTCTGTGGTCTGCGCTGAATCTAACTGATGATTTGTATCTACAGATTGCATATTATCCAATTTATTTTTTGACCACAGCATAGCTATCCCTGAATATTTTTAAATAATAAAAAAATCGTGCCTCTCAACACAGTGCAATACAACACACTTGATATTAAGAGTACACGATTTAGTGATTGCAATGTGATTTTTACCGTGAAAAATCGTTGCAAATTTTGATCTTACACAACACGTCTTAGCACGGACATTTCTTCATATTGCCAGCTTTAGATGGATAACGCGCATCAACACAGTAACGAAAGAATGTTTTCTCATCCATAGCTTCAAGATCGGGATGATGCTCACGCATATGCGCAACATACGCCTGATAATCAGGCACGCCAACCATTAGCCGAAAACTCTGCTGAAGTCGTTGCCACATCTCTGCGATTCTCGACCAATTTTTAGGTGAAAGTAGCAGGCGCTTTTGCGACAAGATGGTAAATTTAATAATGCGTACCATGACACCTTTACCGTTTCGAAACAGTTTTAAATTGAATGGTTTGATTTGCATCATCAGTGTCCTTTAAACTCATCAGCAGTCATTGGTTGTTCGGTATAAATCGCCTCAGCTTCATTGACTGTTGGTGTTGGACTCGCCAAAGCACGGCGGATAATGCCGATCGATGCAAAGATCATCACAATCGCCACGATCATAAAGAATGCACACAATGCTGCATTGATTTGATTGGAGAAAATCACAGTTTGCATCTCTGCAACTGTTTTCGCTGGTGCAAGGATTTCATCACGTGCTAATGCATCTTTGAAACGATTCGCCTGTGCAAGGAAGCCAATTTTTGGATTTTCATGAAAAATCTTTTGCCAACCCGCAGTCATACAGGTGATGAACAAGAAAATCGTTGGGACAATGGTCACCCAAACATATTTTTCTTTTTTCATCTTAAACAAAATCACCGTACCCAAAATCAATGCCATCGCAGCAAGCATCTGGTTACCGACACCAAATAATGGCCACAAGGAGTTAATCCCACCCAGTGGATCGACTACGCCTTGATAGACGAAGAACCCCCACGCAGATACTGCGACACCTGTACCGATCAAATTCCCGACAAATGAGCTTGAGTTTTTGATCGCTGGAATCACGATTCCCGCAGTGTCTTGCACCATGAAACGACAAGCACGTGTGCCTGCATCGACCGCAGTCAAGATAAATAAGGCTTCAAACAAAATCGCAAAATGATACCAAAATGACATCATGGCACGGCTATTGAAAATCTCAGAAATAATATGCGCCATACCGATCGCAAAGGTCGGTGCACCACCAGTACGAGATAGAATCGTGCTTTCCCCCACTTCTTTTGCCAAAGTAGATAGCATCTCAGGACTGACCACAAAACCAAGCTGACGCACTGCTTCAGATGCACTTTCCACCGTAGTACCGATTACCGCAGCAGGCGCATTAATCGCAAAGTAAACACCCGGATCAAGCACAGTGGCACAGATCATCGCCATGATCGCCACGAAAGACTCCATCAACATACCGCCGTAGCCGATCATACGAATATTGACTTCGTTATCGACCAGTTTTGGCGTGGTCCCACTTGATACTAGAGCATGGAAGCCTGAAATCGCACCACAAGCAATGGTGATGAATAGGAATGGAAATAATGAACCAGAGAATACAGGGCCTGTGCCATCGACGAACTGCGTCACTGCAGGCATTTTCATCTCAGGTAATGCAATCACGATACCGATAGCAAGCCCTGCAATCACACCTATTTTCAAGAATGTTGATAAATAATCACGTGGTGCAAGCAGTAACCAGACAGGCAATACCGATGCAATAAAGCCGTAAATTACCAATGCCCAAGTCAACTGTGTACCAGTCAAGGTAAATAGCGGCCCCCAATATGGGTCAGCGGCAATATGACCACCATAGACAATGCCAAGCATCATCAGTACAAAACCGATAATTGATACTTCAGCAATTTTCCCGGGACGTAGATAACGCATATAGATGCCCATAAACAAGGCAATCGGAATCGTTGCTGCAATACTAAATACGCCCCACGGACTTTCAGCAAGGGCTTTTACCACCACCAAAGCCAGTACCGCAAGAATGATGACCATCACCCCAAGCGCACCGAGCATCACGATCACACCTGCAAAAGAACCAAGCTCCTGCTTTGCAATCTCACCCAGTGAACGACCGTCACGTCGTGTCGAAATGAACAGTACCAAGAAATCTTGTACCGCACCTGCCATAACCACGCCGACCAAGAGCCAAATCGTACCGGGCAAATAACCCATTTGCGCAGCGAGAATTGGTCCAACCAATGGTCCTGCACCTGCAATCGCAGCAAAGTGATGCCCAAACAAGACATACTTATTGGTTGGTACATAGTCCAAGCCATCTTTGAGCCGATGCGCAGGCGTCAATCGCCGATCATTCAGTTCGAATACTTTTTGGGCGATGAATAAACTATAGAAACGATAAGCGATGCTATAAATACACACCGCTGCAAGTACAAGCCATACAGCATTAACATGCTCACCCCGACTGAGTGCCAAGATCCCAAAAGAAATTGCACCGACAATCGCAATTAAAATCCAAATGATTTTCGATTTTGCAGTGAATTGCTTATTATTTGTCACATCCATGTTGATACCTCATCAGTTGTTGTTGCTTAGCATTTCAATGATTCAGTGAAGTGACTCTGTGAATTATTAAGCAACAATTTTGTTTCAACTGTACTGCATCTCTACGGCTTTGGAACTACGACTTTGGCATAAAATTGGCATTAAAAAAAGGAGATGAATTGATCATCTCCTTTTCAATTTTTAAATATGGCTTAGAAATTAAGCACGTGATTACGCACGATCTAATTATGCACGCTCTAGATAGTCACCTGTACGTGTATCAACACGGATGCTTTCTTCTTGCTGAACGAATAACGGTACACGTACTACAGCGCCCGTTTCTAGCGTCGCAGGCTTACCGCCTGTACCCGCTGTATCACCTTTCACACCTGGATCAGTTTCAACAATTTTTAAGATCACGAAGTTTGGTGCGCTTACGTTTAAAGGCACACCATTAAATAGCATGATGGTGCATTTTTCATTGGAATCGTCTTTTAACCATTTTGCTGCATCGCCCATTGCTGTTTTGTCAGCAGCGATTTGCTCAAAGTTTTCAGGATTCATGAAGTGCCACATTTCACCATCGTTGTAGAGATATTCCATCTCAACTTCCATGATGTCAGCAGCTTCTAGGCTCTCACCAGAGCGAAAGGTTTTTTCTAATACTTTACCTGATTTAAGATTACGCAATTTCACGCGGTTAAAGGCTTGCCCTTTACCTGGTTTGACATATTCATTTTCCATGATTGAACATGGGTTACCGTCAAGCATTACCTTAAGACCTGACTTGAATTCATTTGTAGAATAATTGGCCATGATCGGCACACTCCAACTTTATAAATAAAATAAACGGTTCAACTATACTATAATGCCACTTTGCATTATCAATTCGTGTCGCATGATAAACTATTTATACCAAGAGAAAAACTGGCAATCGCAACTGAATGATTTAATTTCTGATCCAGACGAACTTTTGGCACTGCTAAACTTATCTGCAAGCGAGCTCAAATCACAACAACTGCTGTCACAACATGCGCATCAGCAATTTAAATTGCGTGTACCTCGTCAGTTCGTTACCAAGATGCAAACTGGCAATGCTTACGATCCGTTATTTTTGCAAGTCTTTCCACATCACTTGGAAATGCAGGATATGGACAAACAAATTAAAGCAGGATTCAGTGCCGATCCTTTAGGCGAGCTTGAAGCGAATACGTTGCCAGGTATGCTGCATAAATATCAATCTCGTATTTTGATGACGATCACTGGCGCATGTGCGATTCATTGTCGCTATTGTTTTAGACGGCATTTCCCTTATCAAGAGAACTTACCCAAATCAAAAGATTGGCAAGCTATTGCACAATATATTCTCGACCACCCGAAGATTAACGAAATCATCTTAAGTGGTGGAGACCCACTGTCAGTTTCCAATGAGAAATTGGCACTGTGGATTAATCGTTTTGAGGAACTTCCTCAAATCAAAACCATCCGTCTGCATACACGCTTACCCGTAGTGATTCCACAGCGTATTGATGAGGATTTAATCAAAATTTTATCAACGACACGGTGCAAGATCATCATGGTGGTGCATAGCAATCATGGTAATGAGTTAGATGCAAATTTTGATGTGGCAATGCGCAAGCTATCCGAGATCAATGTGATACTATTCAACCAATCTGTACTTTTAAAAGGAATTAATGACAATTTTCAAACTTTAACGCAGTTAAGCTATCGACTGTTTGATGCACGTGTGCTACCTTACTATTTGCACGTCTTAGATAAAGTGCAAGGTGCGTCACACTTTCTAATAACAGACGCAGAAGCACAAACAATTTATCAAGCGCTTTTAAAAGAATTATCAGGGTATTTGGTGCCAAAACTCGTACGTGAGTCTTCAGGAGAGCTACATAAAACGCCACTGAATATCTTTTGATGAGGAATGGTTAGGGGATAGAGTATGACAGTGAAACTGGAAAAGTTGTTCCAAGAGTCGGTTGACTTAAACATCAAGCAGCTAACTTATATTGCTAATTATAAAACGGACACTCAAAGTTGGGCGAATCAACTCTTGCAACTTGATCTCGGTGAAGCTGCGAAGCAAGTATTCGTCACACTGCTTGAGCTACGTAGTCTGAATTGTAGTGACCTCTCTCGTTGGAAGATTTTGCAAAACATCGAACCTGATTTGCAACATTTGCTACTTTCCTTGGAGCATCATTATCTTAATAATGCAATGATCGATACCCTACGCGATCAACAAATCGCAGATTTAGTACTTGAGATTAAATGTCAGCACGCATTGCTCTATCGGGATATGGCAAAACGTGTGCAACATCAATTGGAAAATCAGAAATTTTCAATCTTTGAACTATCTAGAAAGAAAAAATTAACAATATTAAGAACCTATTGTGCATATGCAGTAATAAAACTATTAACCGATTTACTTTACTCACTGCAACTTATCTATTTTGATGAACCTAAATACTTTTGGCATACAGCATATGATATTATTTGGATGGCTCGAGGATTTCGATTTGATAAAGACAAAATTGATGTCAATCTAGAAAAATACCAAATTCAACAAGAACATATTGAAAATGCATTTATCGAACTTTCATTATTAAGCTTACTCAATAATCACAAATTACGTCAGGAAGACTTAAAAAATCTTAAGAACTGCCTTCCTTACTGGTTACATTTAGTGAAGTTAACGAGTGACCCTAAACCTGAAGCAAAATTTTCTTGTAATTTGTTTGGAGATCGTCCGCCAACAACGATCATGAACAAGAATACAGACCAAAAAGACAGTCTATATATAGATACAACAGACTTATTGTCCTACATCGAATCAACGATGAATCCTGAGGCAAACTATTTTTCAAATGAAGAGCAACAGCATCTTAATATCATTATTAAAAGCCACTTACTTACAACACTGAATAACGATGGTGTACGTAAGAATACACGTTTTGCTGAAGAGGGGTATGTTGATATTACTCTTGGTATAAGTGCTGCTCATTACTTTTTATCTGGTGCAAAACATTTTAAAGAAACATTATTACGCGATAGTGATCTTACGATACAAAGTAGTTCGTTGAGTTTTTCCGAATTGGCAAATGATCAAGAATGGAAACTCTCAAGTAAAACCTTTGAACAACGCTACAATGCTGAAATTACGAAAATATATGCTACAAAAGTCGTCAATAAAAGTAGTACTGGCTATTGCTTAAACTGGGAGTCTGAACTGCCTAAAAATCTGCGAACTGGAGATTTTATTCTTGTACGCGAAGGGGCTGATCAACCTTGGATTGGCGCTCTCATTCGCTGGCTTAAAAATACTAATCAACAAAATGTCGAATTTGGTGTTGAATGTATTGTCGAGAAAATGGTTCCGATTGCAGTATCATTATCAAATGCAAAAAGAGTAGCTGATACTATCTATCACCCTGCACTATTATGTATGGATTCTCAGCAAAATTTGTCGTTATTACTACCAAGCCCTCAAATTTTTCATGAGAACCAAAACCTAACTTTACGATTTGGAACAGATGAGTTAAGGATATTCTTAAAGCAGTGCTTTAGTTTAGTACAGAGTTGCGCTCAATTTAACTTTGACTTATTGGAACAGTCAAAAATAAGCCAACTTAATGAATATTTTGAATCGCAATCAAATAATATAGACACACAGGATTTGTGGGAAGCCCTTAAATGAAGCAACTTTTAAATGACAAAAAATCTCAAGCACAATTAGTACGCTTTTTAATGATTGACAGTCAACAAAATACGCTAAATACGATTCAACAAGGCTTAAAAAGCAAGTTTAATGTTAATGGAAAGTTACTTGATGATTTATCAAGTTTTGAAAAATTATTGAATTTACATTGGGATGTGATTTTATTTAAAAATGCTTATGATTTTGATTATACAAAAGCACTTGAACTAATCGAATCAAAAAATAAAGCGATTCCGATTATATTACTCACAGAAAAATCAGATGAAAATATTAATATCAACAAAGCATATCAAAATGGAATTTTCGATATCGCTGACACGAATGATTTAAACCACCTTGCGATAAGTCTAGCTAGAGCCACTACATTCTCGAGATTGACGCGTAAAGAGGCTCAACTTAGTCAAGAAATTGATAAGCTTCAACAGCAAACACAAACCTTAGTTGAGACTACTGAATATGCTGTCGCAACCTTTCAAGAAGGTGTGCATGTTTCTGCAAATCCACAATATGCTGAACTATTTGGATTTAGTGATATTGAAGAGTTAATTGGCTTGCCTTTAATGGATGTACTACAACCAGAGGATGTACAATCCTTTAAGCAAAGTTATAAAAAATTAAGCCGTGGTGACTTTGGACAAGCAGCTTTCAATATTCAAAGTCGCAATGCAAAGGCAAAATATCAGAATTTAAACCTACAATTTTCTGAAACAGAATATGATGATGAAACCGCTCTACAGCTCGTAATTGCTTCAGAAACGACTACCACAGTATCAAGTGGAGCGTTTGCTCCGCTAACAGATGTTCAGTTGCAATGTCAGCAAGCCCTCGATTCACAACCATTTTCAGCTTTGTTGCTTTTTAAAATCAAGCAATTCGCAGCTGATAAAGCATCAAAACAATGGGATACTTCAACGCATTTCTTTCAAGCGATTCAACATCATTTGGAACAAATCAGTAGTGCTCGGGTTTTACGTATCTCAGAGCATGTATTCACGAGTACTTTAGGCGTTGCAGATAAAGCAACGCTCAAACAAAAACTCAATACCATATCTGAATCCTTAGCCAAACAGATTCAGGTGGCTGATCAGAGTATTCCTGTAACGCTTCAACTCTGCTATCGTCATCTCGATCAAAACACAGTTAATGATCAAGTTGCCCTGCTTCTTACTGACACCTATCAGCATCATTATGATCCTGCATCAGAAGTCGATTTGAGCGGTGCAACTGATTTATCCCTTACTAGTAGTCAAACCCCTTCATTTTCGCTTTCAGAGAGTGCGCCTACAATTCAATTTGAGAGCTCGCCTGCAAGCCAGCCGGCACTTGCTTCAATCGTTGATACAACCAATGACGCAAGCCTAGATGAATCAGAAAAATCACTTGTTGCTCAGCTAGATAACAACACCATTCAGCTACAATTCCAACAGCTATACGACAAAGAAGATATTGATGGTTCAATCTTTGAGGTAACTGGCAGCTTTGAGTTTGAACAGCAACAGATTCCTTTCTCACAATATGATGCTTTGCGACGCAACGCAGAGCTTGCAGCACGTGTAGATCGTTGGATTTTGGTTGAAGCATCTAAACGCCTACATCAATTCTTGCAAAAAGCACCTAAAGCTCGCATTTTGGTGAATATCCATGCTGCTAGCTTGCATGATGCACCCATTCAAGGTTTATTAAATAAGCTGGTTGGTTTAATCAATTCAAAATATGCAAAACCATTGATTTTACAAATCAATGAAGCAGATATTTTGATGAATAAAGATCAAAATACTCAAGCAATTAAATCTATCCAAGAGCAAGGTGTTGATGTCGCAATTGCTGAATTCGGCGACTCAATCTATAGCGTACATCTGCTACAACAATTGAATCTTGCCTTTGCCAAACTCACCAAAAACTTCACTTTGCAACTGCAAAATGATGAGAGTATGGTCGAACTTCAAGAGAAAATTGATCAATTCCGTGAGCATAACTCAGCGATTCGATTCTTGATCAGTCACTTGGATGATATGACTTCATTTGCCAATGCGTGGAATGTCGATGTACGTTATCTACAAGGTGACTACTATCAACCGAAACAAAAAGAGTTTGTGAATAGTGCGGGCTAATGTGACGCACTCACACCCTACTTCTATGCTTTCATAGCAAGCTTTTAAAGATAATAAAAAATGGGCAGTGAATTCACTGCCCATTTTCTTTTTACAATTTGGTATTTGCTATCGCAGAAGCGATATAAAAGCTTAACGCTTGATCGTACGTGACATACCAGCGAAACGTTGCTTGAACTTATCAATACGACCGCCAGTGTCTACAGATTTTTGCTTACCTGTATAGAATGGGTGGCACGCAGAACATACGTCAAGATAAAGTGATTCTTTACCTAATGCAGAACGTGTTTCGATGACGTTACCGCAAGAGCAAGTTGCTGTTAATGTTTCATATTTTGGGTGAATATCGGCACGCATGGTCGATGACTCCTAAGTTAGAAAGGTTTTGCTACCTTCGCTATCAACCACTCTCAAATCACCAAGATCAATTGACCATTTGAGGAAAAGGCAAACTTAGAATTTTGAAAAATTAAAAGTTGGCAGATTGACACGAAAATAGACCATTTCTTTTGGCCCACCGAAACCTACAAGGTTAGAGCTAAGCGCAACAAGTGGGCAATATTATACAGCACTTTTCTCGATATTGCTATATCGATCATATCAGCTCAAAAATACTAATCATCAGACTTTGGTAAGTTTTGCTTTGACCATTTTGCAGCAATGACACCGCACACCATCAGTTGAATTTGATGAAAAATCATAATCGGCAAAACCAGCATCCCCATCGGTTGACCTGCAAATAAAATTTGCGCCATCGGCACACCACTTGCCAATGTCTTTTTTGAACCACAGAAAAAGATCGTGATCTGATCTTGACGGTTAAAGCCGAGCCATTTAGGAATATAAAAGGCAAGCAACATAATAATCGTAAGCAACACTGAACAGGCAAGAATTAAATAAAACAATGTCAACGCATCCAACTGTTGCCATAAGCCTGCAATCACCGCACTACTGAATGCGCCATACACCACCATCAAAATACTGCCCTGATCAAAAGCTTTGACGAGCTTAGGTACTTTGACCATATAGGGATAAATCCATGTACGAAGCAATTGCCCTAAAATAAATGGTACAAGCAGTAAAGCGACAATTTTGATAATGGCACTTGTCGGATCATAGGCGTGTTCGGACTGACCCAAAATAAAAAAACTGACCATGATCGGCGTAATAAACATGCCGATAATATTAGAAAAAGATGCGCTACATACCGCACCCGCAACATTACCTCCTGCAACTGAGGTAAATGCAATTGAGGACTGTACCGTTGACGGTAAGAAGCATAAAAACAAAAAACCCAAATACAGTGCGTCACCTAAGAGTGGTTGCAAAATTGGTTTTGATAGCAAGCCCAACAATGGAAATGCAATAAATGTGAAAGCAAAAACTAAGCTATGTAAACGCCAGTGCAAAATACCTTGAATCACAGCCTCACGAGAAAGCTTTGCACCATGTAGGAAAAATAAAATAGCGATGGCAATTGTTGTAAGTGTATTAAATCTGTCTGCCCACTGCCCTGAGATCGGTAAAATACTGGCAAGGAGTACCATTACAACCAGTAATATCGTAAAGCGATCAACCGCCAAATACTTCAACACAATGTACACCCCAAACAAAAACTAGAAGTCAATAAAAAACTCGGCATTGATCATAAACGCCGAGTTTAAAAAATCAAGTTAATTCTTAAGCTGATGATTAATCAAATCAATGTCTTATAAAAAAAATGAATTTAGTCAATCATTAGTTGTTTCGAGCATTATGATCTTGTTGGATCAACTCTACTTTATAACCATCTGGATCTTCCACAAATGCAATCACAGTTACACCACCTTTCATCGGTCCTGCTTCACGTATTACATTACCGCCACGTGCTTTGATTTCTTCACAGGCTTGATAAGCATCCTCAACGCCAATGGCAATATGTCCATAGCCATCACCCAAATCATAACTCGACGTGTCCCAGTTATATGTCAGCTCAAGTACGGTATGATCAGATTCATCACCATAACCAACAAAAGCCAAGGTAAATCGCCCTTCCTCATAGTCTCGTTGACGCAACAATTTCATGCCGAGCACTTCGGTATAAAACTGCAATGATTTGTCCAAATTACCGACTCGTAACATGGTATGCAACATGCGCATCATATTTTCCTCACGATTAGGTGGTTGGTTAATAGGAATTTTCAATCTGTTGGCGTTCATGCGATTTTAGCAATTTTGCCACCCAGACCACAAGAATTAAAATTGGAATACCAATCAAGGTGGTCATCAAAAAGAAGTTTGGATAACCAATATTAGTTACAATTGTACCCGAGTATCCACCGATAAGTTTTGGTGTCAACGTCATCAAAGAACTAAAGATCGCATATTGAACAGCAGTAAAAGACACACTAGTCAAACTTGATAGGAATGCAATAAACGCTGCACCTGCAAGACCTGAGGCTAAGTTATCCATGACGATCGCCATATATAACCAAAATTTGCTGTACTCTTTCACCACTTTGCCCGAGATCGTATATTGACTTTGTGTCAAGTCAATCATTGGCATAGGGTCAATTAAATTATTGAACTGATTCGATTGAATTGTAGGTGCGGTTTCATCAATTTCATAACCTGTCAAAGTCATAAATTCATAATCATTGAGAATATAGCTTGCTTTTAATGATTTAAGCTCTGCTTGAATAAATTTTTCCGCTGGAATCGCTACAGTAAATGTACCCTGCCCATCTATTTTTGCATCATATGATGTATCAGCCGTTTCCTCACCAAGCAAAACTTGAACCGTATTCTTGGAGTTTTTCTCAGCTTCTGTAAGACCAAGAATCTGCCCCTCAACCACTATACTTTGCTCAAGCTCATTTGGTTGTAATACACCATCACGAGTAAGTGGCAAAAAATGAATTTGTACACGACCAATCGCCTTATCAGCTTTGGCATTCCCAACCACGTAAGGCAAATCATGCTCAACTTGATAGGACTGATCTTCATAGGAAACCGATGTGACTATCCGTCGGTCTTGCTCAAGCACTTTAGTCGGAACTGCAACTTTCCAAAATCCTACCTCGTCTGTATCAACACGATATTGCTGACCTGCTACAGATACAGTGACTTGAGATGTTGGTGCGCCTGACTTCACTAAAGCAATAAAAATCAAATTGGTACTGCTCGCCAATATCGCTCCGATAAACATCACTTTCATGATATTAAATCGCTGTGAAAGTAAGCCACCCAAAAAGCCACCAATCAAGGTGAAAATTACACCGTAAATTTTCACAGCTTCGGCGATTTGCTCTTTGCTAAAGTTCATGTCTTGATAAAAGACATTAGAAATCACTCCAGCGACAATATCTGAAATACGGAAAAAACCAATCAACAATAATAAAACTAGGGCGAGCTTTACACCATAACGCTTAAAAAAATCAGCGATCGGCGAAACCCAAGTTTCTTTTGCCATATCACGATTGACCGCACCGAGTTTGACCAATGAAAATCCGACGACAAAAGCAATCAATGCAGAGCCAACAAAGCGCACTGCAGCAAGCATAAATGATAAAAATGGGTCATCCACAGTGATCATCGTTAAAGCTTTACCAATATAAATAAAACCTAAAACAAAGCTCACCACAGCACAGAAAAAGACAAAAACTAAGCGTAAATAATCTGATTTTTTATAACTTTTATAAATTCGCTCAACCTTTGGCTCAGCAACGATCAAAGTCGTGATCACGCCAATGATCATCACCGCAGCCATGATCCAGTAGGTTTTTTGCCACGCCTCGTAGATATAATTGCCCTTCGCTGTGCCATAAGCTGCTGCGACAAATAGCGCACCTGCACCTGCAATGATCATTCCGATGCGATAGCCTGCGTTATAGGTTGAAGCAAGTACTGTCTGCATCTCAGTCGGCGCAAGCTCAATACGATAGGCATCAATCACAATATCTTGTGTTGCAGATGCGAAACCAAGCAATACCGCACCAACAGCCATTTGGATCAGTTGCGACTGACCCATTGCAGGGTTCGACATCGCCATGATACAGATCGCCACCATAATCAAACACTGCGCAATCAGTAACCACGCACGTCGACGCCCTAATGTTTTGGTCAAGAACGGTACTGGAATTTCATCAATCAGTGGCGCCCAAACAAACTTAAAGGAATAACCAAGTGCCGCCCAGCTAAACATAGTAACGGCACTTTTTTCAATGCCTGCTTCACCGAGCCACAAGGACAAACTAGAAAAAATCAGTAGAATCGGTATCCCCGCCGAGAAACCCAAAAACAGCATAATGATCGCACGACGATCCAAAAATGAGTTAAATGCACTGCCCCAATTTTTTGCAGTCTTTACTTCAGCCTGATTTGCATTTGCCATATTGCGAGGTGTTCCTAAAGTGTTTCTGAAATATTTGCCCAGAGTGATTGGAATCGTTAAAAGTCCATTTATATCACTCAAAATACGCACTTAACCACAGATTAAGCGAACCGTAGAATGTACAATTTGACACAATTCCACATTCATCGTTGTACTTTGATTTTAAATGATAAATCTACGCTAAAGAGTGACAATCTGTTATGTTTTATCCAAGTCATCTCTACTTGCCGATTTATCTTAGATTTTCACTTGAATTAAAGCAATAAAACTGTCACTTTAATAGTGAACGCAATACTCTTTTTTATGGATTAAATTGTGATTAACAATCAAAAATCAGCGCATAATACTCTCATTGATTCTCAACCTTTATCACAAGACTACACCATCACCAACCAAACTCTGAAAAACAGTCCATTGAAAACCAATCAAGTCAGCGCCCTGACAAACAAAGAAATCTTGCATACCATTCAGCACACCAAACTCAATGTTGCACAGCTCACGCATTTTGCCGATTTAGATAAGATTCCTGCATCGACACGACGTATCAAAGCACTGAATGACTTCCTTGGTCAAGATCGTGCCAAAGCGTCCGTTGAAGCAGGTCTAAGCTTACCTTATTCAGGCTACAACATTTTTGCCGTAGGTACCGCAGGACTCGGTAAACGTACGATGATTAAGCGTTTACTCGCACAACATGCCAAAACGCTACCAACACCATCTGATTGGGTCTATGTCAACAACTTCCACGATGCACGTCAGCCATCAGCACTTGAGCTTGAAGCAGGTCAAGCGCCGAAGTTTCAAAAAGCCATGCATGACATGTGGGGCGCAATTCTACAACAATTAGAACGCCGTTTTAGTGCGGATACATATCACAAACAAATCGAAATGATTCGTGGTCAAGTCAGTCAACTTCAGCAAGAAGCACTCCTTGAACTGACCCAAGAGGGTGAAGCACTGTCTTTAAAATTGGTGTCGAAAAACGAAGAACACATCTTTGTTCCAGTACACGATAGCAGCTCAGAAAAAGCTCAACCTCAAGAAATGAGCCAATCTGACATCGACGCATTGAATCCCAAAGATCGTATGAAAATTGCATCGAATATCAGCTATATGGATAAGAAGTTGCAACGTCTTGGCTCAACACTTGGCGGTATGGAAGATGTCGCACGAGATAAAGTCATTGACCTCAATCATGATATTGCTAAACAAGTGGTCGAACCCAAAGTTCAAAATATTTATAAACGCTTTGAAAATGTTGAACATTTGGCAAATTATCTTAAAGCCTATGCCAAGGATATTATTGAGCATGTCGAGCTGATTTTGGATCGTGAGGAAGAAGATTTTAGCCCAACCACATTCAACCGTGTCCCTGCTCGCTATCAAGTCAATGTTATAACAACGCACAAAGCCAACTCGGGCGCACCTGTGATTTTTGAAGACTTCCCAACGCATTACAATCTGCTTGGACACGTCGAACAACTTACCCAAATGGGCACCATTACCACAGACTTTACTTTGATTCGCTCAGGTGCTTTGCATCGAGCTAATGGTGGCTTTCTGATTCTCGAAGCCGAACAAATGCTTGAGCAAGCTTACGCATGGCAAGGGCTAAAACGTGCGCTAAAATCTGGAAAATTAAAACTATCCTCGCTGGAACATATGTTGACCTTAACAGGCAGTATTTCTATTGAGCCACAATCAATTCCCCTGACAGTCAAAGTGATTCTACTCGCAGAACCACAGATTTATTATGAAATCTTAGACTATGAGCCTGAACTCGGTAGCGTATTTAAAATTCGTGCTGATTTCACTGACACCTTACCCCGTACCGAAGCCAATGAACAGGCTTATATGCAACTAATTGCAGACTATGTACAGCGTGATAAATTGCGTCCATTTGATCGTTCTGCGCTTGCTGCATTACTCACTGACTCCAGTCGTCAGGCGGAAGATCAAAAATCACTGTCCCTGCATGCTTCGACACTTGGTGATTTGATTCGTGAAGCGCATCATCATGCCCTATTGCAAGATGCCAATACCGTGACCGCAGAACACATCAATATGGCATTACAACATCGTCAATATCGTCTTGGATATTTGCGAGAGCTCTATTGGCAAGACCTGTCACGTGGTACGCAACTCATTGAAACTTCAGGCTATCGCTTGGGTCAGATCAATGCACTTTCGGTTATCCATTATGCCGATGTGGAGTTTGGCTTACCATCACGTTTAACCGCTTCGGTATACCAAGGTGGCGGCGATATTCTCGATATTGAGCGCAGTGTCGAGCTTGGTGGCTCACTGCATGCCAAAGGCGTTCTACTCATGTCCAGCTTTTTAAAAGCACACTTCGGACGCACGCAAACCCTACACTTCTCTGCTGCATTGGCTTTTGAACAAAGCTACGGCGAGGTCGATGGCGATAGTGCCACAGTGGCGGAGCTTTCTGCGCTCATTTCCGCAATTAGCCAAATTCCAATTGATCAATCTTGGGCAATCACAGGTTCAATGAATCAACTTGGACAAGTACAACCAATTGGTGGCGTCAATGCCAAAATCGAAGGCTTCTTCGATGCCTGTAAACTACAAGGCTTCTCAGGTTCTCAAGGTGTGATTATCCCACGTCAGAACATGCAACATCTAATGCTTCGCCAAGAAGTCATTGATGCGGTGAATGAAGATAAATTCCATATTCACGCCATTGATACCATTGACCAAGCCTTAGAAATCCTCATGTCACGCCCTGTTGGCACATTAGATAAAGATGGACAGTACAGTAAAGATTCGATCTTTGCAGCCGTAATGGAACAACTAAACTACTGGCAAGCAGTCGAAGATGGCGAGATCGAAGAGCCTAAAAAAGCCAAAAAGAAAAAACCAAAAGATGATAAAGCGAAAAAAGAGAAAGTCGCAGAAACGAAAGTGACTAAAAATAAGATGATCTCACGCAAACAAAAATCAAAGATGAAAAAGAAATAATGATTTTAAGGAATTAAACTAAGCCAGTAATTCGTTACTGGTTTTTTATTGAAAAAATAACTAGATGAAAAGTTTACAGACTTATCGCAATTTCTAAAATCTAAGAAAAAACAAAAAAAAATGTTTGAAATGACATATATATAGATCAAAAATTAAAGAAATGATAAAGCTAGAAAATTTAATGCATTTTGTGGTTTAAACAAAAATATAAAGGCAATTAAATTGAAAACTTATTTTTATACTACAGGCACAGTCTCATTAAAATAATGAACACTATGGTGGGACGGAGAGAATCGAAGTCTATCGCAATATATTGTTTTTATTATTATAAAAAATATTTACCCTCATCCTTACCCTCTAGCTTATCCTTATTATTGATTTTAACCCCCATTACGAAAAGGTCACTCTATGACTAAACATTAGCTAGTTATAGCTAGATTACAGCTAGTTTTTATTTCACCTCCATGTCTGTACCCAACTCATTAAAAAACTCCGTCAAGTTTTCCAATCGTCCCAAGTTTGATTTCTTCGGCTTGGTAGCTTCTTCCATCAGGTCATCGACAAATAATTTCTCGTTGGTCATTTCAGGGTCACGCTCAATGAGTGAATCTAGGTACTGGTAATTTTTCACATTTTGCTGAGCAATGTATTTTTCACAAAGTTGTACCCTGTGCATCATTTCCTTAATGACTGGATTCACTGCACCCTGATCTAAACAATGTTGAATCAGTTTTTTATTAAAGTCGATCAGCTCCAAGACACTGTTGTCATTAAAATGTGTTAGATGCGCTATGCTAGCTTCGGATAAGCGTTCAATGTAATTACTCACCATCGTTACCGACCGTTCGGCAATAGCATTGTATAAAATCGCCACTTGTGACAATTTCGGGTCAATATCAGGCTCACCAGTAAAGCCAAGTACCCAATCTGCGGACACACCATAAAACAAACATAATCTAAGTAAAATAGCTGAGTTTGGTAGCCTACCATTCTCAATTTCACTGATACGGTTTTTGATCGGTTCGCCCCAAATATGCACGCCTACGTCCTCCTGTCGCACCTTTGCCATTGTGCGAGCAATTTTCAAACGCTTGCCTACTGATTTCGCTGTCTTTTCTTCAATAAAAGCGGTCATTTGGAATACCTTAGATTAGGGAGTATTTGACTTGTTATACTGATTTCGCACCCAACGCCTTAATGGTGTGCTACCACATGGCGCATGACTGAATCCACAATACAATCATGCGCCATGCTCTTTTTTTAAATACCTACAATTACGTTCAACTGCACTGCTTTGGCTTCGCTGTAAATATCATCAATACGTGCCTGAAGCTGTGGCATAGTGATGCGTTTAGCTTGGTAAACTTCCTGTTCAGCCTTGTCAAAATCAAACGGCGCTTTCATTTCAATAACAGCCTTGATCTGCTCATTTGAAAGGTCTGCTCGTCTTAACTCCCAATAGATACCATCTCGTGCATTTTTGGCATTTTTGATTTGATTGCTTACAGTCGTTGCAATCGAACGTGCTTCACTTAATTGCTTATGAAGTTGCGCCAGTTCATCGGCATGATTACTGATATGGATGTCGTAGGCTTCAAGTGCCTGCTGGGTAGTCGCCTTGTAATTGGCTTCCTGTTGATCAAGTTCAGCATTCATCTGTAAATACGCATCATCTACGCTGATATTTTGCTGTTCTGCTCGATGAATAATTTCTTGTGCTGTCGCAGTATATGCACCACGCTCGATGAGTTTTGCAAGGCGCATTGTAAGCGGATAACTAAGGCGCACGGCTTTGGCTCGATCATCTAAATTAATCATGAAAAAAATCCCACTGGTTAAAATGAGATTTCATTATTCATTAGTTCGTTTAAGCCAATTTAGCCAGTTCCAAAAACCTTATCATCAGTGCATTTACGAATATATTCTTTAGTTTGCTTATAGCTCTCCTCAATCATTGTTTTAAGCCGTTCCTGTTGTTCAGGCGTATCAGCTTGTCGGTATGCTTGCTCTAGTTTGCTCGATTGGAATTGCATTGAGATAACACGGTCTAGCTGTCTAGGTGTCAATAGTGCAAGTCGTTTCACTCTATTTTTGGAGGTAATCCGCTTGCCCTCTATGGTCTTAGCGCCTGTAGATTTTTCCCACGGCTTAGATGCTAGGATTCGTTCACGCTGTTGTCGTCTGCGCTCATCAGTCCATGCTAGTGCGTGTTTATTGGATTTACCTCCCATTGGTCAATCCTCCTCAATGAGTTGCATGTGGGCTTGGTGCTGTGCTTCTTTCACAATTGCCGATAGCGTACCAACGGACATGACAATCACACCTTTTACACCTTGTTTGCGTAGCATGTGCGCCCTTGTGCCGAATAGATTGCCGTCATCAACTAGCTTGACCTCAACAACTTTAGATGACTTATCATTGACGGCTAATTTTGGGTAAACTCTGTTAGGGTCAAGCGCATAAGATACGATTACAAATTTCTTGATTTCAGTCATTTTTTTAGCTCCTTAAAATGTCAAAAATGAAAAATCACAAGTTCAATCAAACTAAAGAATAATGTAAAAAAATGACGGCAATTTCTGACATTCCAAGTTGCGTATATTAATGATTATTAAAAGATTACTGATTAAAAAATGACAAAAGGTAAAAATGTAAAAAACTAGTGCAAAAAGGGTATGTAAAAATGTCAAAATCTAAAAAGTGACTTATGATTGATTTTTCTGCACCCCCAAGTATCAGAAATGCAGAATTTTACTTGTATTGAAAATGCAATCAATCTATTGCTGTGTAAGGCGTTTAATAGGTTCGGTACGGTCTTGAATTGGTGTGCTGTCTATGTGAAATTACCTTGATGTACCTTGATGACTGCGCAATTTTGATCATACCTTTAGCTATTGGGATATAAGGCTTTGGGCGGACAATGATGTTGTTTTTGATCACACCTTATCATATTTACACTTAAGTTGCTCACTTCTAACGAACCTTCAAAAAGCTCCCTACACGAAATGGATTAGCACTTAACTTTTCACGGCTCATTTGCCAGTTATTATTTTTATTATGCACCGCACCCAATGACAATTTCGCTTTGCCAAATTTATCATGCACATTTTCAAAAGTTGCCATCAGCCGTTCAATTTCTTGAACCTGTTGCATATCTGTGAGTAAGTCATAAGTATGTTTTGCTTTCGGTTCAAGGCACGTTAAAACCACACCACACTTTTTAAATCGAATCCCTTTTTCATAGAGAGTTGCAATCATCTTTGAGGCATATCTAGTCATCAAAAGTAAATCATCAGTCGGTTCGGGAAAACTAAAAGATACTGACTTGTTATAAAACGGCATACTTTCATCGAAAGGATTTGATTGTACAAAAACCATCATACAACCACACAAGAGCGCATCATCTCGCAACCGCTTAAACGCATCTTGTACATACGCACGGATTGCCGACTTTAAATCGACTAATTCAGTCACACGCTGTCCGAAAGAGCGACTAGAAATGATTTGTTGCTTTGCATCGGGTGTATGTTCAATCTCGATACATGACGTACCTTGTAGCTCAAGTACGGTTCTTTGCATGACTACTGAAAACTGCTTCCGTATAAAACTATCATTTGCACTAGCCAAGTCCAATACATTAGTAATACTGATATTTTGCAGTTTCTTACTGTGCTTACGTCCTACTCCCCACACTTCGCTTACATCAATTTGTGAAAATATATCTTCTTTTGAGGTTAGACTCATTTCATAAAGATTACAAATTCCGTCATATTGCTGATTTTTCTTTGCAATGTGATTGGCTATTTTCGCTTCGGTTTTAGTCGCACCGATGCCAATGCACACAGGTAGGCTTAACCATTGCCAAAGTCTTGCTTTGATCTTCTGCGCCATTTGATCGAGGTCAAAGTTACGATGCCGTGTTAAGTCTAAAAAACATTCGTCAATTGAATAAATTTCTTGCTCGCCTAGACCGACAAAATCAAAAAGGACGCTGTGAAATCGACGTGACATTTCACCATACAAGGCATAGTTACTTGATAGGACTTGGATTTGATGCTGTTTGATCATGTCTTGCATCTTAAACAATGGTGTACCCATCTTTATGCCTAAGTCTTTGACTTCCTGACTCCGTGCGATTGCACAACCATCATTATTAGACAGCACAAGAACAGGCACATTATTCAGCTTAGGATTAAACGCACGTTCGCAACTGACATAACAATTGTTGATGTCTACCAGTGCAAATATTCGATTTTGCATGATACTGACTCAACTATTTACGCTTACGCAGGGGCTTGATAATACTGGTGACAACTCCCCATATTTGCAGTTCTTGACCATCAAGAAAGTGTATGTCTGAGTATTCAGGATTTTCGGCTTTGAGGTAAGTTTCTTGCGGAGTAATGATGAGTCGTTTAACGGTAAACTCATTATCTACAAGCGCAATAACAATCTCACCATCGTGCGCATTTAAGCTCCGATCAACAATTAATTGATCGCCCACATCTATACCAGCATTGAACATAGATAATGAATTGACTTCAACAATGAATGTTGCCGATTGGTTATCAATCAAAAACTCATTTAAATCAATAGAGCGGTCGATATAGTCATTCGCAGGGGACGGAAAGCCTGCCGATACTCGATCAAGTACAAAGGGTATGCTCACAGTAGTTCTTGCAACTACAGGGCGAATATCGTGCGAAGAAACACTTTCAAGTAAGGCGTTTAAAGTCGGGCTTGGACTGCCATTTTCACCCATCAGATTTTGCAATGAACGCCATGCACCATCTGAGAAATAGACTTGCAATTTCTTAGTCATATTAGAACTCCTATGCAACTTGGCATGTTTGAAGTTATCTGTAATGAATAGGATACGGCGATTTGCAAAAATGATGCAACGACTATAAACCCAATAAAATCAACTGAGCGTCAAAATAAGTCGTGCTGTGGTGAGATTTTTTGAGGGCGAGGCATGTGTTTAGCCGTAAATTCGTCTGACATGTCGAGGAAAAAATCAGGTGCAATTCTATGATTTGTATTCAGCCAGTCTTTACGGTGTTGTTCAGGGATGATAATTATTGAGCGTTTTTCATCGTTAGGCTGGTGAAATTGGGACATGAAAGGATGCTGGTCTGCATTGATCGTGAGCATGGTCATTGAGCGCACTTGCTGACCGTCTATCGTGGTGTTTTCAAACAGCCCAGCTACGGTAAAAGGCTTGCCATCTTTTCGGAATATTCCCCATCGCTGTGCTTTACCATCTATGTATCGAGGTTCATAGATAATTTCTACAGGAATCAAAGCAAATTGATTGTTTTGCCAAGCGTGGCTAAAGCTCGGCTTCTCATGAACAGTTTCCGTGCGAGCATTGTAGGTATAACGGCAAATATCTAAACTCTTTGCCCACTTTGGTATTAATCCGAATTTTACATTGCGCCATTCAATGTTTGCAGTATTTGGGTTATGAAAGAGTAAAGCACTGTCATGACTCGGATAAATGTCATCACCAAGTTCAAAGTTTGGCGTTTGCAAGTCAAGCCCAAGTTGTAGAATCTTGGGCTTGCTGATCGGCTTAAAGTTGGCGCACATTGATACTTAATTTAATGATCCAGTTTAATTAAAGAAACCATATTACATTGAGAAAGTCGAGCATTCCCCTAAAAGTACAATACAAAAAAACCTGCTAATTCTGCTAATTTCAGCTATAAGTCTTATGTACCAATAGTTATAGCTTAGCAATACCCATGCTAACTCTTTGCTAATTCTGCTAAATCCCTGCTAATTAGCAATGAATTAGCAACTTTTAGCAACCGATTAGCAAGCCGTATGCTATTACCAAAGCTATACACTTCAATTGATACAGCCATTTTTAGCAGAATTAGCAAGTTTTTCGGCAATATGGATTAAAAATAATGTAATCCTTGTTATTGATTTGCTCGATTTGGATGTAATTTGCATCAATCAAGTGTGTAAGGATTTCGTTATAAATTACGCCATTTCTAAATTTAGATGGTGCATATTGTCGGATGGATGATTTTAAAATCTTCTCCTCATTTTGTTTAAGCAACCAGTCCAATAATTCTTGTGCATCAGATTTCTTGAGCGTTTCAACCTCTGCATAACGCAACCATTCACTAAGCGAATGCCTTAGCACTTCACAAGCACTTTGCATGATCTCGCCAGTGATTATGCTCTGTACCTCAAAATACGCCAGTACCGTAGCTAAGCGTCTAGCGAGCTGTGGCGCTCGGCTTGCGAAAGGTTGAATATATTCATATCGTTTGCCTTTAGCCTGCAAACGCTCACACTCGTTGTAGAAATCAAGCTCTACGGTGTTGGCTTCATCACTCATGGGGATAATTGGGCGTGCTGGCGTGTCGCTGTCTATCTGCTGTGATTTGCGCTCATAGTCAAATAGTGGCAATAACTCGGTGCATCGTTGCCAGTAGGCGATTAGTCTAGGGTCTTTATTGGTGTGCCTTGTTTTATTTCTGAATGCGCTGTCCTGCGTGCGTTGCCCTGCGAGATTTTCAGGTACGGTTAAAATGAAGCGTGGTAAAAAGCCTTGTTCACGTAGCAATGGGTCTTTGAGCGCATCAGATAGCACCTCATGCTGTCCCTGTAAGTTGAATGCAAGGCGCACGTCATCAGCTCTGCCACTACCATTGATATTAGATTTTCCACGTGTGCGCTGTGTAGAACCATCATCAAATAGCTTGGTAAATCCGCCTAGTGCATTTCTTGCCGTGTCACCTTTCATAGTGTGACCGCCAAAAAATTGCCCTGCTTCATCACTGCTGATTGACGCATTAACAATATTGCCATCAATATAAAGTGCTGATAGTGACTCAAAAGTGACATCGTTAAATATGCTCGATGGGTCGCACGGCTTTGGATTGTCCGCAAGGAAAGCACCTTGTTCTTTTTTACTGGGTAGTGCATTGAGTTCACTTTCCCATGCTTCAAGCTCAGCCTTATAGTCGTTGTATGCTTTGCGTTCATGCTCTGTTATAACTTTATTTGCAAGTGACATACTGCTACTTTTACGGCTTCCACTTTTGCCCTCAGTTAATAGGAATAAACTGCACGGCTCACCGATACCGCAAACATCATTCGGCTTCGGTGCGTTTACTGAACGCTGAGCGAGGTGCGTAGCTGTGGCTAGAACACACTGCACCGTCATGGCGATAGGTGCTTGCACATATTCAGATATGGCAATGCTGGCATCCTTAATCAGTGTAGGCAAAGCGTCTATAGGGTATGGATTAGGCTTTAGCTCGATGTTTTGCGAAAGTGGTAGCAGTGCGTCCCATGTCGGGCTATAATTATTCTGCTGTGTAATCTGCTTGCGTACAGATTTAAGGGCTTGAATATCTGTCGTGGTGTTCAAGCCTTTTTCATTTCTAGCCGATTCATCTTTCTGTAACGCTTCATCAATCAATTCTTGCACCTCTGCATTATCCATAAACACAATATCTAAATCACTATCAATAAATCGCACCTTGTAGCTCGCTACGGCGTTTTTCAGTGCGTCATGTAGCTTCGGGTACACTTGCGAATAGGACACCATATACAAGCGGTTAAAACCAGCTTTTGATAGCTGACTGCACACCGATTTAATTAATCTGCATTCGTGGTTTGAAAACTCGTTTTTCACTTCATTACTGAGTTCTTCACTCGACACACAGAACGCCACACTATAGCCGTTGTCCGCCAGTTTTAAGGCGGTATGTAGGTCGTAAGCAATAAATATCGGCTTTGATTGCTCAAAACTCCCAAAGCGTGCAAACGCTCTAGGCTTGTGTTCAGGGTGTATCTGCGTGCGCTTGCCAAGCTCCATAATGGCAACTTGTTTTAACTCTCCCTTGCCGTTGCACAGTGGCAAAAGCAAAGGCTCGTGATACTTCGTACCGTTGATTTCAGGATTGCTAAAGTCGAAGTGCAGTGCTTGCACGATGTTGGGATTATTCCCAGTAGCAAACAACGCATGATTTAAGCGTCTTTCATCATTTGACTGTACCAATTCCGCAAGTTCTAACCATTGTTCAGGTGTGGTAACTTCGGCTTGTAGTGGTTCGAATAGGTCGGGCGTAGTGTCCCAGTCGGTTTTAACATTGGCTGTCATACTTCACCACCATCAGAAAATGCCATTGGTAACAGTTTTTCGATAAGCTCTAGTCGGGTCTGTATGTCGTGGATAAGGTTCGCCACAATGTCATCTCTGACCGCAAGTTCTGCACCCTCATCAAAGCAATTAAATGTAGCTGTTGCGAGGTTCTTTGTACTTTCAACCAATTGGTGAATAACGTCTTGTGCATGATGTGCATCTGCGTCTTTATGTGGGACAAAAAATTGGCTTGCACAGTTTAATGACACAGTGATGTTTTGATTTGAATTAGGCATGAGTATGCGCTCCTATGGTCTTGATAGAAGCCTTGCCGTTTACTGCTAAATAAAGGTGGCAAAGCTGAAAAGGGTTAGCAGACTGGTGACATAGGAAACCAGCACATCCGTAGATGTCCCTCTCCAGCTTCGCCATAGAGATATGCGAACGCATAGAGATATTACGCACAAAAAAACCACTGGTTATAGTGGGCTGTGCGCCTATGTTGTCTTGATAGCCTGCTAAAGCTAGCCCAACTGCTTTATGTTGGACGGTATTAGCATAACTTTCATAAGTACACGATGCAACTAGAATCACCGCCATAAACCACAAAATAACTGCTATTAGAAAACCACGAAGAAGCATCATGCTTGCATCTCCTCAATCAATTCATATCGTGCGTGATAACCGCTATTGTGTGTGTTGGGTTCATCGTGCTTAATGATTTCATGACCACTTTGGCGCAAGCGAAAAATCACATCACTAAGGCGGAAACAACCAAATTTATTGAGTGCTTCAATCGGGGTGATGGTGTTGCCTGCTTGCATATAGGCTAGGACTAGAGCCTTTTGCGATTGCTGTGTAATCTTCATGGTTATGCTCCCTGCGCTTCGGCTTTCTTGCTGTTGTGCCATGCAACGAGGTCGGCATAGTCAAAGTACACGGCTGATTGTCGTTTCGTGCCTTGCTTGATTGACTTAGGAAAATCAGGGTCGTTGTTTTGCAGATTGCGCAGGGTGTCACGTGAAATGCTTAAAAGTTCACATGCTTGCTTGTAGGTCACTCGGATTGGTGTAGGGTGCATTGAAATAGCTCCATTTGCTGATTTATGGAGCTAGTATGTGTATGTTTTTATTATTAAAAAATATCTTTGACTTATGCTAAATATATTTAACGGTTTAAACTATCTGTGTTCACTATATTTTAAGTATTTGATTTTTTTCTTCCTTTTCTTTGAGATTCAGGCGGTGCAATTGGTCTAAGCCACGTCTTTAATGAGCTAGTTTCTTGTGGTAAATCATCTTTACAAAAGTCAACCATGATTGCATAAACCCTGTTTGCCATATCTCCAATTAATATATTTTGATCATCATTCCATAAATTCAGTGCAATTATGCGTGCCATTCCCTGCCTGTCTTTTGCAAGTAAATTTCTTCTATATATACCAGTAATTTGAGCGTCACTATCAGAATCTTGAATATTACTCATCGCTTCCAATTCTTGAATAAGTTGCTGTGCTTGGGCTAGTTGGTCTTTTAGTTGTGTAATTTCGGTATTCAGATTATCAAAATTTGGCTCATTTTGCTGAACAGATGGAGTACCAAAGGTTGATTGGTCTTGTGATGAAAATTTATCGTTAAAACCATCAATAATATGATTTTTATCAAATAGAAATTTTTGCAAAGAAGCTCTAGGAATATCTCCATCTGCATCTTGTATCAATTTCTTGGCTTTTATTCCTTTTTTTATAGTTTCAACTGCTTGCGTATGATCTCCATAATTCCAACTGTCATACCGTAAATCTCCAGAATCAATTAAAGCCTGTATTTGCCCAGCTTCGTCATTAGAAATAAGGCACGCCGCCTGAACAACTGTAAAGAAGTCACTCAGTGATAATTTTCTGATATGGTCGGGTGGTGACATGCTGTTACTTTCATTTTGTGTATTATTATCCAGCTCGGCTATTGGTTTAAAACCAAGAAAATCAGACCTTAGAACATAACTACGCTCATATTTCAACTGGAGCTCATTAATTGCTGATTCGACTTCGTTATCACTTGCAAAAACATTGATACTCATTAGGTTATTAACTAAATCTTGTAATCGAGTCTCTGAATAAAGCATAGATTTTTCGCTTATTCTTAGAGAACGATCAGACTCATACTGCTTTAACTTCCCAGCTATCTCAATATTTTCTAAATATTGACCAATCTCGCAAGGCTTGTCATTAGGCGACTGATTTCTTAGAAATGAAATGATCTCAAAAAAACTTATATATTGCTGTTTGATCGCACTTCTTGTTTGGTCTAATAGTGCCATTAATGCCCCCAAGCACACCCAATAGAAAAATAGAATAAGCGTTAAGCCAATGCGATTGGGATACGCACTTTCGGGAGCTAACCTAGACTTAACGATTAAATTATATTCGATACTACGCCATATAACAGCATAAAAGGTAATCATTTAATACACATATTGACGCTATGCTTTTCTAAATTGGATAACTTCGCTTTGATCAAGTGCTAGCTTGGTTTGAACGCCATAATCGTGCGGACTGATATAGCCTTTTTTATTTTGCTCAAGGTAGTTACTCCACCAGTACATCATATCTTTACGTTCTTCTAAAAACTCCGCCATGTGCGTGTAAGCCAATCGGGTCTTGTCACGTTCCTTATGGCTCATTTGCCGTTCTACTGCGTCCTCACTGAACAAAGTGGATTGAATCAGCGCACCACATGCCATAGTACGGATTCCATGACCGTCAATCTCGGTTTGCGTGTCATAGCCTAAAGCTCTAAGTAACTTCGTCACGGTGTTTTCACTGATAAATTTTTCAGGGTCGTCACGGCTCGGGAATACGTTTGCACAATGTCCGCTATAAATCTTAATCTCCTTGAGAATCTCAATCGCCTGTGGTGATAGTGGGACAAGATGATTTTCACTCATCTTTGCACCTCGATCAGAATAACGCACCCCATCGACATACTCCCTTGATGCAGGGATTACCAATTGCTTTTTATCAAGATCAAATTCACTCCATCGAGCAAAGCGCACCTCTGACGAACGTATGAATAGATGCAAGGTCAATGAAAGGCAAAGTTTAGAAAGTGGCAAGCAACGATTATGTTGTTCAATACGGTTTAACAACTCATTCAAGCGGTGATGCGGTAATGCAGGGTGGTGTTTGACTTTTCGAGCTGTGATTAATCCGTCTAACTCACGTGCAGGATTGTGCCTAATGTAGTCATGCTGAATGGCAAAGGTGAATATCCGCACTAGGTTTGCCCTTAAATCTCGTGCGACACGATTAACGCCTTTATTGTCGATAATGGTTAATGCTTTGGTCAGGTCGTGCGTTCTGATTTCTTCAATAGGCAATTCACCAATCAAAGGGAATAGATGATTTTCAAATTTACGTAACGTCTTATGACCTGTATCACCGCCCCACTTTCCTTTAGCAGTTTGTTCGGTATGCCATAGCCGTGTGACTTTTTCTAATGATGTGGCATTGTCGAGCTTATCCTGTTCTATTTGCAATTGCTCTCTAGGGTCGAGCTTATCGGCAAGCATTGCTAAATATTCTGAACGCTTCGCACGTGCATTTTTTAAGGATAAGGCAGGATATTCGCCTAGTGTCAAAAGAATATCTTTTTTAGTAATTGGGTGCGGATATTTAAAACGCCATACTTTCTTTTTAGAGGGTAATGCACGAATTTCTAAAATAAGCCCATTGCCGTCATACATACGAACAAGCTTATCCTTATTCTTTAAGGAATCAAGTAAGGTCGGGGATAATGGTGTAGTTTGCTTAGCCATCTGCTCAGGCTCGAAAAGATTTTAAGGATAAAGTATATCGCTTATCCTCTAGCTTATCCTTATTATTTGATCTAATAGCCAGTTAAGCATCTGCATAGAAAGTTAAGATTTGGAGCTAAGTGTATTGAATTATAATGATATTTCTGTATATTTCGGCATGTAACTTTATGTAATTGGTGGGGACGGAGAGACTCGAACTCTCACACCTTGCGGCGCTGGAACCTAAATCCAGTGCGTCTACCAATTTCGCCACGTCCCCGATGTGTTGCGTATATTAGCAATGAGTTTTTCAATTGCCAAGTACTTTTTTTAAAAAACCATGACAAGCGTGTATTTAATCATCAATTTTATAATTTTCGTTTATTTTTAAACCACTTATCACACTTTTTATCGCTGAAGCTCGATTTTTTTGCTGTTTTGCGAGCATAAAGTCCAAACATTCTTGATACTTTTGCAAACCTTTTGGAAGCAGTGGGATCTCTTGTTGGCAGTGTGCTGTCGCCCATTGTTGATAGCTATTCTGCTGACCACGAACCGTATAAGGCTTCTCCCCGACTAATATTTCATAAAAGATAATTCCCAAAGCATATAGATCACTTTGCACAGACTTCGCTTGTCCATGAAAAAGCTCAGGTGCCATATAGGCAGGTGTGGCTGTCATTTCACTTACAGTTTTTAAATGAGAAGAATGCACAGAATTGATTGGTTGCAATTGCGCAAAATCAATGAGTTGAATGGGTGAATCAAGGTTTTGTTCAACTCGGAGAAAATGGCGACGCTTTAAATCACCATGAATAAAACCGACTCCATGTAAATCATCAACACATTTTAATAGATTAATAAATATCGCTATTCGCTCAGCTATTGAATACTTTTGAAAATCAATGGTATTAGCATATGGAAGGACTAAAGTTTTGACGTTATTATCACTTTGATGCCGAAATTCAGCGGATTCCAGTAATAAAAATGGCAAAGCCAAATCAATATTTTGTAATTGCAAATACATTGCTATTTCATTCTGAAAAGCACTTTTTAGCTGTAAATCAGCAACGTCATCGAGATACTTAAAAACAAAATATTGGTTGTTTTGTTCAACCAGATCAACGCACTGCCCTAACTTTCGACTAAAATCCGCATTGAGCGATTTGATCTTTTGATAAGGCAGTTGTGGATCAAAGTTGATGTTCATGCGCTGAGGCTTGATGTTGTTGCTGTCCAGATTTCAAAACTGTCAGACAATGCTCAATGGTTTTGCCGATTCGAGCGTGCATTTCAATACTACTAATCTTCGGCCAAATCGCTCGCTCACCTTCTTTTTGCAATTGTTTAAAGATTTTTTTATCAGGATTTTTCACCATCCATAGATAATGATTCAGGTTATATTTCGCAGCGATGTTGATATCACCATAATAGCGCTGTCCAACGATACCGTAGCCATGATCAACCACACGCTGAATCAACGGAAAACTGGATAAATTGTTGCGCGTAAAATCTAAACCTTGCATGGATAAAGTCTTGGCTTGATGACGAATAAAACGACTTGGCCAGCTGAGCAAATCTCGACGATAACGCTGAAAATCCGATTGCATGAACGGCACCACATGCGGATTGACCTGACAAGCAATGCTGTAATTAATATTATAAAGTCGAGCCATACGAATTTGTGGAAAATCACTGCGCACACTGCCGTCCACCCAATGCGTATTTGCCATATAGGGTGTGTACACGCCATCATGGCGTTTAGTTTTGAGGCGGACAGGTGGAAAGAAAAATGGAATCGCACAGGATGCCAATGTCGCACTCCACACCAACAACTCTGGCGACATGATTTCATTCATAATCCGAGGGTTATAACCTGTGCTATAAGGCGCTACCACAATCGAACAATGTCGACCCGACTTGGCAAAGGCTTCCTCAAAAGTATAATCCCCAAGATTGGCAATCAAAAATTTTTTTAAGGTGCCGATATCCGCTAAACCACCTTGATCTGCCAAAATTTGGTAAATACTGCGATATTTAAAGGCGTGATCAATAAAACCGTCACTCTGGATAAAATCCATCAACTCTTGATCATTATGCGTTGCCAACATCGCCGCCATGATCGCTCCTGCACTTGATCCTGAAAATACTTTTGGCAATAAATCTTGCTCGTACAGTACCTTACACACACCAAGATGAAAAATACCCAGTGTTGCACCGCCAGAGAACATCAGTGCAGGCTGACCATAAGCTTTTAGAGCGCCTTCCAAATATTCGATTTTTTCGGCTCGATTAAATGCAGTGAACTCATCGGAAGCGACGTAAGCAAATGCTTTACTCATGCTATCGACGTAATCTTCAATTAGCTTCTTTGTTCCTGTAAAGGTTTGATTATAAAGTAAAGGATGCGCAATATTGGCAATATCAAAGTTTAAACCTTCACGTAAATATTCTGACAAATCTAGCTGTTGATCAGTTTCGATCAATCGCTTAATACGGATCAAACGCTGTGCTAAGAACGGATAACCATAATGCGGTGAAGTATTATCAAACTTCCACGCCTCAAGCCCTGTCACTTCATCGAGTTGCTGTGCAATGGTTTTCCATTCATTATAATTTTCAGCATGTTGTAAACTGCGCTTGAGTGAGGCGATCTTATAGCGCTGGTGACCATTGAGGTGAGCATCATTGTATATCGGCATAGAAAGCACCAAATTGATTTTTATTGCATTTATTTACCCACTGAAATCATAGCATGCCACGAAGCCATCTGTTGACTGTAGCGTTTTGTAGTTGTCTAACAAGTTTTTAAAATCTAATTTTGCCACATTAAAAAAGCCCTAAACCGTAGTTTAGAGCTTTTATTTTTTAAGTTTACTTTTGGACTAAAGAAGCTGTCGTATTAAAGCTGAACAATTGCCTTAATCTGAGCCACAGCTTCATCGACTGATTTTGCCGTGATTTCAGTATCTGCAAACTCTGCTTGATCGACAAGTACAGTGATCCCTGTTTCACGAAGTAAGTTGATGCTGCCTGCATTCAAGTTCGCCTGTGCAATCACCACAATGCCGTCAGAAAGCAAGGCACGTTCAAGTTGTTGCGACTGTGCAAATAGCTCAGCAGTCACCGCCAATACCGCAGGCTTTTGACCAAGTCGAGCCGCACGATCTTCTGCGGTGACAGGTTGTGCGCTATTAGATACTTGCGCCAAATCTTCGATCATCGCTGCGCCAATGGTGACATTGCTCAAACGATCAATAAAGATAAATGCACCTGTATGACGGCTATCTTGATAATGATCAAACACGATTGGACGGTCAAATTCAACGGTAATATCGGCAATACCATTGAGCTCTAACTGCTCAACCTGACCATGCTCTAGCGTATTGACATCAATACGATAGTTGATACGGGTCACTTTGGCAGGAACACTTTGTACACCAACTTTGACATTGTACAGCTTACCTACCACCAGCGGATGATCGCTCATCCACACCACAGTTGAACGCACCGCACGAGATACAGACGGTAATGCGCTTGGATGCGTGATCAAATCACCACGGCTAATGTCGATTTCATCATTTAAAGTCAATGTCACCGCTTGACCGACTTGAGCCTGATCAAGATTGCCATCATAAGTCACGATTTCTTTGACTGTACTGCGCTTACCTGATGGTAGCGCTACGATCTCATCGCCAACTTTCACTGCACCAAGTGCAATCGTGCCTGCAAAACCACGGAAGTCGAGGTTTGGACGGTTGACATATTGCACAGGTAGACGAAAATCTTGCTTCTTGGCATCACGAGTGATTTCAACGGTTTCCAAGATATTCATCAAGGTCTGTGCCTGATAACCATTCTCGTAGTACCACGGGGTACTTTCCGATGGATTGACCACGTTATCACCGTTCAATGCAGAAATCGGCACAAAACGAATGTCTTTTGGCTGGCGGTCACCAAGTTGCTCAACAAAGGCATAATAATCTTGGCGAATTTGATCGAATTTATCTTGAGAAAATTCCACCAAATCCATCTTGTTAATTGCCACTACGATATTACGAATACCGAGTAATGCAGCGATAAAAGTATGACGACGAGTCTGTGTCTGTACGCCATAACGTGCATCAATCAAGATGATCGCAAGATCACAGGTCGATGCGCCTGTTGCCATATTGCGGGTATATTGCTCATGCCCTGGAGTATCAGCGATGATGAATTTACGCTTTTCCGTGGAAAAATAACGATACGCCACATCAATGGTAATGCCCTGCTCACGCTCTGCTTGCAGACCATCAACTAAGAGTGCAAGGTCAATTTTCTCACCTTGTGTACCGACCTTTTTACTGTCACGTTGTACCGCTTCGAGTTGATCTTCATAGATCATTTTCGAGTCATGCAACAAGCGACCAATCAAGGTACTTTTACCATCATCGACATTACCGCAAGTCAGAAAACGCAATAAGTCTTTTTGTTCGTGCTGTTTGAGATATGCCAAAATGTCTTGGCTAATCAGTTCGGATTGATGCGACATTAGTATTCCGCCTAATATTCTTTAAAAACTTTACCAGTTAAAAACTTAAATCAGTTATTGCAGTGAAAAACCAAACCACACGCATTCAACAATGAAATGCAGTGAGAAAAAACGATTAGAAGTAACCTTCTTGCTTTTTCTTTTCCATTGAACCTGCTTCATCATGGTCAATCATTCGACCTTGACGTTCAGAACTGGTGGTTAGGAGCATTTCTTGAATAATGTCAGGCAAGGTATCTGCTTTTGACTCGACCGCACCTGTCAGTGGATAACAGCCCAGTGTACGGAAACGTACCGATTTCATTTCAGGCACTTCATTTTCACGCAGCGGGAAACGCTCGTCATCAATCATGATCAAGGTGCCATCACGTTCAACCACAGGGCGTTCAGCAGCGTAATACAGCGGGACAATTGGAATCTGCTCAAGGTAGATATATTGCCAAATGTCGAGCTCCGTCCAATTTGACAATGGGAATACACGGATACTTTCGCCTTGATTGACTTTACCGTTGTAGATATTCCACAGCTCAGGACGTTGGTTTTTTGGATCCCAGCGATGCTTGCTGTCACGGAAAGAATAAACACGTTCTTTGGCACGTGATTTTTCTTCATCACGACGTGCGCCACCAAATGCCGCATCGAATTTATATTTATCCAATGCTTGCTTTAGGGCTTGGGTTTTCATGATATCAGTATATTTCGAGCTACCATGATCAAATGGGTTAATACCCTGCGCCATACCTTCGAGATTTTTATGTTCGATCAATTCCAGACCATTTTTCTTCACCATCTCATCACGGAAGGTGATCATGTCTTTGAATTTCCAACCCGTATTGACGTGCATCAATGGAAATGGGAGCTTTGCAGGATAGAATGCCTTCATCGCAAGATGCAGCATCACCGCCGAATCTTTACCGATAGAATACAGCATCACAGGGTTGTCAAACTCTGCCGCAACCTCTCGAATAATATGAATACTTTCAGCTTCAAGCTGTTTTAGGTGGGTTAATCTTTCGTCAGACATTAAGGAGACCCTACTACGATTCCAATCAAATATTCCAATCAACACGTTTTCAAAAACGCATGACGCATACAACAAGGTGTTAAATTTCAGGTGGGTAGTCTAGCATACAACTGGCTAACTTTCTGAATGTTATGCCGATATTCTGCCGTACACATGGATTTTCAAGTCGATGATATGAATTTTTGCGATATATTGATGAAATTACAACATATATGTTTTTTGCATGTTGTTATGAATAAATGTGATAAAGAAAAGACTCTGATCTCCATGCCTTGACTGAGAATATTAAAACAAACCACTCAATTGCGCTATACGAATAACATAGCCATTTCCGACAAAATTTCGTATCATATGCACCTCAATTTTGAGGGCTTGTACAGATGGCGAATACTTCAAATTTAGTATCATCACCCGCAACCTCAGCGTGGACTGCACATGTCACCGTAGCGACTGTGGTACAGCGTGATGATCGCTTCTTGTTGGTTGAAGAACATAGCGAGGGTTTTAGTCATACTGTATTTAACCAACCTGCGGGACATGTGGAAGCAGGTGAAACCGTGATCCAAGCTGCCATCCGTGAAACATTAGAGGAAACAGCTTGGCGAGTGGAAATTACCGATTTGCTTGGCATCTATAGTTATACCCCGCCGATGTTTCCTGATCGTACTTATTATCGTTTTTGTTTCTTAGCGAATGCGCTTGAGCATACACAGCAGGATTTAGATGATGGCATCGTGCAAGCGCACTGGATGACATTTGAGGAATTGCAACTGACTGCACGTGCACGGAGTCCATTGGTGATTCGAGCGATTGAAGATGCTTTGGCTGGGAAGAAATATCCTATCGATTTGATTTATGAGCATCCGTTTGCCCAAGTTTCAACCTCACCATTTAGCGCTTGAGTTGATTTAAACACTTTAAACGCCATATAGGCTTTTAAACTGCCTTGTTAATTTTAGTCTCTAATTTTTTTGGAACATCTTTCTCCTATGACTGACACAATTACTCCGACTCCACAAAACACACGTGTCATCGTCGGCATGTCTGGCGGTGTGGATTCTTCAGTTTCTGCGGCACTTTTACTTGAGCAAGGTTATCAAGTCGAAGGCTTATTTATGAAGAACTGGGAGGAAGATGACGGCACGGAATATTGCACTGCATTGGAAGATTTAGCCGATGCGCAAGCGGTTGCCGATCGTCTAGGCATTGTGCTTCATACCGCAAATTTTGCCTCAGAATATTGGGATCGTGTGTTTGAGCATTTCTTGGCGGAATATTCCGCAGGACGCACGCCAAACCCAGATATTCTCTGTAATAAAGAAATTAAATTCCGTGCATTTTTGGACTATGCCATGACTTTGGGTGCAGATTATATTGCCACAGGTCATTACGCACGCCGTGGACAAACCATGCAAAATAGTCAAGGCGAAAGCTATGCGCCACTGCTTCGCGGTGTAGACAATAATAAAGATCAAACTTATTTCTTACATGCGGTGCATGGGCGTGAGATCAATAAAACCCTATTCCCAGTTGGTGAGTTAGAAAAACCGCAAGTCCGTGAAATTGCCAAGAAATATGATCTTGCCACAGCGACTAAAAAGGACTCAACAGGCATTTGCTTTATCGGTGAACGTCGCTTTAGTGATTTCCTCAAGCAATATCTGCCTGCACAAGCAGGGGAAATTGTTTTGGAAGATGGTAAAGTCATCGGTGAACATCATGGCTTGATGTATTACACCCTTGGTCAACGTGGCGGTATTGGCATTGGCGGACTCAAAGATGTGGCTGAAGGTGCATGGTTTGTCCTGCACAAAGACATTGCTAATAATCGACTTGTGGTCGGTCAAGGACATGAACATCCGTTAATGCTCAGTCACAGCCTAGACAGTGAAAATATTGACTGGATCGCAGGTGAGCAAAACATTCCGACGACTGGACTACGCTGTACTGCAAAAACACGCTATCGCCAACCCGATCAAGACTGTACAATATTTCCACATCCTGATTTTGTACAGGGTGTACGTGTGGTGTTTGATCAAGCGCAACGTGCCGCAACGCCTGGGCAATCTGTGGTGTTTTATCAAGATCAAATGTGTTTGGGTGGTGGTGTGATTCGCAGTATTGACGCACCGTTACCGCAATACTTAGTTTGAATTATTTAGTTTGAGTTCTTTAGCTTGATGGATTTAACGTGATCAGTTGAAGTTAAAATTTCCATCTTAGCTAACCTAACAAGGCAACTTAACTGTAACAAGGCAATAGTACATGACCGATCTTAGCCCTTTTCAGCCAAGCATGACGCTAAGCCGTGAACAGCATCAAGTTCTGGCGCTGGCTGCAGTGTTTCAAGCGGCGCAGATTGTGCATCTGATTGCGCTACGTGGCAGTCAGGCGGTGCATGATGTGGGCGATCAATATAGTCAAACACTATTGCAAGCTGCCCTAAATATTCGTGCGACAGACAACCCAAATCAACACAGTTTATTATTTTTTGGCTCACTTGAGCATTTGGGTTTGGGCTTACGCACACTCGAACAAAGTTTAATTGCGCCTTACGATCCACAGCCAAAGCATCGTTTTCCACGCTTTAAATTGCCTGCGAGCAAACAGACTTTGGCTTATGCGATGGCGATGCTACAGCTCTCTAGTAAAGTCTATAGTAATAAAGATTTTCAGCATAAAATCCTCAATACACAGCAACAGATCATTCGTCAATTGACTTTTTTTGAGCATAATTTTCAGCATCAAAGTATCATTCAAAGCCTAGCGACCTTATATACCGACACCGCAAGTACCATGAAGCCTCGGATTATGGTTAAAGGTACAGCTCGCACCTTTAAAAACCCGCATGATGTGGCGCTGATCCGAGCAACTTTATTTACTGGTTTACAAGCAGCACATTATTGGCGACAGCTTGGCGGTAGTCCGTGGAAAATGATTTTCACGAAGTCCAAAACGCTCAAACAGATTCGTTACTTTGCTTCGATACAACATCAGCAAAGTCAAAAAGAGATGGTTCATGATCATTAATCCTCTCACTAAACATACGATTTTAATTTCCCTCAATTTTCCCTTTAATGTCTAAGGAATTGTCATGCTTTCTAGCCTAACCGCACTTTCACCACTCGATGGACGCTATGCCAGCAAATGCGATGCCCTGCGCCCGTTCCTCTCTGAATTTGGTCTAATCCATGCTCGTGTTACGGTGGAAGTGCGTTGGTTACAAGCACTTGCCAATCACGCAGAAATTACAGAAATTCAGCCGTTTGGCGCAGACACTAACACTGCGCTGGATGCGATTGTGGCGAACTTCTCTGAAGATGATGCCAATCGCATCAAAGAGATCGAACGTACCACCAACCACGATGTAAAAGCAGTTGAGTATTTTTTAAAAGAAAAAATTGCCCATATTGATGAGCTGAAAGATGCAGGCGAATTTATTCACTTTGCCTGTACCTCTGAAGACATCAACAACTTGTCACATGCGTTGATGCTAAAAAGTGGTCGTGATGTGTTGATAACAAGCATGAAAAATATTTTAGACAGCATTGCAAAGCTTGCTGAAACCCATGCCGCACAGCCGATGCTTTCACGTACGCACGGTCAGACTGCAAGCCCGACGACTTTGGGTAAAGAAATGGCAAATGTGGCGTATCGCCTCTCTCGTCAAATCAAACAATTTGAACAAGTTGAATTGCTTGGCAAAATCAACGGCGCAGTCGGTAACTACAACGCACACCTTTCTGCTTACCCAGAACTCGATTGGGCGAAACATTCTCAAGCCTTTGTGGAATCTTTAGGTTTGACATTTAACCCATACACTACGCAGATCGAACCGCATGACTATATGGCGGAATTATTCGATGCACTGCGTCGTTTTAACACCATTTTGATCGACTTTAACCGTGATGTTTGGGGCTATATTTCACTTGGTTACTTCAAACAAAAACTTAAAGATGGCGAAGTTGGTTCTTCAACCATGCCACACAAAGTCAACCCAATCGACTTTGAAAACTCAGAGGGTAACCTCGGTATTGCCAATGCCGTGCTTGCACACTTAGGCGAAAAATTACCAATCTCTCGCTGGCAACGTGACCTTACCGACTCAACGGTACTGCGCAATATGGGCGTTGGTTTTGCGCAAAGTCTGATTGCATTTGATGCTTGCTTAAAAGGTATTGGTAAACTTGAGCTGAACGCTGATCGTTTACTTGACGACCTGAATCAAGCACAAGAAGTCTTGGCTGAGCCAATCCAAACTGTGATGCGTCGCTACAACATTGAAAAGCCATATGAAAAACTCAAAGCATTAACACGTGGTCAAGCCATGACGCGTGACATGATGGTGAACTTTGTGAATGGTGATGAGCTCACTCAAGTGCCTGCATCTGATCGTGCTCGCCTCGCTGAGATGACCCCTGCAAGCTATACAGGTAATGCGGAACAGCAAGCGAAAGACTTGAAGAAATATTTATAATTTCTCAGAAAATTCAATTGTTCTGAGTCAAACAAATCGCTAGTATGTCTTTGTACAGGTATTTACAGAAATACTAAATATAGTTACAAGGACATGCTAGGGATAATAATGACAAATCATCTTCACAATTTCCAACTTTATAAATATTCAGCACTTATATCCTCAATTTTACTTAGTGCGTGTGGTGGCAGCAGTGACTCCTCTTCTTCAAATACTGCAAAAGATCAAGACGCATTGTATCAAGTCTATTTTCAAGAACGCTCAATGTCTTACCAGATTTATGAGGATTTTTTTGGTTTATCTCAATATCCAATCTATGACGGAAAGATTAGTTTCAAGAACTCCAATCAAGTTTTAAATCAATACGTAGTGAATGCAGAAAAGCTTTATCAACCCACAGAAAAGCAAGAATCTTACCTCACCATAGACGCTGATGATACTTGGACATATCACTATCTTCCAAATGTCGATCTCAAGATGACTGTTAAAAAAATCGACTTATCAGGTGAAAATATCTATGACCGTGTGCTTCCTGGTTATCGTACTTATATAGATTTTGATTCGACGATTAATGAATCCGATGAACATAAATCTACGCCCTACCTACTATACAAATATCATGGCAATAAAACTTTCCCGCAAGGAAGCAGTTGTTATAAAGTGGTTGAAACACAATGGTCACAAGACTTTATCGAGTTTGATGAGCTAGATGAGTACGAAAGTAGTTATCCTAATAAAGACTCTTTCAATGCTGAAAAAGTTGCATTTCGCTCAGAACTTGAAGAAATGTATGGCATTGAAAAGGTTGAGCAATTATTTAAAACAGGAACTTGGCAAGGTATAAATTGGTATTCAAATCTAGATACTTATTCTGAATTTTTTGATTTTGAAAGTGCACAGCTTGACTACTTACAATATTATTTAAATGGTCGTTATTATCCAACGAGGCTCTTGACTTTAGCTGAACAGCTTGCTAACTCATCATATTTAGAGCTTGACCCAACTACTCCATATTACCATATTTTTCTGCAATTTAATTTAGACACTGCACTGTTAGAACATGGTTGCTTTGCCTATAATCAAACTGCTTACAACAGTATTTCCAAGCTAAGTAAAATTAACTATAAGCGTTTTAATAAACCAAAATCTTCGTTTTTCTTTGGCAGAAGAAGCTATACCACGTCAAATGATAGCGAAACAGTAATTGAGTAAAGTCTTAGAATCTATTTAAGCATCTTTACAAACGTAGCTCATTGAGGTCACCAGTTTTCAAACTGGTGATTTTTTATTTATAAGCACACCTGCACCACAACAATTCATTTCAAAATCAACACGCAATAAAAAACACCTTATTCCATTCAGCCTATTTAAAATAGGCTGAGAAATAAGGTGTCTTTTTGGCTTTAGGTTTTGAGCAAACCTAAAACTATCGTGATCTAGAAATTAGTCAACTGGACGAACTTCTTCAGCTTGCAAGCCTTTTTGACCTTGAGCAACTGTAAATTCAACTTTTTGACCATCACGTAGTGAACGGTGACCTTCTGCTTGAATCGCACGGAAATGTACGAATACATCTTCACCACTATTACGTTGGATAAAACCGAAACCTTTAGTATCGTTAAACCACTTTACAACACCTTGTTCACGTGCCGTCATAACTATTCCTCATCGTTTTTTGGAAAAAAATAAGGACGCACAGGTGCTGCTAACAGTAGAGAAACACGATTGAAAAAACATCTTAGTTATTTTACTCTCGTTATCATTCTGAAGAACTTTCAACATCAACCCATTCACATCCATTTGTATTTTGTCAGTGGATCGTGCATTTCCAGCAACGAACTCTATTCAAAATTACGCCACGAGCTTAGCACGACTACAAGGATATTGGTACTTATTTTTTAAGATATTGATATGAATCAGATGAATAGTTTTTATACAATTATTCATCTATTGATCAAATTTATTGATTCTGCTCTATCGTGGTGCGCTAGAACGTCCAATACCAAAATATTTTGCCATAATAGCGTCGTAGCACCATTGGAAAATAAAGGTATACACTACGATACACATTGCTAAGGCAATATCGAGGATTAATGCTTGCCAAAAGCTAATATCCATCATCCACGCAATGATCGGTACGGTAAAAATAATCAAGCCACCTTCGAAGCCAATCGCATGTAAAATCCGCACTGACAAAGTACGCTCCCACTGCATTTTATATTCAATCTTTTCAAAGCCAAAGTTAAAGGCCATATTCCACAGCATCGCAATCACGCTCATGATCACCCACAGTACACCAGTATGTGCCAAATCTTTATTCAGCACCCAACTGAGAATAGGCGTACCAAGAATGAGTAATATCGCCTCATAACTTAATGCATGGATAATACGATGTTTTAACTGAACTTGATTTGATGTAGCGTGTTTCATGGGAGTGATCGAAAAATTAAAACATAATCAAGCTCATTCTAGCTGATTCTGCGTTATTTTGGTGCGCAAATTGCCATTATATTTTTATCAAGCCTAACTCATTTAAGGCTGACATCAGCATATGTTTTGCTTTATGATCCACCATACAATGTAATGAACGATCTTCGCTTAGTTCACCGTTTTATTATTTATCGTCTATTGTCGACCTTTTTGTTTCTTATTTCAGAGTCATCTTATGTCTAGCGCTCAATCCAGCTCTCAACCTACATCGCAAAAACGCAATATCTACGCTTTAGAGGAGCACCCTTTTGCGCAGTATGTTCGTATTTTGGGAAAAGGGAAAACAGGGAGCCGCTCGCTGAGCTATGACGAAGCGTACGAAGCTTTTCACATGATTTTAAATGGTGAGGCATTGGATTTGCAGATCGGCGCTTTTTTAATGTTGCTTCGAGTGAAAGAAGAATCCGTTGATGAATTGACAGGTTTTGTTCAGGCGACCAAAGATTCATTAAATCTACCGAAACTAAGCTGTGAAGTGGATCTGGATTGGTCGAGCTATGCAGGTAAGCGGAAACATTATCCGTGGTTTTTACTTGCTGCACTGACCTTAGCGCAACATGGTTATAAGATCGTCATGCACGGCGTTGCAGGTCAGAGCGTCAATCGACTCTATACGGAAGATGCTGTTCAAGCACTGGGTTTTCTAAGCTGTGAGTCACTTGAGCAGGTTGATGCACATTTGCAAGCACAAAATTTTGCCTTTATTCCTTTAGATTTACTCAGTCCCAAATTTGCAGAAATGATTCAATTTCGTCAAATGCTCGGCTTACGCTCTCCTGTGCATACGCTCTCTCGTTTGATTAATCCATTTGATGCCAAAGCGACTTTACAAGCCATCTTCCACCCTGCATATCGTGCATCGCACCAACAAGCAGCATTTCAACTGGGTTATAAAAATAGTGCGGTGATTAAAGGTGAAGGTGGTGAGTTTGAGCGTAATCCTGATGCCAAGACATTGATTTGTGGCATCAAAGATGGTGAATGTTTTGAACTCGAATTACCTAAAATCAATCCCGACCGCTCACAAGCGGAAGTAGCCTTTGATTTAGATGTGTATAAAGCGGTGTGGTTGGGTGATGCGACGCATGACTATGGTGAGCAAGCGATCATCGAAACTTTAGCGATTGCTTTAATGACCATGAACATTGAGCTAACTTATACCTCTGCCCAAGAAAAGGCGAAAACGCTTTGGCACACTCGATTTACATCAGCCAATTAAATTTTAGAAATTTACAGCAATAAAAAAGCACTTCGATTGAAGTGCTTTTTTTAAATGCTTTTTTAAGCTCTTGGCGCAACATCAAGTAAAGCGAATCGGTTGAAACTCGTCGTCATCTTTCGGATCATGTGAGTCGCAATGTTCATCTTCTTCTTTTGTGCCACGATCAATATATCCCGTACGCTCAGCTTCTGGCAGATGCTTATGTTCCCACACCAAAACCGCCTGCATACACGTTTGACGTTGCTCTTTTGTGAGTGCGACACCATTTGGCCATTTACCAATTTCGACCGCAGTTTTCAATTTTTCTACGATCTCTGGGGTGAGCGTATTTAACATTTGTTCAATATTCATTAGACGATACTCTATCTATTTTCAATCTGTAACTCGTTTCAATCTTTAACTCAGGTATTGAGTCATTATGGCTCAAGCCACTATTTACGCATGTTTATCAATCGTCATTCGGTTCAAAGTCACGATTCCAACCTAACTTAGTACGACACGCTGCATAAAAGTCATAACCTGGTGGATGCAATAAGGTGAGTTTGAACGGATGTTTACGAATCAACAAATGATCACCAACTTGTAAAGTCACGCTGTTCTGACCATCAGGACTGACCATTGGCAAGATTTGATTATCTCGGATAAAAATTTTGATTTCGCTCTGTCCGCCGACCACGATGGGGCGAGAGGACAAAGTATGCGGATGCATCGGCACGACCACGATCGCATCCATATTGGGATGAACAATCGGACCACCGCCTGAGAGTGCATACGCTGTCGAACCTGTTGGTGAAGAAATAATCAGACCATCACTATGTTGGCGATAGACATACATCCCATCAATATTCATCTCAAAGTCGATCATATGTACCGACTTTCCAGAGTGCAGTACGATATCGTTTAAGGCAATATCTTCGTAGACCGTCTGCCCTTTGGAGCGAATTTCAGTTTCTAATAAAAAGCGCTGATCATAAACAAAATCTCCATCTAGCACTTGTCCAAGCTTATGTAGGACATCAGCAGGTGAAATATCCGTTAAGAAACCTAAACGACCTCGGTTCACACCCACTACAGGGACATTGTATTTGGCAAGCGCACGAGCAGCATGCAGTAGCGAACCATCACCGCCTACTACGACCACCAAGTCTGTCACTTGCCCAAGATGCGATCGGCTACTGGTTTGCACATTTTCAAATGGACCAAGTTCAGCAGTTTCTTGGTCAAAAATAGTGCGTAGCCCACGTTCAATGAGATATTGATGAATGATCTTTAATGTATCGACAACCGAAGACTTTCCTGGACGTCCGATCAGACCAATATTCCGAAAAGATTTCGAGAAATTTTGTTGCACCCAATTCACTCCAGCGAAATTCGCCTTTATCATAGCATTTCACAAGGGCTTGACCAATCAGACATTTACACTTTCTACATGAGTTTGCAGGTTGTTTAATGTTTTTTATGTGAAGTTGATAAATTTTAGCAATTTACAACATAGTTTTTATTGCATATCCCTGCTTGCTATCGCATTATTTAGCCACCTAGGTAGCTGTAATGAATTTTTAATCAATGCAAAAAGCAATACAAAATCAACGTGGTCTTGGGTTAATTTCCCTGATTATTCTTATTATTTTTCTCATATTTTTTATTGGCTTGGGGATTTATCTCGTACGTTTGGACAATATTGTCCGTGACCGTTTTGATGGTCAGCGTTGGGATATTCCTGCCAAAGTTTTTGCTCGTCCTTTAGAACTTTATAGTCAAGCAGACACTAGCAAATCAGACATTTTGGAAGAACTGCGCTTACTCGGCTACAAGTCTGCCAATAATTATAATAATCCAGGTACCTATACCAACAAAGACTCACAGCTTTTTATTCATACTCGTGGTTTTGATTTTGGCGATAGTAAAGAGCCTGAACGTGTCATTGAGTTGAATTTTACAGGCGATACCATCGCAACGATTCGCACGACTAAGCCATCTACTTCAGGCATTCTTCGCCTTGAGCCAATGGTGATTGGTGGGATTTACCCACAGCACAATGAAGACCGTGTCTTGATCAAATTGCAAAATGTACCAGCGCCTTTGGTTGATGCACTGCTTGCAACTGAAGATCGTAACTTCTATGAACATCATGGCGTGTCGATTCGTGGTACTGCACGTGCTTTACTTTCCAATATCACAGGTGGAAAGCGTCAAGGTGGTTCAACATTGACGCAACAATTGGTGAAAAACTTTTACCTGACACCTGAGCGCACGTATAAACGTAAAGCCAATGAAGCGCTGATGGCGCTTTTGGTGGAGTTTCATTACAACAAAAATGACATCCTCGAAGCCTATCTCAATGAGGTCAATCTTGGGCAAAATGGCAATTATTCAATTAACGGCTATGGCCTAGCCGCACAATATTATTTTGGTCAACCATTACGTGAGTTGAATACCGCAAAGCTTGCTTTCTTAGTCGGCTTGGTCAATGGACCTTCTTACTACAATCCGTGGCGCAATCCTGAACGTGCTCGAGCTCGTCGTGATGTGGTGCTCAATAATATGTTAGTTACGGGGAAACTGACGCAAGCAGAATTCGATGAAGAAGTCGCTCGTCCGCTCGGTGTCTTGGATAAACCCGGCTATACCGCTGTGAAATATCCTGACTTCATGGATATCGTACGTCGCCAACTCAAAGAAGAATATCAAGAGCAAGACTTGACCAATCAAGGCTTGCGCATCTTTACGACGCTTGACCCATTGGCACAATCTCGTATTGAAAATACTTTCCAAAAAACTGTCGATCGACTTGCAAAAGGTAACCCTGCTCGATTAAAAGATTTGCAAGGTGCGGTCGTGGTTTCACATCCTGAAAATGGTGAAATCGTCGCTGCCGTCGGTAGTACAGGTGAGTTTACTGGCTTTAACCGTGTCCTTGATGCCAAACGTCAGGTAGGCTCATTACTAAAACCTGTGATCTACATGCAAGCGTTACAATCTGGACGCTACACGTGGGCAAGTCCGATTCAAGATACTGAGATCGTGATTCGTGGTGCAGGGGTCAAAGATTGGAAGCCGAAAAACTATTCAGGTGGTGAAAAAGGCATCGTAACGATGCAATCGGCACTAGCAAACTCATACAACCTCTCTGCTGTGCGTCTTGGTTGGGAGGCAGGTTTACCGACCTTTATTAACAACTTGCACCGTCTTGGCGTACAAGGCGAGATTCCACGCTATCCATCGATTTTACTTGGTGCTGTGACCATGTCACCAATGGACATAATGGGTATTTATCAAAACTTCGCCACAGGTGGTTATTCTTATCCAACACGGAGTATTCGCTCTGTGGTTAATGCAGATGGTGAGCTATTAGAGCGTTATAGCTTGAAGGTACAAAACACTATCGACCCTGCCACAGCGTATCTTGTCAATTATGGTTTACAACAAGTCATGACCAGTGGTACAGGTCGAGCAGCCTATAATACCTTCCCACGTGAAATGGGACTTGCAGGAAAGTCTGGTACAACCAATGACGCACGTGACTCATGGTTTGCAGGCTATAGTGGTAACTATCTTGCCGTGGTATGGCTCGGTGAAGACAATAACAAACCGATCGGTTTAACTGGTTCATCAGGTGCATTGCCTGTGTGGATCAACGTCATGAAACAGCTGAAAAATACGCCAAATGACATGCCTCAACCTGATGATGTATCTTGGCAGTGGATTGATGGTTTTGAAGGATTACTTTCTGCGCAAGGTTGTGCTGGTGCGGTATATGTTCCACTACTTCGCAACACGATTCCACGTCAGGCAACGACCTGTGGGCTACCACACTATCAAGTAGAACCACAATATCATCAAGATACCTACGTGGATGAGTTTGGCAATCCAATTCCAGATGCAGGCTTTAGTGGTGAACATCCACTCAATCCTCAGCCAAACACTCGCCCTGCTCCAATGCAAAATCCAAATGCACAAGGACAAGTAGCACAACCAAATCAACGAGGTGTCCAACCTCCTCGCAACACACAGAATCTAAATAATCCTTTGAGCCAAAACCCAGAACGCGCTTCACAAAACTATCTCCGTGAAAGCGACATGGATCGAGCACCACAACAACGTAGTGCGACAGTGATCTCTGAGGGTGAATACACGATTGGGAGTCGATAATGAATCAGTTTAAGCTAAGTCTAGTCGGTGCAATGGCTATTGTATTTGTGGGTTGTCAAAGTACACCGATGAGTAATAATCCCACTGCACCCAAAGCAGAAAAAAAAGCTGAGGAAAAGTCGGAGAAATCTGATTCCAAAGTGGTCGTTACACCATTTCCTGATGATGGGATTCGTCGAGAATCTCAACCTCTGCCACCTCGCCTAATCTTGCCTGAAAATCAAAATAACCATAAAAAGTTAAAAGATGGTAAAGGTGTCCCTGCCTATCAAAAGTTGATGCAATCCTACCTTAAGAATCTACGTCAGAATAATTTGAGTGATGCCGAAAGCAATCTATTGCAAGCACAGCGAATGGCGCCGCAATCCGCGGAAGTCTATCGAGAGCTTGCAAGACTTGCCAATCTACGTAAACAAGGCAGTAACTCAGAAGCATTGGCTCGCAAAGGACTGAGCTTTGCGCAAAACAACACCATGCGCAAGCAATTGTGGGAGCAAATTCTACAATCGGCTAAGCTACGTAACAATGCAAACCTGACACGTCAAGCTACACAAATGATGCAACGCTACTAAGTAACTTAGCATATAAGCTGTCATCAAAAAATGCCTAGAAAATCTAATTTCTAGGCATTTTGTTTTCATGGTACTTACGTTTTAAATGATTTAGATTGTAAGTAGCTTAGATGTTAAGTAGTTGGGATTTTAAGTCTTTAGTGAGATTTTCTTAGAAAATCTCGAATCCCTGCAACACCATAAGCACCATGTGCTTTCGCTACATCCAAATCATCTCGCCCTACACCACCAAGCGCATACACTGGCATCTCCGCCATTGCTGTCAATTTTGAAAAACTTTCCCAACCCAAGCCACTTTGCTCAGGGTGTGTTGGCGTCGCCTGTACAGGACTGATAAATATCGCATCGCAAGCGATCAAGTTTGCGCATTCAATTTCGTTTTCATTATGACACGCACCGATTAAATTTTTATTTTGTAATGACAATGGAAGTTCATTATTTTGAGGTACAGACTCAGCAAGGTCTACAAGTTGCTGACTATTCAAATGAATTGCAAAGACTTTTTCCTGTAAATCATCATTCAATTGTTGATAATCCTGCCAACGTACAATGACCTTTTTTTCTACAAACAATTGCGGATTATCGATGAGTAAGGATTTTAAATTCTCATCACTTTGGCGCAAATAGATTGTATCTACATCATGATGTACTTGTTGTTTTGCGGTGTGATCGCCGTTCAATATCGCAATTCTACGTGACCAAGAAAGGCGCTGAATAATCGCTTGATTGGCTTTGGGAAATTCAAACTGTTGCACGTCGTCCAAATCTATCCAACGCCAATGCTGATCTATCGACTGCAATTCACGTGGATCTTTTAATTTGCATAAGATAAAAAATAAGGACAGTAAGCGATCAGGATAATCAAACTGAAATGATGCAAAGCGCTTTATTGGCGTCACATCAATACCAACTTCTTCCTGCACTTCACGAACCACCGCTTGTTCAGGCGTTTCTCCAAGTTCGATTTTGCCACCTGCGAATTCATAGCACCCACCCTGCGCCAATTTTTCATCTCGCCAACCCAGTAACACTTGGTTTTTATATCGAATAATGGCAATAGATACTTGTATTAATTTTTTAGTTTCAGACTGATTCATAACGAATTTACAAATAACTTAGTAAAAATAACAATTATTTCATGAAAACCATTGACAGATGATTTCGATAATTATTATCATTTAAACCGTTAAAACAAACCACGGATTAAACAACAATGAACGCACCTTTCACGATTTTCACACGTAGCAACGACACTCAACACAATTTACCAATGCTTCATTCTAGCAACCTTTTTGCACTCGGTCGTGAGATTCGTATTTTACACGCAGGTGAAGAATATCGCCTACGTTTGACGCGTAACAACCGTTTAATTCTCACAAAATAATACGATAAATAGTTCGATAAGAAAATAACACGTGGGAATGAGAGCGAATCTAAGCTTCGGTTTAGGTTCGCTTTTTTATCAGTAGCATATTCAGATTCACTTTTTTAACACCGAATCATCTAAGATGAAATCCGCCTCTTTGGCGCAATATTTGCATTTTCTACATGGTACTTATTTGTCAAATGTCGTCTACGTCAAAGGAGAATTGATAATGATTAGTAGCCGTGAACAAGTCACCCAACTTATCGTATCAGCAAAAGTTGCTAAAGGCATCAAATGGGCTGAAGTCGCAGAAGCTGTTGGTTTATCTAAAGAATGGGTAACCGCCGCTTGCTTAGGGCAAATGACATTTAATAAACAACAAGCCGAAATCATTGGCAAGCTCTTTGACCTGAGTGACGAAGCAGTGGCTTGGTTACAAATCGTGCCCTACAAAGGCACATTGCCAACGGCTATTCCGACTGATCCTTTGATCTATCGCTGGTACGAAGTCGTCAGTGTGTATGGTTCGACGATTAAAGAGTTAACCCATGAAGAGTTCGGTGATGGGATTATGAGTGCGATTGATTTTAGTATGGATATTCAAAGAGAAAACAATCCGAATGGTGATCGTGTCCGTGTGGTGCTCTCAGGGAAATTTTTGCCTTATAAAAGCTATTAACTTACTAGTTTAGCATCTCGTATAAAGTCTTGAGGCTCTACACAGAGCCTCAAGGTGATCGTTATAGCGGAACGACTCGCATCACTTCTTCAAAGCTTGTGACGCCTTCGGCAATACGCTTCGCCCCTGCAAGTCTTAGCGGTTGTAAGCCTTCCTGATATGCAGTCTGTCTAATTTGATCTAAAGTTGCACCCTGCCCAACCAGTCGTTTTAAATCATGACTAAGTGGCATCATTTCATAAAGTCCAACACGACCTTTATAACCTGTGTGACGACATTGATCACAACCCACTGCTTCATAGACTTGTTCAGGTGGTGTACCATTCCACGGCTGAGTGAGCTGTTGCCAAAGTTGTTGATCTGTATTCACACGTTTTTTGCAATGTGGGCAAAGGGTTCTCACCAAACGCTGTGCCAATACACCTAATATCGTTGCTGCTGATAAAAAAGGTTGCACACCCAAATCATTGAGTCGAGTAAGGCTTGAAGGTGCATCATTGGTGTGCAATGTGGACAATACCAAATGCCCTGTCAATGCCGCTTGGATCGCCATATTTGCAGTATCTTGATCTCGAATCTCACCCACCATGATGATGTCTGGATCTTGACGCATCAGCGCCTTAATTCCTTCAGCAAAACCAAGCTCAATTGCAGGATTAATCTGCATTTGGTTAAAACTTGACTCTAACATCTCGATCGGATCTTCAACGGTACAGACATTGACTTGATCAGTAGCAAGTTGCTTCAAGGTCGAATACAACGTTGTGGTTTTACCCGAACCTGTAGGACCTGTGACCAAGATAATACCGTGGGTATGACTAGTTAAATCTTTCCACGTGTCGAGTAATTGTCCTGTAAAACCCAGCTTTTCAAATGAACGCACGAGGACTTCAGGATCAAAAATACGCATCACCATCTTCTCACCAAATGCTGTTGGCAAGGTCGATAGACGAAGCTCGGTTTCAATGCCTTTTGGCGTACGTGTTTTTAGTCGTCCATCTTGTGGCTTACGTTTTTCAGCGACATTGAGCCGTCCTAAAATCTTAATCCGTGCAATGACAGCGATCAAAATATTACTCGGCATATCATAAATATTGTGAAGTACACCATCGATACGGAAGCGAACTCGACCATTATCTTTTCGAGGTTCGAGATGGATATCGCTTGCACCTTGCTCAAAGGCAAATTGTAAAACCCAATCCACGATACGCACGATATGCTGATCATTCGCATCGGGATTATTACTCACATCGCCAAGCTGTAATAATGCCTCGACACCTTTTTCAGACTTAAATGCTCCCAAACCTTGCGCAGAAGCAACCGCACGACTGACTTGATAATATTCTTGTAAATATCGAGTGAGCTGTTCAGGATTTAGTAGCACCACATCAATGCTTTTATTCTTAATGGTATTGCCAAGTCCTGACTTCCATTCAGTGAAAAATGGCTGATCTGTTCCGATCACCACCCGGTCTGCAAAGATCTCTACTGCAAGAATCCGATTACGCACTGCAAACTCTTGCGACATCACTTGAGTCAATTTGCCAACGTCAGCTTTTAGAGGATCAATGACAAAGTAAGGAACATTTGAGCCTTGCGATAACCATTGGCAAAGACGGTTTAATGTCAATTTCGACTCAGGATGCGTTTGATCCACCACATTAAAATACGCAATCCACTGTAATGGATGCCAATTCAATTGTTCTTTGGAACGTGAGGTGGTTTGGATGAGATTAACGTCTTTTTCACTGATTTTTTTTGCTTTTTTCAGTTGGCTTAAACACCATTGCAAATCAATTTTAAAAGGATGTGGGTACAAGTCCATATGTTTTCATCTATTTCAATATCATCATTTCTACACATGATCTTAGCATTGATCGACTTTAGACAACACAACAATCAGCTCGATTTACATTCAAAAGACTGAATTCTTAAAGTTATTTAGACAATAAAAAAGAGTGCCGAAGCACTCTTTTAACGACTTAATACATTCTGTATATCAGTCATTTTTGCGAATCAAATATTATGATGTTGCATAAACATTGATTTCTACACGACGGTTTTGTTCACGACCAGCAGCTGTGTCGTTAGATGCGATTGGATTGCTTGCACCATAACCTTCTGAGCTAATACGGCTTGAAGATACGCCTTTGTTGATCAAGTATTGTTTCACAGCAGCTGCACGGTTTTTAGACAATGGAATGTTAATACCATCATTACCTGTGCTGTCTGTATAACCAGATACAACCACTGCAACAGAACCGTCATTCAAAGTTTGCGCAACTTTGTCTAAAGTCGCATAAAATGAAGGACTGATTGAGTATGAGTTAGTTGGGAAAGTAATGTTACCAGGCATGACCAAACCAATTGAACCATCTGCATTACGACCTACGTCAACGCCAGAACCTGCCAATTGCTCTTTCAATTTTTTCTCTTTTTGGTCTAGAACATAACCACCTGCACCACCAAGTACTGCACCAATTGCTGCTGCACGATTATTTTGGCGACTTGAATTCGCATTACCTTTTGATACACCATAACCAGCGGCTGCACCTAGTACTGCGCCGATTGCTGCTTTGTTATAGTCACGTTGACCAGTCGTAGGATCAGTAGTACATCCTGTTAATGCTACTGCCCCGATAAGTGTTGAAATCGCTAATGCACGCATGGCATGCCTCCTTTAACGTTATGTTTAATATGTCATTCATTATGATATATAGTTTTTAATAAACCATTGAAGTAATGTAAAAAAACGTCCGTTTTGTTACAAATTGCAATCTTTCTGCATTTGCTTCGTGAGATTCTCATCATAATTTATTCACAATACATACTTTTTCAATGTGCTTAAATTATTATACAATTGCACATTAAATATTTTTGTGATTTCTTGGTTTTATTTCTCATCTCTGCTATGTTTTGCAAAAGCAGAAAGTACTTCATTTAGGTCAAATATGTCCAAAGTAAAATCCAATAATGTCTTTAAAAAAATTGCCAAAGGCTTATCCGTATCTTCCACCATTACCGCCAGTACTTTTTTACATGGGCCACCTGTGCTTGCTTTGGGATTAACCAAGCTGTTTGGACAATCAAAAAAAGTCGATGAAACCAATATTAAGCTGACCAACAGCTGGCTTGGCATCAATAACTGGCTGATTGAAAATGTGCTGCCCGAAACCGAATGGGATATCTATGTCGATGAGCAACTTGACTTAAATATGGATGGACGCTATTTGATGATGTGTAACCATCAAAGCTGGGTCGACACCACAGTCAATCAATACTTTGGCGTTTCACGGATGCCGTTGACACGGTTTTTCACCAAGTGGGAATTGATCTTTATTCCCTTCGTTGGGCAGGCATTTAAAATTCTCGGCTTTCCAATGATGAAACGTCATACTAAAGAACAAATTGCCAAAAATCCTGAACTCAAAAAGCGTGACCTCGAAGAAGCACGTAAGTCTTGTCAGCAATTACTCAGTCAACCTTTTACGCTGCTCAATTATTTGGAAGGCACTCGCTTTACCCAAGAAAAGCATGAACAACAGCAATCCCCTTTTCAAAATCTACTTAAACCTAAAGCTGGCGGTTTGGCATTAGCATTAAATATTCTAGGTGATCAAATTGATGCATTAGTTGATATGACCATTGTTTATCCTGACGGCGTGCCAGGTTATGGTGAATTTTGGTTAGGTGATGTCCCTCGAATCGTTGTACAGCTAGACAAAGTCCCATTACCTGAATGGATTTTGCAAGGAAATTACGAGGAAGACGACGCATTTCGTGCCAAGTTTCAGCAATGGGTTGAGCAAATTTGGCATGAAAAAGATCAACGTATTTCTGCGATCAAAGCCAAATACGCCAGCGAATAATTAGCCTCCACACATTTTATTTTGATCTGATGGCTTTTGTGTTATTTTGCCTGAAAGAGATCTTCGGATAACTTTCAGTTTTTTTTAGAATTTATAAACGAATACATTCAACCAAATATAGATTCAGTAAAGTCATCATTAGGACGATGTTATGACCGATCGCAACACGCCAGATCACGACAACTCAAATCAAAACCAACATCATATCGATCACACTTCTACACAATGGAAAGTGTTTTTAATCTATGACGTGATTATGATGGCATTGATCGTGCTCAATTTGATCATGCTCGGTTTGCAGGCCTTAATCTTAAGTGATTTTGGTGCGTGGATTGCTGAAGTATTGAATATCACCACACAGCGAAGCGAATATATTCAGCAATGGGATCCAATCATTCGACATATTGATCAATACTTTACGATTTATCTTATTGTCGAGTTGGCACTGCGATGGATGATTGCTATCATTGGTCAACATCACAAACGCTGGTGGTTCTTCCCATTTATTCATTGGTATGAAGTGATTGCAATTATTCCGCAATTACGTTTTTTCCGCCTACTGCGAGCAGGTGTCATTGCCTATCGTTTGCACGAACTTGGCTATAAAGTCATTCCACAAAATATGCTGAAACGAGCTAAGTTTTATTATGATTTGGTCATGGAAGAGCTGACCAGCCGTATTGTCCTCACGGTACTTAGGCAAGTGGAAAAAGAGTTGAACGATAGTGACGATCATAATCATCGCATTCATCAGTTGATTGATCGCCATCGAGATCAATTCGCCAATGTGCTCGCCATGATCTTACAAAAATCACTTGCGACGGCATTGAGCCAACACCAGCAAAACATCAGTCAAAATATTGGTCAAATCGTGCACCAAGCCATTGATGATACACCCGAATTAGTTCAGCTTTTAAAATTAATGCCGATCGTCGGCTCACGTATCGAAAGCCTGATTCAAACCATTGGGCAACGACTGGGCGAAAATATTACCCAAGGCATCATTGCCGAATTGTCTGCTGTTCAGTCGCCAAATCAACGCGCCAACCCGCTATTGACCGAAGTTGCCCATGAGATCAGCCAAGTACAATTGAATTATCAACAAGTCGATGATCTTGTGGATTCGGTTGTAAAAGGCAGTTTGGAATTGATTCGTGAACAAGTCAAAGTGAAACAGTGGCAGCAGATCATTGATGAAACTCAGCAGTAAACTTGGCATTTTCGGTATTTTGCCAAATCAGCTGATGGAAAAAATATTCAACGAATCATTAAATCGTTAAATATTACGCAAATGCGACTAGATCAATTCACTATTTTGCTCTAGCATGTTGCCTCATATGTAATGAAATCTGTATTAGCGAATGAATGCTAATATGACAATAGCAAAGGACAACACATGACAGACATACGCATCACTGGGCGCATGGTCAATTTTTCTCGTCTTACCTTTAGTAATAATGATTTAGATCAAATTCGTCAGCAACTCAAAGCACTGACTGAAGAGCAAAATTATAATGGCACATTAATCATTATTGACAGCACAGTGAAACAAGAGCTGATTGAACTGATTCAACTACTGATTGAGTTTGGGCTGCAGCCGATGGCTGTGGTTGATGGTTTACTTGGTGACGATGCACGCTCCATTCAGTTCCCTGTCCTTCCAAAAGATCAGCCAGTACAGCGCATCACTGCAAGCTCACAAACCAATACTTCACCAGAGGCAGAAGTAAGCACACCTGTTGCCAATGAGCCTGTTGTTGAATCTGCACCAGTAGTACCAACACCTCAAGCAAGTCCCGCAACGGTATATCACGACGAAATCTTGCGCACAGGTCAAAGCCTTGTTGAAGATCATGGCAATATCGTCCTGACAGCAAGTATGAATAATGGCTCGGAGCTAATAGCTGCCGGCAATATATTCATCTATGGTACTGGGCGTGGGCGCATCATTGCAGGTGCGAGTGGTGATCCAAACGCACGTATTTTCTGTCAGAGCTTAGAAGCACAGCTGATCTCAATCGCAGGGACATTCTGCGTCTATGATGACATCCCTGCGCATTACTTGAATAAATCGGTACAAATTTACCTAAATAACAATCAAGAACTTGAATTTGAACTGCTATCCATTTAAGGTTAGTGAGGAAAATTTGAAAGCCCTCTAAACATAGAGGATATAAGACAAACAGGAGTATTTTCGGTGGCCAAAATTGTTGTCGTAACATCCGGAAAAGGCGGCGTCGGTAAAACAACCACGAGCGCATCATTTGCAACCGGTCTGGCAAAACGTGGTTATAAAACTGTCGTCATCGATTTTGATGTAGGTTTACGTAATTTAGATTTGATTATGGGCTGTGAACGTCGTGTCGTTTATGACTTCGTGAATGTCATCAATAATGAAGCACGCTTACAACAAGCTTTGATTCGTGATAAAGAATTAGAAAATTTATATATCCTACCTGCATCACAAACACGTGATAAAGATGCCCTCACAGACGAAGGCGTAGAACGTGTTATGGATGAATTGGCTGAAGAATTTGACTACATCATCTGCGACTCTCCTGCGGGGATTGAGCGTGGTGCTATGCTTGCAATGTATTATGCAGATGAAGCCATCATTGTGACGAACCCTGAAATTTCATCAGTTCGTGACTCAGATCGTATTATTGGTATGCTCGACAGCAAAACCAAAAAAGTAGAACAAAAAGAAGGACGTATTCGCAAGCATTTGTGCATTACTCGTTTCAATCCAGAACGTGCTGCACGTGAAGAAATGCTGAGCATTGAAGATATTTCTCAAGATATTCTACGTGTTCCAACTCTGGGGGTAATTCCTGAATGTCCAACGGTACTTCAAGCATCGAACGAAGGTAAGCCTGTGATTCTGTATGAAGACACCAAAGCTGGTCACGCTTACGATGACTTGGTGGCACGCTTCCTCGGCGAAGAGCGTCCTTTCCGATACATCACCGCTCAACCTAAAGGCTGGTTGGCTCGACTATTTGGAGGTTGATCATGGCAGGATTTTGGAATAAATTATTCGGTAATGATGAAAAGCCGACCAGTGCACAAACAGCAAAGGATCGCTTAAAAGTCATCGTAGCATCTGAGCAAGGTCTAGGTCGTCGCTTAAGCCAAGACAAGATCAATCAAATGAAAAAAGAAATCTTGCAAGTGGTAAGTCGTTACGTACGTGGTGTGGATGAAGAGCACATTCAAATGAATGTACGTTCTGAAGCCAATATCGAAATGTTAGAAATGAATATCAATTTACCTGATGACCATTAAAGTCAGAATTGACTAGTCAAGTCAGGTAAATCAAGGCAAAATAACGCCAGTTATTTTGCTTTTTTAATGCCTATTTATATACAGGCATTTTTTGATATTTTAAGGAATTTAGCATGGCGTTATCCCAACCAGCGACGTTTAATGAAGAATGGTCTGACGAACGTGTATTTGCTTATCTGAACCAATTACCTCCGCAAGATGTGAGTGCGGATTACCATGTGCTGTATCATGCGTTCAAACATATGCGCCCTTTTGACTATGAACGTCTTTTGACTCAATTTGTCGCTGATGGCCGTGATGTCAATGCAACGAATCCTGAAGGTGAGCGTATTCACGACGTCATTGCAAAATATCCACGTCAAAAAGATGAGTTCCTTGCCGTACTTGCAAAATTCGCTTAAGTGATTTGAATGATTTAATAAAAATGGCATCCAATTGGATGCCATTTTTATGGATATACTAAAAAACTGAAAGTTACAAACTATTAGTATTGAAGGTATCACACTGATTAATATCACCACTGGTGAAACCACGATCAAACCAACGCTGACGTTGTTCACTGGTACCATGTGTAAAGCTATCTGGTACAACACTACCACGAGATTTGCGTTGTAAATAATCATCACCAATCTTCTCAGCCGCATCCATTGCTTCAGCAATATCGCCTTGATCTAAGAATTGATGGCGTTGATTGGTCTGCTTCGCCCAAAGCCCTGCCAAGCAGTCTGCTTGCAATTCTTGACGTACAGAGAGTTGATTACCTTCCGCTTGACCAACTTGTTGGCGTGCCTTATTCACTTGCTGAGAAATGCCCAATAAGGTCTGCACATGATGTCCGACCTCATGCGCAATCACATAAGCTTGCGCAAAATCACCTGCTTGATCCTGACGACTAAGCTCAGACTGATTCTGCTCACCTGAGATGTCCATCTGTGTACGCATTTCTTTGAAGAATGTGGTATCAATGTAGACCGTCTGATCAGCAGGACAATAAAAAGGCCCCATCGCAGATTGCCCTGTACCACAAGCCGTCGAGGTGGCACCGCTATACATCACCAAAGTTGGCTCTTGGTAGTCACGACCGATCTGCTGAAAAATCGGTACCCACGTATCTTCTGTATCCGCCAAAACGGTCGAAACAAAAAGCCTTGCTTCTTGCTGTTCTGCAGTTTCATTCTCAGGTGCAGATTGTTGTGCACTACTCGATTGGGTCACTTGACTGGACATCTGATAGGCTTGCATCGGATTGACTCCGAAAAACTTCCAAGCGACAAAAGCAATAATCACTCCAATAATACTAATTCCACCAGTCTTTACCGCACCGCCACCACGGCGGTCTTGCACATTACTACTTGTACGACGACCTTTCCAGCGCATGGTCTTACTCCTCGATGATTCCAAAAATCCTTTTTGCAACTATGCCATTTTCATACTAGGTTTTTCGAACTTAGCTCTTTTAAACTTAGCGCTTTTAAATTAGGCTTTTTTCGAAAATAGCTTTTTCCCTAATGTCACGACTAAAACGACGATAATCCCTGCAATTGCACCAATGACAAAATTAATCAAAGTCGGTGTCAACGCACCAAAAATGCTACCAAACGCAGGAAGATGATTCGTTACTTCGGTCGCATCTTCGGTAAAGTGATGCAGGAATGGTAATGCGTGATTGATAATCCCACCACCAACTAAGAACATTGCAGCCGTACCAACGATAGATAATATTTTCATTAAAATCGGTGAAAAACTAAGTAAACCTTGTCCAAAACTTGCCGCCATACCGTCTTTATTTTCAACCAAGTATAGCCCCATATCATCAAGCTTGACGATCAATGCCACCAAGCCATACACACCAACTGTCATGGCAATTGCGATAAACGATAAAACACTCACTTTGGTAATAAATGGCGTAGCCAATGAAATCGTCCCTAATGTAATGACGACAATTTCAGCAGATAAAATAAAATCGGTACGAATCGCACCTTTCACCTTGTCATCTTCAAAGGCTTTCATATCCGAAACATCTTTTTCTAATTGTGCTTTGGCGGCATTAACATCATCCTCTGCATGCGGATTTCTTTTATGTTGAATGGTATGCCAGACTTTTTCCACACCTTCATAACATAAAAATAAACCACCAATCACCAATAATGGATTGATCAACGCAGGTGCAAGCCAACTGATCAATAACGCCAATGGCACAAGGATCAATTTATTAACAAATGAACCCTTTGCAACACGCCATACGATTGGCAATTCACGTTCGGTACGCACACCGCTGACTTGCTGTGCATTCAATGCCAAATCATCGCCCAATACACCCGCAGTTTTTTTGGCTGCCACCTTACTCATTACCGCAACATCGTCCATTATTGTCGCAATATCATCTAAAAGGAGTAATAAACTACTGGCCATGCGTTCTTTCCTAAATTTTGTTTGACTCTAAATTTTATAAAATAACTTTATAAAAACATTAATTCAGTCACAATAATTAAACTCTTGCGCTTGTGCAACATAATTCATGCTAAAAACTGTAGCACCAAACATTTTCTCTTACTTTGCTTTTCACGCTTCTTACTTTTTTTAATTGCCTTGATATTTGCCTTGTTGTATCACTTTGCCATAAGTCCGTTTGTTTTTATCTGAGTTGCCATAAGGATAGCCATAGTTCGGTGTATGGTTATGCGGATAAGTGTATTGTGGATAGACTGGATACTGCCCTGTTGATTCTGTGGTTTTTCGATAAGTGCCACCATAAGGCAGATAAACTTCTTCGGTACTTTGGTAATGGGTCTGTGTTTCAGGTTGCACCTGTATCTGAACATGCGGTGTGCCGATATAGACCTGTGTGCCATGATTTGCATGATCATTTGGAAAGTCATGTGGATAGCCATTTGGGTAATGAGGATAATGGTTTGGGTAATAGTCTGGATAATTCGGATAACGGTTATAAGGATTATTTCGAGGCTGTGCGTATGGATCAGGACGAGTTTGACCCAGTACACGATCTCGGATTTGAGCCTGTTTATTTTGATAGGTGCTATTCCCACGTGTAAAGCTTTCACCAGTGTAGACTGATTTATACACGCTCTTTGTTGCAGAATACGTCGCACTACTCAATACAAAGATCGTACTCGCAAACAATGCCTTCACGGCAACAGCATGAATACTCAATTTTTTTTGCTGATTTAAAACCGCTTGACCGTTTGACCTTCTCATTAAAACCATCAAAGGCTCCTTATCTTTATATCTTTCAATTTGCTTAATGAATATATTTTAACCGATTTTAAATCATATCTTTTTTATATTTGTATCCATACTTTCTGACTCAATGTCTGTTCTGTACAAATTTAGACGCTTAAAAACCAAGCACTTAAAAGCAACCATTTAAAGCTAGGAAATTAGGGCGAGCTTCTTTACAATACAGCCTTTCAAGATCACTTCAATATATCGTCACTAAAAGACCGACATGGGAAAAATTATGACTGAATCAGCAGAGCGTCCAATTATTCTGACAGGCGACCGCCCTACTGGACAATTACACTTAGGACACTTTGCAGGCTCATTGCGTACTCGTGTTGGCTTACAAGATTCGCATCAGCAGTACCTTTTACTCGCTGATACCCAAGCACTAACAGACAATGCCGATAATGTTGAAAAAGTTCAGCGTAATATCATCGAAGTGGCGTTAGATTATTTAGCGGTAGGTATTGATCCAACCAAGACGACGATTTGTATTCAATCTTGCTTACCTGCGTTATTTGAGCTGACTAGCTATTACATGAATTTCGTCACCGTCGCTCGTTTGGAGCGCAACCCAACGATCAAAACAGAAATCCAAATGCGTGGTTTTGAGCGTGATATTCCTGCAGGATTCTTATGCTATCCAGTGTCACAGGCTGCGGATATTACCGCATTTAAAGCGACCCTCGTTCCAGTCGGTGAAGATCAAATCCCAATGATCGAACAAACCAACGAAGTCGTTCGCCGTGTCAACCGTCAGATTGGCAATGACATACTTCCTGAATGTAAAGCATTGCTTTCCAATGTCGGACGTTTACCCGGATTTGATGGTAAGGCGAAAATGTCAAAATCTTTGGGCAATACCATCGTACTTGACGCATCGGACAAAGACATTAAAAAAGCCGTCAATGCCATGTACACCGATCCAAATCATTTGCGTATTGAAGACCCAGGTCAGGTCGAAGGCAATGTTGTATTCACTTACCTCGATGCTTTTGATCCGAACAAAGCAGAAGTTGAAGAACTCAAAGCACACTATCGTCGTGGTGGACTCGGCGATGGTACTGTGAAAAAACGCCTTGAAGGTGTGCTGAAAGAGTTGATTGGTCCAATCCGTGAACGTCGTCAAGAGCTCGCTAAAGATCCAACCTATGTCATGGACATTCTACGTGATGGTACAGATAAATGCCGCTTAATCACGCAAGATACATTGGACGAAGTCAAAGCAGGTTTAGGTTTATTCCGCTTTTAAGTTTTGAGAATGTAAGCACTTTCAAGTAATTAGTGACACTATTTACGCACGCTTACATTCTTTAACGGCTTTGCTAAAGTCATTACTTTGCCGATTAGAGATAATAGGTGCATAAGTGATGAGGCGATGAACCTTTATCGCAGTGATTGAAGTATTCAGCGCAATGATTCCCCCAGATCATTGCGTTTTTTTTGAGTTATTCTTTATCAATACTTTTTATAGAGTCTATTGACCTTAACAGCAGACTTTTTTGAAATAATTTCTTGATAATTTTTTTATCACATCATGCCGAATTTATAAGCAACAGTGCTTTGATGCCCTTTCAAAGCATGCTAAGTTAAATGATCACTTTTAAAAAATGCCCTAATCATGACTGCACTCGAACAATTAAAGCAATTCACCACCATCGTTGTGGACAGTAGCGACTTAGAAGCCGTTGAAAAATTTCGCCCAATTGATGCCACCACCAATCCCTCACTGATTACGGCTGCTGCAAGTATTCCTGAAAATCGTGCTTTGATCGAAGATGCCATCGCCATGGCAAAATCAGAAAACTATGAAGACGATGAACTGGTTGAACGAGCCATTGATATTTTAACGGTCAAGTTTGGCGTTGAAATTTTAAAATATATTGATGGTCGTGTATCGACTGAAGTGGATGCAAGCTTGTCATATGACACCGAAGCGACCATTCAAAAAGCCTATGATCTGATTAACCTGTATAAGCACTTTGGCATTGATACCAATCGTGTGTTGATCAAAATCGCATCGACATGGCAAGGCATCCAAGCAGCAAAGCATTTGGAGCAAAATGGCATTCATTGCAACCTGACTTTATTATTTGGTTTGCACCAAGCGCAAGCATGTGCTGATGCTAAGGTCACGCTGATCTCGCCTTTTGTCGGTCGTATTTTGGATTGGTACAAAAAAGCGGAAAATAAAGACAGCTACCCGATTGAGCAAGATCCAGGTGTCAATTCGGTGAAGACGATTTACACCTACTACAAACAAAATGGCATACAAACGCAAGTGATGGGCGCGAGCTTCCGTAGCACTACTCAAGTCTTGGCATTGGCTGGTTCTGACCTACTCACCATTGCACCGAATTTACTCGATCAACTCAGTCAAGATGAGCAAAACGTCACCGCCCAATTAACTGTTGAGCAAGCACAGCAGGCTGACAAAATCGACCGTGGCAACTTAGATCAAGCCACGTTCCAAAATGAATTAGAGCATGATTTGATGGCGTTCCAACTACTGCAAGGTGGTATTGACGGCTTTATCAAAGCACGTGATCAATTGCATCAAGTGCTTCGTGAGAGTTATGGTTTGGCAAATATTCACGCTTAAAACTCGTTAGCTAATGTAATTACTAAGAAAACGATCTCTGTGCGCATGGATCGTTTTTTTTTATCAACCCTCAATTTTATAAAAAAAATGAAATATTCAGCCCATAACAGCTTAGCCTTTTTAAGTTATAGTATGTCCAAGCATTGATGAATACATTGGAAGAAACGAGCATATGTTGCGCAACGACTGGACACGAGAAGAAATTCACACTCTCTATCAATTGCCATTGATGGATTTATTGTTTCAGGCGCAAAGCATTCATCGCCAGCATTTTGAAAAAAATACCATTCAAGTCAGCACTTTACTCTCGATCAAAACAGGAAAATGTCCTGAAGATTGTAAATATTGCTCGCAATCTGCGCATTATGATGCTGACCTCGAAGCGGAGAAACGCATTGCTGTAGATAAAGTCATCCGTGAAGCGCAAGCTGCCAAAGCATCAGGTTCTTCTCGATTTTGTATGGGTGCAGCATGGCGTAATCCGCATGAGCGTGATATGCCCTATGTTTTGGAAATGGTCAAAGAAGTCAAAGCGCTTGGGCTAGAAACCTGCATGACATTGGGTATGCTCAATAGCTCACAAGCAACTCGATTAAAAGATGCAGGACTGGATTATTACAATCACAATCTCGATACCTCACGTGAATATTATGCCAATATCATCAGTACCCGCACTTTTGATGATCGTCTAAATACGTTGGATCATGTGCGTGATGCAGGGCTAAAAGTCTGTAGTGGTGGGATTGTTGGACTCGGTGAGTCTGAACAAGATCGCATCGGTTTATTGCATGAATTATCAACGTTGCTAATCCACCCTGAATCTGTACCAATCAATATGTTGGTGCCCATCGCAGGCACACCGCTTGCTGATGTGGAGAAGTTAGATGTGATTGAGTGGATTCGCACCATTGCGACTGCTCGGATTCTCATGCCGAAAAGTTATATTCGCCTATCTGCAGGTCGTGAATCCTTAAGTGATAGCGATCAAGCTTTGGCATTTATGGCTGGGGCAAATTCGATCTTCTCGGGTGAAAAACTACTGACTACACCAAATGCAGGACAAGGACGTGATCAGCAATTGTTCGCCAAACTGGGCTTAGTTGCGGAAAAACCTCAAGTGAGTGTCCGTGAAAGTGCTGTCGATGCGATGGAGTTTTAGTCAGTTAATTTCTTAGACTCAAACAATTCGTAATTGAGTCCACCTTTTGAAATAGTAGCTAGATGGCTAGGGGAACTTTGAAAAAACCTAACGAGTAGCCTAAATTTCAAGGCGCACCTCGCACAGCAACCGCAGTGTACAAGTCGTACATGAGGATTGCGAGCAAGGAGCAACGCAGAAATTTGCCTACGCAGATGGTTTTTCAAAGTTTCCTCAAGAGATTTTAGGCACATGCTTTGCTATACTTGCACACTCTATTCTTATTCCCTTTTGCATAGCTTATGTCCTCGCCACTGCAAACGCCCAAACATCAGATTTTAGTACAGCAAATTGACCAACTCCTACCACAAACCCAATGTGGACTGTGTGGTCATGTTGCTGGCTGTTTGCCCTACGCACAGTCGATTTTCGAAGGTGAGGACGCCAATAAATGTATCCCTGGTGGACAACCTGTCGCCGACGCAATTGCCAATCTATTAGACCGACCAAAACTCGACGCCGAACCAAGCGTTTGGGCAGTCCAAGCCGATGGACGACCGCAACGCATCAAAGCCGTGATTCGTGAAGATGAATGTATCGGCTGTACCAAATGTATTGCCGCCTGCCCTGTGGATGCGATCATCGGCAGTGGCAAAGTCATGCACAGCATCATGCCCGACCTGTGTACTGGCTGTGAGCTTTGTCTTGCACCATGTCCAGTAGATTGCATTGATTTGGTCGAAGATCTGTCGCCATTGCCAACACCGAGTGAGCGCATTCAAGAACAGAATGATTTACGCAATCGTTATAAAGCACATCTACTACGTGAGCAAACTCGTCAAGCGCAAAAACAATCTGCTCGTCCTGTGACCAAAGCCTCTGCTTCAAAATCACAGCTCGAAGCCATTCTTGGGCAATCCTTGCCTGAGCAAGCCGTATCAACACAAAATGATACTCAACCACTTAAAGTACAAGATGCACAAACTACCATTGAATTGGCAAAGCTGCGCACGCAAATTAAGAAATTACAGAAACAACTCAGTGTACGCCCTGATGCAGGTAAAACTGAACAAATGCATGCACTTGAGCAACAACTTGCCCAGTTGATGGAGTCTTGATTATGGAAAAAACTATAAAAACCAGAACAGTAACAACGAAAAAGGTCAAAGCTAAAACTGGAAAAAAATCAACTGAGAAAAAAGGCGTCGAGAAAAAGCCTTCTAACAGCAAAGCCATGACTAAGGCGCAAATTCAAACTTTTTTCGAGCGCCTACGTGAACAACGCCCAAATCCTGAAACCGAACTGAACTATGGCTCACCTTTTCAATTGTTAATCGCTGTTTTGCTCTCTGCGCAAGCCACCGATGTCAGCGTGAATAAAGCTACTGATCAACTTTTCCAAGATGCGCCAGATGCACACAGCATGTATGCGCTTGGCGTGGAAAAGCTCAAAAGTTATATCAAAACCATTGGCTTATTTAATTCCAAAGCTGAGAATGTCATTAAAACCTGTCATATTCTGATTGAACAATATGGCGGTGAAATCCCACAGCAACGTGAACAGCTCGAAGCCCTGCCTGGTGTTGGTCGTAAAACTGCTAATGTCGTATTAAATACCGCCTTTGGTCAGCCGACGATGGCGGTGGATACCCATATTTTTCGGCTAGGCAACCGCACTGGTTTGGCTAAAGGCAAAGATGTATTAGAGATTGAACAACAACTGCTCAAACGTATTCCGTCCGAGTTCATCATTGATGCGCATCATTGGTTGATTTTGCATGGTCGTTATTGCTGTATCGCCCGTAAACCGAAATGTGGCGAATGTATTGTGTCTGATGTGTGCAACTGGAAAGAACGCTTTGACTACGGTGCCGAGATTCCAGAGTTAAAGTCCTAAGTTAAAACTATAAATGAGTACAAATAATTATCGGCTAATTTTCAGCATCTTGAATATATTTGATTTTGAGCACGTACCACGTCTTTTTGCCATTGGGTGTATGCACGACCACCTCATCATCCACCGCTTTGCCTAGACAGGCTTTTGCCACCGGTGCTTGCAATGAAATGTAATCCTGATTGCCATAGATTTCTTCATCACCAACGATGCGAAACTTCACCTGTTGCCCTTCATCATTTTCAAGCTCAACCCATGCGCCAAAATAGACTTTCCCTGCTTGGTCTGGGTGATATTCAACTTTTTGAGCGACTTCAAATAACTTGGTGAGGAATCTAATCCGTCGATCAATTTCACGTAGGCGACGTTTGTTATAGGTGTAATCTGCATTTTCCGACCGATCGCCAAGACTAGCCGCCCAAGATACGATTTTGGTTATCTCTGGACGTTCTGTGCGAAGCAGATGATTTAATTCATTGTGTAAGCGTGTATAGCCTTCAGCGGTAAGCAGTTTTTTTTGCATAAAAAGTCAGTATTTCTTGAATAATTTGAAAGTTTGCCATGCAAATTTTATTTTATCCACCGATGATTGGTCAGTTTTCATACACTCTATTTTCGTCGAAACGCTCCTATTGTTGAATTTTTATTCTTCACAATTTCAACACATTAGTTATCATTGTGTGATTGAAATCTCAGTTATTTGACTACGATCGTTTATTTGGATAAAATGCGCCACCACGTTAGGTTTTTGCAATATATCTGTACGATATTTATTCTTTTTTGTTATTTCGCTGCACAAACCTATTTTTATATGCAATGCCAAGCTTTTCATTTAATGCTTCGGCTCGTTTAGCTAGATCATTCAGCTAACCAATTTAGTTAATTACCAAACGTTCAAATACGTTTGTCGCAAACAGCCTTTTATAATCTCATTTGATTGCCCATTCTATTATGAATCTAGGTGTTTGCCACAGTGAATAGCATTACTGCGGAGATATCATGAAGCAAAATCGTCAGCTTTCTCGATCGAGGCTCTGCCTCAAATATCTTAACTCTCGACCATATCTTAAAGCGACTATCTTGTTCGCTGCCATCGCACCTTTAAGCCTAAATGTTTCTCAAGGTCATCAGGTCAAACAAGATCTCAAACCAAGCAATACCCTTACTGTTGTTGCCGTTCAAGGTCCAACGACTGTATTCCAACAAGATGGTTTCACGCACGGCTTTGGCTATGATCTTGCGCGTAGTTATGCAAAAAGCATGGATTTGCGTCTTGATTTAAAAACTGTAAAAGACAATGCCACTGCACTACGTTGGGTTAAACAAGGCAAAGCCGAATTTGCACTCAGCACCGCCAGTATTGCTGCAATTGAAAATGCAAAGTTAACAGCAGTCGAAGGAAGCTGTGGTGCACAGCCTATCCTTGAAAAATACGGCTTAGATACCAACTTTTCTTGGGTGTTTAAATCTGCTGAAGATCCATTGGCTTTGACTGCAACAGGTCATCTGTGCCAAAACAAAAATACAGGTACAATTCAACAGCTTGCATCATTTTATGATCGCAACTATGTCAAAGAAAGCGACATGGTCAAGGTTGATAAAGACTTACAAAAACGTCTTCCAATATATCAAGCGTCATTCAAACAGTCTGCAAAAAAGCACGATTTAGATTGGCACTTCCTTGCAGCGATTGGCTATCAAGAGTCTTACTTACGTCCTGATTCGGTGTCACCGACAGGTGTTCGTGGCGTAATGATGCTGACCAGTAGCACAGCTCGAGCAATGGGTGTTAAGGATCGCACAGATGCGACCCAGAGCATCCAAGGTGGTGCAAAATATATGCAACTGATGCTGGATGAATATGATCACATCCCGTATCCAGATCGTAACTGGTATGCTTTGGTTGCCTACAATATGGGGCCTGGTACAGTTCGCTCGATTCGTAAACGTCTTGAACGTCAAGGTAAGAACCCTGATCAATGGGTCAATGTTTACAACTATCTTGAGCGTAATCAACGTGCCAATGGTCGTTACCGCCAAGCAGTACAATATGTGAAGCGCATCCGTGTTTATATGGAACATATTAAAAGTAATGAGTTGGCTCAGCTCTAGTCGTTTTAAACTACTTTAAATAATCCCATCGCTAGAAATAACGGTGGGATTTTTAGTTTTGTCTTGCTTATTTTGATTAAATCTTTTCAGATTTTTCTTGATCTGAACCAAACAGCGAACGACGTTGATCACGCTCCACTCTTGGACATTGTTTTGAGATTTGGTACAAGACTTTGGCGAGACTTGGAATATGCGTTCCCACTACAGATTTACCTGTCGTGAGTAGTGAAACACTAATATCACGCTTTGGATCAGCCCAACATAGAATATTTGAAAAACCAATATGACCAAAAGCCTGCCCTGTCATTGGTCCAAAGATTCCCACTGGATCACCACCAAGCATCGGTCCAAGTGCATAACGCATCGGAATCAAAAGCGATTGATCCATCACATAGCCCGAGGTTGGTAATGTTGCACGGAAGACTGTTTCAGGTGTCAAAATCTGCTTGTCTTGATAACGACCGCCATCGAGTAGCATTTCAAAGAATCGACCGATTTCCTCAGCACTGGTATAAATATTTGCCGCAGGACTAATCGTATCCATAAAGCGTGAATCATTGGTAATATTGACCGTCGTGTCCAAATCTGCACCTAAGACATGATGCAAATATTGATCTGTACCCATTTTGGCAAAGAAGCCTGTGGCATAGTTCTTCGCCACTTCACCACGAAACTCAGGTGCAAGTCCGTAGTTAAAACAGCGCATCCCCATCGGGTCACTGATACGCTCCTGCAACAACTGCGTTAATGGTTTCTGCGTCACTCGTTCTAACACTTCACCCAATATATAGCCTGCTGTCACCGCATGATAGGCGAGTTTTGACCCTGATACCGACATCGGCTTGGCGTCATAAAGTAGCTGTAAAATCTGTTGTTTATCAAATAAGGTTTCAGGTTCGATTTTGCCTTCTACACGTGGGATTCCGCCACGATGTGACAGTAAATGGAAAATCGTCGTATGTCGTTTGCCATGCTTTGCATATTCAGGAATATAGTAACTAATCGGATCCAGTAGATTGATCACACCTTCTTCATCGAGCATATGCACAAGCATTGCCGTGACTAGTTTTGATGCGGAAAATAAACAGACAGGTGTGTTGGTTTTCGCCAAACGCTTTTCTGCAAAAGGCTGATCTTCAGGACCATTACCATCTGCAAAGCCAATACTTCGATTAAATACGATCTGCCCTTTGCGGCGTAGGCAGAGCGAGACTTGTGGATGATTGCCTGTCTGATACAGTGCTTCAACCGCACGCCATATGTTTTGTTTCTGCTTTTCTGTCATTCCTGCCAGTTCAATATTTGCTTCATCAGCAATATCGGTCACTGAGGCTAAATCGTCGGTCACTTGACTGGTATTGGTTGACCAAAATTTCATAGCTTATCCTTAATACTACAACTGTATTTGTTTTTCTGATGTATGCACTACATCTCACATCATTGTGCAAAATAAGTCAGCGAAAATCTATGCTCACTTGAATAAAAGTCGTGATCATTTTTGCAATAAAGCGTTTGTAATAAAACATATTCAATAAAATAGCGCAGGAATGAACAACACATTCACATTAGAAAAAAATCAGCTTCTTGCCTCTTTGGCTTCTTCTTCATCAATCTGTAATGGCTGTTTTGGTGGCCAAAAAAACTCACTCGGACGCGTCACAAAATGCGTGGCAATCAGCTTAAATAGTGGACGCCACTCTTGTACACGGACACTGCGTGCACGTAATGCCACAAAGATCGTTAAGCTAAAACTGACAAATAAGTTGGTTAGACCAATCAGTAATACACCTAAAAATGACACCACGATCAATCCAATATCAGGTGAGCCATTGATATTCATTAGCCCTTGAATAAAGTTCGCCGATGCAAAAGCAATATGTCGAATATCCAGTGGCAATCCGAGAATAAAACCAATCGTCCCCATACTGCCTAGCATCACACCGAATAAAAAATTACCCATTATTGCGCCAAGATTTTGCTCAACATAGTTGGCAATTCGTTCAAGGCGATTTTTTGAAAATAGTTTTTTTAGTTTTGGATGGGCTTTGATACGTGGACCAATCTGACGATAAATCGCCATATTGTCATAGTAGCCTGCGATTAATCCTGAGAAAAATAAACACACACCTGCAATCGCCGCATGCGGAATCGCAAGCGAAGTAAATGGATTGAGATCATGCAAGACATGACTTGCCTTGGCATGATTCATGAGCTCTTCACCGAATACGATGTCCCAGCTAAATGCAATCATCGCTGCCACAGGTATCGCAATCGAAATATTGCCAAGTATCGCTATGAATTGGGTACGAATAATATTAATAATCAGCGCAGCAAGCTCTGCCATATGCGCATTTTTCGTACCTTTTTTCTGCTGAATCGTCGCTGCCAAAGCGGCTGCCGTCATCGCAGGTTGTTTGGTCGCAACAGTAAAGTGCATGATATGGATAAAAACAAAGCCCAACCCATAGTTCAAACTATAAACAATGGCTTGCATCAGTGGTGCTAAAGTCAATCGTGCAGAAAGTATCTTTAGCGTCGCCATAATGGCAATGATCGCCCCTGCACCTGCCGCAGAAAAATACATTTCGAAGTAACCTTTTTTATCGGTACTTACATAATGTTCACCAGTACGACTGGCATTTTCGGTGACTTGTAGCGCAATCAATTCGGTATTGGTGGTGAGTAATGAGCGTACACTTTGGTCGCTATAATGCGCATAAGTGATATTACGGAGCATCTCCATAATCGCAGCTTGTTGTGCCTTATCTTCATCAGTCACAACGTGCAATAAAATCTCAATACGATGTAAACATTGCTCAAGCAGTGCTATTAAATAAGTAAGATTTAAACTTACACCAATACGCTTGGTCGCACGACGTACACGCTGCATGATGTCACGACATTGATCAAGCATCACCAAAGCCTGATCTGGGTCAGGTACAGGCATCACCGATGCTGTATCGTATTGTGCTTCGTACTTTTTATAGGTTTCGATAAACTCGACGATTTCTCTGTTTTGATTGAGAAATGGTGATTCAAATTCATCAATCTCGGGATAAGCATGAGTAAACTCGGAATGCAAACCGATCGCACTGATACGATAAGATAAAATCATGATCGCATTGATCATTTGCATACGAATGCGATGCTTATTGCCTTGATTGGAATTGGACTGGCTGAGTAAGCGAAAAACCTGTTGCCAATCTTCTGTTTGAATATTATCGAGCCAGTGACGGTCGCTTTTTTTATAAAAAACTTTTCCAACAAGGTCTTTTAGCTCAGACTCATCTTTCACTAAAGGAAGGAAATGTGCACCGATACGCTGTGATAACTGCGTATTAAACCCTTCTGACCCTAAAATGCCACTTTCGACATATAGGCTGACTTGTTTATATTGATTAAGTAGTCGCAACACATAACGCTGTACGATATCAGGTGCAGTCGGTGTCATGATCAACGCACGAATAAATGCTTTGATTCTTTTATTAATTTCGCTCTGATCTTCGGCATCACTTGGACGTAGACGATCAACAAGACGCACTAACAGCTGAAGGTCTAAGCGATCTTCATCAATCTGCGCCTGCATCTCGATCAATAAGTCTTGCAATTGAATATGCATCAATCGTCCTCAGTTCAGTCTTTACCAAAATTAATCATTGAATGCGGTCTAAAGCCAACTTGGCTAAATTCGCCAAGGCATCACGATAAACAGATTGTGGCAAGGCTTGTAAAGATTGTAGTGCTGCATCAGTTTCTTGCTTGGCACGTTGCATGCAATAGTCCAAAGCACCTGATGTTTTGACAATCTCAATCACTTGCTCAAGCTGATCCGTCCCGCCTGTGGCAATACTTTTATGTACAATTTTGTACGCATCTGAACCTTGCTCAGTCATCTTCATCGCAGCGATGAGTGGCAAAGTGGGTTTGCCCTCCATCAGGTCATCACCGATATTTTTACCTAACGTTTCTGCATCAGAAATATAATCAAGCACATCATCGACGATCTGAAAGGCATTGCCAAAATGCCCTGCATAATCACGCAGTGGCTGACGATATTGCTCAGTACCCGCTAGAATCGCTGCGCCTTCAGTCGCAAGTTCGAACAATCGTGATGTTTTACCGTGAATAATTTTTAAATAAGTGTCTTCAGTGGTATCAGGTTGGTGTTGCGATTGTAATTGCAAAACTTCACCTTCTGCGATCTCACAGGTTCCTGATGAAAAGTCTTTGAGCAGATCAAAATTCTTTAAATTCACCAACAAATCAAAAGCCCGGGCAATCAAAAAATCGCCGACCAATACCGCCGTTTGATTGTCCCAAGTCGCATTTGCCGTTGGGCGACCACGACGTAATCCTGACTCATCCACCACATCATCGTGGACGAGTGTTGCGGTGTGAAGCATCTCAATCACTGCTGCAAGATGGCGTGAATGTATCATTTCTTTTTGACCGCAGGCATGTGCAGCAAGCAGACACATGATCGGACGCATGCGCTTACCACCCGCCTCAACGACATGCTTGCTCACCGCCATGACTAAGCCGACTTTTGAAGTAATACCTTCATTGATAAATTGATCCATCGCAGCAAAATCTTCGGCCACTGGCGCAAGAACATCCTGTTTAAAATCAATACTCATCCAGACAAAACCTCTAAATATTTATACAGCAAAATGACAGGTGAAAACTTCAATTTTGATTTTCCCGAATCTCATTTTTTGATTTTCAATCAGCCTTAAAATTGAAAGGCTTCAATTAAAATTTCAGAATTAAGAACGTAAAATTAAAAGCCTAGAATTATTGAAAATGTGGAAGATGAATCAACTACAATACCCAAACTAAAATTCAATAACCAAACAAACAACAAAATTAAATAGTTTCAACAATACATCGTACGAGCACATACAATTTCTGCTATTTTCATGAAAGTTCAATGAACTTGCAAGTAGCTACCAACAAATATGCAACCAAATCAAATACAAACAACAAGTCGTACTCAGCAAACTAATACAGAAATTTAAGTAAAGTACGCTAATCTCAATTTTTTTATGATCTAGATACTACAAATTTACCTTTATCCATATGATATTTAGATATAAATTACATTCATATTTTGTAAAAACAATCCTAACCTTGCCTCACTGCCTTCGGCAGTTCGGCAAGGGGGGCTTTTGGGGCGAAGCCCCAAAGCCCATACGCAATTTTGGTTGGCGTAGCCAACCAAAATTGCCAAAATATAAATTAATTCAATACTTAGTGTAATATTCATACTTTTCTAAAAGTTGAGATTGGCGTATGGATTGTACCAAAGCGCTAAAACTCCCCTTTTTTCTACAAATATTTCAATTTTTACTAGAAATCCAAGGCTTAAAACTTGTTGTTTGAAGAGAAATTGCGTAAAATTGTGCGCCTTATACCCCAGTGGCGTTCGTTATAAGTTCGATATATCCCTTTATTGGCACGACGACACGGGCTAGTGTGGAGTACGTTATGTACGCAGTAATCCAAAGCGGTGGTAAACAGCACCGTGTAGTTGAGGGTGAAACCCTTAAAGTCGAATTGTTGAAAGCTGAAACAGGCGCAAGCATCACTTTTGATGATGTTTTGATGGTTGTAAATGGTGACAACATTCAAATCGGTGCTCCAGTTGTATCTGGCGCAAAAGTCACTGCAGAAGTGGTTGGTCATGGTCGTCATGACAAAGTACGCATCGTTAAAATGCGTCGTCGTAAGCACTACCGTAAACAGCAAGGTCACCGTCAATGGTTTACCGAGTTGAAAATTACTGGTATCGCAGGCTAATCACGAGGAGTAAAAGAAATGGCTCACAAGAAAGCTGGTGGTTCGACACGAAATGGTCGTGATTCTAACCCTAAAATGCTTGGTGTTAAAATGTACGGTGGTCAAGCTGTGACTGCTGGTAACATTATCGTTCGTCAACGTGGTACAGAATTCCACGCTGGTGCAAACGTAGGTATGGGTCGTGACCATACTTTGTTCGCTACTGCTGACGGCGTTATCAAATTCGAAGTGAAAGGTCAATTTGGCCGTCGCTACGTGACTGTTGAAACTGCATAAGTTTCTATAGTTCAGAAAAAACCCGCATAAAGCGGGTTTTTTCTTGCCTTGATTATTTCGCCAAACTAAACATCAATCTAACGAATAAAGTTTCCATGCTCTAAGTCATGATACGCCTCAAGAATTTCTTCATAATTATTCATCACAAAGAAACCATGTCCCTGAATCGGTTCGAGAATAGGCTGTCCTCTGAGCAATAAAAATCGAGAAGACTGTAATGCTTTGATCACCACATCATCGCCATGACTTGATAGCACCGCCATCTTATTTTCTTCTAAAACACCACTACCTTCAAAACCACTTTTAACATCATCTTCAAACTGCAATCGACCTGATAGCAAATAAATCAACGTGGTCTCACCATGCTTTGCAGGAAGTAAGAGTTTTTCACCTGAAACATTTAAAGCCACATCAAGTACCGTCATCGGCGTATATGTCGTCGCAATACCTTTTACCGTCTGTCCTGCTTCATCAATATATTGCCCTGCGATCACACGAACAAAGCCTTTTTGATCGGCTAAATCGACTTTGGGAATCTCAGCATTTTTTAAACTTTGATAATGTGGTGCAGTCATCTTGTCTTTGGCAGGCAAATTGACCCAAAGCTGTACCATTTCAAAACGACCACCTGACTCCCGAAAGGCATCACTATACTGCTCGACATGCCGAATCCCAGAACCTGCAGTCATCCACTGTACGTCCCCACTTATCAGCTTTCCACCTGCTCCAGTGCTATCTCGATGCTCAAGCTCTCCTGCATACATGATTGTCACCGTTTCAAAGCCACGATGTGGATGCTGATGCACACCCCGCTTATTTGATTTGGGAACGAGCTGTGCAGGACCTAAGTGGTCTAAGAGTAGAAATGGCGAGGTCGTGCCTCCCAACTCATGATAAGAAAATACCGTCTGTACAGGATAAAAGTCGCCCACAGCAAATTTGGTGTCATTATGATGAGTGAAAGCAACTGTCTTACGAGGATTCATAGCGAATGCACCTGTGATCAAAGCAATTGATCGTAAATATCTGCATAGCTATTGAGATTAAAGGAAATTTTTACACTAAAACAGACTAAATAATTAACACAGCGTCGCATTCATCGACTGATTTAAATTACAAAACATTCAATATTTTCGCTAAATAGTGCAATCATTTAACTTCATTTTGCATAAAGTATGCTTTTACATACTAAAATGCACCATTCGCCACAGGAATTACACAAAACTTAGAATTTTCTCCATTTTATTCGTTTTGAAAAACAGTAAGATGTGCTCACAAACCTTAAAACAGGAAAAGTAAAAATGTCTTTATTTCAAAAAACAGCATATGCTTTAACCATTACGACAATGGTCGCTTCTCCTATCATGGCAACGCAGACTTATGCTGCGGCGGCATCCACTCAAGTCGCAACCAATAACTTGGTTAAACAGTTGAGTGCGATTCAAAACCTAACAGCTGATTTTGAACAAAGCACCAAACTGACCAATCCAAAAACCAACCAAAAGAAAAACCAACCCATGCCACAGCACATGAACCAAAACTTCACAGGTCAAATGAAAGTGGCACGTCCTGGTAAGTTTTACTGGAAAACCGTGAAACCTGCGGAGCAAACCATTGTCACCACGGGTCAATCAGTATGGATTTATGATCCTGATTTGGAGCAAGCGGTAAAACAGCAATTAGATGATCAAGTTGCAAATACCCCTGCACTGCTATTATCAGGGAATGCTGAGCAAATCATGCAAGCTTATGAAGTCAGCCAACCTGATGCAAAAAAGACTTACTACAGTCTAACCCCGAAGAATGATGAAGGTGCGTTTGAGCGTCTATTGATCAGCTTTGGTAAAAACAAAGCGCCAAGTCTAATGATCCTGCAAGATGCGATGGGTCAGACCACGACGATTAAGTTTAAGAATACCAAACTGAATGCCAACATTGATCAAAGCGTATTTAACTTTACGCCACCTAAAGGCACAGACATCATTGAGCAATAATTCACATCAGTGAAACTGCTCAATTGAAATTAAAATTCTCAATTTTAAAAACCTCGTTTGTTCGCAAGCGGGGTTTTTTCTTAAAAGAATCAAGCATTCGTTTAAACTTACTTTTTAATATTTTGATTTTCTAACTGCTTCAATCCAATCCAATGCTTAGCAAACTGGTACGCTGCACGACCAGAACGCTGTCCACGCATCTGACTCCAACGCAGTGCCTCAGCACGTGTTTCATCGTTCAATGTTAAATCTGCCTTGCTGAGCCAATGTGTCACCACTTCTAAATACAACTGCTGACCCATCGGATAAAAGGACAACCACAGCCCAAAACGATCCGATAAAGAAATCTTCTCTTCGACCGCTTCTTGTGGATGTAGCTCGTCATATTGCGGGACATCGACTTTCCGCACTGGCGTGTTTTCATGCATAAATTCAGGGAGTAAATGACGACGATTTGAAGTCGCATAAATTAGAATATTTTCCGCACCTGATTGTAAGGAACCATCTAGCGCACTTTTTAGACTCCGATAATTTTCATCTTCTGCATTAAACGCCATGTCATCGCAGTAGACGATGTACTTTTCCTGACGATCTTTGATCAGCTCACGAATGATCGGTAAATCTTTCAGATCATCTCGTTCAATCTCAATAATGCGCAAACCTTGCGATTGGAAATCAGTCAATAACGCACGAACTAAAGATGACTTCCCTGTGCCTCTTGCCCCTGTCAAAAGTACATCGTTAGCAGGAAAACCGTGCAGAAATTGCTGTGTATTTTGCACCAACTTTTCTTTTTGACGGTCAATACCTTTGAGATCATCAAGGTGTATGGCTTTTGGCGCATGGATTGCCAGTAATTGCTGATCTTTCCATATATACGCAGGCGCACTAAAATCCACCTCTTGCTTGAGCGCAGGGAGTTGCTGTTGCACTTGTTTGGCAATCTGTTGTAATAATTCAATAAAATGATCGGGAAGCTCAAGCTGCGCCATATTTACCGCCAAAAAAGAAACGATGGAAAGCGTTATTGTAAATCGAATCCGATCTTCGCAGATGAGAAATTGTATTGAATTTAGCCAATTAAGCAGTTTTCTATGGAAAAAATTTGCCAAGACTAGAAAAAATTTATAATATATCGCCCACAGGAAGCGTGGCAGAGCGGTTTAATGCACCGGTCTTGAAAACCGACGAGGGTGTGAGTCCTCCGTGAGTTCGAATCTCACCGCTTCCGCCAAATTTTAAAAAAGCCTTTGTAGTTGATACAAAGGCTTTTTTGTTAATGGTCTGATAATTCTTAATATTTATTCACTAATATGGTATTACACAAATAATAGAATTGTAATTATATGATCCTCAACTACGTTTGACATATCGAGATAATTCCAAATGATAATTCAATCCATCCAAACACTTTGGCAAAAACTACAAGACACACAACCTTTGGTACATTGCATTACCAATAGTGTGGCAAATAACTTCGTCGCCAATGTCTGCCTCGCTGTTGGTGCATCTCCTGCGATGATTGATAATAAGCAAGAAGCAGGAAATTTTGCTCGGATTGCCAGTGCATTAAGCATCAATACAGGCACACCAACACCTGAACAAGCATTAGCAATGCAATATGCAGCGCAAAGTGCCAATGCCGAGCATACGTCGTGGGTACTTGATCCTGTCGGTTATAGCGAAATCTTGGCGTGGCGCAGTCAGATCGTCGATGATTTATTGCAATATCACCCAACGATTATTCGTGGCAATGCTTCAGAGATTGCAAGTTTAGCAGGCGCTCAAAGTTCCAGCAAAGGCGTGGATAGCACCCTTGATTCTAATCAAGTGATTGATCAAGCACAGCAACTCTTAGGAACTTGTGATTGTGTCGCAATCTCAGGAATGACTGATTATATTCTGTCTAAAGCACTTGGCATCTTTGCCATTACAGGTGGCTCAAACCTACAACCCAAAGTAACTGCAATGGGTTGTGCGCTTGGCGCAGTATGCGCAGCCTATCTTGGTGTAGTGGAAGAAGATCAATCACCTGCTTTGGCGGCGATTGCAGCGCATGTGCATTTCGCTATAGCCGCACAAATTGCTGAGGAAAAAATGATTGCACAAAACGTAGGTATTGGGTCATTTCAAATATTATTTTTAGATGCTTTATTTCAGATTGCGGCAGATGATTTTGAAAAAGTTGAAATCAATCAGATTGCCAAATAAGCCTTAAGTCATCACGCTTTAAAAACTCAAAAAAAAAGGACTATCGAAATAGCCCTGATTTTGGATTCATTAAACAATCGTTTTTAGCCGAAGCGACCTGTAATGTAGGCTTCAGTCAACTGATGATCAGGTTGCGTAAAGACTTTCTCAGTCGAGTTCACTTCGATCAAATCACCCAAGTGGAAATACGCTGTACGATTCGATACACGTGCTGCTTGTTGCATTGAGTGAGTCACAATCGCAATAGTGTACTGCGTAGAAAGTTCAGAGATTAACTCTTCAACTTTTGCAGTTGCAATCGGATCAAGCGCAGAACATGGCTCATCCATCAAGATCACTTCAGGACTCACAGCAATGGTACGTGCAATGCATAAACGTTGTTGCTGACCACCTGAAAGACCTGTACCTGGTTGGTTCAAACGATCTTTGACCTCTTCCCAAAGACCTGCTTTACGCAAGCTATTCTCAACGATTTCTTCAAGATCATATTTGCTCTTTGCCAAACCGTGAAGCTTTGGACCATAGGCAACATTGTCAAAAATCGATTTTGGGAATGGGTTTGGTTTTTGGAACACCATGCCGACTTGCGCACGAAGTAAGACCACATCAAGGTTTTGATCATAAATATCACGACCATCCATGTTAACTTGACCTGTTACTCGGCAGATATCTATGGTGTCATTCATACGGTTTAAGGTACGAAGGAAAGTTGATTTACCACAGCCAGATGGTCCGATAAATGAAATCACTTCATTTTGGTAAATATCTAGATCAATTCCTTTGATTGCCTCAGTTTCACCATAATAAACATGGACATCTTTGGTGCTGATTTTCACTTCAGCATTTTGACGTTGTTGTTCATCTTTATTTTTTACATCAAACTTTGCATTTTCACGTGGGTGTTGTGCTGGGGTTTGATCGTCATGAGTCTGTGAGGTGCTTGGATTGTTCACTTTGATATCCTGTGTATCCACATTTTTAACTTCAGTTGTTAGCATCATTTTTCTCCAATTACCAACGAACTTCAAACTTTTTACGTAACCAAATGGCTAGGCTGTTTAGACCGATCATCAATGCAAGTAGTACGATGATCGCCGCAGCGGTACGCCCTTCAAAGAAGTTACGCATTTCATTGCCTTGCCATAGATAAATCTGAACTGGTAAGGCAGTCGCTTGATCCATTGGTGTAGAAGGAATACTGGCAACGAATGCACTCATTCCGATCAATAGTAATGGTGCCGTCTCACCGAGGGCTTGCGCGACACCAATAATTGCACCTGTCAAAATACCTGGTAGTGCCAATGGCAAAACGTGATGAAAGACGCTTTGCACTTTTGAAGCACCCAATCCCAGTGCCGCTTGGCGAATTGAAGGTGGAACAGCTTTTAATGATGCGCGCGTGGTGATAATCACCGTCGGCAAGGTCATCAAGCTTAACACTAAACCACCGACTAATGGTGCAGATAATGGCAAATGGAACCAGTTAATAAAAATCGCCGCACCAAGCAAACCAAATACAATCGAAGGCACTGCTGCAAGGTTGTTAATATTGACTTCAATGATGTCCGTAAGCCAGTTTTGTTTTGCGAACTCTTCAAGGTAGATCGCACTCGCTACACCGATTGGTATCGAGATAAAAATCACGATCAGCATCATGAACAATGAACCCATGAATGCACCTGCCAAACCACTTAACTCTGGTGCACTTCGTGAATCTGGATTACTAAAGAGATTGGTATTAAAACCATTATAGATAATGCCTTCATTTTTCAGCTGATCTGCAAGCTGACGAACTTCAGGGCTGAGCTGTTGTTGCTCATCAGGTAGACTACGGTCAATCTTGCCTGTTACCCAGACATCGACATTCGCAGAAGTCAAGAATTTCAACTCTTGGCGTTGACCAATCAAACTCTGATCTGCAAGTACCATATCACGAAGTCGATAGCCTTCTGAGCTACTGAAAATAGCGACTAAATCATCACGGCGACTTTCAAGCTCAGGATTTTTAGCGATCACGCTATTGACCAATAAGCTATCCCAATCGACCATGGCAAACTCGCCTTGCCAGTTCATGAATCGTTCTTCAAATGCCGCAGGTGTTTCACCTGATTGAGGTACTGGTTTCGGACTAACATTGATCACAGTTGGATCAAAGAAGATTTCAGTTTGCATCGTTGACTGCCAAAAAGCAGGCAAACCACGGCTTAAAATACTACCGAATAACAGCACAACGAAGAACAAACCAATCAACACAGCCGTAAAGCCCATTGATTTAAATGCTTTTTCTTTACGATGGCGTTTCGCCAACGAGCCTTCAATGCGCTTACGACGCTCTGCTTGCTCTAAGGCAGCTTTTTGCGGATCAAACTCTGGGTACTGATCCACTGGCGGATTATTTGATGTACTCATTCGTATTGCTCACGATATTTGCGCACGATATACAGTGCAATAATATTTAGACCAAGAGTGATCACGAAAAGGGTTAGACCCAATGCAAACGCCACCAAAGATTGCGGACTTGCAAAGTCTGTATCACCAGTCAACTGATTGACAATAGTCACCGTGACTGTCGAAACCGCTTGGAGTGGATTACCATGTAAGATCGGACTATTACCTGCTGCAAGTACAACGATCATGGTTTCACCAATCGCACGTGATGCGGCAAGCAAGAATGCACCCACAACACCTGGTAAAGCTGCTGGCATCACCACTTTCAAAATCGTTTCTGATTTGGTTGCACCAAGCCCTAACGAACCATCACGGAGCGAACGTGGTACTTGCGTGATAATGTCATCTGAGAGTGAGGAAACAAAAGGAATAATCATAATTCCCATCACAAATCCTGCGGTCAATGCACTGGTCGCATTGATATTTAAACCAAAAGTGCTACCCACACTTTGGAAAAATGGACCAATGACCATCAACGCAAATACACCATACACAATGGTCGGAATCCCCGCCAAAATCTCAACTATCGGTTTTACGATCGCACGAAAACGAGGCTTGGCATATTCAGCCAAATAAATCGCTGTCATCAGACCCACTGGTACAGCTACAAGCAAAGCAATGATACTGACCATGATCGTTCCCCAAAGTAGCGGCAACAAACCATAACTACCTTCGGCAGAACCAGTGGTACTAAATCCTGGATTCCACTCTGTACCCAAGAAGAAATCAACTGGACTGACATAGTCAAAGAAATTCAATGCTTCTGACAACATCGACATGACAATTCCGACAGTAGTCAAAATCGCAATACCTGAACACAATGCCAAAGCGATAGAAATGGTTTTTTCAACTTGGTTACGTGCACGGTATTGTTGGGAGATACGTTGGCGAGCATACGCCAAACCAAATAAAGCAACAGAAATCACAACAGCAAACTTAGCGATCAACCCAACTGTTTGATAGTTTCTTAATTTTTCCGCAGCGGCAACTTCATAAGCTTGTGCTGTATCTGTGACGCCAAAGCCCGATGCAATCGACTGAATACGACGCATAATCACATCTAACTCTGTGCCAGACAGACTGCTTAATACTTGCGGCGGAATCTCCCCCATTGCGACATGGCGCAAAATAGAAGGTTCAGCAAAATTCCAAACAAACAACAATAACGCTGCAGGGATACCACACCACAATGCGACGAGTGTCCCATAGTAGCCCGGACGAGAGTGCAACATTGCTGAGTTGTTCCCCTTACCAGCAATCGATCGACTACGTGTCAAACCGATCTGATAGGCAACTGCGATAATCGCTAGCAAAATGCCAACCAGTAATAAATTCATGGAGACTCCAAGTATGCTGTTTTATGGGTTAAACCCACAATTCATAATACAAATTCATTTACTTTTTAATAGACAAAAAAGCCGATGACAGAGTGTTCCATCATCAGCTTCCTTGCTGAAAGACTTATTTTACTGTTTTACCAGCTTTGAAGTCTGCCAAGATTTTGCTACGCTCAGAAGAGCTTAGTGGAATCAAACCAGCATTTACGAGCTTAGAATTTGGACCAGATACTTTCGGGCTCACGAAGAACTCAACGTATTGAGGCAAACCTTTGATTGCTTGAAGGTGCTCACCTTTTACATAGAAGTAAAGTGGGCGAGATACAGGATATTTACCACTGATTACAGTTGCTTCAGAAGGCGTAACGCCATTTACAGTTGCAACACGTAGACGGTCACGGTTTTGATCATAGAAGCTCAAACCAAATACACCCACCGCACTTGGAGAAGTTTTCAAACGAGCAAGCGTTTCTGTGTAGTCACCAGCGATTTCAACAACACGACCGTCTTTACGGAATGTTGAACACGCTTTCTCACGTGCATCTTTGTCCAAAGCTTTGAAGTAGTCATATGCTTCACAGCCTGCTGTAACCATTTTTTCTTGGAAAACTTCACGCGTGCCGTGGTTAGACGCAGGAATTACCAATGTGATTGGTTCATTAGGTAATGCTTTGTCAATTTGATTCCAACGTGTATATGGGTTTGCAATCAGCTTGCCTTTAGATGGCATTTTTTCAGACAATGCTGCAAATACATGATATGGCTTCAATTTGAATGCTTTTTTACTTGAGTTAGAAGCAAATACAATACCGTCATAACCAATTTTAATTTCTTGGATTTTAGTTACGCCTGCTTTGTTACAGCTTTCGATTTCGCTATCTTTGATTTTACGAGAAGAGTTTGCGATGTCGATCGTGTTGTCACCAACACCTTGACAGAATTGACGCAAACCGCCTGAACTACCACCTGAACCAACAACAGGAGTTTTGTATTGTGGGAATGTATTACCAAACTCTTCTGCAACGATACTTGCAAACGGCAATACAGTAGAAGAACCAGCGATTTGGATAGTGTCACGTGCAGCATTAGCAACTGTCATTGTCGATGCTACAGCGATTGCTAAACCGATTTGTTGAGTTAAGCGCATTCTTATCTCTCTTTATACGTTGAAGATTAAAAAAGCTATTGAAGGAGTCAGCTTCTTGTGTAGCGTTATTGTGAAATTTAAATATGACAGTAAAGTGACAGATACATGACTATTTTGTTAATCACTTTATTTCTAATGAATTATTTCTGCTTATTCTTTCATCATTTTTAAATTTTGAAAAAGAAGAGAACCTATTGTAGGCTCTCTTCTTTTCATCTTGATGTCATCAAATCTTGCTAAGCAATTTATTTAATGACAGCAATTACGGATGGCTTTCTATTACTTACTGAGGCGTGACACAGAATCTCACCGTGCCACTGCTCGCAGGGCTTAAGTTCCCTGTGAGTTGCCACAGTAATGCCTCTCCTGTACGTGTTGCATCACAGCTATTGCCACTTGGTGTTGATTGACAAGAGATACTTCCAAAGGTCGTACCAGTCGGTACTGCATCTTTGATTTTGACATTCTGAAGATTCTTCACACTATTGTTCTTATAGGTGATTTCATATTCCAGTTTGTCTAAAGTCGTTGCTTCATTCACTGTGCTAAATACATCTGTATCCGCAGCAGTCGATGGGCAAGATGAAACCTTACGCACTTTTTTACTCAACTCAAGTCCTGCACTTCCTGTCAAGGTCGTATCTTGAACTGTATTCGAGTCACCTGTGAGCGTGTCCGCAGGATTACTCAACGTCACGCTATAGCTCGCTTCGAGCTGTGCATTATGTTGCGCTCCCGCATAGACATTGGTTGGCACGTGAACACGTTGTACCAAGCAGATACCCGCTGATGGCAGTAGGCTCACTGGAGCAGATGTCGTTGGATTAAATAATGCTTCTCCAGCATCTACTGTGCCATTACAGTTGCTATCACGATAGATCAGCGCTTGCCAATCTTGATCAGATGCACTGCTTGGCTGTTGATTTAATGTTTGCGTTATACCAGTCACTTGCACTGTCGCATCCGTTTGCAAGCGATGTGGATAGTCTGTCACTGCTCCTGCAACAACCGTATGTTGACCGTTTTCAGTCAAGATAAGGTTAAGCTTCACATCACCAAAGTTCAGATCAGTGTAGTTTCCTGAAGTTGCCTTAGGTACTGTAATGGTATCTGTACCACGTGTATAGCCAGTCGAACCACTCACCGAGGTATAACCTTCAACATTGGTCTGTACAACACAGAAGTTCGGACTAGGTAATGTCGCTTGTCTCACGGCAAACTGATATTGACCCATTGCATCCGTTTCTGTTGTCGCAAGGACAGTGCCCGAACAGTTTGTCAATTGTACTGCGCTATTTGCTATGCCTACTTCGCCAGTGTTTTGCACTGCATTGTACGCATTCGATGCAATACCAGTCGTACCACTATTGTCTTCAAAAACCTTACCTTGAATAACAATAGGAGTTAGCACAGAATCCGTATCTGTCGCTGAGTTGTTTGTACTCACTGGATCAGTCGTACCACTTGGTGCTGTGATTGTGGCAACATTCGATACATTGCCACTGGTCGCTGTGACATTGGCTTTAATTGTAAATGTCACCACACCACCATTTGGCAAGGTTGGAATAGCTAAGCCATTGGTAGACTCAATATTCGAAATGGTTAAATCAGTTGCTAATGGACAAGATGCACTATTTGTAGCTGAACACGTTACAGAAGTTTTTGTCAATCCTGTTGCTACAGCATCTCTAAACAATGCGCCATTCGCCGCACGTGGACCATTATTTGTGACAACCACAGTATAGGTAACTTCATCACCTGTATAAGTTGCAGTCACACCATCTGTTTTAGTAATACTCAAATCTGCAGGAGGCAATGACACTGAGTCTGTATCCGTTGCAGAGTTATTGGTACTCACTGGATCAGTCGTACCACTTGGTGCTGTGATTGTGGCAACATTCGATACATTGCCACTGGTCGCTGTGACATTGGCTTTAATTGTAAATGTCACCACACCACCATTTGGCAAGGTTGGAATAGCTAAGCCATTGGTAGACTCAATATTCGAAATGGTTAAATCAGTTGCTAATGGACAAGATGCACTATTTGTAGCTGAACACGTTACAGAAGTTTTTGTCAATCCTGTTGCTACAGCATCTCTAAACAATGCGCCATTCGCCGCACGTGGACCATTATTTGTGACAACCACAGTATAGGTAACTTCATCACCTGTATGAGTTGCAGTCACACCATCTGTTTTAGTGATGCTCAAATCTGCAGGCGGTAATGACACTGAGTCTGTATCCGTTGCTGAGTTATTGGTAGTTACTGGATCAGTAGTACCACTTGGTGCGGTGATTGTTGCCACGTTCGATACATTGCCACTGGTCGCAGTCACATTCGCTTTCACCGTAAATGTAACCACACCACCATTTGGCAAAGTCGGAATAGCCAAGCCATTGGTAGACTCAATATTTGCAATGTTTAAATCTGGTGCTAGTGGACATGATGCACCGTTACTTGCGGCACATGTCAAAGAGGTTTTGCTCAAACCAGTCACAGCTGCATCTTTGAACAATGCACCATTCGCCGCACTTGGTCCTTTATTCGTCACGGCAATCGTATAGGTAACTTCATCACCTGTATAAGTTGACGTCAAGCTATCAGATTTTGTGATTTCCAAATCAGCTGCTGGAACAATCGTTAGATTTACAGCACTTGAGTTATTACTCGTCACCGTATCGGACAGACCTGTCGAGGAAACTGTTGCGGTATTGGTAATGCTACCCACTGTGGTTGCAGTACCTTGAACAATATAAGTACACGATGCGCCAGATGCTCCACTAAATGCGCCACTCACAGTTTGACCATTGATCGTTGGTGCAGGACAAGCTGTTGTACCAGCAGTTAACAATGTCAAATTGGTGATATTGGTTGGTACTGTATCAGTAAAAGATGCTGTTCCAGTCAATAATCCACCAATGCCTGTTGGGCCGTTATTCGTGACTTTGATTTGGTAGAAAACATTACTCCCCTGATTCACAGTTAAATCTGTCACTGCAAATGAACCATTGGTCAAGCTTTGCAACTTCTCTATCGCCATATCTGCCGCAGGAGCAATCGCTGTTTCTACACTACTTGAGTTATTGGTCGTATCTGGGTCATGTATTGTATTAGGACGATTTACAGTAGCAGTATTCGTATAAGTTCCTGTAGCCGCTAACAAAGGTGCTGTTGCACGGATGACAACCCTACACGTTGCACCGCTTGGACCACTAAAAGTCCCTGTGACAGTATTACCACTATTAGTCGCTGTACATGCTGTTGCACCATTTCCGCTTGTAGGTGTCGATTCTTGAAATGAATTAAAAACAAATGGAGATGGGATAATATCAGCGAAGGTCGCACCTGTGACAGTCGCAGGACCATTATTGGTCATCACCAACTGGTACTCTACAACACTACCAAGCACGCCCAACGGCACAATACTCACTGGATCACGCGTAAATGTGCCTGATGTACCCGCACGCTGAGTTTTTACAACACCTAAGTCGGCACGTGGCGTCACACTGTTTGTATCTGTTGCAGAGTTGTTCGTTGTATCGGTATCCGTACCACCTGCTGGCATTGCAATATTTGCCACGTTTGAAACATTACCACTTTCTGCAGTCACAGACGCTGTAATTGTAAATCTCAAGCTACTATTGACAGGCAGTGATGGAATCACAATCCCTGTTGCGGCTTCTACATTTGCAATCGTCAGATCAGCTGCTGCAGGACATACCGCACTACCCGATACGCTCGCACAGGTAATCGCAGTTTTGGTCAAGCCAGTGACGGCAGGATCTGTGAAAATCGCATTACTGACTGGACTCGTACTCGCACTACTATTCGATACGACAATATCATACGTTGTTGTACCACCCGCATTCATTGCGGTTTGAGAATCCGTTTTAGTAATACCTAAGTTTGCTCTAGGATAAACCGAGTCGGTATCTGTTGCGGAGTTATTCGCTGTGTCTTCTTCATAGATACCTACTGGCACAGCAATTGTTGCTGTATTTGATACCGTTCCATTTAACGCTGTAACATTGGCAGAAATCGTAAAAGTAAGAGTGCCTCCACTTGGCAATGTCGGTATCACAATCCCAGATGCGGACTCGATTAATGCAACTGTTCGATTCGCAGCTGTTGGACAGACTGCACCTGCTGTAGCAGTACAGTTAATCGTAGTTCCTGTTTTTGTAAGTCCAGTCACAGCAGGATCTTTTAAAATTGCATTATCTGCAGAGTTAGGTCCCAAATTTTCAACTAAAATGCTATATGATGTTGTACCTTGAACAACTAGATTATCTACATTATTTGTTTTGCTTATTGCAAGGTTTGCAGATTGCTGTTGATTCTCATCAGTAGCAGTATTGTTATCCGTATCAGTATCTACAAATCCACTTGGAGCAGCTACTGTAGCTGTATTAATAAGCTCTCCAGTAAAACTACTCGGTACAGTAACTGTCACCTGATAAGTAACGGTACCACCAACAGGAACAGAAACTGTATCACTCAACGCACCTGTATGCGTTCCCGATGCTTTACTTGTCGTCGCACCATTTGCTGCGGTTGCTGTATACGTCATGGTAGTAATACCTGTAGGCAAAGGATCACTAACCGTCGCACCACTGACACCAAATAGACCATTGTTCGACACCACAATCGTATAAGTCACCGTAGTACCTGCACGATAAGTTGATGAGTTATCTGTTTTTGTAATCACTAAATCTACAGGCAAATTGGTAATTGGCTGTGTTACACAATGCGCACCATCATTGTTCCCTGAACTCAATGAGTTAGACAGTAATATTCGAGCACCAGTATTTTTATCGAACTTGTAGAATCCTCCACTATTTTCACTACCATAAATATCACCATTTACACTGCCAAACATTGAGCCAAATGTAGTAGGCGAAGGGTATCGAGTAGAGTTTACTGGAATAACAGCACCTCCCGCTTTAGGTATCTTGTATAGAATACCTGTTGAAGAACCTACACCATATAAATACCCATCTCCCCCATCTGCAATATCATTCACAGTGATACCATTTAAACCACTAATATTACGCATTACAGCTGTAGATGAATTTGCTGTATCGCCAATTGTGATCACACCCAGCCTATTAGTGCTACTTGTACTGCTATTCTCTAAAACATAGTAAGTGCCACTACTATCTATATCTCCTGCATTGTACCCTGTGAGCTTTAAACCTGAAACGTCTCCCCAATTCACTGGCACAGCTCTATTTGGACTCACATCTCCAATTTTATAGAGTTGTATAGAACCAGTACCTTGAACCTCCTTAATACCGTATACATAACCATCTTTAGGGCTTACTGCTGTACTATTATATGGTGCTTGGGCACTACCAATATCAGAGTACGAGAATGGATTCATTGCGGTATTAATGCTTTTAAGTGTCACATTTCCAAAAGCCGCTGTTCCTGCTGACATATACATATCTGGTGTACAATACCCCCCATTCCCACTGAGAGTACCGACTAAAATATTCACCGTACTGGTATTATTAGATTGGATATTATCTGTTGCACTTTCAAATATTGTCGCCGTGTTGCTAAATTGCCCTGTATTCTGTGCTCTTACTCTAATTGTGACTGTACACTTGGATGACATAGGGCCTGAGAATGTACCTGAGATCGTTGCCCCAGCTTTACTTGCTGTACATTGTGTCGCCCCACCACTCGCAGTATTTGACAGAATGGTTATATCTGTACTCGAATTATTGATTAAACCGCTCGGTATAGTATCGCTATAGGTTGCCCCTAATACAGGGTTGATAGTATTGTTTATAATTTCTAACTGATACTCAACATCTTGACCAGCTATGACATTCAGCTGAGTTTGAGCAAATGTATTGGTATTACCTGCTGTTGCCAAGCGCTGGCTCTTTGTTATTGAAATATCATTATCTTCATCTAAGCTCGACACACCAAAAAAGAATAGATCCCCACCAACTATACCCGCACTAGAGCTCCACGATGTACCATTGCCATCACCACGTACATATACATCGAATGTTAATGATGTAATTCGTCGACCTTGCAAATAAACACTACCACTCGCACCACCACTACCAGTAGTTGCACTAATATCGAGATTACTATTTGCAATACGTGTCGATGTGACAGAAAAGCCTGAGCTACCAGAGAGCCTTGACATTGTAACACCTGTAGCAGAGGCACTATTTACCAAGTCAAACTCTGCTGTAAATCCTTGATTACCAACAGATCCACCCAAGCCAGCAAGATGAAGTACAGGGTTCGTTACAGCACGATTAAAAGTTGCTGTAATTGTACCTACTCGATGGCGCCCATTTAGAGTTCGACTATTTGCTGCCAACCCACTGGTTGAAGTAAATAATGCCATTCCATAGTTGCTTGAAGTATTAATACCACCTGTAGTTCCTGACGAACAGCTATTACTACTCCCTGCACAGCCTGTAGGTGCATTCTGTATCGACGCTGAAAAATTCCCATTAATTGGATCACCAATAGTATTCAGGGGTGAGAAAGTTCCTCTACTTGTGATAAAGTCCCCCGAGTTATTAATTGAACCGCCCATTGTAAAGTCAGGATTGGTACTTGAGCCCCTACTTGAATATTTAGAGTAGTTGTAAACCGAGCTAATATTGTACGTCACCGTCGTCGTTGGGGTATAAGTAGTATAGTTATTATCAGTAGGGTTATTTGCATTTAAACGAAATGTATGTGTCTGTGCACTTGAAGTTGGTCCCGTGGTTGCTCCAGATGTTCTAGAGTCTGAAAATATTTCCAAAGTTCTTGGTAGCGCTGAAGCTGTCATACTAATGCATATTGTCATCAGTATTACCATGCTCATCAATATCGCTTTTTTGTACGAAGTCATTGCTCTATTCAACGTAATCATACTTATGCACCTAAAATTATTCTGCAACATAGCGCACCCCAAAACTAAACTCATAAGACTGACCACTTGCCACACTGCTTAAAGTACCACTCACATTCCCTGCGCTACCTACAGCTGTTGTACTAGAGATCGAGCTACAACTAGCACAACTAGGCGCATGAGATAACACCGTATACGCTGGTGTCTGATCACGGAAAGTAAAGGCGCTATTTAAAGGTGTTGCACTCTGATTCGTTAAAGTCACACGATACTGTACACACTGCTCTGAGCCATTCGTATTTTTACCGATTGGCAAAGTGTTGCTTGTATATGCACCTTCCACCGTACCATCACAATTTGCATCCAAACCTTGTAGCTTGGTTAAAATCAGTTGTTGATTATTCACAGTCGTTAAATCAACCACTTGATCAATCACCACATTAGAAGCATCAACCAAATTCACGGTGGTGGTATTGGTCTGTGCAAGATTATTTGCAGCAGTATTTTCCACTCTGACAAAAAGACGAACTTCCGAATTCGCTGCTAAGACGCCACCTGGCAAATCTGCAATACTATCTATATATGTATCCGCACTATCAAACTGACCATTACCATTACTATCCAAATACAAGTCTGCTTTAAAATCAGGATTTGAATTATTAATCACAAAGTCATGCGTAGAATCTAACGCTGTATCGGAATGATTGACCAAAAGATGGCTATAAATGATCGTCCCTTGTGGTGCGACTTGACCACTGAGATCAGGCATAAACTCGACTTCTGCCACTGATGCCACACTGGTAATTGCAATTTGGTTCAAGATCGTATCGAAGCCCGGATTCGTCGTTCCATCTATACTTGTTACACTGGTAGAACTCGCACGGAAATACACAGGCACTGTGCTTGTTTCTGCATTTGGACTAATTTCCACAACAGCACAGACCGTTTGCGTTTCACCATCATTCAGATAACGTGTCTTGCCAATCTCTGCACCTAATGTTGTACAGCTTGCATCAGCACTTTGATAAAAACGTACCGAATCTACACCCTCAGGCAAATTGCTTTGTGCAAAGTTTTGATCTGCATCTGCACTCAGTAAATACTCTGTCGGAGTTCCTGTATGTTTTACTGTTAATGGGAATACAACCGTTGAACCCGCATCTGTGCCACTAGTATTTGTTGTCAATGTCTTCCAAGCAGATCCTGCATTGGCAACATTGCCATTACCCGTGCCATTTGCTGTTGTTTCAGGACTGTTATATAGGTCTACAAGTTGCGTAGATGTAATCGCATTTAAGCTACTACGATCTTCAACCGTATCGACGACTGCACTTTCATTAATGGATTGCGCTTGAGGTGTAATGCTGTATGTTTCAGATGTCGATACAGCATAATCACTTGGCAGACGAACTTTAACTACAATCGCAAGGTTTTGATTTGGTGCAATACTACCTGTATCAGGAATACCATCACCATTACTATCAAGTAGTGGCGTTACACCATCAGCACGATAAAACTCAACAATACTACCCGCAGGGAACGTATTATTTGCAATAGTCAGGTTATAGCGATCGGTCGTGTTACCTGTATTCCACACATAGTTATTGAAATTAATAACACCACCCTGACTCACACCAGCAGCAGTCAATACGTTATCTACTGCACTTGCACTCGCAGAGCTAGAGCTCGCATTAATTTCTACATCATAGATTGGCTCTACACGTAGTGAAGCAATATTCGTTTGATCTGTAGTATTTGCAGTCGATGTCGAGTTGTCGTGATCCAATGAGATGTTTACGACATTGGTAATATTACCTGCCGTAGCACGTACTACTGTTGCGCGGAATTCAATAAAACCTGAGGTATTTGCAGGAACACTGGTAATAACTGCAGTCACTATATCATTGGTGACGCTATAGTTAATACCTACTGGATCATTTGAACCTGTTGCAGGATTAACCGCTGTTCCATTCCAATTTTCACTTCCTGCCAAATAATCTAAGTCGGTACTTAAAGTATCCGCGAGCGTCACATTACCCGTAACCGTGCCGTAATTATGATAATCAATACGAATGGTTACTGCGCTTCCCGTTGTTGTTTCAGTTACTGAGAATTTTTTACGTACAACCAATGCAGATTGATTCGTCACGGTGACTGCATCAGTATTTGCAGCAGATTGCCCTCCATTAGTCGAATTGGAAGTAATCAATGCACGCGCTACTTGCCCTGCAGTGGCTGTACTTGGAACAACACCACCTAGCACCAAACCAACAGATTGACCTGCTTCTAAAGCATAAGATGTAATCGGTGTTGAGGAATCAGGCAAACCATCACGATTGGCATCCAAATATATTGCCAATCCTGTTAAATTAAAATTATCACCAACTAAACTCGAACTCGACAAATTGAATTGATCAGCAAAATTACCATTATTGGTTAAAGTATGCGGTAAATAAACAGTCTGACCTGCCACTACATTTTTATTGTTATCTGCTGTCAACTGGAAAGAATACACAGGTAAAATCGTCGTTTGCACCAAATTCGAACGACTCACTTGTACAACAGTAGAACCTTCTTCCGTATATTCACCAATCGCCATATTACTAATAATAGTTTGATTGGCAGCAAATACATTTGTGCTCAACAGAACACCAAAAACCATGATAGCAAAGTAAATACTTTGCTTGAAATGGTGGCGGGTTTGGCCGAAATTCGACATTTTATCCATGATATTCATCCGCTCTTTATGGTGTCACACGTATTGAGAAGTAAAGTATTGCCTGCTCAAGAGGTTCTAATGTACCTATTGCCCCCACAATGTTCGTACCTGTTACAGTCACACTACCTTGACTTACTGACGGTGGCAATAACGGCCTTAAAAAGGTATAACTCGGAACAACATCATTAATCTGCACATTAGTGGCCGCAGTAAAACCATCGTTCCGAATAGTAATACGATAGTTTAAACACTGGTTTGGTTTAATCTCTTGAGGCGTTACGGTGTAGGTAGCAGTTGGTACAATAGCCGCAGTCCATGCACATCCCTCATCTTTGGCTTGTTCTTTTAATAAACGTAACTGTGAAACACCTACTGTTGTTTGATCCGTATTTTTAATTGGCTGTAACGTTAGGCCTTGTATTGTATCTGTGGCAGTCACGATCAATTCCGCAACACTCAACACCCCATTAGTGGTATTACTAGGCGCTTCAACTTTTAATAATAACTGAATAGACTCATTTGGCTGCAAGCCCATAGGCATGATCGCATTTAAATCACTTGCTAATGGATCACTGCTATCCAAAACTCCATTAGCATTTGCATCAAAATATAGTGTATAGATAAACTGATCATTCACATCCATAGGCGCTACAGAAAATACTACGTCGCCTACCACGTCACCCTCTACATATGTACCATTGTTACGCAAAGTATGTAGATAGGTAATCGTACCACCAATAGCCACCTGACCTTGCTGATCATTCACCAAGCTCAAATTACGAAGCTGTTGAATCACAATCTGATCTTTTACACTATCTGCTTGACCATTCAGCGGAGATTTCATCGCAAACCAAATTGGTAGTGCATCAAGCGAAGTCCCTTGTGGAATGGTCACTACTGCACAAAATTGTTTAGCAGTTCCTGCAGGAATACTTCCTGAGTTTGTGATCTCAGCACCCAAAGCTGTACACGTTGGATCACCTTCAAAGAACTTGACCTCCCAATCTGCAGGCATCGTTGTCGTGATATTTGTGACATCTATCGCTACGCTTGAGGCAAAAAGCTCGTAGTTATTCGGCAAACTGCCACTATTCAGAATTTCCAATGGGAATACAACAGTTCCACCTCGACTACCATTCTTGGTAAGCCACGCTTCACCATTATTATCAACATTACCTACAGTTTCACCTGAATTATCTTCTGCGTTATACAAGTCACTCGAACCAGTAAATACCACATTAACGATCTGATCACGCGTGCTATTAGTAATTGCAGTATTGGTTACTGAAGTCGCTTTGATATCAAAGTTCATCGTACCAGTCAGTACGCAACCTGATGGGAAATAAACGCCCAATTTGATTTGCTTATTTGTTGAAGAAGCCATCGCTCCTGTATCGATGACTCCATCTGCGTTTGTATCGGTTAATAAAGTACGACCATCGCTATGATACATACGTACTACAGCACAACTTGGAACATTAGTTTTAGCAATCGTCAGATTATAAGTATCTGTCGCTTGACCGACATTCCATACATAGTTTTCAAAGATGACTTCCGCACCACCAGCCTGTGAATTCGTCACACTAATCAAGTTATCAGGTGCATTCGTTGCATCGCCATTATCATCAGGTGCAGATGACTTATTATTCATCACAACTGCCAATCCATGTTGAACTGTAAAAATCACTGTATTGGTTGGTGTTGTTTTCTGCGTTGTATTTGTTGAATCGAAGACTTGATAGTTTGCTGTATTGGCAATTTTTGCTTTTGCATCATCATTCACCATAACATCAAAGCTTATCGTGCCTCGTGTTAAAGCAGGAACAGACACAAACTCAAACTCAACCACGCCAGCATTAAATTGATAAGCTACAGCAACATTACCACCTGTTTCTGTATCATCATTATCAGTCAAACTACCTGTACCATTACTCCACTTACCAGTACCTGTTTGATAAGTTAAATCTACAGGCAAAGTATCCGTGAGCAATAAACGCCCTGCTGCTGTACCCGTGTTTTCATAATTAAAGGTATAAGTAATGACTGTGCCAGTTTTGCCATAACTCACACTTTGTGATTTGGTGACATGGATTGCAGCATCATCGATTACTTTGGTTGTATCTGTAACAGAGGCATTGATTGCTGTATTAAATTGACTTGTTGCTGTGAGATTAAAGTTTGCAATATTTCCAGTCGTTTGATTCGCAGGTATTGTACCTACCACAACAAGCATTGCAGACTCTTCTGCTTCTAAACGAATCGTTGCGCCATTTGCCAGTAAGTTATTATTATCATCAGGAACACCATTTTGATCACGGTCGATATAGACTGCTACACCACTTAAATCAAACTGATCACTGCCCGACTGAACCAAACTCAATTGATAATCGTCAGCAATATTACCTGTATTGGTTAATACATGAGGAAAATCAAGTTGACTTCCAATTGTACCGATATTCGATTGGTTGCTTTGCAGTGTTAATGCGTAGATCGGCTGTACAGAAAGTACAACGGGATTGGAATTGATAACTTGAAGATTGCCTTGTGCATCGTAGAAGTCACCACTTGCAATATTGGTGATCGTTGTACCTGCTTTTGGCTGAGCGTAGACAGCACTATTTGCAATCAATAAAATTAAACCAATGATTGGAATGAAAAAAAATTTTTGGAATATTCCAATATTGCATCGGTCGTCCATGCTGGCCTCGCTCACAACAGATGATCTCAAAAGTTTTGCAGGATTGTACAATTACCACAAAAAAATTTATTTTTACGTGACTGAATATACATTATTTACACAAAAATACAAACAAAATCCGTGTAATTGAGGCAAAAGAATTGTGACTAAAATGATTAACAAAAAACCAAAATATAAAAAATATTGTATAAAACTAAACCACTTATAATAAAAATTATTAAAAAAACCACACGAATGTGGCTTTTGATTACAAAAATGTTTGAAGGTTTATAAGTTTGGATCTCTGAAAGCAACTGTTTTTTGTGAAAGTTTCATCAAGCTCTCTTTTGCAGACTCAACCAGAGTCGGCATCATCGCTGTAGCAATACTTGCAGCTTGCAATCCAAGCTTTTCACCCAAAGTTGGCTTTTTGCGAGTATTAAGCACATAGACGTCATGTTGCTGTAAATGTTCTAACAGATAAGCATCCGAGGTTTGGATTTTATCAATCAATTTTAACTTCAGCGCATCTTCACCATACCAATGCTCACCTGTTGCGACTTCGGTGACATTCAACTGCGCACGGTAGTTTTCGACAAAATGCTTAAATAAAGCATGAGTTTGCTCAAGCTCTTGTTCAAATTTGGCACGACCTTGCTCTGAGTTTTCACCAAATAAGGTCACAGTGCGCTTATATTCACCAGCGGTAAACACCTCATAGTCAATATGATGTTCTTTTAACAGTTTATTAAAGTTTGGCAACTGTGCTACCACACCAATCGAACCTAAGATCGCAAACGGTGCCGCAATGATTTCATTGGCAATACACGCCATCATATAACCACCACTGGCAGCGACTTTATCCACACAGATGGTCAGATGAAAACCCGCATCACGTAGACGCACCAATTGTGCCGCCGCAAGACCATAGCCGTGCACCACACCACCAGGACTTTCTAGGCGCAGTACCACACGATCTTTGCCGGCTTTTGCAGTGGCGAGAATTAATGTAATTTCTTCACGTAACTGTTCAACTGCGCTAGCGTTCATGTCACCTTTGAAATCTAAAACAAAAATTTTCTGATTATTTTTCTTACGGGCTAAGGCTTCACGCTTGAGCTGTGCGGTGAGTTGTAGTAGCTCTAGTTTACCTAATGTGGTTTGTGCAATACGACGACGTTGTTGTTCGATACGTTGGTTGAGATGGACGACTCGAAGCTCTGAAGGCAACTTTGGCAGATGAAATAACATAGATAGTCCAGTACATAAATGAAAATGAATATTGTCTACACATTTATAAGGTCTATCCGTAGAAAATCAAGCCTATTTTTTAAGGAACTAAAAATTCATGGCTGATAAAACGATATGTGATAATATGCAACACGATTTAAATCTTTGAATTATTGAGTAACGCCGTTGTTATTTCATCAACGCATGTCGCATAACGATTTCAATCAAAAGCTCTTGAGTCAGCCTTGCTCTAATCAGAGCACGCTGTTTTATAGTGGCTTGTTATTGAGTTGTTTTGCGGTATGTTTACAGATTGCGGTTTTTCTGCAACCACTCCTCCCAGCGCAATATCAGATTTCACCTGTGTGTGAAACGATTAGTCGTGCGCTACTTTTGCATGACCATTATGCCAATTCAAATGCTCCAAAGCATTTAGATCATCATTCTAATTCGCATCAAGTGCATACAATAGATCAGAACAAAAATAGCACACACGATGCACACTCAATGTCATTACATGACGATCAACATCGCATGCAAATGGCTGATACGACTCAAGCTACTTCACAACTCAGTAATCATCAGCATGATGCAGGTCATCAATGCCAATACTGTACCGTTTATGCCAACTTAGTCTTACCGTCTGAGTTTGGTATTCAAGAAGTGTTTGAGCGTGTGCAAGTGCGTCTACTGTTTTTACAGCGCCAGTTTGCGCCGATTTATTTTTATTTACAGCGTTTATTTCTGATTCCTCAAGGGCGTGCCCCGCCACTATTCGCATAACTTTAAAAAACTTCACTGCAAAACGATGCACATCACTTTGACTGGTTAATACACGCCAGTGCAAAAGTACGTGCCATGTTTTGCGATCGACTTTAAAAATTGTTTTGTGAATAATTTATGAAAAATTTTAAAACTCAACCTTTATTGGTTGCCATGACTTTGGTCTGTCTATCTGCTGTTCAGATCAGTCATGCAGACGCTTCAGACACTGAAACGACTCAAACGCATGACCATCAGCACGCTGATGCGCCGACTAAAAATTCTCCTGTTATGCTTTCTCCGATCCAACTCTCTCCAATTGTGGTGACAGCGCAACAAGGCAATCAAGCCAATGGTTTAATCGTAGAGACAGATGCCAAACAAACCGTTCAGCCGATGCCTGCCTCTGATGGTGCTGCCTATTTGAATAGCATCATGGGCTTTAATAGCGTGAAAAATGGCGGAACCAATGGTGATGTGACCTTTCGTGGCATGTACGGCTCACGGATTAAAATGCTTACCGATGGCACGGAAAATCTCGGTGCCTGCCCAAATCGCATGGACGCACCAACCGCTTATATTTCCCCAGAAAGTTTCGACAAAATCACGGTAATCAAAGGTCCGCAAACTGTGCAATATGCGACACCAGGTTCTGCAGCGACGGTGCTGTTTGAGCGTGAAGCCCCTACTTTTGACAAGGACAAACCGTATCTAGGCGAAGCTAGCATTATGCTCGGCTCTTTTGGGCGCATTGATCACAATGTCGAGGTGGCTGTGGGCAATGATACTGTTTATGCACGGCTCAATGCCAACCGCTCCAAATCAGATGATTATCAAGATGGCGATGGAACCACTATACATTCCAATTGGGAACGCTGGAGCAGTGATCTTGCGCTTGGTTGGACTCTTGATGCGGATACATGGTTCGAACTTAAAGCGGGTGTGGGCGATGGTGAATCTGCTTATGCGGGACGTACTATGGATGGCTCACAATTCCAACGAGAAAGTCTGGGCTTACATGCTGAGAAACGCAACTTTAGCGATGTAATTTCAAAGCTCGAAGCGCAAATTGATTATAGTTTTAATGATCATGTTATGGACAACTACAGCCTGCGCGATGCACCGATGACCACCATGATGGGGATGAGTGTGCCCAATGAAATGTCGATGCGGGTTACTCGTCGTACCTTGAATAGCCGCATTGCCATGACCAGCGATTGGGATCAATTCAGCTTGATCACAGGGCTAGATTCACAGCGCAACAAACACGCTGGTGATATGAAAAGCTCTGCCATGCCGTCGATGAATATGCCACTCGAAGAAGATTTACGTTTTCAGAGTTATGGTGCGTTTGGTGAGCTGAATTATCAAGTCAATCCACAAAATAAAGTGGTAACAGGTCTACGCTTTGATCAAGTCAAAGTTGATAGCGCCGAAAATGATCAAGTACGCAAAGATACCCTACCAAGCGCATTTATCCGACTAGAAAACAATCAAGACAATGGTTTGAATAGTTACATCGGCGTGGGTCATGTCGAGCGCAGTCCAGATTATTGGGAGCTGTATAGCACCTCAACCAGTTATGGCAATGGCACAACCGATAGGATGGACAATAGCAGTTATCTGATGGTGGATAATCTCAATAATCTAGAGACTGAAAAAACCACGCAACTCGATCTAGGTTTTGAACATCAGTTAGGAAAATATCATTCTTGGGCATCGGCTTATGCAGGTGTGATTAATGACTTTATTCTGGTTCGTTATAATGGCAATACTCGACCGCTTGCTGAAAATGTCGATGCAACCATTGCAGGTGGTGAACTTGGTGTTGGCTATAACTTTACCGATCGTCTGCAAACCGACCTCAGTGCCATGTACGCATGGGGTGAAAATACTACGGATAATACGCCATTACCACAGATCGCACCGCTTGAGGGTCGCTTGAACCTACGCTATGTCACAGATCAATATAGTCTTGGACTGTTGTGGCGAGTGGTTGCCAAGCAAGATCGAATTAGCGTGGGTGAAGGCAATATCGTCGGTTATGATCTACAAGAAAGTGAAGCCTTTAACACACTATCACTGAATGCCAATTATCAAGTTAATCCTGCGATCGGACTGGCGTTTGGTATAGATAATGTCTTGGATGAGACCTATACTGAACATCTCAATAAAGCAGGCGCATCGGTATTTGGCTATGCCAGCAATGAACAGTTTAATCAAACGGGACGCAATTATTGGGCTCGTGTCAGCATGAAGTTTTAAGTGATTTTAATTTTTTTGAATGTTAAAGAAAGGAGCTCAACATGAGTGACGAATACACAAAATCAGACAAGTCCATCTTTGGTTGGAAAGGTGTGATTATTGCAATTGTTTTTGCTGTGCTATTTTTAGGTTTCTTGTTCTTATCCATCTCACAAGAACCTGACTACATGCCAAGCCAAAAGCGCAAACAAGCCGCTGAAGCTGCCGCACAACAAACGGCAACTGATGCCAAAATGGCGAATGCGACCACGCTTGAATCAAACACTGAAATGGCAATGCCTGAGGGAAATAGCACAGATGGTACAACCACAGAGATGAATCATACTGAGCAACATGCCCATTAATTGACTTTATCTACACCAATAAAAATGCCAGTGTAAAACTGGCATTTTTGCATTTTATAGCATTCAAGTTAAGCACTTGGAATGCTCGATAACCTAACGAGTAGATTGAATTTCAAGGCGCAACGCAGAAATTCATCTACGCAGATGGTTTATCGACATTTCAATTAAATGGATGACGTAAAACAATGGTTTCCGCACGATCAGGCCCTGTCGATACAATATCAATCGGACACTCAATCAATTGCTCAATACGTTTCACATATGCCAACGCATTTGCAGGCAATTGATCAATATTGGTGAGTCCAACAGTCGACTCTGTCCAACCCGGCATAGTTTCATAGATTGGCTTTAAGCATTCGAATGAGATCGCATCCGAAGAACCTGCACAACCCGAATCCGCAGGCTCATAGCCCACACAGATTTTAATTTCTTCTAAGCCATCAAGTACGTCAAGTTTAGTCAAACAAATCCCTGACAATGAGTTCACTTCAACCGAACGACGTAGAATCTCAGCATCAAACCAACCACAACGACGCTGACGACCAGTCGATGCACCGAATTCATGACCCACAGTACCCAAATGACGACCGATCGCATCACCTGTATCTGTCGCTGCATCATAATGTAGCTCAGTCGGGAAAGGCCCTGCACCAACACGTGTGGTATAGGCTTTGGTAATCCCCAAAACATAATCAAGATGAAGTGGTCCCATACCTGAACCTGAACTCACACCGCCTGCCGTCGTATTTGAACTGGTCACATACGGATACGTACCATGATCTACATCGAGTAACGAACCTTGTGCGCCTTCAAACATGATCGCCTTGCCAGCTTTGCGGTATTGATGCAAAGTTTCAGTCACATCTACCACAAGCGGTGCAAGCACTTCACGCCATACGTTGCAAAGCGCCAACACATCTTCAAGTGTCACCGCTTCAACGCCATAATATTGCGTTAATTGGAAGTTATGAAATTCTAATAATTCTGACAATTGTTGCTCAAGCGCAGCACCGCCACGAATCAAATCTGCTACACGCACCGCACGACGAGCGACTTTATCTTCATACGCAGGACCGATACCACGACCTGTTGTACCGATTTTGGCATTGCCACGCTTTTTCTCACGAGCTTGATCGAGTGCAATGTGATTCGGCAAAATTAATGGACAGTTTGGAGAAATACGTAGGCGTTCTTTAACTGGAACACCTTCTTCTTCCAAGATCGCCATTTCTTTAATCAAGGCTTCAGGTGAAAGCACCACGCCATTGCCAATAAAGCACAATACATTGTCACGCAAAATGCCTGATGGAATGAGGTGAAGTACGGTTTTCTTACCACCGACCACTAATGTGTGCCCTGCATTGTGACCGCCCTGATAGCGCACTACAGCAGCTGCTTGATCTGTGAGCAGGTCAACGATTTTACCTTTACCTTCGTCGCCCCATTGGGTACCGAGTACCACAACATTCTTGCCCATAATAGCCTCATTACATCATTAAAAATTGTCTTAAAATACACACTGCTCAGCACATTTTGCTTTTCAAATATGTTGCTTGAACAATGGCGCATCGCCCGAATTACTAAAACTTTAAAACCATCAATCTTTTACAGGACTTTTACATTAACCCGATTAAATCGCTTGAACCTGCCAGCCCGCATCAGTTTTTACTAACTTGTGCGAAGCCTGTGGCACAGAATCAAACTGATCTTGACCCAGTAATTGCAGCACTTGCTGACCTTTCGCACGCACCGATTCAATCGCTTGCAGTAAGTCTGCATCACGTCCTGCAGGCGCAACCACGATCTCAATCGTTTGGAATTGATCTGCAACCAAACGGTATAAATCACAGCTAAAACCTGTCGCCGCACGTGCTCGACCAAAGTGCTCACCAATACCGTCATAACGACCACCTTGCGCTAGTGGTGTGGCATTATTCGGCGCATACACAGCGAACATTAGCCCAGTATGATAGTGATAGCTACGTAGCTCGACCACATCGACACCAACACTGACCTGTGACCAACGACTTTGGATTTGTTCAACGGTAGACTTTAAAGTATCAAAAGCATGGCTAAAATCTGCATCAGCACGCACTTCAGACGATAGGTTGTCCACCAATTGATCCAAATCACCTGACAAACGACCTAAGGCTTCAAAGTCTGCACCATTTTGAATGGTTGCAGTATAGGCTTTGAGCTCTGGCAATGCTTTACGTTGATAAAGCTCAGATAAATGATTTTCTTGATCTTGGGTTAAGCCAGCAATTTTCACCAAGCTTCTAAAGATACCGACATGTCCGAGATCAAGGTGCAACTTTTCAGTGATGCCGACGCTATTTAATACGCCAAGCATGGTGTCAATCATCTCAAGATCGGCATCAACACCGTCATGTCCGAAGAGCTCTGCACCGAGCTGTAAAGGCGCACGAGAAGCCGCTAAACCTTGAGGCTTGGTATGTAAGGTCGTTCCTGCATAGCAATAACGTGCCACACCCGCAATCGGGCGCACATGCGCATCAATACGTGCAACTTGCGGTGTCATATCGGCACGCACACCAAGCAAACGCCCTGAGATTTGATCGATCAATTTAAAGGTGACCAAATCCAAATCTTGGTTGAGCGCACTTAAGGAAGATAATGATTCTAAATATTCAATAAATGGCGTGTATACGAGCTGATAGCCTCGCCCTGCTAAGAAATCTAAGGCTTGACGGCGCATGTTTTCGATCACTTGCGCTTGTTCTGGCAAAACATCTGCTACACCATCAGGCAGCAACCATGTCTCTGAAATGGGCATGTACGAAGACCTAAATGTAATTTTTTCGACTACATCGACAAATTTGTCGCATAAAAAAATCGGGCAATACCCGAATTGCAAGCTATCTTATCACGATCTAAAAATCGTTGCACCCACACATTTCATTTCTAAGGATAAAAATTTATCTATGAAATATGTGGTATAGCCTAGATAAATTATTCACTAGACATTGTATTGATTTCAACAAATGGCAACTTACTTTCTAAATGAATTTCTTTGACAGGTGCTGGAATATGCCCTTCGGTAACAATGCCTAAGCGTAAGCGAATCACATCAGGTAAATCAGTTCGATAAGAATATAGCGGTGTACCGCAATGCTGACAAAATACTCGTCCCTTATTTGGCGATGAGAAGAACTCTTTGAGCGCATCTTTACCATGTTCAAGAGTGACCAGTCGCTCATCTATCGGGCTGTTAAATGCAAAGGCTGAGCCTTGTGCAATCTGACAATCCTTACAATGACAAACGATTGTTTCCGTCAGTTCTGCCTCATAGCGAAACTTCACTGCGCCACACTGGCATTGTCCTTTGATCATTTGAATGCTCCTTCCTTTTATTGATGGTTTTATTGCACATCTTTAATTCAATCGTTAAATCCTCAGCTCTCTTGCATCTTGCATATATTTAAGTCGAGATTCGATTTTGGCTTTGAGTGACACATTTTTCTTTTCCTTGATCAGCCGCTCTGCATGAAGCAAACTTTTAATCGCATTCTCTTCTTCACCCGACCAAAACTGCGCTTCAGCTCGATAGCGTAAACTGTTAATCGTTTGAAACGCTTGATTAATTGCTGTTTTACTCCGCACATTCTCCGCACGTTGTAAGGCTTGCCAAACTGCTACGTCACGTGGATTGCTTTGACTCAAGCGATTTAAAATCTGATGGGCTTGATCACCATTGCCTTGCAAAATATAAATTTCCGCCACTTGCATGGCTAAGGCGCGATGTTCAGGCATCACCCGATACAATGTCAATACTGCGTCCAAAGCTTGTTGATATTGCACATTTGCTTTGTACCAATCCGACCACGTCAGTTGATATAAAGTCTTTTCCACAGCGTTTGGCGTGAAGCTTTCTAACAGTTTTTTCGCATCATCAAATTGAGATTGTTCAATATAGTAATGCGCCAATGCCAATGCCGCACCGTGATTCCGTGATGCCATACTTTTCAGTTGAGTTAGATTTACATAGCCTGACAGTACTGCAACCCGCCAACGCATGAGCTCAAATAGCACTTGCTGAGTGTTTTTATGATTGAGCGTATAGTTGGTCGATTTGTAATCGTATTGCCGTGCTCGCAGTCGAGCCTCACTCATACGATCAGCAGTCAGTGGATGAGTCAACCAAAAGTCAGGCAAAAAGCTCAGCTGTGCGGTTTTTCGATGCATCGTTTCAAAGAAATCTGCCATACTTTCAGGGTTATAGCCTGCAATCGCCATGTATTGCATCCCTACACGATCGGCTTCACGCTCTTGATCACGACTATAGGAAAGCTGTCGATCCAACATCGCCGCTTGTGAGCCGAGCATCACCGCCGCACCTGCATCAGGTGACTGGCTTGCCACCGCAATCCCTGCCAATATTCCTGCTAAAGTCAATAAGCCCTGACCTTTAAAATTTTCCTTTGAACGACTGTAATGACGTTGTGTGACATGTGCCACTTCATGCGCCATGACACCTGCTACCTCGTCCATATTTTTTGCAGAAGAAATTAAACCTGCATTGATGGCAAACAGTCCCCCCGGTACAGCAAACGCATTGATCTGCTCATCTCTTACCACGACTAATGCAATCGGCGCACCTAATCCACTCTGACCATACACGCCACTAAAAATATAGTTCAGCTCATCTTCAAGCCAAGCATCTTGTAGCACAGGAAGTTTCGCACGGACTTCACGCAGGACTTTTTCACCAATACGTTGTTCTTCATTGCGACTAATTAGACCGACACCACTGCCAATTTCGGGAATATCGAGATACTGGTGCTTTTGTTTTAGATTACTTTCTGATGGAGTTACACCCCAGTTGTAACCTGAATCTGCACTTCGCATTGGGTTTGGATAACGATTTAATTCAATGATTCGATCATTGGGCAATTGCGTTGAATTTGAACCGTCGGAACTTAAAGAACTTACTGTCGATACTTGCGCAGAAGCTGATGTATAAACACTAGAAATACTCAGACAGAGTATGCTGAGTGGCACAATACATTTATTCTGAAAATATTTTTTGGAAAATATTTTAAAATCAACCGTTATCACCTTAGCCACAGACATCAATATTCATTATGAGAATAATATTGTTTTAGCACTCGCTATCATGTAACTCAATAGAAATTTGTAAAACTGAAATTTGAATTTTCACCTATAAACAACTGATCAAAATGTGATTCAATTTACTAAAGCATTACAATTCCGATCTTGCTAACGATGTGATCATTTTTATATTTGTTCTAAAATAATCAAAGTTTTAAGCGTTCATTTTGATCTTGAAATGCTTTGAATAAAATTACAAACTATTTATCAATGCTGATCAAACCCTACTAAGAAGGATTGAGGAACACATCGTGCGCCGTTTATTTGTCGTTTTGCCGTGGCTATTATTGGTTATCGTGATCGTTGGATTTATTGCATGGCAAAAGATGCAGGTGCCAAAACCACCTGTGGCGGCTGATGGCGTCAAGATGCCTGCTGAAAATGTCGAACCGTTAATAGATACTAGCCGTACTGGTGGCGTAGTGTCGTATAGTGGTGCAGTCGAAGTGGCAGCCCCTGCTGTGGTCAACATCTTTACCCTGCAAAAAGTCACACAACAACAAAGCTTACCGATTAATGAGCAATTTTTACGTGAGTTTTTTGGTGATCAAATCCCTGAGCAACTGCAACCTGAAGATCAAAATAGTTTAGGTTCAGGTGTGATTGTCCGCCCTGATGGATATATCTTGACGAATAATCATGTGATCGCTCAGGCGGATGAGATCGTTGTAGGTTTGCACGATGGACGCAAAGCGAAAGCAACGGTGATTGGTACTGATCCAGAAACTGACCTTGCGGTGATTAAGATTGAGCTAGAAGACTTGCCTGTCTTACCATTTAAGCTCAGTGGCAATGCCGTGGGTGATGTTGTCCTTGCGATTGGTAACCCGTTTGGAGTAGGTCAAACCGTAACGCAAGGGATTATCTCGGCGACTGGTCGTACTGGTTTGGGTATCAATACTTATGAAGATTTTATTCAAACCGATGCAGCGATTAACCCAGGGAACTCTGGCGGTGCGTTGATTGATGTTGCAGGGAATTTGATTGGCGTAAATACTGCGATCTTCTCACGTACAGGTGGTTCGCTTGGGATTGGTTTTGCTATTCCTGCGCAAATCTGCCAACAAGTGCTAGATTCGATTTTACAAGAAGGGCGTGTGGTTCGTGGCTGGCTTGGTATCGAAGTGCGTGGTCTAAGTCAAAACAATCCACTAAACACTGAAAGCAATGCAGGTGTGCAAGTGATGGGGGTCTTGAAAAATGGTCCTGCCGATCAAGCAGGCATTCAAAAAGGCGATATTATCCTATCAATCAATGATCAAGCGTTTGAAAACTCAAATCAGCTGATCTCGTATGTCGGTCGTCAAAAGCCAAATAGCGAAGTCCCTGCGGTGATTCTACGTGCAGATAAAAAACTCAATATCACCATTAAAATTGCCGAGCGTCCTGAGAGTAAGACAGGTCAATTCTTACCTGTACCACAGCAACAGCCTCGATAAGGCACATTAAACTTAAAATATTTCAGAGATATAAAAATGGCTCAAATCATTGAGCCATTTTTTATGCACTATTCATTTCTTAGATTCTTAAATGAAGTTAAATGTTATTCGGCTTTAAATAGGTCGCCACAGCAATGATAAAACCAGTAATAAAAATAAAATCCCACTCAAAGCTTGCCAAAACTTTACAGGATGACGCTCAATCAAACTCGGCTTTTTTGCACCTAAATATTGCGGATTTGGATGCTTAAGATCATAGATAAATTCAGAAATTTCTTGATAGCGTTGCTGAGGCTGTACGCTTAATGCTTTTTCTAAAGTGGTATCAAGCCATAACGGAATCTCTTCGACATAACAAATCGCAGGGATATATTTCAGATTTTTCAGATCCTTTTTAGACTTGGCTTGCACCACAGCTGTGCCATATGGCAATTGTCCTGTTAGCATATAATAAGTCATCACTGCCAAAGCATATTGATCAGCTTGTGTACCAATCAAGCCACCAACGAGATATTCAGGTGCAAGATATGCCATTGCGCCAAATGGTAATTCGTCTTGTGCAGGTGCAGATTCTTTGAGCCCAGCGACTTGCGATGCACCAAAATCAATGATTTTAATATTCGAAAATTCATCAATCATGATATTTTCTGGACGTATATCTTGATGCAAGATTTCTAGGCGATGCATGGATTGTAGCCCTTTGGCGACTTGCTCGATGATGCCTCTGACTTTGCCAAGTGGTAATGGCAGGCCTTGATCAATCAACCATTGCTTTAAGGTTTGACCTTGCACGTATTCCAAACATTGATAACGATAATGTCGTGGTCGTGTCAGAGTGTACGCAGAAAGCACATAAGGACTTTGTATGCGTTTTGCCACCCATTCCTCAAGCATGAATTGCTCAATTAAGCGTTGATCTTGCTGAACCTCTACCGCAGGGACTTTCAGTACGCACTGCGCATGATTGGCTGTATCGGTTGCTAGATATAACCGACTACGATGGTTTTGGTGCAGTTCACGGACGATTTCAAACCCATCAAATTGCATTTTTGCTTTCAGTTCAGGTACATCAGCGAGTTGTTGTGTCGCTTGGTGACTTTCAAAATCTTCTTGTGCTGCAAGCTGTTTGATTTTGATGACTTGAATACTGAGATTATCATCACTGCCCTGTTCAAAGGCATGTTCGACGATGAGCTGTGCGATCTGATCTAAGTCTGCATCTAAAGCTAAAAATGCTTTGAGCTTTTCGGCTTCAATAAACTCATAGACACCATCGGTGATGAGTAGAAAGATATCATCGACATAGATTTGATGATTTTGATAATCCACATCGACTTTTGCACTGACACCGAGCGCACGACTGAGATAATTTTCCTGTTGCGAAAGCCAGACCCGATGATCTGTGGTGAGTTGTTCGAGTTGTCCTGCTTGCAAGCGGTAAATCCGACTATCACCGATATGAAATAGATGCGCAAATTGACCTTTTAAAACCAATGCGCTCAGCGTACAGACATAGCCACGATCTTTATCATAACGATATTGGCTTTGCCGAGTTTGTGCATAGAGCCACGTATTGGTTGCGTCTATGACACGTAAAGCAGAGGTTTTTACCGTCCATGTTTCAGGTGTGGAGAAATAATCATTGAGAAAGCTACTGACGGCAGTTTTACTAGCAATATGACTGACATTGCTACTGCTAATCCCATCAGCCAGTGCAACGGCAATGCCTTTAAGCTTTCTTAAATAGTTTTGCGGTATGGATGCAGCGTGAAAGTCCTGATTTTCAGCTTTACGACCTTGATGTGAATATTGCCCAATCTCAATCTCTAACACGTCGCACCTTTATTGTTAATTTTTAAAATGAATATTGCACTGCTCATACATACTGGCAGCGCACCTAATTAGTGCACCGCCAGTAGAACCAAATCACTCAACCTTAAAATTTTCAAAGTTCAATATTCTAAGATCAATATTCTCAGATCAAAAGAATTGCTTAAAGTTGACGATTCGGTGCAGTACGGACATGCGTGCTATATAGCGTCAATCCTGTGAATGCCAAGCCACCGACCAAGTTCCCCAGTACTACAGGGATTTCATTCCACAACAAATAATCCATGATTGAGAAATTGCCTCCCATAATTAATCCTGTAGGGAATAAGAACATATTGACCACTGAATGCTCAAAGCCCATGAAAAAGAACAGCATGATCGGCATCCACATCGCAATCACTTTACCACTGACTGAAGTCGAGACCATCGCACCGACTACGCCAAGCGACACCATCCAGTTACACAACATGCCACGAATAAAGATCGTCAACCAACCAGCTGCACCATATTCCTTATAGCCAAGCGTACGATCTTCACCAATATGTGATAGTGCTATACCCACCTTGTTCGGCTCAACGGAAAAACCATAAGTAAAAGTAATCGCCATCAATACAGCAACCGTCAATGCACCTGCAAAGTTACCGACAAAGACCACACCCCAATGCTTTAAAATCCGTGGAATCGTCACCCCAGGTCGTTTATCTAGCCATGCCAAAGGTGTGAGTACGAAAACCCCTGTGAGCAAATCAAATCCCATCAGATACAACATACAAAAGCCCACTGGGAATAGTAATGCACCCAATAATGGCATTCCTGTCGTGACTGAGATCGTCACAGCAAATACCGCTGCCAATGCCAAAATAGCACCTGCCATATAAGCTCGAATTAAGGCATCTCGTGTCGCCATATAAAGTTTTGATTCACCTGAATCAACCATTTTTCCTGCAAATTCGGATGGAAGAAGATACGACATGCTTTGCCCCTTATACCAATGACTTGATATGAATCTAAGATCAAAAATCAGAAAAAAAGCACCTTAAGCATTTTTCAGCCTAAGGCGCCTTTGCCTAATTTTGATGTTGTTGTGAAGTTAGTTTTGAGCGCCATTGCTCACCACCCCATAACAAGCAAACTTTATGCCATCATTAAATATATCTCCTCAAAACTCATTCATCTCAAACCATTTAAAAAGACCAAACGACACAAATCACACCACAAAAATCAAGCAACAAAGATCAGTGCCACACGCACCTGTTCATAGCCTAAACCTGTTTCACTGACCAATGGACGTAGCTTGACACTACCATCATCGTTCAGATCATCGGCTTGATTGCGCTTTTGAATTTTCTTATAGGCTTTGCGTACTTTTTCTAATTCATCTTCTTCAGGGCGAATCCGCTCAACGTCGATACTGCCTGCTTTGGCGAGTTTGGATAAATGATTAATCACTGTGGATTTGGTCAATTGACGCTCTGAAGCAATGTCTTCGATATCATAATCCGCCTCATACAAGGCTTGAGTTTCTGCCAAAGTATCACTGCTATAGCTTCGCTTTTGCCCCTGTAGCTTCTTCTCTAGTCGTGCAATTTCATTCGGATTGGTAATGCCACCAGTACGACGAATAAACGCTTCATGCTGTTTACTCAAATCAAGCTCGGCAAAATGTTGCTCTGCTTCATCAGACAGCTCTTTAAAACGAGCATCTGCTTTCACCGCCAAACGATCTAGCACCAAAGCCAGCGGATTAAAATCCAGTAATTTTAAACCTTCAATCGACTTGAGCCTTGACAATGCCACATAGCCCTGACCATTCTCAAAAGTCCGTGCAAGATCAATTTCAGCACTTTCAAGCGTCATGCCCTGACTTTTATGAATGGTGATCGCCCACGCAAGGCGCAGTGGAATTTGTGTCAAACTTGCGAGGACTTTACCCTCATCATTTTCGATCGACCATTTTTCTGCTTCCACCGCAATCGAAGAGCCATCATTGAGCCGAACCTGTGGCATCATGCCCAGCTCTTCGTCTTCGATAAAGCCAATCACCTCGCCGATACTGCCGTTGACATAGCCAAGATCGAAGTTGTTTTTGACAAACATCACCTTTGCGCCTTTTTTCAGGATCAACTGCTCTGGACAACGTACCGAAGATTTTAAGGTTTCTAATAGTTTTTCATTGCCCTCAAGCACTGCATCAAAACGATGCATCTTTTGGCTAATGGTGTCGAGCTGTTGTTCGTTGATGCGATCGACATCGAGATTATGCGTATACAGCCGAGTGACGATCTCTGTGTCGTGCTCTTGATGCTTGGTATTGATCAGGGTTTGAATCTGTTCATCACTCACCTCTTGGCGACGGATCGCATTGAGAATTTGATCTAAGACACTATCCGACTGACGATGTTGTTCGCTGAGATAACACACTCGAAACTGAGCTTGCACCCAAGCCTCAGACATAAACGCAAATTTATCTCGATTCAATTCATCATTTTTCCCCACAGGAGGTAGTTGAAAAAAATCACCCGATGCAACCACTTGAATCCCACCAAACGCCTCTGCTGAACCTTTGAAATACTGTAATACTTGATTGACTAGATTGAATTGTTTGGCATGCAACATTGAAATTTCATCAATGATTAAGACTTGTACTTTTTCCAAATGCTCACGCAAATATTTGCGCTCTTTCATGCGCTTGAGATCATTTTCAGTAAGCTGATCTTTAATGCCAATCCCTGCCCAAGTATGAATGGTCATCCCGTTCATATGCGTGGCGGCGATGCCAGTTGATGCGGTGATCGCTACTGGGATTTTGCGTGCTTTAAGATACTGAATATATTGATTTAAGGTATAGGTCTTCCCTGCGCCTGCGGAGCCTGTGAGGAATACATTTTCTCCAGCTTTGAGTAGTTTTAATGCGGTATCTTGTTTCATCGTTAAGTCTTAAATCAAAAATATAAAATGGCTTAAAATCGAATTCATGCTTAGTGTAGCCGATCTCAACAGCGATGTGGTGATAGATGTACGATAGATCAATTTCACGAGCACATAAGTCCATTCATTTTAAGAAGTTTTGAAAAGTAGGTGAAAGGTAGGTAGATGAATTTCCATTGACTACATAAAATGAGCTCAAGTATCGATGCTGAGATTTGATACTTACTCCCTTTTTTTGGAAATATTAGCACCCCTGATATTTCCTTTTTTTTGCCCCAAATTTTTAATGCAAGTTTGTGATTTAAAGTTTATTGATTATAAATCGTTCTTTTTAAAAATTTAGATATTATCATTTTTAGAATCACCATTTTTAGAATCATCACTTTTAAAATAATTACTGATCCTGCATACGTAGCAAGCTTTGTTGCATCGGATGATCTTCAGGTAAAAGTTCCATCAATCGCTCAACAGCATCAATCGCATCAGGAAAATGGGACAAATGTTTGAGTAGCAAATCTTTATCATCAATTTTAAAAATCACCTCACTCATTCTCGATTCGATACAATCACGCCAAGCCGTCAGGAAGGGACTCTCCGTTCGTGGTAAAAATATCCCCAGATACAGCTGTAATGCACTGTGTGAAGCGCCTTGATCCAAGGCTTCTTCCAACTCGATAAAGTCTGCATCGACATCGAGGAGTAGACGATAAGGACGTGAGCCGAGCATACCACCGAGCAAATCACGCAGTTGTGACATTTCCGCTTTCAATGTACCCATGCTCACTTTGCGCTCACCGTACAAAGCCTGATGCAACTGATCCAAACTCATCCCTTGCTTGCACAATGTCAAAATCGCAATGATCTCAAACTGGCGTGGACTCAAATTCAACGCTTTGCCTTGAAGTTGCGCTTTTGTACGACCAAAACAGCTGAGTTGTAAATGTTGCTTGGTTTGTTCTCGCAATGCACCTTGTAACATCTGCGCACAACGTTCTGCAGCAAGTATCCCCAAACTATTGTGCTGATCCCACGTAGTGGATAAATCCACCACACCAAGCACTTGCCCAGTGTTGGGATGATAGATCGGCGCTGCATAGCACACCCAATCTTGAATCGCATCCAAATAATGTTCATTAGAAAAGACACAGCTGGATTTGCCTGTATATAGCGATAACGCCAAGGCATTGGTGCCGACCATATCTTCGCCCCACTGTCCGCCTTGAACAAAATGTACATTCTCAGATGCGCCTTGCATATGTCGACTCGCCTCGACCCAGCGAATCTGTGAAGATTGATCTGCCACTGCCAGCACCATCGATGATTGATGGGCAATGTCTTTTAATTGCGTTGCACATTGATCAAGTGCCTTATCCAGTGCTGACACATTTTCTGACACTTTAGCCAAAGGTGCAGCCTGCAAACTACTCACGATTTGTGCCTTGGTTGAACGCTGCCACGAATACTGGATCGTATCAGCCGCCAACTGATCGTTGGTATCATGCAGCAAACAATGTTTTTTTAATTTTTCAATCGCCCTACGTCGTTGATTTAACTCTTTTTTAAGTGACATATTGAGGTCCTAAACTTGGTCGAATTTATCCCTACCTTTTCCCTACCTAAGATTGCTTAGGCTAATCCAGTGATCCACTGTATCTATACATCGAAAGCCGTATATACAGTATAGGAGTGGTCATAGAAGATATACAATGAACTTTAGTCAAAAGGATGTGAATCATGCGCTACGCTGACCCAAATACCGAAGGATCAAAAATCCAGTTTAAAAAACAGTACGACAACTTTATTGGTGGCAAATGGGTTGCTCCTGTTAAAGGAGAATATTTTGACAATATCTCTCCTGTCAATGGTGAAGTATTTACCCGTGCACCACGTTCAAGTGCAGAAGACATCGAACTTGCCTTAGATGCTGCACATGCTGCCAAAGCCCAGTGGAACAGTACCTCACCGACCATACGCTCGAATATTTTATTAAAAATCGCCGATCGCCTAGAGCAAAATCTTGAGACCCTTGCCGTTGCAGAAACATGGGACAACGGCAAACCGATTCGAGAAACTCTCGCTGCTGATATTCCACTTGCGATTGATCATTTCCGCTATTTTGCAGGCTGTATCCGTGCGCAAGAAGGTGGCATCTCTGAGATTGATGAAGATACGGTGGCTTACCATTATCATGAACCGCTTGGCGTGGTCGGTCAGATCATTCCGTGGAACTTCCCAATCCTCATGGCTGCATGGAAACTTGCTCCTGCGCTTGCAGCAGGTAACTGTATCGTGCTCAAACCTGCTGAACAAACCCCTGTAAGTATTCTGATTTTGGCTGAGTTGATTCAAGATTTGCTACCCGAAGGTGTATTAAATATCGTCAATGGCTATGGTGCAGAAGTCGGTCGCCCACTGGCAACTAATCCACGGATTGCAAAAATCGCCTTTACAGGCTCAACCCAAGTCGGTCAACTGATCATGCAATATGCGACTGAAAACATCATTCCAGTGACACTTGAGCTTGGCGGTAAATCACCAAACGTCTTCTTTGCCGACATTATGGATCAGCAAGATGACTATCTCGACAAAGCGCTTGAAGGCTTTGCGATGTTTGCCTTGAATCAAGGTGAAATCTGCACCTGTCCATCACGTGCATTGGTACAAGAAAGCATTGCAGATCAATTCTTAGAAATGGCCGTAGAGCGTGTCAAACGCATTAAAACAGGTCATCCATTGGATACCGACACCATGATCGGCGCACAAGCCTCTCAAGAGCAACAGGACAAAATCTTAGGTTGTATCAATACTGGACGTGAAGAAGGTGCGCAGATTTTGACAGGTGGTGAAGCACGTAACGAAGTCGGCACTGGTTTTTATATCGAGCCGACCATCTTCAAAGGCAATAACAGCATGAAAATTTTCCAAGAAGAGATTTTCGGACCTGTACTATCTGTTGCAACCTTTAAAGATTTCGATGATGCCATGAAAATCGCCAATGATACAATTTACGGCTTAGGTGCAGGTGTCTGGGCACGTAGCGGAAATACAGCGTACCGTGCAGGTCGTGCAATCCAAGCAGGTCGGGTATGGACCAATTGCTATCACATCTACCCTGCGCATGCAGCATTTGGTGGCTACAAAAAATCAGGTATCGGACGTGAGAATCACCGCATGATGCTCGACCATTATCAACAAACCAAAAACTTGTTGGTGAGTTATTCGACCAAGCCTGCTGGATTCTTCTGATTTATCGGAAAATCAAGTACAAAAAAGCCGAGAAACTTCTCGGCTTTTTCACTTAAAACAACATGTCAACTTAACAGAACTTCAAGTTACCCCAACAGTTCGAAACAACAGCCTGATGGTTATCAAGTGGTAGGTTTTCCAATGTAAGCACTGCTGGCTTACCAGTGACATCAATATTACCTAATGGTTTATAAAGTGGTAAACCAAAGGCTGCATTTAATGCTTCACCAAAGTCTAGATGAATCTCCCCTGCTGGAGTCGCTAAGTAATTAGTAATCAGCGTTGCAATTTGTGGGAGCACATCTTGCATTGAAATCCTTTCTGTTGGATTTAATGCTCCAAAATCCAAAGGATCTTGGAATGACATCCACCACCCTCTTTGCGCAATATCATCACTATTAGCGCCTGGCCATTTTATACTTTCTTTTTGTAGGGACAAATAACCACCTGACTCGATTGGTAGATTGTGTACAAGGTTAAAGTTTTGTTTAACTGTTACATTGGCTTTCAGATTAGTGATATATGTACAGGCATTAGGAGCATAAGCATTACTACTATTTACGCACCCCATCTGACCAACAGGAATACCTGCATTGCGTAGATTATTATTCCATGTCTTCTGTTGTGCAGTTAGACCACATGATGCCGCTGTTGCAGATATCGCACAATCCTTAACAGTCCATGAGTTACTACCTTCTTCACCCATATAAAAAGTTGAATTATTAACCCATAAAATTGGATCAACAAGTCGCATATACAGTGCACCATCTGCTGCAGAGATTGCAATTGGGTTAATCGGGACACCCTCTACAACGAGATTAAGTTGTGACATACGATTACCCTGAATCGTTGTCTGAGGAAATATAAAGTTTACAGCCTGCTCAGCAACCTTCGTCCCCCATTGCGTACCAGAGGGTGGCGATGCACCTCCATTCATACCTTGAACATTAGAAAATACTGAGGATGAACCTAAGTCTGTATCAACTTGTGCATAGATCATTTGATCATAGGTCTTACCGAATATCGAAGCTTCCGTCCGTGATGTGACAGGGGTATTTGCAACCTGTAAGTAACCACTAAAGCTCTTGATCCCATCCGTAGTAGTCTGCCCAGATCCCTTATTTTCTATACCAGCAGTGAGCAATCCACTGATTTGATCTGCACTCAAACGAATACCTGATACTTCACGTAATGCAGATGACGTTGGATTTCGAATCGCAAACTCAATAAAAGGGTTGGTAATTGTAGCACTACTAGATGCACGACCATTATCCCATTGCGGTGTACCATCTGCCGCATAGGAGTCTGGCAATCCACTCAGTGCGACATTTTCCATATCAATATCACATGCACCCGCACCATTTACACCACCACAGCCAAGCTGTAGGTTTCGAATATTGGCATTGATTTCAAGCTCACCTTCCAAACCAAGTTTGTAAAAACCAAAGTCTGTAACACTATTTGAAGCGCCTGTTGGGGCAGTATAGCCAAGATTGAGTAGAGCCTGACCTTCAGCTTCTGACATTTCTTCATCTGAAAGCGATTGTAAACCAGACTTTGCAATCACAGCTTGGCTTGAAAGTGCAAATATGCAACTAGCCATTGCCGTGATTTGAATTATTCTTTTCATCTCTATCATCCTAATACTTAATTTCCTTCTTAACTTCCATTAGTTCCTTGGGGTGATGTTCATTTCTACACCCAAACGACCACCCGTCATAACCATCTCACCAAGACGTTGACCACGATTATTAGTCGCATTGAGTGGTGGATAAAAGTTAATATCTTTTACTCGGAAGACATCACTTGCCTGACGATATGGGTTAAAGTCAAAAGTATAGTTAAAGCCCACATTATCCTTGTTAACTTCAATTGCGTTATTAAAACGAATCAAACCCGACATATTATCAAATCCAATCATTGATCCATCAATCGGGTCACTAATCTGTATTGTTCCTTGTTGCAAGTCATACTCACCAACAATAGAGAGTTGATTTCCATTTGTTGCGGAAATCTGATTATTTGGGATCAACGCAAAATTCATATCACCCAATAGCTTTACTTTCAAGCCAAGTAACACATCATCTGGAAGACTAAAATTAGTCACAGGTATCAAAGCCCCATTGGTTTTATTCGTAGCACCAGGTAAATATCCTGCAGCAATTTCTGCAGCCATCACCATAAGTAAGTTTGGTAAATGCATATTGAAGTTACCATCTTCAAAACCTACACTTCCCGAACCACTCAGTAACATATCAATATTGCGTAGGCCAAAATAATATTCATTTGGGGTAATACCATTTGCTAGATTACCATCTCGATCACCACCATCTATGACTAAAATTGACGTCGTTTTTGAACCATCGTTATTACGCCCTTCAACACTCATCGCTAATGAAAAGCCTAACCGCTCTGAATTTGACACTGCCGTTTTGGTCACTGTATCTGTCGTATTATCTAGCCCAAATACATCTCCAGTATACTCTGTAGAGTACATCGCCATATTCGCATTCAAGTTATAAAATGGTAGTCCTAAACCCCATTGGTTTTGCTTACCTGCATTAGCCCCAATGGCATTGCCATTGCTTACACCGCTACTAGAAGTAAACCGTCCACGCTTTGATAATGCTTGAAACTCAGCACCACGGATTGCAAGAACCAAACTATACGGATTCACACTTAAATTATGAATTTGTTGGATATAATCATTTGCCTCGGTAAGGTATGTATTTGTTGTTCCACCAAAACGAGATGTGCGAAGAATCGTATTTTCAGGTAAAGTAAGATGTTTCGTATTTGCCACATTAAGATAAATATTTCCACTATCAAAATAAGCTCGGTCAGTTGAGTTAACAACTAATGGCTTTAACTCACCAAACTCAAAACCAAACGTATTGGTACCTGCACCACCTATCTCAAGTGTCGTCGCTTTGGAGTCATCGCCCCCAAGCATTCCATCACCACTCGCCGTGAATTCACCACGAATACGAAGCCCAATACCAGAAGACCCCATGACTGTTGCATCCGCACCAGTTGCAGTTGGAGAGGCTTCAGTTGCAGCACTTGCAAAGCCAAGTACATTATCACCCGCACCTAATCCGTTGGCATTCACACCACGCACTTGCACAGCTCCATTGACAATACGACCACTCGCACCAACTCGAATCAAACCTTTTGCATCAGCTGTTGAATATACAGGAGTCGTTGGATCCACTTCGGCATTTGTCTTAGTCATAAACTCCAAATTAATACCAGAACTTGTTCCGCCGTATGTACCATTCGTAGCCCCAGTTTGATCTGGGTCCGTCACTCGCTCAAAATCAACATAACCATAGGTTTCATTAGGAGCTTGAGCCTTTGAAGCAGATAGCGAACCTACATTGGTATTCAATACAAATCCTTTATCATCATCAATATAGGCAACACCCTTTCCAAAGAAATTAAAGTTAGTATTTTTCAATATCAATTGATTGTATTCATCAGCAACTGCTGTAGCTAATCCCATATAAATATTGATGTTTTGCAAACCCAGTTTTAGCTGTGCCTGTGCATCTTTATTAAACAGACCATCCGTAGTCACCAAAGCGATTTGCAAAGGTGAGCCTGTTTGCATCGCAAAATTACCAAGACTTGCATTACATGAAACTGTCGGTGTCTGAGCACAAAGCTGAAAGCTACCTATAGACACTGTTGCTGGTTGCGATGTAATTTTCAAATCAATACCAGCTTTATCATTAGCATCAGAGCCTGTATCAATCTCGTATGTTGCCCCAAGACTATAATTACCTGATTGATAGCTTTGATTCTTCTGAATTTTGACATCATTTGCCACAGCACGTAACGATTGTTCAGAATTTCCTGCCGTACCCGCCTGATCTTCCCAATACAGCTGGTCAATTTCTATTTGTGAATATTCTGTTTGTAGCGCAATACCATCTTGACCGTCGACTTGTCTTAGGTCTTGATCTTCAAGTGCCTGTAACGCAAAGGCAGATTGATGCGCAAGCATTACACACGATACCAGTGCAGTGAATGCAAAAGTACGCTTTGTTTTATGATGATCTATTTTCATTGTTTTTCCCTTCATCCTTGCAATCTAATTAACAACGTGGATGACCACCACAACCAAAAACCTTGATGTTTCCATCAATTGCTAAATTCCCATGCATATTCAGACCGATAAAACCTTTTTCCCGACCTGTCCCTGTTAATGGGTTATTTGCATCAAATGCCCCATCTGCTGCTGTATACTTTGTCGCATGCAAGTAGCCTGGACCAACTTCATTTGGCCCATCATCTCGCTCCAATGAGAGCGACTGAAAACCAAAATTACGAATGTGTATCGGGAAATTTTCATCAAAACCGAGTTGTATTGCAGCTTTCACACTATTATCACTAAACTGAATATCTGTGGCATCTAACATCAACTTTTGTATATTGATCGTACCTTGTATGCCTTTGAATACAAGCCATTCTTTTCGACCTGTAGTCGATGGTGTCCGAACACCAGTTGTTGCATCTATAGTATCCAGACTTCCATCATGATAACGATTGTTTAAGGAAATCCCTAAACGACAATATTCCAGTTGGTTTGCTGGGCATACTGAGGTATCAAAAACAGCATTAGCTGTATGGTTTAAAGTCAGCTTAAGTGCAATATCAGCACCAGCTTGTGCCTCAACATGATGTAGTTCACCATCATCAAGACTCTCTAGCCCTGCAGTTACTGTAGCAGAACAAGTGAGCAAGCATAGAATCAAATATTTATACATGGTTTAACCTTCCTTAGTTCAAACCAGTGGTTGTAAATTTTAAATGTTGAATCAACACACCATCAATCACAGCAGAACCTAAATTATTATCTATACTTCTAGGCGTTACATTCAGTGTATTTGTAGCAGGCACATTCGTGACAGACTTATAAATCTGCCCATTGGTATTTTGCGTATATTTTGTATTGGCGATTTTATTCCACGCACTCCACCCTCCCCAACCACCATTACAATTTCCCAAAATGTTTGTATTACACGTCCGTGTTGCTTGGTAAACTTGCTTGTAGCTTTGCGTATTGTTTGCAGAAAGCCCTGTTGCATTTTGCATTTCACCAAATGAGATACCGATCGCATCCGCACCCTTGTGTGCAGACAGCGTATTTGTTGCCGCATCATATACCGTTGACCCAATCGTAATACTACTATGCGTCGCATCAGAACCTTGATAATCCACCCCAGCAAAAGACTGCTCCGTACCACATTGGTGGACATTACAGGTGGAACCTAAATATGTTGGATCCGCTCCCGAGTAATCCGTATAGATTTTCTTATAGATATTGGCTTGATTAGGGATACGAGTCAACTCCATAGAGAAGTTGCTACCATCATCCGTATTAAAAATCAGTGGCTGATACAAACTACCTAAGACGAGATTGGCATTCAGACCATAAATATAAATACCGTCAGATGTTCCAGACGAGCTTGTTGCATTAAATACTGGTGCATTACCTCCAAACGCTGGAGAGCTACCTGCATTCCCAATCTCCTGAGTACCGATTTTAAGCACACTCGGCAAGGATGCTGGTTTCGACCAACTATTGGTTGCTGTAGCAGTGGTGGTAATGGTACGAAAACCCTCTCGAGTCATACAGTGTTCAGAGTTATTAGCGCCTGACTTACCGTTGTTATTTGTCGAAGAACCACAAATATTATTACCAAAACCACTCATATTTAGTGGAAGATATGAAGTCGTAAAATCCGAACCTGAATAGTTATTGGCAAGTGTATTTGGATTTGTGATCGTTGCGCCAGTACCACCGCTAGATGCCGATCTAGAAACAGCCCCCTGAACAATCGTTGCACGTAGATTAGAGGTATCACCTGAATTAATGCGAATTAAACCTGCCATACCCAAAGTTTTATTATAAGAAGGATCTAAGCCTTGGGTCATATTGGCTGAAGTTACACCATCTAAAGTACTAAATACCTTAAGATTACTACCATTAACACTAAAGCCATCAAACGCAACATTTAAACGCAACCGATTACTCAATCCCGTTTCTGTATTTAAGACTTCCGCAACATTTGAATCATGTTGATAAGCATCAAGCCACATATTCATTTTTAAATTATAAGCAGATTGAGCATCAGAGTTCGCAACATCTACTTCATACAATGGCGCTTCAAGTGTAATGTATGGCACTGTATTATTCGTATTCCCCGCAAAGTCAGGCACTCCAGTTGCGGTCACTGTTTTAATCAACCATGGATTGTCCGCACTACCCCAAGAGTCTATAGCACGACCAAATGATGAGCCCCAATTTGCAGCTGTACGATTGCCACCATAGTTTGCAGCCGATTGAGAAAGTGACAAGCCATACAAATACACATCAGCTTTTTTAAAACCATCTGCTTGAGCATCTGCTGAAACAGGACCAACTGGAATTAACCGAATATAACCTGTATCCAAAACGCCAGAACCAGTATCACTCGCACCATTAAACCGCATAGAAAAATCTTGAGGTAACAATGCAATCCCTTCACCTGTTGATTCCGCTAAATCTTCTTCATCAAGTTTTTCTAAAGCATAAGTGGTCGAACATGTTGCAATATAAATTGCAACACAAATCGCAGATAACGGAAAGATTTGGCTCGCGCTTTTGATCATGTGCTCATCCTATCTCGATGCATCTTGCATCGTCATTTCATCCTAATGTGATGTTTAGTTGTTGTATTACATCACTATTACTAACTTTGGCAAAAAACCATTACGCCCAGTTCACACCATTTATATTATGCGCAAAAAGACAACAATTACCACCTTTATTTTGTGAAAGATGTCATATTTTGCCACTTATCGAATAGCTTTAATATTTAAAAACAATAGCTTAAGACAAGCACTCCACTTATCGAAAAGTTTACTCATATTTATGAGTCAATTGACCAAAAGTTCACGATCACTTTTGATCAGACTGATTTGCATCAGATTCATGTGTACTTGCTTGTTTTTGCGCATGTTTTAGTAGCCTTACGCTCATAACAAATAGCCCAATCAATATAATAATTGCAGCGATGAGTAGTAATATCACCATAAACTTCATTTCTACGACCTTATTCAATTACTTGAGAAGTAGCTAACAATTTAGCATAAAAAAAGCTCCATCAGAGGATAGAGCTTTTTATATCACTTGCAATTACTTCGATTGATCTAAAATCGCAAATAAATTTTCCTGCACTTTCTCGATAGGATCTAAGCCGTTAATTTTGTTATACGTTGCGGCATTTGCTTCTTTCTCTGCACGCTCTTGATAGAAACCTACCAATTGTGAGGTTTCAGCATGATAAGAAGCAAGACGTTTACGAATGGTTTGCTCTTGATCATCTGGACGCTGTACAAGATCTTCACCTGTTTCATCATCCTTACCTTCAACTTTCGGCGGATTATAAACAATGTGATAAACACGTCCTGAAGCAGGATGCTGACGACGCCCTGAAAGACGTTGCACGATTTCTTCATCTGGTACATCAATTTCGATTACGTGATCGATGGTAATACCTTCTGACTCTAGTGCTTCAGCTTGTGGAATCGTACGTGGGAAACCATCAAAGATGCAACCATTCACACAATCAGGCTGAGCAATACGCTCTTTCACCAAGCCAATAATCAACTCATCAGAAACCAAACCACCATTATCCATGACAGACTGTGCTTGTTTACCAAGTTCTGTACCTTCACGGATAGCTGCACGTAGCATATCGCCTGTAGAGATTTGTGGGATATTGTAGCGCTTACAGATCAACTGAGCTTGTGTACCTTTACCTGCTCCAGGTGGTCCTAATAAAATAATGCGCATCTTAAACATCCTCATAAATAAATCTAAATCAAATGATTTATACAATCATCAAAAATTAACACAATCATCAAATATGAAAAGAATTGACGAAATTCAAAAATTTTAATCGTGGCTAGTGTAGCTCGAAGGCTATAAAAATGCCACAAATAAGTGAATCAAACCTGCACCAAAACCAGTCACACCACCAAGCACAATCAAAATCCACTCATCTTCATGAAAAGCAGGTCTTAACAGGTTTTGAAACTCTTGTGGTGTCAACAATCGAATCCGATCTCGAAACATGGTGAAAATCTTTTTCGCCCGACTTTCATTAAAGGCTGGGTCACTCACGGGTACCATCGTAATTTCGATTGAACGATCAATCAAGTCAGACTTTAGTTTGGCATATTCTGTCGGACCAATGGATATTTGCAAAGAAGTCCTCACCAAAGGCGTTTCCATAATCTCGTTAATATGGCGTTTGATAATACGACGTGTTTTGTGATTACGCTTACCGTACATCATTTCCGTCATGATTGATTTCAGGGTAATTAAGTCTGCCGTTACCACTTCTGAAAAGACAATCGACACCTCGTCCTGACGCTTCATAAATGCGCCTTGGAAATTATAAGTCCCAATACGAGGAATCACTGGACGAATCCACGGAAACTTCAAGCCCTCAGTCCGTGTAAATAATTGAGGAAACTTAATTGGGTGAGGGTTTACAGGGTTAAAAACCATCCAAATTGCAATCCAGTTGGTTAGGAAACCCCAAATGGCAGCAAAAAATGGCACCGTCCAATGCTCTGGCACAAAGACATAAACAAACATTTGGAAAATACCAAAAAATGCACCGATCAATGCACTAATATGCCAAATAAAATTAATCTCTTTTTGACCAACTTTAAGGAACATTTTGACCATAAGCTTACGGTCATTTTCCATTTGGTTGACCACCATACTACGCATATCAACCAAATTTTCGACATTATAAGTCAGTTCAGTCACAAGTTCTTTCAACACATTTGGCATTTGCTGATGTGCCTGAGAATAGATACGTCGCTTAATTGAATAAGGTAGATTCTCCCAAAGTACTGCTCGGCGCTCAAGCATCACTTCATCAATCAAATGCTCAAGCTCAAAACCTACTTGCTCACCAATCATGCGAGCCATTTCTTCAGGATCCATTGCCTCAAGAAATTCTTTCAAAGAACCAAGCTTTGACAATGTATTATCAGTAATAATCCCAGAAATTCGACCTGCTTTACGTGGCACAATTCCCTGCCAACCTACTGGCAAAGGACCGAGGTGGAAGCCCCAAAAATGGATCGGGTAAAATACCATTTTAAGCGCCATCCATACATGCGCCCACGTCACAAAAGACGTTACAGGAACAATGCTCAAGATCGCCCAAAAATCAGGTCGATTACTAAAATCCTGCCAAAGCTGGGCAATTTGATCTAACATCTACCGCTCACACTCAAAAAATGAATTTATTCAATCGCACAACTATTCTAGAAAGCACCAAAGCTTAAGCTATAGGCGAATTGTAACTGCGGTTCCATTTCCGCTTCGCTACCATTTTTTCCCTCAATCTTTTCAGACGCACCAATTCCTAGACTAATAGTACTAATTCGATTCGCATCCAACATTACATATGCCAAATCCAAACCAGCACCTAATCGAGTAAATGTTTCACCTTCTAACTCGATACTATCAAGATGCCCCGCATAAATACCGAAATAATAACCATTTTGATCAGTTCCAGTAAAATGATATGGTAATCGAAAACCAACTTGTACGCCTGGCTCGTGATCATCATTAATAAATACACCTGCTTTTGCATAGGCAATGCCATAAGGATTCACCCATTCAAAATTACCATGCAATAGTTTTTGACTAATACCAGCACCTACATAGCCAGACTTTAAGCTTGCCGTAGATTCTGTCAATTTTGCTTCAGGTAAATAATCATCAATATGCGCATGCGCAACCCCGATATTACTTAAGGCACACAATGCTAATAGATAGTTTTTCAATTTTTATCCTCGCTTTTTCCATAAAGCTTTACATTAAAATTTGATTTTTTCGAGCTAGTAAGTGAATAGCTCATACACAAACAGACTAGACTTTAGCAGAAAAGAACTGTGTTCCAAAGTACTTATTTGACAATTCAAGTGGTCAATTTAATCAAAGTCATTTCTAGCTTTAAAAAAATGATTACATTGCTGGCACAGGTAACCATGATCCACTTCAGATAAGGGAAATCCTAAAAGCATAAATAAAATATAAGCAGTACGTTTCCCTTGAGTGTGTGGAGTAACATGATTACTTTGACAATGTGAACAATGCAACTTCTCCACGCCAAACTCAAGATCCATATCATCACTAAAATCTTGTTCAAGCAATTTCTTAGCCTTTTCAAAATCACGCTCTAAAACGAACAACCTCACACCACCCAGTGCATTGGAATACAACCAATCCATATTGATTGTATGTTCATTATCCATACGAGAATCTATGCCAACAGCATACAGTTGTGATTTCGCAATTTGTGCTTCATATGGAAAAGAAAAACTTTGAACTGAGACCCATTTCATTTTTACGGCCTATCCTATATCTCAAAAAAAACAACCTGAAAAAATTCTAACGCTTGAATCTCCTATTCAGCTCAAAATGGTTAGAATCACATTTATTTAATAAACGACAAACAAAGTGTAGTGATTTAAAAAACCTTGACAACAACCACCTCAAGCGACTTAACTAATCTCATTCAATACAAGCAATCAAAATTAAAATACAAATTATGGCAACATGGATAGGACAACGAGCAATTGGATTCGGTTTCGGAGCCTTTTTAGGGTAATCTGGTCACAATCAGGCTCATCAACATTGTGCACATCAATTAACCATAGCAATTGAACCAACCCATACCGTTCAGGTTCTCTCAAAAAACAAACTATATGATGCACTAATGCTATTCATTCCTGCCAATGTAACTCACCAGTTGGTCGAAGGCTCTTATCTCTCCATCTATATTGCCCCTTATCACCCACTAGCCAGACGACTTAATGCACTACTTAATGAACCAACTAACATCACACAAATACCACCGCCCATACAGCAACAACTCACTCAAAGCTTTATCGCCAATGCCTCCTTAGACCAAATCATATTTCAATTTTTAGATTTATTGGATGTTCCATCCAGACCACAACTATCAAACAAACTACAACATATTTTAGAGTTACTTTTCACTGGTGTCTTACAATCAAATATCCCAAATCGCCAATATTTAGCACAAGTCGCAGGATTATCAGAAAGTCGTTTTTCTCATTGGTTTCGCGAACAAAACAGGATTACCTTTGCGAAGTTATCTAAAATGGTTGCGCCTTGTGTGGACTTATCCAAATGCAACAAGGACAGGTTTTAGTGGATATTACGTATCAAGCTGAGTTTTCTGATCAAGCACACTTTACGCTCACTTGTATTGAATTATTTGGTGTACGTCCTTCTGATCGCATGGAAATTAAAGAACCTATTTTCTTTATTCAATAAATCAGATAAAAAACCAATAGCTGTTTTATTCAATTTAACTTAGATATTACGTCCGTATAGTGCGTATATGTACATCTAAGGAGAATATAATGCCATCACTCATTAAATCGACTATTCGATACGCAAGTTACCCTGTCATTATGGGGTTAAGCACCTATGCTTTACTTGAGGTCGCATCATGCAAGCTTGACTACTGGCCATACACACCATTGATTGCTGCTACAGGAATATTTATAGTTGCAACTCTAGAAAAAATCCAACCCTTTGAAGAAAAGTGGTTAGAAGACCATCAAGACACTATCGTTGATATTTTACATGCTACATTTAGCATCGGTATGATTTTTCTCACAGCTGAAATCATCAGAACCTTTCGCCACTTTGTCAATATACCTGTGATTTGACCAACAGATTTTCCGATCTGGTTACAATTCCTTTGTGCAGGTGCAATTATGGATTTTGGATTATGGTATATGCATTGGCTAAGTCATAAGAAACAGTTTTTATGGAAATTACATGCTCTACATCATAGCCCAGAACGATTATATTGGCTTAATGGCGAACGACGCCATCCTTTAAGTGCACTATTAATGGCAGGTCCAGGAATTCTTTGTGTGACACTAATGGGCGCACCGGCAAATGTCATTGGCGCATCGATGGGCTTAACTGCTATTCATCTTGCATTTCAACATGCTAACTTAGACAACTCTTTAGGTATTTTTAAGCATCTATTTGGAGTCGCAGAAATTCATGGTTGGTATCATAAGCATGGTTTTGGTCGAAAAAATCTTAGTGAATTTTTGATGATTTGGGATCATTTATTTGGCACTTATCACTATGAACCACAACCTGTCAATACTGGTCAAGTTGGACTAAGAACTACCATGCCAAAAACGTATCTCAAACAACTTTTTGGGCATTTTCAAGCAAAAAACTAATATTCAACCTTCTGTTAAAGAGCATAAAATATGACATACCATCAATTTCAACAGGATCTCAATACTGCATTAGAATCCTAAATACTTGGCGAACAAGTTTTTCAAAGTGCATCGAAATATAGTCGTTCGGCTGACTAACAGCAAAAATGGAAATATTTAGCACAATTAGAAACCCAAACACTGCACAAGTTGCAAGAATTCTTAGTTAAACAAGGACAAAATGCATCTAGTAGGGCGCATATCAAATTTCAAGCTCAAGTTACAGGCATAGTGATGGCAAAACTACCATGGAAAGTCAAAATGTACTTGCTTAAATGTGGCACTCAACCATTTATGCTTAGTTTTGAACGAATTAATCTACATGCAGATCAAAATACACAAGCGTTTTTAATTACTTACTCGCTCATGAAAAAGCATTAGCAGAATTTGCGATTAGAGAGTTAAAAGGGCAAAAGAAAACTTCACTAGTGCCTGTATTAGCATTATTAGATAATCCCTATCCAATAAAAACCCCCCACCTTTTGGTGGGGGGTTTTGAAATTAAAAGCTGGCGATGACTTACTCTCACATGGGTAACCCCACA